>JNWL01000009.1 GCA_000716465.1 Streptomyces bikiniensis
AGGGGTTGGGCGTCGTCGGTGGAGACGGTGGTGGGGCGGGTGAGCTCGGGCAGTCCGTCCAGAGCGGCCCGGCGCATCGAAGCCCCCGGATTCCCGACGACCTCCGGATCAGGAGCCGGGTCGACGGCTCGGGTGCGGATGGAACGGTTTCCGACGGTGGACATGAGGCTCCTTCGACGGGGCGATGGGCCTGCGCCGCTGCCGTGCAAAGGCGGCGGAGGGGGTCCGTCTGGCGAGCTTCCTCTAAAGAGGATGCCCGTTTCGAGTGGTTTGACACGATTGTCGGGGTAGTAGCGCACGATGGTGCGCATTGCCGCCTGCCGCCTGCCGCCTGCCGCCCGCCGCCCGATACCCGGCGCCGAGAGGCCGAGGGGTGCCGGACCGCCTTATTCGCGTTTTCTGTGAGGTTTGAGGCTTACGGGTGAGGGTGAGGCGCAGGGACGAGGGGGGCCGACCAGAGAGGAAACGCACAGTGTCGCTCGACGGAAAGAACGTTCTCGTCCTCACGACGAACTACGGCACGGAGCAGGACGAACTGGAGAAGCCGGTGGCCGCCCTCCGCGAGGCGGGAGCCCGCGTCACGGTCGCCGCACAGAAGGACGAGGGCGTCCAGACCCTCGTCTCGGACAAGGACCCGGGCTCCGTGGTCCAGCCGGACACGACGCTCGCCGAGGCCTCCGCGGACGGATTCGACGCCGTGATCGTCCCGGGCGGCACCGTGAACGCCGACCAGCTCCGCACGGACGACGACGCCCGCCGCCTCGTCTCCGCCTTCGCCGGGGCGGGCAGGCCGGTGGCCGCCATCTGCCACGGGCCGTGGCTCCTCGTGGACAGCGAGCTGACCAAGGGCCGCCGGCTGACCTCGTACCCCTCGCTCCGCCCCGACCTGGAGAACGCGGGGGCCACCTGGGTGGACGAGGAAGTCGTCGTCGACACCTCCGGAGGTCATCCTCTAATCACCTCCCGCAACCCGGGCGACCTCGACGCCTTCTCGGCGGCGATCGTCCGCAGCCTGGGCGGCGAGGCGGCGGCTTAGATCCTGCCCGCCCGGCGGTGGACCTGGTGGACTGGTAGCCGGTTCCCGCCGATCGGTGCGCCCCGAAAATACGAAAGAGCAAGCAGGCGGCAGAACTTCCCATCCAGTCATGCCGGCCACGGGAACACCGGCGCCGTACGGAAGCGGGGCGCGAGCGGCGGCGCACCGAGGTCACGCCCGGACGACCGCGGCGCGCTCCGCCGCCTCCTACCTGGGCATGCTCCGGTGGGAGGCAGAACTCCTGCCGGAGACCGAAAGGACGCGCGCCCTCGCCGAGCTCGACGCCATCGGCTTGGCCGTGGCGGCCGCTCCCTTCCATCCCCGTTGAGTACGACGCGAACGCCGCGCTCCACGGCGTCCGGCACGCGGACGGCGCCTCGTCGCGGAACTGGTCCCCTGGCCGATCTCGCCCGGCGGACCGCCTCCTCGAAGGAGACGTCCGCCTCGCCCTCGGCCACGCCTTGCGCCACCTGGGCCGCACGACCGAAGCCGCCACCGCCTACCGCGACGCCGTCACCCTCCTCGACGGAGACGGAGACGGAGACGAAGATGGGGACGGCAACGGGAACGGGCAGGAGCGTGCATTCGATGCTGCGAAACGCGAGCTGAACCGGTCGGACCAGTGGGGCCGGTTGGGCCGGTTAGACCGGCTCACGGCAGACCCGACGCGATGACCGCGAGCCCGCGCCGCGTACCGGCGCGGTGCCCCGGGGGAGAAGACGGAACGAGCGCCCGCCGGAAAAGGGGGAGGTCGTGACCGACGCGGAGCCCCTCGCACACAGACCGGTGCGAGGGGCTCCGCCATGCCCGGGCTGAGGACGTCTGCTCCTCGATGCCGTGCGCCAGGAGACGCTGCCGCGTACGCCGTCGCCGAACATGCCACGGACCTGCTGTCCTGCCGTAGTCCGACCGGTACGACAGCCGCGCCGACACCGTCCATGGCCGCCGGACAGGGTTGGTCGGGCCCTTGCGGGGCGGCCCGGCAGATGAGACCTGCGCGGCGCCTCCGCCGGTGCGGCGGTCTACCCGTGGTCGGCTCCACCCGGGCCGGAGGGGCCGGAAGGGCCGGCGGGGCCGTGGGCCGGCAGGACGTGGAGCAGTTCCAGCAGGTAGAGGAAGGCGACGGCCATGGGGGCGTCCTTCGTCTCCTGGCGGACGCGCGCCCAGTCGACCCGCTCGCGCAGACCCCGTGCCACCGGCAGCAGGGTGCCGAAGTCGCAGTGGTGCTCCGAGAACGCCAGCAGCCGGGAGACCAGGAGGTCGGTCGGCGCGATCACCGGCATGTGGACCGAGTCCACCGGGAGCGTCTGGGCCCGGTCCAGGAGCTCGGTCGTGACCGGCTGCCCCGCCAGGGAGAAGATCAGATCGATCTCCTCACCGCCGGAACGCGCCTTGACCAGCCAGTCCTCGGGCGGTTCGACGATCCGGATGCCGTTCTCCCGCAGCGCCTCCGTGACGGCCTCGGCGTCCTCCCGTCGTACGGCGAAGTCCGTGTCGTGCTGGAGCCGCACCGGAATGCCGTGCGCGTAGGCGGCGACACCGCCGACCAGGGCGAACGGACACCCCAGGGCCTTCAGCACCGCCCCGACCTGCTTCGTCGTCTCCAGGATCGCCTGGGTGTGGTCGGGGGGCAGCGCCGTCGCGTCGCCCTCGTGGGCTCCCCGCGCCGTGGGGGCCTCCCGCGGCGCCTTCCGGGGCTCGGGAGATCCGGCACCCGCGAGCACATGGTCGTGAGCGGCGGACGCGGGGTACGCCTCTCCGTTCGCCGACCGGCGCGCGGCCGGGTCTTCCGTGAGGTTCATCGCCTGCTCCTGTCCTTGCCACTGGTCGCGACGGCCCCTCCCTGAGGGGTGGAACCGCGTCTACCCAGAGTGGGCCCGGTCATACGCCCGCCCGTGATCGGTCGCGACCGTAAGGAATCGGCCGGCCGGGCACTGTCTGCCCGACCCCGTACCGGGTAGTCGCCGGGACGAGAGCACGACCAGAACGACCGCGAGGAGGCCCGCAGTGCGGACCGAGGGACAGCAGACGAGAAGCGAGCGGCGCCGACTCACGGACGAGGAGTTCCACGCCCTGATGCGGGAGGCGTCCGCCGAGGCACGACGCCTGTCGCTCGGCGAACCACCCGGGGCGGAGCCCGACTTCGCCCTGCGTACCCAGCACGCCGAGTTCGGAGCCGCCGCCCATTGACCGGCGGGCCGGCACGTGGCCGCCGCGCGGTCGGCCCGCCGCACGCCGGATAGGGCGGACACGGGCGGGTAGTCGCGTACCGGCCGTGCGACATCCGGATTCCGGAGGGAGATAAGCCATGACCGGACCGAGCAACCCCGACCCGGAGCCCCGGGACACACCCGGCACCGGAGGGAGCACCGACACGCCCCGCCCCGGCGCCGGAGGCGGGATCGCGCCCGGGGAGACGCCACCGGCGGAGTCCGGTACGGGGACCGGGACCGGGCCCTACCGGCCGCTCCGGCGCGGATGGGCCACCGGCCCGCTCCTCGCCCTGTGGATCATCGTCATCGTGTTCGCGCTGTTCTTCCTCGTGTACGCGATCATCCTGGCCACCGACTGAGGCTCCGGCCACCGGCAGAGCCGGACCCCGTCGGCCCCGCCCCCGTCCCGCCCCTCTTTTCCCGACCCCTTTTTCCGATCCCCGCCCCGAAAGGAAACCGTCATGGACCGCAACGAGCCCGACACGGACGAGGCCCGCGGCGACGACGTCTACCAGCCCACCCACTCCGACGTGGACAACCGCCCCACCGACGCGCTCGACCCGGACAACGCGATCGTGACGGATCCCCTGGAGGACATGGCCAGCCCCGGCTACTCGCCCCCCGAGCGGCCGCGAGGAGTGACCCGGCACGGCACCACCCAGCGCGAGCAGCGCGAGGGCGAGTCGCTGGACGACCGGCTCGCCCAGGAGATCCCCGACGAGCAGCCGCCGGAGGGCGACAGCATCGGCGACCTGCCGGGCGGCGCGGGCGAACCCGTCGACGAGCAGGCCGGCACCACGCGGGCGGGCCGCCTGGCCCCGGTCGACACCCCCAGGGAGACGGGCAACCGCACGGTCGCCCGGGACGTCGGCCCGGACGACTGGGCCGCGCCTGCCGAGGAGGCCGCGATGCACGTGGACACCGGGGCGGACGCCACGGTGGACGAATCCGGACCGTCCGGATGGCGCGAGGAGCCCGGTGCGGAGCGCTGACCGCCTCCGACACCCGCACGTTGCACGTTCCGACCCCAGTGGGGACACCATGAACCTCGACTTCCTCAAACCGCTCCTGGACCGCCCCGGTCCCTGGGCCTCCGTCTACGTCGAGACCGACAGGGCCACGGAGGACGCGGCGCAGATCCAGCGGCTGCGCAACCGCGCCGCGGCCGCACAGCTCGTCGACGAGGGCGCCGACCCGGCCACGATCCGCGCGGTCGCCGAACGGCTCGGCGCCGAACCCGTCTCCGGCCCGCCGCCCGGACGCGCCCTCTTCGCGACGGCGGGCGAGGTCGTCCTCGACGTCCCCCTCACGGCGGCCCCGCCGTCCGCCGGGGCCACGTGGACGAACCTCCCGCACATCGCGCCCCTGGTGCTCCTGCGGAGCGACGAACCCGCCTGCCAGGTGGCCCTCATCGACCGGGAGGGAGCCGACCTCGAACTGCGGGACTCCCGCGGCACGCGGAACCTGGGCGAGGCCCACGGGAAGCAGTGGCAGGGCCGCGGACACCGTTCCATCCCCCAGGACCGGTACGAATGGCACTACAGCAACAAGGTGGAGGACGCCTGGGAGGAGACGGCCGACATCATCGCCGGCGAACTCGCCCGGCGCTGTCCGCAGGACGGCGGCACCCTCCTGGTCCTGGCCGGGGACGCGCGCGAGCGCAAGGCCGTACGGGAACGGCTGCCGCAGCGGCTCCGGAGCGTCGCCGTCGAGGTGGACCACGGCAGCCGCGCGCCCGGCGCCTCCACCGAGCTCCTGGACCGGCAGATCGAGGAGGCCCGCTCCCGCTACGCCCAGGAGCGGGTACGGAGCGCCCTCGACGACTTCCGCCGGGCGCGCGGGCGCCCCGGCGAGCACCGCGAGACGACCGTCGACACCGGCCGCGGCCCGGCCGCCGAAGGGATTCCGGCCGTGGCGGCGGCCGCCCGGGAGCACCAGGTCGCCGCCCTCCTGCTCGGCCGGGACGCCCCCGACGCGAGCCGTCCCGTGTGGGTCGGCCCCGGCCCCGACGAGATCGCCGCGGGCCGTGCCGAGGCCAGGGGCTGGGGGATCGGCCGACCGGAGGAGGCGCGCGCCGACGACGCGCTGCTGCGCGCCTGCGTCGCCGCGGGCTCCGAGGTCCTCGTGGTCCCGGAGGAGATGGCGGGACCCGCGGGCGGCCTCGGCGCCGTCCTGCGCTGGAGCGACTGACCGGCCCCGCGGCTGCCCCCGCCGACCCGAAACCGTCCTGTGCCCCGCCGACCCGAGGCGGGGCACAGGACGGTCCTCGTCGCACGGGCCTCTCCAGCCGCGGTACGGCACCCGGACGGGCGAGGGAGGGCCCCTCAGGGCCGGCGCCAGTCGTCGGACGTCAGATGCGAACCCGCCATCGGGCCCATGCGGAGCATCCCGCCGTCCACCGCCCAGGACGCCCCGGTCACGTACGACGCGTCGGGGCCCGCCAGGAAGGCGACGACGGCGGCGACCTCCCGGGCGTCCCCCGGGCGCCCCAGGGGGACACCCGGCCGGGACGCGGACCGGACGTCCTCGTCCTCCTGGCCGGTCATCGGAGTGGCGATCTCGCCCGGCGCGACGGAATTCACGGTGATGCCGTACTCGCCCAGCTCCAGGGCCATGACCTGGGTGAGCAGCCCGAGACCGCCCTTCGCGGCGCAGTACGGCCCCGCGCCCACCCGGGGCTGGTGCTCGTGCACCGAGGTGATCTGCACGATGCGGCCCCCGCGCCCCCGGTCGATCATCCGGCGGGCGGCGCGCTGGGCGCACAGGAACGGCCCCGTCAGGTCGACGTCGAGCACCTCCCTGACCTTCTCCAGGCTCAGATCGAGGAAGGACTCCGCCGTACCCGTACCGGCGTTGTTGACCAGGACGTCGACCCCGCCGAGCTCCTCCGCGAGCCGGTCGACCACGTCGGCGGCCTCCGGCAGCTCCGTCAGGTCCAGGCGGGCGACGGCCGCCCGTCGCCCGTGGGCGCGGACCTCCTCCGCCGTGGCCTCGGCGCCCGCCTCGTCGGTGTGCCAGGTGACGCCCACGTCGAGACCCGCCTCCGCGAGCCGTACCGCCACGGCGCGCCCGATCCCGGAATCCGAACCGGTGACGATCGCCGTGCGCGGGTCGAAGCCCTGGATGTCGGCCATGGCTCCGCCTCCTTCCGTACTTCTTTCTCCTGCTTCCGGTGTGCCGCGCGCACCCGGTGCGCACTTCCCGTGCGCCCCACGCGTGGTGCCTCCGCCGCTACCCCCGTCACGGTCGGCCATGCTCCGCCACCGCCGCTCGCCGGACGGGTGCGGGGCATGGCATCCGCAGGATCGGGGAGACGCGCGGGGAGAAGGACACCGGCACCGGCAGGGCGCCGGCCCATCCGATGTGAGGAGACGCCATGAGCGGTCCGCAGAGCCGTGAACAGCGAAGGAGCGGGAAGGGCGCGGCCACCCCGCAGGACCTCGCCGAACTCAAGGCCCGCCAGGCCCACCGGTCCGACGAGAGGGGCCGGGGCGCGGCACACGGTACGGACAAGGGGGACAAGGGCGGCGGCGAGGGCGGCGGAACCCCTCCCGACCAGCGTTCCGACGGGTCCTGAACCAGGCGGAGCGACCACGCCGCCGGCCGTGGAACGAAGGACCACGCGCCCCGGCACCCACCGGCACCCCGGCGGTTCGGACCGCCGGGGTGCCGGGACGAGTGGAACCCGCCCGACCGGGCAGGGGCCGGGTGCCGCTGTCCGGGCCCTTCCCCTCCTGCCCGGGCAGCGGTCGGCACCGTCCCGGAGATTCCCGGACAGTGGTCGACCTCTCCGGCGCTTCCCGGCAGTGGTCGGCCTACTGGGCGCTTTCCCGGCAGTGGTCGGCCTACTGGGCGCTTTCCCGGCAGTGGTCGGCCCACCGGGCGCTTTCCCCGCAGCGGTCGGCCCGCCGGCCGTTTCCCGGGCGCCCCGCCGCCGGGACGCCCCTCACCCCTCCACGCCCGTGGCGCCGTGCGTGGCGCCGACGGGCTTCGACTCCGGTGAGCCGCGCTGGCGCAGGTACACGGAGAGGATCGCCATCGCGGCCACGGCCAGCAGCTCCGACTGCCAGTTCTGCAGGGAACGGTTCCAGAAGTCGGAGGAGGCCAGGTAGGAACGCCACGGGACCGGGGCCTGGAGCTGGCGCAACCGCAGCTCGTTGTAGGCGGCGACGCCCGAGACCGACTGCGCCAGCCAGGACAGCAGGAAGAAGACGGCCATGGCGAGCCCGAGCGACCGGGAGTAGAGGGCCTGCCGCCAGTCCCCGGTGCCCGCCCACCGGGGCGAGTCCGCCCGCGCGTGGTCGCCCATGCGCTGGTCGCGTTCGCTCTCCGTGCCCGCCCTGTCCAGGGGCTTGGACTCGGGCGAACCGCGCTGGAGCAGGTAGACCGTGCCGAAGATGTACAGGAAGAACTGGAGGAACTCCGACTGCCAGTTCTCGGTGACGTCGACGGCGAAGTCCGAGGACATCAGGTAGTCGCCGAAACCGATCTGCTGCAACCCCTCGACGGCCAGCTGCTCGTTGAACTCCGCGCGCCCGGCGACGGCCTGCGCGCCGAGGACCACCAGGAAGGCGACCCCGAAGCAGAGGGTGAGGCTGTTCGACCGCCAGAAGCCCCCGCGGTCCCGGCCGACCGTCATCGCTGCATCATCCCGATCACGGTGAAGTACCCGAGGCCTCCCACGACGATCAGCACGCACAAGGCGAACATCGCCCGCACGGTCACGCCCCCTTCAGCACGCAGCGGTACGGCTCGTCGCCGCCCTCCGGCACGCATCCGGCGGCGGTCACCCGCCACCCGTCGTCGAACTGCGACAGGAACAGCGTCTCGCCGTCCAGCCGGAGCAGCGCCTGCCGACCGTGGACGTCCACGCGCGCCGCGCCGCCGCCCCGCGGCAGGTCCTGCGAGGGCAACGCCCGCGCGCACGGCTGCTTCCCGTCCTCCTCCAGCTGTTCGCGGCTCTCCGGCGCGAGCAGTTCGCACGCCGCGCCGTAGGCGCCGGCGGCGAGGGCGTCCTCGAAGGCGCGGCCCGCCCGGACCGCCCCGTCCTGGCGCGCCTGCGGCGCACCGCACGCGCACAGCACCGCCACAGCCGCCGAAGCTCCGACGAGCGCGGGGATCCTCACCCGGTTCCTCCGTCCGATCCGCACGGCCACGGCGCCAGATCTTGTACGCCGCCCCACAGCTACGCCCTTCCCGGCCGCGACGGCAAGGACGGCGAGGCCGAACGCTCCCGGACCTCACCTGTTCGGATGTGCCCCCGATTCGCCGGAAGAAGCCCCCGCGGCGAGACGCCTGTGGTGCGAGGGTGCTGCGCCACGGCGAGAAACCTGCGGCGCCTTCGTACGCCGAGGAGCCCGTGACACGCGGACCGTGCGACGGCCGACCGCTCCGGGACCGCCTGTCCGGGCCCCGAACACGCGTTGTCAGTGGCGCTGGTTAGTCTCCCCTTCATCGTGCGGTTCAGGGGATTTCGACCCCTCGGTTCGAGCTGCGCGATTTCTGACGGACACGATTTCTGACGGACAGGCGGAGGGGGCACGGCCGATGGCGTGGCTGACGGCGGACGAGGGGTACGAGATCACCCTCGATGAGGGGCGCGTGGTCGCGCGGCGCGCCGGAGGAAGGCAGTTGAAGACGCTGCCGAAGGCACTGCGGGACCACCCCGAGGTGGACCGGCTCCGGCGGCTCGCCGAATGGCTGGACCGGCACGTGGCCGCGTGCGTGGCCCAGGTCGACACCTGGATGGTGTCCTCGCTCCCCGTGCCCACCGGCCTCGTCGCCCGCGTGTGGCCGGACGAGGCCTGGCGGTCCGCCCTCCGCGACATGGCCGTGGTGGGCGACGACCCGGACGAGGTCGGTTTCCTGCGGGACGTCACCGCCGACGGCGAGCTGAAGGTGGTCGACCTCGACGGCGAGACCGTACGGCTCTCCCCGCGCACCGTCACCCTCCCGCACCCCGTGCTCCTCCCCGACCTGGACGACGTGCGGGACTTCGCGGCCGAACTCGGCATCACCCAGCGGGTGGAGCAGATCCACCGGGCCACCTGGACCAGGCCGGCCGCCGCCCACCCGGAGACCGCCACGGAGGTACGGGACTACGCGGGCGGAAAGTTCGCCTCCCGCTTCGGCCTCGCCGCCCGCGCGACCTCGCTCGGCTACCGCGTCTCCGGCGGATACGCCACCTGCAGGGTCCGCGACGGCGGCCGTGCCACGGAGGCGTCCGTCTGGATCGGCGAACCGTACTGGGACGGGGAGTCGGAGACCGGCGGGCTCGGCTGGCACGACGACGAGGGCCGCTCCGTGCGGCTGAACGAGGTCGGACCGGTGGCCTGGTCCGAGGGAATGCGCATGGCCGCCGCGCTCTACGCCGGCCGCACGATCGAAGAGGGTGGGGACGCGTGACCGGCACGACCGCTTCCGACAGGACCATGGACACCGCTCCCGGCGGGGCCCGCGACCACGCGGAGCTGCTCGCGGCCGGGGCCGTGCTCCCGGCCGGCACCGAGGGAGCGGGGGCCTCGGCGGTCGAACTGACCGCCCGGACCTACCGCCACCCCGTTTTCGACGAGGACCGGGTCGTCGTCCGCCTCGCCGCGGCCGAACTCGGCCCCGCCGAGGACCTCGCCGCCGGCTTCCTCGGCCTCGAACCCCACGGGGAACCGGCCGTCGTCGGCCTCGGCCGCCGCCAGGAGCTGGGCTTCCCCGAATGGGTCCTGGTCCACCACCCCGAGGACGGCCACCACGCCCTCGCGGTCGTACCGGAGCTCGACCGCCTCGCCCGGCAGGCCAGGACCAAGCCCAAGGCCGCCCTGGACGCCTGCCTCGAACTCGCCGAGCGGCTCGCCTCCTCGGTCCCGCACTTCCTGCCCGTCTTCTACGAGCAGGCCGCCCGGATCTTCCTCGGCGTCGAGAACACCACGTACGCGGGACAGCTCTTCGCCCGCGCCCGCACCAGCGAGGCCCAGCACGGCCTGGCCGTCGACGAGGACCGGCTCGACGCCGTCTTCCTCGAATTCGCCCTGGTCGGCGCGCTGCCGGTGAAGGTCCTCACCGGATACGGCAAGCAACTCGCCGCCCGGCTCGCGCCCGCCGAGGCGTACGAGCGCTTCCGGCGCCTGTGCGTGCGCCGGACCGCCGGCGGCCTCGCCCCCTCCGCCCAGGCCACCACGGAACTGCGCCGCCTGGCCCGCGCCGCAGGCCTGTCCGCCCCCGAGGCGGAGCAGGACCACCTCGCCGAACTCCTCCCGCTGCCCGCCACCCTGCGGGCCGCCGACGGCTGGTGGAAGACGCACCGGGCCGCCCTCGTCGCCCTGGCCCGCCGCGTCCCTGCCGTACGGGGCACGCTCCTGGAACTGATGCCGCCCTCCGACGACGCCGGGTTCGCCGACCTGTGGCTGGGGATCCTCACGGAGTCCGGAGCGGACGCCGGACTGACCGGCACGGACGTCCCGCCGGAGGAGCGCTGCGCCGACGGCGCGGCCGGCTGGCTGGAGCGCTTCCACACCGCCCGGCACCGGGGCTGGGGCGGCCGCCCCACCCCGCCGGCCCTCCTCGACCTGGTGGAGCGGGCCGCCGGACGGCTGCGCGCCGACCTCGCGACCCGCCCCGACGGCCAGGGCGTCCTGCGGATCGGCGTCGAGGACCTGGACCTGCTCGACCTGCTGCTCGCGCTGGACGTCCCGGTCGCCGACCCGGCCGTGGACGGCCCCAGGACGAACGCCGCCTC
The DNA here is from genome assembly GCA_000716465.1 of Streptomyces bikiniensis. Lineage (GTDB taxonomy): Bacteria > Actinomycetota > Actinomycetes > Streptomycetales > Streptomycetaceae > Streptomyces > Streptomyces bikiniensis. Next base: position 10,979 of record JNWL01000009.1, read on the forward strand.
CCTCAACCTGTCGGACTGGGCGCGCGGCGAGAACCCCCGCGACCTGGCCGCGATCGCCGCCGACCCCCGTTTCCGCCCCGCCTTCCGGCGCGCCGCGAACTCCTACCACGACGCCTCCTCCGGAGCGGACGTGATGCGCCGGCTCGCCGCCTCGGCCGGTGGCCGCCCGATGCTCGCCGAGTGGATGCGCGACGTCGCACGCGACTCGGTCGCGGCCGGACTGCCCGGGGTGCCCAAAGCGATCGCCCGCCTGTCGTGGCTGCCCGCCGAAGCCCTCGCGCTCGCACCGGAGGAGGTCGCGGCCGCCGCCGGCGCCGACCTCGGAGAGACCCTGGCGCGCACCCTGCGCGGCGGCCTGTGGGAGGAGTTCCACTGGCCGGCGTGGGAGGAGGCCGTCGCGGACCTGGCCCCCGGGCGCGACAAGCTCGACGGCCTCTCCGTCTTCGAGGCCTGGCCGTACCTGATCGTCGCCAACTCCACCCGGGTGCGCGTCATCGACGCCGACTCCACCGTCCTCACCCACGACCTGCGCGGGCCCACCGGCCGGTCCTCCCACCGGTGCGGCTTCCACTACGTCGACGGCGCCCTCCTCGTGTTCTGGACCGGCTACGGCAGCAGCCCGGCCGAGGGCTACTGGCACACCGCGCCCGACCGCGTGTTCACCCTGGACGGCGACATCAGCTACTGGTCCCTCCGCTCCGACCAGCCCAGCCTGCCGCTGCCCGGCGGCGGCCGCACCACCGGCGCCGGGGTCCTGCACGCCGGCGACACGAAGCTGCCCCGGGAACGGGAGGTGATCTCCGACGGCATCTCGTACTGGGCGTGGGAGCGCGCCGAGCGGTACGAGAACGACGAGCGGCACGACGACAGCGGCTGGGTCGAGTACGACCCCGCGGAGAACGCCCGGGGCCGGCGCTCCCTGCCCGGCTTCCTCGCCGACGCGACCCGCTCCCACGCCCCCGGTGCCCGACTGGCCGCCCGCTCCTCGTGGCTGCGCCCCGCCCCCGCGGTGGAGGGCTCGGCCCTGGGCACCCCCGCCGACGGCCTGCTCGGCTGGCGGATCGTGCGGATCCCCGGCGACGGCTGGTGCGCCGGCGACACCGCAGGCCGGAGCGTCTCCCTGCCCGAGGGCTCCGACATGCCCGTCGCCGCCCTGACATTCCCCGGCGACGACCGGCCCAGGGCCCTGACCCGCCAGTGGCGGGAACTGCTGCTCACCGACCCGGACGGCGTGATCACGACGACGTCCGACAGCGACCGGAACGACATCTACGGCACCGCCGCCACGCCCCTGCCGCCGCTGTCCCACTTCCACGCGCTGCGCCCGCGCGACCCGCGGGGCTCGGACACGCTGCGCGCCGCCGACGCGGAGACGGCCGGCACGCTCCTGAAGGCGGCCCTCCTCGCCGAGCGGGCCACGGACCTCCCGGACCTCGTGACCGCCGCGCTGCCCGGGATCACCGCGCCCGAGCTGGTCGCGGGCGTCGTGAAGGCGCTGCGCTTCGCCGTGGCGCAGCAGAAGGCCCTGGACTCCGTGGCCGCCCGGCTCGACCCGGCGGCCGAGCCCGCGGAAGCACGCGCCGAAGGCCCCCACGACAGCCTGCTCGCCGAGGCGCTCGACGGACTCACCGGCTCCCGCCACTACAACCGGGGCGCCGCCTCGGACGTGGCCCACCGCCTCCTGGAGGAACTGGCGGCGGCACGGGCCGGCGCCTCCGCCCCGGTCCCCCCGGGGACGCTCCACCACGACCTGCCCTCCCTGCCGTACTCCCCGTTCTCCTTCGTCCCCCTCCTGAACGAACCGGCGGCGATCGCCTACCGGGCCGTCGCGCCCGGCAGCGGTGACGAGCACCGGGCCGCACTGCTCGACGTGCTCGGCCGGGTCGACGCCCTGGGCCTCGCCTCGACGGAGAACTCGACCGACCACTGGCGCCGGGTCGTCCTCCACCTCGCCACCCCCCACCTGCACACTCCCGACGGCCTGGAACGCCCCACCTCCTACGGCACCGTCCTCCCGCTCGGCGGGGGAGCGGCCCTCGGAATCACCGGGAACGACTGGTCCGTCGACGACGGACGGGAGTTCGAGGCGCTCCTCCACGCTCCCGACGGCCGGTTCGGGGCACCCGCCCCGTACACCCTGCGCACCGCGACGCCGATCGGCGACCGCACGCGCGGCGCCGACTGGCTGACCGCCTTCCTGCGAGAGGCGGAGAGCCGGGGGGAGGCCCCCTTCCTCCCGGAGGCGGCCGAGGAGTTCAGCAGGCTCACCGGTGTCCCCGGAGCACTGGCCCGGCTCGTCCTCGCCGGCATGCCGAACGTGGACGACTGGGGGAACAGCTTCCTGCCGACGGAGCTGCGCACGTCCCTCGGCCTGAAGGTGGCCGAGGCGGCCCAGGCACGCGACGAACTGCGCGCGCTCTCCGTCGAGGTGCGGCGGGCCGTGGTGGCGGCGCTCCTGCCCGAGGACCCGGAGCGCCTGTGGACCGAGGGCCCCGACACGGCGTCGGCGGCGGCGGCCTGGAACGCGTACGTGGGACGGCGCACCCGGGTCCCCGACCGGCTGATCGCGGAGGCCACCCGCGGGGTCGTCACCGGCTGGTCCGTCCACCGGGCCCTTCCGGCGCTCCTCGATCCCGCCGCGTCGCCCGAGCTCTCCACCGACGTGGCGTGGCACATCGCGGGGGACCGGCCGGAGCCCGTGACCCCGACCGCCCACCCGTTCACCGAATCGGTGCTGACCGCCTCGATGGGCCTGGCGGCCTGGCTGGCCCACCGGCTCCCCGCGGGCGACCCCGCGCGGGCGGCGCTGCCCAGCGCCCTCACCGCCGTGCGGCAGCGCCTGGCCTCGCCCGAACTCCTCGTCTCCGCCGGGTACTACACCAGCCTCCCGGACTTCCGGAAGGTGGCGGGCACCCCGACCGAGACGGCACCGGACCACGAGCGGTACGGCGCGGTCCTCATGGCCACGCACGACGACCGGCCCCAGCCGGCCCTGCGGACCGCACTGCTCGACTCCACCGGCTCCGACCCGTATCTCGCGGTCCTGCGCGGCGCCGACCAGAGGCCGTTCGGGGTCGAGACGGCCCTGCGACGGGCCCACGACCCGGCGTTCGCCCGGCTCCTCGCCGACCCGGGCGCGCCCGCCGCCGGGGAGAGGGACAAGGACGGCACCTGGTGGCCGCAGGACCCCTCGCGCTCCGTGCCCGACCTGGTCGCGGAGGTCGCCGGTACCCACGGCCTGGGGGCCGACGCGGCGGTGCTGTACCTGATGCTCCTCGCCCTGCCCGACCCCACCGACCGCGACACCGCCCGGTGGACGGGCTGGAAGCCGGCCCGCCTCAAGGCGGCCCGCGCCGAACTGGCCGCCACCGACCTGGTGGTGTCGGCCGTACGGGCCCGGGCGGGACGCTCGCTGTTCCTGCCCGGCGCCTGGTCCGAGCAGAAGGGCCTCGGGCTGCCGGTCGAGCAGTGGAAGCTGCCGATGTACGGGCCGTTCCTGTGCGCCCTGGTGCCGGTCGAACCGGCCGCCGAACTGTTCGCCCGGGCGTGGCGGCGGATCCTCGACGGCGACGTCCCCCGCTTCGAGGAGCTGAAGGTCCGGCGCACCCGGCGCCGCCGCTGACCGACCGGCCGCCGACCGGGCCGGCTGCCGGTCGCCCCGCCGAACGGCCTGGCCGCCGACCGGTCGGCTGCCGACCGGTCGCCCCGCCGAACGACCGGCGGCTGAACGACCGGGAGCCGAACGACCGGCGGCCGAACGACCGGCCGGCGGTCGGCCGTCGCCGCCCGGCCGGTATCGCCGGACCGTCACCGGCCGGTCGGCAGCCCGCCACGGTGCGCCGCACCACCCGCCACGGCGCGGTGCGGCGCACCACCCGCCGCACGTGGCACGCCGCACGCGGCGACGGCGCGGCGCACCCCGTCCCGGGCGTGTCGCGCCGCCCACACCCGTACCCCTTCCGGAGGAACCCCGCATGACCGTCACCGAACAGCCCGCCCCCGCCCGGCAGGTCCGGCCCGCCGAGGAGCGCCACGCCGCCGAACTCGCCTTCCTCGCCGCACAGGACCCCGGCCCCCGCCCGCCCGGCTGGGCCCTGACCCCCCGCGCGGTCGTCATGTTCGTCTGCGGCAGCGACGGTGCGGAACTGGCCCTGCCCAAGCGCCGCGCGGGCCTGCCGGCCAAACTGGAGATCGCCCCGAAGTTCGTCGGCGAACGCGCCCTGGTGGAGCGCTGCGTGGTCACCCTCGCCGGAGAGCGCGGACTGCTCCTCACCGGCGAGCCCGGCACCGCCAAGTCGATGCTGTCGGAACTGCTCGCGGCCGCCGTCTGCGGCACCAGCTCCCTCACCGTGCAGGGCACCGCCGGCACCACCGAGGACGCCTTCCGCTACGGCTGGAACTACGCCCTGCTGCTCGCCCAGGGTCCCACCCCGCAGGCCCTCGTCGACTCCCCGGTGCTCGCCGCCATGCGCACCGGCCGGGTGGTGCGGGTCGAGGAGATCACCCGCTGCCTGCCCGAGGTGCAGGACGCCCTGGTCTCCATCCTGTCCGACCGCAGGATCACCGTCCCCGAACTGACCGCCACCGAGGACGCGGTGGTCACCGCCGCGCCCGGCTTCACCGTCATCGCCACCGCCAACCTGCGCGACCGGGGCGTCTCCGAGATGTCCGCCGCGCTCAAGCGCCGCTTCAACTTCGAGACCGTCGACCCGATCGCCGACGCCGACGCCGAGGCCGTCCTGATCCGCCGCCAGGCCGTCGCGGCGGTCCAGCGCGCGGGCGCTTCCTTCGGCGTGGACGACGCCGTCCTGGACGCCCTCGTCACGGTCTTCCGGGACCTGCGCTCCGGCCGCTCGACCGAGGGCTGGGACGTGGAGCGGCCGGGCACGGTCATGTCCACCGCCGAGGCCGTCCAGGTCGCGGCCTCCCTCGGGGTGGCTGCCGCCTACCTCCCGGGCGGGGACGTCCTCGACCTCCTGCCCGGACACCTCCTCGGGGTCGTCCGCAAGGACGACCCGGCCGACCACGCCCGCCTCCTCGGCTACTGGGACGGCCCGGTCCGCCGCCGGGCCGAGAACGGCTCGGCGATGTGGCGCCGCCTCTGGGACCTGCGCGGGAGCCTGCGGTGACCACCCTCGACCCTCTTGACCCGCCCAACCCGTCCAACCCGCTCGTCTCGCTCGATCCCCGGGCGGCCGTGGACGCGCTGGCCGCGTCCCGCACCCCGTACCTCCTCGGGGTGCGCCACCACAGCCCGGCCCTGGCCGCCGTGGTGCCCGCCCTCCTCGACGAGGCGGGCGCCGAGGTGGTCTGCGTGGAGCTCCCGGCCGACTTCCGGCCCTGGCTGGAGCACCTGGCGGACCCGGAGACCGTCGCCCCCGTCGCCCTGGCCGGGGCGGGCGAGGGCGGACGCCTGTCGTTCTACCCCTTCGCGGACTTCTCCCCGGAGCTCGCGGCGGTGCGGTGGGCCCGCGAGCACGGCGCGGAGGTCGTCTGCTGCGACCTCCCCCTGTCCGACCCCGGCTGGTCCCTGACCGGCCCGGGTGACTTCCCCGGTGTCGAAGCCGTCGACGGTACGGACGAGGGTGCCGGTGCCGGGGGACGGCGGGGACGCGGCTCCTTCGCCGCCGCGCTCGCCACCGCCGGCACCGGCCGGGACGGCGAGGACATGTGGGACCGCGCCGTGGAGGTACTGGCCCCCGGCTGCTCCCCGGAGGCGGTGCGCCGCGCCGCCCTGGGCGTGGGCTGGGCCCTGCGGAACGACGCCGCCGTACCGGCCACCGACCTCGCCCGCGAGGCTCGGATGCGGCGGGTGATCGCCGAGGCCTCGGCCGGAGACCGCCGCGTCGCCGCCGTGATCGGCGCCTTCCACGCCCCCGCGCTGCTCACATCGGGGGAGAGGGAGGGGGCGACCGGTGCGGACCGGACCGATGCGGACGGGCCCGCCCCGGGAGGCATCGGCATCAACACCGGCGTCGTCTCCGGCACGGACGGACCCGGCAAGGCCGACCTCGGCCGCCTCCCGGCACCCTCGGCCTCCAGCGCCGCGGTGACCTCGTTCGTCCCGTACTCCTTCGACCTGCTCGACTCCCGGTCCGGCTACCCCGCCGGGATCCGCGACCCGCTGTGGCAGCAGGCCGTGCTCACCGCCGCCGGGGACCCCGAGCGGATCCGGGAGGCGGCCGCCGCCGCGGTGACCGGCCTGTGCCGGGAGATGCGCCGCGCCGGGCACACCGCCGGCACCGGCGAGGCAGCCGAGACGCTGCGGTTGGCCTGCGACCTGGCCGCGCTGCGCGGACTCCCCGCCCCCGGGCGCGGGGAACTCCTGGAGGCCGTCACCACCGTCCTCGGACAGGGCGAACCCCTCGGCAGGGGGCGCGCCCTGGCCCGCGCCCTGGAGGCCGTGTTCGTCGGTACGGCACGCGGCCGGATCAGCCCGCGTGCGCCCCGCTCCGGCCTGGGCCCCTCGGTCGAGGAGGAGCTCGCCCGGTTGCGACTGCCCCGCCCGGAGGAGCCCGAGCCCCGCGAAGTACGCCTCGACCCGCTCCGTTCCCCGCTCGACGGGCGCCGCGAGGTCCTGCTGCAGCGCCTCCTCGTCATCGGCGCTTCCTACGGCGAACCCCTCGCCGTGGCGGCCACCGGCGACGGCACCGCCCTCGGCACCAAGTGGCGCCTGACCTGGAGCCCGTCCGTGCCCGCCCGGCTCGACCTCGCCGGAGTCCGGGGAGTCACCGCCGCCCAGGCCGCCGCCGGCACCCTGGCCGAGACCGCGCGCCGCGAGGCCGCCGAGGGCGGCCCCACCCCGGCCCAGATCCTGGCCGGACTCACCGCCGCCGCCCGCTGCGACCTGCCCGACCTGGTCGACGCGCGGCTGCGCGAGGCCTCCGCCGTCCTGCCCGACACCGCGGCCCTGCCCGAACTCCTCGAAGCGCTGGACCTCCTGGAGGGCATACGGCGCGGCCACTACCCCGGCACCACCGAGGACGCCCGCGCCACGGCCGGCGCGCTCACCGGTGAACTCCTGGAGGCCGCCGTGCGGTCGCTGCCCGGCCTGGCCGGCAGCGACGCCCCCGCGGACGCCGGCGCCCTCGTGGCGCTCGCGGACCGGTCGGCCGCCCGGCACCTGGGCCTCCGGATGGACGCGGCCCTCGCCGGACTCGCCTCCGAGGGCTCGCCGCTGATCCAGGGCGCCGCCCTGGCCGTACGGGTCCTGCTCGACCTGGACCCGGCCGCGGACCTCGGCGAACGGGTGGCCGGCTGGATCGACGGCGCGACCTCCCCCGCCGCGCGCCGGGCCCTGACGAAGCGCCTCGCGGGACTGCTCACGGCCGCCGGCCCGCTGCTCCAGACGTCCCCGGACGCGCTCACCCCGCTCCTCGACCGGGTCGACGCCCTGCCCGACCAGGACTTCCTCGACCGGCTCCCGGCCCTGCGCGGCGGCTTCGACGCCCTCGCCCCGGCCGCCCGGGACCGGCTCCTGACCACGGTCACCGAGCGGCTCGGCGACCGGCTCGACCTCTCCCTGGACGCCCCGCCCGAGCTGCTCGCCCTGTGGGCGGCGGCCGACGCGGCCGGACTCGCCGCCCTGAAGTCCCTGGCCCTGCCCGACCCGTACACCACCACCGATGCCGACTCCGGCGCCGACTCCGACGTCCACACCGACACCGATACCGACACCTATACCGACAACGACGTCGACACCGACACCGACACACCCGTACCCGGCGGCGCCACCGCCCCGGACCGGCGGCTCGCCCCGGCCGACCGCTGGCGGCTCCTCCTCGGCCGCCACCGGGACCGGCTCTCCGCCGACGCGCGCCGGTACGCCCGCGCCCTGGACGAGCTGTACGGCGGCGGACGCGGAGAGGGGGCCGACGACCTGGACGCGGGGTCGGGCGGCGGCGGACAGGAGGCATCCTTCCCCACCGCACGCGAGTGGTCGCAGGAACTGGAGGCCCTCTTCGGCGCCGACGTGCGCGAAGAGGTCCTGGCCGAGGCCGCCGACGCGGGCCGCACCGACGTGCTCGCCCAGCTCGACCCGGCGGCGGTCCGCCCCTCGGTGGAACTCCTCGGCTCGGTGCTCTCCCTGGTCGGCGGCATGCCCGAGTCCCGACTCGCCCGGCTGCGGCCCCTGGTGAAGCGGCTCGTCGACGAGCTCGCCCGGGAGCTGGCCACCCGCCTGCGCCCGACGCTCTCCGGGCTCGCCACTCCGCGCCCCACCCGCCGGCCCGGCGGCCGCCTCGACCTCGCCCGTACCCTGCGCGCCAACCTCGCCCACACCCGGCGCACGGACGACGGCCGGGTGGTGGTCGTGCCGGAACGGCCGGTCTTCAGCACCCGGGCGAGCAAGGAGTCGGACTGGCGCCTGGTCCTCGTGGTCGACGTCTCCGGCTCGATGGAGGCCTCGGTCATCTGGTCGGCGCTCACCGCCGCCGTGCTCGGCGGCGTACCGACCCTGTCCACGCACTTCCTGGCCTTCTCCACCCAGGTGGTGGACCTGACCGACCGGGTCGACGACCCCCTGTCGCTGCTCCTGGAGGCACGGGTCGGCGGCGGCACGCACATCGCGGCGGGGCTCGCGCACGCCCGCTCCCTGATCACCGTGCCGAGCCGCACCCTCGTCGTCGTGGTCAGCGACTTCGAGGAGGGCGCGCCACTCGCCGGCCTCCTCGGCGAGGTCCGCGCCCTGGCCGCGTCCGGTGCGCACCTCCTCGGCTGCGCGGCGCTCGACGACGCGGGGACGCCCCGCTACTCGGTGCCGGTGGCGCGCCAACTCGTCGCCGCCGGGATGCCGGTGGCCGCCCTCAGCCCGCTCGCCCTCGCCCGCTGGGTGGGCGACCGCCTCCGTGGAGAACCCCGTTGAGCCCCGAACCCCTGCCTCCCGTCGCCCCCGACGTCCTCGCCGATGCCGTGGAGCAGCTCAGCGCACGGCTGCGCAAGAAGCTCGACGCGGCGATCGAGGGCTGCGCCGAGCGGGCCGTCCGGGCCGCCGACGGGTCCCTCGACGTGCGCTTCGGCGAGGACGCCCTGGTCACCCTGCGCCCCGGCCCGTCGGGCGCGGTCACCGAAGCCGGACAGGCCGTCTGCACCTGCCTGCTGGCCCCGCGCTGCCTGCACCGCGCGGCGGCCCTGGGCGCGGCACCGATCGCGGACCCGGAGGCGGAAGCAGGCGCAGAAGGAGAAGCGGAGACGGAAACGGGAGCGGACGCGGACCCCGCGCCGGGACCCCCGGAACCGACCGCGGACCGCCCCGCTCCACCCCGAACCGACTCCGCCACCCCCACCGCCACCCCTGCCGTCCCCGCCCCCGCTCCCGCCCCCGGACAACCCTCCGGGAACACCGCACCCCCGGCCGCCCCCACCCCCGCCCAGGTCCGGGCCGCCACCGCCCTGTGGGAGGCGGCCGCCGAAGCCCTGTCGGCGGGGGTCACGGCCGGCGGGGCGGTGGTCCAGGCCGAACTGCTGCGCGCCGCCCACACCGCGCGCCTGGCCGGGCTGCCCCGGGCCGAGGCGGCCGCGCTCCGCGTCGTACGAGGCCTGCGCGCCGCCCGGGAGCACGGCCGGGGACAGCGCCTCGGCGACCTCGCGGACGCCTTCCGGGACCTCCTGTCCGGCGCCGCCCTGCTCGCCTCGGGGGCGGCGGGCGCCGGCGCGGCGGGCACCGCGCGCCGCGCCTACGGACAGGGCGGCAGCCTCAGGGTGTACGGCCTGTGCCGGGAACCGGTCCTCTCCGCCACCGGGTACGGGGGCGTCGCCACGCACCTGGTGGGCCCGGACGGCTCCCGCTACACGATCTCCGACGTGCGCCCCGGCGGACCGGCCCGCGCCAGGGGAGCGGGCTCCGCGTCCGTGGCGCTCGGCGGGGCCGTCCTCGACCACGCGGGCCTCGCGCGCGGGGGCCTGCGGATCGTCGGCGCTACCGTCTCGCCGGACGGGCGGCTCGGGGCGGGCCGGGGTGTGAACGCGACTCCGCTGCGCGGCGTGGACTGGTCGGAGGAGCCCGCGGCGGCGCTGTTCGCCGGAACGGTGGGCGGGGCGGTGGCCGCCGCGCTCGACGCCGGCGCCCGGGAGGGCGGCGCCCCCGAAGCGGCCCTCCTCGGCTGCGACGTGGAGGTGGTCGGCGCGGCGGGGGAGTACCTCGTGGCGCGCGTCGCCGGGGGCGGGCCGCTGTTGCGGCTGCGCCCCGCCCACCCGCACCCGGAGCTGCCGCACGCCGCCAACCTGCGCAGGATCGCCGAGCACCCCGGGCTCGTCCTGCGCGTCCTCGGGCGTCCGGACCTGGACCGGGCGGCGACGCTCCGGCCGCTGGCGGTCGGCCCGGTGCCGGGTGAGCCGTACACGCTGCGGCTGCCGGAGGAGTGGCTCGGCAGGGCCGACCTGGGGTACGACCGCCTCCAGGGAAGTCACTTCCCGCGCGGGGCCGCGTCCGCCGGGCCGCTCGCCCCGGTGGACGCCGTGCCGGATCCGCTGGCGGACGCGCCGCTGTGGCGGGTGCGGCGGCTCCTCGAAACGGGGGTCGCGGGCGGGCGGCGCGCCGTGGCCGAGGCCGGGCGGGGGACGGACGCGGCCGCCCTCCTCGCCCCGCTGCGCCGGGCGGGCCTCGGCGGGGCGGCGCAGCTCGCGGCGGCCCTGACGGCGGAGGCGGACCGTCGCCCCCGTGACGCCTTCGGCCGCCTCACCGACGCCTCGGCCGACGGCTACGCCCGGGCCTGGCTCGCCTCGGCGGTCCATCTGGCGGCGGCGGAGAGGTCGTTGGTGGCGGCGTCCTGGTCCTGACGCGTACGGGGAAACCGCACCGGCCCGCGACGGGACCGAGCCGTGCGGGACACGCCCGGCCCCGCCCCGCACGGCACCGCCCCCGTCGCGGGGAGGGTGCGACACGGCCCGTCCGCCCGGGATCGGCGTCCGGTGGCCCGCCGCCGGCACCGTGCTTCCGGCCCGCGTCACCCGTCCGGCGGGCGGAGAGCCCGGCGGAGGGCGGGAACGGCGTGTCCCGGACCGGGCGACGGGCGGGCAGGAGGGCGGGACGAAGGGGTGCGACATGTGCTGCGGAAGCGGCGGGAGGCCGCCAGGGCGCGGCAGGAGCGGCTCCGCCGTGACGACCGGACGCTCCCCGTCCGCCGTCGCCGCCGTGACGACGTACATCGGATGGTCGAGCGCTGCGGTGAAACCGTCGGTCACGGTCGGCTCCTGAGGGATCCGAGGTCCCGGAGCGCTTCTCCGGAGGGGGGAACGGCCTGCCCCGATGGCCGCCCGGCAAACGCGCGATATGGGCTGCCTGTGCGACATAAGGCCCCTTCGGCGGGGTAGCGGCACCTCCATGGATACGACACCCCTGCGCGCCGTCGCCCTCGTCTGCACCCTGTCCCCGTCGCCCGCCCGTTCCAGCTCCCAGCTGCTTGCGGAGCAGGTCATGGCGGCACTGGGCGAGCACGGAGTCACCGGCAAGACCATCAGGATCGCCGACCACAACGTCCTGCCCGGCGTGAAGACCGACATGGGGGAGGGGGACGACTGGCCGGAGATCCGCGACACCGTTCTGGGCGCGGACATCCTGGTCCTGTCGACCCCCATCTGGCTCGGCCACCCCTCCAGCATCGCCCAGCGCGTCCTGGAACGCCTAGACGCCGAACTCTCCGAGACGGACGACGAGGGCCGGATGCTCACCTACGGCAAGGTGGCGGCCGTCTGCGTGGTCGGGAACGAGGACGGCGCGCACAAGGTGAGCGCGGACCTCTTCCAGGGCCTCAACGACGTCGGCTTCTCCCTCGCCCCCAACGCCGTCACCTACTGGGTGGGGGAGGCCATGCAGGGCACCGACTACCAGGACCTCGACAAGACCCCCAAGGCCACGGCCGGCACCACCGCGACCCTCGCCGCCAATACGGCCCACCTGGCCCGCCGCCTCAAGTCGGCCCCGTACCCGCCGTCCTGACCCCGAGACCCACCCCGACTCCCCCTCCGACACCGACACCGACCCCGATCGAGACCGAGGAGCGACAGACATGAGCCAGCACCGGAACGGCGAACCCGACCCGCGCACCACCCCTCCCTCCGAGGCCCCGGGGGAGAGCGGCGACGAGCAGGCGCGTGAGGAGGCGGCCGACGCGGTCGTCGGCGAGGCGGGCGACGACGATGACGGCGACGAGGGCGACGAGGACTCCGCGTAGAGGAGACCCGTCGCGACGCGAAGCCGGGGAGGGCCGTGAGGACATCACGGCCCTCCCTGGCGTACGAGAGGCGCACGAGGGACATGCGCCCCGAAGGGCACTCAGGCGGTCATGGCCGGAGGCGCGCTCCCCGGCGCCTGGAGCGGCACGGAGCCCGGTCCGCTCACCGCCAGGGCGATGCCGAGGCTCGCGCACATCCTGCGGGCCCGGGCGAGCGCGCTGAAGGAGGCCGGGGACGGGGAGGGGGTCGGGAATTCGAGGAGCACCCGCTCGGGACGGTAGGCGGAGACGATCGCCTCGATCTCCAGGGCCGCCGCGGCCCGGCTGGTGACGTCGAGCTCGCGGAGGAGCCTCAGGTGCAGGACGCCGTCCTTCAGGGCATGGCTCACGAGCATGGTCTACCTCCCGGACCGGGTGGGCGCCGCGGACGCGGCACGAGGCGGTGATCAGGCACGAGGCCGGTGATCGGGTGATCGGTGGGAGGGACCGGCGAGCGGTCCCGGTGCGGCGCACGGTGAGCGGTTCGTGGAACTCGACGGGAACACCGCGAGCGCCGCATCCTCGGCGCGAGCCGGCCGCCGGGGCCGTTCTCCGCCGCAGGACGCTCTGTGTCCAGCCTGAAGCAGCTCGACAGGTGGCTGCCACCCTCCATTATGCAAGGAACGCGCCTGCCTGCACCTTTCCGGTTCCGGGACCGCGCACCGGAGTTCGGGACCCGGTCGAAGCCCTGATTGAGGCGGGGACGGCCGGGTACGCGGGCAACGACCACAACGGAACGAAGGAGGCAAACCGGTGAGCACGGTCGAGAAGACCATCGATGTGGACGTCCCGGTGCGGAGCGCCTACGACCAGTGGACGCAGTTCGAGGAGTTCCCCCGCTTCATGGAAGGCGTGGAGGAGGTGCGGCAGGTCGACGACCGCCACTGCCACTGGCGGACCAAGGTGGCGGGGGTGCGGCGCGAGTTCGACACCGAGATCGTCGACCAGCTGCCGGACGAGCGCGTCGCGTGGCGCACCGTGGGTGGCGAGGTCCGGCAGAAGGGCGTCGTGACCTTCCAGCCGCTCGACGAGAGCCACACCAGGGTCCGCCTCGCGATGGAGGTGGAGCCGGAGGGCGTGGTGGAGAAGACCGGCGACGCCCTCGGGATCCTCGACCTGCGGGTCAAGGGGGACCTGAAGCGGTTCAAGGGGTTCATCGAGGAGCGCGGACGGGCGACCGGCGGCTGGCGCGGCCGCGTCAGCCCCTCGGACGCCGCGGGCCCGGCCCCGACCGGCGGCACCCCGGGCACGACCGGTTCCACCGGTAGCGTCCCCACCGTCCCGGGCCAGGTCGACCGGTCCGCGCACGGCGCGGGCACCTGGCCGCCCGCCGACCGGTCCTGAGGACGACGGGCACGGGCAGTACGGACGTACGCGGTACGAACAGTACGCGGTACGGGCAGTACGCGGTACGGGCAGTACGCGGTACGGGCAGTGCCGAGACGACGGGCCGGGGGCCGGTCGCGTGGACGGACGACGTCCCGCGACCGGCCCCGCGGCCTTTCCGCAACCGCCCACCGCCCCGACCGCCGCGTCCGTCCCGTCCGCCCGACCGCCCGCCTCCACCCCACCGAAGGCCCGACGCGCGCCCGGACCGACGATCTGGAAACTTGGAGAACATGAGCAAGACCGCCCTCGTCGTCATCGACATGCTCAACCGCTACGACCACCCGGACGCGGAACTCCTCGTCCCCTCCGTCACCCGGGCCCTGCCCGCCGTGGTGCGCCTCCTGGAACGGGCCCGCGAGCGGGGTCTGCCCGTCGTCTACGCCAACGACAACTTCGGCAAATGGCGCTCCCACCACGGGGAGATCCTGGAGGCAGCCCTCGGCGGCCCCCACGCCGAACTGGTCGACCCGGTGCGCCCGGACGAGACGTCCTACTTCGTCGTCAAGGCGCGCCACTCCGTCTTCTACGAGACCCCGCTCGCCTACCTCCTGGGCACGCTCGACGTGGACCACCTGGTGCTCTGCGGCCAGGTCACGGAACAGTGCGTGCTCTACTCCGCCCTCGACGCCCACATCCGGCACCTCTCCGTCACGATCGCCCGGGACGCCGTCGCCCACATCCACGAGGACCTGGCCGACGCCGCCCTGCGCATGATGGAGACCAACATGGGAGCGCGCATCCGCCTCGCCGACGAGGCCCTGGACTGATCCCGCTCCCGGACGGCCCCCGCAGACCCCCGGGACGGACGCGCACGGCGGCGGCTGCCGGGCGGGCCGGCCCCGCCCGGGGCACATTGGTACGGAGGGGCGACCGCCCCTACGCCGGGCCGTCCGCGCGTACGGCACGTGCTGCCGGGTAGTCGGTCGGCAGGAGGCCCTTCCGGCTGCGGGCGGAACCGAGACGGAGCCGAACCCCGCCGTCCGGGCCCGGACCGCCTTCCCGGCGCGAGCGAGAAGGGGCATGACATGAGCACCGATGACGGCACCTCCCGCGTGGTCGTGGGCGTGGACGGTTCGCCGGCCTCGCACGCGGCCCTGCGCTGGGCGCTCCGGTACGCGCGGCGCACCGGAGCGACCGTGCGCGCGGTGGGGGCCTACGACCTCCCCGGGGCGGGGGGATGGTCCGCGTCGGCCGTGGACGTGCTGTTCGACGAGGAACAGGCCCGGCGCTCACTCTCCGAGGAACTCGGCGCGGTCCTCGCCGCGGACGCCGACGTCCCCCTGGTCCAGCACGTGGTGCGGGGAAACCCGGCCCAGGTGCTGATCGGCGAGTCGGACGGCGCCGAACTGCTCGTCGTGGGAAGCCGTGGCCGGGGCGGGTTCGCGAGCCTGCTCCTCGGCTCCGTCAGCCAGCAGTGCGCCGCGCACGCGTCCTGCCCCGTCGTCATCGTCCGCCCGGAGACGGCCGACGGCACCCCGCCCGCGGGCGACACCCCCTGAAGACGCGTCCGAACGCGCGTCGGTGACACGGAGGTCGGATCATCATGAACGCATCCATGTCCTTGGTGCTTCTGCCGGACGGCCATCTCGTGCTCCCCGCCGACGAGGTGACCGGCCTGCTCCGGCACCTCGCGGCCGGGTGGCTGGAGTCGACCGGCGAAGACGACCTCGACCTCGCACCGGAGACGGTGGTGGCCCTGGCGGGAGCGCTGACGGAAGTCGCCGACCGGATCGACGTGGAGTGCATCGCGCTCGCGCCGCGCGGCGACGAGGACCCGTTCGACCAGGAACGGCCGTTCGTCGACGGAAGCGGCGAGGAGGACCCGCCCGGGGACGACGGCCCCTTCGACGACGGCGGCCCGTCCGAGGAGGGGCGCTTCGACGGCGGCGACCCCCTCAGGGACGAGCACGGAGACCCGTACGACGGAGGCGGTCCGCCGCAGCCCTGAGGGAGCGCCCGCGCGGAGCCGGGCCCCACGGGTCCTCCCTCAGGAGCAGGTCCACGTCGGTGAGGCGCCGGGAGCGCGCGTCGAGCTCCGGGTCGTCCAGGTCGTCCCAGCCGATCGGAGCCGCGACGGGCGCGCCGGCCCTGGCCCGCACCGTGTAGGGAGCCACGGCGGTCTGCCCGTACGCGTTGCGCTGGACGTCGAGATAGAGCCGCCCCTCCCGCGCCTTCTTGCGCACCTCGGTGGTGAGCAGGTCGGGGTGGCGGGCGGCGAGCACCCCGGCGACGTCGGAGGCGAAGGCCCGTACGTCGTCGTAGGGCGCGTTCCGGTCCAGCGGCACCAGGACGTGCAGCCCCCGCGAGCCGGTGGTCATGAGCAGCGACGGCAGCTCCAGCCCGTCCAGGAGGTCGCGCAGCCACCGGGCGGCGTCCCGTACCGCCCCGAACCCCTCCTCGGACGGGTCGAGGTCGAAGACCAGCCGGTCCGGGTGGTGGGGGCGGTCGGTCTTCGACAGCCACCGGTGCAGGGTGACGGAGCCCTGGTCGGCGAGGAGGACCAGGGTGGCCGCGTCCTCGGCCAGGACGTACGTGACGGTGCCGCCCTCCTTCGGCATCTCGGCGCGCCCCACCCAGTCCGGGAAGTGGTCCGGCACGTCCTTCTGGAAGAAGCCCCGCTCGCCGATGCCGCCCGGATGGCGCTCCAGCGTCAGCGGGCGGCCGCGCAGGTGCGGCAGCATCCGTGGGGCCACGGCGCGGTAGTACTCCGCGAGGTCGGCCTTGGTGATGCCGTCCTCGGGGAACAGCACCTTCTCCGGCCGGCCGACCGTGACGGCGCGCCTGCCCGCCCGTACCTTCAGGGTCTCCGTCATCGCGTTCTCCCTCTCCGTGCCCGTCGTCCGTGTCCGTCGTCCGTACGGGGCGCCCGCGCGCTCGCCCGGGCCCCGGCTCCGGGGCCCGTTCCGGGGGCTCGTCCCGCGGGTCCTCCCACGGAGCCGCTACCCGCGAAGGCGCGCGGCTACCGCGCGTCCCCGCCGGGCGGCGGACCGCCGGGACGCATACGACCGCCCGTCCGGGGCACTCGCGCCGTGACCCCGCAAGCCGCACGTGAGGAGCTCGACCATGAGGGCGTTGACCTGGCACGGACACCGGGACGTACGCGTGGACACCGTGCCCGACCCCCGGATCGTCGACCCGACGGATGTGATCGTCCGCGTCACGTCCAGCGGCATCTGCGGCTCCGACCTGCACCTGTACGAAGTGTTCGGACCCTTCCTGGACCCCGGCGACATCCTCGGACACGAGCCCATGGGGATCGTGGAGGAGGTCGGCCCCGAGGTGCGTAACCTCAAGGTCGGCGACCGGGTCGTGGTGCCCTTCAACGTCTCCTGCGGCACGTGCTGGACGTGCGACCAGGGCCTGCAGTCCCAGTGCGAGACCACCCAGGTCAGGGAGTACGGGACGGGCGCCTCCCTCTTCGGGTACACCAAGCTCTACGGGCAGGTCCCCGGCGGCCAGGCGGAGTTCCTGCGCGTCCCCTTCGGTGACACCCTGCCCATCAAGGTCGGCCAGGACGCCCCCGACCAGCGCTACCTCTACCTCTCGGACGTGCTGCCGACCGCCTGGCAGGCCGTGGCGTACGCCGACGTCCCGCCCGGCGGCACCGTGACCGTCCTCGGGCTCGGCCCCATCGGCGACATGGCCGCCCGCGTCGCGCTCCACAAGGGCGCGAGCAAGGTCATCGGCGTGGACCTCGTCCCCGAACGGCTCGACCGCGCCCGCGGCCGCGGCGTCGAGGTCCTGAACCTCAAGGAGCACGGCAAGGACCTCGGTGACCGGGTGCGGGACCTCACGGACGGCCGGGGTACGGACGCGGTCATCGACGCCGTCGGCATGGAGGCCCACGGCGCCCCGCTCACCAAGGCCGCGCAGAAGGTCCCGGGCTTCCTCCCCGACGCCGTCGGCCAGAAGATGATGACCAGGGCCGGCATGGACAGCATGGCCGCCTTCGACACGGCTGTGGACGTGGTCCGCCGCGGCGGCACCATCAGCCTCTCCGGCGTCTACGGCGGCGCTGTCGACCCCGTCCCGATGTTCAGCCTCTTCGACAAGCAGATCCAGCTCCGCATGGGCCAGGCCAACGTCTGGCGGTGGGTCGAGGACATCCTCCCGCTCCTGGACGACGCCGACCCGCTCGGTGTCGACGACTTCGCCACCCACACCCTCCCCCTGGAGGACGCCCCCGAGGCGTACAAGACGTTCCAGGACAAGAAGGACGGCATGGTCAAGGCGGTGCTCACCCCCGGCCGCTGAACGGACGCGTGCCGTCCGGCCCCCTCCCGGCCGGGTGGCACGGAACGGTGTGAAATCACGACTTCGTGGAACCCGTCTCTCATGAAAGCGACACCACAGGAAATGTCCGGCCCCACCCGCCCCCCGCTGCTCGACAGCACCGCGTCCCTCCTGGTGAAGGGGTACGGATGGCTTCCCGACCTGCGTCGGCGGGCCGGGAACGCGCCCGCCGTGCCCGTGCGGATCCTCGGCCGACGCGGGGTCGCGCTGCACGGCAAGGAGGCGGTGGACTTCTTCTACGACGAGCGGCACGTCCGCCGGCACGACGCCCTGCCCGGCCCCGTCCTGGACACCCTGTTCGGCCGCGGGGCCGTCCACACCCTCGACGGTGGGCCGCACCGCGGCCGGAAGGCGCTGTTCCTGACACTGCTCAAGGACCCGGAGCGGATCGCCGCCCTGGTGGAGCACGCCCAGGGCGCGTGGGACCGCGCCGAGGCCGGCTGGCAGGGCCGGGAGCGGGTGGTCCTCTTCGACGAGGCCGCCCGCGTCCTCACCCGGGCCGTGCACGACTGGGCCGGCGTCCCGCTGTCCGAGGACGAGGCGGAGACCGCCGCGCGGGACCTCGCGGCCATGGTGGACGGCTTCGCCGCCGTCGGACCCCGCCATGTGCGCGCACGGCGCGCGAGGACGCGGCAGGAGGAGCGGCTCGCCCCGCTGATCGAGGAGCTGCGGCACGCGGGCGCCCCGTCGGGGCAGGCGACGATCGCGCAGGTGGTGGCCGCGCACACCGACGCGAACGGCCGGCAGCTCGACCCGCACACCGCGGCCGTCGAGCTCCTGAACGTCCTGCGCCCCACGGTCGCGGTCACCTGGTTCCTCGTCTTCGCCGCCCACGCCCTGCACCGTTGGCCCGAGCACCGCGGGCTCCTGGCGGCGGACGAGCGGTACGCCTGGGGCTTCGCCCAGGAGGTCCGCCGCTTCTACCCCTTCGCCCCGTTCACCGGCGGCCTCGCGGCGGCCGACACCCGGTGGGGCGGCGTCCCGATCGCCAAGGGCAGCCTGGTCCTCCTCGACCTGTACGGACACGACCACGACCCCGACCTGTGGCCGGAGCCGTACGCCTTCGACCCGACCCGCTTCACCCGGCCGGGCGCGGCGGTCGGCCGCGACGACCTCGTACCGCAGGGCGGCGGCGACCCGGCGGAGGGCCACCGGTGCCCCGGCGAGGACATCACCCTCGCCCTCCTGGCCTCCCTGGTCCCGCGCCTCGCCCGGCTGCCCCACGACGTGCCCGACCAGGACCTGTCGATCCCCCTGCACCGCGTACCGACGCTCCCGCGCAGCGGATACGTCATGGAACGCGTCCGCCTGGGATCGCCGGCGACGGCGCGCTGACCGCCGCGCCGTGCCGCACCCGACGACGGAGAGGAGACCCGCATGAGTGACGCGTACACCCCGGGGAACTCGGAGGACCCGATACCCCGCGACCGCGAGGACGAGCAGGCAGCCGAGGGCGAGGACCCGCTGGCCATCCCCGTCGTGCGGGACCCGGGCGACGAGGACCTCCCGGACACCGACGTGTCCGGCACGGGGCCCCGGGAACACCCCGAGAGCGGGACCGTCAACCCCGAACACCCCACCCCCGACGAGCCGGCCGACTGACCGGGACACCGCCCCCTCGCCCCCCTACCACCACCACCGGAACGGAGTCCCACCCGTGAGCCCCGCCGACCTCGTGTTCACGGCCCTGGGACTCGGAGCGCTGGCGGCGGCGGTCCTGCCCAGGCTCGTGCGGCGCATGCCGCTCTCGATGCCCATGGTGTTCCTGGCGGTCGGAGCCCTGTCCGGCCTGCTGCCCCTCCCGATGCCCGAACTCGACCCGGTCGCGGACCGGGTCTGGGTCGAGCACGTCACCGAGATCTGCGTGATCGTCTCCCTCATGGGCGCCGGACTCGCGCTGAACCGGCGCTTCGGACTGCGCTCCTGGGCCGGGCCGTGGCGGCTCCTCGGCATCACCCTGCCCCTGACCGTCGCCGCGACCGCCGCGCTCACCTGGTGGCTCTTCGACTGGCCGGTGGCCACCGCGCTCCTGGTGGGAGCCCTGCTCGCGCCGACCGACCCGGTGCTGGCCGCGGAGGTGCGGGTGGGGGAGCCGACCGACGAGGACGACGACGAGGACGAGGTACGTTTCACGCTCACCGCCGAGGCCGGCCTCAACGACGGCCTGGCCTTCCCCTTCGTCCTCGCCGCCGTCGCGCTCGCCGGAGCCGGCGGCGCCTGGGCGGAGGCCGACTGGGGACACTGGTTCGGCGTGGACCTCGTGGGCAAGGCGGTGATCGCCGTCGTGATCGGGGTCGTCCTCGGCCGGATGCTCGGCTGG
The DNA here is from genome assembly GCA_000716465.1 of Streptomyces bikiniensis. Classification (GTDB taxonomy): domain Bacteria; phylum Actinomycetota; class Actinomycetes; order Streptomycetales; family Streptomycetaceae; genus Streptomyces; species Streptomyces bikiniensis. The sequence goes on from JNWL01000009.1 coordinate 31,190, forward strand.
ATGTTCTTCCGGGCCGGGGCCGAATCGTTTCGGCTGTCCGAGCACATGGAGGGCTTCGTCGCGCTCGCCGCGACCTTCCTCTCGTACGGCCTCACCGAACTCGCCCACGGCTACGGCTTCGTCGCCGTCTTCGTCACCGCCTGCGCCGTCCGGGCCGCCGAGCGCGGCCACGGCTACCACAAGGTGCTGCACGGCTTCACCGAGCAGGTCGAACGCCTCCTGACGGCGGCGCTGCTCTTCCTCCTCGGCCACTACCTCGCCGCCACCGGCCTCGCCTCGCTGACCTGGCCGATGGTCCTGCTCGCCCTGGCCCTGGTCGTGGTCGTCCGCCCGGTGACGGGCTGGATCGCCCAGCTCGGCTTCGTCACCGGCCCCCGGGAGCGCGTCGTCACCGCCGCCTTCGGACTGCGCGGCATCGGCTCCCTCTTCTACCTCGCCTACGCGCTCGGCCACCACGGGTTCGAGGACCGGGCCCACGAGCTGTGGGTCCTGACCGCCACCACGGTGGCGTTCTCCGTACTCCTCCACGGGGCGAGCGCCACTCCGGTCATCCGCCGTCTGGACCGGCTGCGCGAGGTCCGTCCGTCCGACGCGCCGCCGTGAGCCCCCGCGCGTCGGCCCCACGCGCGTCGGCCCATGCGCTCGGCCGTGCGGGCCCGGCCGGTGCCGGGCCCGCACGGCCGAGGAGCCGGCGGGGGAACGAGCCGTCAGCGGCGCCCCCGCAGCCTCCCGAGGGCGCGGCGCGCCCGGGCCCGGGTCCGGGGGTCGGCGGCGGCGCGCCGTACCGACGCGATCGCCCGCCGCCCCTGGGGGCTGCGACCGAACCGCTTGATGCGGGCCAACAGTGCGGACATGGAGCCTCCTGTACTCGTACGCCATCCGCGGATGTCCGGTGGGGGAGCGCCGCTCCCCGGCGCCCCCGGACACGGCGGCCGTCACTTCCTCGTACCCCCGATGCGGCCGGGCACGCGACGGGCCGTCACCACCGCCCGGGGCGGCGCCTATCCGGCCGGTACGATCCGCTCGACCGCCGCCGCGACCAGCTGCTCGCGCTCCGCCTCGGTGAAGACGTCCGGCAGGGTGAGCTGTTCGACGATCAGCCAGTTCAGGGTCAGGATGAGGAGTTTGACGCCCATGGCGTCGCCGGGGAGGCCGGAGGCCTCGTGGTGGGCGACGTTGGCGTCGACGTCGGCCCGGACCCGTTCGGTGAGGACCTTGCGCAGTTCGGGGCGGCGGGTGGCCTCCAGGCGGAGTTCGAGCAGCGCGAGGTAGCCGGTGCGGAAGGCGGCGATCCGGCCGACGAGCTCGCGCATCAGCTCCGCGTAGGTCTCCCGGTCCCGGCCGGCCGTCTGCTGCCGGGCGATCGTGGCCTCGTCGGGCCGGAGGCGCTCGTAGACCCGGGCGCCGGCCTGGGTGAGCAGGTCGTCGCGGTTGGCGAAGTAGTTGGAGGCGGTCCCGGCGGGGACGGCCGCCTCGGTGTCTACCGCCCGGAACGTCAGGCCCCGGGCGCCCTGCCCGGCCAGCACCTCGATCGCGGCGTCGACGAGGGCCGCGCGCCGCTGGTCGTTCCGTCTCACCATGGACCCACTCCGTCTGTGCTGTCGACTTCATACCACTTCAGCAAGAGTACTGCGTATGGAGTGCCGAGAGCCGCGCAAGCTCACGCGCCGCGCGACCCCCAACCCGGAGAGCGGCCGCACGGACGCCGACTCCCGCGGCCTGAAAGGGCGTTGGCGGGGCACACGCACCGCATGACCGTTTCCAAGACCGGCGTCCTCGTCCTCGACAGCACCGACCCCGAACCCCTCGCGCGCTTCTACGCCGCCCTGCTCGACGCCACCGTCGAACCGAGCTCCGGCGACCCCGACCTGCTCCTCGTCTCCGGCTCCGCGGGCGTCGTCCTCGGCATCCGCCGCGACCCCGGCCAGGCGCCGCCGAGCTGGCCCCGGCCGGACGACTCCCAGCAGGCCCACCTGCTCATCCTCGTGGCGCCCGACGCGCTCGACGAGGCCGAGCGGGAAGCCGTCTCCCTGGGCGCGCGCCCCGTCTCCGCCGACCAGAACGGCACCCGGCTCGACCGGCGCACCGACACGCGCCGCTACACGGACCCGGCCGGCCACGCCTTCGTGCTCGCCCCCACCGGCGCTGTTTCCGCGTGACGCACGGGGGCAGCCGCCCCCGTGCCCGCCCGTACGACCGAGGAGGACCACCATGACCCGTCACGAGCGCCGCCGCACCCTGCCCGCGGACGGCCCGCCGCGGACCACGCCCTCGGAGGCCGTCGGCGAGAGCGGCGACGTCGCGGCGCGCCGGGAGGCCGAGAAGGCGACCCGGGACGGCGCCCCCGACGACGAGGGCGGCATGACCGAGAAGCGCCAGTCCCCGGGCCTGGGCCGCGAGGAACAGCGCCGCCCGCACGGGCGGAGGGGCGAGGCCGAGACCGAGGAGCGCTAGGACGTGTGCCGGAAGTAGCGCCGCCTGCCCGCCGGGCAGGCGGGACTTTCGACACGCGCCCTCGCACCGCCCCCGACGGCTGCGCTCCCCGACGGCCGAGTCCGCCCGGTGACTGCGCGCGCCCGTCCCGGGTAGACGCCGGGCGGACGTCCGATCGGCCGGAGGAGGGATCATGCCCGGATCCGGAAGCTCGTACTGGATGGAGTCGGCGCCGCCCGGCCCCGCCCACCCGCCGCTGGAGGGCGGCCTCACCGCGGACGCGGTCGTCGTGGGCGCCGGGATCGCCGGCCTCTGCACCGCCCGCGCGCTCAACCGCGCCGGACGCGACGTCGTGGTCCTGGAGGCCGGCCGGATCGGATCCGGCGTCACCGGGCACACCACCGGGAAACTGACCTCCCTCCACGGCCTCCGCTACGAGCCCCTCCGCCACGCCCAGGGGGACAGGGCGGCCGCCAGGTACGCCGCGGCCCAGGAGGACGCCCTGCGGGAGGTCGTGCGGCTGTGCGAGGAGCTCGGCGTCGACGCGGAGATCGAACACCGCCCGGCGTACACGTACACCTCCGACGAGGAGCGGACCGGGGAGATCCGCGCGGAGGCGGCTGCCGCGGCCGGAGCCGGCCTGCGGGCCGTCGAGGTGGACGGGGAGCCCGGCGAGGCCGGGACGGGGCTCCCGTTCCCCGTCGCGGCGGCGGTCCGCGTGGAGGACCAGCTGCAGTTCCACCCGCGCCGCTTCCTGCTCGCCCTGGCCGGCGACCTGGTCGCCCACGGCGGCCGGATCCACGAGGGCACCCGCGTCACCGGTCTCAAGGAGGGCGCCGAGTGCCGCCTCACCCTCGAGGGCGGGGGCACGGTCCACGCCCGCGACGTCGTCCTCGCCACCCACTTCCCGCTCCGCTGCCACCCCACCCTCCTGATGCGCCTCTCGCTGCGCCGGGAACTCGTCGTCGCCGCCCCCGTCGAGGAGCGCCACGCCCCCCACGGCATGTACTGGAGCGACGAGGACGACGTCCGCTCGGTGCGCACCGCCCCCCTTGCCGGCGGCCGGCGGCTCCTGATCGTCTCGGGCGAGTCCTTCGAGCCGGGGAGCGGAGGCGTCCGCGCCCGGTACGAGCGCCTGGAGGCCTGGGCGCGCGACCGGCTGCCGGGCTTCGCCCGGGCGCCCGTCGTCCACCGGTGGGCCGCCCAGGACGTCGACACGGTCGACGGGGTCCCCTGCGTCGGACACGAGCACCCCGACACCGAGCACGTGTACGTGGCCACCGGCTTCGGCGGATGGGGGCTCAGCAACGGGGTCGCCGCGGGCCGGCTGCTCGCCGCGCACGTGACCGGCGCGCCCCGCCCGGACTGGACGGAGCTCTTCGACCCGCGCCGCCGGCTCCCCGTCCGCGAGACGCCCGGGGCCGTCCGGCACCAGGCCGCTGTCGCCCGCCACTTCCTCGCCGGGCTGCGGACCGGCCGCCGCTGCACCCACATGGGGTGCGAACTGGGCTTCGACGACGCCGAGCAGACGTGGGAGTGCCCCTGCCACGGCTCCCGCTTCGCGGCCGACGGCAGCGTCCTCCAGGGCCCGGCCACCCGCTCCCTGGAGGACTGAGGCCCCGGCGGGCCCCGACCCGTCCGCCCGCGGCCCCGCGCAGGGGGAGGAATGGTACGTACGGGACGGGGGAGACGCGACGGTGAAGGGCGGCCGCCCCGCACGGGGGCACCCGCACAGGACGCGCCCCTACGAGACGCGCCCGCACGGGACGCGCCCGCCCGGAGGACCGCACGGCAGGACGACAGGACGGAGGAACGCGATGGACAGCGGCGAGAACGAGTACCGGATCGCCCGGTTCAGGGAACGGCTCGCACGCGACGACACGGCCGAACTGGGAGTACGCGTCGAGACGCGCGGTGGGGCCGTGCTCCTGACGGGCACCGTACCGACGGCCGGAGAGCGGGAGGAGATCCTCCGGCTCGCCGAGACGGAACTGGCCGGCCTCCTCGTCCGCGCGGACCTGACGGTCGCCTGCATCGATCCCCCCGAGCGCCCCGAGGAGCTGCTGTGACCGCCCCGGAACGACAGGAGGACGGAGCCGTCGTCCGGGTGGCGGCCGTCGGAGACATCCATCTGAGCCCGGACTGCCGGGGCCTGCTGCGCCCCTCCTTCGAGACCCTGCCGCTCTGCGCGGACGTCCTCCTCCTCGCCGGGGACCTCACCCGCCACGGAACGGTCCCCGAGGCGGAGGTGGTCGCGGACGAGGTCCGGGACCTCGGCGTCCCCGTGGTCGCCGTCCTCGGCAACCACGACTACCACTCCGACCGGGAGGCGGACATCGCCCGCGTCCTCACCGACGCGGGGGTCTCCGTCCTGGAGGGCGACCGGACGGTCCTGCCGGTGGACGGCGGCCGGCTCGGCATCGCCGGCACCAAGGGCTTCTGCGGCGGCTTCGCGGGCCGCAGCGCCGGAGAGTTCGGCGAACGCGAGATGAAGGACTTCGTCCGCACCACGCGCCGGGCCGCCGAGGGACTCCACGAGGCCCTGTCCGACCTGGCCGACTGCGAGGCGCGGATCGCCCTGACCCACTTCTCGCCCGTCCCCGACACGCTCGCGGGCGAGCCGGTCGAGATCTACCCGTTCCTCGGCAGCTACCTCCTGGCCGAGGCCATCGACGGGGCGGGCGCCGACCTCGCGGTGCACGGCCACGCCCACCTGGGCACCGAGCACGGCATGACGGCGGGCGGGGTGCGCGTCCGCAACGTCGCCCAGCCCGTCATCGGCAAGGCCTTCGCGCTCTACCACCTGCCCCTCACCCGGACGCCGGAGCCCTCCGGAGCCGGGAACGCACCCGGGAGGGCCGGTCGGCCTCCCGCGGCCGACGCCCCGATGTGACACCGGCCGCCACCCCGTACGACGAAGGGGGCCGTACGACCCGAAGGTCGTACGGCCCCCTTCGCAGCGGCCCCGGACCGCCTCACGGAAGGGGCCCGGGCCGCGTGGCGACAGTTCCCGGACCGCCTCACGGCAGGGGAGTGCCGCCGGTGGCGTTGACGATCTCCCCGGTGATGTAGCTCGCCCCGGGCGAGGCGAGGAAGACGTACGCGGGCGCCATCTCCGCCGGCTGGGCGGGGCGCCCCAGGGGCGACTGGCCGCCGAAGTCCTTCACGTCCGGCATCGTCGCGGGGATCAGCGGGGTCCACACCGGACCCGGGGCGACCCCATTGACGCGGATGCCGCGCTCGGCGAGCAGCTGCGCCATGCTGTGGGTGAAGGAGACGATCGCGGCCTTCGTCATCGCGTAGTCGAGGAGGTGCGGGCTCGGCTGGTAGCCCTGCACCGAGGTGGTGTTGATGATGGACCCGCCGCGCGGCATGTGGGGGAGGACCGCGCGGGAGAGCCAGAACATCCCGTACAGGTTCGTCTTCATCACCCGGTCGAACTGCTCCGTGCTGATGGCCTCGATCCCGTCGGGCCGGGCCATCTGGTACGCGGCGTTGTTGACGAGGACGTCGACGCGCCCGAACTCGCCCGCCGCCCGGTCGATCAGGGCCGTGCACTGCTCCTCGTCGCGGACGTCGCACTCGACGGGGACGGCCTTGCGGCCCGCCTCGCGGACCAGGCGCGCCGTCTCGGCCGCCTCGTCCGTCTCCTCCGGCAAGTGGGTGAAGACGATGTCCGCGCCCTCGCGGGCGAACGCGAGGCACACGGCCCTGCCGATCCCGGAGTCGCCGCCGGTGACGACCGCCACCCGGTCGGGGAGCAGGTCGTGGCCCCGGTAGGACTCCTCGCCGTGGTCGGGCCGCGGATCCATCCGCTCGGTCGAGCCGGGATGCTCCTGCTGCTGGTCGGGGAACGGGGGGACGGGGTGGTGCGGGGGGTTCTCGCTGGTGTTCATGGGGTTCGGCTACCCGGCGGCCCGGTCCGTATCCCGCTTTCCGGGCGGACAGGGGCCATCTGGCCGGGCAGGAGCCGTGCGGCCGGGCAGGAGCCGTCCGGCTGTCCCCCCCCCCGGGGCGGGCACGCGAATGAGCCGGGGGGACCGGGGCAGGCGGACCCCGGGCGGCGGTGGACCGCCGACCGTCCTTCCCCACCGGAGGAGTTGTCGAGAAATGACCGAGCACACGTGGAGCTACCGTTCGACCGCGGGGCACCTGGCCGGCGCCGACCTGACCGGCTACAAGGTCGAGGCGACCGACGGCGGCATCGGAAAGGTGGACAAGCACTCCGACGAGGTGGACGACTCCTATCTGGTCGTGGACACCGGCCCCTGGATCTTCGGCAAGGAGGTCCTGCTGCCGGCGAGCACCGTGACCCGGATCGACCCGGAGGAGCGGACGATCTTCGTGGACCGCACCAAGGACCAGATCAAGGACGCCCCGGAGTTCCGCCGCGACGAGCACCTGGACGACGCGGCCTACCGCGACCAGCTGGTCACGTACTACGGCCTGGGCGGACCCTTCGGCGGCCGTCTCGTCTGACGGGCCGGACGGGAACGCGACGGGAACGAGGGGCGGGGCCCGGCGGATCCTAGGCCGCGGCCGACGCCGTCCGCAGGGCCAGCTCGCGTTCCTGTTCCGTCAGGCCGCCCCAGACTCCGTAGGGTTCCGCCACGCTGAGCGCGTGCTCCAGGCAGCGGGCGCGCACGGGGCACGTCGCGCAGACGGCCTTGGCGGCCTCCTCGCGCGCCGCCCGCTCCTGCCCCCGTTCGCCCTCGGGGTGGAAGAACACCTCGGTGCCCACGCCCCGGCACGCCGCCGCCATCTGCCAGTTCCACTGGTGCTCCGCCCGCCCGGGCAGATGCGACACCTTGGCCATCCCGGTCGTCCTCCTCGCATCGGTTCGTGAATGCCTCCAATGTCGCGTCTGGCCGCAAAGGGCACCTCGAAACGCCCGTACGGCGGAAAACGCGTCGCCGTACAGGCGTTTCGAGGGGGTCACCGGGGCAGTTCGACCGAAACGTGCGGGGACAGGGCGCGCAGGAAGGCGGCCGCGTCGAAGGCCGCGCCGGCGGAGGCGACGCCGACCGTCCCGGCCCGGCCGGTGAGGGCACGGTCCACCGCCTCCACGGCGAGCGGCGCGCTGACGGCGTAGATGTCCCCGCCGCGCGCCACGGCCCGCCGCTCCTCACCGCCGGAGCGCACGACGGCCTCGACGAGGAACGTCTGGTCGGACCGCCCCCGCCCGTCGACCGCGGCAGGCGCCGGCGTGTCGGGCGAGGCCAGGTCCCGCGCGGCCTCGGCCGTCATGTAGGTGCGCACCTCGGGGACGGCCAGGTGGCTGGGGACGGTGACGACGTCGGCCATGGTGAACTCCCCGATCACGGACCGGACCCCCAGCGGTTCGGGGAAGGCCCACTCCAGGGCCGGCGGGGCGTCGTCGCGGTACCGCAGCCCGCCGCCCTCGAACACCACGCGCCGGCCGTCCCTGCGCTCCCGGGAGACCGCGCCCGCCGTACGGGTGCCGGCGGTGGGGTGCCAGCCGCTCAGCCCGTACGCGACGTGCACCTCGTCGGCCTCCTCCCAGTCGCCCGCCGCCGCCGTGACCAGCAGGTCGCCGAGGCCGCCGAAGAACGCCATCGCGGGGACCACGAGGGTGCCCGCCGCGGCGGCGCGCTCCGCGAAGTGCGCGAACGTGTCGAGGTTGGCCTCGATCTCCGCGGCCACGTCCACGTACGGGATCCGGGCGCGGAGCGCCGCCTCGATCACCGGCGCCGCGGTCGTGGCGAAGGGGCCGGCGCAGTTGACCACGGCGTCCGCGCCGGTCAGCGCGCGGTCGAGGGAGGCCGGGTCGTCGACCGTGGCCGGCCGCACGCCGAGCCCCGGACGGGAGGCCGCGAGCGCCCGCAGCCTGCCCTCGTCGCGCCCGGCCAGGACCGGTGTGAACCCCCGCTCCAGCAGCTCCGCCACCACGAACCGCCCGGTGTGCCCGTATGCCCCGAAGACCGCCACGACCCGACCCGTCCCCATCACAGCTCTCCCGCCGCTCTTGATTGTTCAACCTTGAATCATTCTGGCGGGGGTGGATCATCGGCACCAGAACCGGAAGCGCCGTCACCCGCACACTTTCGGACAGGGCCGCCGGACGTCCCCGGAAGCCTGGAAGGTGACGGGGCCCGGGAGTTCGGTGACGGCCCGGCGGTCGGCCCGGGGGATGCCGAGGAGGGCGCGGGCCCGGTGGACGGCCGCGAGCTGCGCGGCCCCGTGCGGACCCCGGTCGAAGAGCTCCAGGGCCTGCTCCGGGGTGGCCAGGACCCGGACCGGGGTGCGATCGGCGCCCGCGCCGGCGGGCGGAGGCCCGAGGCGGGTGAGGACGGCGGCGTGACAGACGAGCGCGTACGACCCTTCCGCCGCTTCCGCCGCTTCTGACCTGTCCTGGCCGTCCGACCGGTCCGATCCTTCCGACCCGTCCGGGCCTTCCGGGCCGAGGAGGTGCCCGAGGTACAGGGGGCGGGCGGCCGTCGCCGCCGCCTCCCCGCCGGCCTCGCGCACCAGGGTGGCCCAGGGGTCGCCGTGGTCCGCCGGCCCGGGCGCGCCGCCGGGCAGCCGGGCCGCGCCGGTGCCGGGGTCGAGGAGGACGAGGACCCGCCCGTCCGGAGCGAGCAGCCAGCCCTCCGACCGGCGCACCGGAAGGCCCTCCGGGGCCGGGGCGGGACGGAAGGGGAAGTGCTCGCGGACCCGCGCGGTACGCAGGACACCGACCCGGTCCAGGACACCGGGGGCGATCGGGACGCCGTCCTCCAGGAGCGCGGGGCCCGCGCCGTCGATACGGGCGCGCAGCGCGGACAGGACCCGGCGGGCGTCGCCCGGGGTCATCAGACCGGGCAGGTCGGCGGGCTCGGCGAACTCCACGGCCTCGACCTCGTGCCCGGGCAGCCGGATCGCGGCGATCCGCCCCTCGTCCCAGACGCCTCCGTCGTAGACGTGCAGGATCTCGCCCGGGAACCGCATGACCCCCGGCGCGCCGAAACCCTCGGCGGAGACCCAGTCGACGGCGAGGCCCCGGTCGACGACCGCCGTCACGCCGAGCTCCTCCCACAGCTCCCGGGCGGCGGCGCGCGCGGGGGACTCGCCCTTGTCGACGGCCCCGCCCGGCAGCAGGCACGAGGGGCGGTAGTCGACGCGCTGGACCAGGACCCGCCCGCACGCGTCGGTGATCAGCACCGACGTCCCGGCCCACAGGGCGGCCGAGGTGCGCAGGGCCCCGTACTCCTCGTCGGTCATCGACGGGCCGGGGGACCCGTCGGGGGCGGAAGGCGTCGTCATCTCTCTCCGATCGGTGCGCCGCCCCGGCGGGGCGGGGCGGCGAAGAAGGGGGCCGTGGCGCGGACGGCGGGCCGGTACGGGGCGCCGGCGCCGCGGACACCGTCTCGTTCCCCGGCGGTCCGGCGGCGACACGCCCGCCCCCGTCCGCTCAACGGGCGGGGGAGCGGGGCGTCACGCCCCCCGCGGAGGAGCGGACCGCACGGCCGTTCACCCCGCCCGCACGCTCCGCCCGCGCGCCCTCCCCGGCCGCGGCGGGGCACGCCGTACGCGCCGCTCAGTTCACCCGGATCCCCAGGACGCACGCGTCGTCCTCGTGGCCCGCGATCTCGGGATCAGCCAGCAGCGCGTCGATCAGCTCCCGAGGCTCCAGGTGGGACGAGGCCGCCACCGCCTCCGCGAGCCGCCCGATCCCCACGGTCACGTCCTCGCCCCGGTGCTCGACCATCCCGTCCGTGTAGAGGACCAGCAGGTCGCCCGGGAGCAGCGGCACGGACGAGGTCTCGTACGCGTACCCCGGCAGCGCGCCGAGGAGCGGACCGCGCTGCTTGGCCTCCAGCGGCTCGGCGCGGCCGTCGCGCAGCAGCAGCGGCGCGGGATGGCCGGCGTCGGCCCAGTGCAGCACCTTCTCGTCGTCGAGGTGGCCGGCCACCACCGTGGCCGTCTGTCCCGCCGGGTCGCTGCACACCAGCTCGTTCAGCCAGGTCGTGATCTCCCCTGCGGACGCGCCCGTCTGCGCCAGGCCCGCCAGGGCGTGGCGTTGCTGCGCCATCCGCGCCACGGCCTCCAGACCGTGCCCCGACGCGTCGCCGATCGCCACGAGCACCCGGCCGTCCGGCAGCAGCCGGCACTTGTACCAGTCGCCGCCCACCGCCGCCTCGGGCTCGGCCGGCCGGTAGGCGGCGGCCACCGTGAGGCCGACCGCCGCGAGCGCCTCCGAATGCGTCGGCAGGATCGCCTCGCGCAGCGTGTCCGCGATCCTCCGCTCCGCCTCCGTCTGCCGCCGCAGCAGATCCGTCTCCCGCTCCGTCTCGGCCAGCCGCCGCCGGCTGCGGATCTGCGGCGTGAGGTCGCGGGCCACCAGGTTGAGGGCCCAGGCCCGGCCGTCCGTCCCGGTGGCCGGCCGCCCCAGGAGGTCGAGCGTGCGGACCTCGCCGAGCACCACGAAGCGGATCCGGGTCCAGGCGGGCTCCTCGCCCGCGAGGACCGAGGTGAGGAACTCGGCGAACGCCGTCAGGTCGTCCGGCAGCAGCGCGTCGCACAGCTGTTCAAGGGACCACGGCATGCGCACGTCGGTGTGGAGGATCCGGCTGAGCCCCTCCGACCAGGTCACCTTCCCGGAGAGCAGGTCCCAGTTCCCCCAGCCCATCGAGGCGATGAACTGCGCGTCGATCGTCATCATCTCGGCCGTGCTCTGCAGGGGCCGCCACGTCACGAGGAGCTGCTCGCCGCACCGGGCGGCGGTGTACAGCAGCGGGGTCCGGTGGATCCGTCCGAGCCGCTGCTCCGTGTAGTCCACCACCTGGCCGTTCAGGGACTTGCCGGTGCCCACCACGTCCGTCAGGGCGGCAAGCAGGCCGGAGTCCGCCGCGCCCGGCCGCGCCTCCAGGAAACGCTGCCCGACCTGGTGGTCCGGCTCCTCCAGCCAGTCCGCCGACCTGATGCGGTTGCCCGCCACGATCCGGAAGTCCGGGATGCCGCCCGACTCGTTCCACAGCGGTTCGAGCAGCACGGCCGAGGCCGGGATCGCGGCGAGGATCGAGCAGACCCCGCGGGCGCCCGGCTCATGGCTGCCGCACAGGCACGGCGAGGCCTCGCCCGTCTCCACGGAGGGCGGCAGCACGGCCAGGGACCGCACCGGGGACGCCCGCTCGGTGCTGGCCGGCGCTCCCGATGGACGCTCCGCGTTCCGGCGTACCGCCGCGCGCAGGGACGTGACCTCGCGGCCGATCATGTCCTTGAGGGCATCGACGCTGTCGGGCAGGGGAAAGCTCACCGTCCGCCTCCGCGAACCACACGAGGTGCCGCTCGCCTCCGAGCACCGGCGGCGCCTCGCTCGGCTCCACCGGCCACTCGCCTGACGGCGGCCTGCACGGCCGCCAGGGCCCCGGCCGCCACGAGGCGGCTGCCCATCGCGAGGTGATCCATGCACGGAACAACGGCCACGCCCGGCCGAACCACCCCGCGACCGGCCCCGGGGCCGCGACCGCCCCGGCCCTCACGACCGCCCCGGCCCTCACGACCGGCCCGGCCCCCGCCGCCCATCACGGCCCCGGGCCTCACGACGGCCCGGCGCCCGTGACGACCCCGGCTTCGTCACGGCCCCGAGCCCCGCACCCACGGCGGCCCCGCGCTCCGCGACGGCCCCGTCAGCGGCTCCGGTCGCTCCGGTCGGTGTTGAGCCGGGCGGCCCGCCGTGTCAGATGGTCCCGCTCGGCCAGGTTGGGCGCCCTGCGGGCCGCCTCCGCGTACAGCCGCGCCGCCGTCGCCGCGTCGCCGGCGCGCTCGTGGAGGTACGCCGCCACCGCCGCGTACCGGGGCAGTGAACCGTCCAGTGGCGCGAGCGCCGCGAGACCGGCCCGCGGCCCGTCCGCCTCGCCGACCGCCACCGCGCGGTTGAGCCGTACGACCGGGCTGTCCGTCAGGCGCGCCAGCTCGTCGTACCACTCGACGATCTGCACCCAGTCCGTCTCCTCCGCGGTGGGCGCGTCGGCGTGCAGCGCCGCGACGGCGGCCTGGGCCTGGAACTCGCCCAGCCGGTCGCGCGCCAGGGCCGCCTGCAGGATCCCGACGCCCTCGGCGATCGCCGCCGTGTCCCACCGGCCCCGGTCCTGCTCGGCGAGCGGCACCAGACCGCCGTCGGGCCCGGTCCTGGCCGCACGCCGGGCGTGGTGGAGCAGCATGAGGGCGAGCAGCCCCGCCACCTCGGGGTGGTCGATCACGGCCGCTAGCTGCCGGGCGAGCCGGATCGCCTCGGCGGCGAGGTCGACGTCGCCCGAGTACCCCTCGTTGAAGACGAGGTAGAGGACGCGCAGCACGGTGGCCACGTCGCCGGGCCGGTCGAGGCGCACGCCGGAGACCGTCCGCTTGGCCCGGCTGATGCGCTGCGCCATGGTCGCCTCGGGCACCAGATAGGCCCCGGCGATCTGACGCGTGGTCAGCCCTCCCACGGCGCGCAGCGTGAGCGCGACCGCGGACGACGGCGACAACGACGGGTGGGCGCAGAGGAAGTAGAGCCGGAGCGTGTCGTCCACGGCGGGCACGGGCCCGGGAGCCGGCTCCTCCTCGACGCGGTCCTCACGCCGACGCCGGGCGGCGTCCGCCCGGGTCGCGTCGAGGAACCGGCGCCAGGCCACGGTGACCAGCCAGCCCTTCGGATCCCGGGGCGGATCCGCCGGCCAGGTGCGGACCGCCTCGACCAGCGCGTCCTGCACGGCGTCCTCGGCCGCCGCGAAGTCGGCCCCGCGGCGGACGAGGATCCCGAGGACGCCCGGCACGAGGCCCCTGAGCAGGGCCTCGTCCATCAGTGGCACCACTCCGCGGCGGTGGGCGGCGCGGTCAGGAACGGGCGCACCTCCAGCCACTCGTGGATCGGCTTCCCGCCCGCCCCGGGGGCCGCCGACAGCTCGCCCGCCAGCTCGACGGCGCGCTCGTAACCGTCGACGTCGATCACCATCCAGCCGGCGATCAGGTCCTTGGTCTCGGCGAACGGCCCGTCGGTGACCGGCGGGCGGCCCTCGCCGTCGTACCGGACCCACGCCCCCTCCGGGGCCAGCGCCTGGCCGTCGACGAACTCGCCGCTCTCCCGCAGCCGGTCCGCGAAGTCGTTCATGTACCGCACGTGCGCCGAGATCTCCTCCGGCGTCCACCGGTCCATCGGCACGTCGTTGACCGGGTCCGGGGCGCCCCGGTAGTGCTTCAGCAGCAGGTACTTCGCCATCGTGGTCTCTCCTCGGAGGGGGTGCGGCCCATTGTGGTCGCGTTCACCCCGGGGACGGAGCGGGGCACGGGTTCTCGACATCGCCGCCCGGACTCTTTCCCGCGGTACGCGTGCGAGGGGGCGGCTCCGGTCCGGAGCCGCCCCGGGGCGGAGGTCAGCCGGTCGCGCCGGGGACCCAGTGGTTGTGGACGCGCATGATGCGCGGGGCGATGCCGGTCTCGGGCCGGCCGTGCTCGACGGCGACGGGCGTCATCTTCTCGACGAACGCGTTCATCTGCTGCTCGGTCTCCCACATGTCGAAGACCTCGATCCCGTCGTCCGTCGACACGCACGCGTGCGCCACGCAGCCGTCGAAGACACCGGGCGTCCGCTGGAGCGCGGCGTTGAGCTCGTCGTACTGCTCCGTGGAGACTCCCGGGACGACGGCGTGGACGAAGAGCGTCATGGCGGTGCCTCCTCGTGCGGCGGGGCGGAGGGCCCCGGCCCGCCCCTGTGGCGGCGGTCCGCCCCTCTCCCTCTGCCGGCACACCGCCTACTGCCCCGTACCGCGTCCGAGCGGCCCGGCACCGCCTCAGCGGCGCCGCCGGGGCAGGTGAGGGCCCCTGAGGGCGGCCCGGGCCGCGTTGGCGCCCGGAGCGCCGTGGACCCCGCCGCCCGGGTGCGCGGTGGCGGAGGCGAGGTAGAGGCCCCGGATCGGGGTGCGCGGGCGTCCGGTGCCCGGCACGGGGCGGAAGACCAGCTGCTGGTGCACGTTGGTGGTGCCCTGGTTGACGGCCCCGCCCACCAGGGACGGGTTGAGCCGTTCCAGATCGGGCGGCGCCAGGACCCGCCGGGCGCGGACGGTGGCGCGGAACCCGGGGGCCAGGCGCTCGATGCCCGCCTCGACGCGGTCGGCGATCGCCTCCTTCTCGCGCTCGTCCCAGCGCCCGCGGATGCCGTCCTCCCCGGCGTCGGAGCGGATGTGCTGCGGGACGTGCGTGTAGCCCCACGCCGATTCCGTACCGGCGGGGGAGCGGGTCGGGTCCGCCGTGGTCATCTGCCCGAGCACGGTGAACGGCACCTCCGGCACCTGCCGCATGGCGATCTGCCCGGCGAAACGGGTGAGCGCGTCCATGCCCTCGGCGACGTGCACGGTCCCGGCCCGGCGCGCGCCCTCGGAGGTCCAGGGGATCGGACGGTCGAGCGCCCAGTCCACCTTGACCGTGGAGAAGTCCCACTGGAAGCGGCGCAGATCGGCGCGGAGCCGCGGCGGCAGGTGCTCCTCGCCGACGAGGCGCTCGTACAGCTGGGGCGCCGGGACGTCGGCGAGGACCGCCCGCCGCGCGGGGACCTCGGTGCCGTCCTCGGTGCGCACGGCGACCGCCCGGCCGCCCCGGACCACCACCCGGACCACGGGGTGGCCGCAGCGCAGTTCGCCGCCCCGGGCGAGCAGCCGCGCCACGAGCGCGTCGGTGAGCCTGCCCGCCCCGCCCACGGGCACGGGGAAGCCGTGGTCCTGCCCGAGCATGCTCATGAGCCAGCCGAAACCGCCGCCGAGGGCCGACTCGGGGCCCAGGTCGGCGTGGAGCGCGTTTCCGGCGATCAGCAGCTTCCCGCCCTCGCCCGCGAAGTTCTCCTCGCCGAAGCGGCGCGCGGGCAGGAGCATCGTGCGCAGCAGCCGCAGCGCGTCGCCGGGACCGGTGCGGGCAAGGAGCCGCGCCCCCGCCCGCACCGGCGGGAACGGGGTGAACAGGCACCCGATCAGGTCGTCGGCGACACCGCGCCAGAGCCGGTGCAGCCGCTCCCAGGCCGCGCCGTCGTCGGCGGCGAAGCCGGCCGCCGAGGCGGCGGTCTCGTGGACGTCGCGGTCGAGGACCGCGCAGCGCCCGTCGGCGAGCGGATGGGCCACGACGGCGGGGGCGTGGCTCCAGCGCAGCCCGTACCGGTCGAGCGCGAGGTCCCGGATCACCGGCGACGCGGCGGCGAGCGGGTAGAAGGCGCTGAAGGTGTCGTGGACGTAGTCGGGGTGGACGCCCCGGTCGCTGCGCACGGCCCCGCCCGGCTCGTCCCGGGCCTCCAGGACGACGACGTGCCATCCGGCGTCGGCGAGGAGGTTGGCCGCCACCAGGCCGTTGGGCCCGGCGCCGACGACCACGGCGTCGGGCGCCGTCACGTCCGCGCTCCCCGCTCCCGGACCTCCCGGGAGGTGGCGACCTCCTCCAGGCGTGCCAGCATGCTGCGGTGCCGCCAGCGCGTCAGCACGTCGACGGCCGTGTTGTGCCAGCGGGCGGCCGGGCCCCGGAGGGGATGCTCGTCGACAACGACGAGGGTGTCGCGGCCCCACGGTTCGAGCCGGAAGGCGATGCGCGCGGTGCCCAGGTCGGTCTTCGCCTCCAGTTCGAGGCGGCGGCTCGGCTCGCAGATCCGGGAGGTGGTGCGGCCCCGGTAGGACTTCGGTCCGAGCTTCAGCACGTATCCCAGTTCCGCACCCGGGGCGGGCCACTGCCCGTCCTCCTCCCACGTGTCGTGGGTGCCGGTCACGAACCGCGAGTACAGCCGTCCGTCGCTCAGGACCGACCAGACGTCCTCGGGCGTGGCCTCGACGAGACGGTTCCACTGTGCCATGGCTGCGATCTCCTCAGGAGGGAAGTCGGGAGGGAGGTTCAGGAGGGAAGAGGGGAGGGGCGTCGGGAGCGGACGCGGAGGACTCCGGCCACGGCACCGGCCCCGACGGCCAGGGCGGCGGCCCGGCGGCCCGCCGTACGGAGCCGCGCGTGCCGGCCGCCGGACACCGCCGCCGTGTCCCCGGACGGTTCGTGGAGGATGCCGATGGTCTCCGGGGCCGTGCCCGGGTCGCCGAAGTAGGTGTTCTCGGTACGCCGCCGGATCACACGCCGCACCAGGCCGGGCGCCAGGGCGTGGGCGGCCGGCAGGAGGCGTGCGCCCGGTCCGACGACCACGCGCCGCCGGGGGCGGACCGCCGCGCGCACGACGGCCGCCGCGACCCGTTCGGGGGTGGCGACGGCCGGCAGGGACCGGACGCGGCGGCCGGTGCGGTTGGCCGCGTGCTGGAAGAACGGGGTGTCGACGCCGGTCGGGAGGACGGTGCACACGGCGATCCCGTGGTCCCCGGAGAGCGCCAGTTCCTGGCGCAGCACCTCGTCCAGGGTGATCAAGGCGGCTTTGGAGGCCGCGTAGGGGCCCTGGTACGGCGCCTCGACGGCACCCCCGAGCAGGGACGAGACGGTGACGACCACGCCCCGTCCCCGGCGGCGCATCGCGGGGAGCGCGGCCCGCATCCCGTGGAACACGCCCAGGACGTTGACCTCCCACAGCCGCCGCACGTCGTCCGGCGGCACCCGGTCGAGGCGTCCCAGGACGCCGACACCCGCCGCGTTCACCCAGACGTCGATCCGGCCGTACCGGTCGAGCGCCGCCCGGGCGACCCGGGTCGTCGCGGCCGCGTCGGTGACGTCGGCGGGGACGGCCACCGCCTCGGCCCGGGCGTGCGCGGCCGTGCACTCCCTCGCCACCTCCGCCAGGGCGTCCGCGCTGCGGGCGGTGACGACCAGGCGCGCGCCGCACGAGGCGAACGCCCGTGCCACGGCGCGTCCGATCCCGCTCGACGCGCCCGTGACCACGACGACGTCGCCGGGTTCGAACCCGTTCTCTCCTGTCCTCATGCGTGGCATCTGACCTGTTTCGAAGGGTTCATGCACCCGGGGTGGTCCATCGGAGCGGGATCGGGCCCCGCTGCTACGCCCGCTTCCCCGGCGCGTCACCGGACGGCCCGCGCCGCCCCTCCGCGTCCCCGGCGTCCCGCTCCCGGTCGATCCCCTCGAACCGCCGCAGGTCGTCCTCGTCCCACGCGCGCGTGTCCCGCGGCTCCGTGTACGGCTCCCGGTCCGGCGGCATCCCGCCGAGCACGGCCCGCTGCCGCACCGCCTCCGCGTCGAACTCCAGACCCAGGAGCAGGGCCAGGTTGCTGATCCACAACCAGACCAGGAAGACGATGACGCCGGCCATCGTGCCGTACGTCTTGTTGTACGAGGCGAACTGGCCGACGTACAGCGCGAACCCGGCGGAGGCGAGCATCCAGATCAGCAGGGCCAGGAAACTGCCGGGGGTGATCCACTTCCACCCCTTGACCTTGGCGTTGGGGCTGGCCCCGTACAGCAGCGCGATCATGGCGGACACCAGCAGGACCAGGACCGGCCACTTGGCGATCGACCACACCGTCAGCGCGGTGTCGCCGACGCCGAGCGCGGTCCCGGCCTGGCGCGCCAGGGTGCCGGTGAACACCACGATCAGGGCGCTGACCACCGCGAGGACCATCAGGACGGCCGTCATCCCGACCCGTACGGGAAGGAGCTTCCACACCGGGCGGCCCTCCGGGATGTCGTACACCTGGTTGGCCGCCCTGATGAACGCCCCGACGTAGCCCGACGCCGACCAGAGGGCGAGCACCACGCCGACGACCGCCATGACCGAACCCGTGCCGGCCTGCCCCTGGAGCTGTTCCACGGCGTTGTTCAGGATGTCGCGGGCCGGACCGGGGGTGAGCTGCCGCAGGTTCTCCATGACCCGGTCGGTGGTCGACTTCCCGCTGATGCCGAGCAGCGAGAGGAGCACCAGGATCGCGGGGAAGAGGGCCAGGATGCCGTAGTACGTGAGGGCCGCCGCGCGGTCCG
The DNA here is from genome assembly GCA_000716465.1 of Streptomyces bikiniensis. GTDB lineage: Bacteria > Actinomycetota > Actinomycetes > Streptomycetales > Streptomycetaceae > Streptomyces > Streptomyces bikiniensis. Next base: position 49,493 of record JNWL01000009.1, read on the forward strand.
TCAGCTCGTCGTCCTTGAACTCCCGCACCGAGCCCTTGAGGATCCCCAGCCAGGACCGGCCCTTCAGCTCGGTCGGGGCGTCCGGCGCGCGCCGCTCCACTTCGGGCCCCGGCCCGACCTCCTCGGGCGTCGGCTTCTCCCGCGCTCCGGCCTCGCCGCCGCGCTCTTCGTCTCCTGCATGGTGAGATGTGGCCATGCCCCTGCGGGTGCCCCCGCTCGGCGGGCATAAGCCCACGTCGTTCAGGCCGCGTCGGCGCTCCCGGCGCCCGTGCCCGGCCCGTTCCCGCCGCGCGCGGACCCGCCCCGGACCGACCGGTGCCGGGCCGGGCGGCGCTCCCCGGCCGTTCGTCCGGGTTCCGCCACCAGCCGCAGATGGCGCCGGCCCGCGTGGCGCGAGGCCTTCGGCGGACTCGTCACGCGGTCCTCGACCCGGTCCATGAGGAACAGGAGCAGTCCCAGCAGGGGCAGCAGGAGAACGGCGATCGCAACCACGGCACATTTCCTCCTCGTCGAACGCGTCGGCCTCGCCGGACCGCGTTTCCTCGCTCTCCGTGCGGGTGCCCGGATCCGCGTCCGACGCGCGGCGGTTCGTGTGAAGGTTCTGCGCCCGACGGAGCCGGAGCCCGGCCGCTCTTCCGTCCCCGAACCGCCGGGCAGGCCCTATCCGGCGGCCATGTCGGGCCCGGGCAGGAGGGTCTCGTCGAGGTGGTGGCCGAGCTCCCGCAGGCCGCGGGTGACGGCGATCGCCCGCGCGCGGAGCTCGGTGACCTCGGCGGGCTCCCGGGCGCCCCGCGCGGGAGCCGGGTCGGTGCCGGGGTCGGGCGGGGGCGGTGTGGCCGCGAGGACCGCGTCCCAGGCCTCGCGGGCGATGCGCTCCGCCGTGGCGTCGTCGACGCGGCGGACCCCCTGCGCGGTGTCGCCCCGGTCCTCCCGGGGAACGGAGGGGCCGGCGGCGTGCGGCTCCCCCTCCGGGGCCGGGTCCGTACGGTTCAGATGGGCCTCGATGGCGGCGCGGGCCGCACGGACGTCGGCCGACTCGGCCCGGTCCCCTTCGGGTTCTGTCGTCATGCGGGCACCGTAGGCACGGGGGCCGAGGCCGGGACGGCGCCACGCGGCGCGCCCGCCCCGGTTTGGTCCGGACGCCGTCCCGGCGCGGCCTCAGTAGGTGTGGCCGACGTGCGCGAGGGCCTGCTTCAGGAGGGCTCCCCGGCCGCCCGGCATCTCGCTCTGCACGGCGGGGGAGGCCGCTTCCTGGGGGCTGAACCAGACGAGGTCGAGGGCGTCCTGACGGGGCCGGCAGTCGCCGGTCACCGGCACGATGTAGGCGAGGGACACCGCGTGCTGACGGGGGTCGTGGTACGGGGTGATGCCCGCCGTGGGGAAGTACTCGGCGACGGTGAAGGGCTGCAGGGAAGCGGGGACCCGGGGCAGGGCCACGGGGCCGAGGTCCTTCTCCAGGTGGCGCAGCAGCGCGTCCCTGACCCGTTCGTGGTGCATGACACGGCCGGACACCAGGGTGCGGCTGATCGTTCCGTCCGCGCCGATGCGCAGGAGCAGCCCGACGCTGGTGACTTCGCCGCTGTCGTCCACGCGCACGGGCACGGCCTCGACGTACAGGATGGGCATGTGGCCCCTGGCCATCTCCAGTTCGTCCGTGGACAGCCAGCCGGGCGTGGTCTCGGTCATATCAGCCATCGCTTGATCATACTTACCCGCCCGGCTCCGGCGGAACGGGGCGGGAAGGCCACACCCCTCGTTCGGGTGACGTTTCCGGCGACCCCCTACGCGGCTCCCCGGTCCGCGATGGGGTTCGCCGGGCGGGCGGCGCGCCGGCGCGGGGCGAGTTCGGCCCGGCCGAAGAGGAGGGCGTAGCCGGAGGGGAGTTGGCCGATGACGCGGTCGACGAGCTCGGGGCCGGCCAGCCGGGCGACGGGGGCGAGGACGGCGCCGACGTCCCAGCGGGTGGTGGCGGGGCTGCCGCCGGTGCGCCGGGCGAGGTCCTTGACGAACTCCCAGCCGGTGAGCGGTGCGGTGGCGGGCACCTGGGCGGTGAAGACCAGGGCCGCCTCGACGGGGAGGCGGGCGGCGAGGTCGACCCGCTCGTCGCCGACGAGCTGCCGTCCCAGGGCCGCGAGGACGGAGCGCACGGACTCCTCGGCCCGCTCGCGGGTGGGGTAGGCGCCTTCGTAGCGGACCCGTTCGAGCAGGCCGGAGTAGGACACCCCGCCGCGCGCCGATGCGGACTCGGTCACGGAGGCCGGGGAGGTCGGGGAGACCGTGCGGGCCGCAGGAGTGGTGGGGGAGGTCGTCGTCTCGGTCCGGAGGGTCATGATCGTGCGTATCGCCGTTCTCTTCGGGCCCGGCCGGTCGGGCCGGGCGCAGTGGACGGGTTTCGACGGGTGGGGCGGGCCGGGCCCGCCGGGAGGGCGCCGGGCTCACGAGGGCGGGGCGGCGGGCTCATCGGGAGAGGTGCGGCCGGCCGAAGAGGAGGTCGTAGCCGGGCGGGAGCTGCAGGAGCATCTGGCCGGTGAGCTCCTCCCCCGCGGCGTCGGCGACGACGCTGAGGACGGCGCTGACGTCCCAGGCCGCGGTCCGCTCGGTGGCCCCCTCGATCCAGGCGGCCGTCGCGCGCACGAAGCGTTCCGGCGAGAGCGGTTCGGCGGCTTGGAGGGGGTTGAGCAGGACGACGGCGAAGGTCTCCGGGAGGCGGGCGGCGAGCGCGGCCCGCACGTCGCCGACCAGATGGGCGCCGAGCAGCGCCAGTACGACGCGGGCGGCCCGTTCGGCCTCCTGGGGCGTGTCGTGGTCACCGCGCTCCCTGACCTGGTCGAGGAACGCGTGCCATCGCGGTCTCATCACGGGCCCCTTCCTTCGGCGGGGAGGCTGGGTGACGGTGAGCGGGGGAGAGGAGGTGGGGGCGGGCTTCCGCCCCCACCCCGTGGCGGCTCAGCCGCTGATCTGCTTGCGGCCGTCGCCGCGGCCGATGGCGATCTTGCGGGGCTTCGCGCGCTCGGCGATCGGGATCCGCAGGGTGAGGACGCCCGCCTCGTAGTCGGCCGTGATCTTCTCGGTGTCCAGGGTGTCGGCCAGCATCAGCTGCCGGGAGAAGACGCCGAGGGGCCGCTCGGACAGCTCCATCTGGACGTCGTCGGCCTTGGGGACGGGCCGTCGCTCGGCCTTGACCGTCAGCATGTTCCGCTCGACGTCGATGTCGATCGCGTCGGTCGACACCCCGGGCAGGTCCATGACGATCACATACGCGTCGCCCTCGCGGTAGGCGTCCATCGGGACCGCGGAAGGACGGGACCACGTGCCGGTCGTGCCCAGCATCTGCTGCGTGAGGCGGTCGAGCTCGCGGAACGGGTCGGTGCGCATCAACATCGCGAAACACCTCCAGTCGGTTCAGGCAGTGACTGCCAATGCGCTTCACCTGACACCGTTGTAACATGTCAACGGATGGACGACAACTCCATCGTCAACGGATGGACGACAAGCGGAAGGAAGGGTGTGATCCCATGACAGGAGCCGACCTCCCCGTCAGCTTCCACGCGGCCTTCACGGCCCTCGCCGCGATGGGCGAGACCGCGCGGAAGGCCCGGTCCGCGACCTCCTCGGACGTTCCCGGCGTTCCTGGCGCTCCTGGTGCTCCGGACGTCCCGGATGCTTCGGGCGCCCCCGCGGGCACCTCCTCCGAAGAGGCGCTGGCCGCCCTTCTCCTCCTGCGCGAACTGCGCGAGCAGCTCGCCGGCTGGGAGCCCGGTCTCATCGAGGCGGCGCGGGACGCGGGCGCCAGCTGGGCCGAGCTCGCCCACCCCCTCGGCGTCACCAGCCGGCAGGCCGCCGAGCGCCGCTACCTGCGGGTGCGTCCCGGCCGCCCCGGAACCACCGGGGAACAGCGCGTGCAGGCCACCCGCGACCGCCGGGCCGCCGACCGCAGCGTCACCACCTGGGCCCGGGGCAACGCCGCCGACCTGCGCCGCCTCGCCGGTCAGATCACCGCCCTCGACACCCTCCCGGCCGCCCTCCGGCACGACCTCGGCGCGGCCCTCGCGGACGACGACCCCGCCCTCCTCCTGGAGCCCCTCGCCCGCACCCACCGCCACCTGGCCCCCCTCCACCCGGACCTGGCCGAACGGGTCGGCACCCTCGCCCACCGCACCGCGGCCCTCCGCGAGGAGAGCGACCAGCGCCGCTCCGGCGCCCCGCAGCCGTGACGGGCAGGCGCGGCACCGGCTCGACTTTGCGCTGAAGGCATAAAGTGCTGCTCATGCAGCAAGAGGACGAAGACCTGGACGGTCTGGTACGCAAGCGGATCCGTGCCCTGCGGGTGGCGCAGGGCTGGTCCCTGGAAGAGCTGGCCACGCGCGCCCGGCTCAGCCAGTCCTCCCTCAGCCGCATCGAGAACGGCCGGCGCCGTCTGGCCCTCGACCAGCTGGTCGTCCTCGCCCGCGCCCTGGACACCACGCTCGACCAGCTCGTGGAGACCGCCGCCGACGACGTCGTCGTCAGCCCGATGATCGACGGCGCGCACGGGGCGATGCGCTGGCCGATGAAGGGCGAGCCGGGCATGACCGTCGTGCGCCGGCGCATGACCGAGCCGCCGCCGGAGCACCCCTCCGGCATGCGCGCCCACCCGGGACGGGAATGGCTCGTCGTCCTGTCCGGCACCGCGACCCTCGTGCTGGGACACCGCCGCTTCCGCGTCGAGACCAACCAGGCCGCGGAGTTCCCCACGATGACGCCGCACGCGATCGGCGCGGAAGGGGGACCGTGCGAGATCCTGGGCATCTTCGACCGCGACGCCCGCCGCGGCCACCAGCGTGACGACGGCGACCGCGACGCCCAGGCGCCGCCCGGCCGGTGAGGCGGCGCGGGAGGGCGGTTCTTGCGCCTCGGGCAGCGGACGGGGCGACCTTCTTGCGTAAACGGCATGAAGTCGTGCCACAGGCGCACGGGCGTCCTAGCGTGAAGGCATGACCCACGCACACGCACACGCACACACCCTTTCCCCCGCGCACTCCCACGAGGCGAACGACCAGGCGGACCTCCTCGACCTGGACGCGGAGGTCCTCGCCGAGCACATCGCCGACCTCGTCTCCTGGCTGCCCGTCCGGACGCCCCCGCGCGAGATCGTGGACCTGGGCTGCGGTACGGGAGCGGGCACCTTCGCCCTCCTCGACCACTTCCCCGAGGCCCGCGTCACCGCGGTCGACTCCTCGGCCGGGCACCTCCAGCGGCTGCGGGAGAAGGCGTGCGCCCGGGGCGCGGAGGGGCGCGTGCGCACCGTGCAGGCCGACCTCGACGGGGCCGACTGGCCCGACCTCGGCGCCCCCGACCTGGTGTGGGCCTCCGCCTCCCTGCACCACATGCTCCACCCCGACCGCGCCCTGCGCCAGGTCCGCGACCTCCTCGCCCCCGGCGGGCTGTTCACGGTGGTCGAGCAGGCCGGCTTCCCCCGCTTCCTCCCCGAGGACGCCCCGGAGGAGCGGCCCGGTCTGGAAGGGCGCTGCCATGCCGCGGGCGACCGCCTCCACGCCGGGCGCATGCCCCACCGCGGGGCCGACTGGGGGCCGATGCTCACCGGCGCCGGGTTCGTCCTCGCCGGCGAACGCACGATCACCGCGCACGTCGGCGCCTCCCGTGACGACCGGGTCGGCGCGTACGCCCTCGGGGGTCTGCGACGCATCCGCCACGGCGTCGCCGACGCGCTCCCGCCCGAGGACCTCGCCGCGCTCGACCGGCTGCTCGACGCCGACGGGCCCCACGGCATCCTGCGCCGCGACGATCTCGCCGTACGCACCGAACGCACCGTCTGGGCCGCCCGCCGCGCGAACTGACCCGGGGCCCGAACCGGCCCCGGGCGCGGGGCCGCCCCGCGGCGCCGCCGACGGCCCGCGGCCCGGTCGCTTCCGGACGGCGATGTTCCTCACCGGTGGCCTTCTCCCCGTACCCGAACTCCTGGGCGGATCCGGAGCAGGCGGCGAGGAGGACTACGCGTCCGGCCCTCCGGCCCCGGACCGGTCCTCGACGGGGATGCCCAGGTGCGCGGCCACGGCGGTGAGGGTGGCTCCCAGGGGGAGTGCGACGCGGGTGACGGCGTGCCGGTCGCCCCGGGTCGGGTCCCGGTTGACGATCAGCACCGGCTTTCCGGCCTGGGCCGCCTGGCGGACGAACCGGAGCCCGGACATCACCGTGAGGGAGGAGCCGAGGACCAGCAGCGAGGCCGCCCCGCGGACCAGCTCGCGGCAGTGCTCGACCCGCGCCGGAGGAACGGCCTCGCCGAAGAACACCACGTCCGGTTTGAGGACGCCGCCGCAGACCGCGCAGGGCACCACCCGGAAGTCCCCGACCTGTTCGTCGGTGAGGTCGGCGTCGCCGTCCGGATTGATCCCGGCCGCCACCGGCTCGAAGCCGGGATTGGCCTCCTCCAGCCGCCGGGCGAGGTCACGGCGGGGGCTGAGGGCGCCGCAGGAGAGGCAGACGACCCGGTCCAGGCTCCCGTGGAGCTCCACGACGCCTTCGCTGCCGCCGGCCTGGTGCAGACCGTCGACGTTCTGGGTGATCACGCCCGAGAGCAGGCCGTGCCGCCCGAAGGCGGCCACGGACCGGTGCCCGGCGTTGGGGAGGGCGCGGCCGAAGGTGCGCCAGCCCAGATGGCTGCGCGCCCAGTAGCGGCGCCGGGCCCGGGCGCTCGCGGTGAAGTCCTGGTAGGTCATCGGGGTGTGTCGGCTCAGGCTCCCGCCCTCGCCCCGGTAGTCGGGGATCCCGGACTCCGTGGAGAGGCCCGCCCCGCTGAGCACCAGCACGCCGCCGGCGCCCAGCGCGTCGGCGACCGGCCCCGGGTCCGTGCTGCCCGGCGGCAGGTCCTCGGTGGGGGTCCAGCTCAGAGTGGGGCGCATCCGCATGCCGCCAGGGTACGGAACGACCCCCGCTCCCGCCCCGGCCCCCGATTCACCGGGCCCCGCCCCGGCCCCCGATCCACCGGGCCCGGCCCCGGCCCCCGATCCACCGGCCCCGGGGTCGTCGGGCCCGGCCCGCTCCCGGAGCCGTTCTCCCGCCCGGGGACCCCCCGGGGATCCGGTGCGAGGGCCGCCCCGGCCGCTCAGACGAGGCAGAACTCGTTCCCCTCCGGGTCCTGGAGGACCACCGCGTAGTGGTCCATGCCGTTCGGCCGGTCCATCGTGTACAGGACGGTCGCGCCGATCGCCGTCAGCCGCGCCACCTCGCCGTCCACCCGCGTGCGGCGCAGCGCGAGCGGGACGTCGCGGCCGCCGCCCACCTTGAGGTCGAGATGGACGCGGTTCTTGACCGTCTTCGGCTCGGGGACGCGCTGGAACCAGACCCGGGGGCCCGTGCCCTCCGGGTCCACGATGGACTCCGGGAGCTCCCCCGCGTCCCCGTCCAGCTCCTCCTCGGGGACGCCGACGGCCTCCCAGTACGCCCGCCAGGTGGCGTGGCCGGCGGGCGGCGGATCAGGGACGTACCGCAGGGCCTCCAGCCAGAAGGGCACGAGCCGCTGGGGGTCCGCGCAGTCGATGGTCAGCTGCAGGGTCATCTCGGGGCGCTCCGACGGCGTGTTCCGGTCCATGGCGCGAGCTTCCCAGACGCCACTGACAGACGGCCTCCCCGCTTCCCGTGCGCCACCGGCAGACGCCTTTCCCACCCCGGCAGGCCAGATGCGGACCACTGTCCACCCGTCCCTACCCGTGAGTCACTTCCTGGGGGAGAATCACCGGCAATCGACGATCGAGGGGGAGCCGTCCATGGCCGTCACCGCCGGTACCGAAGCGCCCGAGCTCGCGGGACTCCCGCTGCTCGGCTCCATGTTCGACCTCAAGAACGACTCCCTGGCGACCTTCCTGCGCGCCCGGCGCGAGCACGGGGACGTCGTGCGGATCACCGCGGGACCGCCCGGCGTCCGCGCCACCCTCTACGGCGTCTTCTCCGCCGAGGGCGCGCAGCAGGTCCTCGCCGGGGAATCCGCCAACTTCCGCAAGGACAACGCCTTCTACCAGGAGGTCCGCGAGTCCTTCGGCAACGGCCTCCTCACCAGCCAGGACGAGGACTACCTCCGCCAGCGGCGACTCGTCCAGCCCCTCTTCACCCGCCGCCGCGTCGACGGCTACGCCGCCGCCGTCGCCGCCGAGGTCACCACCCTCACCGAGGAGTGGCGGGACGCCGGCGCCGAATCCGTCGACGTCCTCCAGGAGATGGCCCGGCTCGCCCTGCGCGCCGTCGCCCGCATCCTCTTCGGCACGGACGTCGACACCGCCGTGCGGATCGTCGAGCGCAGCTTCCCCGAACTCGGCGCCTACGTTCTGCGCCGCGGCTTCTCCCCCCTCAACGTCCCCCGCCACTGGCCCACCCCCGGCAACCGCAGGGCCGCGGCCGTCCACCGGGCGCTGTACGAGGTCTGCGACCGCATCATCGCCGAACGCCGTTCCTCGGGCCGGGCGTCGGACGAGGGGGACGACCTCCTCACCCTCCTCATCGGGGCCGAGAGCGCCGAGGACGGCAGCTTCGACGCCACCGAACTGCGCGAGCAGGTCCTCGTCTTCCTGCTCGCCGGACACGAGACCACCGCCACCTCCCTCGGCTTCGCCCTCCACCTCCTCGCCCTCCACCCGGAGGAGCGCGAGCGGGCCCAGGAGGAGGTCGACCGGGTCCTCGACGGCCGCACCCCCGGCGCCGCCGACCTCGACGTGCTGCCCTACGTCACCCGGGTCCTCAAGGAGGCCATGCGCCTCTTCCCGGCCGCCCCGGTCATCGGCCGCCGCGCCGTCGCCGCCACCGAGATCGGGGGCGTCGCCGTCCCGGCGGGCGCGGACGTCGTCGTGGCCCCCTGGGTCACCCACCGCCACCCGGACTACTGGGAGGACGCGGAGCGCTTCGACCCCGACCGCTTCACGCCCGAGGCGGAGGCCGCCCGCCCCCGGTACGCCTGGTTCCCCTTCGGCGGCGGCCCGCGCGCCTGCATCGGGCAGCACTTCTCGATGCTGGAGTCGGTGATCGCCCTGGCGATGATCCTCCAGCGGTACGACTTCGAGGCCGTCGACACCGAGGTGCCCCTCACCTCCGCGATCACCCTCCAGGCGGCGGGCCCGGCCCGCTGCCGCCTGATCCCCAGGAAGGCGTAGCCGCCGCCCCGGGATATTCCGTACCGCACCGGCCGGCGGACGTGCAGACTCGCCCCATGGCGGACATGAGGGCGTTCCGGGACGAGATCGACCGTCGGGCGGCCGGCGGCCCCGGCGGCACGACGAGGGAACTGGCCGAGGCCCTGGGGCTGCGGACGGCGGTGCTCCTGGAGGGGCCGAGCGACTTCGCGGCCGTGGAGGCGCTGGCCGCGCGGCGCGGCCGGGACCTCGCCGCCGAAGGCGTGTGCGTGGTGTCGATGGGCGGGGCGATGAACGTCGCCCGCTACGCCGGGCTGCTCGGGCCGCCCGGGCTCGGCCTGCGCCTGACCGGGCTGTGCGACGAGGGCGAGCGGGGCTTCTACGCCCGCGGCCTGGAGCGGGCCGGGGCGCCGTCCGGGGACTTCTTCGTCTGCGCGGCGGACCTGGAGGACGAACTGGTCCGCGCGCTGGGCCCGGAGCGGGTCGAGGAGATCGTCCGGGCGGAGGGCGACCTGCGTGCCTGGCAGACCTTCCTGAACCAGCCCGCACAGCACGGCCGGCCCCGGCAGCGGCAGTTGCGGCGCTTCCTCGGCACGAAGAAGGGCCGCAAGATCCGCTACGGCCGCCTCCTGGTGGAGGCCCTCGACGCCGAGCGGGTGCCGGGCCCCCTCGACGACCTCCTGAGGAGCCTGTGACCGCCGCACCACCGCCGTACGACCTCCGTGCGTTCCCCGTGCGCCCTCCGTACGGCCGGGGTGACGACGGCACACGGCAGCGCGCCGTGCGAGGGGCGCCGCCCGGTCGCTACGGGTTCCGGATCTCGAAGGCGGAGCGCGCCTTCTCCAGCAGGTCCCCGGCGGTCTTCGCCGCGCCCTTCCCGTCGGGCACGTCCACCCCCAGGGTCACGCGTTCCTGCCGGGAGGTGACGACGATGAGGGTCTTGCACAGCCGCCGCGTGACCTCGTTCTCCTCCTGCCGGCTGTAGGACTCGGTGATGACCGCCGCGTCACGGCCCTGGTGGGTGCCGGACTCGACGGTGGCGACACTGGCGGTGCCGTTGGTCGGCGGACTGGCCGACTCGTGCTCCTTCTTCCACCGCTCGGCGATCGCCCGCGGGGTCTCGGTGGCGTTCTCCATCCGGTCCACGAGCAGCCACACGTCCCCCTTGGGCGTGGTGTAGCGGGTGCCGCGGTAGGCCCCGCTCTCGTTGTCCAGGTCGTCCTCGACGGCGATCGTCCAATCGGCCGGGGCCGCGACGGACAGCCCCATCCGGTACTCGTCGTACTCCTTCCAGCCCTCCGGCGGCCCGTCGCCCCCGAGCCGGAGCACCAGGGTGACGACCAGGGCCAGGACGACCGCCGCGGCGGCCCCGACGCCGTAACGGCTCCGGAGCAGCCGCACCGGCAGCGGGGCGGTCGGCTCGTCCGGCGCGATGCCCACCACCTCGGTGGGGGTGCGCTCCGGCACGGGCCGGGCCGGGGGAGCGACGAGGGCGCTCAGAAGGGGCCGCGCGGTCTGGACGGTGAGGCGGTTCTCGGGCTCCTTCCGCAGCAGGCCGGTGATCAGCGCCGTCATCTCCCGCGAGCGCTGGGGCGGGGGGAGCTCGGCGAGGAGGATCGCCTGGAGGGTGGAGGGGGTGGTCTGGCGGCGGAAGGGCGAGACGCCCTCGACCGCCTGGTAGAGCGTGATCCCGAGGGACCACAGGTCGGACTCCGGGCCCGGCCGCCGCCCCAGGACGCGCTCGGGGGCGATGTACTCGGGGGAGCCGATGAAGGACCCGGTCTCGGTGAGCTTCTGCTCGCCCTCGACCTGGGCGATGCCGAAGTCGGTCAGGACGACCCGGTCGTGGCGGCAGACCATCACGTTGCCCGGTTTGACGTCCCGGTGCAGGACGCCGGCCTCGTGGGCCGCGTGGAGCGCGCCCAGGACGGCCTGCCCGATCCGTGCCGCCTCCCTGGGCTCCAGGGTCCCCTCGTCGAGGATCTCGGCCAGGGACCTGCCCCGCAGGAGCTCCATCACGATCCACGGCCGGTCGTCCTCCACCACGACGTCGTGGAGGGTCACCACGGAGGGGTGGTCGATCCGGGCCGCCGCCCGCGCCTCGCGCCGCATGCGCTGGTGGGCGGTGCGGCGCTCGGCGGCGGAGAAGTGCTCCGGGACGCGGGGCTCCTTGACGGCCACGTCACGGTCCACGACCTCGTCCCGGGCCCGCCACACCGTGCCCATGCCGCCCGCGCCCAGGCGTTCGAGCAGCCGGTAGCGACCGCCCAGCAGCCGCCCGGCACCGGCCTCCGGCGACGACGGCGCACCGGACGGCCCGGCACCGGTCGGCCCCGCACCGGCCGGTCCGCCACCGTCCACCGGCCGCTCGTGCCGGTCGTTCCGGCCGCCCCCTTCGCCCCCTTCGTCCCGTTCCCCCGGGCCCCCGGAGACCGCCGGGTGCGGGGCGGCGGCTCCGGCCCGTGGTGACGGCACCGGCGGCCGCAGCCCGTAGCTGGTGGGCTCCTCTCCGGATCCCCCGCTCGTCGTCATCTCCCGCCCCCTCGTTCCCGCGAACGCCCCCGGGAAGAAGGGGAGTTCCACCGGCCACCTGCCGGAACTCGATCTTAGGCACACATCGGCGGGCGGTCGTCCCGTCCTGGAACGATTCGTTCGTCCATCCGGCGCGGTAGGACCCGTGCGCCTGCAACACGCGCGGTACGTCCGCCCCGCGACCGGACCACGACGCCGCAAGGCCCGTACGCCCCACGCCCCGTACGCCCCGCACCCCGTACCGGCCCGTCCCGCGCTGCCTGCGCCCCGCACCACCCCGTCCCGTGCTGTGCCCGCGCCCGTACCGCCCCCGGCCCGTGAGCCGCGCGGCCCCCCCCGCCCCGTACAACCACGGCGGTATGCCGCTGGGTTGACGCCCGGGCCGCGGCGGCTGGCTAGGCTGCCGCGATGAAGCTCCGCCCGCTCCGCAGCACCCTCGTCAACGCGCTCATCGGCGTCGCGATGACGGGTCTTGCCCTGCTCCTCGGGCAGGACGCCGCCGCCCAGCGCTGGCCGGCCCTCGACCCGGTGGCCTACGCGCTCGTCGTCGTGGTCAACCTGCCCGCGGTGGTCCGGACGCGGTTCCCCGTCGCCGTGTTCGTCCTCGCGCAGAGCGGCTTCGCGGTCTACGCGGCCCTGGGGTACTGGCCCGTGGTCAACTCCCTGGCCACGCTCCTGGCGACCTACACCCTCGCCTCGGAGCGCCCGGCCCGGATCTCGGTGCCCGGCGCGGCGGTCACCGGCCTGACGTGGCTCGGCGCCGGTCTGCTCGACGAGCTGAACGGCGCCGACCACGGCTCGCTGGCCGCCGCCGCGGGCCAGGCGGTGGTCTTCCCCGCGGTGCTCTGGTGGTTCGGGACGCTCTCGCGCAGGGCCACCGAACTCACCCGCGCGCTCGCCGCCGAGCAGGAGGAACGGGCCCTGCGCGAGGTCGCGTACGAGCGGGGCAGGATCGCCCGGGAACTCCACGACGTGGTCGCCCACCACATGGCGGTGATCTCCGTGCAGTCGGGCCTCGCGCGGTTCGTCTTCGACAGCGACCCCGCCACCGCGCGCACCGCCCTCGACACCATCGCCGACACGGGCACCGAAGCGCTCGACGAACTCCGCCGCATGCTCACGCTGCTGCGCGAGGGCGCCGACCCCCGCGCACCGGACCGTCCGATGCCCGGCCTGGCGCGCCTCGGCGAACTCGTGGCGCGGGTCAGGTCCGGGGGCACCCCCGTCGGGCTGACCGTCCTGGGGGACGCCCGTCCGCTCGGTTCCGGCGCCGACCTCTGCGCCTACCGCGTCGTCCAGGAGTCCCTCACCAACGTCCTCAAGCACGCGCCCGGCGCCGCGACCGAGGTCGTCGTCCGCTACGGACCGCGCCACCTGGAGGTGAGCGTCACCAACGGGGGAGGGCGGACGATTCCCGCGCAAATGCCCACAGGAACCGGTCACGGCTTGATCGGCATGCGGGAGCGGGCCAAGCTGTACGGCGGGCGGATCGACATCGGCCCGCGCGACGACGGCGACGGGTTCGCCGTGCGACTGACCCTGCCCCTCGCGGCGCGGGCCGGCGCACCGCCCGCCACCGCCCGTCGCGGCGAACCCGTCCCGGACGACCGGCTTCCGCCGGCGGCCCGGGAGGGCTGAACCCGCCGGCACGGACAGGAGTACCACCTCATCGCATGAGCCAGGTGATCAGGGTCCTCGTCGTCGACGACCAGTTCCTCATCCGCGCCGGCCTGGTCGGGCTCCTGAAGGCCGCCCCGGGCACGGAGGTGGTCGGCGAGGCGGTGGACGGAGAGGAGGCCGTGGCCCTCGCGGCGCGACTCCGTCCCGACGTCGTCCTCATGGACATCCGCATGCCCGGCGTCAACGGGATCGACGCCACCGCCCGCATCCTGGCGGAGGCGCCCGACCCGGCGCCCCGCGTCCTGATCCTCACCACCTTCGACCTCGACGAGTACGTGTACGGGGCGCTGCGCGTCGGCGCCTCCGGCTTCCTGCTCAAGGACTCCGGGCCCGAACGGCTCCTGGCGGCCGTCGCCGCCGTGGCGGGCGGCGACCACCTCTTCGCGCCGAGCGTCACCAGGCGCCTCGTCGAGGCGTTCACCCACCGCGCCGCCCCCGCCGCCGAGGAGACCGTACGGTCCGGGGGCCCCGGACTCGACGCGCTGACCGGCCGGGAGCGCGAGGTGCTCCAGCTGACCGGCAGGGGCCTGTCGAACGGGCAGATCGCCGGGGAGCTCCACATCAGCGAGGCCACCGTCAAGACCCACCTCAACCGAGCCATGGGGAAGCTCGGCCTGGCCAGCCGCGCCCAGGCGGTCGTCGTCGCCTACGAGAGCGGCCTGGTCGTACCGGGCCTCTGACCCGCGAAGGGGCCGGGCACACCACTGACGGACACCCCCAGTGAGCCGCTGGGCGCTCCCCGACAGCCTGCGTCACCATGACGCGCGCCCGGCCCCTTCCGCCGCTGTTACTGCTCCTCGCGGCTGCGCACTCGCCCCTGGTCTTCCCCCGGTCGATCGTCTTCGTCGCGGACCGCCCGCACGGGTGTGAGGTCCGTTCCTCCGGGCAGGCGGTCCCCCTCAGGAGACGTCCGAGAACGGAGGAGTGAGCGATATGGCGGAGAACGTGTGGAACTACGGGCAGGCGTTCGGGCACCTGGTGGGCACGGACCTGACCGGGTGGCGGGTCGAGGCGGCCGACGGGCACATCGGGAAGGTCGACAAGCACTCCGCGGAGGTCGGTGACGCCTACCTGGTCGTCGACACCGGGGTGTGGATCTTCGGCAAGGAGGTCCTGATCCCGGCGAGTGCGGTCACCCGCATCGACCTGGAGGAGGAGGCGGTGCACCTCGACCTGACCAAGGAGCAGATCAAGGACGCGCCGGAGTTCCACTCCGACAAGCACCTCGCCGACCGGCAGTACCGGGAGGAGATCGCCGTGCACTACCGGACGGGCGGGCCGTTCGGCGGCGGACCGCACCCCGCCTGACCCACGGCCGGACACGACGAGGCGGCCCCCGCACCCGATCGCGGGGGCCGCCTCGTACCGCGTCAGCCCTTCAGCTCCTCGCGGCCCGCCCTGCTCCTGGCGGCCGCCGAGTGCAGCGCCCGCAGGGCCAGCAGGAGGACGCCGACGTCGTCCAGGTAGACCGGGTCGGGGATCAGGTCGACTGGCGACACGGTGTACACCACGGCCGCCCAGAACAGGGCCTTGGACTGCAGCGGGACACCCGCGTCGAGCAGCAGCCTGCGGGCCCGGAAGACGCGCACGAGCAGAACGGCCGCGTACCCCGCCACCACCAGCGCGAGGACCCCGGCCACCACGATCCAGAAAGAGCTGTCCATGCCGCCCTTCTACCCCGGTTTCCCGGACCGTCCCCGCCGGCGCCCCCACCGACAGGAGGAGGGGCCCTCCCCGTACACGGGGAGGGCCCCTCTCGCACACCGCCTCAGGCCGCCCGGTACGCCGCCGTCAGCCGTGCGACCGCACCCGTCAGGTCACCCGAGAGCAGCAGCCGGTCCGCCTCCGCGAACGGCCCGGCCGTCGCCGGGGTGATGTCCTGCCCGATCTTCTTCTGGACCACGTCCCGCGCCCGGGACAGCAGCTCCCGGCCCTCCGGCGACGTCCCGCGCCCGGCCGCCTGGAGCACCTTGGCCGCGACCCCGATCGCCTTCAGCGTCAGCTCGCCCCCGGCCTGCGGCACCGGCCGGGTCGTCAGCCCCCAGCCGAACGGGAACTGCGGGTCGTACGAGGCGTCACCGACGTTGATCGGCAGCTGCGCCTCCGACTTCGGCCAGGTGACCGGGAGCTGGCCGGTGAACGGCCGCGTCCCGTACAGCACGTCCGCCACGCCGTCGCCCTCGGTGCCGGGCAGCCAGGACGCCACCAGGGCGTCGATCGCCCCGAGCCGGTCCCCGATCAGCTGCGGCCGCCCGGAGACGACCAGGACCGCGCACGGCATCGCCGCGCAGACCTTGTCCACCGCCGCCTTGTCGGCCGCCGTCAGCTCCAGGTCGTGCCCGTTGCCCACGTCGCCGATGCCCTCGGCGTACGGCGTCTCGCCGACCACCACGACCCCGACGTCGTACCCCTCGGTCGCGGCGGACGCGTCCTTCGAGTAGTCGATCGCCGCGTCCGGAGCCGCCTTGCGCATGCCTTCGAGGATCGTCGTCCCGGTCGTGTTCCGGCCGGACGAGCCCTGCCAGCTGATGGTCCAGCCGCCCGCCTGGTTGCCCAGGTCGTCGGCGTTGGAGCCGGCGACGTACACCTTCTGCGACTTCTTCAGCGGCAGCACGCCGCCGTCGTTCTTCAGCAGCACCTGCGACTTGGCGACCGCCTCCCGCGCCACCGCGCGGTGCGCGGCCGAGCCGACCGAGGAGAGGTGGGTGGTGTCGGCGTACGGCTTCTCGAACAGGCCGAGCCGGAACTTCTGGGTCAGGATCCGCGCGACCGCGTCGTCCACGCGCGCCCGGGAGACCCGCCCGGCCGTCACCTCCTCCGCCAGGATCCGGGTGAAGTCCTGGTAGTTGGTCGGCACCATGATCATGTCGAGCCCGGCGTTGACCGAGGTCCGCACGTCGCTCGCGTAGTCGCCGGGGATCTGGTCGATCGCCTGCCAGTCGCTGATCACGAACCCCTCGAAGCCCATGCGGTCCTTGAGGACGCCGTTGATCATCTCGGCGTTGGCGTGCATCTTCACCGGGCCCTTGTCGTCCCCGATGACGTCGAGCGAGGAGTACGAGGGCATGACCGTGCCCGCCCCGCGCTTCACCGCCTCGGCGAACGGCGCCAGGTGCACCGCCTCCAGCTCCTGCCGGGTCACCCTGGTGACGCCCTGGTCGATCGTGTACGAGCCCGTCGTCGACGACCCGAACTCCGTACCGCCGTCGCCCACGAAGTGCTTGGCGCTGGTGAGCACCTTGTCGTCGCGGTCCAGGTCCGATCCGTCGCGCGCGCCCTGCATGCCGTCGATGACCGTCTCCATGGCCTTCACCAGGGCCGGGTCCTCGCCGAACGCCTCGTACGAACGGCCCCAGCGCTCGTCCCGGGTGACGCACACGCAGGGGGCGAAGTCCCACGGGATGCCGGTGGCCCGGACCTCCTTGGCGGTGACGGCCCCGGTCCGCTCGGCGACCTTCGGGTCGCGCCCGGCGCCGATGCCGATGTTGTGCGGCATGATCGTCGCGCCGATGACGTTGTTGTGCCCGTGCACCGCGTCCACGCCGTAGATCAGCGGGACCTGGAAGCGGGTGGCCCGCGTCCGGAGCTGGTAGGCGTCGATCATCTTCGCCCACGCCTCGGGCGTGTTGGGCGCCGGCACCGAGCCGCCGCCGGAGAGCAGCGAGCCGAGCCGGTACGAGGCGATGTCGCCCTGCGACCGCAGCGCGTTGCGCTCGGCCTGCGTCATCTGCCCGACCTTCTCCTCCAGGGTCATCCGCCCGAGGAGGTCCGCGACCCGCTTCTTCACCGGCAGCCGCTTGTCCAGGTACGGGAGGCCGTGGGCGTCCACGACGACCTGCGGCGTCTCGGCGGGCGCCTTGGCGCCGGTCACGTCGAGGGTGAGCTGGATCGTCTCGGCCTCCTCGGCCGAACGGTCCTTCTCCGTCGCCACGGTGACGACCCGGGAGGTGCCGGACGGGGTGCCGGCCGGGAAGGTCAGGGTGCCGCTGACCGGCGCGTAGTCCTTCCCGGCCTCGGCGGTCCCCTTCCCGGTGGCGTACGCGACGGTGACCGGCTCGCCGATGGGGCCGGAACCGGTGGTGGCCACCGTCACCTTCACCCGCGCGCTGCCGCCCTCGGCCACCGGGTACACGGCGGCGTCGGTGATCACCTTGGTGTTCAGCGCGGGCTCCGCCCTGCCGTACAGCTCCACGCCGTCGAGCGCGAACGAGCCGGGCGAGCCGGGCGGCAGGGTCAGGGCGTAGCCCCACATCTCGTTCAGGCCGAGGACCTGGTCGATGCCGCCGACGGGCTGGTAGTCGGCCCGGTACTGGAACTCGGAGAACGGGATCTCGACGAGGTGCCAGCCCTCCCAGTCGTCGGTGAAGGACGTGGTCCACAGCTCGGACGCCTCGCCGTTGGCGCCGCCGTCCTTGAGCTCGAAGTTGATCCGCTTGCCCGAACCGGGTGGCAGGGGCGCGGTGTTCTGGCCGTACCACCAGAAGCGGATGCCCTTGAACGCGGTCCAGTCGTGGGCCGGCCGGTCGAAGGCGAAGTCGTGGGTGAACCCGCCCCAGCCGCTGATGTCGAACGTGCCCTCCAGGACCTTGGAGCCCTCGGGCGCGTCGGCGCGCTCGGAGAGCCGCAGCGCCGGATGGTCGTCGGCGTCGCTGCCCCAGGTGAAGATGCCCTCCGCCGGCGGATTGCCGAAGGGGACCTCGCCCTCGAACCGGTCGACGGCCACCGGCACGGGCTCGTCGGCGGCGGCGCTCGGCAGCGCCCCGGCGAGCAGCCCGCCGAGCACGGCGCCGGCGGCGACCACCGCCGTCGCGGTTCTGCCCCGGACGCGGTTCCCGAAGCGGCTGTGGTGTCTGGTGCGTGGCATTGCGGCTCCTTCGGTACGGGGTGCGGTGGTACGGGCGGAGAGCCGGGCGGGATCCCTCGATCACTTCCACTTCACGAACGCGGTCTGCGAGCGCGGAGTCCGTCCCGGTGCCGGTCGGAACAGTTTTGGGAGCGCTCTCAGCGCGGTGCGGTGAGTCAACCGCCACCCCGCCACGTCGTCAAGAGTTAACACCGACAACGACTGAAACCGCGCCGCTCTCGTGATGCGGCCCCCACGGCCCCCTTCGAGCGTTCAAGGCATGAACACACAGGGGATCTTGACGGGCCGTCCCCTCCGCCGGTTCACTCACCCCCGGACACACCGCGGCCCGGCGCCGACCGAGTCGGGGGCGCCGGGCCGGGGTGATCACGCGACCGGAGCCACCTGCCGTACCACGCGTCGCGGATCGTCAGGCTCGACGCGTTGCCCCGCTCGTCCACGACCTCGGGGGAGAGGGAGACGCCGCTGCCCTTCGCCGGGCTCTCCACGGAGATCCGTCCGTTCCGGACCTCCATGGACTTCCAGGTCCTCCCGCCGTCATAACCCACCGACACCGCGAGCGACTTGAGGTTCTTCCGGTCGGCCGCGACCTGCTCCGAACGGATACGGATACGGATACGGATACGGATACGGATACGGATACGGATACGGATACGGATACGGATACGGATACGGATACGGATACGGGGACAGGACGAGGGGCGGCCCCGGCCCCCTGCCGCCTACTCCTCCGCGTCCTCCCCGTGGTACACGACGCCGTCCTCGTCCATGCGCGGATGCATCTTCGTCGGCCCGTACTCGTCGATGTCCGAGGGGCGCGGCCCCTCGGGGCCGTCGGGACCAAACCGGACCATCCGCTCGACGCGGCAGATCCGGAACTCCCGGCCGTCCACCCGTACCTCGTCGGCGCGTTGGGCGGCTCGGAACAGCTCACCGGCCCGCCGGTACCGCTCCCGCTGCGCGTCGTCCCACTCGTACAGCCGGCCCCACAGGTCGGTGAGGCAGGTGTACAGGCCCCGCCGCGCCTCGTGCGGGGTCGGCGACAGGGAGCCCTGCGGCTGCCAGACGTCGCCGGAGCGCTCCACGACGCCGAAGCCGACGGGCAGCATCGCGATGTCCGGATGGGTGGCGACCGCCTTCCGGGAGTCGGCCCGGACGGCGGCGGGGTAGCGCTTCCCTGCGTAGTGGAACTCCCGCAGCCCGATCCGCAGGGCCTCGGCCATCAGCCCGCGCGCCTTCTCCGGGTCGAGCACGGCGCCGGTGTCGAGGCAGCCGCGGGCGCCGGCCTGCCGCTCCCAGACCCGGAAGACCGGCTCGGGGTCGGTGGGGCGCGGCGGCTCCAGGCCGTCGTCGCCGACGCGCGCGACCTCGTTGCCGCGCACGATCCGGTACGTGGTCCCCAGCACGACGAGTTCGTCGACCGGTTTCCGTTCGAGGACGTGTACGGCCGCGAGGAGTTCGCGCCGCACCTTCCGGTCGTCGGTGTCGTCCTTGGCCCGGAAGAAGAACTTCGAGTGCAGGCTGTCCCGGGCCTCCTGCGGCATCCCCGCCTGCACCGGCAGCACCACCCGCCAGGGGGAGCCCTCCTCGGCGTCCCGTGCCACCACGCCGAACAGCGAACCGCGCACGGCGAGCCGCGGATACCGCACGACGGCTTCGACGGCGTCGGCCTCGGTCACCCAGGCGACGGGATCGCCCTCCCGCACCAGCCCCGCGCGCACCTCGTCCAGACGTCGCTTCCAGTGTTCGTCCATGCGCGCATTGTGGTGCCGGACCCGCCGGGCGGTCCGGTGATCGGCCCATCACCTCAACTTACGGGTGACAAGAGGGCGCTGAGGGAACCGTTTCGAGACAGCGCCGACGCCTTTCGACCGGGTGCGGGTGCGGGTGCGGGCGCAGGTACGAGTGCGGGTCCGGCGGCGTGCGGATCGGCCGGTACGGTGGGTTCCGCACCCCCCCGAACGAGGAGAACGACCGGTGTCCGACCTGGACTTCTACGCTCACGTCGCCACGCGCCGCGACGTCTTCGGGACCGGTGCCGGCTCCACTCCCGGAGCCTGGGACATCGCGCTGGGGACGGACTGCCTCGACGATCCCGGCGACGGCGTGCTGCGGCGGGACTACGGCCTGCTGGAGGTCCTCTTCTCTGACACTGGCGGCACCGGCGGCACGGACGGCTCCATGACCTGCTTCGGCATCATGGTGCAGGTCCATCGCCTGGTCCACGGCCCCTGCACGCCGCCGCTCCTGGTGAGCCGGTACGGGACGTTCGCGCCCCGGGTGCGCTTCGAGGACCTGCGCTCCGCCGTCCTCGCCCTGGGGCACGCGGTCGAGCCCGACGACCTCTCGGGAGACATCCACCGCTACCGGGTGCCGGAGTCCGGCACCCGGATCCACGTGATCGCCGACCCCGACCCGTACGGGGACGGCGATCACGACACCGGCGATCCGGACATCCACCAAGCGGGAGACGTGTGGTCGTTGGACGTGTCCCCCTTCTGGCGGGGACGGTAGGGGGCGGGCGCCCGGGGCCGCGTCCGCCGTCCTCGATACGCCGTCCTCGATACGCCGTCCTTGACCGCGCGAGCCGCCGAGCCCGTAGGATCGCCGCGGGGTGGGGCCGTAGCGCAGAGGTCGACGCGCGCGGTCTCCAAAATTGCGAGGACGCCGGTTCGAATCCGGCCGGTCCCGCCCCTCCTGCTCCGTCCGTCCCTCCCCGCACGGTCCGAATGCCCGGAAGGGCGGCGGGGCGGCCGGGCCTACGACGGTACGGCGGTGGTGTGCGGCTCGCCGGTGCCCGATCCGTCGGCGTTCGGGCCCTCCGCGGTCGGCTCCTCGGCGTCCGGCTCGCGCGGGGGACCGGCGAGCTGTTCGCGGACGTAGTTCCAGACCACCGCGACCAGCGCGGCCGCGGGCACCGCGAGGAGGCTGCCCACGATGCCGGCCAGGCTGCCGCCCAGGGTCACCGCGAGGAGGACGACCGCCGCGTGCAGACCGAGGCCGCGGCTCTGGATCATGGGCTGGAACACGTTGCCCTCCAACTGCTGCACCACGACGATGATCGCGAGCACGAGCAGCGCGTCCGTCAAACCGTTCGACACCAGTGCGATGAGGACCGCGACCAGACCCGCGAACAGGGCGCCCACGATCGGCACGAACGCGGAGACGAAGGTCAGCACGGCCAGGGGGAGCACCAGGGGCACGTCGAGGAACCACAGGCCCAGGCCGATGAACACGGCATCGAGCAGGCCGACGAACGCCTGCGAACGCACGAACGCGCCCAGGGTGTCCCAGCCGCGCTCCACCACGACGGGGACGTCGGTGGCCAGGCGGCCGGGGAGCTGGCGGGTGAGCCACGGAAGGAAGCGCGGTCCGTCCTTGAGGAAGAAGAACATCAGGAAGAGCGCCAGGACGGCCGTGACGAGACCGTTGAACACGGTGCTCACCCCCGTGACGACGGTGGTGACCATGCTGCCGACGCTGTCCTGGACCCGCGCGACCGCCGCGTCGAAGCCCTTGGAGATCTGGTCGTCCCCGATGTTCAGCGGCGGCCCGGCGGCCCACTCGCGCAGTTTCTGGATGCCCTCGACCACCCCGTCGGCCAACTCCCCGGACTGGGAGGCGACCGGCACCGCGATCAGGGCGACGATGCCCGCGACGGCCACGAGGAAGAGGACGGTCACCACGGCCGCGGCCAGGGCGGGTGCCCAGCCGAGTCTCCGCAGGAAGTGGGCGAGGGGCCAGGTCATGGTGGTGAGGAACAGGGCCACTATGAGCGGCCAGACGACCGACCACATACGGCCCAGGATCCACAGGGCCACCGCCGCCATCAGCAGCACCAGCAGCGACTCGGCGGAGACGCGTGCGGCCGTGCGCAGCGCGGAGGCGGTCTTCGTTGAACTCAAGGGGGCAGGCATGCGACTCACCCTAGTGAACGGCCGCACCCCTCCTCACCACCGTCTCCGCCGTCCCTCCCGGCGGAGACGGGCCGCCCCGGACGCAGGGGGGCGTCCGGGGCGGGGCCGGGGTGCGACCGGGCGACGGTCAGGGGGCGACGGCCAGGTCGAAGAGGTGGATGTTGCCGTTGCCCGGCAGCACCACGAACGCCACCTGCTTGGCGGGGTCGAGCGGGATCGAGTGGGCGAACACGCGGTACGCGATGCCGGCGTTCCCGTACCCATGGGGCCGGTTGCGCCCGTCGCTCGACGCCACCAGGGTCGCCCCGTGGGCGTCGGCCGGGTCGAACGACCAGTTCGGGAACCCGAACGAGCCGCTGCCGCTCGTTCCGTCCGCGTAGTACACGGTCGCGGTGCCCGAGGCCCCGCTCGTGACGCCCGAACCGAGGAAGACGAGCCTGCTGCCCCTGCCGTTCAGGGCGATGGCCTGGCCGGCGGCGGAGACGTTGTCCTCGGTACCGCTCGGGACGTCCGGCCAGCGCAGCTCGGCGCCCAGGGCGTCGACGGTCCCGCCGGGACGCAGTCCGGCGGCGGCGAGCTTCTGCGCGGAGAAGCTGTTGCCCTCGCCGTCGTAGTTCCCGGGCTTCGTGTCGCTCTCGTCGGTCACCCCCACGTTGTTGTACGCGGCGGCCAGGTTCGCCAGGGGAGTGCCGCTGTGCTGCGTCCTGGTGCCGGTGGCCGACCCGGCTCCGTCGCCGCCCCGGTAGGTGGCGGTCGCGGTGAACGTGCGGACGGTGAAGCCGGCGCGCCGCTCCGGCACCTGGATCCGGAAGGCGGCCTCGGCGGAGGCGCCCTTGGCCAGGGAACCGTCCACCTGGAGGACCGAGGGCTGGACGGCCCAGCCGACCGGCCCCCCGAAGGACACCTTCAGCGAACGCATCCGTTCCGGGCCCGCGTTGGTGACGGTCACCTTCACCGTCGAGACGGCCGGGCCGTCCAGGTCGACGGGGGAGATCGACACCGTCGTGGCCGTGGCCGCGGACGGGCTCGGAGTCACGGACGGGGTCGCGGCCGAAGCCGTGGCCGGGAGGAGCGCGAGCGCGCCCGCCGCGACGACGGCCCCGAGCGAGCGGATCAATCCTGCTGGTCTCACGTGCTGCTCCTTCACGGCAGGGGCGGAGACGGGAAAAAGGGGGAAGGGAAGCGGGGGCGGCCTCAGACCACAGGGGGCATCTCGGTGGCGCGCGAGTCGAGGCCCATGCGGAGGTTGACCCAGGCGCCCCGGGTGAAGTCCGGGATCTCGACGGGACGCCCCTTCGCCGCCAGGGACATGACACTCAGGGGGACGGGCGCGCACCAGGCCGCCGAGTCGTAGACGTCGATGTCGGGTACGAGCCCCGCCCGCATGAGCTGCACCGTCCGCCACTGCAGGACGTAGTCCATGCCGCCGTGGCCGCCGTTGTTCGCCGCGTCGTCGCCGATCTTCTTCCACAGCCAGTGGTCGAACTCCTTGCGGTAGGAGTCGAAGGACCGCCAGGAGTGCCCGCTGTGGTCCGGCTCGACGTAGACGCGGCCGCCCCCGGACGACAGCACGCCCGCGTAGTCCTCGAAGATCCCCCGGCTGCCCGCGAGGGAGTTGATCCGGCTGTACGGCCGCGGGGAGCTCACGTCGTGCTCGGCGCGGATGACCCGGCCCTTGGCCGTCTCGATCAGGCAGGTGACCAGGTCGCCGTTGACGTACGTCTCCTTCCACGAGGGGTGGTTCCTGGGCACGAACCGCTCCCGGTAGTCGGCCAGGCCCTTCGGCTCGGTCGCCGTGGCGCGCAGCGTCGTCATGCGGTCGCCCCGGTTGATGTCCATGGCGGCGGCGATCGGCGCGAGGCCGTGCATGGCGTAGAAGGAGGCGGTGCTGCGGGTGTGCCACCGCCGCCGCCACGCGTCGGTGTAGTACGTGTCGGAGAACAGCAGCTCGCGCAGGTCGTGCAGATAGCCGCCGTGCCCGTTGGTGATGTCGCCGAACAGGCCTTCGTGCGCCATCTTGAGCATGGCCAGCTCGTTGCGGCCGTAGCTGCAGTTCTCCGAGAGCATGAGGTGCCTGCGGGTGCGCTCGGAGGTGTCGACGAGGTCCCACAGCTCGTCGAGCTCCGTGGCGATGGGCAGCTCGACGACGACGTGCTTGCCGGCGAGGAGCGCGGCCTTGCCCTGGGCGTAGTGGAACTCCCAGGGCGTGGCGATGTAGACGAGGTCGACGTCGTCGCGCCGCAGCATCCGCGTGTACGCGTCGTCCGAGCCGCCGTACTCGGCGGGGCGGGGCTTCCCGGCGGCGGCCAGGCCGTCGGCGACCCGCTTGGCCCGGTCGGCGCGTATGTCGCAGACGGCGGTGACCGTACAGCCGGGGACGACGGACCAGCCCGTGGTCATGCCGGCGCCGCGGTTGCCCAGGCCGATCACGCCGACGCGCACCGTCCGGTGGACGGCGTAGGGCACGTCGACCATGGACTTCTGGCCCGGCCTCCGGCGAGGCACGGGCGCCGCCGTCACCGCCGCGGCCGCGTCGGGGGCGGATCCCACCCCGGTCGCCAGGGCCCCGGTGGTGGCCAGGGCGCCTCCCAGGAGCAGGCGGCGTGAGACTGCGGGGAGTTTTGACATGGGTTCATCGCTCCTCAGTGCATACGGCGTCGGACGCGTCACGACTCTGGCGGGGCGATCAGGGGTGTGTCAATAGGTGTTCGGTTGGAGCTCGTTGTGCGCATGATTGAGCATCATGAGCGGAGTTTCACGCATGCGGTCGCACAGGGGGTGCGGCGACGGTCTCCGGACTCACGCCGTCCCCCGGGGCGGGGCCGGGAGCCGCACCGGCGGAACCCGACGCGGGGACGGAGCGGAGCCGGTCGGCCTCCGGGGCATGGCCGACCGGGTCGCCCGGCTCCTGGAAGTGCAGCGCGACCCCGGCACCCGCCAGGTACGCGTCCAGTCCGGCACGGCAGTAGGCGACCATCGGCTCCGGCAGGGCGCCGAACGGGAACCACCCCATGCCGTCGCACACCCGCGGTTCCATGACCGTCGGCGTGCCGGCCCAGCGGCGGACCTCGAAGAAGAACCCGACCCGCGCGCTCCCGGCCGGCGCGCGGTGGTGCACGACGACGGCGGCGCGCACGTCGTCCGGCTCCACGACCAGGCCCGTCTCCTCCCGCGTCTCGCGGACGAGCGCGGTGACGACGTCCTCGGCGGGTCCGTCGACATGACCGGAGGGGAAGTGCCAGTGCCCCGAGGCGTAGACGTCACCGGCCCGCCGCGACAGCAGGACCTCCGGCCCCTCCTCCCCGTCGCGTACGGCGATCAGATGCACGTCCACCGGCACCGTGTGCCGTCCACCGGCGCTCAACGGGCACCTCCCGGGCGGCGGGCGGACCGGGCAAGGGGCGAAGCGTGCACGAAGGCCTCCGGAAAGGGGTGTCGGGAGTGACGTCATGCCCAACGAACAAGCCCGGTCTCCCGAACGCAACCCCCGCCGACCAGGGTCACCCCATGTCCGAGCCGTCCCGTGATCCCCGCATGCAGTTCCTGATCGACCGGCTTCTGCCGGGAACCGTGAGAAGGGTCAGGGTCACCGGCTTCGACGGAGAGGACGTCCTGGTCCGGCTCCTGGACGCCGTGGGGGAGGAGGGCGAGACCGCCCGGATCCCCCGTCACGAGGCGTCGACGCGCTCGACGGCGCATCCGGCCGAACTGTTCGAGGTCGGCCAGGAGATCGAGGCCGAGGAGATCGGGCGCTGGCACGAGGACCGGCTCCTCCTCTCCGCCAGGGCGTGCGAGAACCCGGCCCTGCGGTCCTTCCTGCTCGCGCTCGAACCGGGCGACGTCGTCGCCGGAACGGTCGCCGGGGTGCACGACTTCGGGGTCTTCGTTCACCTCGACGGCGAACCGGACGGCCTCTGCACCGGCTTCATCAGGGTGCCGGACCTGACCTGGGACCGGATTGCCCACCCCTCCGAGGTGGTCGAAACCGGTCGGCGGATCACCGCCGAGGTGATCATCGCCGAGACGCGCTCCGGACAGGTGGCGATCTCCTTGAAGGCCCTGCGGGAGGATCCGCTCGTGCGGTTCGCGGACCAGGTCGGCCGGACCCTCACCGGGCCGATCGTCAGGGTCGTGCCCTTCGGCGTGTTCGTACGGCTCGCGCCGGAGGTCGTGGGCTTCCTCCACCTCTCGGAACTGGCCGCCGGCGAGACGGCCGAGAGCCCGGAACAACTCGTCGGGGAAGGCGAGTCCATCGCGGTCGAGGTCACCGAGGTCGACCCGCGGCGCCACCGGGTGCGGCTGAGCGCCGCCCGCAGAGCGGGCGCCCCCTGAATCGCTCCCGTGCCCGGGGAGGGGCCGGAGCGGAAGGACCCCGCCGGGAGCTTCAAGGTCCCCACCGGCAGGGAGGCCCGCTCCCGAGAGAACGGAACTCCTCCCTCGCCCAGGGGTAGAAATCGCTTTCTGTCGCGGGCATGCTGTCGGCCACCGGGCCACCGCCGGGTGCCCGCCCGGGCTTCCTTCCCGCGTCCCCGAGAGGTCTGCCCCGCCATGTCCTCATCGCCCGAACCCGCCTTCGCCCCCGACCCCTCCGCCTCCGCCCCCGACCCCGCCGTCCCCGCCTCCCTCCTCTCCCGCCGAGGCCTGCTGCGCGCCGCGCTCGGCACCACCGCGCTCGGTGCCGCCGCCCTCGCCCTCCCGCTCGCCGCACCGACCCCCGCGCACGCCGCCGACGCCTACGACGCCCTCCGCCTGACCTGGCGCGACCTGCTCCTCGGCACCGGATTCGACCCGGGCGCCGAGCCCTTCGCCGCCAAGCTGGCCGCGCTCGGCGCCACCGCCCGCGACCTGCGCGCCGCCATGGCGCCGGCGAACGGCTCCCTCTGGCCGGACCTTCCCTACGCGGACCCCGACCCGGACACGGACCCCGAGTCGTACACGTACTCCGGAAACCTCCAGACCAGCTACGCGCGGCTGCGCACCCTCGCCGAGGCCCACGCGCAGCCCGGCACCGGTCTCACCGGCGACGCGGGACTGCGCGACGAGATCCTGGCCGGCCTCGACCACCTCCACGACCAGGCGTACCGCGCGGGCCGGGCCCGGTACGGCAACTGGTACAGCTGGCAGATCGGCGCCCCGCAGGCGCTGCTCGACATCGACGTCCTCCTGTACGACCACCTCGGCGCCGCCCGCGTCGCCGAACACTGCGCCGCCGTCGACCACTTCGTCCCCGACAGCGCGGTCGCGAGCTACACGGGCACCTCCACCGGCGCCAACCGCGTCGACCTCTGCCGGGTGCTCGCGCTGCGCGGCGTCCTCGGGAAGTCCCCGGAGAAGCTCTCTCTGGCCCGCGACGCGCTCTCGCCCGTCTTCCCGTACGTCACCTCCGGCGACGGCCTCTACGCCGACGGCAGCTTCGTCCAGCACACCTACGTCCCCTACGCCGGTTCGTACGGAGCCGTCATGCTCGGCGGCCTCTCCCACCTCTTCGCCCTGCTCAAGGGCTCCGCCTGGGAGGTCACCGACAGCGGCCGGCAGGTCGTGCTCGACTCGGTCGAGAAGGCGTACGCGCCCTTCCTCTTCAACGGCCTCGCCATGGACGCCGTCTCCGGCCGGGCGGTCAGCCGGGGCGTGCAGAAGACCGACACCCGGGCCGTCCGGCAGGACGACCACCTGCGCGGCCACGGGATCATCGCCTGCGTCGCCCTGCTCGCGCGGAGCGCCTCGACCGCCGAGAAGACCCGCTGGGACGGCATGGTCAAGGGCTGGATCGCCCGTGCCTCCTACAGCCCGCTCCTGACGAGTCCCGCCCTCGGCGTCGCCGCGCTCGCCCGCCTCGAGGAGACCGCCGACGGCCCGGCCGCGCCGAGTCCCGAACCGGTCGGGCACCGGCTCTTCCCCGGCATGGACCGGGCCGTGCACCGGCGGCCGGGCTGGGCGGCCTCGCTCTCCATGGCCTCGAAGCGGATCACGTACTACGAGAACGGCAACGGCGAGAACCTGCGCGCCTGGCACAGCGGTTCGGGCATGCTCTACTGGTGGGGCGACACCTTCGCCAACGGGCAGTACAGCGACGACTTCTGGCCCACCGTCGACCCCTACCGGCTGCCCGGCACCACCGCCTCCCGCAAGCCGCTCGCCGACGGCGAGGGCGGTGCCTGGGGCGCCGCGCGGCCCGACGTCCGCTGGGTCGGCGGGACGACGGACGGCACGTACGCGGCGGTCGGGCAGTACCTGAAGGGGCTCTCCTCCACGCTCCTGGCCAAGAAGTCCTGGTTCTTCCTCGACGACGCGATCGTCTGCCTGGGCGCCGGGATCCACGGCCGCGACGGCACCGGAGTCGAGTCGACCGCGGACAACCGCAACCTCGGCGAAAACGGTGTCCACGCCTTCACCGTCGACGGTGCCGCCCAGTCCACGGCACCCGGCTGGAGCGCCACGCTCACCGGGGCCCGCTGGGCGCACCTCGCGGGGCACGCCGGCTACGTCTTCCCCGGCGGCGCGCCCGCCTCCCTCAAGGCCCTGCGCCAGGCGCGCACGGGCCGGTGGTCGGAGATCAACCTGGGCGCCGTCACCGACCCGGTCACGCGCCGGTACCTGACGCTCTGGTTCGACCACGGCACCGACCCGACCCGGGCCACGTACGCGTACGTCCTCATGCCGGGCGCGAGCCGGGAGCGGACGGCGGCCCGCGCGGCCGACCGGGGATGGCTCACCGTCCTCGCCAACACCGACGACCAGCAGGGCGTACGCGTCCCCTCCCTCGGCTTCACCGGCGTCAACCTCTGGTTCGCCGGCACGGTCGGCGAGGTCACGACCGGCGCGCCCGCGTCGGTCCTGATCCGCGAGTCGGGCACCACGGCCACGGTCTGCGTCTCCGGCCCGCTCCGGGACGGCGCGGCGATCGACCTGACGTGGAACCGGCCCGTCTCCGCCGTCCTCTCCCACGACCCGGCGGTCCGGGTCCTCGGCACGGGCGCCGCGCTCCGGCTCCGCGTCACCCCGGGGACCCTGGCGGCCACCCACAAGGCGGTCGTACGCCTGGGCTGAGGCCGAGAGGCCGAGGAGAGGTGCCGTGGCCGCGTCCCGCCCGGGTGTCAGGCGCCGGTGTACTGGGCGGCGTACTCCCCGCTGGGCGGGACGACGGTGATGACGTCGACCAGCACCCCGTCGGGGGCGGCGACGACGAAGTGCCGCTGGCCGAACTCCTCGGTGCGCAGGGACAGCACTTCGGGCAGACCGGCCTCCGTCACGAGCCGGCGGTGCTCCGCGTCCACGTCGTCCACCTCGAAGTTCAGCAGCAGGCCGCCCCGGAGCGCGGCCCGGTGGCCCTCGGGGACGGTCGGATGGGCGTGGTCGAGGAGCGCGAGCTCGTACTGCGGGGCGTCGGGACGGCGCAGGCTGACGTACCAGTCCGCCTCGAAGGTCGTCTCGAACCCGAAGTGGCGGGTGTAGAAGTCCCGGGAGGCCGCCACGTCCCGGGTGGCGAGCACCGGGTAGAAGCCACCGAGCCGGGTCGCGGGCGCGGTGGTGGGCACAGGGGTGGGTCCGTTCGTCATGGTCGAGTTCCTCCGTATCCGTTTCGCATACCCAGGGTACGCGAATTTCGGCGTTAGCATACCCTCGGTACGCGAAACGGGAAGGACGTGCGGACGATGGCGGTCAACCGGGCGGAGCAGCGGGAGGCCACGCGGCGGGCGCTGCTGGCCGAGGGGAGGCGGCGGTTCGCCGCCGACGGCTACCACCACGTGGTGCTGGCCGACGTCGCGCGGGCCGCCGGGGTCACCAAGGGGGCCGCCTACCACCACTTCGACAGCAAGGCGGGGCTCTTCCGGGCCGTCGTCTCCGAGGTCCAGCACGAACTGGGCGAGCGGGTCGCGGCCGAGGCCGACCGGCACGAGGACCTGTGGGAGCAGCTCCGGGCCGGCTCCCGGGCCTTCCTGGCCGCCGGGACCGATCCGGCGGTACGGCGGATCCTGCTGGTCGACGCGCCGACCGTCCTGGGCTGGGAAGAATGGCGGACCCTGGACGAGGAGTCCTCCGCCCGGCACCTCGCGGAGGCCCTGGAGGCGCTCGTCGCGGCCGGGACCCTCGCCGACCAGCCGGTGGAGCCCCTGGCCCGACTGCTTTCGGGGGCGATGAACGAGGCCGCGCTCTGGATCGCGCGGGGAGGGGACCCGCAGGCCGCGGAACAGGCGCTCGACCGGCTCCTGGCGGGTCTGCGCGCCCCGACCCCGCCCGGCGAATCGGCAGGGTGACGGGCCGTGAGACCATCGCACCCGCGGCCCCCGGGACCTTTCCGGCACCGGGCTGCGGCACCGGGGGAGCGGACGTGGAACACGGTCGGGCAGGGGAACCACGCGGAAAGCGCACACGCGCCGAGCGGCTGACCGAGGGGCTGGCCGTCACGGCGGCCTCGGTCCTCTCGCTCGGCCTCCTCGCCGGCCCGGTGACGGTCTTCGGCACGACCGCCTGGCACCTGGCCACCGACCCCGGAACCACCGCGTTCAGCCGGTTCCTGGTGCCGCTGCTCCTCCTCGCCCTCCTGCTGCTGCTGTTCGTTCCGGCCCGCGCCGTGTTCCGCTCGGGCCGGCGCAAGGGACGG
The DNA here is from genome assembly GCA_000716465.1 of Streptomyces bikiniensis. Lineage (GTDB taxonomy): Bacteria > Actinomycetota > Actinomycetes > Streptomycetales > Streptomycetaceae > Streptomyces > Streptomyces bikiniensis. The sequence goes on from JNWL01000009.1 coordinate 80,204, forward strand.
GAACGGCTGACGGCGGCGGCCCCGGCGGCGCTGACCCTGCTCGCCGCGTCCCTGGTGCCGTTCGCGGCCCTGTACCTGCTCCTGCTGTACGCGGACTGACCTCCCCCGGCGCGGCCGGAGGAGACCCGGCGTCACCGGTCCCGGCCGGGGCCCCGGCTCACGGCCCGCGCCAGATGTTGGCGAAGGCCGTGTTCTCGATGGTCCGCCGCTGGCGCACGGCCTCCAGCTCCATCACCGCGTCGTGGACGGCGGCCACCACGCTCGTCACCGCCTCGTCGGCGAAACCGGGCTCCTCGCCCGGCTGCCCGCCGCCGATCCCCACCGCCGAGGCGAGGGCGGCCAGAACCGGCTCCCCCTCCTCCCGGCGGCCGACCGCCCGACGGTGGGCGGGCGTGTCGACCGGCTCCACGCGCTCCGGCCCGAAGGGCAGCCGACCGCTACGCCTCCGCCTCAGCTCGCCGTCCTCCTCCAGCGCGGTCCGGTACGCGGACGCGAGGTCCCGGCCCCGGCGCCACAACCAGTCCTCGACCAGCTCGTAGGGCGGCTGCCGGACGAGCCTGGCCTCGGCCTCGGCCAGGAGCCGGTCGCCCGGCTCCGACGGCCCGCCCGGCACGACGCGGTCGTCGTCCACGGTGACGGCCCCCGCGCCGACGAGGTCGATCAGCTCGGCTCCCGCGAGCGCCAGCGACAGGTCTCCCTGCCCCACGTCACGCTCCGGCCCCGGATCCACGGAGATGAGGAACAGGTCTTTCGCCGTGCTCATGAACGGCTCCCCTCGGAGGCATCGACAGGGCGGACCCCACCGGCCGGACCCACGACCGGCGCGACGGCGGGGCGCCCACCACGATCAGTATCACCTCCACCGGGGCGGCGGAACGAGGCCGCCGTGGTTCTCCGGCCGCCCGCCGTACTTCCCCCGGCCTCCGATCGCCTCAAGGCCGGAGCCCGACGTGTTCGAGCGCGACCGTACTGAGATCGGTGATGGCCTGCGGGTCACCGCGACGCCAGGCGTCGGCCCACCCGCCGGGCGGCACCGGCAGCCCGTCGAGCACGCCCGGAGGCCCGGTGAGGGCGCGCAGGGCGAGCAGATCGGCGCCTCCGGGAGCCCCGGCGAGACGGCGCAGGGCGTTGCTCCGCCGGATCCAGAGCAGGCGCGGCGGCAGCCACAGCAGCAGGACGAAGAGCACCGGGATCACGATGAGGGCGGCCGTGATCACATCGGCGACCTGGCCGACGGTCTCCTGGAACGAGGCGCCCGCGTCGGCGAACCCGGAGCCCGCGTCGGCCGCGGACCGGAGCGGCCTCTCCAGGACGCCGCCGATCAGCGGCAGGTCCGACGCCGCGTCCCCCGCCTGGTCGAGCTCCCTGGCGAGACTGTCGCCGGAACTCTCCACCTTCCGTCCCGGTTCGGCCAGCAGCATGATCGTCTCGCGGACGGCCAGGGCCACCCACACCGCCACGGCGATCAGGGCCACGGCGACAAGGTCCACGAGCACCTGGCGGTTCCGGCGTACGGGCGTCTGGGCGTAGAAGCGCAACGGAGGGCTCCCGTTCGAGTCGTGGCGGCGGGGAAGTCCGGCCGCCCCGACCGCGCCCCGGCCGACCGGTCGTCGGAATCAACTCTTCCACCGCTCCCCGCGGGCAAACGTACGGGACGCGGGACGCACCACGGCTCCGGGGCGCCGGTTCACGGGTCCCGGCGCTCGTTGGGCGAGACCGCCCGGCTCCCCCCGCCGCCGGGCGGACGACCGGCGGCGGGGGGAGCCGGCGAGGGCTCGCCCGCCGCGAGGTGTTCCAGGACCTCCGCCAGTTCCTCGCAGGCGCGGCGCACCGACCGGCGCGTCGCGCGCTGCTCGGTGATGACGGAGGAGAGAAGCAGGGCCGTCAGGGCGGCGGAGCCGTTGAACGCCTGGAGCTTGACCATGATCTCGACGTCCGACAGGTGGAGGAACGCGCCCTTCCCGCCGGTCGCCTCGAAGGTGGTGAGCACGGACGCGAAGAGCGCGCACAGCACGCTCCCGGCGAGCTGGAAGCGGAGCGCCGCCCAGATCAGCAGGGGGAAGACGAGGAAGAGCAGGCTCATCGGGCTGAGCACGGCCGCCGGCACGATGACCAGGACCGCGACACCCAGGCAGACCGCCTCCGCCCAGCGCCGCGTACGGAACCGTCCGATCGCCCCCGCGAACGCGAGCAGGAGCGGGGCGACGAGCAGCACGCCCATCGTGTCACCCGCCCACCAGGCCAGCCAGACGGGCCAGAACTCGCTCCTCTCCAGGGAGCCGGTCGCCACGTGCAGCCCGACCCCCGCCGTCGAGCTGATCAGCATGGCGCCGAAGCCGCCGAGGAAGACCAGGCAGAGCCCGTCCCGCAGCCGCGCCATGTCCAGCCGGAAGCCGACCCGTCTCAGCAGCAGGAAGGCGCACAGCGGCGCGGCGGTGTTGCTCACGACGGTGACCACCGTGGTGAGCCCCGGGGTGGTGAGGGAGGCGATGACGAGGAAGCAACCGAGGGCGATACCGGGCCAGACCCGCACGCCGAGCAGCAGCAGGGCGGCGACGGCGACACCGGTGGGCGGCCAGATCGGGGTGACGACCACCCCTTCGACGACGAGGCGGCCCAGCAGGCCGAGCCGTCCGACCGCGTAGTAGCAGGCGGCCACGGCCAGCGAGGCCAGGACCGCTTCCGTCGAGGGCCGGAACTGCCGAGTAACCAACACACCGGCCATCAGACACCGACCGGGCCGCCCCGGCAGGGCAAGAACCCCCTGCGTGTCGGACGCCGCCGCCCGGAACGTTCCCGGCCCGCTCCCGGCACCGCCACCGGCCGTCACCCGTTCGGCGGCGAGCCGTACGGGGCGACGACCGCAGGAGCGCAGGACCGCGCCCCCTCTTCCCTTCCCTTACTCTCCCTCCCCCGGCCTCCTCTTCGGCCACGCCGTACCGCCGTCGTGCCCGACGACCAGCACGGCGGCGTCGTCCTCGTGCCCCACCGTGCCGGCCAGCTTCATGACGGCGGTGGCGAGCGCGTCGACGTCCAGTCCGGCGACGGCGGTGATCCCGGCGAGACGCACCACCTGGTCCAGGCCGTCGTCGAGGTGGAGCGAGGGCCCCTCCACCACCCCGTCGGTCAGCAGGACGAAGACACCGCCGGTGGTGAGCCGGTGGCACGTGACGGGGTAGTCGACCCCGCGGAGCACCCCGAGCGGGGGCCCGCCCTCGCCGTCGTCGATCCCGGAGCGTCCGTCGGCGGTGGCCCAGATGTGGGGGATGTGACCGGCCCGGGCGCACTCCAGGGTGCCGGCGGCGGGGTCGAGCCGCAGGAAGGTGCAGGTGGCGAAGAGGTCGGCGCCCAGGGAGACCAGCAGGTCGTTGGTGCGGCTGAGCAGTTCCCCCGGGTCCCCGGTGACCGAGGCCAGCGCGCGCAGCCCCACGCGGACCTGCCCCATGAAGGCGGCCGCCTCGATGTTGTGCCCCTGCACGTCACCGATGGACATGCCGATGTGCCCGTCGGGCAGGGTGAAGGCGTCGTACCAGTCACCGCCCACGTTGAGCCCGTGGTTGGCGGGCATGTAGCCGACGGCCAGCCGGACGCCCGGAGGGCTGGGGAGGTCCGGGGGCAGCATGCCGCGCTGCAGGGCGACGGCGAGCTCGACGCGGGAGCGCTGCGTCTCGGCCAGCTCCCTCGCCCGGGCGGTCAGGGACCCGAGTCTGAGCAGCAGTTCGTCGCTGCTGTCGGCCGGCCATCTGCGGAACATCGATCACTCCGGCGTCGCGAGAGTCCCTCGCATCGATTCGCTCCGTTCTCGGCGCACAGGACCATGGGGCCACCTCTACGGGTACAGGACCTTCCCTACTCTGCCCGCAGGAGACGCCGCCCGCACCTCATCCGGCGCCGCCGAGGCGCCCGGGGCCCGGTCAGGGGGACACGGACCCGTCGACCGCGTAGGTCTGGCCGCCGGCGTCCAGGTTGGCCCGTGCCTTGCGGTAGGCGCGGCGGCTGGGCGGGTCGACGCCGGCGTTCTGCTCGTCGCGGCGGGCGGTCAGCGCGGCCAGGGCCTCGCGGGCCTCGGCGGGGGACCAGTCGGGCAGGTCGATCTCGCGGTGCTGCCGGGCCGCCGTCTGGATCGACAGGTAGACGTTGGCGGCGGCGACCGCCTGACTCGCCCGCTGGGGCGCGTTCACCGTGGTGAGGACCGCGCCGAGGCCTGCCGACAGCAGCGCCAGGATGCCGGCGGCGGTCGCGCCGGTGGACTCCACGAGCGCGGTCGTCCCCGCCACGGCGGCGAGCAGGGTCGCGGGAAGGCCGAGTGCCCAGTGCGTCGCCCGCCAGCGCTTGCCCTCCTCGAACTGGCACTGCGCGCTCCACATGGCGCTCTCCTCCAGCCGGCGGAACTCGGCGTCGAGGGCCTGACGACGGCTCGCCCCGCCGTCGGCACCGGGCGCGGAGGCCCCGCCCGACGGGACTTCCGGGGCGGGGGAGGCCGGGTCCGGCGCCGTGTCGGCTGGTGTGGTGTCCACCCGCCCACGGTAGCCGGGCCGGTGGCACCGGCGGGGCGGAATGCCCGTTTCTACGCCGGGAGTTCTTCCTCGTACGCGGCCAGCGCCACGTGCGCGGGATGGCGCGGCGGCAGCCCGTCGACCAGCTCGTGCCAACGGGCCGGCCCGATCCGCTCGTTGGCCCGCAGCGAGGCGAGCAGCTCCGCGGGCGGCACCCGGTCGAGGAAGAGCAGCGGAACCGGCGGCCCGTCCAGGTCCACGTCGAACTGCCCGGTCGGAGCGGGCACGGCGATCCGGCCGTGGAGCACCGGACCGGCATCGTCGAGCAGCATCCAGTACCGCTCGCCCTCCGGAGCTCCGGCCGCCCCGTCCACCGGCCCGAACCGCACGGGCTGGCACGGCGGGCCCTCGGCGGCGTCCACGGCCCGGCCGCCGCCGGCCCCGGACGCCTCCGCCGCGAAGACGTCGATCTCCATCTCGACGGTCACCCGTCCGCCGCGCGTGACGGTCACCTCGGCCTCGACCGGCCCCCGCCCCAGCGACGTGGCCGCCGACCCGTCGTCCTCGCCGTCGGCGGCGCGGAGGACGAAGGCGGAGTCGAGCCGGGCGGTGAGCGCCAGGGCGTCGACCGCGGCCCGGGGCTCCGGGGCGGTCAGCCGGGCGGCGGCCAGCCGCGCGCTGTGGTGGAGCGCCGGGTCCGCGCCGATCCGCAGGGCGAGCCCGGCCAGCGCGGCGCGGGCCGGCGCGGGCAGCCGCTCCGGATCCACCGCCAGCAGCCCGGCGAGCAGGGCGGACGCCTCCCGGCCGAACCAGGGACCGGGGCGTACGGTGCGGAGTCCGGCTTCGAGGACGGACAGCGGCCCGGCGAGCGAGGTGGCGGCCGGGGTGAACCAGTGGCGCAGCTCGCCGTACGGGGCGGTGCGCGGCCCCTGCCCGGCCCCGGGACCGGGCGCGTCGAGGAGGGCCGCCGTCGCACGGGCGGCGGCCTCGACCCGCTGCCACGGCAGGCAGTGGAAGAGGGCCGCCGGGGCGTCGGTCTCCAGGTCGAGCCGGTGCAGCAGGAAGTACCGCAGCTCCAGGCTCTCGCGGGCGAGCCGCTCCACGGTCGCGGGATCGGCGGGGACGTCGGCCCACCGCTCCTCAAGGCGCGCGACGAGCTCCGCGCCGTCCGCCGAGACCTCCACGGGGGCGCCCCGGTCGTCCAGTTCGACCAGGAGGGAGCCGTCCGGCGCGCGCAGGGCGAGCGCTCGTACGGGATCGCCGGCCGTCCGCCGCACGGTCGCGTCGGCGCGGGTCCAGCCGTGGGCGCGGAAGCGCGCGGCCGCCCTCGCGTCGGCGCGCTCGTCGCCGTCGTTGATGGGACCGAGCCGGCCGGGCGCGCCGGGGGCACCGCCCGGCTCGAACCGGGCGACCCAGCCGCTCAGGGGACGGTGCGCGGGGAGGACGTCGGGGCCGGCTCCGGACATCACGCGCCTCCCCCGTCGGCCGGACCGGACCCGAAGGACCCGCCGGACAGCCCCTGCGCGCCGGACCGTTCCCGTACGTCAGGCCGTTCCCGTACGTCGGACCGCTCCCGTACATGGGGCTCTTCCCGTACGTCGGACCACTCCTGTACACCGGGCTCTTCCCCTACGCCGGACCGCTCCCGTACATCGGGCTCTCCCCTTACGTCGGACCGCTCCCGTGCGCCGAGCCGGTCGAGGAGGCCGGACATGGCCGGCCCGTACTCCCGGAGCGACTTCGCCTGGGCGGCCGTCGGCCCGCCCGGCACCCACGCCTTCCACAGCTCCGCGAGCCGCGACCACCCCTCCGGGCCGCCGTCGAGCCGCACGGCGAGGTCCGCGGGCAGAGCGGCGGCCCAGGACCGCAGCGCGGCGGTGTCCAGACCGGGCCGTGCTTCCCAGCGGATGAGGAACTTGGCCGCCCGCAGCAGGAGTTCCGCACAGACGTCGGGCCGTGTCGGGCTCTCCGGCAGGGCGATCCGGAGCGGCGGCGGCGCGGCCCCGCTGCCGTGCCCGAGATCGGCGAGGGCCCACCCGAGGGGATCGAGGACGAGCCGCCGTACGGGGTCGTACAGCAGCGTGTTGACCGTGAGGTCGCGCTGCCGGGCGTCCTGGAGCAGGTCGGTCCCGGTCGCCGGGTACGGCATGCCGGTGAGGCCGAGGCCCCGGTAGTCCAGGGTCCGCCGGCCGCGCCGGACCGCGAGGACGGAGCAGACGAGGGAGCGCGGACTGAAGAGCCGGGGGAGTTCCGCGCTGGCGCCGTCGAGGGCGAGCACCTCGTCGGCCACGGTGCGGAAGACGCCGGCCGGCGCGGTGCCCGTCGTGTCCAGGTCGTGCGTCCCGCCCTCGGCGGCCGGGCCGCCCGCCGCGCCGACGGCGGCTCCGGCCACCAGGTCGCGCGGCACCCCGCCGACCAGCCAGACGCCGTGGCCCTCGGCGTCGAGCCGGTCGAGGAGGGCACCGAGGTAGCCGGGGGCGTCCGGCCCGTACAGCAGCCCTTCGAAGGCGGCGACGAGCCCGGGGGCGAGGGCGTCCGCGTGGTGCACGTTCCCGGCGTCGATCTGCCGGTACGGGGGAGGGCCCGTCCGCTCCAGGGCGGGATGGCGGTCGGGGTCGGCGCTCCGCGCGGGCGGCCCGCTCGCCCGCTCGTCGCCGTCGAGCAGCAACCGGTCCCCGGAGTCGCCACCACCCCCTCCGGCACCGCTCCTTCCGGCGCCACCCGTCCCGGTGCCGTCCGCCCAGGACACGGTCCCGTCGGCATGGCCGAAGCCGAGTACGCGACGGCCGTCCACGAGGTCGCCGGTCATGATCGGCCCGCCGTCCGTCCGCCGGGAGCAGGCCTCGGCCCCCCTCGGCGCCGGTACCGCGGAGCCCGTCGCCGTCCGGTCGCTCATCCCGCCGCCAGGCCGGTCCACAGCGCCTCCCCCTTCGCGTCGATCCGCACCAGGAGCGGGACCATGGCGGGGCCGCCGTTCCACGTGCCGTAGACGACACCGTCGTAATCGACGTTGTCCTCGTCGGGCCGCAGGCCGAGCAGGGCGACGTCGCCGAGCTGCTGCGGCGTACAGGTGATGTCCTGTCCGGGCTGGTCCACGCAACTGCTCAGGGCGGGATACATCAGCCCCTCCGCGCCGTTGCGCCCGGGATGCGTGCGGACGGCGCGCAGGACGGCCGCCGCACCGCCCTCGCCGCGGATCCACTCGTGCACCCCCGGCCGGCAGGTGCCGCACAGGGCGACGAGGCGCTCGGTGTCCCCCCGTACGGCCGCCTCCTCGATCTGCCGGGCCAGCCGGACCACGGCTTCGGGCAGCTTCCCGCCGTGGTCGTCCACGGTCGTCACGGCCGCGCCCGGCGGCTGCGGGGCGGCGGCCGGCGGCCGGGCCGCGGCGCTCTCGGCGGGGGTGAAGACGAAGACGGACACCCCCTTCCCCAGCGGCAGTTCCCGGCCCTCCGAGGTCAGGGTCAGCGTCCCGGTGTGGTAGGCGACGCCGGAAGGCGACCGGGGCAGGCCGGTGGTCGGTACGCTCCCGGTGAGCCTGGCCACGCGCCCGTCCGCGCCGAGCGCGATCCCGAGCATGCCGCTGCCGAGGAAGGTGCGGACCCCGTCCCGCACGTAGTACGAGACGAACCGCTCGGGGGAGAGGACCTGGCAGCTTCCGAACGGCCCGTAGGTGACGGTGAGTCCGTCGCCCGCCCAGGCGAAGGAGGTGAGGGAGCGCTGCCGGTCGCCGATCAGGGCCCGCCGGAAGGCGGCGTCGTCCGGCAGGTGCGGTACGGGCTCCCCGGCGGTGCCGCCGGAGTGGGTGAGCAGGGTCGACCTCGTCCAGCAGGCGCCGCCGCTGTCGGAGGTGCCCCAGGCGAGGGCCTTGCCGTCGGGGGCCCGCAGGGCGTCGGTGAACGTGGAGGGCTTCCCCGGCGGGAGGAGCTCGCGGACCGTGCCGCGCCGGTCGACGGCGGACACCGTGCCCTGGCCCCGGAAGACACCGGGGCCCTCGGGCAGCACGCCGAAGACGACGACGTCGTCGGACCCGCCGGTGGCGAGCCGGGCGTACGTCCCCTTGTTCTTGCCGAGCGGGACGCGACGCGCGCGCTCGGCGGGGTAGCCCGGCGGGAAGAGGGCGAGGGAGGCGCCGTCGACGGCCAGGGTCGCCAGGTCCTCGCCGAGGAAGCCGATGCCGTGGCAGGGACACGCCTCGGAGCGCAGGGTGCCCTTGGCCACGTCGTAGACGTGGAGCTCGCCCGTCCCGCTCTCGTCCTCCTCGTCGAGCCAGGCCAGACGGCGCCCGTCGGGCGACCACACGACCTCGGAGGGCGGGACCGCGCCGGTCGGGGCGGCGCGCCAGGTGCGGCCGGCCGCGTCGGCCAGCATCACGGCCCGCTCCTCCGGCTGGACGAAGGCGAGGACGGGACGGGTGCGGTCCGGCCCGGGACCGGTGACACCGCCGGACGGCCGGGGGCCGGCGGTGTCACCGGTCGCCGTGCAGCCCGCGGCGGCGATCACCCCGGCGAGCAGGAGGAGCACCGACCGGCGCCCGGCCCGGCGCCCGGCCGGCGGACGCGGAGGCGGCGGAGGGAGGAGGCCGGAAAGACGGAAAAGGCGGACACGTGGCACGGCGGCGGCCTCACTTCTTCTCTTCGCACAGATCGGTGTAGTCCTCGGTCGGGCCGACGTGTTCGTTCCACTCCTCGGGCGTGAGCCCCGACCCGGTCCAGCGGCACAGCACCTCGCCCCAGTCGACGGTGCCCACCCGCCACAACTCGACCGGCCCGGGCGGGCGGTCGCCCTCGCGGCCGCGAGAGGTCCGGGTGATCCCGGCCAGCACCTCGCCGTCCGGCGACCAGCGCAGGTGGATGATCCCGTCCGCGCCGGAGACCCGCAGCTCGGGCAGGGCGAGGTCGCCGGTGGCCGTGTCCCGGACGGTGACCCGGTCGGCGTACCCGACCGCGACCCGGCCGCCGTCGGGCGACAGCGCGATCGAGGACGGCGCGTTCACCGCGCCGGTGAGGCGCAGCGGCGCCCCGGTGTCGCGGAGGTCGGCGTCGAGGAGCCGTACGGTGTTGTCCAGACCGAGGAGGGCCACCCGGGAACCGTCCCGGCTCCAGGCGAACCGGTGGACCCCCGGCGCGTCGACCGCCCTGGTGGTGCGGGTGACGAGGTCCACGAGGACGAGACGGGCGTCGTCGGCGCCGGGCCGCTCCAGGGCGAGGGCGAGCGGCCGGCTCTCGTGCAGGGTGAGCCCGAGTCCCTCGCTCGCGCCGAGCGGGATCGTGCCGACCGGCTTCCAGGTGCGGGTGGACCACAGGTACAGGGGCCCGTCGACGTGCCGGGCCACGAGCAGGTCCTCACCCGGTACGAACCCGACGCCGACGGCGATGCGATGGGCGCCGGAGGCGGTGCCCCGGTCGGCGCCGGGCGGTTCGAGACCCTGCAGCAACGTCCCGTCCCTCCGCCACACGACGATCTTGGCGGCCCCGCCGAGCTGCCCGGCCGCGGCCACGTACGCGGGGGAGGAGGCCGCGTCGTTGATGTAGTGGCCCTTCGACCTGTACTCCGTGAGGACCGGGTACTCCGCCGTCGCCGGGTTCCGCTGGTAGGCGAGCGGATCCGGGCGCACCCTGCGCAGCCCGTGGGACAGGTTCCCGCTGACGTCCGTGAGCAGCAGCGATCCGTCCGCGTCGAAGGTGGCGGTGCTCGACGCCTCGCCGGGCAGCATGCCGAGCGGTCCCGGCCGGCGGTCCAGGACGCCGACCCAGCCGTCGCGTCCGGCGGCGACGACGGTGAACAGTTCGCCGACCGCGGCGGCGCCCGCCGCTCCGCCGCGGGGCCGTTCCAGTCCCCGGCTCGAAGCCGCGCTGCCCCCGGTGCCCAGCGGGACGAGGGCGGTGCCGGCGTCACCCGCGACGACCACGCTCCCGTTGTGTTCGATCATGACCTTCGGGGGGTCGGCCAGTCCGCCGACGGGGTAGTCGAGCGGACGCTTCCGCTGCCGGTCCCAGGCGAACACGCCGCGCGGGGTGGCGAGCACCACGAGCTCGTCGTCGGCCCCGACCGCGGAGGCCCGGCCCGGTACGTCCTCGCTCCCGATCTCGGACTCGACCCCGTGGGTGTCCAGGCCGACGGAGACCACCCGGTTCTCGTCGAGGAGCAGGACGGCCCGCTCCTCGCCCGGCAGCCGGCCGGAGTGCCACGGGGCCGGTGCGAGGGCCGCGTCGACGACCCGCCAGCGGGCCCGTGACGAGCCGCCGGGTCCCGCCCTGCGGCAGTCGGACTCCTCGCGCGTGAGCACGTCGAACTGCGCGATCGTGCCGTCGTTGCGCACCTCGACCAGCCGGCCCCCGCGCTCGGTGAACGCGGTCGCCACCCGGTGCGTGTCCGGGCCCGCGCAGCTCGGCTCCGGCAGGGTGGCGATCGGCTCGGGCACGGGGCCCTGCGCCGAGTACAGGCGGATGCCGTCCTCGGCCCCGGCGGCCAGCAGCCCGGCCTCCGGGCTGTACACCAGGCCGCCGACCCGGCCGGGGACCCGGCCCAGCGCCTTGCCGGTCCGCAGGTCCCACGACTTGAGGTACGGGTCGTCCCCGGTGGTGTACACCCGGTGCCGTTCGTCGTCGACGGCGACGCTGTCCACGCTGCCGGGGCTCGCCTTCCAGGCCAGCCGCAGACCGGAGTTGGTCTCCAGGACGTCCCGCATGGCCTGCTCGGCGTTGGGGGTCCCGGGGTCGATCCGCTGCCCGGCCAGCGCGAGGAGCCCGGCCAGCCTGGGTTCCGTGGCGCGCCGCGTCAGGGCCTCGGCGACGAGGTCGGCGGCGAGCGCCCGCCGCTCCCGCTCCCTGCCGCGGTCCCAGAACCAGTACGCCGTCGAGCCGACGACCAGGACCAGGGCGACGAGGACGGCGATGGCCGACGCCCCGGACCGCACGAGGGCGCGCAGGTCCGGGGCACGGGCGGCCTTCGCGGCCTCGGCGACCGTCCCGGCGCCCTTCAGCAGGGCCGCCCGGTCGTCCTCCCACACCTCCCCGGCCTTCGGCAGGTCGTCCTCGGGGAGGACGACGGTCTGGCCGTTGGCGGCGACGCGGAGCTTCTGCTCGTAGCCGCCGACGCCGACCAGCCGGCCCTCGGGGGACCCGTCGACCGCGCCGACCAGCGCGGTCCGCGGGTTGATCCGCCGGACGGCCACGGCGCGTCGGACGCGTCCTCCGCCCTGCTTCCGGACCTCGTCCAGGAGTACGGCGAAGGCGCAGCCCAGGGAGGAGTCGGAGACCATCGCGGTGACGCCCTCGTTGTCGGTGAGCGACCAGAGGACGGTTCCGCGGATCTTGCCGCCCGCCGCCGCCCAGGCGTTCCGCAGGGAGCCGTGGAACTTCTCCTCGGCGCGGAAACCCGACATGGTCCGGGGGTCCGGGACGAGCGCGGGCGGCCCCTCCGGCAGCACCGCCACGCCCAGCGTGCCGCGCACCCCGGTGTTCCCGCCGTCGAAGAGCACGCCCGCCGACGCCACGGGCCGGAGTCCGGGCAGGGCCCCGTCGAGCGTCAGCAGCCGGAGCAGTACGGGCAGCGCCAGGTCCCGGTCCTCCGCGCCGAGTCCCTCGACCAGGCGCCGGATCCGCGCCGGGTGTCCGGCCGCCGCACCCGGGCCGGGACCGGACAGCACGCGGTCGAGCAGCGCGGACGCCGAGCCGTCGGCGGACGGCAGCACCGTCCAGGAGTGCCGCAGCCAGCGCACACCGACGGCCAGTTCCTCCGGGGCGCGGTCGGCGTCGTCCACCAGGGCGAGCCCCATCGCGGCGGAGGCCCGCAGCGCCTGGGAGAGGCCCGGTTCCGACTCCCTCGCCGGACGGTACGGAGGATGGTCCGCCAGGGCGAGGACGCCGGTCCGGGCCGCCGCCCGGGGCGTCAGGAGCGCGTGCACCTGGGTCCGTCCGTCCCGCAGGACGCGGAGGGCGGCCACGTCTTCGGCGGCCACCCGCGCGCACAGGTACGCGAGCGCGGGCTGCGAGGCCGAGAGCAGCTCCTGCCGGGCCCGGGCCCGTTCGTTGCCGAGGGGCAGCCTCGGCCCGTCGAGTAAGGCGCCGACGTCCAGCGCCGCGGACGGCCCGTCAGCCATCGTCATTCCCCCTCGCGCACGACCGGCGAAGTGGTGCCATCGCCGGACCAGGAGGACATAGTGGCACCTGGAGCGCCCGCGCACAGGCGAGTCGGCATCTTGCGGGGGTTCCCTCGACCGGACCGGACCGGACCGGACAGGACAGGGCAGGGCAGGACAGGGTCGGACAGGACGGGACAGGGCCGGCCGGCCGGCCGCGTCGGCGGCGCGACGCGTGATCAGGCCGGCTCGCGGACCACCGGTTCGTCCGGGAGGCCGACCGGCTTCCCGGGCCCGCCCTCGACGAGCCCGGGGAGGGGGGTGGACCGCGGCGACGACCGGATCGGCCGGGCCGCGTACGGAGGCGAGTGCCGGCGCGGTGTACGCGGCGGCCCCGATGGCGTCGAAGCCGACGACGGCCGCGCTCCCGGGCATCCGCCGACCCGCCTGGCGCAGGGCCCTCAGGGCCCCGGCCCCTCAGGCTCGGGGCCGATCGAGCGCCTGCTCCACCGCCGTGTAGGTGACCCCGTGGTCCGCCAGGGCCTCGGAGACGATCCCGGGGCGGGCCGTCAGGGCCAGGAGCAGGTGCTCGTCACCGATCTCCTTCTCCCGCCGGCCGAGGCAGACGCGCAGCGACTGTTCGAGGACCTTCTTGCTCTCCCGGGTGAAGGGCCGCCGCTTCGGACTCCGGGACCGGATGTCGGACCCGGCGGCGAGCGCGCCCGGGCCGTGGGTCTCCTCGACCCGGGCGACGATCCGCGCCACGTCGATGCCGAGATCCGCCAGCGCGTCCACCTCGACCGCCGAGAGGCCGCCCCTGCGGCGGGCCGCCGCGAGCGCGGCCTCCAGCGACGCGCGCCGCTCCGTCGCCCCCAGCGCCCGCAGCGCGAGGGCCGCCCCGGTGTCCTCCGCGTCGAGCAGTGCCAGCAGGAGGTGCTCCTCCGTGACCGCGGGCGCGCCCTCGCGCCCGGCCACCGCCACGGCCCCGGTCACCACCGCCCGGGCCCCCTTCGTGAACCTCTCGAACATCAATGCCTCCCGTGCTTCTTGTGGACGGCCTGGCGGCTCACGCCCAGTTCGGCCGCGATCTCCTGCCACGACCAGCCCCGGGCGCGCGCGCTGCGCACCTGAACGGCTTCCAGCTGTTCCAGAAGGCGCCGCAGCGCGGCGACGGCACGCAGTCCCACCCGTGGATCGCGGTCGCCGGCCTGCTCGGCGAGATCGGTTGCGTCGGTCATGGTGTCAACTTACATTGACATCCCGGTTGCGTCAACCAAAGTTGACGCGGGCGGGGCGGGGGGCCGTACGGGGGAGTCGTGGGCCGCCCGTCACGCGCCCTCGCGCAGCCCCCACGGCGACCCGTACTCCGTGAGCAGGTCGAGGAAGGGGCGGGGCGGGAAGGCCTCCGGGCCGAGGATGCCGGTACCGCGCCAGGCACCGGTGGAGAGGAGTTCCAGGGCGACCACCGGGTTGATCGCGGTCTGCCAGACGACGGCCTGGGAGCCGTACTCCCGCATCGACCACCGGTTGTCGACCACGTGGTAGAGGTACACCTCCCGCGGCGCACCGTCCTTGGTGCCCCTGACCCAGGTGCCGGCACAGGTCTTGCCGGTCATCCGGTCGCCCAGGCTCGCCGGGTCGGGCAGGCAGGCGGCGACGACGTCACGCGGGGAGACCCGTACGGGGCCGTCCGCGCCGGGCACCGTGACCTCGGCCGTGGAGTCCAGCCCCAGCTCGTGGAGCGTCTTCAGCTTGGCGATGAAGTCGTCACCGAGCCCGTACTTGAAGGTGACGCGGCGCGCCTCCACCCAGCGCGGGATCAGCAGCACCTCCTCGTGCTCGACGTTGACGCACTCCACCGGCCCGATGCCCTCGGGGAAGTCGAAGACCTCGGGCTCGCTGAAGGGCGCGCTGGTGAACCAGCCCCGGTCCTTCTCGTAGATCACGGGCGGGTTGAGGCACTCCTCGATCGTCGTCCAGATGCTGAAGGACGGGGCGAAGCCGTACCCCTCGACGGTGAGGTTCGCCCCGTCGCGGACGCCGATCTCCTCGATCCCGTCGAAGAGCTCGTCGGCGGCGTACCGGGCGAAGACGTCGGAGAGGCCGGGTTCCACGCCCATGCCGACCAGCGCGAGACGGCCCGCCCCCTCCCACTGCCCGGCCAGCTCGAACTGCTCGTCACCGAGCTTGACGCCGCACTCCTCGTACGGGCGCTCCGGATGCGGCACCGACAGGGACATCGCCATGTCCACGTAGTGAGCGCCGGCGTCCAGGGCGGCCCGGAACAGGGGCATCACGAACCGCGGGTCGGTGGCGTTCAGGAGCACGTCGCAGTCCTGCTCGGTGAGGGCCCGGCCCACCGCCTCCCGGTCCGAGGCGTCGAGCCGCAGCGCGCTGAACCGACCACCGCCCCGCTCACCCCGCTCACCCCACTCGCCCAGCGAGGCGACGGCGGCCTCGGCGCGGGCCGGGTCGTAGTCGGCGACCACCATGTGGCTGAGGAACCCCCTGCGGGCCGCGATACGGGTGATGGCGGTACCGACGCCGCCCGCACCCACGAGAAGTACTCGCACGTCATCCACCTTCCGTCCGGGAGGCGAACGCCTCCGGCACAGCCGGTGCAACGGTATGCGGCGGGCCGAGGACGACGGCGTCGGCGCGAGCGGGCGTGTCGTGCCGCGCCCTGTCCCGGGGGCGGCGGACCCGGAAGCCCCCGCGCCCCGGTCAGACGCCGCCCGTGCGTTCCGGATCGTCCAGCGGGGTGTCCACCCGCAGCCAGCGGTAGCCGTACGGTGCCAGCTCGACGCCGACACGGCCGCCGGCCGCCGCCTCGACCACGTCCCCGGTGAACATGTCGGTGAGCCGGCGGCCGCCCTCCAGGCCCGGCACGGTCGTGGCCGCGGCGACCCGCCGGTCCGAGAAGTTGTGCAGCGCCAGCACCGCCCCCTCCGGAAGCGAACTGAAGTGGGCCAGGACGCCGGGGTCGTCCGCGTCGAGCACATCGGTCCGGCCCCAGGCGAGTTCGGGGGCCTCGCGGTACCGCTCGACCAGCGACCGCACGCGGCTGAGGAGCGAATCCGGGTCGCCCGCCTGGTCGCGCACGTTCACCCGCTCCGGCCCGTACGCGCCCTCGGTCATCGGATTGGGGAAGTCGCCGCCCGGCGCGGTGGAGAACCCGGCGCCCTCGTCCGCCGTCCACTGCATGGGGGTGCGGACGGCCTGCCGGCCCTCGGCGGCCAGGTTCTCGCCCATCCCGATCTCCTCGCCGTAGAAGAGCACGGGCGTGCCGGGCAGGGTGAACAGCAGACTGTAGGCCAGCTCCACGCGGCGCCGGTCGCCGCCGACCATCGGGGGCAGCCTGCGGCGCAGCCCCCGGCCGTACAGGCGCATGTCCTCGTCCGGGCCGAAGGCCGCGAACACCTCGGCGCGCTCGCCGTCGTCCAGCTTGTCGAGCGTCAGCTCGTCGTGGTTGCGGACGAAGGTCGCCCAGTGCCCGTCGCGCGGGGCCTCCGGACGCTCGCGCAGGGCCGCCGCCAGCGGCCCGGCCTCCCCGCGGGCGAAGGACAGGTACATCTTCTGCATGCCGATGAAGTCGAAGCACATGTCGAGTTCCTCGCACCGGCCGGCCTCCGGATCGCCGAAGAACCTCATGGTGTCGGGATAGGGCAGGTTGACCTCGCCGAGCAGGACCGCCTCGCCGTTGCGGCGCCCGAGGAAGGACCGCAGATCGGCCAGGTAGTCGTGCGGATCGGGCAACTGTCCCGCGTCCTCCTGGCCGTCGGTCTCCAGGAGGAAGGGGACAGCGTCGACGCGGAAGCCGGAGAGCCCGAGCTGCGTCCAGAAGCCCATGATGCGGGCTATCTCGTCCCGTACCGCGGGATTGGCCACGTTGAGGTCGGGCTGCTGCCGGTAGAAGCGGTGCAGGTAGTACTGCCCGGTCTCCTCGTCGTACTCCCACGGGCTCTGCTCGGCGTCGGGGAAGACGACGCCCTTCGGCCCGTCCTCGGGCGGCTCGTCGCACCAGACGTACCAGTCGCGGCGGGCGGACGTACGGCTGGAGCGGGACTCCCGGAACCACGGGTGCCGGTCGGAGGTGTGGTTCACCACCAGGTCGGCGATGACACGGATGCCCCGGTCGCGGGCGGTCCGCACGAACTCGGTGAAGTCCCCGAGGGTGCCGAGGCGCGGGTCGACGCCGTAGAAATCGGTGATGTCGTAGCCGTCGTCCCTTTCCGCGGTCGGATAGAACGGCATCAGCCACACGCAGGTGACGCCGAGCCGGACGAGGTGGTCGATCCGCTGGATCAGGCCCGCGAAGTCCCCGATCCCGTCCCCGTCGCCGTCCTGGTACGTCTCGACGTCCAGGCAGTACACGACCGCGTTCTTCCACCACAGGTCGGAGGTCCGGGTCAGCCTCATCGGACGTCCTCCGCGCGCACGGGCCCCGCCGGAGCCGCGTCGAGCCGGGGCAGCACCTTCTCCCCGAACGCGTCGACGAACGCGCTCTGCTCAGGGCCGACGTGGTGCAGCATGACCGTGTCGAAGCCGAGATCGGCGTACTCCTGGAGCCAGGCCGCGTGCTGCCCCAGGTCGGCCGAGACGTTGACCGCCTCCGCGACCCGCTCCGGCGTCACGTGCTCACTTGCCTGGTCGAACAGCTCGGCCGTGTCCAGGTCCCAACTCACCGGCGGACCGTGCACGTTGGTGCGCCACTGGTCGTGCGCGACGGCGAGCGCGGTGTCCGGGTCCGGGTCCCAGCTCAGATGGACCTGGAGGTGCAGCCGGCCCGCGCCCCCGGCGGAGCGGTAGGCGTCCACGATCCGGCGCAGCCGCTCGTGCGGGGCGTTGACGGTGATGAGCCCGTCGGCCCAGTCGGCGCACCAGGCCGCGGTGGCCTCGCTGCACGCCGCGCCGATCAGCGGCGGCACCGTCTCCGGGAGCGTCCAGAGGCGGGCGCGGTCCACGGTCACCAGACCGTCGTGGCTCACCTCCTCGCCGCGCAGCAGCGCCCGGATGACGTCGACGCACTCGCGCAGCCGCGCGTTGCGCACGTCCTTGCGCGGCCAGCGGTCGCCGGTGATGTGCTCGTTGGACGCCTCGCCGCTGCCCAGGGCCGCCCAGAAGCGGCCCGGGTACATGGCGGCGAGGGTGCCGACGGCCTGGGCGACGATCGCGGGGTGGTAGCGCTGCCCGGGCGCGTTGACGACGCCGAAGGGGATGCGGTCGGTGGCCTGGAGGGCGGAGCCGAGCCAGGACCACGCGAAGCCGGACTCGCCCTGCCGGACGCTCCAGGGCGAGAAGTGGTCCGAGCACATGGCGGCGCCGAAGCCGGCCTCCTCCGCGCGGACGGCCGCGGCCAGGAGGTCCGCGGGCGGCACCTGCTCGTGCGAGGCGTGGAATCCGTAGACGGTCATGGGCCGCGTGTACCCCGGGGTGCGGGGAACAGACGGCGCGTTCCGCGAGGTGACGGCACCTCACCCGACCCGCCGGTGCACCCTCGCCTCCCAGGGCGCGAGGACCGTGCGTCCGTCCTCCGCCGGAAGGGACGGCCCGTTGCCCAGGACGAGTTCGGCACCCTCCCACCCACCGGGAAGGTCCACCGCCACGGTGTCGCCCGTGAAGTTGCCGACGACGAGCAGCGTGGTCCCCTCGTGGTGACGGGTGAAGGCGTACACGCGCTCGTCGTCGGGCAGCAGCATGGTGAAGTCGCCGTGCACGACCGCCGGTTCGGCGTGGCGCAGGGCGATGAGCCGCCGGTAGTGGTGGAAGACGGAGCCGGGGTCCGCACGGGCCGCGGCGGCGTTGACCTCGGTGTGGTCCGGGTTGACCGGGAGCCAGGGGGTGCCCGTGGTGAAGCCGGCCCCCGGGGAGGCGTCCCACTGCATGGGCGTACGGGCGTTGTCCCGTCCCATGGCGCGCAGCCCGGGCAGGACGTCCTCGGGCGCCGCCCCCGCGCGCAGCGCCTGTGCGTAGTGGTTGAGGGACTCGATGTCCCGGAAGTCCTCGATGGTGCGCAGGGGAGCGTTGGCCATCCCCAGTTCCTCCCCCTGGTAGACGTAGGGGGTGCCGCGGTGCAGGTGCAGCACCGTGGCCAGCATGGTCGCGGACCGCGTCCGGTGCCGGGGGCCGTCGTCGCCGAACCGGGAGACCACGCGGGGCTGGTCGTGGTTGTTCCAGTACAGGCTGTTCCAGCCGACGTCCGCGAGGCCGGCCTGCCAGCGGCCCAGGGACGCCTTCAGGTCGGTCAGCCGCAGCGGCCGCGGATCGAACTTGTGGGCGCCGTGGTCGAGTCCGACGTGCTCGAACTGGAACACCATGTCGAGCTCGGCCCGGTCAGGGTCGGTGAACAGCCGGGCCTGCTCGACGGTCACGCCGGGCATCTCCCCGACGGTCAGCAGCCGGCCGGGGTGGCGGGCCATGACCTCCTGGTGCATCTCCCGGAGGTAGTCGTGGATGCGCGGACCGCAGACGTAGGAGGGCGACCCGTCGCCGTACGGGCCGTCACCGCGCAGTTCCCCGTCGGGCAGCGCCGGGTCCTTGGAGACGAGATTGATCACGTCCATCCGGAAGCCGTCCACGCCCCGATCCAGCCACCACCGCATCATCGCGTACACGGCCTCGCGCACCTCGGGGTTCTCCCAGTTGAGGTCGGGCTGCTTCGGCGAGAACAGGTGCAGGTAGTACGCGTCGCTCGCGGGGTCGCGCGTCCAGGCCGGGCCGGAGAAGAACGAACCCCAGTTGTTGGGCTCCCGGCCGTCGCGCGGCGACCGCCACCAGTACCAGTCCCGCTTGGGGCTCCCGGGGTCCCGCGACTCCCGGAACCAGGGATGCTCGTCGGAGGTGTGGTTGACGACCAGGTCCATGATCAGCTTCATGCCGCGCCCGTGCACCGCCGCGAGCAGGCGGTCGAAGGCCGCGAGATCCCCGAAGACGGGATCGATGCCCTGGTAATCGCTGATGTCGTAGCCGTTGTCGTCCTGCGGCGACGGATAGACGGGCGAGAGCCACAGCACGTCCACGCCGAGCTCCGCGAGATGGTCCAGGCGGCCGGTGATGCCGTCCAGGTCACCGATGCCGTCGCCGTCGGAGTCGGCGAAGCTGCGGGGATAGATCTGGTAGACGACCGCGGACCTCCACCACGCGTCGTCCTTCCTTGTCACGGTGCCGGGCGTCATCGGCGGTCTCCTCCGGGCGTCGGTGCTACGGGTACGGGCCACGGGTTTCCCTTTCCCCGGTACGGCGGCCGAACCGCTCGTGGGCCGGGGCCGGGGCCGTGCACGAGCACAGAACCGGTTGCCGTCCTCCGTCACGGCCCGAGCACGTACGACGTCGGCGTGGCGGAGGGTGAGGCCGAGGGTGAGGGTGAGGGCGAGACCGAGGGTGAGGGTGAGACCGAGGGTGAGGGTGTGGCCGAGGGTGAGGGTGTGGCCGAGGGGGGAGAGGACGGCCGCCGCACCTCCCCGTCACGCGCTCCGGACGACCACGTACGACCCCTGCGCTCCGCATGTCCCGTGATCACCTCGCGGAGGCCTTCCGCTCCGGGGTCGACGCGGAGGGCACCGCGTTGGCGAGAAGGACACAGACGCCCGCGGCTGCCGCGAGCCCCAGCGCTCCCGGCCCCACGAAGGCGGGCACGTCGTCGGTCGTGTCACTCCCACCGCCCTGCCGCAGACAGACGTACCGCGGCGGCAGGTACTCGACCCGATGGCCTACGACGTCCGCCGCCCGGGGCGCGTCCGCCGTACGGCAGGGCTGGACGGGAAAGGCGTCGGCGCCACTGTCCTCGGTGACGAGCACCGCCAGGCCGAGGTTCAGCAGCCCCCACCCGTACACGGCCGCGGCGGCCGCGCCCGTCAGCGCGGCCGCGCACTTCAACCGGGTCTGCCGGTCGGCCCGGCGCACCCCGACCTGCCCGAGACGACCGAAACCGTATCCGGCGAGCCCGAAGCACACGAGAGCCAGGACGACGAGGAGCACAAGTATCACCATGAGGTGATCCCATCAGCAGGCGCCCCCCAAAGCCACACCGAAGCCCGCGATCCCGTTTTCAGGCCGCCGAGGCGCAGACCGGGGTTCTCACCGGGTGGCGCTCCGCCCCCCTCGCTCCCTCTGCTTCCACGCCTCGACGATGGCGATCGGGATGCGCCCGCGTTCGGGCAGGTCGTACCCGTTGGCGTTGGCCCAGTCTCTGATGACGCGTGTACGGACGGGCGCCTCGAAAGCCGTGACCGGTGCACTGCCTCGGAGAGGCGAAGAAGGGTCT
The DNA here is from genome assembly GCA_000716465.1 of Streptomyces bikiniensis. Taxonomy (GTDB): domain Bacteria; phylum Actinomycetota; class Actinomycetes; order Streptomycetales; family Streptomycetaceae; genus Streptomyces; species Streptomyces bikiniensis. Next base: position 101,046 of record JNWL01000009.1, read on the forward strand.
GTGCTCAAGGAGATCTCCGGGTGGCAGGGGGAACGTTCATGCCCCTCGCCGGCAACACCGGCGAGGGGGACCCAGGGGATGCCTTTCGGGCCGGGCGGTGACCGCCCGGCACCCCACCCCACGCCCCGTCAGTTGCCGGGGAAGGAGAAGTAGAGCGCCTCGCTGTAGAAGGACGCGAAGTGGCTCTGCCAGTCGTTTCGGACCGCGGCCAGCCAGTGGTCGTTCCGGCCGGCGATCGCCGCCTCCGCCCGGGCGACGGCGTCGGGGATGTCCGCGGACACCAGACGCCGCACGCTCTCCACCGGATCGTCGTCCGTCATCGAGACGATCTCCCCGGTCTCCAGGACGAAGTGCTTCGCCTGCTGCTTCTCCAGGTGCGCCGTGGTCCTGGCGACGCACTCGGCGAACTCGGCATCGCCCTCCAGGCCCTTGCCGACCGCACCCAGGAGGTCCAGGAGCAGGGCCGCCCCGCCGGCGTAGTCCGCGGCGATGCCGATCGGAGGGTTCCAGATCATGGACGGGACGATCGTCGTCCCGCGTCCCACCATGAGCTTGTGCGCGAGCGGAATGTCCCAGTTGTGCTCGGATATGCAACGGATCCCCTGGGGGATCTCCGTCTCGTTCGGCATCGAGTCAGCGGAATAGAGATATGAACGGTTCGCCATGACGGCGACGTTAACACCGGGGACCGACAACGCCGGTGCCAACGGATCGGGCCCGGTCGCCCCGCCCCGCACCACCCGCTTCCGCGCCCCCGACCTGCCGCTCCGTCACGGAGAAGTCAGAACAACCGGACAGCCGGACAGCCGGACAGCCGGACAGCCGGACAGCCGGACAACCGTTACCGTGGAACCTCGTTCCATCGAGACAGGACCCGCAAGGCGTCGGCGGAACCCGGACCGTTCGGGGTGTAGACCTCAAGGCGGTGGTCAGGGCTGTCGGGCTGCAGCCAGACCTGGTAGTCGACGCTCAGCGCGCCCACGGTCGTGTGCCGCATGCGCATGGTCCCCGTAGTGCAGTCCGCCACGTCCCGGTTCGCCCACAGCGCCGAGAAGTCGTCGCTGCGCATGGTGAGTTCGCCGATCAGCTCCGCCAGGCGCGCGTCGGTGGGGTAGCGGCCGGCGGTCAGCCGGAGGTACGCCACGTGGGCGCGGGCGAGCGCGTGCCAGTTGCCGTACAGATCACGCGTCACCGGGTCGAGGAAGAACATCCGGGGGATCGACGGACGGCGCTCCGGATCGTCCGGTGTCTCGAAGGCGATGTGCTCGGCGTGCAGGGCGTGCCCGCTGCGGTTCCACGCGAGCACGTCCCCGCGACGCCCCAGGACGATCGCCGGCGTCGCCTCGCCCAGGGAGTCCAGAAGTGCGAGGACGCGCTTGTGGGGCTCCTCCGCCGGAGGCTCGGCGAGCCGCGGCGTCGACGAGTGCCTGGCGAGGTTGTGCAAGTGCGCGGTCTCGTCCGCGTCGAGCCGCAGCACCCTGGCGAGCGCGTCGAGCACCTGTCCCGAAGCCGTCTCCGCCTGCCCCTGCTCCAGCCGCGTGTAGTAGCCGGCACTCACTCCGGCGAGCTGGGCGAGTTCCTCCCGCCGCAGCCCGGGGACACGACGCCCGTTCCCGTGGGCGCGCAGCCCGACCTCGTCCGGCGTGACCCGGTCACGCCGGCTCTTCAAGAACGCTCCGAGGCTCTCCACGACCGCAAGCGTAAGCCGATCGCCTCCGCCGCCGGGTATACCTGCCGGGTGTACCCACGGCAGGGGACTGGCTGCCGGCCGGCCGACGACCGACGGTCGAGGCATGTCGGAACAACACACACCCGAACGGCACACACCCGAACGGCACGCACCCCGCACCCCCTCCGGCCCGAGCGCCTGGCTGGGACTCCTCGTCGTGCTCGGCCCCGTCCTGCTGGTCTCCATGGACGGTTCCATCCTGTACCTGGCGATGCCCCGGGTCAGCCAGGACCTCACCCCCACGGCCGACCAGGCCCTGTGGACCCTGGACGTCTACGGCTTCGCGGTCGGCTCGCTGCTGATCGCGTTCGGCACCGTCGGTGACCGGTACGGCCGTCTGAAGCTCCTGACGATCGGAGCGACCGTCTTCGGCCTCGCGTCCGCGGCGTCCGCCTTCGCCCCGAGTCCGGAACTCCTCATCGCGTCCCGCGCGCTGATGGGCGTGGCCGGAGCGACCCTCCTGCCGTCGGCCCTGGCCGTGCTGAGCGAGCTGTTCACCGACCCGCGGCGCCGGGCGCAGGCCATCGGCGTCTTCGCTGCGGCCTTCGCGGCGGGGTTCGCCATCGGCCCGGTCGTGGGCGGCTTCCTCCTCGAACGCTTCTGGTGGGGCTCGGTCTTCCTGATCAACCTGCCCGTCATCGCCCTCTTCCTCGTCTTCGCGCCCGTCCTGCTCCGCGAGGTCGGCACGACCCGCCCCGGCCGCGTGGACGCCCTCAGCGTCGCGGCCTCCTCCATCGGCCTCCTGGCCCTCGTGTACGGCCTCAAGCACGCCGCCGCCGAAGGACCCTCGCCGCTCTCCGTCCTCGTGGGACCGGGCGGCCTGGTGCTCCTCACCCTGTTCGTGCGCCGGCAGCGGCACCTGGAGCACCCGTTGGTGGACTTCTCGCTCTTCCGCGACCGGGTCTTCACCATCGCGATCGTCACGGGCCTGCTGCCCCTGGCGGCCTGGTCGGCGACCGCCTACCTGTCGGGCGTCTACCTCCAGTCCGTCCTCGGCCTGCCCGTCCTGCGGGCGGCGCTTCTGGCCCTGCCCGGCGCGGTGGTCCTCATCGTGTCCTGCGTCGTCACACCCCTGGTGGTCGACCGCGTCGGCAAGCGGGCGATCCTCCTCGTCTGCCACTTCTCCATCGCGGCGGGGCTGCTGTTCCTGCTCCCCACCGCCGTCACCGGCGGGATCGGCTGGTACGTCGCCTCCACGTCCGTCGCGGGCCTGGGCTACGGCATCTCCTTCAGTGTCGTCGCCGACACCGCGGTCGGCGCCGTCCCGGCCGAGCGGGCCGGTGCGGCCGGTGCGATCGCCGAGACCGGCAACGAGATCGGCAACGCCCTCGGCATCGCGCTCATCGGCTCCCTCGCCGCGCTCCTCTTCCGGCTCCAGGGCCCCGGCCTGGCTCCCACGCTCGACGAGACCCTGCAACTCCCCGGCCTCGCGGCCACGGTGGTCACGGACGCGAAGTCGGCCTTCGTCACCGGCCTGCACGCCGCCGTGACGGTGGCCGCCTTCCTGCACCTCGTACTCGGACTCCTGGCCCTCCGCTGGCTGCCCGGAACCGGGAAGGAGGAGCGGGCCCGGACCGTGTTCCCCGGGGAGGGGACGGAGTACGCGAGGAGCGCATCCCGCTGACGGCACGGAGGCAGGCGTCCGGCCCCCTCGGCCCCCGAACGCCCCTCGGGAAGAAGGAGCTCAGGGCCCCGGCGCGGTCAGATAACGCTGGATCGTCGGCGCCAGCCACGCCACGATCTCCGCCCGCGTCAGCTCCACCGCCGGCGGCATGCGCAGCACGTACCGCGTGAGCGCCAACCCCAGGAGCTGCGACGCCATGAGCGCCGCCCGCGCCGGGACCTGCTCGGGGTCGGGGCACACCTGCCGGGCGGCCGGCAGCAGTTGGTCCCGCAGGACGCCCTGCATGCGCTCCGCCCCCGCCCGGTTGGTCGCGCCGACCCGCAGCAGGGCGGTGAGGACCTCGTTGTCCTCCCACATGTCGAGGAAGTGCTCGACGAGGATCCGCCCCGCCTCCCGCCGGCGGTCCGCCCCGCTCATGTCCGGCAGCCGGAGGTCGACGGCGACGGCCGCCACGAAGAGGCCCTCCTTGTTGCCGTAGTACCGCATCACCATCGACGGGTCGATGTTCGCGTCCTTGGCGATGGCGCGGATGGTGGCGCGCTCGTAGCCGTCGGTCGCGAAGCGCTCGCGGGCCGCCGTGAGGATCGCGCCGCGAGTGGCGTCGGAGCGGCGGGGAGTGCCGGAGCCGGGAACCGTGGGGGTGCTGTCGCCGCCGTTCATGACGACAAGCGTAGGCCGACAAACAGAGGCCCACAACTGTTGGCCCACATCCGTTGACGCCTCTCCGAGCCTTCGGTACGTTGGTCAACGAGCGTTGGCCAACATTCGTTGGCGCATGGGCGATGGCAAGCAGGCACCGGCAACAGGAGGCCACCATGGACGGCACCGCCACCCACCGCACCGTGATCGTCGTAGGCTCCGGCCCGACCGGCCTCCTCCTCGCCGGTGACCTCGCCGCGGCCGGCGTCACCGTGACCCTCGTGGAGAAGCGGCCGCGCGGGATCGGCAATCTCTCCCGCGCCTTCGGCGTACACGCCCGCACCCTGGAGCAGCTCGACGCGCGCGGCCTCGCCGACGAACTCCTCACCACCGGCGACACCATCACCGGCCTGCGGCTCTTCCGCCGCCTCTCGCTCGACCTGAGCACACTGCCCTCACGCTTCCCGTTCCTGCTCATCACCCCGCAGTACGAGGTCGAGCGGCTCCTGGAGCGGCGGGCCCGGCAGGCCGGGGTCGAGTTCGCGTACGAGAGCGAGGTCGTGGGGCTGCGGCAGGACGAGGAGGGGGTCGACCTCGACGTACGCGGCGCGGACGGGACGGTCGTCACCCGCCGGGCGGCCTACGTCGTGGGCGCCGACGGCCACCGGAGCGCCGTGCGGGAGGCGATCGGCCTGGACTTCCCCGGTTCCTCCGTCATCAGGTCGCTGATCCTCGCCGATGTCCGGCTGGCCGAGAAGCCCGAGGGAGTCCTCACCGTCGACGGACGCGGCGACGCCTTCGCGATGATCGCCTCCTTCGGCGACGGCTGGTACCGGATCATGGGCTGGAACCGCCGGAACGAGGTCCCCGACGACACCCCGCTCGCCCTCGACGAGGTCAGGGACATCACCCGCCGTGCCCTGGGGAGCGACTACGGCATGCACGACGCCCGCTGGCTCTCCCGCTTCCACAGCGACGAGCGCCAGGCACCGCACTACCGGGTCGGGCGGGTCTTCCTCGCGGGGGACGCCGCGCACATCCACTCCCCGGCCGGCGGACAGGGCATGAACACCGGCCTCCAGGACGCCGCCAACCTGAGCTGGAAACTGGCCATGACCGTCCGGGGCCGGGCGCCCGAAGGGCTCCTCGACAGCTACGAGACCGAGCGCCACCCGGTCGGCAGGTCGGTACTGCGCAGCAGCGGCGGACTGGTCCGGCTGGCCCGCACGCGGAACCCGCTCCTGCGCGCCGCCCGCGCCCTGACCTCGGCGTTCGTCACCATGGCCCCGCCCGTCCAGCGCAAGGCCCTGGGCCGGATCACCGGAATCGGCTACGCCTACCCGGCCCCCCGCGGCGCCCACCGTCTCACCGGCACCCGCGTCCCCGACGTCGCCCTGAGGGGCGGCCGGCTCCATGAGGCATTGCGCGGCGGCCGGTTCGTACTGATCACACCTGGGACGTACGAAGGCCCCGCTGTCCGCGAGGGGCGGCTGACCGTGGAGCGCTGGGCGGGCGACCGCCGGACGACCGTCCTGGTACGGCCCGACGGATACGTGGCCTGGGCGGCGGAGGACGCGTCCGCGATCGAGGAGGCGGTGTCCCGACACCTGGGCTGAGCCGTTTCCTTCGAACGGGACGTCGGGGTCGAGCCCGCCAGGACACCCCCGGGGCGACGAAGTCACGCGCCGCGCTTGTGGAGCACACCCAGACAGTGCTGCTCCGGACCGGACACGTGGTCGCCCCGGCGCGGCGGGAAGAACACCGCGCAGACGCCGGCAGGCCGGGTGAGGACGCTGGACTGCTCCCCGAACGTGAGGAGGTCGTTGACGTCATGACGGCAACCGACCGAGTCGAGGTCGGCGATCAGCTCCTCGCGGAGCACCGTGGACGGGTACGACTCGGAATCCGGCAGGACCGGGGGCGGCAGCCTGACCACCGCGCCCGGCGAGAGCCTGATCCACGGTCCGCTCACGCTGTGCCGGGTGACGACCAGCTCCAGACCGCCCCAGGCGTAGGGGTAACCGTCGACGTCGGGCCCCAGGAGGCGGATGGCGGGATGCGGACGCCCCGGGCCGAGGAGGTCTTCGGCCTCGGACAGCGGCATGCCGCAGTGAAGGGGCCCGATCCGGCCCGTCCGGGCGAAGTCGACAAGCAGGCTCGTCAAGGTCACGACGGTGACCGTGCCACCTCCGTGCGCCGGCCCTCACCCGGATATCGGTCGCGGAGCACCGACCGGCGGAGGCCGCACGGTCAGGCGCGACCGATGAGACGGCCGGACCGGACGCGCGCCTCATCGGCCGACGCGTGACGGCGGTCGCGGACCGGGACAGGACGCCGACCGACCTCGGGCCGCCCCTCGGCCTTGCCGAACCCCACCAAAAACTCGTCGAGTTCACCCCGGACGGGCCGTACTGTGACCGGCATGGCCCACGCCAAGACCTCCTACGTCTGCCTGCCCTGCCGGGCCTCCTACAAGCAGCCCTACCGCGGTGACCACGACCGGATCTGCCCGCGCTGTGCCGAGCCCCTGATCCATGTGGGGTCGGCCTTCGCAACGCCGCGGCGACGCGACACCGCCGCCTGGCGAACCCTGGCTGTACTCCTGAACGCCGGTGTCCGCTTCCACAAGAGCTGCTGTGGCGGCCCCGGCTACCGTCCCCGCACACTCGGCGAGGTCCGCGAGCGGATCGCGTACGCGCGAAGGACCGGTGAACCGTTCGCGCGTGCGTTGGTGCGCCAGGAGCTGCCGTAACCCCGGGCACCGTGACCTCGGCCGGCACGCGGGTGACAAGGACCGTGTCCCTTCTGGCCGCGCTCACCGGATGCGAGCGGTCCTCACCAGCCGTCAGGAAGACGCGCGCGGTTACGGACGGGTCGTCCCCGGGAGGCAGGTGACCGCCGGGTTGTACGTGGTGAACTGGCCCTCGGGGTTCTTCTTCCACAGCCAGAGGTGCAGGGCGTAGTGGACGGGCTGCCCGGGGAAGTTGCCGCGGTGGGGGCCCTTGAAGGGCACCCCGAACATGCTCGGCCGGTCGTCGTCCGTCTTCGGGTTCTGGTCGCGGTCGTGGACCAGCCACTCCACGCCGACGAGCCGCTTGCCGCCCCTGCCGTCGTCCTCGTAGAAGAGGGCGGTGGGCTTGGCCGGGTCCGTCGAGTTGTCGTGGGCGTGGTTGAAGTGCGGGTATCCGAGCGCGCCCGTCCCGCCCGCCCGGTCGAAGACGCAGTACCGATCGGGCTTGTAGCCGGCCCGCACACCGTTCGCATGGTGCTGGTACGGAGCGGTCGCCCGATAGGCGACCGCCTTGTCCGCGGCCGCCCTGCCGGGCTCGGATCCGGCGGCGGCCGGCCCCACGGCGAGCGCAGTGGCGCCGACCAGGACCAGGGCGAGCGTACGGGCCATGTGCGAACTCCTCGACGACGGTGGCGCGCGGATGCCCCACCACACCTTCCCCCGCCGGCCCCGCCCCTCCCACGAACGGTCCGGACGGAGGACACCCGACCGGACGATCCCCGGCCCGCCGGGCGAGGTAGTCGAGCGAGCGGACGTCGACACGGAGATCACCGCAAGACGACCGGCACCGGATCGGGCCACAAGCCGACCGAGCGGCGCGCCGATCAGAAGGCGCTGACCGGCGCGGGACGGTGGGACCCGGCGATGAAGACGGACGTCGACGAACGCCGCCGCGAGTTCGGCACCGAGTACGGCACGCACGACACGTACATCGCCGACGTCTTCGCCCCCCCCGCCGAGGACCTCTTCCGGCGGGCGGCCGAGCGCGGCCGGACCGTCGACACGACCGAGCCCGAGTACCCCTTCGTTCCCGGCGTCTCCCTCGGCTTCACCCGCCGGACCATCCAAGAGGTGCCCCGCACCGCGCAGGGGCTCCCGGTCCGCGTCACCTCTGTCCTGGTCGCGGGCGAGCACTCCCACGACCGGTGTCCGGGCCGCGACCCGGGCCCGGTCGACGGTGCGCCGGGAGCCTGCGGCGGCGGTCGCCCTCGCGGACGGCGAGCACGGTGACCCACCCGGCCGGGGCGTGAGGGAGGCCGGGTGCGGCAGGACGGGAAACCGACCGGGCTCCCGGGCCGGCGGGTCGGACGCCGAACACCTCCCCCGACGGCACGGGGGCTTCGTGCGTTGCGATCCTCACCCCGACCTGACCGGCGCTCCCGATCGGTGGCCACGCCGGGAACGCCCGGCGAGAGGAGCTTCGGGATCCGCACCCGGACCTCGGAAGCCGGCGCCTTCGCCTCCTGGACGACCACCTTGCCGATTCCTCCCCCGGAGAGTCGCTGCCACCGGCCGGAGGGGGTAGGGGCGACGGTGGAAACGACCATCCCTTTCCGGAGAGCGGGACACGATGCGAGAGAAGAACGAGCAGGCCGGCGGGTGCGGCGTCCGCGAAGTGGAAGCGGTACGGCCGCGCCGTGCCGCCGCCGTCCACGTCGTGACGGTCCTGCGGTGAGCGCCGGAACGGACAGTGCGTCCCCGTCCGGGCTGCGCCGCACCCTGACCACTCCCTTGCTCTACTTCTTCATCCTCGGCGACGTCCTGGGCGCCGGGGTGTACGTGCTGGTGGGGCAGGTCGCCGCCGCGTCCGGGGGCGCGGTGTGGGTCCCGCTCCTCGTGGCGCTGGTGCTGGCCATGCTGACCGCCGCCTCCTACGCGGAACTGGCGACGAAGTTCCCCCGGGCGGGCGGTGCCTCCCACTACGCGACCCGGGCTTTCGGCCCGGCGGTGGGGTTCGTCGCCGGATTCTGCATGCTGGCGGCCGGCATCGTCTCGGTCGCCGCGCTCGCCCGTGGCTTCGCCGGCGACTACCTCGGTGCCTTCGTCACCCTGCCCGTCGCACTGGTCGCCGTGCTCTTCCTCGTCCTGCTGGCCCTGGTCAACGCCCGGGGCATCAAGGAGTCCACCCGCGCCAACACCGTCGCCACCCTGGTCGAGGTCGGCGGTCTGGTGGTCGTCGTGGTGCTCGGCGCCGTCCTGCTGCTGCGCGGAGAGGGCGACCCGGCACGTCTCGTCCAGCTGGGCACGTCCGAGAAGGGCGTGGCGGCGGCCGTGCTGAGCGGATCCGTCCTGGCCTTCTACTCCTTCGTCGGCTTCGAGACCTCGGTGAACGTCGCCGAGGAGACCCGGGACCCCCGGCGCTCCTACCCCCGCGCCCTGTTCGGCGCGCTCGCCACCGCCGGGGCCGTCTACGTCCTGGTCGGCGTCGCCGCCTCGGCCGCCGTGCCCACCGATGTCCTCGCCTCTTCCAGCGGCCCCCTCCTGGAGGTCGTCCGCGAAGCCGGCGGCGTCCCCCCGAAGCTGTTCAGCGCCATCGCCCTGGTCGCCGTCGCCAACGGGGCACTGCTCACGGGCATCATGGCCTCGCGCCTGGCGTACGGGATGGCACGCGACGGGCTGCTGCCCGGCGTCCTGACCCGGGTGCTGCCCGGCCGCCGCACACCCTGGACCGCGATCGCGGCCACCACCGCTCCCGCCCTGCTGCTGGCCCTGACCGGCAACGTCGCCACTCTGGCGTCCACCCTGGTGCTGCTGCTCCTGGTGGTCTTCCTGATCGTCAACACGGCCGTTCTCGTGCTGCGCTCCGACCCGGGTGAGCCCGGCCATTTCCGTGCACCGACCCTGCTGCCCGTCCTCGGCGCCGCCTCGTGCGTGCTGCTCGCCACCCAGATCGAGGCCGAGGTGTGGCTGCGCGGCTCGGCGGTCCTCGCCCTGGCGGTGGTCCTCGCCGTGGTCGCGGCCAAGCGGCGCCGCCGCCCGGAGGCGGACGACGTGAAGGCCCGGACGACCGGGTGAGGACACGAGAGGTCCGGCGCCCGCGTCACCACCCGTGACGGTCCTGCTCGTCGAGGACGACGGGCTGATCCGGCGGTCCGTCGCGACGGTCCGGAACGTCACGACCACCGCGTGCTCGTCGCCGCCCACGGGCTGACCGGGCTCGAACTCCTCCGAGAGGGGCGGCACGACCTGCTGCTGGACGCGATGCCGCTCGACGTGATGCCGCCGGACCCGGAGGGGACGCCCCGGGTGCGGCGCGGCCCGGGACGCGGGCGCCTCCAGGACGGTGCCTCCCGCGGAAAGAGAGGCGACGCCCACGGGGCGACCGGTGGCCGCGTGATCGACGGGACGAGGGACCGACGAGCGGCTCACGACACACGGGTACGGACGCGGATCCGGCCAAACGGCCCTCACTTTCTGGGCTCTTTCCCGGCCGACACGTGCGGTTGACCCCGCGTGCGACTTTACTCGCCTATGGTTTTCTTGACCATTGATTGGGCATCTCTTTGTCTGATCCATAGGTGTGAGCCTGCCGGAAGGGAAGAACGTGCTGCGAGCCACGACGACCCGGAGCACATCGGCGTTCCGTGCCGTCCCGTCGCCCGCGTCCCCGTTCCTCGCCGTCGCGGCTTCCCTCACGCACGCCCACGCCCCTGGTCACCCCGCCGTCGGCAGCCGAGCCGGGACCACCCCGTCCGGTCCGGCGCCGCACGGCGGGACCTCGACGCTTCCGGCCCGTCGTTCGTCGGAGATCCCGAACGGAGGACGGGTGACCGGACCCGGCCACGCCGCACCCGGCGCCGTGCACGTCCGCGCGTCGAGCAGATCCGGGGCCCCCTACGAGGCCCCACTCCGGATGTTCCGCCGCTGACCGGGCGGAACGGCCCCCCACATCTCCGTCATGCAAGCCCGACGTGCCGTCACGGCGCGCCAGGAGGAATCACCACACCATGCAGCCCCTCATCGACAACGCGCGCACCTTCGGACAGCGACCCGAGGAGTTCGCCGGCCTCGCCGCGGGCCAGTCCCCCGAGGTCCTGTTCATCACCTGCTCCGACTCCCGGGTCGTACCGGCCCTCATCACGGGCGCTCGGCCCGGCGAGCTGTTCGAACTGCGCACCGCCGGCAACATCGTTCCCCCCTACGGCTCCACCACCCCCACCGGAGAGGCGGCGACCATCGAGTACGCCGTGGAGGTCCTCGGCGTCCAGGACATCGTGGTGTGCGGCCACTCCCACTGCGGTGCGGTCGGTGCCGTGGTGCGCGGTGACGACCTGAACTCGGTTCCCGCCGTACGGGACTGGCTCGCGCACGCCGCGAAAGAACCCGAGTGCTCCGACCCCACCGACCCGACGGTCGCCGAGGCCGTGCAGAACCACGTCCTGACGCAGCTCCTGCGGTTGCGCTCCTACCCCTGCGTCGGACGACGCCTGCAAGCCGGCGAACTCCGCCTGCACGGCTGGTACTACGAGGTCCACACCGGACTCGTGCGCGAACACCGCGCGGACACCGACACGTTCGAGACGCTCTGAGGGAACAGGTGAACGCCATGCTGTCCAAGTTCCCCCATCTGCGACAGGACTTACTCGCCTCCGTCGTCGTCTTCCTCGTCGCGGTGCCCCTCTGCGTGGGGGTGGCGGTCGCCTCCGGCGTGCCGGCCGAGCTGGGACTCGTCACCGGCATCGTCGGCGGCATCGTCACCGGCCTCATGCGCGGCAGCAGTCTCCAGGTGTCGGGACCTGCCGCCGGCCTGACCGTGATCGTCTTCGAGGCGGTCAGCGAGTTCGGGGTGGGCACGCTCGGTGTGATCGTGCTGATCGCCGGCCTGCTCCAGCTCGCCATGGGGTTCTTCCGCATCGGCCGCTGGTTCAGGGCGATATCCGTCTCCGTCGTCGAGGGCATGCTCTGTGGCATCGGCCTGGTGATCATCGCCGGGCAGATCTACGCCGCGGCGGGTCTGAAGGCTCCGGAGACCGGCCTCGGGAAGATCACGGGTCTGCCCCGCGCGTTCGCCGACGCGTTCGGGAGCGCCGAGGCCCTGGCCTCCCTCGCGATCGGCGCGGGCACCATCGCCGTCATCGTGCTGTGGAGGAGACTGCCCGAGCGGATGCAGGCCGTGCCCGGGGCCCTCGCCGCGGTGGTGCTGGCGACGGCCGTCACCCTCGGTCTCGGGCTGCCGGTCGCCACCGTCGAGGTGGAGGGCCTGCTCGGTGTCGTCCAGCCGCCCGGCGCCGAGGCCTTCGGCGAACTGGCCGGTCCCGCCATCTGGGGCACGATCATCGCGTTCGCGCTGATCGCCTCGGCGGAGAGCCTGTTCAGTGCGGCGGCCGTGGACCGGCTGCACGACGGCCCGCGCACCGAGTACGACAAGGAGATGGTCGCCCAGGGCACGGGCAACACGATCTGCGGCCTGCTCGGCGCCCTGCCCATGACCGCGGTCATCGTACGCAGCTCGGCCAACGTCAACGCCGGTGCGAAGACCAGGGCGTCGCGGGTCCTGCACGGTGTGTGGCTGCTGCTGTTCGCCGCCGCGTTCCCGTTCGTCCTGGCGCTGATCCCCCTGCCCGCGCTCGCCGGCATCCTCGTCCACGCGGGCTGGAAACTGATCCCGTTCCGCCAGGTCGCCGTGCTGTGGCGGGAGCACAGGGGCGAGGCGGCGATCCTGGTGGTCACGGCCGCCGCCATCGTCGTGGTCAACATGTTCGAGGGCGTCCTGATCGGTCTGGCCCTGGCAGTCGTCAAGACCGCCTGGGAGGCCTCGCACGTCAAACTGGAAGTCGTCGACAAGGGCGCGGGCCCGGTCGAGGCGCACCTGACGGGCAACGCCACGTTCCTCCGCCTGCCGAAGATCCTCGACACGCTGGAGTCCCTCCCGCAGGACCGCCCGGTCGAGCTCGACCTGTCGGGACTGCACCACCTCGACCACGCCTGCCGTACGGCACTGGAGAGCTGGGCCGAACGGCACAGTGCGACCGGCACCGAACCGGTGAAGCTCACCACCGCGGCCTGAGCCGGCGGACGGCGGGCCCCGCCCCCGGTCGTCAGAGGTCGCCGGGCTCAGACAGCCCCGCGACCGGCGGTCCGGAGCCCCGGGGCCCGCCGCCCGCCGTCTGCGCACTCCCGTTCAGCGGGCGGTTTCCATCGCTCCCAGACCTTTCGCCAGATCCTCCCTGTTCATCACCGGCGTGTAGGAAACCTTGGCGCCCAACTCCAGGAAGAAGGGTTCCGCGGTCTTCGGCATGTCGGCGGACTCCGCCAGGTCGCAAAATATGTAAGCCGTCCGGCAGCCGTTCTCGGTGGTGAAGTAGGCGGCCTCCGGCCGGATCACCGACATCGCCTTGCCCAGCGTCCCTTCCAGTGTCCCCTGCCTGATGGCTTCGTTGGACGTCTGCGTGTCCATCTGAACCTTCAACAACATGCGCATGGCAACCGCCTTCCCGGCTCCGGCGCCCCCGGTCCGGGCGTACGGGGCGTGCCCGAAGCCCTCTTACCAGCGTCTCTCCGCTTCCGCCCTCGGGCCAGCCGACCCCTGAGCGGGACGCCGCCGGGGTCGAGGGGGCGACAGCCGACGTCGGCGGTGACGCGCCCCGTCACGAGGGATGCGGACGCCGGCAGGGCGACCGACCGGCCCGCTTCATCCTCCCGCGCAGGACGAAAGGGGTTCGCCGACGTCGTCCCGTCGTCTCATGGCACGCAGAAGTCGGCCGGCGATCCAGTCCGGCCCGAGGCCCCGCAGTTCTCCCGTCCACCGCGACATCCCTTCGGGAGGGCGGGAGAGCAACTCGCGCACGGCCCGGCCCACCTCCCCGGGATCCAGGCGGGAGGGGTCGAGGCACGTGGCCAACCGGGCCCGCTCGGCGTCGTGCGCGATCGAGAACTGGTCACTGGAGAAGGGGAGGACCAAGGCGGGGGTCCCCGACGCCACGCACTCCGTGAAGGAGTTGTTCCCGCCGTGGTGCACCATGACGTCGACCCGGCGCAGCAGCCACCGCTGCGGAACGACACGGGCGACGTGCACCCTCGGACCCGACAGACGGGCGAGGGCCGGAGCGCTGTCACCGGCCGCGACCACCACCGCCGCGTCCGGAACACCGGAGAGGACGCTTCGCACCAGGAGGTCCAGCACGTCGCTGCGGGCCGACAGGAAGGTCCCCAGAGCGATCAGCACCACCCGGCGGGCCGCCGACCTCAGGCGGTGGACGACAGCCTCCCACTCCTCGCCCGGATCCGGTTCCGCGGCGGGAACGCAATGGCCCCCGTACAGGAACTCGGCCCCGGTCGAAGCGTGTTCCGGAAGCCAGGGGAACCGCGGGTAGTTGAACACCACGGCACGACAAGAGGTGAGGGCGAACGCTCGGCCCGGCGGATCGACCGAGGCGCCGTGCGCTCGTGCGACCTCCGCGAACCGTTCGGTGAAGGCCGTGTCGTTGGCCCTGGCCGCGCGCCGCAGCTCCGCCAGCGCCCCCGCCGCGGGACGGACCGCCCGCGGCCAGGCGTAGGGGACCCCGAAGAACGCGTCGGGCCGGTGGGGCACGTAGGTCGGGTGCCCGGGACAGAACGTGGCGAAGGGCAGCCCCAGGCAGTGCAGCGCCAGCGTCACCGGATAGCTCAGCTGGTCGACCACGTACCAGTCGGGAGCCAGCCGTTCGTGCAGGGCCCTCAGCTCGGCCATCACCCTCTCCGGATCCGACAGCAGGTCCTCGCCGCGGTGACGCGCCTGTGCGAGCAGAGCGGCGACCGCTCCCCTCCGGGTCGAGCCGAGGAACTCCTCCAGGCGCTCCGCCTCCCGCGCACCCTGTCGCGTGCTCCGCGCGACACCGGTGTTCGCGTTCCTCGTCACCGTCAACGGCACGAAGCCGACGCCGGCCCCCTCGGCCATCGGGGCGAAGGACGGCGCGCTGGCGAAGCGGACCCGGGCACCGGCCCTCTCGAGGGCTCCCGCGAGCACCGACAGGGGCTGGGCGTGCGAGTGGAACGGGGGACTGACGACCACCACGCGCGGGGGACGTCCTGCCGCGCGGGTGTGACGTGGCGAGATCATGCCGTGTCTTCGTCTCCGGAGGGCGCGGCGGATGCGCGGGAAAGGGGGATCGCCGGCCGGTGGCCGCGCCGGGTCCCGGTCCCGTACGGGTCTCCCCGACCCCGGGCCCCGCCGCGACGCGCTGTGCATCCGCGTGCCACCCCGCCGGCGAAACACCGCAGGCAGAGAGCCTTCGGTGAGGAGCCCCCGTGGAACACTTTCCGTCCGTCGCCGCCGCGCGAGACAGCCTCCGCACCCCGAGGAAAGGGCGGAGGGAGCGCGATCCGTTCGTCGAGGCCAGGACGGCCTACTGGAACCGTCTGCGCGGCGGAAGGAGGTCGCACGGCCCGCACGAGCACGATCCGTCGTCGTCCAGCCTGCTGAGAGAACTGCTCGCGGCCGAGTACCACCTCGACCACCGGGCGCGGGCCCGTACCGACGGGGCCACGGCCCGTGACACGGCCCTGGCGAGGATCAGGCACCGGGTCCGGGCGGGGCAGGTGCCCGATCCCGACGAATGCGTGCGGCTGCCGGCCGGAAGCGATTTCACGCGGGCCGTGCTGTTCGAAAGCTGGCCGGCCACCGCACGCCGTTACGGGGCCGAGTGGACCACCGCCGCCGTACGCTCCGGGCTGCGCGCGACGGAGGACCCGGACGCGGTGGCCTTCCTGCTCGACATGGCAGCCGCCACGGGCCTGCGCCCCCTGCCGCCCGCGGAAGTCCTCCGGTTCGCGGAGGGGGACGACCGGCGGGTCAGGCATGCCGCCTGGCGCCTCCTCGCGGCGTACGGCCGCGGGCGGCTCCCCGGGGCCGGGGGACACGGCCCCACCGACGCCTATGAGCGCGTACTGCTGGAGGCCCTGGGGCGGCGACCGCTCACGGGAGCCGGAATCGAAGGGGTCCGCCCCGGCCTGTTCGTCGCCCAGTCCATGCTCATGGGCCGTTTCGACAGCCCGGGGGAGGGGCTCAGCGGAGGCCTGAGCGTCCTTCTCGGCTCACTCGGCGACGCCCTCGCCGGCACCGACGGCATCGCCGCCGCCATCACGCTGGTCACGGCCTGCCGTCCGGAACTGGAGGAGGATCCGGTCCTGCTGCACCGCCGGGGCCGGGGACACTGGATCCTCAGGCTCCCCCTGGACAGCGACCGCCCGGTGGGCCCCGAGGAAATGGGCCGGCACCGGGAAGCACTGGCCTGGTGGGCCGCCGAACTGCTGGGGTCGCTGCGGCACCCGATCGACGTCCTGCACGTCCGTTACGCCGATGACGGCTCCCTCGCCCTGGCGGAAGCCGCCCGAAGGGTCGGCGCGGCCCTCGTCTTCACCGCCACGCCCGACCCCCACCGCCAGATGAGCGAGCGGCACGACACCTCCGGCGCGAACCCCGCCCACGTGCGCCACGACCTGCACCGGGTCTTCCTCGCCGACCGCCTGGTCGAGCGGGCCGACCGGGTCGTGGGCATCGCCGGACGCACCGGCGGGACGAACGAGCTGCTGAGCCACTTCCCGCAGCTCGCGGAACGGACCGACGGCACGGCGCCCGGCGCGCCACCGGAGGGCGTCGCCCCCTATCAGCCGCCGCCCGACCGGGAACGGCGCCGCGAGCTGCTCCTCGGCGCGGTCGACGCGGTGGCGAGCTCCTGCGGGGACCCCGCACCCATGGTGCTGCTGAACGTCGGCCGCCTTCATCCGGTCAAACAGCAGGACGTCCTGGTCCGTGCCTGGACGGAGTCGGGTTGCCACCGCGACTCGATCCTCGTGATCGTCGGCGGCAGTCCGCGGACGGGGGACTCCGTGGAGCGCTCGATGCGCGAACGGATCGAGCGGGCCGTCGCCGCCTGCCCCGAGGCCCGTCGACGGCTGCTCCTGCTGCCGGCCCTCCCCAACGCGGAGGTGCGGCTTCTCGAACGGGCTCTGGCCGACCCGGCACGGCCTTTCCGCGCCCGGTACGTCTGCTCCAGCGCGAAGGAGGAGTTCGGCCTCGCCGTCCTGGAGGCCATGGAGGCCGGACTGGTCACGGCCGGCCCCGTCAGGGGCGGCGTCCCGCACTACCTCACCGACGGGGACAACGGGCTGCTGCTCGACACGTCCACCTCGCGAAGCCTCGGCGACGGACTGAAGCGTCTGCTGCGGATCGGCGACGAGGAGGCCGCCGTGATGACCTCTCGCGCACGGCGCCTCGTCCGGACCACGTACTCGTCCGTGGCGATGGCTCGCGTGATGGCCGAACACTACGCGGACGTGACGGACCGGGAGCGCCGGTCGAGCGACGGCGGACCCGCGATCGGTGCCCCTCGCGTACGCATCCCTTCGTGAGCGTGAGGAGACCCGCTCGCAAGCGCGCCCGGATCCTCCGGCGCGACACCCGTACTGCGCGGTAGTACGAGGGAGGGGCGGTGAACCCGGAGAGGTGCCCTCACCGGCCGTGGAGCACGGCGGAGCACCTGATCCGGGTCGTCGCCCCCGTCCTCGCGCCGGGGGCCGCGAGGCGCGGTCGGACCGGAAGGCCTGCGTCCCCGGACACGCGTGGTGCTCCGAGGACCCCGAAGTCGCCCTCACAGGCGTCCATCAAGACGAGGTAAAGATTTCAAGTATCCGGTGAAACCGATCGGTCCACGGCGACGGAACCCATTTCCACAAGGAGTTCGAAACCTTGTCGGACTTTGAAGGAGAGGATCACCATGACTGCTCGCACCGCAGGCGCGGCCCTGGCAACCGGTGTCGCCGTCGCACTGTCCGTCACCGCCGGTGCTCCCGCGTTCGCCCAGTCCCAGTCCCAGGCCGAGGTGGAGCAGGCCACCGTCTCGGTGCTGCACGCCGTGCCGGGCCTGACCGTGGACGTGTTCGCCGGGGACAAGGAACTGCTGCCCGACTTCAAGCCGGGCACGCTCACCGACCCGCTCAAGCTGGACGCGGGTTCTTACGACATCAAGGTCTTCAAGGACGGGGAGGGCCCCAAGGGAACTCCGGCGATCCAGAAGACCGTCGAGGTGCCGGCCGGGGCGAACGCGACGCTGGTCGCGCACCTGACGGCCGACGGCAAGCCGACGCTCGACGCCTTCGTCAACGACACTTCCAAGGTGCCGGCCGGCAAGGCCAGGCTCACCGTCCGGCACGTCGCGGCCGCCCCCGCCGTCGACGTCCGGGCCGGTGGCACCCCGGTGTTCAAGGGACTGGAGAACCCCAAGGAGGCCGAGGCCGAGGTGGCGGCCGGCACGGTGAACGCCGACGTCGTCCTCGCCGGTACCGACACCGTGGCGATCGGCCCGGCCAAGCTGGACCTGGCCGAGGGCAGCAACACGATCGTCTACGCGTGGGGCAGCGCCGCGGACAAGAACCTCGCGCTGAAGACCCAGACCATCACCGGCATGCACTCCGCACCGGGCGGCGTTCCCGCAGGCGGAACGGGCCAGGCCGCGAGCGGGACCAGCGACGCGGCCTTGGGCGCCCTCGCCGCGGGTGCGGTCCTCGCCCTCGGCGCCGGTGGTTACCTGCTGCGCCGTCGCGACGACGCCGCCTGACGGCGAGCACACGACACCCAGACGGATCTCCGGGTGTGCCCGTCCCGTCCACCGGGCCGGGCACACCCGGAGCATCCTCGTGCCGGAAAGGCCGACCGTGATGAGTCCGCAGCGGACAGGACACCGCACGATCCTCGGAGTCGCCGCCCTGCTGGTCGGGGCCGTCCTGTGCGGCGTGTTCGCCTTTGTCGCGCTGCGCGGACACCCCACACGAGCCGCCGACTTCGGCACGGTGCCGACGACGGAGCCGTCGTCGTCCGACCCCACCCGTGCGGCGCCGGCGCGGGACTCACCGCCGTCGTGGCCGAGCACCGCACCTGCGGACTCCGGCCCCTCCGGCCCGGCGGACCCCTCGCCGCCGGAGGAACTGTCCGTCCCCCGGCTGGGCCTGCGCGCTCCCGTCGATCCGGTGGGAGTGGACGACGACGGCCTGACGGAGGTACCGCCGGACCCCGACCGTGTCGGGTGGTACCGCTTCTCGCCGGAGCCCGGCTCTCCCGAGGGGTCCTCCGTCGTCGTCGGCCACGTCGACGCCGAAGGACGCGGCCTGGGCGTTCTGAACGGCCTGAACGAAGTCCGCCGGGGCGACCGCGTGGTGATCGCGCGCCGGGACGGGAGCGCCGTCGCCTACAGGGTCGTCGCCCGGCGGACCGTGGGCAAGGAGGACCTGGCCGGATCGGGTGCGTTCCGCCGCGGCGGACCCCCCGTGCTGACGCTGATCACCTGCGCCGGTCCCTACCTGCCCGACAACGGCGGATACCAGAACAACCTGGTCGTCACAGCAGTGGAGGCATCCGAATGACAGCTGTTCGGGAAGGTGCGGCAGCGCCGGCAGCCGGTGTGGCCGCGGCGACGGAGGAGGAGCTGGGTGAGGGGTTCGCCAGGGGCGACGAGGCATGCCTGAACGAGGCCTACCGCCGCTGGGGCGCGCTCGTCCACGGCGTCGCCGCCCGCAGGCTCGCCGATCCGGAAGAGGCGAAGGACGTCACCCAGCAGGTCTTCGTCGGCGCCTGGAACAACCGCGGCTCCTTCGACTCCCGTCGCGGTTCCCTGAGGACCTGGCTCATGGGCATCACGCACAAGAAGGTCGCCGACGCCTTCGACAGGCGCTCCCGCCATCTGCGCGACGTCGATGCCGCCACCGCGGCCGCGGACATATCGGTCCGGCCCGCGCCCGCGACCGAGACACTGCTGGACCACATGGTGCTGATACGGGAGATGGAAGGCCTGCCGGACCGGCAGCAGCTCGTGCTTCAGCTCGCCTTCTACGAAGACTTGTCCCAGACGCAGATCGCCGAACGCACCGGAATGCCGCTCGGAACGGTCAAGAGTCACACCCGACGCGGCCTGATGCGCCTGAAGAAGCGGTTGGAGGCGGACCGTGAAGCACACCGATGAAGAGACCCTGGCGATGCTGGCCCTCGGTGAGGAGACCGACCCCGCGGCCTCCCTCCACCTGCACGAATGTGACCACTGCCGCAGGGAGTACGACAGCCTGCGGCGCATCGTGACCGCCATGAGGACGCCCGCCCCGGCGGAACACGAGCCGGTCCTGCCGTCGGAAGAGGTCTGGAACTCGATCGCCGCCGAACTGCGGTCCCCCGGTCCCCCCGCTCCCCTTCCGGCACACGGCACCACCGCTCCGGCACGCCGGCCCGGTCCGGGCCGCCTGCGGCGCACGAGTCGCTTCGCGGTGGTTCTCGCCGCCTGCGCAGCCCTGCTCGGCGCCGCCTCCGGCAGTGCGCTCACCTGGTGGCTCACGCGCCCGGACGCACCGGTGGAACAGACCGTGGCCGACGGCAGACGGCTCGACTCCCTGCGCGCCGACTCGGCCGGTTACGCACACCTGAAAGGCGACACCGGACGGCGCTCACTGGAGATCACCGTCAGGGGCCTTCCCGAGACGGCCGGTTACTTCGAGGTCTGGCTCATGGACCGCACCCACACCAAGCTCGTCTCCATGGGGGTCCTCGGACCCGACGGCCGCGCGGTCCTGCCCGTCCCCGCGACCATCGATCTGGACGAGTACTCGGTCGTGGACGTGTCCCTCCAGACCTACAACGGCAAACCCGACCACTCCGGCGACAGCATCGTCCGGGGTCTTCACGACGGGTGAACACGGGGTGCGTCGTCAGTCCCCGGATCACCGTTCGCCGCCTTCGAAGGCGGCGAACGAAAGGGGTTCAGCCGCCCGACGTCCGCGCGGGGTCCGCGGCGTCCAGGACGATGCGGGCGGTGACCCGTTTGCCGATGGGCTCGCGCCGGGCCTCGAAGCTCTCGGCGACGGCCATGACGATCTCCAGGCCGTGCCGGCCGATACGGTCCGGATCCGCCGCGCGGACGGTCGGTGTGGAAGGCTCGCTGTCCCGGACGGTGACCTCCAGCAGGCCGCCCTCCACGTGCAGTTCCAGCACGATCGGCCCCGGGGCGTACTTGCAGGCGTTGGTGACCAGTTCGCTGACCACCAGCTCGGTGGACTCCACCACGTGCCGCGGAACGGACGCGCCGCGTTGTCCGGGAAGCCGACCGAGGAACTCGGCGGCGATGCTCCGGGCATGAGAGGCGGAGCCTTTACCGCTCTCGAACGCATGGGTGATCCGGGCGGTCCGGGCTTCCTGCATGCGCTGGTCTCCGTCCTGTGTCGGCTGGATCCGTTCACGGTCCGTGCCCGCGCCTTCCTCGCCGCGCAGACCTCTCCTACTTCCCCCTACCGGTCGCGGTGGCCATCCGGATGCGCCCGTCACCACTCTTTCGGGTGCGCAGATGCGCAGGCGTACAAACCCGACCCGGCACGGTCGGGGGACCCGGTCCCCGGTGCGGCGGCCGACGAAGGGGATGGTGGTGTGACCGATGGCGTCTCGGGTAGCGGGTGGACATGTTCAAACATCGACGTGTACGGGTCGCGTGTGTGCTGGTGGTCGGATGCGTGGTGCTGACGTTCGTGGAATGGCGGGTTGAGCAGGCGAGCTGGCGTACGGCGGTGGTGAGCGGGTTCCTGATGGCGTGCGTGGTGGCCGGTACGTGGTGGTTCGCCGAGATGACGCAGGGCCTGTCCTCGCGAACGCGAAGGAAACGCTGAGTCGTTGCTCCCCGCCGGGGAACGCCCCCGCGCAGGCACGAAGGACGCGCACCCGGCCGGCATGTCCACGGACGGGAGAGGACCAGCGGGAAGCCCGTCGACGTCACCGGGGCGAGCGGGGGACCCCGCCCCGGGGCTCGGACGATGTATGACGCGCGATCGTTCACCGCACGTACACCGGAATCCGGTGTTACCCGCCGTGCGGCCGCCGCCGTGAGGACACTCTTCGGAGCCAGGCTCTCGCAGGTCCGACCATCCGCCCGCAGAGGAGACTCGCGTGACCCGTTCCACCATCGTCCGATCGACCGTGCTGACCGTGACCACGGCTCTCGCGGTGGCGGCGCTGGCCGTGCCCGCCGAGGCCCGGCACCGCCCGTACGCCGACACCCTGCCGGTCGTGACGCCCCGCGCGGAGACGCCGGTGCTGCACGACGACGACGAGGGCGGCAACGCCGACGCGGACGACCCGGCCATCTGGCGCAACGCCGCGGCCCCCGGCCGCAGCCTCGTCGTCGCCACCGCGAAGGAGGGCGGCCTGCGCGTCTACGACCTGGACGCGCGTCCGGTGCAGTCGATAGCCGCGCCTCCTGCCCCGGGTGAGGACGACGCCCCGGGCCGCTTCAACAACGTGGACCTCGTCCACGGCCTCCGGCTCTCCTCGGGGAAGGCCGACCTGGCCGTCACCAGCGACCGCGGCCACGACCGGCTGCGCTTCTACCGCGTCGACCGGGACCGTGCCGGCGGCCCGCTGACGGACGTCACCGACCCCGCCGCGCCGCGCGTGTTCTCCCGGGACCAGGCAGAGGTCGACGACCAGCGGACCGCCTACGGCCTGGCGACCTGGACGGACCCGGCGACCGGGAAGTCCTACGCCCTGGTCAGCCGCCGCGAGCGCACCACCGTCGCCCTCCTGGAACTGCTGCCGACCGCGGACGGCAAGGTCACCTACCGCAAGCTCCGCACCCTGGACCTGCCCTCCGTCTTCCGGCTGCCCAACGGCACCTCGTGGTCCCCGTGCGCCGAGCCCGGCGAGCTGCCGCAGGTCGAGGGCATGGTCGTCGACCCGGCCAACGGCATGCTCTACGCCGGTCAGGAGGACATCGGCGTCTGGCGGATGCGCGCCGACCTGACCGGTACGCCGAAGCTGATCGACAAGGTCCGCGAGTACGGGGTTCCCGGCACCTACGACGAGGAGACCGAGGAGTGCACGCCGGGCACCGACCCCGGCTTCGGAGGCACGAGGATCTCCGCCGACGTCGAGGGCCTGACGCTGCTCACGGAGCCCGACGGCGACGGTTACGTCCTCGCCTCCAGCCAGGGTGACGACACCTTCGCCGCGTACGACCGCGAGGTGGAGGACGCCAACGAGTACGAGGGGGGCTTCCGGGTCGCCGCCGCGAACGACGCCCTCGACGGCTCCGAGGAGTGCGACGGCGCCGCCGTCCTCAACGCCCCGCTCGGCTCCAAGTACCCCAACGGCCTCCTCGTCGTCCAGGACGGGCACGACGCCCCGGGCGACGGCGACCGGGACGCGACCAACTTCAAGTTCGTCGACCTCGGCGGGGTCATGGACGCCCTCGACGACTGACCGTCCCGTGGACCGCGGGTGACCACCCGCACGCCGACGCGTGGGCCCCTGCGGCCCACGCGTCGGCATTCCCGTGACCAGCGGGGTTCCGTGCGACGGGAAGCGGAGCCGGCGCTGCCGGCCGGCCGCCGGTCCGGGGCGGCGAGGGGGCCGGTCGCCGCACGCCTCCGGTCCGCTTCCCCGGGAGGTCTGCGCGGCGGCGGGCTCTCACCGCTTGTAGGAGTCGATGAGCCGGGCCAGGTGTTCGCCCGCGACCGTCAGCGGCGTCTCGCTCTTGAGGACCTGTGCGGTGAGTTCGGCGCCTTCGAGGGTGCTGATGACGGTGGTGGCCAGGTCGTCCGCGTCGCCCTCCGGGAATCCGGCTTCGCGGAGCCTGTCCGCCACCAGGTCCCGCCAGTGCTGGAAGGCCTGGGCGACGGCGTGCTCGATGGCTGGGACCCGCCCGGTGGTCTCCAGGGCCGTCGCGCTGATGGGGCACCCGTCCACCCACCCGGAGTCGCGCAGGTGGTGGGCGAGCGTGCGGGCGCAGACGGCGACGGCCTTCGCCGGGTCGGCCTCTTCGGACAGGGACGCCGACAGCAGTTCGGCGAACTCGTGGTCGGCATGCCGGACCGCGGCCACGCCCACGGCCTGCTTGCCGCCGGGGAAGAAGTGGTAGACCGAGCCGAGCGTGGCCCGGGCCTCCTGGGCGACCTGTTTGATGCCGGTCCCCTCGTACCCCTGCCGCTGCATCAGCAGGGAGGCCGCACGGACGATGCGCTCCCGGGTGCCCGGCTGTGGTGTGTTCGCCATGCGGCCGAGCTTACTGGATAAAACGTTCGTTCTAGCTTGTGGTCCATGCATGCGCCGTGCTAGCTTCCGGAACTAGTTAGAACGTTCGTTTTAGTGACGTTCGGAAACGAGGAGCTGGAGATGGAACACAAGCGGATCACCGCCAACGGCCTGGACCTTGCCTACGTCGAGGCAGGAGAAGGCCCGCTCGCCCTGATGCTGCACGGCTTCGACACGCCCAGGCTCTACCGGTACCTCATGCCCGCACTGGCCGAGGCGGGATACCACGCCGTGGTCCCCACCATGCGGGGCTTCGCGCCCTCCCAGGTGCCGCCGGACGGCAGCATGCGCCTGCCCGACCTGATCGCCGACGCCAATGCCCTGCACGAGGCGCTCGGCGGCGGGTCCGACGCGGTCCTCATCGGGCACGACTGGGGCGGCTTCACCACCTGGGGCGCCGCCGCGGCCGCGCCCGAGCGGTGGGCCAGGATAGTCGTCAACGACGTCCCGCCCCTGGAGTTCTACGATCGCGACAGCGCGGATCCGAGCAGGATCGAGCGGTACGTCCACTTCTACTTCTTCCAGATGGCCATGGCCGACCGGCTCGTCGCCGCCAACGACCTCGCCTACCTCGACTGGCTCTGGGACCACTGGACGGGCAACGTCCCCGGCTACGACTCCACCGAGGACCGCAAGGCCATGAAGGAAGGCCTCGGCACGCCCGAGAGGCTGCACCTCGGCCTGGAGCTCTACCGGCAGAACTTCCCGGCCGCGACGTTCGGCACCCCGCAGTGGGAAATGGCCCGCGTGCTGGACAAGCTGCCCTCCCAGCCCACCCTGTACCTCCACGGAACTGAGGACCCCGTGGTCGACGAGGCGACCCTCGCCGACATCATCGCCATGCTGCCCCCGGGGTCGGACGGCGCGATGATCGAGGGCGCCGGCCACCACCTCCTCGCGGAGAAGCCGCAGGAGGTCAACCGGCGCATCCTCGCCTTCCTGGCGCGCTGACCACGCTCTCGCGGCGCAGGTCGGTCGTCGGCCGACGACCGACCTGCGCCGCGAGAGCCGCTCTTCTTCCGCACCCTCGTCCGGAGGCGGTGGTGCTTCGCCCGCTCCGCCTCCCCGGCGGGATCCTCGAGGTCGTCCCGCCACCCGATCCGGTCCGGATCGACGCCGGTCCCGGAGGCGCGGCCTCCGGCGACGGCCTCGCCGCACACGGCCGTTCCCCGTCCGCGCCACGTGCCCGGGTCCGTTCACGGAAGGGGGCTCCGGCGCACCTTCCGCGGACCCCGGGCGGCGTCCTCCACGTCCCGGATAAGGATTCGTCCGCGGAGAGCGGTGCCCCTACGCTTGGCCGGAGCGGAAGTGCGCGCGTTTCCGCAGGTTGCGGTGCCGTGGCAGAGCGGTCCATTGCGATCGCCGTGGGCGAGGTCCCTCCCACGGCGACTGACGGGGACGGGGCGGGCCTGCTCCCAGCTGTCTCGCGGGTTCGAATCCCGTCGGCACCGCAACCGACCAGGACGGGGTGCGGCGCACGGACTTGCCGTCCCGCAGCGGTTCCGCGGAAGGCGTGACGGACTCCGGGAGCGGACGGCGGACGTTCACCGCATCTGCGTGAGGTGCCAACGGCGTTCGGTCGACGCGGTCATCTCCGGGCAGCCGCAGGACACCGGGCTCGTCCGCCGCCCGCGACGAGCCCCGTGTCGTACGGCCGCGACCGGGAAGACGGCGAAGCATGGAAACCCTGGTTGCAGCGCGAAGCGTCGATCACCGGCTGACCCGGCACATGGCCGCCTGGGATTCCGCCTGGGCCCGTCGGCTCCTGCCGCCGGTGGAGGAGGCGGCCGAGCACACGAAGTTGTGGTGGGCGGCAGCCGCGGTGATGGCGGCCGGTGGAGGCCTGCGGGGCCGCAGGGCGGCGGTGACCGGGATCGCGGCGATGGCGGTGGCGGAACTGGTGTCCAACGGGGTGGTCAAGAAGCTCGTCGAGCGGCGGCGGCCGCCCGAGGAGTGGATCCCTCACGACGATGTCGAGGACCGCCCCGACAGCTCTTCCTTTCCTTCCGGGCACACCGCCGCCGCCGTGGCCTTCACCGCAGCCGTCGCACCCGCCCTGCCCTGGGCCGGAGCCGCCTGCGCCGTTGCCGCCGCTCTGGTGGCGGTCGAACGGGTTCACAGCGGGGCGCACTACCCCTCCGACGTCGCCGCCGGCGCCGCCATCGGCCTGTCCGTGGCCGCTCTGACCCGATCGGCACCCCGTCTCGCCGTCCGCCGACCGGGCTGAGCCCCGGCGGGTGAACGGGTGGGGGAGCCGGCGCGGGCGGGCGAAGCGCGTCCCGCGCGTCGGCGCCGAGTACCGGGGCCGAGACCGCGATCCGTCCTGGATCCCCAGCTTCGACCGAGCCACCCGGAAGCCCGGGTGGCTCGGCGGGGAGGTGCTCAGGGCGCGTCGACGAGGATCCGGCCGTCGGCGGGCACGAGCGCGGCGAGGCCGCCGGAGTAGGCGGACTGCACACGGGACCGCTCGGTCGCGTTCGGGACGGCGTTGGTGCAGGCCGTACCGGCGCTCGATCCCGACATCAGTTGTGAGCACGGGCCGGGCTTGGTGTCCGGCAGGCCGAGGCTGTGGCCCAGCTCGTGAGCGGCGATCCGCGTCTTGTCGTAGCCCTGGCTCACGGCCTGGGCGCCGAGTTCGACACGCACCTGACGGCCCGGACGGACGGGACCGAGCGTGGCCTGCGGCCAACCCGTGGTGGCGACGATCACGATCTCGGCGCGGACACCGGGCGCCGCCTCCACCAGCCTGACGTTGCTCACGTTCGCGTTCCACGAGGCGACCCCCGCCGCGATCGCCGCCTCCCAGCCTCCGGCGCGGCTGTCGTCATAGCGGAGGGTCACCACCGCCGCCTCCGTGGCGGAGGATTCCGGGGCGGGGGCGGCTGTCGCCGCGCTCGCCACGGCGAGAACGAGCGTGGCGGCGGAGGTGCCCGCCTTGAGCCATGTGCCGAGGGGCATCGCTGCTCCTTCATCTGTGGGGGAACCCACCTGGTGGAGGCGGGTGAACGAAGGGGTGGCGCGGGCGTCCGGCGGGACCGGACGCGACCGTCGAGCACCCCCCGAGCCTTGTGATGGTAGGCCTTGAAGAGCTTTTATGCCATGAACCTGTCATTCTTTCTCCGTCGGCGCTCTTTCTCCGGAAGGGTGCCGACGGCTCCTGCGGGCCTGTGCGGCAGCCGGCCCGCCTCCCCGACGCGCCGGTGCGGCTCCGGAGGACGGCCCCGGCGCGGGCGCGGTCCGCACGGAGCGAACCGCCGGGCGCGGGCGAGTCTCCCGGCGCACCCCCGTCGAACCGTGCTCAGATGGGCGGACGCAGCCGACGGCACAGGAAGGTCGCAGGGATGTCCGAAGCCACCATGAGGGCGATGGCCTACGAAACCTACGGAGGGACGGAGGTGCTCCGCGAGACCCGGCTGCCGCTGCCGAAGGTCGCTCCCGGCGAGGTCCTCGTCAAGGTTCGGTGCGCCGCGGTCAATCCGGTCGACTGGAAGATCATGGCGGGCGGGCTCGACGCCCTGATGGACGTGGTCCACCCGGTGGTCCCGGGATGGGACGTCAGCGGCACCGTCGAGCGGGTCGGCATCGACGTGCCCGAGTTCGCGGCCGGTGACGAGGTGATGGCCTACGCCCGCAAGGACTACGTGCACGGCGGCACCTTCGCGGAGTACGTCAGCGTGCCCGTGCGCGCCCTCGCGGCCAAACCCGCCTCGCTGAACTGGGCGCAGGCCGCCGGACTGCCGCTGGCGGGCCTGACCGCCCACCAACTCCTCACGCGTCTGGGCACGGACGCCGACGACACCGTCCTCGTGCACGGCGCGGCCGGCGGCGTCGGGTCCTTCGGCGTCCAGCTCGCCCGGGCGCTCGGCGCGAGGGTCATCGGAACCGCCTCCCCGCGGAACCACGACCGGTTGCGCGGGTTCGGCTGTGAGCCCGTCGCCTACGGGGACGGACTGGCCGAACGCGTCCGCGCCCTGGCCCCGGACGGGGTCACCGTCGTCGCGGACTTCGTGGGCGGAGTCCTCGACACCACCCTGGCCGTCCTGGCCGAGGGCGGACGGCACGCCTCCATCGCCGACGACGCCGTGACCGGCGCGGGCGGCCAGTGGATCTGGGTACGGCCGAGCGGCGAGGACCTCGCGGCCCTGGGCCGGCTCGCGGACGGAGGCCGGCTCACGGTCGACGTCGCCGCGACGTTCCCGCTCTCCGAACTCGGAGCCGCCTTCGACCTCAGCCGGGAGGGCCACACCCCGGGGAAGATCGTCGTCGAGGTCTGAAGCGCCTTCACGCCGAACGGGCACCCCCGCGCGGGACGCGGGAGTGCCCGTTCTCCGGCGCGGCTCAGAACTCGATGCAGACCGGTCCCTGGTTGACGTTGATCAGGCCGACCTGGGTGGCGGCGCCGTTGCAGGTGAGGTCCATCTCACCGCCACCCCTGTTCTCGCCCGCCTCGTCGAGGGGGCCGAAGTCGATGCAGACCGGTCCCTGGTTGACGTTCACCGCGCCGACCTGCGTGGTGAAGTCGTTGCACAGCCCGTGGGGCGCCGACTCCTCCCCGCGTGCGAGGTGGTGGTCGGCCGAGGCGACGCCGGAACCGGCCATCACCGCGGTGGCGGCGAGAGCGACGGCCACGAAGGTCTTGCGGAAGGACAGCATGATCTCTCTCCGGGAAGTGGAGGACGGGGACACTGCAGACTCCACCAGCGTCGCCCTCCCTCCGCACGCCGGAGTACGCCGCTCGTGCCGCCGGGCACCGCAATCCGCTCTCCTGGCGGTATGCCGGAAGACCCGCGCTCCGGTCGAACCGCGCGAGCCCGGGCCCGGCGCGAGCCGCCGTTCCCACCGCACCGGCGCCCCCTCGGACGGTCCTCCGCCGCGGACCGCACGGCCGGGAGCGGGTCGGCCCCGGTGGGGCGCCGCTGCCGGCCGGCGGGCCCGCCGGCCGCCGCGACCGGGCAGACTGTGCGGGATGGACGACTATCGACCGGTGGACCGGGACCCCGCCCCGGAACGCTACGGACGCCTGCACGTGCGGACCGCCGATCTCGACCCGGCCCGCTGGCTCACCGAACGCACCCAGGGACACGGCGCCTTCGGGACGGTGGCGGGGGTCGCCGCGCCCGGATTCGCCGCCTACGCGAGGATCCTGCATCCGGCTTCCCTGGAGGAGCGGGCGGTACGCTGGGAGACGGTGGCCGCCGCCTACGGGCGCGGGATGACGCCGGGCACGGACTGGCACGAGCTGATCGGGTCGGACCGCGACCACCACGACGCTTCCGAGTACGGTCTGCCCGGCGTCTGGGACGAGCATCCGGCGGAAGGCCCGACTCCGCCCGATGTCGCCCGAGCCCTGATCCCCGTCCTCGCCCGGCACACCCGAACCCCGGAGCACTGCTGGTTCGGTCTGTGGAACGGATACGGGCGATGGGACTTCGACCGGTTCCCCTCCTTCGAGACCCCCGGCCGGGACGAGGTGCTGCTCGCCGGGACGCTGGCCGACGCCGTCTCGCCGGTCTCCCTGGACGAGTTCGCCGAACTGCCCGATCTGTGGTGGCCGCAGGACCGCGCCTGGTGCCTGGGCGGTGACGTGGACCTGGTCAGCACCTACATCGGCGGTTCCCGGGAACTGATCGCCGATCTGTTGGCCGCTCCGGGACTGGAGGCGCATCCGACGGCTCCGGGCGACAAGGTGGGCTGAACCCCGCCGCGCGGAGCTCCGGGACGGGCCTCAGCTCAGCGTCTTCAGCGCGGCCGCGTCGTACGGCTTCAGTTCGTCGGTCCTCCCCGCCAGGACCTTGGACGCCCACTGCGGGTCCTGGAGCAGGGCGCGGCCGACGGCGACGAGGTCGAACTCGTCGCGCTCCAGGCGGTCGAGGAGGTTGTCGAGGCTGCCGAGTCCGGCCCCCTTGCCGGCGAAGGCGTGGAGGAAGTCGCCGTCGAGGCCGACCGAGCCGACGGTGATTGTGGGCCGGTCGGTGAGCTTCCTGGTCCAGCCGGCCAGGTTCAGGTCCGAACCCTCGAACTCCGGGAGCCAGTAGCGGCGGGTGGAGGCGTGGAAGGCGTCGACGCCGGCCGAGACGAGCGGGGCCAGGATCGCCTCCAGCTCCTGCGGGGTCCCGGCGAGGCGCGCGTCGTAGGCCTCCTGCTTCCACTGCGAGTAGCGGAAGATCACCGGGAACTCGGACGAGACGGCCGCACGGACCGCGGCCACGATCTCGGCCGCGAACTTCGTACGGGACACGGCGTCGCCGCCGTAGGCGTCGGCACGGCGGTTCGTCCGCTCCCACAGGAACTGGTCGACGAGGTAGCCGTGGGCGCCGTGGAGCTCGACTCCGTCGAAGCCGATGCGCTCGGCGGCCGCGGCGGCCTCGGCGAAGGCGCCGACGACGTCGTCCAGGTCGCTCCTGGTCATCGCCCTGCCCGTGCCCTCGGTGCCGTCGACGCGGATGCCGGAGGGGCCCATGGCGGGGGCGTCGGCGTAGGGCGCCTGCCCCTGCCGGCGCACCATGCCGATGTGCCACAGCTGCGGGACGATCGTGCCGCCCGCCGCGTGCACGGCCTCGGCGACCTCCGCCCACCCCGCCAGCTGTTCCTCGCCGTGGAAGCGCGGCACGCGATCGCTCTGCCCGGCCGACTCGTGGCCGACGTAGGTCCCCTCCGTGACGATCAGGCCCACGCCGGCGGCGGCACGGCGGGCGTAGTACGACCGCACGTCCTCGCCGGGAACACCGCCGGGCGAGAACATGCGGGTCATCGGCGCCATCACGATGCGGTTCGGGACGGTGAGGCCGTTCAGTGCGACCGGCCGGGACAGGATCTCGGTCGCACGGGAAGCGGGGGACGCGGTGACGGTCACGGGGACGCTCCTCATGGGTACTGCTTGACAACCTTGTTGCTTGAGGACTTCAAGCAACAGGAGGAAGGTAGGCATCAATATTTGAGATGGTCAAGTTTCCCGGGATAAAATGGCCGCATGACAGAAGCTCCCCGCGCCGAAGCGCCCTGTGCCGACACCGCCGGGCTCATGGAGCTGCTCTCGGTGTCGCTCGGCGTCTACTACGGCGACTTCACCGTCGCGGCGGCGAGCGAGAACCTCACGGCCAGCCAGGGCAGGACGCTGACCGTACTGCGCCGGGGACCGGCGGCGATGCGCACCCTGGCCGAGAACATGACCTGCGACGCCTCCAACGTGACCGGGATCGTCGACCGGCTGGAGAAGCGCGGCCTCGTGCGCCGCGAAGCCGACCCGTCCGACCGGCGCGTCAAGAACGTCGTCCTCACGGCCGAGGGCGAGCGCGTCACCGACGCGATCCGCGCGAGGATGCGCACCACGCGGGACGGCCTCGACGGACTGGGCGACCAGGACCGGAAGCGCCTGTACGCCCTGCTGGAACGGGTCTTCGTGTCCGGCTCCCCTTCCTGACCGGGAGGCGGCCCGTGACGGCCGCCGGGTCGGGGTCCTCCCGGAACGGTCGGGCCCGGGCGTGAACGCCGCCCCCGGCCGGTAGGCAGCCCGGACGCGCGCCGCGGTCCCGGTCCCCGAGACGCGGGGTGAGAGCGGTGACCCGGGGCAGGAGGACACCGTGGCAGCGAACACCCTCCGGACGCACCGGAGCACCCCGGGCAATCGTGCGGCCGAGTCGCTACGGCTGGTGGGCTCAGCCCTGCGCGGCACCGCCGTACGCCTCTGGCACGACAACATCGCCGACTACGCGGCGGCCCTCACCTACTACGCGGTGCTGGCTCTCGTGCCCGCCCTGCTCGTCTCGGTCTCCCTGGTGGGACTGGCCGGGGACGGAACCCGTGAGCGTCTGATCCTCGACCTCACCTCGTACGCCCCTCCCCAGTCGGCCCAAGTGCTGCGCGAGGCACTGGAGGGGCTCACCTCGACACCGTCCTCGCTGTGGGCCCTGCTCGTCAGCGGCGTCCTGAGCGCCCTGTGGTCGGCCTCCAGCTACCTGGCGGTCTTCCGCCGCGCCCTGCACGCGATGTACCGGCTGCCCGACACGCGGCCGCCGCTGCGCGCGGCGCACGTCCTCGTGCTCACCGCCGGAGCGCTGCTGGCCCTGCTCGTGGCCGGCGCCGCGAGCCTCGTGGCGACCGGCCCCGTGGCCCGCCGGCTCGCGGCGGCCGTCGGCCACTCGGGCACGGACACCGTGACCGCCCTACGGTGGCCGGTGCTCCTGGCGATCGTCACGGCCCTCGTCCTCATCCTCTACCGGACCGGCCCCGCCCAGGCCCGCCGGAAACGCAGGGGCTTCTCGGGCGGCGTGCTCGCCGCGTTCCTGTGGCTCGGCGCTTCGGTCGTCTTCACCCTGTACACGCAGTTCGGGACCTACAGCCGCCTCTACGGTTCGCTGGCGGGAATCGTGGTCTTCCTCGTATGGCTGTGGTTCACCAACCTGGCCCTGCTCGCCGGCGCGCAGTTCAACGCGGTGCTCGCGCGGGCGGAGGAACGAACGGACCCGTGAGGGGGCGGCACGCACTCCGCAGGAACCCGCTGAACCGTTCCTCCGTCATCCGGCGGACACGGCAGGGGCGGCCCACGGCGGAACACGGCGCGGGACGACCGACGGCCGCTGTCGACGGATTGCCGCGAAGTCCCTCTGCCCAGGGGCGGTGGCCGGTAACGTGAGAAGGCCGACGAGCGGCGCGGGGGAGGAACGGACACATGAGCAGTGACGGTCCGGGGCTGTCGGATTTCCTGGGTTCCTTGTTCATGACCGGTGTCGGCGGAACTCTGCTGTATTTCGGTCTTCCCGGCGGCGGGCCGGTCAAGTGCGGCGATGCCGTCATGTCCCCCGGCGAGTGGTGCGGACCGGCGGGCCACACCCGGACGCACGGCGGCAGCAACTACGACGCCCTGGCCGCCGAACAGCACGCCGGCTCGGTGCCGCTGGCGGTGTTCGGCACCATCCTGGTCGGGCTCGGCCTGCTCTGGTTCGCCGTCCTCGTGTACGCCGCCCTGCGGGACAGCCGCTGAACGCGATCCGGAGCCGCGAACGCCGACCGGGATCCGGCGGACGGCCGTGACCGGTTCCGACGAGCGGCCCCGCCCCACGCGTCCACTGCCGCAGCACGGCGGTGTGGCCCCCTTGCGGGCCGGCCGGGATCCTTCGCGCATGGGAGGTTACGAACTCGTCGGCCGGCTCGGCGCCGGTGGCATGGGCGAGGTGTACCTGGCCCGGTCGGCGCGGGGAGACCTGGTGGCGGTCAAGGTGATCCGCGAGGAGATCACGGGACACCCGGAAGCCCTGCTCCGGTTCCGGCGGGAGGCGGCCACCGTCCGGACGATCCGTGACGCCCGCACCGCGCGCCTGGTCGACGCGTCGCTGGACGCGCCGCCGTACTGGCTGGCCACCGAGTACGTGCCGGGCCCCACGCTGCGTCAGTCGATCGGAGCGAAGGGCCCCTTCCCGTCGGCACGGGTCCGGGAGCTGGGCGCCGAGCTGGCCCGTGCCCTGGCGGGCGTCCACGCGCACGGCGTCACCCACCGGGACCTGAAGCCGCAGAACGTGATCCTCGGTCCCGACGGCCCGCGGCTGATCGACTTCGGCATCGCCCGCGGCACGGACGACACCCGGCTCACCGCGACCGGCACGGCGCCCGGCACTCCCGGCTTCACCGCACCGGAGGTCCTGCTGCGCAACGAGGTCTCTCCCGCGGCCGACGTGTTCGCGCTCGGCGCGACGATGGCGTACGCGCTGACCGGACGGCCCCCTTTCGGCGGAGGTACCGCCGAGGCGGTCTCCTACCGCGCCGTCCACGAGGACGTCGACCTCGAAGGAGCGGCCGGCGACGACCCGGAACTCGTCGCCCTGGTGCGGGCCTGCGTGGCGAAGGACCCGGCCGGACGCCCGGCACCGGCCCACGTCGCCGCCCGCTGCGAAGGCCCGGGCGACACCCTGGTCGAGACCCTGCCCGCGGGGGCGCCGCAGCGGCGCCTCCCCCCGAGGAGGGCGGTGGCCGCGGCGCTCCTGTCGGCCGTGGTCGCCACCGCCGGCGTCACCGTGACGCGGTGGTGGGCGGAGAACGACGGCGGGCACGGCGCCCGGGCCCCGGAGCCCGGCGGGCCGACCGGTACGAGCGCGGGCGGCTGGACCCTGGAGGGAGGCTGGAGCCTGGAGGTCGGGCCGGACCCGGCGCGGGACGGCGCCGTCGAGGACGTTCGCTGGAGGCTCTCCACCGACACGGAGGAGGCGCGCATGGGGATCGGGGACTGCGACCGTCCGCCCCAGGGGCCCGCGCGGGGCTCGGCGTCGACGTCCGTCTCGTACCGCAGCGGCGCACGGACCGCGGACGTGCGCCTGTCGGCGGAGGGCGCCGGGCCCTACCGGGTGGTGGTGGGAGTGAAACCACCGGGAAGCAAAGGATTCGGTCACACATCCGCACCGGTGCGCGTCACCTCGAAACGCGTGGCGCTGGTCTACCCCGCCGACTTCGCCGGGGCGCCGGCGGTGACGGCGGCCGGCGACTGGACGGTCGTCTTCTACCAGGCCGAGGGGGACGACCGAAGCCGCTGGCGCCGCCTGGGCTGCACCGGGTTCCACGCTCGCTGACGGCTCGCACCGTGCCGGGCGGGGTCACCGGGGCTTTCCGTTCGGCACGTACTCCCCGCACGGGCAGGCGCCGCTGGGAGTGAACTCACCGACGGGGAAGTCGTCTCCCGCGCACGCTCCAGTGCCGTCCTCGTGTTCGTAGCTCTGGTGTTTGCAGGTGCGGCACCACTGCTTGGGCGCTCCGACGACGAGCATCGGGAGGAGGGAGACGAGCAGGAGTCCCGCGAGCACACCGATGAGGACGAGGAATTGCATCACCGGGCCAACATCCTTTCTTTGCAGTTAAGTTGGTGGAAGGAACCATTGTGCGCCCTGTGGGTTGCCGAGGCGCGGTCGAGGAGGCGGACGTGGTGGTCACCGTATTGCTGGCAGTCGTCATCCCGGTCGGTCTGCTCGCGCTGGGTACGGGTGCCTATTTGCTGTGGGTCCGCTTCGGGACACGGGAACCGTGGCGGCACGGCGGTGGTGGGGACTCCGGTGACACCTGGGGCGGTGCGTAGACCGAGCGTCCGGAAGGACGCCCTCCTCGTAGGAGCGCTCCGTCTCGGCGTGCGGTCTCACCGGCCTGCCTCCAGCCTCTTCTCCAGGATGCCGACCACGTGGCGCGGCAGTCGGGGGCGCCTCCGGTCCCGGCGTCCCGGGCGCCGCGTGTCCGGCCGGGCCCGGCCCTCGCGCCGGTGCGCCCGCCCACGCCGACTGGATCCGGAAGACCATCGGGCACCGGACCTGAGCCGTGGGGTCTTCTCGTCCCGGGCTTCGCGGCGAAGCAGCTGCGGACCGCCGGCCGAGAACGGAGGAGCCGACACGGCACCGGGGCGTCACTCGTCTTCGTGACGCTCCCTCCTCCTCCGGTCCTGCCGCAGTGCAAGGACTTCTCCGGCGCGTGGCCGGTCGGCACGACCGCGAAGACGGACCGGAACCGGGACAGGAGGGGGACGAGGGGCGCAGGCGGGGTACGGGACGTTCCGCGCACCCGACGCGCCGGGCAACGCCCCTCCCGTGCGCTCGCGCGCCCCCGCACGGGCATGGTCCGCCGTGTCCGGCGACCCCATCATGAGCACGTGAACCGGGGCGCGGCCGACGCGGCACCCCGGACGAGAAGCGGCGGCGACACCACACACCAGGGGGACGCATGGGACAACGCTGGCTGGTGACCGGATGCTCGTCGGGTCTCGGCCGGGCCCTGGCGGAGGCGGCGGCCGCCGCCGGGCACGAGGTCGCGGTCACCGCCCGCAGCACCGTGACACTGCGGGAGACGGCTGCCCGCCACCCGGGGCGGATCGTGCCGATTCCGCTCGAACTGCACGACGCGTCCCAGTGCGAGGAGGCCGTCCGCCACGCCACCGCACGGCTCGGCGGCATCGACGTCCTGGTCAACAACGCCGGAGGAGGAGTGTTCGGCGCCGTCGAGGAGGTCTGCGACGCCGAGGTCCGCGATCAGCTGGAAACGCTGCTGATCGGTCCGTGGCGGCTGATCCGCCTCGTCCTGCCGGGCATGCGTGCCCAGGGCCACGGCCACATCGTCAACGTCTCCTCGCTCGCCGGCCGGATGGCCTTCCCGGGCCTCGGCGCCTACGTCGCGGGAAAGTTCGCGCTGGAGGGCATGAGCCAGACGCTCGCCGCCGAGGTCACCCCCCTGGGCATCCGGGTCACCGTGGTCGAACCGGGCGGCTTCGCCACGCGCTACGGGACCTCGCTCAGGCGGTCCGCACGCCGGATGCCCGAGTACGCCGCCGCGAGCGCCGGGATGCTGGACGGACTGCGCGGCATGGCCGACGACGCGACCATGGGCCGGCCCGAGGACTTCGCGGCCCGGGTGCTCGCTCTCGTCGCGTCGGAGGACACCACACCGCTGCGGGTCCCCATCGGCCAGGACGCCTTCCTCTATCTCGAGGCCGTGGAACAGGCGGCCCGTGACGAACTGGCCGCCGCCCGCGCCCTGGCGGACGCGCCGCCGCCCCCGGCGCTGGAGGACGCCGCACACGACCCGGTGTGAAGCCGGCGTGAGCCATGGATTCCCGGGCGAAAGCATTCGCTTTCCACGTTCCGCGGGAGGACTTCGACACGGCAGCCCGCCTCCACGCCGAGTGCTTCGGAGGGTGCTGGCCCATCGGCACGGTCATGGGCGTTTCCGGTCCGGCGCCGCCGGACCGGTTCGTGGAGGTCGGCGCGCTCGTGCGCCCCGACGCGAAGCCGTGTGCGGGGGGCCGGCCCGACTCCTCGCGGCGAAACCGCTTTCGGGTTCACCGACGCCGCCCGCCCGTGCGTTCAGCAGGCCCTTGCGGCTGTACGGGGAAACGGCTCGGTCTGCGCCACCCGGACGCGGTGCGCCAGCCGGCGGGCGGCGTGCACACTGCGACGCGTCAGGCAGAGTTCGCCCGCCGGAACGTGGCAGGTCGGGCAGGGATGGGCGAAAGCGCCGTGCCGGAACTGGCGGTGCGTCTCGTAGGTGGCGTCCAGCATCGCATCGAGGGCCGAGGACGGAAGGGAGACGGAAGCGCGGGTGGCGGTGCGCACCGGCCGGTGGGGGAGGGGCAGGACCGTGGTGGAACTCATGACGGGCATCTCCTCGTACGGCGTGGGTGCGAGGCCGTGGGCTCTTGCACTCCGTGTGGTGAAGGGCGGGGGTTCCTCCTGCCTACCCGCATTGCCCCGGCTCAGACGCGACACCGCCGACCGTCTTCCGTACGGGTGCGGACCTCGCACGGCACGACGAGGCGCAGCGGAGACGGGACATCGAGGAGGGCGACGCGGCTCGCATGATCGGTCGAGTCGGCCTCGTACGCAGTCGCACCGGCAGAAGTACGCGGGGCGGTACTTCTGCCGGTGCGACTGCGTGGTCCCGCTCCTGCGGGTCGTGTTGGCTGGGGGTACCGGGCGACGGACCGGGCCGTGACCGCTCCGTGATCCCGGCCACCGAACCGCTCTGCGGGCCCCGGCGCAGCCCCTCGCGCCGAGGACCGCCTCACCTCTGGAACCGACGTGCGCATAACTGATCATTTCAGGATGGAGTGCCTGGCCGGAGAGTTGCGCGCCGTGATGACGCGAACCGGTCCGGAGGGCGGGGAACGGGGACACGGGACCAAGCGGTGGCAGCTCCTGCGGGAAGACGTCCTGATCGGCGAGCTCAGCGAGTACGGCTGTGATCGGCCGTACTCACTTGCGCGCTTCACCCCGGGACCCGGCTGGGAGAGCGTGCGGCCGTTGTTCGAGGCGCGGGCGGCCCACAGGGGGACCGACCCGGACGGGGCCGGGACCGCCGCCCCGGCCGAACCGTTGCGGAATCTGGGGCTCACACTGGCCCCGGTCGACGGCGGGCAGCCCCCGTTGCGGCTCTTCAAGGACTGCACGGTGCGCATCAACGGGTCCGAGGCCCGCCTCCGCCACCGGCACGCGAACTGACCGCCCGTCTCCCGGCGGCCGCCGGGAGCGCCGCACGGGAGCGTCCGCCGCTCCGCTGTGCGGGGTCGTCACCGTTTCGGGTCGAGCGCGGCACGGTGCCCGTCCCGGCCGCGCGACCCGGAACCGGAAGCGCGGCGAACGACCGGTTTCACCGGTCCCGGACGCGTCCGGGTGTCGGCCGTCCTGTTCTCACGCGCGGGTCGTGAGCCTCGTGACCGCCGCGTCGTACCGTGCCCGCAGCCCCGTGTCCTCCAGCCCCGTGTCCTCCAGCCCCGTGTCCTCCGAGACCCTCAGCAGGACGCCGAGCGCTCGTACCGCGCCGTCCTCGTAGCCGGAGGACTCCGCCTCCCGGGCCGCGAGATCGAGCTGTTCGATGCCCTCGGCTTCGTCACCGAGGCCCAGCAGCGCCTCTCCCCTCACCATGAGCAGCAGTATGTGGGGGATGTCGGCCGTGCCGGACCGATCGTCGAAGGCCAGTGCCCCGGTTGCCGTGTCGAGGGCTTCGCGCCACTTCCCGGCGTCGGCCCGATGACGGGCCAAGTGCTGCAGGGCCAGTCTTTCGACGGTTCGGTCGTCGGCCGCGCGAGCCAGCTCCACCGCCCGCTCGCACCCTCGCGCCGCCTCGTCCAAGCCGCCGAGCGCCGCCTGCGCCATGGCCAGAACGAGCAGGGCGTTCGCCTCGGCCACCGGGTCGCCCGACCGGGAGGCGAGCGTGGAGGCCGCCCTCAGATGAGCCAGCGCCTCCTCGATGCGCCCTTCCTCGATCAGCACCCAACCGAGCACGTTCAGTACGCGTGACTCGCCGTGCTGATCGGCGTCGGTCCGTGCCGACCGGAGGCCGGTCTCCAGGAGTGGGGCCCAGCCGTCCCGTACACGCCACACGATCAACGGCCACATCGTCATGACGATCCGCCAGGCCCTGTCGTGCAGCCCCGCCGCATGCGCCGCGGCCACCGCCAGCGCGAGGTCGTCCCTCTCCACCGCGTACCAGGCCACGGCGGCGGCCCGGTCATCGAACTCCCGTACGACGGCGGGCGGCAGGTGGTCCACCGGCAGGGGGAAGCACTCCTCGTTGCCGGGCTCGGCCGCCGCCACGGCCGCGAGGCCCGTGGTGACGTAGTGGTCGAGCAAGCGCTTGAGCGCTTCGGGCGCGACCTCCAGGCTCCGCGCGTAGAGACGCACCAGATCGTGCATGGCCCATCGGCCGGGCGCCGTCTCCGTGACGAGGTGCGCGGCGGCCAGCCTCTCCAGGGCGGCTTCGGCGGCCGGAGGATCCGTATCGGCCAAGGCGGCCGCCGTGTACCGGTCGACGTGCGTACCGGGGTGACGGCCGAGACGGGCGAACTGGCGCGAGACGTCCTGAGGAAGCTGCTGCAGCGACAAGCGCAGTGCCGCCCGCACGCCGGTGTCCTCCACGTCCAGCAGGCTCAACCTGCGCGTCTCGTCGGACAGCTCGGCCGCCATCGTCTCCAGGGACGAGCCGGGCCGTTGCGTCAGCCGGGCGGCCACCACCCGCAGCGCAAGGGGCAGTCCGTCGCACAGCTCGGCCAGCCGCCGCGCGGCCACCGGCTCCGCGGCGACCCGTTCCCCGCCCAGCACCGCGGCGAGCAGCATCGTGCCGTCCTGCGGGCCGAGCACGCCCACCGCGACGGGCCGGGCGGCGTCGGTGACGATCAGCCCCGGCAACCGGTGCCTACTGGTGACAACGGTCACGCAGCGCCGGCCGCCCGGAAGGAGAGGCCTGACCTGCTCTGAGTTCCGCGCGTTGTCGAGCACCACGAGGAGTCGGCGGTCGGCGGCGAGCGACCGGAACAGCGCGGCCGCGCCGTTCTCCGACTCCGGTACCCGTTCGAGCGGCACACCGAGCGCCGGCAGGAACTCCCGCAGCACCTCCATGAGCGTGGGCTCGCCCGTGTCGCCGAAGCCCCGCAGGTCGGCATAGAGCCGTCCGTCGGGAAAACCGGTAGGGGCGCGGTGGGCCCAGTGCAGTACGAGGGCCGTCTTTCCGACCCCTGCGGGCCCGACGACCAGACATACGGGCGCTTCGCCTTCGGCGGCCCGGGACAGGGCGTCGAGTTCCGCCGCCCGTCCGTGGAAACCACGCGGTGCGCGCGGCAGCAGATCGGGTGCGGCGGCCCGACCGACGGCGTCCGGCACGGACGCGGGTGACGGCGAATTCGCGGTGCGGGCCTTCCTGGGACGACCCAAGCCGGCGATGCGTTCCAGTTCCCGCGCGACGGCCTCGTCCAGGCCGAGGGCCCCGGCCAGTGCCTGCACGGTGCGACGCTGGGGCCCCCGGGAGTGTCCGCGCTCCATGTACGACAGCGCCCGCACGCTCACCCCCGCGGTGTGTGCCAACTCCTCCTGGCTCAGACCGGCCTCCGTCCGCAGACGGTGCAGAAGTGTGCCGAAGCCGCCGTCGACCGGCGTACCGCTGTCCATACCTGCGTATCCCCTGGTCAGTGCGGTGCGACCGAAACGTCGTACCCCGCCTGCAAAAGTATGCACGAACTGCTTTTGCCGGCGAAGCGCGCTGTCCCCGCCCCGGGAACCAACCCCGCGCAGTGCGATGACGGGCTCCACGTCCTCCCCGGGCCCCCGTGAGCGGAATGACGAAGGCCCCGTCGGCACGCCATGGACACCCGCCGCGCCGGCCTGCCGGGGGCCACGCGGCACGGCAGAGGGGATGACGGTCGCTTCGCCGGTCTGTCAGAGCCCGCGTCTAGGCTGCTCCAGAGAGTCGATCAAGGAGCGGAACAGTGCGAATAGAGCGTCACCAGGTGGACGGAGCGGCCGTGTCGGCAGCCCGTGAGGACTTCACGAACCGCATCGGGCGTCGGGTGCACTCCCTGTCGAGGGCCGGCCGGATGGCCACGTACGCATGGCAGTGGATCGCCGACGACTTCCTCGACTACCTGGGCGCCCTCTCCCTCACCGACCCCGACCTCGACACTCCGGAGGCCAAGGCCGTCCTCAAGGACGCCTCCGAAGCCGCGGCAGGAGCCGTCGCCTACGCCGCGTACCACCCGCACTGCACGTTCGACGTCTTCCTGGACTACGTCAACTTCGGCATGAGCTACGACGCGGGTGACGACGCCCCCGAGGAAACGGTCACACCAGGGGAGTGGATCCAGGCACTGTGCCTGGCGGCGCTCCGGGACAGGGCGAAGTGGCACGGCGAGGCCTTCCACTTCGCCCGGCAGAAGTTTGCCGCGCGGACGCAGGGAACGCCCGCAGGCGAGCTCGCCACCGGGCTGACGGCCGTGATCCTGGACGACACCGGCGACGACGAGGAGTACCCGCCGAGCGCCCGGGCCAAGCTCGCCGCCGTCGACGCGGCCCTGGAGCGGATCCGGACCCGTGCCGGAGAAAGCGGCGAGCCCCTCCTGGACCGGCCGGACAGCGCGGCGTTGCAGGCCCTGCGCGCCCTGGTCGCCGAGGACCAGGACGCCTTCGACGCGGCGCTGGCCGACGTCCTGACCCGGCACGCCGCCCTGCACGCCACGACGACCTCCCCGCGCAGCCTCCTCCCGCTCGTCCCCATCGCCCTCGCCGCGTTCGCGTACCGCGCGCTGGGCTGGCCGCCCGCCGTGAGCAGCGACTACCTACCGCACGCGCTGGTCACCGGCTTCGAGACCCGGGGACCCCGGGTCGCGGGGCTCGGCCGGGAGCGGCGGCCGGACGCCGTCGCCGCGCTTGCCGCGGGCCCGCTGGTGGTGGAGCGGCCGGCCTGCGAGCGGGACGGGATCCCGCGGATCGAGGCCACGTACGAGGAGCACCTCGCGGAAGCGCTCACTCCCGTCGACGGCGAGCCCCTCGCCGTCTGGCGCCTGGGCAGCGTGCTGGAGGACCAGAAGCGCCTGTTCCAGTGGCGGGAGGGAAACCCGGGCGACGTCGCGGACAAGCAACTCGCCACCCTTCGGCTGGCTTCCCGGACGGGGGCGGCCCTGTTCCGCATCGCGCTGGCGGAGCCGGACACCGAGGTCGAGGTGTCCATCGCCGGACGCCCGCTGCGTTACCCGGCCCGGCGCGGCGACGAAGCAGGCGCCGGACACTGGCAGACGGCCGTCGCCTTCGCCCTCATCACCGGCGCGCGCGAAGACCTCGCTCCCCTGGTCCTCACCGGCCCCGCCTTCGCCCGCCCGGACGGCTCCGCGTTCGCCGCGTACCGCGAGGCCCTCCACGCCCACCTGACGGGCGCCGGGTCCGAGGCGGCCGTGCGACGAGCATTGCAGGAGGACGAGAAAGCCGAGGACCGGGGCTTCGCGATGCCGCCGGCCGTGCTCCTGTCGCAGCTGGTGGAGGGCGACGAGGAGAGCTTCAACCTGGCCCTGGCCGACGCGCTCGAAAACCACCGCGCCCACTACGAGGTCGCCGACCGCGCCGACTCTCCCGAGGCCTCCGTCAACCTCGACGTCCTCGCGCTTGCCTGCCATGCCCGCCGCCGGGGCTGGGCCGTCCGCGTGGAGTCCCCCTACCTGCCGCAGTACCTTCTGCGGGCTGTCGAACCCTTCTGAAAGGGCCTTCCTTCCCTTTTCGTGCGTCGGACCTCCCTCTCCACGACGTCTTCGGCCCCTGGTCCGCGGCCTCATCCGGTCGGCCCCGTTGCGGAGGGTTCAGTCGAAGCGGACGGAGAACACTCTGTCGGGCGCGGTCGCGAAGGCGAGGAGTTCCTCGCCTTCCCGAACGAGTGCGTCGCGCTCTTTCCCCGTCAGCGGTGCGAAGGGCTCCAGCACGAGGACGGCCGTCTTGCGCCGCTGTTCGATCCGCCAGACGCCGCGGACGAAGCCGTCCACGAGGAAGGTCGCCCGGATCAGGCCGTTGCGGGTGAAGACCAGTCGGCGCTGCTCCTCGGTGAGGATGCGGCCACGGTCGGCATGGGACAGCAGGATGTTGTCGAACTCGGGCAGATAGCGCACCGGGACGGACAGGTCGGGGTCGGGTAGCGGCGCGTTCGGCACGTCCAGGAGCTCCACGCCGTTCTCGTCGCGGAAACTGCGCAGTCGCGGACGCAGCCGGCGCACGGACTCGGTGATCCTCGTCATTCCCGACCAGGTCTGCACGTCCTTGACGGAGGCCGGGCCGAACGCCGCGAGGTAGCGCTCGACCAAGGCGTCCGGGGACGGGTCGGTCGCCGGAGGACGGCCGAGCCAGGACCGGGCCGTGGTGTGCGCCGCCCGCCCGCTCTCGCCCCAGAGGCCGCGCGGTGGCACCTGGACGAGTGGTGTCAGGTTGCGTACGGCGTTGGCCAGGGCGAACGGGTCGCGTCCGGGCCGGCGGTCCGCGAGCCGGGCGCCCAGCTCGCTCAGCGTGAGGGGTTCCTCCTCGACCAGCTTTCGGCCCATCTCCGCCACCTCCGCCAGATCGAGCCCTTCGAGCTTGCGTCCGAAGGTGTTCTTGAGGCCCCGGGCGAGAGCGTCGGCGAGAACCGGCCTCAGAGCGAGGCAGTCGTCCGCGGTGACGAGGTGGATCGTGCCGCGCATCAAGGCGACCCGCACCACCTCGCGGCTCCGCACGAGCCCGGCGAGGTCCTCGACGCCGAAGCCGGACAGTCGGGTCCACAGCCCGATGTAGGGCGGGTCGGGCGCCTGGGCCTGCATGCCGACCAGGTGCGAGATCGCTGCGACGGGCGTCGCCTCCACCCGTCCGGTGAGCATCTGGCGGGCCAGCAGACTTCTGTTGAGCGCTCTGCGGCCCAGCACGCTCGGGTCCCCCGTCGTCATGAGGCGGATCCTCTCACCCGGATCGCACGACGGCGAAGGCGGTGGTGCTTCCCCGCGGCATCGCCCGGCGCCACGACGGGACGGGGGCGCGTGTCCACGCCGTCGCCCTTCGGCACGCGGGGAAATCACCGCGTGCCGAAGCGGCTGGGAGCCGTGCGGGTGGGGGAGTAATGCCAGGACCCGCGGCTCGAACGTCCGCGGGACGACGAAGGAGGGCACA
Source organism: Streptomyces bikiniensis (assembly GCA_000716465.1). Taxonomy (GTDB): domain Bacteria; phylum Actinomycetota; class Actinomycetes; order Streptomycetales; family Streptomycetaceae; genus Streptomyces; species Streptomyces bikiniensis. The sequence goes on from JNWL01000009.1 coordinate 144,762, forward strand.
TCCATGACACGGTCTCACCGGCAGAACGACACCGGCTCCGGCGCCCCTTCTCCGGGAACGGCCCCGGTCGGCCGGCGGAGCCGGCTCCTCCGGCTGGGCGCGCCGTCCGTCGCCGCAGCCGCGCTCACGGCGACCGTCGCGCTCTACACGACCCTGGTCGCCTTCGGGAACGTCACGGACTTCGGAACCAACCAGCAGTTCGTCCAGCACGTCCTGAGCATGGACACCACGTTCGAGGACCCCGACCTGATGTGGCGGGCGGTCGAGTCGCCCGGTCTGCAGAACGCCGCCTATGTCGCCATCATCGTCTGGGAGGCGCTGGCCGCAGTGGTGCTCCTCGCCGCCACCTGGTTCTGGATCGAGGGGTTGCGCCGCGACACGTACGACCGTGCCCGCGCGGCGAGCACGGTGGGCCTGGTGATGGTGCTGCTGCTCTTCGGGGCGGGGTTCATCGCGATCGGCGGTGAATGGTTCGCCATGTGGCAGTCGTCCGACTGGAACGGCCTGGACGCCGCAGCCCGCAACGTCGCGCTGGCCGCCTTCGCACTCCTCGTCGTGCACCTCCCCGGTGTCCGCCGGGCGGCCGGCGAACAGCCCTGACGCCTTCCCCGCCGAAAGGGAGGCGGGAAGAGGCGTGCCGCACCGCCCGCCGCCTCCCGCGTGTGAGCCCGGCTTGCCTTCAAGCACACTCGAAGCCCTGGCGTCGGGGCCGTGACCACGACGAACGAGACAAAGACATGGATCGTCACGGGCGCGAGTTCGGGTCTCGGCCTGGCACTCGCCGAGGCGGCACTCGCGGCCGGCGAGCACGTGATCGGCACCGCGCGACGGGCCGACCGGTTCGACGGGCTCAGGGCGCGGTACGGGGACCGGTTCCTCGCCGTCGAGCACGATGTGCGCGACACCGGAGGAGCGGCCGCGGTCGTGCAGCGGGCGCTGGAGGTGTGAGGTCGTCGGCGCCGTGCGCGCGAACATGGCCGAGGCCGACGGAGTCCAGGAGGGCGACCCGGCCCGCGCCGCCCGAGTGATCCGCGACGTGCTCGACGCTCCCGACGCGCCGCTCCGGCTCCCGCTCGGCGCCGAGGCGGTCCGCAACCTCACCCGCGTCTACCGTGCGGCGCTCGACGACGTCGGGAAGTGGGCGTCCGTGAGCGGGTCGGCGGACTTCCCGAACATGCCGCCCGCGGTGCGCGCGTTCTGATCGCCGTACGCCGTGGGCCATGGCCACGGATCCGTGAGCCCGGCCTGGCGCCGCGGATCACCGAGTGCGGGGCCCGCGTCCACGGCGGACATCGGGAAGGCCGGAGCCCGCCCGTCGTCCCGCGGACCGGGCGAGACCGGCGGGACGGGTGCGGGCGGTCGTGATCCGGACGGCGGCGGGTGCGACGGGGAGGAGCCGAAGCGCGCCCCGGCGGCTCCACGGCGCGTCCGGGCGGAGCCCGTGGTCGCGCGGGTCGTGCGGCTGCCGCGGTCCTCGCCCGTTCGTCCCGGCGCCGCTGCCCGTGACCGAGGGTCAGGCCGCGCGCGCCTCGCGCCGGTAGCCACCCGGGGCCTGCCCGTACTCGCGTTTGAATGCCTTGGCGAAGGCGTACTCGGAGCCGTAACCGGTGCGCGCGGCGACCGTGGACAGCGGGGCCTCGGACTCCCGAAGGAGCCGTGCGGCGGTCGTCATGCGCCAGCGGGTCAGGTACGTCATGGGCGGCTCGCCGACCAGGTCGTTGAACCGGCGGGCGAAGGCCGCGCGGGACAGGCCCGCACGGGCGGCCAGCGACTCCACGGTCCACTGGGCGTCCGGCTTCGCGTGGATCGCCGCCAGGGCCGGCGCGACCCCCGTGTCCCTGAGCGCGGCCGCCCAGCCCCCGGCCTGCGCGGCCGGACCCTGCTCCAGCCAGGCGCGCAGGATGTACAGGAGCAGCGAGTCGATCAGCGCGGGCACGATGCCGGCCGAGCCGGCCCGCGGCTGCTCCAGCTCCGCGCGCAACAAGCCGACGGCGGAGGCGAGTTCGGGTTGCCGGGGAGGGTGCGCGGGCAGGTGGATGATCTCCGGCAGCTGTCGTACGAGGGGGTGGGGGCGGGCCTGGTCGAGGTGGTAGTTCCCGCACAGCAGGTGGGTGGGCGCGCCGTCGCCGCCGACGGTGACCGTGCCGAGCGGGGAGCCGGGACTGAACTGGGACTCCCGCTCGACCTCGGCCGGGGTGTCGGGGTGGTCGGCCAGGACGTGCCCGCGCCCGTCCCGCAGGAAGACCACGTCGCCCGGGCCCAGCGGGAGGGGCGGCTGCGATGCCGTGTCCTCCAGCGGGACGAGCCAGCACGTACCCGACAGCACCACGTGGAATCCCGCCCCGGCCACGGGCGGCAGCCTCAGCCCGAAGGGAACACGTCCGGTGGTCCGTACGGAGACCGGACGACCGGTACGCATCGAGGCCAGCACCTCGGTGAGGATGTCCAACTCGTCTCTCCGTAGAACTCCCGGTCTTCCTTCGCACTCTAACCCGCCCTGCTCAGGCCACGGTCAGGACGACCTTGCCGCGGGTGCGGCCCGAGCCGACCAGTTCGTGGGCCTTCGCCGCCTGTTCGAGCGGGAGCGTCGCGGAGACGTGCGGGCGGATGCGGCCCGCGTCGATCAGGGCGGCGATCGCCTCCAGGGAGGCGTAGTCCGGTTCGACCGAGATCCCGGCGAAGTGGCGGCCCTCGTCCTCGACGCGGGCGGCGAGCTCGGTGTTCCAGTGCTCCATGATGCTGACCAGGGTGCCGCCGGGCCTCAGGACGCTCAGCGCACGCTCGCCCTCGGAGCTGGAGTCGAAGACGACGTCGATGTCCTCGACCGCTCCGGTGTAGTCGGTGGTGCGGTGGTCGATGATCTCGTCCGCCCCGAGTTCGCGGACGAGATCGTGGTTGGCGGCGCTCGCCAGGGCCGTGACGCGGGCGCCGCGCGCCTTGGCGATCTGTATCGCGAAGTGGCCGACGCCACCGGCCGCCCGGTGGATCAACACCCGCTGCCCTTCGGAGATCCGGGCGGCGTCGACCAGGCCCTGCCAGGCGGTGAGGGCGGCGAGCGGCACGGCGGCGGCGTGCACGTGGTCGAGCGTCGCGGGCTTGCGGGCCACCTGGCGCGAGGGCACCGCCACGTAGTCGGCGTAGCCGGTGGCGGCTCGCGGGAAGAACGGCATGCCGAAGACCTCGTCCCCGGGCTTGAAGCGGGCGCCGGGGCCGGCCTCCTCGACGACACCGGAGATGTCCCAGCCCACACCGAACGGAGGCTCGCCGAGCAGCGGGTAGGCACCGGAGCGCACCGCCACGTCGACCGGGTTGACGCCGCTCGCGTGCACGCGGACGAGGACCTCGCCGCCGAGCGGGGCCGGCTTGTCCCTCTCGGCGAGCTCCAGGACCTCGGGGCCGCCGAAGGACTTCTGGATGACAGCACGCATGGTGAACTCCCTTTCGCAGTGGTGGTCTCGGGGCGAGCGCCCCTCGTCTGCCTCCACGTTAGGGAGATCGAACGAGCCGCTGAATATCCTCCGGTCTCAGAAAGATGTCCGAGCGTCCACAGGCGGACGAGGATCAGCACCGCCACATCCGGGCCCCGCGCAGGAGCGGACCGGTGCCGGCGCGGCCAGGCCGTGCCGGCACGGACAGCCACGGATTCTTCGGGGCAAAGGTCGCAGGACCGATCCCGCCGCCACTCCAGGCCGTCGGGGCTCCGGAGGGCCGTCCTGCTTGCGAAGCGGGCCCCGGGGGAAGGAAACCCGTGACCCGGGCGGCCCGCGCAGCGGACCCGGCCCACGAACGACCCCTCTACCGAACGGACCCCCTCGCGTGACGACCATCCCTCTCGAGTCCCCGACCGCACGTGTGCCCGGGCGGGTCTGGACCGTCCGACTGACCGGTCACAGCGACCGCACCGCGAGTGTCACCTGCACTTCGCCGTGCAGGATGCCCGCCCGCTCCCGTGACCTGGCCGCCTTGCGCGCCTTCGCCGCCCGGCACGCCGCCGCCCACGCCAGGGCCGCCGCCGTCCGGCCCAACGCCTCCTGCCACTGCCGCGCCGAACGCTGCGAAGCACACCCGGGGGAGAAGACGTCGTGCGCGGGCGAAGTGGTGCTGATCCTGCGCCACGACCCGATCGTCGGGCAGGTGTGGATCGTCGAGGAGGTGTGCGGGATGTGCGCACCCCACATCCCGCACGCCCGGATCCTGGCCCGCGCCGCGGTCCCTGCCGGACGCACCACTGCCGGCCCGGCCACCCGGAGTCAGGGCCAGGGGCGGGCACAGGTGCTGCCGCGCCCGGGGGTGCCGAACCTGTTCTCCTCGGCCGGTGCCGCCGAGGTGGGTACGGACACGATCCGGCGCCCGCGCAAGCCGCGCCGTCGGCCCCGCCAGGGCTGAGGCGCACCACCCGCAACGAGGAGCCCCGCCGTCGGGTGAGCGACGGGGGCGGGGCGGTCGAGAGCAGCGGTGCGGCCGCTGCCGACCGGCCGGCTCGGGCGAGGTCCGTGGGGCCCGGGTCCGTTTCCGGGGCCCGTCCGCACCCGCGTACGCCGCCTGCCCGGACGGGAAGATCTACAACTTCCCGGACCAGGCGACGTACGGCTTCGACCGCCTCGACATCTGCCGGGGGCACCCCGGTCGGACAGCCCGTGCGGTCCCGTGCCACAACCGCCGACGTGCCCGCCGACGCACCCGCCGGCGTCGGCGCCGGGGGCGCCGTCTTCGACCGGCAGGCCGACACCCTTCACCGAGCGACCGGATCCGAGCACGGGCTTTCGCTCCGCCTCGGCCTCAAGGACACGGCGCCACCGCCCACCGGCCACGAGGGGCAATGGGATTGCACCGCACCCTCCGCTCGCGACACGGTGCCGGTCCGCCGCTACCTCCTGCGCTCGGCGCCCGCCCCGTGCGCAACTTCGTGATCGGGAACCCGCGCCGGTCCACCCGCTGCCCTTCGGACGGGTTCGACCAGCACTTCGGCATCGCCGGGGCGTTCGGGAAACCTCGGGCGGTGAAGCAGGGGCCGGCGGGATCCTCGTACGAGAAGGGCAACTGCGGCCCACAGGCGACAACAAGGCCGCCGGACGTCAGGGACTGCTGAACGGCGTCGGGCGGCGGCTCCGCCACCTCACCGCTCGTGGGCGGCCGGCTGACGGAGGGCTTCCTCGACGTGAGGCCGCACCCGTTCGGGGACGCAGTCCTCCGTGACGACCGCGCGACCGCTCGTGCGACAGCCGACCGCCATCAGTGCGGGAGAGCTCTCGGTGGGCACGCCGGCCTTCTTGAACTGCCGGCCGAGCCGGCTGACCCACAACGGCCTCGTGGAGATCGCGTCCGGTGGCGTCCGGTGGTCCTTGCCGTCGTCACCGCTCCGCCGCCCTGCCCGTCCCGGCCGTGAAGGCGCCACCGGAACGTCCGCCGCGCTGCGCCGACACCTGCTCGAAAGCCGTACGGATGACGTCGTTGTCCGCGCTCGGCACCGCACGCGGGCGGCTTCCGGGGACGAGAGCGCGAAGCGCGGCCCCCGGGCGATCCGCCGACCATCCAGGTGCCCGGCGTTCGAGCGGCCGCTACCCGTCCCGCCAGGCGCTCACGGTCCAGAAGACCGCGAAGCCCGTCCACAGGACGGCGAACACCCAGACCGCGGGGTGGCCGCCGAACAGCGCCATGGTGCCGAGCCAGCCGACTCCGAAGGCCACGAACAGCAAGCCGAAGCCGGTGTAGGAGAAGAGGCCCGAAAGGCGCCCGCTCAGTAATGCCCACGCGCCGCCCACCAGACTCAGGCAGCCCAACGCGAGCCACGGGAGAACCGACTGCTGCGAGGAGGGCGCGTAGGAGTCGGTGCGGCCGCGAACCCTCAGCTCCACGACCTCCCCCCGCCACAGCCGGACTTCGGCGCGGTCGCCCTTCCCGGCGTCGTCGTACGTCTCCGACCCCACGTCCAGCCAGGCCGTGCCCCCCGGCCACCGCACCCTCAGGTCGTAGTGCCTCGTGCAGGTCGTGCCGCCGCCTCCGCCGCCCGCGGTGGTCACCCCGCCGGCCATCACGCCGCCCATGGTGCCACCGGCGGTGTTCATACCGCCTCCGGTGGTGATGCCCCCCGCCGTGCCGCCGCTCGTGCCGTTGGACGTACAGTGCTCTCCCGTCCGCCGGTCGAGCACCGTGCCCGTCTCGTGCCGCACGCACGGTTCCCCCTCGTCCCCGTCCCCGCTCCGGCAGACGGGTGCGCCGCGGTACTCCATGGTCGCTTCGTAGCCTTCGGCGACCTGCTGACCGCACAGCAGGACCACCGATCCTGCCGCGAGGACGAGCAGCCCCCGTAACCAGCGGGGCAGCCGCTCGCGGTACCAGATGTCGCCGTACCCCCTGCTTCTCATCCCGTCGTGATTCCCGTTCGGCGCAGTCCCCATGCACCGCCCCCGCCACGGCGAGCGGATGACGACCCGGCCGCGCATCACTCGTGGTGTCCGGTGAGCCGCTCACCGCAGGGCCCCGCACCTCATCCCCGGCGTCCCGGCCGAAGCCTCGAACAGATCCCACCGACACTCGTGCCGGACGTACGGGTGAGACGGGCCGAGCCGCACGAAGTCCCTTGACGCCTGTGCGCTTCTCCGGCCCACCGGCATGCTCGTGTGGGGCCACCATGCCGGTGGGCCGACGACCTCGAACCTACTTCCGCGGACTCTCGGCGCCCATACGGAACCCGGCTCCTACGGATACGCCAAGAACCCGGCCTGTCCCCGCCAAGTGCACAAGTGCGTGGACCTGCGGTTTCGCAGGTGGTCACCCGAAGACTCCTACACACCACCGGTCAGGGGGTCGTCGGTCAGGGCGATGGTGGCGGTGATCCTCTTGCCGAGGGGCGTGCGGTGGACGGTGAAGCCCTGGGCGAGTCTGACGACG
>JNWL01000010.1 GCA_000716465.1 Streptomyces bikiniensis
ACGGCGACCACCGAGATCTACACTAGATCGCTCGTCGGCAGCGTCAGATGTGTATAAGAGACAGGGCCATGGGCGCGACCATCGTGGGCGCCGTGTGGACCGGCGGCGTCGGAGGAGCGGGCGCGGGGGCCGGGGCGGGCGGGGCCGCGGGGGCGCCGAACGCGGGGGCCGGGGCCGGGGCGGGCGCGGGGGCGCCGAAGGCCGGGGGCGCCGCCGCCTGGGGCGGCGGGGCGAAGCCGGGCGCGGCCGCCTGCTGCTGCGGGGCGGCGGGCTCCTCCTCGGCGACCTCGCCGCCGAAGTTGCGCAGGAGCGCCTCCAGGCCTCCGTCGAAGCCCTGGCCGACGGCGGCGAACCGCCAGACGTCCTTGAGGTAGAAGTCGCCGAGCATCACCGCGCGCTCGGTGGAGAACTCCGCTCCGGTGAACGCGTACCGCGCGACCTCCTCGCCGCCCGCGACGATCCGCAGGTGGCCGGGGCCGATCTGGGACATCTGTCCGGCACCGTCGATCGTGGCGGTGAAGGACAGCTTGTGGATGTGCGCGGGGATGCGGTCGAGGGTGACGCGGAAGGACTCGGTGTCGCCGGCCTGGGCGCCGAGGAGCTGGATGGACTCCTCGGGCGACTTCGGCTGGTTGAAGAAGACGAAGTAGCGGTCGTCCGAGAGCCGCTCGTCGGCGTCGAGACCGAAGCAGCTGATGTCGAAAGTCAGTCCGGGCGCCGCGATCTGCACGCCCACGTACAGATCGGTCCCCGCGGTCAGATCACTGATCCTGGCCTTGTGGCCGCGTTGGAATTCCCTGGCCATGCGTAACGACCGTCCCCCATCCCGAATGGCGAATGCTCGCGCCAGGCTAACCGCTGCGTGCGACGTTGAGACAGGCCAGGTCGTTTTCGGTACGGAATCGGGAAATCCGCGTACCGACGCGTGGCGGTGCCGTCACTCCTCGCGAGCGTCCTCCGGGCGGTCCGAAAGGTTCGGGAGGCGGTCGACGGCGGCCACGCCCTCCAGGTAGCCGCGGGCCCGCTCGGTCCGGGGGTAGGCCTCCAGGAGCCGCCAGAAGCGGGGGCCGTGACCGGGGACGAGCAGATGGGCCAGCTCGTGCAGGAGGACGTAGTCGACGACGTACTCGGGCATGCCCTGGAGCCGGTGGGAGAGGCGGATGCTGCCCTCGGAGGGGGTGCAGGAGCCCCAGCGGGTGTTCTGGTTGGTCACCCAGCGGACCGAGCCGGGGCGGGCCCGGCCGTCGAAGTACTGGTCGGAGAGGCGTCGCGCGCGTTCGGTGAGCTCGCGGTCGCCGAGGACGCTCCGGCTCTCCTTGGCCGCGAGCTTGTCCAGCATGACGCCGACCCAGCGCCGCTCCTCCGCCTCCGACATGCGGGCGGGGATGAGCACGACGGTCCGGTCGCCCTCGCGGTAGGCCGAGACGGTCCTGCTCCGCCGCGCGCTCCTGCGGACCTCGACCGCGCTCGTCCCCGGGTCGCGGGGCGACTTGCTGGTCACGCTGCGTCGTGGATCGGCGGGCACGGGCCCGACGTTACCCGCTGCCGGGGCCGTTCCGGGAACGGTCCGGCCGCACCGCGCCCCATTTGAATGACTAATCCCCCGGCCTGTGGACAACTTTCGGCACCGATCGGGGCGGCGGGGGCATTCTCGCTCCGGGGCGACGGAAATCCGTTGTCGATCATGAATGCGGTTCGTGGACGTGGACATGGACGTGGACGGGGGCGGGGAAATGCATCCGATGGTGAAACCGGCGCTGCGGCGGGCGTGGCGGAGCCTGCGGTGCGTCCAGTTCGGGGTCACCCCGGCCCATGCCGTGGTGCTCGACCCGGTGGGCCCGGAGACGGAGGCGGTGCTCGGGCTGCTCGACGGGACGCGCGGGGTCGAGCTGCTGCGGGCCGAGGCGCGGGCGCTCGGCCTCCCGGACGGGCGGCTCGACGCGCTGCTCGGCCGGCTGGAGTCGGCCGGGCTCCTCACGGACGCCGCGGCGGGGCGGCCCGGGAGGGCGGGACCGGGCGCCGGGGCGGCGGACGCGGCCCCGGACACGCTCCGGGCGGACCTGGCCTCCCTGTCCGTGGTCCATCCGGAACCGGAGCGGGCGGTGGGGGTCCTGGCGGCCAGGCGGGCCCTGCGCGTCCAGGTCAGGGACGCGGGGCGGGTGGGGGCGACGGTGGCGGCCCTGCTCGCGGCGGCGGGCGTGGGCCGGGTCGAGGTGCTGGACTCGGGCCGGGTCGAGCCCTGGGAGACGGCGCCGGGCGGCCTGCCGGCCGAGGCCGTCGGCGAGCGCCGGGCAACGGCCGCCCGGCGCCTGGTCGGCCGCTGGTCGCGGGACGCGCCACGCGGGGGCGGCCGGGGTGGGGCGAGCGGGGGCGGTCGGGGTGGGGTGAGCGGTGAGCCCGGGCTTTCACTCGTGGTGGTGACGCCGCGGGACGGTCTCGGTGCGTACGTCCCGGATCCGCTTCCGGCCCAGCGGTGGGTCTCCAGCGGCGTCCCCCACCTGTACGCGGGGGTGGTCGAGGCGACGGGGACGGTCGGCCCGCTCGTGCTGCCGGGCGGCACGGCCTGCGCCCGCTGCCTCCAGGAGGAGCGGACGGACCGGGAGCCGGTCCGGCCCCGGCTGCTCGCCCAGTGGCGCTCCGGCGCCCCGCATCCGCTGCCGGCCTGCGACCTGGCGCTGGCCACGGCGGTGGCGGGGCTGGCCGCCGCGCACGCGCTCGCCTTCCTGGACGGGGACCTGCCGGCGAGCACGGGCACCCGCTGGGAGGCGTCGCTGCCGTTCCTGGAGTGGCGGACGGAGCGGCTGAGACCCCATCCGGCCTGCCCCTGCGGGGCGGCGCGCGGAAGGGAGGGGGAGCGCGCCTCGGCAGCGGAGGACGCGCACGACACAATGGCGGGGTAACGGTCCTGCGCGGCACGGCAGTCTGGGTTTTGGAGGGGCGCATGTCTGATCTTCCCCGGAAGGCGGTCACCCGGACCGCCAAGTTGGCCGCGTTGCCCCTGGGCTTCGCGGGCCGGGCCACGTGGGGCCTGGGCAAACGGATCGGCGGGCGGTCCGCGGAGATCGTCGCCCGCGAGCTGCAGCAGCGCACGGCCGATCAACTCTTCAAGGTGCTCGGAGAGTTGAAGGGAGGGGCGATGAAGTTCGGGCAGGCGCTCTCCGTCTTCGAGTCGGCCCTGCCCGAGGAGGTCGCCGGGCCGTACCGGGCGGCGTTGACGAAGCTCCAGGACGCGGCGCCGCCGATGCCGACGCGGACGGTGCACGCGGTCCTGGAGGAGCGTCTCGGCGCCGACTGGCGGGAGCTGTTCCTGAAGTTCGAGGACAAGCCGGCGGCCGCGGCCTCGATCGGGCAGGTGCACCGGGCCGTGTGGCACGACGGGCGCGAGGTCGCGGTCAAGGTGCAGTACCCGGGCGCCGGGGAGGCGCTGCTCTCGGACCTGACGCAGCTGAGCCGCTTCGCCCGGCTCCTCGGGCCGCTGGTCCCCGGCATGGACATCAAGCCGCTGATCGCCGAGATGCGGGACCGGGTCTCCGAGGAGCTGGACTACGGCCTGGAGGCGGCGGCCCAGCGGAAGCACGCGGAGGAGTTCGCGGACGACCCGGACGTGGTGGTCCCGGCGGTGGTGCACCAGTCGGAGCAGGTCCTGGTGACCGAGTGGATGGAGGGCCTTCCGCTCGCGGAGGTGATCGCGGACGGCACGCGGGAACAGCGGGACCGGGCGGGTCAGCTCCTGGCCCGCTTCCTCTTCTCGGGCCCGGCGCGCACCGGTCTGCTGCACGCCGACCCGCACCCGGGCAACTTCCGACTGCTGCCGGGGGCGGACGAGGAGGCCGACGGGGACCCGGAGAGCTGGCGGCTCGGCGTCCTCGACTTCGGCACCGTGGACCGGCTGCCGGGCGGGCTGCCCGAGACGATCGGCACCTGTCTGCGGACGGCGCTGGCCGGCGAGGCCGAGACGGTCTACGACCTGCTGCGCGCGGAGGGCTTCGTCAAGGAGACCGTCTCGCTCGACCCGGACGCGGTCCTGGAGTACCTGCTGCCGATCATCGAACCGGCCGAGGCGGAGTCCTTCGTCTTCACCCGCTCCTGGATGCGCACCCAGGCGGCCCGCATCGCCGACCCCCGCTCCCCCGCGTACCAACTGGGCAAGCAGTTGAACCTGCCGCCCTCGTACCTCCTGATACACCGGGTGACCCTGAGCACCATCGGGGTGCTGTGCCAACTGAACGCGACGGTCCGCCTGCGCGACGAACTGGACGCCTGGCTCCCGGGCTTCGCGGAGCCGGAGGCCGACTAGGACCTGTCCGGCGGGGGCTTCACCACCAGGAGGAGTCGAGCCTGCCCTCGATGGCGCGGAGGTTGGTTCGGGAACAGTCCTCGCAGAAGTACACCCGGCGGCCGTCCTCGACCGAGAAGGTCCAGGTCAGGGGCAGGGTGTCGGCGGTCCTGCCGCAGCGCGCGCAGGTGAGAGGCTCCTCCGGGGCGTCCGGGTCGCCGGGGGCGTCGGGGGCGTTCACCCTCGCGACGATAGTCCGGCGGGCCGCCCGTGGTCCCGCGCAACGCACCGCAGGGGCCGGTCCCGACGGACCGGCCCCCGTGGCGGCGCCCCGGAGGGCGCGGGTTCTCAGTGCATGACGGCCATGGCCAGCGCGCGGCGGGCGCGCAGCGAGACGCGCTCGGCGCGGCGCTGCATGCGCCGGGCGGCGACCAGGCGCGCGGCCTGGCGTTCCGCCTCGGCCTCACGCTGTCGGTCGTGCATATGGGCTCGGGCCAGGGCTTCGGGGATGAGTTGCATTTCACGGGTCCTGTTCTGACGCGCCACGGGCGCGGCGGCGGGGGAGAAAGACGGGGTCGCGGAGCCGGCGGGCTCGCTGGTGGAAGAGGTCATCGGGGCCTGCTTCTGGGGATCGTGCGTGTGGGGGCGGTCGATGGTTCCGGTGGCGTTCATGCCGCGACCGGGTTCTTGCGCGGGCGGCCGCGGGGCCGCTTCCGGGCGACGACCACGCCCTGGACGAAGAGCTCACCGCCCCAGACGCCCCACGGCTCGCGCCGCTCCTTGGCGCCGGCGAGGCAGGCGGCCATGAGCGGGCAGGTGCGGCAGAGGGACTTCGCGTACTCCACGTCGGCCGGGGACTCCGCGAAGAAGACCTCCGGGTCGTAGGAGCGACAGGGGACGGGGACGCCGAGGTTCTCGATGGCGTCGTCGAGCGCGGTGAGCGCGGTGAGGGGGGTCAAAGCGGGGTCCTCCGTGGGGCGGCCGGTCTGGGGGAGCGATGCGGAAGGCGGTACGGACGGGGCGTGCGCTTCGAGTTGCACGGTGTTCTTTCCTCGTCTGGTCGTTCCGGCCTGTTGGCCGGGGTTTCGGCTGGTACCGGGTGTTTCTGTCCCGAGGCCCCTTCTCCCGTCCGTCCCCGTTCGGGGACAAACAGAAGGGCCGCGGATCCCGGGTGGGGTTCCGCGGCCCTGAAGGCGCCTGCCTGATCCTGGATCAGGCTGGATCACTCCAGGGTTCGAGCCCACGGAAGGCCCACATCGTGTGGTGCGTCGTCTGCTGCTGGGTGCCGGCACCGGTCGCCGCAAAGGCATAGGCCTTGGCCTTGCCCGCTGCTCCTGCTTCCAGTGCCTTGGTCGGTCGCTCATTGCGCAGGGCCACGGAGGGCCGCAGCTCCACGGCGGCGGACATGCCGAGGCCGGAGAGACCGGTGGTAGGCAGACCGGTGCCGATGAACGCCGAGGCGGAGAGGCCGAGCGTGCAGGCGGAGACGACCGAGCGATCGGTCATTTTGGCGGTGCTGACGAAGCTGGCGGTGCTGGTCTGGATGGTGTAGCTGATCACTGGAATCGCCTCCTCTCGGCGTCTCGGAGGGCTCGGGTGCGAGCCGGACCCTCATGTTTATTTGGACAAGTACAGCACGAAGACAGGGCTTCGAAGAAGCCGCCGTTTCCGTGGTTAAGAACCTATGGGGCTTGACGGGGCGGGCGCAAACTATTTTTCCGACGAGTTTTCCTCAGTCCTCATCGGCCTCCGCCCCTCCCTCCCCACCTGCGCAGATGGCCAGGACGTCGGCCCCGAAGCGGTTCAGCTTGCGGGTGCCGACGCCGGCGATCGAGGCGAGCTCCCCACCCGTGGCGGGGACCCGCTCGGCGATCGCCATGAGGGTCTTGTCGGTGAAGACGCAGTAGGCCGGCTGGCCGAGCTCGCCCGCCCGCTCGGCGCGCCAGTCGCGCAGCCGCTCGTACAGCCCCTCGTCCATGTCCGAGGGGCAGTCCTCGCAGCGCATCAGCTTCATCGCGCCCGCCTCGGTGAGGGTCGCGCCGCAGACCCGGCAGCGGACGGGACCGCGCTGCCTGCGCCGGGCGGGGGCGCTGCCCCGCTCGACGGAGCCCTGCCCGCCGCCGTGGACGGTGGTGCCGAGGGCGCCGGAGCCGGGGCGCAGGCCCTTGAGGAAGCGGGTGGGGCGCCGGGAGGCCCGGCCGCCCGGGGAGCGGGAGAGGGACCAGGAGAGCGTGAGGTGGACCCGGGCGCGGGTGACGCCCACGTACAGCAGGCGCCGCTCCTCCTCGACCTGCTCGTCGGTCTTGGCGTAGGTGATCGGCATCATGCCCTCGGTGAGGCCGACCAGGAAGACGGCGTCCCATTCGAGGCCCTTGGCCGCGTGCAGCGAGGCGAGGGTGACGCCCTGGACGGTCGGGGCGTGCTGGGCGGCGGCCCGCTCGTCGAGCTCGGCGACCAGGTCCGAGAGGGTGGCCCCCGGCCTGGCGCGGGCGAAGTCCTCGGCGAGCCGGACGAGGGCGGCGAGGGATTCCCAGCGGTCGCGGACGGCGCCGGAGCCCGCGGGCGGCTCGGTGGTCCAGCCCTTGGTGGAGAGGACCGCCCTGACCTGCGCGGGCAGGTCCTCGGCGCCGTCGAGGAGGGAGTCGTTGCCCCCGGCGCGGGCCGCGCCGCGCAGGGCGATGCCCGCCTCCCGCACCTCCTGGCGCTCGAAGAAGCGCTCGGCGCCGCGGAGCTGGTAGGGCACCCCGGCGTCGGCGAGGGCCTGCTCGTAGACCTCGGACTGGGCGTTGATCCGGTAGAGGACGGCGATCTCGCCGGCCGGGACGCCGGCGGCGATCAGGTCGCGGACGCGGCGGGCGGTGCCCTCGGCCTCGGCGGGCTCGTCGGCGTACTCGGCGTAGACCGGCTCGGGGCCGGGGCCGCGCTGGGAGACCAGCTCCAGGCGGTGCTCGGCGGCGCGGCCGCGGGCCTGGGAGAGCAGTCCGTTGGCCAGGTGGACGACCTGGGGGGTGGAGCGGTAGTCGCGGACCAGTCTGACCACGGTGGCGCCGGGGTGCCGGGTGCGGAAGTTCAGCAGGTGGTCGGGGGTGGCACCGGTGAAGGAGTAGATCGTCTGGCTGGCGTCGCCGACCACGCAGAGGCTGTCGCGGTCGCCGAGCCACAGGTCGAGCAGGCGCTGCTGGAGCGGGGAGACGTCCTGGTACTCGTCCACCACGAAGTGCTGGTACTGGCGGCGGACCTGGTCGGCGATGTCGTGCCGGTCCTGGAGGATGGCGACGGTGAGCAGCAGCACGTCCTCGAAGTCGATCACCGAGCGGTCGCGCTTCAGCTGCTCGTACGTGGCGTAGATCTGGCCGATCTCGGCCGGGTCACGGGGGGCGTCCCTGAGGGCCTTGGCGACGACGGCCGGGTAGTCGGCGGGGACGGTCTGGGTGACCTTGGCCCACTCGATCTCGCCGGTGACGTCCCGCAGCTCGTTCCGGTCGAGCCGGATGCGGCAGCGGGCAGCGGCCTCGGCGACCAGCTGGACCTTCCGCTCCAGGAGCCGGGGCAGCTCGCCACCGACTGCTTTCGGCCAGAAGAACTGGAGCTGGCGGAGGGCTGCGGAGTGGAAGGTGCGGGCCTGGACGCCGCCCGCGCCGAGCTGCCGGAGCCGGCCGCGCATCTCGCCCGCGGCGCGGTTGGTGAAGGTGACGGCGAGGACGGTGGCGGGCTGGAGCACGCCCGCCCGCACCCCGTACGCGATCCGGTGCGTGATGGCCCGCGTCTTGCCCGTGCCGGCTCCCGCAAGGACGCACACCGGGCCGCCCAGGGCGAGCGCGACCTCGCGCTGCTCGGGGTCGAGCCCGTCGAGCACCGCGTCGGCCGTCTCCGGCACCTGGGGAAAGAGAGTGGAGTGCGTCGCTGCTGTCACCCCGCCATGCTGCCAGGTCCCGTGGGGTGGGTGCGGCGGGTTGTCCACAGGCGGGAGACGCCGGTCATACGAATCCCGGGGCGGCGGGGCCGGCCGCCGGCCGATGCGGGACCGGTGCGGAATCCCGTGCGGGACCGGTCCGGGAATGGGACGGAGAGGGCGTACGTTCTCCTTCTCGGACCCCGTCAGCGAACGCGAACGAAGAACCAGAGGAGCGCCTGGCCATGCAGGGCACTGTGACGATGTACAGCACCACGTGGTGCGGCTACTGCCGTCGGCTGAAGAGCCAGATGGACCGCGAGGGCATCGCGTACACGGAGATCAACATCGAGCAGGACCCGGACTCGGCGGCGTTCGTCGAGGAGGCCAACGGCGGCAACCAGACCGTGCCGACCGTGCTCTTCCCGGACGGCTCCACCCTGACGAACCCGAGCCTCGCGCAGGTCAAGCAGAAGATCGGCGCCTGATCGATTTTCGGCCACTGCGGCCGCCGCTCGCGTCACGCCCCCTTCGGTCACGCCCGACCGGAGGGGGCGTTCTCGTGCTCCGAGGGCTCCGGGCGCTCCGACGGCCCGTCCGCGAGCGCGGGGTAGTCGGTGTAGCCGTTCTCGCCGCCCGTGTACATCAGGCCCTCCTCGCGGACGGGGTTGATCGCGGCCCCGGTCCGGAGGCGTTCGACGAGGTCGGGGTTGGCGAGGAAGGGGCGGCCCAGGGAGATCAGGTCGGCCCCGGCGGCGAGGAGGCGCTCGGCCGCGTGCCGGCCGCCGTCGGCGGGCAGGGGCCCGCCCCAGCCCAGGACGGGATTGGCTATCAGGGTTCCCTCCCAGGTCTTCCGGATGTACTGGAAGAGCGGCTGGTCCGGGTCGGCGAAGACCAGGTGCAGATAGGCCGGGCCGATGGGGGCCAGGGCGGCGACGAGGGCCGGATAGATGTCCTCGGTGTCGCCCTCCTCGATGCCGTTGACGGTCAGGCCGGGCGCGAGCCGCACGCCCACCCGCTCGGGGCCGATCGCGTCGGCGACGGCCCGGACCACCTCGACGGTGAGGCGGATCCGCCCGGCGACGGAGCCGCCGTACGCGTCGGTGCGGAGGTTGGTGTTCTTCGCCAGGAACTGGTGCAGCAGGTAGCCGTTGGCGGAGTGGACCTCAACGCCGGCGAAGCCCGCGTCGACGGCCCTGCGGGCAGCGGCGGCGAAGTCGGCGACGGTGGCACGGATCTCCTCGGCGGTCATCTCGCGCGGGACGACGGCCTCCCGGCGTCCGCCGGGCGTGTGGATCGGCTCGGGAAGGGGAACCGGCGAGGGGGCGACGGGCGTGAGCCCGCTGTTGTCGGGGTGGCCGACCCGGCCGCCGTGCTGGAGCTGGAGGAACATCCGGCCGCCCGCCGCGTGCACGGCGTCGGTGACCCGCCGCCATCCGGCCACGTGGGCGTCGTTGTGGATGGCCGTGATGTTCGGGTAGGTCCGGCCCACGGCGTTCGGCGTGGAGGCCTCGGCGATGATCAGGCCGGCGGAGGCGCGCTGGGCGTAGTAGGTGGCCATGACGGGCTTCGGGACGCCGTCGGCCGTGGCGCGGTTGCGGGTCATCGGCGCCATCACCATGCGGTTGGGCAGTTCCAGCGGGCCGAGGCGGGCGGGGTCGAAGAGGCGGGAGGGGCGGAGTGCGTCCGGTGCGTTCGTCATGCCCGTACGGTAGGAGTTGACACTGGTGTCAGGTTCAAGTCCGGTTCCGGCGAACGGGGATGTGACATGCGGATCGGTGAACTCGCCCGGCGCAGCGGGGTGAGCGAGAGGTCGCTGCGCTACTACGAGACGCAGGGTCTCCTGGCGTCCGAGCGCACGCCGGGAGGGCAGCGCGACTTCGGCGAATGGGCGGTGGACCGCGTCATCCGCGTCCAGGCGCTGTACGCGGCCGGGCTCACCAGTAGGAAGATCGCGCTGCTGCTGCCCTGCATGCGGGACGCGGACGGGGCGGCTAGCGAGATCGCCACGCCCCGGCTCGTCGACGAGCTGAGCGCGGAGCGCGACCGCATCGACCGTACGATCGCGGACCTGGTGCGCTCCCGCGACGTCCTGGACGAGGCCATCTCCACGGCCGCCGCCTCCCTGGCGGGGGAGACGGTCCGCTCCTGACCGGCCCGGGTCCGGAGCGCGGGGTCCGGGCCCGGACGGGCCGGGCGGGTCAGAGGACGTCGCCCGGCTTCGGGAGCGGCCTGCCGTACCAGCGCTCGATCAGGCGGGAGGCGATCGAGATGCCGTACGGGGGGAGGACGTCGCCGCTCTCGAAGGCGGCGGCCAGCTCCTCGCGGGAGAACCAGCGGGCCTCGTGGATCTCCTCGCCGTCCACGGTGATCTCCGAGGAGGTGGCGCGGGCGACGAAGCCCAGCATCAGGCTGGACGGGAAGGGCCAGGGCTGGCTGGCGACGTACTCGACCTCGCCGACCGTGACGCCCGCCTCCTCGAAGACCTCGCGGACCACCGACTGCTCGATGGACTCGCCCGGCTCGACGAAGCCGGCCAGGGTCGAGAAGCGGCCCTCCGGCCAGTGCACCTGGCGGCCGAGCAGGGCCCGGTCGTGCTCGTCCGTGACGAGCATGATCACCGCGGGGTCGGTGCGCGGGTAGTGCTCGGCGCCGCAGGCCTGGCAGCGACGGATGTGCCCGGCCGCGGCGATGACCGTGCGCTCGCCGCAGCGCGAGCAGAAGCGGTGGAGGCGCTGCCAGTTCTCCAGGGCCACGGCGTGCACCATCAGGGCGGTGTCCCGGTCGGAGAGCAGCATCCCGGCCTCGCGCAGCCCGGCGGGGCGGGCGGACTGGTCCATGCGGCCGGGCAGGGAGTCCTTCTGGAGCGCGAAGTAGGAGATCCCGTCGGCGTCCGTGCCCAGGAAGTAGCGGTGGGTCTCGGTGACCGGGGCCTCGAAGGCCGGGGTCATGACGAGTTCGGTGGTGCCGTCGGGACGGTCGTCGATCAGCACCTGGCCGCCGGAGACCACGAAGACCCGGGTCGTGGGGTGGCTCCAGGCGGCCGCGAGCCACGCCTCGTCGAGGCGGTGGTGGGCGGCGCGGTCGATGCCGCTCGGGGCGGTGAGCGCGATCGGGCGGTCCGCGGGGGCCGGTACGTCCGCCGGGATCTGTACGTCCGCCGGGGTCGGGGCGTCCGCCGGAAGGGACGCCGGGGTGCCCTCCGGAGCCGGGGTGCCCGGGGCGTTCCCCGGGGCCGACGGGTCGTTCAGGGCCGGCACGTTCTTCAAGGTGCTCACAGGTTGCTTCCAACTCCCCCGGTTCGGTGTGTGGGTTCAGCGCTCGGCGGCCTGGAGGGCGACGGGCAGGTCGCCCCAGAGATGAGCGGTCGTCTCGACGCCCTTCATGAGCAGATCGAGCTCGATCTTCTCGTTCGGGGCGTGCCAGCCGTCGGACGGGACGGAGACGCCGAGGAACAGGACGGGTGCCTCCAGGACGTCCTGGAGGTCGGCGGCCGGACCCGAGCCGCCCTCGCGGGTGTAGCGGACCTCGGCGCCGTCGAAGGCCCGGCTCATGGCCCCGGCCACCGCCTTCAGGGCGGGGTGGCCGAGGGGGGTGAGGCAGGGGCGGGTCGGGGCGCCGAAGGTGATCCCGTACCGGATTCCGGCCGGGACGAGTCCGGCGAGCCAGTCCCGTACCGCCCGTTCGATCTTGTCCGGGTCCTGGCCGGCGACGAGCCGGAAGGAGAGCTTGAGGTGGGCGGAGGCGGGGACGATCGTCTTGCCGCCGGGGCCCTGGTAGCCGCCGCCGATGCCGTTGACCTCGGCGGTGGGGCGGGCCCAGACCCGCTCCAGGGTGGAGAAGCCCGCCTCGCCCAGGGTGCCGTGGGACTTGGCCGTGCGCAGCCAGGCCGCCTCGTCGAAGGGCAGCTCGGCGACGAGGGCCCGCTCGGCGTCGGTCAGCTCGGTCACGCCGTCGTAGAAGCCGGGGATCGCCACGCGCTCGTCGGCGTCGTGGAGGGCGGCGACGATCCGGCCGGCGACGGTGGCCGGGTTCGGCACGGCGCCGCCGAAGGAGCCGGAGTGGATGTCCTGGTCGGGGCCGTACAGCTCGATCTCGCAGTCCGCGACCCCGCGCATGCCGGTGCAGACGGTGGGGGTGGTCTCGGACCACATGCCGGTGTCGGAGACGATCACGGCGTCGGCGGCGAGCCGCCCGGCGCGGGCCTCGACCAGCTCGCGGAAGTGCGGGGAGCCGGACTCCTCCTCGCCCTCGATCAGGAGCTTGAGGTGGACGGCGGGGGCGGTGCGGCCGGTGGCGGCGAGGTGGGCGCGGACGCCGAGGGTGTGGAAGAACACCTGGCCCTTGTCGTCGGCCGCCCCGCGCGCGTACATCCGGCCGTCGACCACGGTCGGCTCGAACGGGTCCGTGCGCCAGCCGTCCTCGCGGGCGGCGGGCTGCACGTCGTGGTGGCCGTAGACGAGGACGGCCGGGGCGCCCGGGTCGTCCGAGGGCCACTCCGCGAAGACGGCGGGGGCGCCGGCGGTCTCCCAGACCTCGACCGTCGTGAAGCCGGTCTCCATGAGCTTGGCGGCGAGCCAGTCGGCGCTGCGCCGCACGTCGGCGGCCCGCTCCGGCTGCGCCGAGACGGACGGGATGCGCAGCCACTCGGCGAGGTCGCCGAGGAAGGCGGCACGGTGCCGCTCGACGTACGTGCGCACTGCGTGGACGGCGCTGTCCGGGGTCTCGCTCATACATATGAGCCTATCCGGCCTCCGGGGGTGCCCCGCCCAGCAGGATCGCCTCGAGCTCGCTCCGGCCGGGCAGCCGGGCGGGCCGGGCGACCTCACCCGTACGGACGTACACGAAGGCGGCGGCCACCTCCTCGGGCGCGAGGCCGTGCTGCTCGGCCCAGGCGAGCCGGTAGAGCGCGAGCTGGAGCGGGTCGGCGCTGCGGGTGCGGCTAGTCTTCCAGTCGACGATCTCGTACGCGCCGGTCTCCGGGTCCCGGTAGACGGCGTCGATCCGGCCCCGGACGACCCGGCCCGCGAGGGTGAGGTGGACGGGGACCTCGACGCGGTACGGGGTGCGGCGGGCGTACGGGGTGCGGGCGAAGGCCTCCTTCAGCTCGTCCAGGTCCCGTTCGTCGAGGATCTCGGGCTCGCCCGCGAACTCCTCGCCGCCGGGCAGCTCCTCCGGGCCGAGGAACGGCAGCGGCAGCTCCTCGTGGCGGGACTCCACCCAGGCGTGGAAGCGGGTGCCCCGGCGGGCGGCGGGCTGCGGCGGCTTGGGCAGGGGCCGGGCCAGCTCGCGCGCGAAGCCGTCGGGGTCGGCGGCGAGCCGGAGCACCTGGGAGGCGGAGAGGTACGCGGGCAGCAGCACGTCCCGGGTGGTGGCGCGGGCGCGGCGGAGCTCGGTGGTGAGGGAGGCGAGGTCGCGGTCCCAGGAGGCGATGGTCCTGGCGTCCTCGGGGGTGAGGGCGCCGGGGTCTTCCTGGGCCTGGGGGTCTTCCTGGGCCCCGGGCTCCTGGGGTGCTGCCGGTTCCGGGGCCCCTGTTTCCCCGGGCTCCTCCGGTTCCGGGGCGGCGGCGCCTTCCGGGGCCCGGGACTCCCGGGGCACCGCCGGCTCCGGGGCCCCTGTTTCCCCGGGCTCCTCCGGTTCCGGGGCCCTCGGGCCCCGGACCGCGTCCGCGTGGGTGTCCTCGGGGAGGACCTCCTCGTCCCAGGCGGGCTCCTCGTCCTCCCAGGCGGGCTCCTCGTCGTCCCAGACCGGCTCCTCGTCGTCCCAGGGGTCCTCGGGGGGCGGGCCCTGGAGAGCGGGCGCCGCGCTCGTGGGGCCGCTCCCCCCCGTTCCGGTCTGCGGGGCGACCGACCACAGCAGGGACGTCACCCGCTCCGCGGCCTTCCGGCGGCGCTCGAAGGACTCCCGGTCCAGCGGCAGCGGCCACGCCTCGTCACGATCCGCCGCCGCCAGGGTCGGGTTCTCCGCGTCCTCCTCCGGCTCGTCCGCCCAGGCCTCGATCTCGCCGTGCCCGGCCGCGCAGTGGTCGTACAGGGCCAGGAGGAAGTCCGAGGGGCCGCGGGGCTTCTTCTGGCTCGGGCCCCACCAGTGGCCCGAGCCGAGGAGAAGGGAGCGGGGGCGGGTGAAGGTGACGTACCCCAGGCGCAGTTCCTCGGTGTGCTGGTGCTCGCGCATGTCGGTCTTGAACGCGGCCAGGGACTTGGCGTCCCAGGCGTCGATCGACGGGAGCGTGGGGGCGTCGCCGCGCAGGGCGTGCGGGAGGACCTGCGGCTGGGAGGTCCACGCCTCGCGCGCGCGTGCGCTGGGGAACTGGCCGGTGACCAGGCCGGGGACGGCGACGACGTCCCACTCCAGGCCCTTGGACTTGTGGGCGGTGAGGACCTTGACGGTGTTCTCGCCTCCGGGCAGCGCGCTGTCGAGGCCCTTCTCGAACTGGACGGCCGTGCGCAGGAAGCCGAGGAAGGCGAGGAGGGTGGCCTCGCCGTCGAGGGAGGCGAAGCCGGCGGCGACGTCGAGGAAGTGGCCGAGGGTCTCGCGGCGGCGGGCGGCGAGGGCGTGCGGGGAGGCGGAGAGCTCGACCTCCAGGCCGGTCGTGTTCAGGACCCGGTGCAGCACGTCCATGAGGGGGTCCGCGAGCGAGGTGCGCAGGGAGCGCAGTTCGGCGGCGAGGCGGGCGAAGCGGACCCTGGCCTCGGCGGAGAACGCCAGGCCGTCGTCGGGGGTGCCCCCGGAGTCGAGGAAGGTGTCGAGCGCGTCGGCGAGGGAGATCACCTCGGCCGGGTCGACGCCCTCGACGGCGGCGGCGAGCCGCTGCTCGGGGTCGGTCTCCTCGCTCCCCCGGTGCACCAGGAGGCGGGCGCGGCGGCCCAGGAGGGCGAGGTCGCGGGGGCCGATCCGCCAGCGGGGGCCGGTGAGGAGCCGTACCAGGGAGGCGTTGGCGCCCGGGTCCTGGAGGACCTCGCAGACGGCGACGAGGTCCGCGATCTCGGGCAGGTGGAGGAGGCCGGAGAGACCGACGACCTCGACGGGCACGTCCCGGGCGACCAGGGCGGCGTGGATCGCGGGGAAGTCGGTGGCGGTGCGGCACAGGACGGCGATCTCGCCGGGTTCGCGGCCGGTGCGGACGAGGCGGGCGAGGGAGTCCGCGAGCCAGTCGATCTCCTCGGCGTGGGTGGGCAGCAGGGCGATCCGTACGCTGCCGTCGTTCTCGGCGCCGGGTGCGGGCCGCAGCGCCTCCACGCCCGCGTGCAGGGCGCGCAGGGGGGCGGCGAGGCCGTTGGCGAGGTCGAGGAGGCGGCCGCCGCTGCGCCGGTTCTCGGAGAGGGCGTAGCGGCTCGCGGGGCTGCCGTCGCGGTGCGGGAAGTGCTCGGGGAAGTCGTCCAGGTTGGCGACGGAGGCGCCGCGCCAGCCGTAGATGGCCTGGCAGGGGTCGCCGACGGCGGTCACGGCGTGCCCGGTGCCCTGGCCGAAGAGGCCGGAGAGCAGCAGCCGCTGGGCGACGGAGGTGTCCTGGTACTCGTCGAGGAGGACGACCTTGAACTCGTCGCGCAGGATCGTGCCGACCTCGGGCCGGGTGGTGGCGAGTTCGGCGGAGCGGGCGATCTGGTCGCCGAAGTCGAGCAGGTCGCGGGAGCGCTTGGCGGCGCGGTAGCGGACGACGAGGTCGAGGAGTTCGCGGCGGGCGGCGGCGGCCTCGGGGACCTTGCGCAGCTCGGCGTTGCTCAGCTTGGCGCCGGCGAGGGTCGTGAGCAGGTCGGAGTCGTACGCGCGAAGCCGGTCGGGCGGGACGAGGTGCTCGGCCAGTTCGGCGTCGAGGGCGAGCAGGTCGGTGATGAGGGTCGGGAAGGAGCGGGTGAGCGCGGGGTACGGGCCGGGGGCCTCGCGGAGCACGCGCGCGGCGAGCTGGTACCGGGTGGCGTCCGCGAGGAGCCGGGAGGTGGGCTCCAGGCCGATGCGGAGGCCGTGGTCGGTGAGGAGCTGTCCGGCGAAGGCGTGGTAGGTGGAGATGCGGGGTTCGCCCGGAACGTAATAGGGGTCGGCGGACACCGCCGTCGCTGGGGGGTGGTGGCCGGGCGACGGGTGGGACGGATCGATGACGTCCGGGTCGGTGACGCCGGCGCGGACGAGGGCGGTGCGGACGCGCTCCGCGAGTTCGCCGGCGGCCTTGTTGGTGAAGGTGAGGCCGAGGACCTGCTCGGGGGCGACCTGGCCCGTGCCGACCAGCCAGACCACGCGGGCGGCCATCACCGTCGTCTTGCCGGAGCCGGCGCCGGCCACGACGACCTGCGGGGCGAGCGGCGCGGTGATGCAGGCCGTCTGCTCCGGGGTGAACGGGATGCCGAGCAGCTCCTTGAGCTCCTCGGGGTCGCTGATGCGTGCGGTCACCGGAAGAGGCTAGCGGGGCGGTCGGACAGCGGCGGCCGGACACGGGCTCCGGTGCCGGGTCTCCCGGGCGCCCCGTACCGGGAGTTACGGACGTCCTCCGCCGGGAGTTCCGGCGCGGGACGCCGGGGGCCGCGGACGCCGTGCCCACGCGCGCGTGACGGACCTCTCTTTCCGACGGGGCGTCAGGCGCGCGTGGCCGGGCCGGGGCGGACGGGGCTTCACGCGCGTGACCGGGCCGGAGCGGACAGGGCTTCACGCGCGTGACCGGGCCGGGACGGACAGGGCTTCGCGCACGTGACCGATCGCCCGTACCCGGGCCCCGCTACTCGACCACGTGCCGGCCCTCCGGTCGGGCGCTGCACGAGGCGCGGAAGGAGCAGGTGGCGCAGTGCTGGCCGGTGGTGGGGGTGAACCGTTCGTCGAGGACCCGGCCGGCGGCGCCGGCGAGCAGTTCCCCGACCCACTCCCCGGACAGGGGCTCCTGGGCCTGGACCTTCGGCAGGGCGTCGCCGCCCTCCTTCTTGGGGGCGGCCTGCCGCAGCTGTACGAGTTCGGCGCCGCCCGGCTCGGGGCGGCGCCCGTCGAAGACCTCGTCCAGGGCGCCCTCGCGGACGGCGAGCTGGTAGACGGCGAGCTGCGGGTGGCGGGCGACCTCGTCCTTGGTGGGGGCCGACTTGCCGGTCTTGAAGTCGACCACGTAGGCGCGGCCCTGCGCGTCGGTCTCGACGCGGTCCATGGAGCCCCGGATGCGGACCTCGTACTCCCCCGCCTCCAGGGTCACGTCGAAGTCGTGCTCGGAGGCGGCGGGGGTGCGGCCGGCGCGGTCCATGACGTGCCAGCTCAGGAAGCGTTCGAGCGCCGCGCGCGCGTTCTGCTTCTCCTGGGCCGACTTCCAGGGGGCGTCGAAGGCGAGGGCGTCCCAGACGGAGTCCAGGCGGGCCATGAGGACGTCGAGGTCGGCCGGGGTGCGGCCGGAGGCGACCTCGTCCGCGAGGACGTGGACGACGTTGCCGAAGCCCTGGGCGGCGGTGGCGGGGGTGTCGGCCTTGACCTCGCGGCCCAGGAACCACTGGAGGGAGCAGGTGCTGACGAGGTTGTCGAGGGAGCTGGGCGAGAGCGCCACCGGCCGGTCGCGGTCGCGGAGCGGGGCCGCGGCGCGGGTCGGTTCGAACAGGCCCCACCAGCGGTCCGGGTGCGCGGCCGGGACCAGCGGCTGGCCCTCGTCGTCGGTGAGGGCGGCGAGCCGGGCGAGGCGGTGGGCGGCGGCCTCGCGGAGCGCGGGCGAGGCGTCCGGGTCGACGGTGGTGGCGCGCAGCTCCGCGGCCAGGGCGGAGACGGCGAGGGGGCGGCGGGGGCGGCCGGGGACGTCCTTGGGCTCGGCGCCGAACTCGGTGAGGAACCGGGACGGCTGGTCCCCGTCCTCGGCGGCGGCCTTCACGGCGGTGACGACGAGCCGGTCACGCGCGCGCGTGGCGGCCACGTAGAAGAGGCGGCGCTCCTCGGCGAGGAGGGCGCCGGGGGTGAGGGGTTCGGCCAGGCCGTCGCGGCCGATGCGGTCGGCTTCGAGGAGGGAGCCGCGGCGGCGCAGGTCGGGCCAGAGGCCCTCCTGGACCCCGGCGACGACGACGAGGCCCCACTCCAGGCCCTTGGAGCGGTGCGCGGTCATGAGCCGGACGGCGTCCGGGCGGGTGTGGCGGCGGGTGAGGGTGTCGGCGGCGATGTCCTGGGCGTCGAGCTCTTCGAGGAAGTTGACGACGCCCCGGCCGCCGACGCGCTCCTCGGCGCGGGCGGCGGTCTCGAAGAGGGCGCAGACGGCGTCGAGGTCGCGGTCGGCGTTCCGCCCGGCGGGGCCGCCGCGCAGGGCGGCGCGCTCCAGGCGGCCGGGCCAGGGGGTGCCCTTCCACAGCTCCCAGAGGGCTTCCTCGGCGGTGCCGCCGGCGGCGAGCAGCGTTCGGGCGTCCCGGAGGAGCCTGCCGAGCCGCTGTACGCCGTGGGTGTACGCGGGGTCGTGCGCGACGAGCCGCTCGGGCTCGGCGAGCGCGCGGGCGAGCAGCACGTCGGAGGGCGGCGGCACCCTGTTCCCGGCGGCCCGCTCCTCGTCCCGCAGCGCCCGCCCGAGCCGCCGCAGGTCGGCCGGGTCGACCCCGGCGAGCGGCGAGGCGAGCAGTGCGAGCGCGGTCTCCGTGTCGAGCCACCCGCCGTCGCCGTGACGGCCGGGACCGGCGCCTTCGCCCGCACCCACGCCTGACGCATCGCCAGGATCGGTCCCGTCGGGATCGGCCCCGCCAGGAGCGGTCCCGTCCGGAGCGGTCCCGTCGGGAGTCGTGTCGCCCCCGGAGCCCTCCGCGCGTACGGCATCCCGGACATCAGCGCCCGAATCCCCCTGCCCGGGCTCTGCGGTGCCGTCGGACGCGCCGGTTCCGGCGCCCGGCGTCACCGCCCCGGCAGGGGCCCCCGCCCCCGACACCGCCCGGAGGGCGAGGAGCAGCGGGGCCACCGCCGGTTCGTGGCGCAGGGGCGTGTCCGCCGCGTCCGTCTCGACCGGGACGCCCGCCGAGGTCAGGGCGCGGCGGAGGGCGGGCAGGGAGGCGCCGGCGCGGGTGAGGACGGCCATGTCCGGCCACGGCACGCCGTCCTCCAGGTGCGCGCGCCGCAGCAGGTCCGCGATGTTCTCGGCCTCCGCCGAGGCCGTGGGGTAGGTGTACGCCTCCGCCAGGCCCCCGCCCCGTACCGCCGTCAGCTCCCGGTGGGCGCGGACCTTGTCGGCGGGGAGCCGGGGCATCGGCATCCGCCGGGCCAGCTCCCGGGTCGCGGCGAGGAGCCGCGCGCCGGAGCGCCGGGAGGTGCCGAGGACGCGGACCCCGGCGCCGCCGAAGGAGGCGGGGAAGTCGAGGATGCCGTTCACGTCGGCGCCCCGGAACGCGTAGATGGACTGGTCCGGGTCGCCGAAGGCGACGACCGTGCTCCGGCCGCCGCCCGCGAGCGCGTGGAGGAGCCGGACCTGCGCCGGGTCGGTGTCCTGGTACTCGTCGACGTACACCGCGTCGTACCGGGGCAGCGTGACGCTTCCGGCGAGGAGCACGGCCCGGTGGACCAGCTCCGTGTAGTCGAGGACGCCCTGGAGGTCGAGGACGTCGAGGTACTCGGCGAGGAAGCCGGCCGCCGCCTTCCAGTCGGGGCGGCCGACCCGGTCCGCGAAGCGGGCGAGGGCGTCCGGTTCGAGGCCCAGTTCCCGCGAGCGCGCGAGGACGGCCCGCACCTCGTCGGCGAAGCCCCGGGTGGTGAGGCAGGCGCGCAGCTCGTCGGGCCAGCGGACCCCGCCGAGGCCGCTCTTCTCCAGGTCGATCTGGCCGGCGAGCAGTTCGCGGACCGCGAGGTCCTGTTCGGGTCCGGAGAGCAGGCGGAGCGGTTCCGCGAAGAGCCCGGCGTCCTGGTGGGCGCGGATCAGGGCGTAGCAGTACGAGTGGAAGGTGGTCGCCTGCGGCGGGCGGCGGCCGCCGAGCCGGGCCGCCATCCGGTCGCGGAGTTCGACGGCGGCCCGGCGGCTGAAGGTGAGGACGAGCAGGCGCTCGGGGTCGGCGCCCTTCTCCACGCGGGCCGCGACCGCCTCGACGAGCGTGGTCGTCTTGCCGGTGCCGGGTCCGGCGAGGACCAGGAGCGGTCCGCCGTCGTGCTCAACCACTTCCCGCTGGGCCGCGTCCAGTCGAGGGGGATCCAGCGGGGCCGGCGCGGTGCGCACCAGTCGGTACGCGCCCGGGGTCCGCTGCCGTCCCGGACCCGGGTGCGGCTGTCCCTGGTGCGGCGGCGTACGCCGGGTGGTGGAGGAGGAGCTCACGTGGATCGCCGGTCCTGGTGGGTGTGGTGGTGCGGGTGAGGCGGCCGTGTGCCGTGGCCGCCCCGGAAGACGCGAACGACGACGTTACGCGAAGCCGGGCGGCGGCGAGCCGTACTCCGCACCGCTTCCCGCACCGCGTCCGGCCCGTCCGTCGCGCCCGGCCCGCGCCTCCTGGGCGGATGCCCTCACGTGTGAGTTCCGGCACCCCCGGGGGCGCCGTCACCGCCGTCGTCCGCGTCCCCGTCCGACGCGCCGTCCCACCGCGCCCGCCGCATGTCGATCCGGGGCACGTGCCCCTCGGAGGCCGGGCCCGCCTGCCGCAGCGGCGTGCCCTCCTCGCGGTAGTGGGCGAGGGCCCTCGGCTCGGCGCCGGGCAGCAGCGTCCCGTCCGCGCGGACCACGCGCCACCACGGCGCCGCCCCGCCGTACAGGGCCATCACCCGGCCGACCTGGCGCGGTCCGCCCTCGTCCAGCCACTCGGCGACGTCCCCGTAGGTCATCACGCGGCCCCGCGGGATCGCGTCGGCGACGTCGAGCACCCGCTCCGCGTACGCGGGCAGTTCCGCCGCCCGCGCGGGCGGCTCCTCCGCGTCCCCCGGCAGCCCCTCCGGCGCTCCTCCGGCCTTCCCCACGGGCCCCTCCACCCTCGTCCGTCCCGTCCCGCGGGCCCCTCGGGGCCCGCCCGTCCCATCCTGCCTCACAGCACCGACATGGCCCTGATGCCTCCGCCCGGCGGCTCTTCGTGCCACCATCGTGCGGGCGGTGACTGGTGATACGAGATCAAGAGCGACAAGAGCGACCCGCGGAAGAACGCGTACGGGAACGAGAGCGACACGGCGCGCAGGCAGAGACGGACAGGGTGATGGGGCAGGACACGCAGCCTCCCGAGGAGGGCGGGGCCCACGTGCCCGAGCGGGTCTCCGGCGACGAGCCGCTGCTCGCGGCCCGCGTCCACCGGCCCTCCGACCTGATGCGGCTGCTCGGCGGCCTGCTCGCGATCGCGCTGGTCCTCGCCGTGGCGGCGTTCGCCCACGCCACCACCTCCGGTCTGGAGAAGGACATCAACGAGGGCGCCGGCGGCGCCCCGGACGTCTTCGTCAAGATCGCCGGTCTCGTCTCCTCCATCGCCGTCCTCCTCGTCCCCGTCGCCTTCGCCATCGAGCGGCTGATCAAACGCGACGGCCTGCGGATCGCGGACGGCGTCCTCGCCGCCGTCCTCGCGCACGGCGTCACGCTCGCCACCGACCTCTGGGTCGCCGAGGCCGCGCCCGGCACGATCCGGGACGCGCTGACCCAGCCGCAGTCCGGGGGCGGCCTGACCGACCCGGTGCACAACTACCTCGCCCCCGTGATCGCGTACATGACCGCGGTCGGGATGGCCCGCAGACCCCGCTGGCGGGTGTCGCTCTGGGCGGTCCTGCTGCTCGACGCGTTCACGATGCTGGTGGCCGGGTACACCACGGCGCTCTCGATCGCCCTGACCGTCCTCATCGGCTGGACGGTGGCGTACGGCACGCTGTACGCGGTCGGCTCCCCGAACGTCCGGCCCACCGGGCAGACCCTCCTCGCCGGTCTGCGCCGGGTCGGCTTCCGGCCGGTGACGGCGCTGCGCGCGGAGGGCGTGCCCGACTCGGCCGACAGCGGGGACCGGGGCCGCCGGTACATCGTGACCCTGGAGGACGGGCCGCCGCTCGACGTCACCGTGGTCGACCGGGAGCAGCAGGCGCACGGCTTCTTCTACCGCGCGTGGCGGCGGATCAGCCTGCGGACGATCACCACCCGCCGCTCCATCGTCTCGCTGCGCCAGGCCCTGGAGCAGGAGGCGCTCCTCGCGTACGCGGCGATCGCCGCCGGGGCGAACGCACCGAAGCTGATCGCCACCTCGGAGCTCGGCCCGGACGCCGTGATGCTCGTGTACGAGCACATCGGCGGCCGCAGCCTGGACGCGCTGGACGACCACGAGATCACCGACGAACTGGTCCGCAGCGCCTGGCGGCAGGTGAAGGCGCTCCAGTCGCGCCGGATCGCGCACCGCAGGCTCACCGGGGACGCCATTCTGGTGGATCGTTCCGGCAGGGTGGTCCTGACCGATCTGCGGGGCGGCGAGATCGCGGCCGGCGACCTGGTCCTGCGGATGGACGTCGCGCAGCTGCTCACCACCCTCGGCCTGCGGGTCGGGGCCGAGCGGGCGGTCGCCGCGGCCGTCGAGGTGCTGGGCCCGGACACGGTGGCGGACTGCCTGCCGCTGCTCCAGCCGATCGCGCTGAGCCGCTCCACGCGCGCGACGCTGCGGAAGCTGGCCCGGGAGCGGTCGGCGCGGGAGCGGGAGGCCGTCCTCGCGGCCTCCGAGGCGGCCAAGCGCGAGCGGGAGCTGGCCAAGGCCGAGGCCGCCGGCTCCACCGCCGTGGACCACACGGCCGTGGCGGTCGGGGCCAAGGCCGGGACCAAGGCCGAGAAGGCCGAGAAGAAGGCGGACAAGAAGGCCGAGAAGCGGGCCCTGGACACGGCCCTCGACGAGGCCCGCGAGGAGGACCTGCTCGCCCAGATCCGGCAGCAGGTGCTGCTGATCCGCCCGCAGGCCCCGGTGGAACCGGTGCGCCTGGAGCGGATCAAGCCGCGGACCCTGGTCAGCCTGATCGCGGGCGCGGTCGCCGCGTACTTCCTGCTCTCGCAGGTCGCCAGCACCCCGCTGTCGACGATCAGCCAGGCGGACTGGCGGTGGGTGGCGGCGGCGGTGCTGTTCTCGGCCCTGAGCTACGTCGCGGCGGCGATGAGCCTGCTGGGCTTCGTGCCCGAGCGGGTCGGTTTCTGGCGGACGGTGGTGGCGCAGGTCGCCGGCTCGTTCGTGAAGATCGTCGCCCCGGCGGCGGTCGGCGGCGTCGCCCTGAACACCCGTTTCCTCCAGCGGTCGGGGGTCCGGCCGGGGCTCGCGGTGGCCAGCGTCGGCGCCTCGCAGCTCTTCGGTCTCGGGGCGCACATCCTGCTCCTGCTCTCCTTCGGCTATCTGACGGGGACGGAGAAGTCGCAGTCCTTCACCCCGTCGAGGACGGTCATCGCCGGGCTCCTCACGGTCGCGGTGCTCGTCCTGGTGGTGACGGCGATCCCGTTCATGCGCAAGTTCGTGTCGACCCGGCTGCGCTCGCTCTTCGCGGGCGTGGTGCCGCGCATGCTGGACGTGCTCCAGCGGCCGGTGAAACTGGTGACCGGTATCAGCGGGATGCTGCTGCTCACGGGTGCGTTCGTGCTCTGTCTGGACGCCTCGATCCGGGCCTTCGGCCACGACAGCCTGTCGATCAGCTACGCGAGCGTGGCCGTCGTCTTCCTCGCGGGCAACGCGCTCGGCTCGGCGGCGCCGACGCCGGGCGGTGTCGGCGCGGTCGAGGGCGCGCTGATCGGCGGCCTGGTGGCGGTGGGGCAGATCCCGATCGAGGTCGCGACCCCGGCGGTGCTCCTCTACCGCCTCCTCACCCTGTGGCTGCCGGTCCTGCCGGGCTGGCTCTGCTTCAACTGGCTGACGAAGCGCGAGGCGCTGTAGGGGCGCCGCGGGGGCGGGCGGGCCGACACGCCCGGGGCGGGTCCGCGGCCCGACACGCCCGGGCCACCCGCTTGGCCCCCCTCCCGCGCGAACGGGCGGGCGACGGCCCACCATGGTTCCATGCCGACCTCCGCAGCCCACCGCGCCGCCCTGCTCGCCGCCACCGCCGTGCTGCTCGCCGCCGGCTGCTCGGACGGCGGGGACGACGCCGCGGAGCCGCCGAAGGAGTCGGGCCCCAGCGGCCGCCCGGCGCTGACGGCGCAGAAGCTGTCCTGGGCGCCCTGTCCACCGCCGTCCGCGGCCGAGGGCGGCGGGCCCGCGCCGTCCGCGCTCCCCGGCGGCGGCGCCTGGCAGTGCTCCTTCCTCCAGACCCCGCTCGACTGGTCGAAGCCGGAGGGCGAGACCATCGAGCTGGCCCTCATCCGGGCCCCCGCCCGGGACGCCTCCCGCCGGATCGGCTCGCTCGTCTTCAACTTCGGCGGCCCCGGCGGCTCCGGCGTCACCGGCCTGCCCAGCTTCGCCGAGGACTACGAGACCCTGCGCGGCCGCTACGACCTGGTCTCCTTCGACCCGCGCGGGGTGGGCCGCAGCGACCCCGTCGAGTGCCTCGGCGACAGGGAGCTCGACGCGTACTACGCCCTGGACTTCACGCCCGACGACGCGGCCGAGGAACGGACGCTGTCCGACGCGCAGAAGAAGTACGCGGCCGGCTGCGAGAAGGACTCGGGCCCCTCCCTGCCGCACGTCGGCACCGAGAACGCGGCCCGGGACATGGACCTGATGCGCCGGGTCCTCGGCGACGAGAAGCTGCACTACTTCGGCATCTCGTACGGCACGGAGCTGGGCGGCGTCTACGCCCACCTCTTCCCGAAGAACGTCGGGCGGGCCGTCTTCGACGCCGTCGTCGACCCGGAGGCGGGCGTCGAGGACGGCGCCCTCGGCCAGGCGAAGGGCTTCCAGCTGGCCCTGGACAACTTCGCCCAGGACTGCGTGGACCGGGGCGACGAGTGCACGCTGCCCGGCTCCACCGTCGCCGAGATCGAGACCTTCATCACCGACCTCCTGGCGTCCCTCGACAAGAAGCCGATCGCCGGCATCGGGGAACGCAAGCTGACCCAGACGCAGGCCACCAACGGCATCGCGCAGGCCCTGTACTCGAAGGAGTTCTGGACCTATCTGGAGCAGGGGCTCGACGCGGCCGAGGGCGGCGACGGGGCGCTGCTGCTCTCGCTCTCCGACTCGATGAACGGGCGGAGCCAGAACGGCTCGTACAGCAACATCCAGGCCGCCAACGCCGCCATCAACTGCGTGGACTTCAAGGAGCGCTACACCCTCGGCCAGGCGAAGGAGCGGCTCGGCGAGTTCCGCGAGGCCTCCCCCGTCTTCGGGGACTTCATGGGCTGGTCGCTCGCGGGCTGCTCGCAGTGGCCGGTGCAGGGGACCTGGGAGCACCCGGACGTCTCCGCGCCCGGCTCGGCGCCGATCCTGGTGGTCGGCAACACCGGCGACCCGGCGACGCCGTACGAGGGCGCGCGGGCCATGGTGAACGCGCTCGGCAAGGGCGTCGGCGTGGAGCTGACGTACGAGGGCGAGGGGCACGGCGCCTACAACGGCGGCAGCGCGTGCGTGAAGAAGGCGGTGGACGCGTACCTGCTCGACGGGAAGGTGCCGAATTCCGGGACCGTGTGCAAGTAGCGCGAAAAGCAAAGAGAATTGCCCGCCGGCCGGAAACCTTGAAGGTTTCCGGCCGGCGGGCAATTCCGGGGAAATGCCGGCCCCGACCCGGAGGTCAGATCCGCGGACCGTGGCCGTGGTAGTAGCCGCCGACCTGGTCGTGGTAGTCCCGGTTGCCGAGGTGCTTTTCCTTGTCGAACTCGGGGGCGCTCTTGATCTCGTCCTTCGTCCGGGCGATGTGGACGGTCTCGTTGGCGGTGTCGACGTGCTTCACCGTGCCCGCCGGCAGCAGGACCTCCTTGCCGAAGATCCAGACGCCGGTGTCGACGACGATGTACTGCGAGTCGACGTCGTTGGAGTGCTTGTCGACCTTCCCGATGTGGCCGTCGGTCGCCTCGACGCGGTAGCCCGTCAGGTCCGTCCCGGCGTCGTAGCCGGAGGCCGGACCGTAGCTCCACACGTTGTTCTCGGGGGTGGTCACGAGAATCCTCCTGAATCGAATGCGATTTCCGGGATCTTGAGGTCCGGTCGTCCGACCGGCCCTGCACTCCGCCTCCCTCGGATCCGGCGACTCAAACCCCTGGATTTCCGGGTCGATTCACCCGGGAACGGCGGGGCGCCCGGGAATCGGGAGGCAGGAGGACGTCTCGTGCCCGGAGCGACGGCGCGGCTTTCCCGGCCCGGAGGTCCGCGTCGTCGCGGGGCAGCCGCCCTTCGGTCGCCCGGACGAGCAGCGCGCAGGCCGCGAATCCGGCCCCGAGGAGACTGGAGCCCGCCCAGCCGTGGGTGGTGAAGAGGGCGGTGGTCGCGGCCGCGCCGAGGGCGGAGCCGAGCGAGTAGAAGACCATGTGGCCGCCGATGACGCTGCTGAGGCGATCCGGATGCGCGGTGGTGAGCAGGTGCTGGTTGCTCACGTGCACGGCCTGGACCGCGAAGTCGAGGACCACGATTCCCGCGGCGAGGAGCCACAGCGACCACGGCAGCTGCGCGATCGCCGCCCACGAGAGGATCAGCAGGACGAGTGCGAGACCGGTGACCCGACCGGCCCGCCCCGCGTCCGCCCACCGTCCCGCGCGTGCCGCGCCGAGCGCGCCGGCGAGTCCGGCGACGCCGAACAGCCCGATCCCGCTCTCGCCCAGCCGCCACGGCGCGTCCGCCAGCGGCAGGGCGAGGCCGCTCCACAGGGTTCCGAACGACGCGAACAGGAAGAACGCGACGAGTCCGCGCGTCAGGAAGGCGCGCTGTCCGAACAGCCCGCCGAGCGAGACCACGACCCGCCGGTACCCGGCGCGCGGTCCGGAGCGCTCCTCCGGCGGCAGCGCCACGAGGACGAGGGCCGCGAGTCCGAGCGACAGCACCGCGAGCACGGCGTAGACGCTGCGCCAGCCCCACGCCTCGGCGAGGGCGCCGGTGACGACCCGCGCGCCCAGGATGCCGACCACGACGCCGGAGGTCACGACGCCGATGTTCCGTCCGCGTTCGGCGGACGGCGAGACCGACGCCGCATAGGCCACCGCGGTCTGCACCACGACCGCGAACACCCCGGCCGTCGCGAGCCCCGCGAACGCCACCCACGCGGCCGACGCCGAGGCCGTCAGCGCCGTGCCCACCGCGGTGACCACCAGGTGCGCGGCGACGAGCCGACGCCTGTCGACCACGTCGCCGAGCGGCACCAGCAGCAACAGCCCCGCCAGATAGCCGAACTGGCCGGTCGCGACGATCCACCCGGCGAGTCCCGCCGGAACGCCGAGATCGCGTCCCATCGGCTCCAGGACCGGCTGAGCGGCGTAGATGCTCGCCACAGCGACGGCACACACCACGGCCAGCAGGAACCGCCGCCACGCGTTCATCGCACCCCACCCCGATCAGTAGCAGATCGCAACCAATTCGACCGTACGGCATGATGGTTTCGATTCGCAACTCACTGGGAGGTGCCATGTCGCGTGCCCCTACGCGCACCCCGGACCCCGGCTGGACCGACCCCGAATGCCCCGTGGCCCGTGCGCTCGACCTCGTCGGCGACAGGTGGAGCCTTCTCGTCGTCCGCGACGCGATGGACGGAGCGCGGTCGTTCACCGAGTTCCAGCGACGCACCGGCATCGCGCGCAACATCCTCAGCGACCGCCTCCGCAAGCTCACCGCCCACGGACTCCTCGCCCAGCGCGCCGCACCGTCGGGCCGTCGCCAGGAGTACGTGCTCACCGAAGCCGGCCACGACCTCTTCCCCGTGGTCCTCGCCCTGCGGCAGTGGGGGGAACGCCACGCCTTCGCCCCCGGCGAGGCGCACTCCACCCTGGTCGACCGGCACGGCGCCCCCGTGCCGGAGTTCGCACCGACCGGCTCCGACGGCACCCCCCTCGACGCCGGCACCACCCGCGTGCGGAAGATCCGGTAGAACCGGCGGAAGACGAAGGCCGGGGGCCGTTCACCACGAGGATCCTCGTGGTGAACGGCCCCCGGCCGCCTTCGTGAACGCTCCCGCGGGCCCCTAGTAGACCGGCTTCTCGGGCTCGATCTGGTGGACCCAGCCGATCACGCCGCCGCCGACGTGCACCGCGTCCGCGAAGCCCGCGGACTTGAGGACGGCGAGGACTTCCGCACTGCGGACACCCGTCTTGCAGTGCAGGACGATCCGCTTGTCCTGCGGGAGGTCCTGGAGGGCGGTGCCCATCAGGAACTCGTTCTTGGGGATCAGGCGGGCGCCGGGGATCGAGACGATCTCGTACTCGTTCGGCTCGCGGACGTCGATGATGTCGATGCTCTCGCCGTCGTCGATCCACTCCTTGAGCTGCTTGGGAGTGATCGTCGCGCCGGCCGCCGCCTCCTGGGCCTCCTCGGACACGACGCCGCAGAAGGCCTCGTAGTCGATGAGCTCGGTGACGGTCGGGTTCTCGCCGCAGACCGCGCAGTTCGGGTCCTTGCGGACCTTCACCTGGCGGTACTGCATCTCCAGGGCGTCGTAGATCATCAGGCGGCCGACCAGCGGGTCGCCCACGCCGGCCAGGACCTTGATGGCCTCGGTGACCTGGATGGAGCCGATGGACGCGCAGAGCACGCCCAGGACGCCGCCCTCGGCGCAGGAGGGGACCATGCCCGGCGGCGGGGGCTCCGGGTAGAGGCAGCGGTAGCAGGGGCCGTACTCGGACCAGAAGACCGAGGCCTGGCCGTCGAAGCGGTAGATCGAGCCCCACACGTACGGCTTGTTCAGCAGCACGCAGGCGTCGTTCACCAGGTAGCGGGTGGCGAAGTTGTCCGTGCCGTCGACGATCAGGTCGTACTGGCCGAAGATCTCCAGGACGTTGTCCGCTTCGAGGCGCTCCTCGTGGAGGACCACGTTCACGTACGGGTTGATCCCCAGGACGCTGTCGCGCGCCGACGCGGCCTTGGAGCGGCCGATGTCGGACTGGCTGTGGATGATCTGGCGCTGGAGGTTCGACTCGTCGACCTCGTCGAACTCCACGATGCCGAGCGTGCCCACGCCGGCGGCGGCCAGGTACATCAGCGCCGGCGAGCCGAGGCCGCCGGCGCCGACGCACAGCACCTTGGCGTTCTTCAGCCGCTTCTGCCCGTCCATCCCGACGTCCGGGATGATCAGGTGGCGGGAGTACCTGCGGACCTCGTCTACGGTGAGCTCGGCGGCCGGCTCGACCAGGGGTGGCAGCGACACGGGGACTCCGGTGGTCGGGATGTCAGTACGGTTGTTCTCCCCGTAACACTGCCACGCCCCTTCTCATTCCGAGACACCCGGTCCGATCCGCGAGACGATTTCGTCCCAGTAGCCGGGCAGCGAGTGGAATGGGTCGGTTTGTCCCGGGCGGCCCGGCCGGTCGGTGAAGAAGATCGTCCCGGCGCCCTGCCAGCGGGCGATCCGCAGGGCCTCGTCGAGGTGGGTGCGGGGGACGCCGTGCACGAGGTGCACGAACTTCGTCTCCGCGTACTCGGCCGTCCACTCGGCCACCTGCGACCAGCGGTAGTCCGACCAGGCGCCGGAGAAGGTGACGAGCTGGTCGGCGGTCTCGGCGTACCCGGGGTGCGGGTGGGTGCCGTGGCCGAGGACGAGGTGGGCCCCGCCGCCGAGGACGGTCTCCAGGGTGGCGCAGACCCGCCGCACCCCGGCCAGGTCGGCCCGGTCGGCGGGGCAGCGGTCCAGGTAGTAGCCGTCCACCTTGTACCAGTCGAGAAAGCGGTGGGCGTCCGTGACCAGCTCCCCGAAGGGCCGGGAGCCGTGGGCGGCGTCCAGGTGCCCGAGGACCCTGACCCCGGCGTCGCGGAGCTTCCCGGCCGCCTCCAGGCAGTGCGGGTCGGGGCGGCTGCCCGGCCCGTCCGCGACGTTGAGCACGGCCCAGTGCAGGGGGGTGCCGGGGCGGGTCAGCTCGGCCCACTCGACGGGGGCGAGCAGCGGGTGGGCGTAACCGGGCACGCCCACCCCCAGGGCCTGGACCGCTCCGGTGGCCGTGGTGCCCGTCAGATGCGACACGCCGCCTCCATCCAGATGTCGGCGAGCGACTCCTCCAGGTTGATCCGGGGGCGCCAGCCGAGCCGGTCGCGGGCGGTGCGCACGTCGGCCTGCTGCCAGGGGCCGCAGCCGTCGGGGTACGGGTAGGGGGCGGAGGCCAGTTGGTCGGCGATGGTCCCCTCGCTGCGGGGGGCGCCGATCATCGGGCGCTGCGGGATGCCGTGCGGGGCGTCCAGCTCGTTGAGGTTGCCGGCGTAGCCGGCGACCCGGGCGAGGACGGCGGCGGCGTCGCGGAGCCGGACCGCGCGGCCGGTGCCGATGTTGACGACGCCCTGGGCGGCGGAGAGCGAGGCCGCGTGGACGGCCCGGGCCACGTCCCGCACGTCCACGAAGTCCCGCTGCACGCCGAGGCCGCTGAGCTTGAGCTCGCCGTCCCCGGCCTGCATCGCCCGGCGCATCGCCTCGGCGAGGCGGCCGAGCGGGGAGCCGGCGGGGGTGCCGGGGCCCACGGGCGAGAAGACCCGCAGGACGACGGCGTCGAGGCCCGAGCCGAGGACGAGTTCGGTCGCGGCCAGCTTGGACACGCCGTACGGGCCGCCGGGGCGGGGCACGGCGTCCTCGGCGGTGGAGGAGCCGGGCTGGCTCGGACCGTACTCCGAGGCGCAGCCGACCTGGACGAGCCGGGCGCCGCAGCCGCTGCGGCGCAGGGCCTCGCAGACGGTGGCGACGGCGACGGTGTTGTGCCGGGTCAGGTCGCGGGCGCCGCCGCGGGTGGTACCGGCGCAGTTGACGACGACTCCGGGGTGGACGGCGTCGAGGAAGCGGGTCAGCGCGCCGGGGCTGCCGGACGCGAGGTCGAACCGCACGTCGGCGTCGTCGCCCCGGCCCAGGGCGGTGAGGTGGACGGCCGGGTCGGCGAGCAGCCGGTCGGCGACGAAGCGGCCGATGAAGCCGTTGGCTCCGAGCAGTAGCACCCTCATCGCGCGGCCCCTTCGTGCCGACCGGCCGTTCCTCGGGATTGCGGGGTCATGGTCTTCGTTCTCCTTGCGGGGTGATGAGAGGGGTGGTGAGGGGGGCGGAGGAGCACGCCCGCGGCGTCGGCTCCGCGGGTGTGCGGGGGGTTCACGGGGTGGTGTGGGCCGAGGCCCGGGCGAGGGAGCCGGTCGCGTGGGCCAGGAGGCCGAGCGCGGCGGCGCCGCAGACGAGGGTGGGGACGGCCCCGGGACCCCAGGCGTCGGTGACGGCGCGCACCGGGACGGCGAGCGCGTCGAAGCCGGGGACGGGGAGGCGGGAGGTGAGGACGCTCGCGACGGCGAGGACCTCGGCGGCGCAGGCCGCGGCGAGGGCGGCCGAGGCCGTCTCGGGGTGGCCGTGGACGGTGAGGAGCCGGGCGAGCAGCAGGAGCGCGCCGAGGGCGAGGGCCCCCGGGCCGGCCCCGGTGGGCAGGAGGAGGACGGCCAGGGCGAGGAGTTGGAGGGTCACGGTGCCGAGGAACAGCGGCCGGACGGCGGCGGCGAAGTCGGCGAGGCCCCGGCTGCCGGTGATCCGGCGGCGGGCCCGGCGGGCGAAGAGGTGGGCGCACCATGCGGCGGGGGCGACGGCGAGCGCGAGGCCCAGGAGGGGGGCGGGGGTGAGCTCCCAGAGGTCGTCGGGGCCGCCGGTGAGCACCTCCGCGAGGAGGCCGTCGCCGCCGACCGCGTACGCCAGGAGCCAGAGGGTCCAGAGCCGGGCGGCGGGTACGGTCCGGCCGCCGGGCGCGCGGAGGGGGCCGCGCCGGACGGCGAGGAGCAGCGCCCCGCCGAGGGCGAGGGCCCCGGCGGCGCCGACGGCGGCGCGTACGGCTCCGTGGGTGAGGGCGAGTCCGAGCCAGGCGAGCGCGGCGACGGCGCCGGGCGCGAGCACGGCGAGCGCCCAGGGGGCGACGGGCTCGGGCCGGACCTCGGCGGCGGCCTCCGCCTCCTCCGGGCGGCGCGGCACGCGCGCGTACAGCTCCTCGGCGAGCGAGAAGACGTCCCGGTGCCGGTAGCGCGCGGCGGTCCGGTCGGTGAACCCCTGCGCTTCGAGCCCGGCGGCCACCTCCAGGGGGTCGACGGCCCGCTCGCACAGCTCCCGGTGCCGGTGCAGGAGCACTTTGACGGGGTCGGCGGTGCCGTGACGGGGGCGGGGGGCGGGGGGCGGGGGCTTTGCGGCCGGGATCTCGGGCGCGTGCGCCGCCGGAGCCTCGGGCTCCACGGCCAAAGACGCGGGCCGCACCGCCGGAACCTCGGGCTCCACGGCCAAAGACGCGGGCCGCACCGCCGGAGCCTCGGGCTCCACGGTCGGAGGCGTGGGCGGCGTGTTCGGTGTGGCGCGGTCCGTCGGGGGTTCGTGTGCGGGCGGCGGTTCGGCGGGGTGTTCCTCGCGGTTCTCCTGGAGTGCGGGGTCGGTCGGGTGGGGCCGCGGGGGTGTCGCCGTGGCCGCCCCCGGGGCCCGGACTATCCCGGGCGGGGGTTCCTCGACGGTGCCGGCCGTGAGGGCGGGGGTGCCGAGGAGGACCTCGGCACGGGCGTCCCGGGCTCCGGGGCTCGTCGGGGCGGCGGAGCCGCGCATGGGGGTGTCTCCTTCAGGCATCGGGCGCTCCCGTGCCCGCGGTCACGGCCCGGGGGGTCCAGCTGCCCGGCACGTGCGCCTCGGCGGGGTGGGCGAAGAGGGCTCCCTCCCCGGGCCGGTGGCGGACCGGCGCGCGGGAGAGGAGTTCGAGGTAGATGCCGCGGAACGCGGCCAGGTTCTGCTCGACGGTGAAGAGTTCGAGCGCGCGGGCGCGGGCGGCGGCCCCGAGCCGGTACCGCCGCCCGGGGTCCCTCAGCAGCGCGAGGCACGCGTCGGCGAGCGCCCGGGGGTTGCGCGGGGGCACGACGAGCCCGGTGCCGCCGATGATCTCGACGACCGCGCCGACGTCGGTCGAGACGGTGGCCCGCGCGCAGAACATCGCCTCGACGAGACCCGCCGGGAAGCCCTCGACGACGCTGGAGAGGACGACGACCGCGCCGGAGGCGTAGGTGTCCTCCAGGGTGGGGGCCTCGGGGCCGCCCAGTTCCTCGAAGGAGACGGGGTTCTCGCCGACGGCGTGCGCCCCGGCGGCCTCGTCGGGGAAGAGCTGTGCCGCGAGCGCCCTGCACTGGGCGAGGTACGACTCGGCGCCCGGGTCCCGGGCGGGGACGGTGACGATCCGCAGCCGGGCGTCCGGCTGCCGGGTCCTGACCTCGGCGAAGGCGTGCAGCAGGGCGACGAGGTCCTTGGCGGGTTCGGCGCGGCCGACCCAGACCAGGGTGGCCGGGTCGCCGCTCTCCTCGTCCTCTCCGACCCCGTCGAAGCGGTCGGCGGCCATGCCGGGGTGGACGGTGCGGATGCGGTCCCGGTCGGCGCCGCACCGCTCCTGCCAGCGGCGGGTGTGGGCGTTGCCGGGGGTGAGCAGGGCGGCCTGCCGGTAGACCTCGGCGGCGAGCCGTCCGTGGAGGGCGGCGAGCAGGGTGCGCAGGGGCGCGGAGCGGTCGGCGCCGGTGCCCGAGAGGTAGTGGGCGCGGAGCTGGGCGCCGTACTCGGTGACGAGCAGCGGGGTCCCGAAGAAGCGTGTGGCCAGGAGTCCCGGGAGGGCGGTGGTGCCTCCGGCGGCGGCGTGGCAGAGGTCGGCCGCGCCGAGGGCGTCCTCCTCGTACCAGTCGAGGGAGAGGGGGCGCAGGACCCCTTCCAGGTGCTCGGCGAAGGCGAGGTGGTCGGGGAGCCCGGCGGCGGCCGCGCCCCGGCGTGCGCCGGGCGCGCGGCAGGCGGCTTCGAGGGCGCGGACGGCGTCGTCGGAGCGGAGCGCGCCGGGCAGTCCGCCGCGCTCGCGGGCGAGTTCGGCGAGCTCGTAGAGCCCTTCGGCGAAGGCGCCCGCGAGGTCGTCGGCGGCGTCGCCGGTGGTGTCCTCCTCCGCGCAGAGGCCCGTGGCCAGCCGCTCGTACGCCTCGGTGAAGCGGCGGCGGTCGCGGCGCCCGTAGGCGCGGCGGGCGGCGCGGGCCGGGCCGAGCGCGGCGCGTTCGAGGAGGTTCCCGGAGGCGCCTTCGGAGTCTGCCGCGCGGACGAGCCGGGCGTTGGGGGGCAGCGGCAGGGAGGCGCCGGTGGCGGACGGGCGGCCGACGGCGTACAGGTCGAAGCGGTGCTGCCCGAGTCCGCGCACGAGCCGCTCGCACCAGACGCCGGACTCACCGACGGCATACGGGTAGCCACCCTCCGTGAGCAGTGCGATCCGCACGCGTGCACCCCCGATCTCCCTTGACGGCGGCCACCGTTGGTCCGGTGACTCGCAGCGGGAAGAACGTAAACAAAGAAGTCGGTGGTGCGACGGACGGTTGTCCGTCGCACCACCGGAAGGGGTGAATGCTCGTAACTTTCCCACCCCGGTCGCGTTCCGTCGCGGTAGGCGGCGGAACGGTGACGGAGCGTCAGGCGAGGGCCGGCTCCTGCCGCCGCTCCTCCCGTTGCTCCCTGCGCCGCTCCCGGCGCACCGCCGCGAGGGCCGGGTCCAGGGAGGGGACGGCGGCGAGCAGCTGCCGGGTGTAGGGGTCCCGGGGCGTCCCGTACACCTCCTCGACCGTGCCCTGCTCCACGATCCGGCCGCCGCGCATGACGGCGACCCGGTCGCTGACCCGCCGGACGACCGCGAGGTCGTGGGCGATGAAGACGAGCCCGAGGCCGAGTTCGGCCTGGAGCTCGGCGAGCAGGGCGGTGACCTGCGCCTGGGTGGTGACGTCGAGCGCGGAGACGGGTTCGTCGCAGACGATCAGGCGGGGTTCGGCGGCGAGGGCGCGGGCGATCCCGACGCGCTGGCGCTGGCCGCCGCTGAACTCGTGCGGGTAGGCCTCGTACCGGTCGGGGTCGAGCCCCACCCGGTCGAGGAGTTCCCGCACCCGGTCCCGGACGCGCTTCTCGTCGCGCTCCCCCGCCGTCCGCAGCGGGTCGGCGATCGACTCGCCGACGGAGCGGCGCGGGTTGAGGGAGGCGACGGGGTCCTGGAAGACCATCTGGAGTTCGCGGCGGTGCGGGCGCAGCTCCCGCTCGGACAGGGTCCCGATCTCCGTGCCCCCGTAGCGGAGCCGGCCGCCCGTCGGGTCGAGGAGGCGCACGAGCATCCGGCCGAGGGTGGTCTTGCCGCTGCCGGACTCCCCGACGACGCCGAGGGTCTCGCCCGCGCGGACGGTGAGGGAGACGTCGTCCACGGCGGTCACGGTCCGCCCGCCGCGCCCGAACTCCCTTCGCAGGCCGACCGCTTCGAGCAGCACCTCCCCTTCCTCCGAAGGGGTCCTGACCGGCTCGTCGAGCCGGGGCACGGCGGAGAGGAGCGTGCGCGTGTACGGCTCCGAGGGCGCGCCCAGGAGGCCGGCGACGGGGCCGCGTTCGACCTCGCGCCCGTCGCGCATGACCAGGACCTCATCGGCGCTCTCGGCGGCCACGCCCACGTCGTGGGTGACGAGGAGCAGCGCGGTGCCGGTCTCGCGGCGCAGCTCGTGCAGCAGGTCGAGGATCT
Source organism: Streptomyces bikiniensis (assembly GCA_000716465.1). Taxonomy (GTDB): domain Bacteria; phylum Actinomycetota; class Actinomycetes; order Streptomycetales; family Streptomycetaceae; genus Streptomyces; species Streptomyces bikiniensis. The sequence continues at coordinate 35,596 of JNWL01000010.1, forward strand.
GGGCCTGCACGGTGACGTCGAGGGCGGTGGTCGGCTCGTCGGCGACGAGGAGCCGGGGTGCGCAGGCGAGGGCCATCGCGATGAGGGCGCGCTGCCGCATGCCGCCGCTGAACTCGTGCGGGCGGGAGCGGGAGCGGCGGGCCGCGTCGGGGATGCCGACCCGGTCGAGGACGTCCACGGCGCGGGCGCGGGCGGCCTTCCGCGTGCCCCCGGCGTGGATCCGGTACACCTCGGCGATCTGGTCGCCGACGGCGTAGTAGGGGTCGAGGGAGGACAGCGGGTCCTGGAAGACCATGGCGGCGATCCCGCCGCGCAGCCGCCGCAGGTCGGCGGGGCCCGCGGCGGCGACGTCGACGCCGCCGACGCGCACGGTGCCGGTGACCCGCGCGCCGGTGCCCCGGTGGAGGCCGAGGAGGGCGCCGGCGACGGTGGACTTGCCGCTGCCGGACTCTCCGACGAGGGCGAGCGCGCGGCCCTCGGCGAGGGTGAGGGAGAGCCCGTTGACGGCCCGTACGGAACCGCCGTCGCGGTCGAAGGAGACCGTCAGGTCACGCACGTCGACCAGGGGGGCCGGGGTCTCGGACGCGGTCACGTCAGGACCACCCTTCGGTCGGCGGCCGCGTACAGCAGGTCCGCGAGGACGTTGGCGAGGACGACGGCCGTGCCCATCACCATGACCACGCCGACCACCACGGGCAGGTCGATCTGGCGGACCCCGTCGATCAGGGTCTTGCCGAGGCCGGGGATGCCGAAGAGGGATTCGGTGAGCACGGCCCCGCCGAACATCGAGCCGAGGTCGACGGCGCTGATCGCGATCACCGGCGGGACGGCGCCGCGCAGGGCGTGCCGGGTGACGACGGACCGCTCCCCCACCCCGTACGCGCGGAAGGTGCGGATGTGGTCCTCAGCCAGCGTCTCCAGGGTGGAGCTGCGGGTGAGCCGGGCGTACTTGGCGGATTCGAAGAAGCCGAGGGTGATCCAGGGCAGCAGCATGTTCCAGGCCCACTGCTCGGGGTCCTCGCCCAGTGGCACGTAGCTGGGGAAGGGCAGCCACTGGAGGTGGGCGCAGACGGCCATGAGGAGGAGCAGGCCCAGGATGAAGACGGGCGTGCCGGTGCCGGCGAGGGTGAGGACGGTGAGGACGCGCTCGGTGGCCCCGCCCCGGCGCAGGGCCGAGAGCAGTCCGGTGCCGACGCCGACGAGCAGCCAGACGACCATGGCGCCGAGGGCGAGAGAGGCGGTGGCGGGCAGGCGCTCCAGGACGAGCCGGGTGACCTGCTGGTCGCTCTGGTACGACAGGCCGAGGCAGGGCGCGTCGCAGTGCACGACGGAGGTGCCGGTGGAGTGGTCGCGGCCGGCGAAGACGCCCTGGAGGAAGTGCAGGTACTGCGCGAACACGCTCTCGTTCAGGCCGAGTTGTTCGCGGACCTGGGCGATCTGCTGGGGGTTGCAGCGTTCGCCGCAGGCCAGCCGGGCGGGGTCGCCGGGGGCCAGGTAGAAGAGGCCGTACACGAGGACCGAGAGCGCCAGGAGGACGAGCGCGGCACCCGCGAGCCGCTTGAGGACGAAGCGGGTCATCGGGAGGACTCCTTACGGGTGCCCACGCGCAGCCGGCTCGCCTCGCGCGGGTCGAGGGCCGTGCGGACCGCGTCGCCGAGGACGGTGAAGGCGAGCACGGTGGTGAAGAGCAGTCCGGCGGGCAGCAGGACGTACGCCGGGTCGGCGCGGAACCAGGTCTGCGCGGTCGAGAGCATCTGCCCCCAGGACGGGGTGGGCGGGGTGACGCCCACCCCGAGGAAGGACAGGGACGCCTCGACGACGATGTTGGTGGGGACGAGGATCGCCGCGTAGGTGATGACGGGGGCGGCGAGCGCGGGCAGCAGCTCGCGGCGGGCGGTCCGCCACCGTCCGGAGCCGGCGAGGCGGGAGGCGGCGACGAAGTCGAGGCTCTTGAGGGTGAGCGTCTGGGCGCGCACGATCCGGGAGGTGCCGGCCCAGCCGAGGAACCCGATGACCAGGATCAGGAGCAGCGGCCGGGGGAAGTCGCGGGGGACGACGGCGGTCAGCGCGATGGCGAGGACCAGCATCGGCAGGGCGACGAGGACGTCGGTGGCGCGGCCGAGGACGGTGTCGACCCAGCGGTTGCCGAGTCCGGCGGCGAGGCCGACGAGGACGCCGATGAGGATCTGGACGACGGTGGCGCCGATGCCGACGAGCAGCGAGATCCGGGCGCCGTACAGGAGCCGGACGAACAGGTCGCGGCCGGTGCCCGGTTCGACGCCGAGCCAGTGGTCGGCGCTCGCGCCGCCGAAGGAGCCGTACGGGACGCCGCCGCGCGCCGAGTCCACGAGGTCGTCGTGGTACGCGTACGCGTCCTGGCCCTCCAGGGCGGCGAGCAGCGGTGCGGCGAGGGCGAGGAGGACGAGCAGGAGCAGGACGGCGAGGGAGGCGAGGGCGGCCGGGCGGGTGCGCAGCCGTCGCCACACCTGCCGGGCGGCGCCCGTGGCGGGGATCCCCGCCACGGGCGCCGGCGTGTCGGTCGGGGTGGTCACTTGACCGCGACCTGCGAGACGTCGAGGACGCCGGTCCAGTCGCTGATGACGACGTTCTTGACGTCCTTGCCGACGAGCCGCTTGTAGACCGGGTGGAAGAGCGGCACGTCGAGCGCCTGCTCGCCGATCTTCTTGTCGAGGGCGCCCCAGCGCGCGGCGGCGGCCTTGAGGTCGGTCAGCTTGTTGATCTCGTCGATCTCCTTGTTGACCGCCGGGTCGTTCAGCTGCGCGTGGTTGTAGTTGGAGCCGTTGGTGACGATCTGGCGCCCGTCGAAGATCGGCGCGAGGAACGGGCCGCCGGCCGGCCAGTCGGCGCCCCAGCGGGAGAGGAAGAACCCGGGGGCGTCCTTGACGCTCCAGCGCTTCTCGTTGAAGGAGTTGGGCTCCTGGCCGTCGAGCTTGACGGTGATGCCGGCCTTGCCCAGGGCCTCCTGGACGGCGGTGGCGATCTCGGGGCTGGTGGTGCGGTTCTGGGCGGTGGAGTGCAGCAGGGTGACGGTGAGGCCGTTCGGGAAGCCGGCCTCCTCGAGGAGCTGCTTGGCCTTCTCCGGGTTGCCCGTCTTCCCGGCCGGGAAGTGGTCGTACGGCGTGAAGCCGAAGGCCTCCTGCTCGGGCAGGAAGGTGGTGGCGGGCTCGGCGAGCGCGGAGCCGCCGGCGGCGTTGACGACGCTGGTGCGGTTGACCGCGTACGAGATGGCCTGGCGGACCTTGGGGTTGTCGAAGGGCTTCACCTTCGGGTTGAAGGCGATGTAGTTGGTGAAGCCGAAGCGGCCGGTGCCGACGCGGGCGGCGAGCGCCTTGTCGGAGCCGATCTGGGCGAGTTCGGCGGGGCCCAGGTTGGTGTCGGTGGTGACGGCGGCGGCGTCGGCGCCGGAGGAGGTGGCGAGGCGCTGGTTGATGACGGCCTCGTCGAGCCCGGACCTGACGTCGATCTTGTCGGGGTAGGCCTTGCGCTCCTCGTCGGTCCCGGGGTCCCAGTGCTCGTTGCGCTCCAGGACGAGGCGCTCGCCGTCGTTCTCGTTCCTGACGACCTTGTACGGGCCGGAGGAGACGGGGTGCTCCTCGTACTTCGCTCCCTTGTCCTTGGCCTTGGGGACGGGGGCGAACTGCGTCTGGGTGGCGACGAAGGGGAACTCGCCCTCGGGCTTCCGCAGCTTGAAGACGATGGTCTTCGGGTCGGGGGTGACGATGGACGCGAGGCCCTTGGGGTCCTTGTAGGGGCCCTGGTAGGTGTCGCCGCCGACCAGCCAGTCGCGCAGGTAGGGGGCGCCGCCGGAGAGTTCGGCGGCGAAGGAGCGCTCGATGCCGTACTTGACGTCGGCGCTGGTGATGGGCGTGCCGTCCTCGAACTTCAGCCCGTCCTTGAGGGTGTACGTCCACTCGGTGGCGTCCTTGTTGGGGCGCCCGGTGTCGGTGGCGAGGTCGGGGACGACCTGGGTGCCGGCGGCGCCCGCCTCGCGGTTGCGGGTGGTGAGCGTGCGGAAGACGAGGGAGGGGACGTTGCCGCCGCCGGAGGTGTAGAGGCGGGCGGGGTCGAAGTCGGTCTGGGCCTCGGCGTTGAGGACGGTGAGGGTGCCGCCCTTCTGCGGGGCGGACGAGCCCTTGCCGGAGGTGCCGCTCTTGGCGCCGGCGTCCTCGGGTCCCGCGCAGGCGGCGGCGCCCGAGGCCAGGACGACACTGACGGCGACCGCTGCCACGCGGCGGGAAATGACGGACGGTTGACGCATCGGAGAAGACCTCTCGGAGAACTGCGGCGGAAGGAAGGGGAGTTCCGCGCGGGCAGCGGCGAGAGACGGTGTTTCCAGGGAGGTGCCGAGCAGGGGAGGTGCCGAGCATTCCTGACCCACGGAGGAGCCGCGCCCACGGGAACGGAACCCGGGCGCGGAAAGGCGTCGGCTGGTGCGGGAGAAAACGCGAAGGGGCCGACGTGCGCTCGGGCGGGGTCAGCGACAGAGAACGTCGGACACGGCATGCCCGGACACGCCGATGAGCGCCAGCTCGATGGCGGCGCGCTCGGTGACGGCGTGACGGTGCGACATGCCGAGAAATATGGACGAACACGCGAGCGATGTCAACGCGATTCGGATGACTTTTGAGACAAGCGTCTCGGCATGTGATCGGACAGGAGGCGGCCGCCGGCCGGGGGCCGCCTCAACTTCCGGGGTGCACCCAGGGGTTGGGGCGGCAGCGTACGCCGTCGAGGTCCAGGGACTTCGTCTGCTGCTGCATGACGGGGGCGAGCGCGCCGGGGGTGCGGCAGTTCACGTGGTTGTGCCCGAGCCGGTGGCCGATCTCGTGGTTGATGAGCATCTGGCGGTAGGCGTGCATGGCCTTGGGGCCGAAGGTCTCGGCGCCCCGGGCCCAGCGGAACGCGTTGATCATCACGCGCTCGGTGGAGGCGGAGTCGCAGGAGACGTTGTCGACCGTCGTGTCGAGCCCGGACTTCCGGCACCAGACGCCGGTGGTGCCGGGGCTGGCCAGCGTGATGACGAACTGCGGCTCCCCGCTGGAGATCCGCTCGAAGGTCATCGCGCCGTCACCGGCCCAGCTGCGCGGGTCGTTGAGGGTCTTCTGCACGGCATCGGCGAAGAGCTTCGGGTCGAGCCCGATCCCCTTCTCGACGTCGACGCGGTAGCGGATGAGCTTCCCCTTCCCCGGCGCCTTCGCGAAGCCCTGGACGGCCTCGAAGACGCCGGACCCCTTCAGCTCGGGGTCGACGGGGAACTGGCGGTCCATCAACTGCTCGTACGTGGGGGCCGGGGGTTTCGGGGGGAGCGTCGGGAGTGACGGGGTGGTCCGGCCCTCGGAGCGGGAGGCGGAGGAGTCGTCCACGGCCCGCTCGGCCGGTTCCCCGGCGGCGCGCGGGGCGGCCGCGGGCACCTCCTTGCCGGTGACCTGTCCGGCGACGACGACGGCGAGGACGGTGGCGACGGCCGCGGCTCCGACCCCGGCGAGGGTGCGGCCGAGGCCGCCCCGGGCGGCCGGGGCCCCGGCGTCGGGCTCGTCGTCGTCGTGGCGCGGCGCGGGGACGAACGTCCCCTGCTCGTCGCCCTGTTCGGGCTCGGCGGTCAGGGTGCGACCACGCCGGCCGCCGTACGGCACGGGACGCGCGCCGCCCTCGTCGTGCTGCGGGTGTCCGCTCCGGACGGCGCCGGTCCGGTGGACGGGGGTGCCGGGGGTCCCGTGCGCCGGGGTGTCGGCCGGGGTGTCGAAGACCCCGCCTCCGTACGCCGGAGTGCCGTGGGCGGGGGTGGGGGCGCCGTGACGCGGGGCCCGGCGCCCGGGGGGCGGCCCTTGAGCGGGAGCGCTCGGGGCGGAGGCGTCCCGGGCGGGTGCCCCGTACGTGGGGGTGCCGTGAACGGGAGTGCCGCGGACGGGTCCGCCCTGGGCGGGGGCGCCGTACCGCGACGGCCCGTACGCCGGTGACCCGTACGCGGGGGTCCCTCCGGCCGGCGTGCCCGTCGGGTCCTGGCCGCCCTCGGTCGCGGTCGCGGTCCTGCGGCGGCGGCCCGTGCCCGCGCCCTGTTCCGGTGCGGTCCGCCGCTGTCCGGCGGACGCCGGCCGGCCGGTGTCGGCCGGCGAGGGCGCGGAGTCCTTGCGACTGTGTCGTCCCACGCCCCGGATCAGCTCCCGCCGTGATCGGCGATCAGTTCCCGGGCGGCCTGGGCGACCGTCTCGGGGTACTCCATCATCGCCACGTGCCCCGCGTCGGGCAGGGTCAGCAGGCGCGAGCCGCGGAAGGCGATCGCCGCCCTCCGGGCCATCCGGAACGAGACGAGCCGGTCGCGCGCGCCGTAGACGAGCAGCGTCGGGGCGAGGACCCGCTCGGCCTGCCGCCACAGCCCGTGCTGCCCGCCGAGGGTGTACGCGTCGACGATGCCGCGCGAGGAACGGGCCATCGCGTCCCAGAAGTACGGGAGCTCCAGGCGCCGCTCCATCTCCTCGACCGCGTGCAGGAAGCCCTCGTCGGTGACCCGGCCGGGGTCGCCGTAGCAGAGCGCCATGACCCCGCGGACCCGCTGCTCGGCCGTCCAGTCCCGGGTCAGCCGGGCGAAGAAGGAGGAGACGCCGGGCAGCGCGAGGAGCGCGGTCGGCCAGGCGGTGCGCTGGGCGCGCAGCTCGGGCAGGGCCGGCGAGACCAGGGTGAGGGTGCGGACCAGGTCGGGCCGGACGGCGGCGACGCGGGTGGCGACGGCACCGCCCAGCGAGTTGCCGAAGAGGTGGACCGGCCCGCGCCCCTCGGAGTCGAGGAACCGGATGACGGCGCGGGCGTGCCCGGTGACCGAGTAGTCGCCGTCCTCGGGCGGCGGGGAGACGCCGAAGCCGGGCAGGTCGACCGCCTCGCCGTCGACCACGTCCGCGAGCAGCGGCATCAGGGCGGACCAGTTCTGCGAGGAGCCGCCGAGCCCGTGGACGTACAGCGCGGGCGGCAGTCCGGGCCGGGTCCCCGGCCGGGAGCGGACGGTCAGGTCGAGGCCGGGCAGGGTGACGGTGCGGAGCTCCTCGCCGTCGGCGACCCGTACGGGGCGGTTCCGCGACGCGGGTGGTGCGGCGGTCCGGGTTTCCGGCAGCTCGGTCGAGGACATGGCCGCAATATTACGAGACGATCACGCACCCTCGCGTGTGGGTGCGGTCACAAGTCCGTGTGCGGCGGGACACGTGTACTCCTAGGCTCGAAGGGAAGCCGTCGTGAAGGACCCTCGACCCGCGTACCGGAAGGAACCGCATGACTGTCGATCCGACCGAGCCGGACACGTTCGCCGAGGAGGAGGTGGTCGAGCTGGACGAGGAGACGCCCGAGGCCGACGCCGCCGAGCAGCACGCCGAACTCCGGCCGCGCCGGGACCAGCCGCTGACCCACGTCGAGCGCGAGTCGGCGAACGAGGCCGACGCGTCCGAGCAGGCGCGCGTCGTCGAGCTGGACGAGGACGACTACCGCTGACTACCGCCGCCGGGAACCGGCGGGGGCCCGGGCGGGCGGTCGCGGGGAGGCGGAAGCGGCCCCGCCGGGCCGTGTTCCCCGCCGATCCGTCCGGCCCGATCCCGAACCGACTGTCGACCGCGGTGTCCGGTCCGTGAAATTCTGCGTCCGCACCGCGCACAGCCGGGTTACCCAAAAGTACGATGGCGGCGCGTCGCTACAGCGCGCATGGATCGAAACTTGGGAGGCCGCGTGAGCGCCATCGAGCAGACAGAGGCAGCACGCCCTCGGGGCACGCGCCTGCCGCGACGTGCCCGACGGAACCAGCTGCTCGGCGCGGCCCAGGAGGTCTTCGTCGCCCAGGGGTACCACTCCGCCGCCATGGACGACATCGCCGAGCGGGCGGGCGTCAGCAAGCCGGTGCTGTACCAGCACTTCCCGGGGAAGCTGGAGCTCTACCTGGCCCTCCTGGACCAGCACTGCGAGTCCCTCCTCCTGGCGGTGCGCACCGCCCTGGCCTCCACCACGGACAACAAGCTCCGGGTCGCGGCGACGATGGACGCGTACTTCGCCTACGTCGAGGACGAGGGCGGCGCGTTCCGGCTGGTCTTCGAGTCCGACCTGACCAACGAGCCGGCCGTGCGCGAGCGCGTGGACCGGGTCAGCCTCCAGTGCGCCGAGGCGATCTCCCAGGTGATCGCCGAGGACACCGGCCTGTCCGAGGACGAGTCGATGCTGCTCGCCGTGGGCCTCGGCGGCGTCTCGCAGGTCGTGGCCCGCTACTGGCTGTCGAGCGAGTCGCCCATCCCGCGCGACAAGGCGGTGGAGCTGCTGACCTCGCTCGCCTGGCGCGGCATCGCGGGCTTCCCGCTCCATCCGGTCGACGGGCAGCTGAGCGCCGAGGGCCACTGATCCGTCCGGACGGGCGCCCGTTCCCGAAGCCTGTTCGCTCCTGGCGTGCGGCGACCACGCCGTGCGCGTCCCCTCACCGGGCTAATGTGTGCAGCGTACGGCGCGGATGATTCGCGCAACGCTGACCGTTCGGAGGGACATAGCCGTGGAGGTCAAGATCGGCGTGCAGCACGCGCCCCGGGAGATCGTTCTGGAGAGCGGGCAGTCCGCCGAGGAGGTCGAGCGCGCGGTTGCCGACGCGCTGGCCGGCAAGGCGCAGCTGCTCAGCCTCACGGACGAGAAGGGCCGCAAGGTCCTCGTTCCGGCCGACAGGATCGCGTACGTGGAGCTCGGCGAGCCCGCCGTCCGCCGCGTGGGTTTCGGCGCGATCTGAACCCCTGATTCGCGGGAAGGGCCCGGTGGACCGGTTTCGGTCCACCGGGCCCTTCGTCTGCCCGTATGCCCGCGTCGGGCGGTACGGGAGGATTGCGCGCCGGGCGCCACGGGTAGGTACGACCTCGACCGCACCACCCGCCCCGCACCCCTCGCGAGGTGATCCCCCGATGTACCTGGAAGCCCTCGGCTCCGCCCTGCTCGGTCTCGTTCTGGCCTGGGCCGCCGTCCGCCGGCTGCCCGATCGCCTGCCCGGCCGGGGGCTCGTCCTCGTCACCGGCGCGCTCGGCGCGGTGTTCGGCGCGCTCGTCACCCACGGGTCGCTGGGCCCCGGCCACCCCTTCGCGACCCTGGTGGGCGCGGTGGCGGTGGCGGCGGTCCTGCTCTCGCTGCTGATCCGCCCGGCCTCGCGCCGCCGGCTGCGCCGGTCGGCGACGGTCTGAGCGGGGCCGCGCGCCCCGTGTGATCAGGCGGCGAGGCCGAGGGCGGCCATGCGCTTGGTGTGCGCCTCGGTGATCCGGGAGAACATCCGGCCGACCTCCGCGAGGTCGAAGCCGTCCGCGACGCCGCCGACCAGCATCGTGGAGAGCGCGTCCCGCTCGGCGACCACGCGCTGGGCCTGGGAGAGCGCCTCGCCCATCAGGCGGCGCGCCCAGAGCGCGAGCCGGCCGCCGACGCGCGGGTCGGCGTCGATCGCGGCGCGGACCTTCTCCACGGCGAAGTTGCCGTGGCCGGTGTCGTCGAGCACGGAGAGCACCAGGGCGCGGGTGTCGGAGTCGAGCCGGGTCGCGACCTCCCGGTAGAAGTCGCTGGCGATCGAGTCGCCCACGTACGCCTTGACCAGGCCCTCCAGCCAGTCCGACGGCGCGGTCTGGCGGTGGAAGTCGTCGAGCGCCTTCGCGAAGGGCTCCATGGCCGCCGTCGGCTCCGCCTCGACGGCCGCGAGGCGGTCCCTCAGCTGCTCGAAGTGGTGGAACTCGGCCGAGGCCATCTTCGCCAGCTCCGCCTTGTCCGCGAGGGTCGGCGCCAGCTTGGCGTCCTCGGCGAGCCGCTCGAAGGCCGCCAGCTCTCCGTAGGCGAGGGCGCCGAGGAGGTCGATCACGGCGGCGCGGTACTGCGGCTCGGCGGAAGCCGTCGCCCAGTCCTTGGCGGCGATCCCGGTGGGTGTGGCGTTGTCAGGCGTCTCCATGCAGCGCACAATAGCCCGCCCGCGCGGCCCGGGAAGGCCCTGGTCAGTCAGTGTGACCGTGCCCTCATCACGTTTTCCCCCGACACACATGCGCGATTCCGGGGTACAGTGGTAAGGCGCCTGCTGAGTATGCGGACATGCTTTCGCACGTTCGGACGTATCCGGTGGGCCGACTCATGAATGAGGATGCCCGGTCGGTGGCCCGATCGGCTCCGGCCCGACAGCCCTTCCGGCGGACCCGCGGAAGGGTCACCCTCAGCGGTACGACGCTCGAGTGACGGCAGTGGTCCCGTGCCACCCGGCGGCGGTCTTCCCGATCGCGCCGACAGTGATCCGGCACGGTACGACCCCCTTCGTTCGCCTCGCGCCGCGTCTCACAGAAGAGGCAGCACCCTGACTACGACTTTCCGAGAGCTCGGAATCCTTTCCGAGACGGCCGAGGCCCTGGAGGCCGTCGGCATCGTGAACCCCTTTCCCATCCAGGAGATGACCCTTCCGGTCGCCCTCACCGGCACCGACGTCATCGGCCAGGCCAAGACCGGCACGGGCAAGACCCTCGGCTTCGGCCTCCCGATCCTGGAGCGCGTGACCGTCCCGTCGGACGTCGAGGCCGGCCGGGCGAAGCCCGAGCAGCTGACCGACGCCCCGCAGGCGCTCGTCGTCGTGCCCACCCGCGAGCTGTGCACCCAGGTCACCAACGACCTGCTGACCGCCGGCAAGGTGCGGAACGTGCGCGTGCTCGCCATCTACGGCGGCCGGGCGTACGAGCCGCAGGTCGAGGCGCTGCAGAAGGGCGTCGACGTGGTCGTCGGCACCCCCGGCCGCCTGCTCGACCTGGCCGGCCAGCGCAAGCTCGACCTCTCCCACGTCAAGGTCCTCGTCCTGGACGAGGCCGACGAGATGCTCGACCTGGGCTTCCTGCCCGACGTCGAGAAGATCATGAACATGCTTCCGGCGAAGCGCCAGACCATGCTGTTCTCGGCCACCATGCCGGGCGCGGTCATCGGTCTCGCCCGCCGTTACATGTCGCAGCCGACGCACATCCGCGCCACCTCGCCCGACGGCGAGGGCGTGACCGTCGCCAACATCAAGCAGCACGTCTACCGCGCGCACTCGATGGACAAGCCGGAGCTGGTCTCCCGCATCCTGCAGGCCAACGGCCGCGGGCTCGCGATGATCTTCTGCCGTACGAAGCGCACGGCGGCCGACATCGCCGAGCAGCTGGAGCGCCGCGGCTTCGCCTCCGGCGCCGTCCACGGCGACCTCGGCCAGGGCGCCCGCGAGCAGGCGCTGCGCGCCTTCCGCAACGGCAAGGTCGACGTGCTCGTCTGCACCGACGTCGCCGCGCGCGGCATCGACGTCGAGGGCGTCACCCACGTCATCAACTACCAGTCGCCGGAGGACGAGAAGACGTTCCTCCACCGCGTGGGCCGCACCGGCCGCGCGGGCGCCAAGGGCACCGCAGTGACCCTGGTCGACTGGGACGACATCCCGCGCTGGCAGCTGATCAACAAGGCGCTCGGCCTGGACTTCCACGACCCGGTCGAGACCTACTCCAGCTCTCCGCACCTGTACGAGGAGCTGGACATCCCGGCGGGCACCAAGGGCATCCTGCCCCGCGCCGAGCGGACCCGCGCGGGTCTGGGCGCGGAGGAGCTGGAGGACCTGGGCGAGCCCGGCGGACGCCGCGGCCGCGGCCCGAAGGCGGCGGAGAAGGCCGAGGAGCGCCCGGAGCGCACCCGGACCCCGCGCCAGCGCCGTCGCACCCGCGGCGGCGACGCCGCCGACGCCCCTGCGGTGTCGGAGCGGACCGAGCAGCCCGCTCCGGCGGGCGACGAGGCCCGGGCCGAGTCCGGTCCGCGCACCCCGCGCCGTCGCCGCCGCACCCGGGTCGGCACCCAGGGCGTGCCGGTCGCGCAGACGGCTCCGGCGGCGCAGGCGGCTCCGGTCGCCGTCGCCGAGGCGCCGAAGGCGGCCGGGACCCCGAAGACCGAGGCCCCGGCCCCGGCTCCGGTCGTCACCGAGGCCCCGAAGGCCGAGACGCCGAAGACCGAGGCGCCCAAGGCCGAGGAGCGGAAGACCGAGGAGCCGAAGGCCCCCCGTCGCCGCACCCGCGCCGCCCGCCCGGAGGCCGTCCAGGCCGCTCCGGCGGTCCGTACCCCCGCGGCCCCCGCCGTCCAGGAGCCCGCTCCGGTCGTGCGCCGTCGCCGCGCCCGGGTGCGGCCGGTCGAGGAGACCGTCTCCTTCCAGACGCCCGAGACCGCCGCGGCCGCCCTGCGGGCGCAGTCGGCCGTCGAGGCGCCGAAGGCCGAGGCCCCGGCCGCCGTCGAGGCGCCGAAGGCCGAGGAGCCGAAGAAGGCCCCGCGCCGCCGTACGGCCGCCAGGACCGTCGAGGCCCCCGAGGCCGTCCGGACGCCCGTCGAGACCGTCAAGGCCGTCGAGACCGTCGCCCCGGTGGCGGCCGAGCCGGTCGCCGCCGAGGCCCCGGCCGAGGTCCCGGCCCCGCGCCGCCGTCGTACGGCTCGCAGGCCCGCCGGTTCGCCGGTGACCGCCGAGGCGCCGGCCGTCGAGCCGGTGGCCGAGCCGGTCGCGGCTCCGGCCGTCGAGGAGGCGCCGGCCCCGCGCCGTCGCCGCGCCGCCACGCGGGCCGCCGGTTCCCCGGCGTCCGCCGAGGCCGCGATCATCGTCGTACCGGCCGTGACGCCCGCGCCGGTGGCCGAGGAGGCTCCCGAGCCCGCCCCGCGCCGCCGCCGTACCGTCCGCAAGGCCGCCGAGCCGGTGACCGACGGGGCCCCGGCCGAGCAGGTCGCGGAGCCGGTCACCGAGCCGGTCGCGGAGGAGGCCCCCAAGAAGGCCGCCCCGCGCCGCCGCACGACGAAGAAGGCCGTCGCCGAGGCCGCCGTCGCCGAGGCCGCTCCGGCGGTCGAGGCCCCCGCGGCCGAGGAGGCCCCGAAGGCTCCCCGTCGCCGGGCGGCCAAGAAGGCGGTCGCCGCCGAGGCGCCCGACGCCTCCGAGCCGCAGGCGCCGAAGGCTCCGGCCCGTCGCCGTACGGTGAAGAAGGCCGTCGCGGAGCCGGCCGCCGAGGCCGGGGCCGAGGAGCCGAAGAAGGCGGCTCCGCGCCGCCGCACCACCAAGAAGGCGGCGGCGGCCCCGGCCGAGAGCTGAGGACCCGTCCCGTACCACCGCGGCGGCCCGTCCCCTTCCCGGGGGCGGGCCGCCGCGGCGTCCCCGGGCCGCGCCCTCCCGCCGCCCTGGGATTACAGTCCGGGTATGAGTAAGCCCAGGTCCCTGGTCCTGCCGCCGCGCACCCGTGCCCGCCGTCTCGACACCGCGCGCGGGCCGTTCGCCGTGCTCGACGCGGAGCCGGACGGGGAGCGGCGGGGGACGGTGCTGCTGCTGCCGGGGTACACCGGCAGCAAGGAGGACTTCCTGGCCCTGCTCGGGCCGCTGACCGACGCCGGGTACCGGGCGGTGGCCGTGGACGGGCGCGGGCAGCACGACTCCCCCGGCCCCCGGGGCCGGGCCGCCTACCGCCGCCGGGCGCTCGCGCTCGACGCGGTGGCGCAGGCCGCCGCGCTCGGGGACGGTCCGGTGCACCTGGTGGGGCACTCGTTCGGCGGTCTGGTGGCCCGCGCGGCGGTGGCGGTCGCGCCGGACGCCTTCCGCTCGCTCACCCTGCTCTCCTCGGGCGTCGGCCGGGTGTCCCGGCCGCAGCGGGTCCGGGTGCGGGCGCTGCGGGCCGGGCTCGCGCTGCTGTCGAAGGAGCACGTCTGGCGGACGATGTGCTGGCTGGACAGCCGGGGCGAGGAGCCGGACACGTCCGACGTGCCGGGGCTCGCGGACTTCCTGCTGCGGCGCTGGAACCGCACCCGGATCGCCCAGCTGCGGGGCGCCGGGCGGCTGCTCCTCGACCGCCGGGACGGCACAGAGGAGCTGCTGGCGCTGCGGACGCCGCTGCACTTCGCGTACGGGACGGACGAGATGGTCTGGTCGACGGCGGACCTCGCCGCGGCGGCGGCCCGGACCGGCGCGCACCACACGGTGCTCGCGGGCGCGGGCCACTCCCCCAACGTGTCGCACCCCGAGGAGCTGACGGCCCGCCTCCTCGGCTTCTGGGAGCGCGTGGTCGCGCCCCCGGAGGTCAGTACTGCGCCTTGAGGTGCTGCCAGAAGCCGTCTCGCAGGGAGCGCCGGAGCGCGGCGTGGCCGCGCAGGGAGCGGCTGAGCAGGCGCTCGGCCTCGACGAGCAGGTCCTGGTCGAACGATCCGGGCAGGTAGGGCGCGCCCGGAAGGAGCTCGGCGAGCCGGTCCCGGCCTCGCTCGGCGAGCCAGGTCGCCGCGATCTGCGCGCCGACGAAGCGCACCTCCTCGCGGGAGGGCGGCGGCTCGCCCTCGTTCTCGTACGTGGTGACGGGGCGGCGGGTGACGTAGGGGCGGCAGAAGTCCAGGTCGAAGGTGCGCTGGCTGTCGACCTCCCAGAGCAGGGCCTCGGCCTGGTTGCGGCCCTCGGCGGCCTCGATGCCCCAGAGGTGGACGCGGGCGCCGTAGCCCTGGGCGGCCTCGACGGCCGAGACCAGGTCCTCGTCGCCGCCGACGAGGGCGGCGTCGCTGATGGCGCGGTGGCGGGCGAGGGACTCCAGGTCGGTGCGGATGAGGGAGTCGACGCCCTTCTGCTGGTTGTTGGCGTTGAGGTTGCCGAGGCGGACCTTGACGTCGGGCAGCTCGGCGATGGCCTGCTGCTCGGGGGTGTGGATGCGGCGGCGGGCGCCGTCGTACCAGTAGACGCGCAGGAGGCGGCTGTCCGCGAAGATCGTGCGGGCCTTGTCGATGAAGGCCTCGATGAGCCCTTCCGCGTCGAGGTCGAAGGAGCGCCGGTCCTCGGTGCCGACGACCAGCAACCCGGCCGCAGCATGGACGTAACCGGCGTCGACGAAGATGGCGTGGGTGGAAGGGGTCCTGGCGACCTCGGCCAGCATCCGCCGGAGGAGCTCGTTGGTGCGCTCCAGGCGTGCGTCGAGTGCGCGGAGGCGGGTGTCGGTCTCGGTCACCTGTGGGGTGTCTGCGTCGTTCATACGCGGCTCATTGTCGCCGACGCCGGTGCGGCCGCCACACCCCCTTACTCGCCAGTATTTAGTCATCCGAAAATTTTCCTTAGCGTAAGGAATGTTTGCAGGATGCACGTCGTTGTGAAGGGACGTAACGCAGTTCTCCACCAGGAGGATCAACTCAGACGAAGGGAGAAGCCCGTGCGCTTCGAAATCCTGCGACTCGACGACGTCGACGGCACGCCCGTCGACCGGACGGTCGTGGACGCCGCCTCCGTCAACCGGATCGTGCAGCAGGCCGCCTCGATCGGCCAGCGCATCTGGATCCGCCCCGCCGAGACCTCGGCCTCGTAACAGGCCCGGTCCACACCACGCACCGCGCCCCCGCACGGACTCCGCAGAAGCGGAATCCGTACGGGGGCGCAGTGGCGTCCGGCCCCGCCCAGGGGGGTCAGGAGCCCTGGACGACCTGGGTGACGCCGTTGATGATCTGCTGCACCGCGATGGCGGAGAGCATCATGCCGGCGAGCCGGGTCACCAGGACCACGCCGCCGTCCTTGATGATCCGGATGATCACGAGCGAGTAGCGCATGGTCAGCCAGAGGACGACGTGCATGGCGGCGATGGCGGTCCAGACGGAGATCTGCGCGGCCGCGCTGTCGGCGTGCTGCACGGCGAGGATGACCGAGACGATCGCGCCGGGCCCGGCGAGCAGCGGCATGCCGAGCGGGACCAGGGCGACGTTGACGTCCTTGGTCTGCTTGGGCTCGTCGGTCTTGCCGGTGAGCAGGTCGAGCGCGATGAGCAGCAGGAGCAGTCCGCCCGCGATCATCAGGGCGGGGACGGAGACGTGCAGGTACGCCAGGATCTGCTGGCCCAGGATGCCGAAGACGGTGATGACGCCGAAGGCGACGGCGACGGCCTGCCAGGCCATGCGGCGCTGCACCTTGGCCGCGCGGCCGGAGGTGAGGGCGAGGAAGATCGGGGTGATCCCGGGGGGATCCATGATCACGAAGAGGGTCAGGAACAGCGAGCCGAAGACGGCGACGTCGAACACGGTGGGGTGCCTTGCGGGAGAGGTGGAACGGTGGGGTGTCGCCCACGAGGTGCGGAATGTGGGATTCCGTCACCGGGGCAGGGGGTGCGCCGCCCCGCGCGCGGCACGCGGCCGTACGGGGGTGGACCGGGAGCGGGGAGGCCTGCGGACGGCTCCGCGGAACGGACCGCGCGGACGCGCGCCGGCGGACCGGGTTCCGTGGCGGAGGTACGGCCCGACGGGCCCCGGGGGCGTGTCGAAAGTCCCGCCCGCCCTCCGGGCAGACGGCGCCGCTTTCGACACACGCCCTAGGCGGTGACGGGTCCGCCGGCGCCGGGGACCGGGAAGGCCCCCGCCGCGCGGCGGGTGATCTCGCCGTAGATCTCGGGGTCGGTGGTGTACTCGCCGAGGCGGCAGGTCTTGCGGCTGCCGTGGTAGTCGCTGGAGCCGGTGGTCAGCAGCCCCAGCTCCTTCGCGAGGCCGCGCAGGCGCGCCCGCGTCGCCTCGTCGTGGTCCATGTGGTCGACCTCGATGCCGTCGAGACCGGCCTCGGCGAGCCGGGCGATCGCGGCCTCGGGGAGCACCCGGCCGCGCTTGACGGCGAGGGGGTGCGCGAAGACGGTGACGCCGCCGGCCGCCTTGACGAGGCGGATCGCCTCGACCGGGTCCAGCTCGTGCTTGCCGACGTACGCCCGGCCGCCGTCGGCGAGCCAGTCGGGCGCGAAGGCGCCGGACACGTCGGGGACGACCCCGAGTTCGACGAGCGCCTCGGCGACGTGCGGGCGGCCCACGGAGCCGTCGCCGGCGATCCGGGCGACCTGCTCCCAGGTGACGGGGACGCCGAGCTCCCGGAGCTTGCCGACCATGGCGCGGGCGCGGGGCACGCGGTCGTCGCGGACGAGTTCGCGCTCGGCGAGGAGCGCGGGCTCCTCCGGGTCGAAGAGGTACGCGAGCATGTGCAGGCCGATGCCGTCGACCCGGCAGGACAGCTCGGCCCCGGTGACGAGGGTCAGCCCCTCGGGCAGTGCGGCGATCGCCTCGGCGTGGCCGCGGGTGGTGTCGTGGTCCGTGAGGGCGACGACGTCGAGCCCGGCGGCGGCTGCGTTCCGCACGAGCTCGGCCGGGGAGTCCGTGCCGTCGGAGGCCGTGGAGTGGGTGTGCAGGTCGATGCGCACGACGCGGTACTCCGGGGGCTCGGGACGGACGGGGGCGTGTCCGGCGGATCGGGGTCGGGCCCGCCGTGGGGACGCTCCAGCATAACGGGCGAATCGAACACGCCCGTACGGAAGGAACGCCCGGGGTCCGGGGCGGGGCGGGAGCGGAGACAGGACGCGACCGCACGGCGATCCGCCGAAGGGACCGGGCCCGGCAGGGGCTGGGCCGGAGACAAAGCCCGGCCCGCACGGCGACCCACCCGAGAGACACGGGCCCGGCAGGACGTCGGCGCGGCGATCCCGGCTCGGCGGGACCTCGGCCGGCAGGTCTCAAGCCTGAAGGCCTCGGGTCCGGCGGCGGTCTCAGCCCAGCAGTCGTGGGGTGAGCGCCCCGCACGGCAGGAGTTCGACCTCGGCGCCGGCGTCGCGCAGGTCCGTCAGGACCAGCTCGTCGTACATCAGGAGGCCGGACTGCTCGGGCCAGACGATCGCCCACAGCCACAGACCGCGCGCCTCGCCCGCGAAGACCGCGCGGTCGTGCGGGGCGCCGTTGACGTGCCAGAGCGGGGTGGGGCGTCCGGCGGCGAGCACCTTCGTCTGGGGCGGCTTCTCGATGGCCATGCCGGCGCCGGGATCGGGCCCGTCGATGCCGGCGTACCGGGCGCCGAGTCCGACGCCCAGCTCCTCGGCGACCAGGAGCAGTTCCCCGATCCCGCCGAGCGGGCCGGGGCCCGAGCAGGCGACGGCGGTCGCGCGTCCGCCGCTGCGGTCGTCACCCGCGTACGCGACGCCGGTGAAGAGCCAGCCGACCGGCAGGGGCCACGGCATCCACACGGGCACCTGGGAGCGGTGCACCACGACGCCGAGGGCCTCGACGCTGGGCGGGACGACGGGCTGGAGCGGGTGCACCGAGCCGTGCACGTCACACTGCCAGGAGTCGGCGAAGAGACCGGGCGCTCTGACCCGGCCACCGCACTTCGGGCAACTGGGTTCGCCCCTCATAGGGCTCAACGGTCCTACCCCTTCCTTCCCGCGTCAAGGACGACCCCGAACGATCACCCGTCCGACACGGGCCGCCCACTCGCACATCCCTTCCGCTATACCCGCGCAGCACCTCCCCATATAGGTGTAGCTTGCACTTACCGGCCCGTTCGCCCGCCCGGGCGGCCCGGTGCCCGTTTGCCTCGGCGGGCGCGGGCAAAACGGACCCCATGAGAGGCATCGACTCCGTCATAAGAACCGTGGCCAACGTGCTCGCGGGCATCCTCGCCGTGTGGATCGCCCTCGACCTGCTCGACGCCAACCGGGGCAACACGGTCGTCGGCTGGTTCCACAGCGCCGCCGACTGGCTCGCCGCCTGGTCGATCGGGCTGTTCGACGTCTCGGGGCACACCCTTCAGGTGCTGCTCGACTACGGCGTCCCCGCCGTCGTCTACGTGGTGGTCGCCGGCCTGATCGCCCGCACGGCCTCGCCCCGGGTCCGGTGAACAGGGCCGGGGCCGAAACCGGGAGCGGATCCGGCGACCGGACCCGGGACCGCGGCCGGGCCCCGGGCCGTACGCGCCCTCAGTCCAGCTCCACGGACCTGCGCAGGGGATCGCGCAGGTCCGTCCCCCGTGCCAGCCAGCGCTCCTCCAGGGCCTGCGCCCCGTGCACCCGCTTCCACGCCGCCTCGTTCGAGGTCATCGGCAGCAGCGGCAGGAACCGGACCGGGTCCATGGGCCCGTCCAGCTCCAGGTCCTCCACCAGGCCGCCCGGCTCCGCGACCAGGACCGAGCCGAAGGGGGCGCCCGGCCAGAGCGGTTCGCCCACGTCGAGCGAGGCGCCCGGGGCCACGACCACGCCCTCGACCTGCGGGGTGGCGGCGAGCACCGCGAGCGGGCGCAGCACCTTGTCGGTGTCGGCGAGGCCGGCCCGCACGGTGAGGACGAGCTCCGCGCGCGGGCCCTTCACCGGATCGGCGAGCACGGCGGTCGGATCGGCCATCGGCTGCGCGGACATCCCGAGGGTCGCGTACCGCACGAGATCGCCCTCGACGAAGCGGAGCACCTCGATCCGGTCCGTACCGAGAAACGTCACCGCGGCGCGCGCGTCCGGTTCCCCGAGGGCCGTTCGCAACCGGGCCTCGACCAGAGCAAGAACTTCTCCCATGCGTTGAGCATAAAGCGCGTATGGAACGGGCAAAGGAAGGGATTGACCCTCTGTCGGCTGATAGTCTTGGCCGCTGGCCGGGAGCGTTGGATCCCCCGACCACTCGTCACACGTCATCCCCCACGGGGGACCGGCCGGAGGAGGTGGGGCTGCGATGGACCGAAGTCGGTCGGGCAGTACCAGCGGCTCTTCCGCCCCGCACCCGAGCCCGGTGCGTCCCTCCTCCCGGTGATCCCGGGCCCGCGCGACCCTCGGCCCCACGGCCCCGTACGAACCGCGCGGTCCTCCTTCTCCGGCATCTCGCACGACGGAAGAGCACTTCGTCCTTTGCCTGTCTGTAGCGAATGTCTGTAGCGAACGCCGTCACCGCGATCCCCCGGTGCCGCCCGCTTTGTGGACGACGTAGCTCCACGTCCCCATTCCGGGCTGTGCCACGCTCGCCGACGGCCTCTCCGTGAAGGAGCATGCCCATGTCGATGATCCGTGACCTGCGTGCCGCCGTCCGTCCGAGCCTGCGGCACCCCCTGCGCAAGACCCCCACCACGTACACCGCGTACGACCCCACCCGCGACCACTCGGCGTCCACCGCCGTCGTGGACTGCGCCGTCTACCGCGACGGGCGCCGGGTCGAGGACGACGCGTGCCTGACCCCGCGCGGCGCGATGCGGCGCGTGCGGGAGAAGGGCGGCTTCGCCTGGATCGGCCTGCACGAGCCGACCGAGGCCGAATTCGCCGGCATCGCCGCCGAGTTCGGGCTGCACCCGCTCGCCGTCGAGGACGCCGTCCACGCCCACCAGCGGCCCAAGCTGGAGCGGTACGACGACACCCTCTTCACCGTCTTCAAGACGATCCACTACGTCGAGCACACCGAACTCACCGCGACCAGCGAGGTCGTGGAGACCGGCGAGGTCATGTGCTTCACCGGCCCCGACTTCGTCATCACCGTCCGGCACGGCGGCCAGGGCTCCCTGCGCAACCTCCGCCACCGCCTCCAGGGCGAGCCCGAACTGCTCTCCAAGGGCCCCTCGGCCGTCCTGCACGCCATCGCGGACCACGTCGTCGACGGCTACATCGCGGTCGCCGACGCCGTCGAGCTGGACATCGACCAGCTGGAGATCGACGTCTTCTCGCCGGCCGTGAAGGGCTCCACGCGCGGCACGGACACCGGCCGGATCTACCAGCTCAAGCGCGAGGTACTGGAGTTCAAGCGGGCCGTCACCCCGCTGCTCCGGCCGATGCAGCTGCTCAGCGAGCGGCCGATGCGGCTGGTGGACCCGGACATCCAGAAGTACTTCCGGGACGTCGCCGACCACCTCGCCCGCGTCCAGGAGCAGGTCGTCGGCTTCGACGAACTCCTCAACTCGATCCTCCAGGCCAACCTGGCGCAGGCGACCGTCGCGCAGAACGAGGACATGCGCAAGATCACCTCGTGGGCGGCGATCGTCGCCGTCCCCACGGCGGTCTGCGGGGTCTACGGCATGAACTTCGACCACATGCCGGAGCTGCACTGGAAGTACGGCTACCCGATGGTGCTCACCGGCATCGTCCTGGTCTGCCTCACCATCCACCGCACCCTCAAGCGCAACGGCTGGCTGTAGCCCCGGCCCGGATCGATAGGCTGCGGGCATGACCGATCAGTCGCTCGGGCCCGCCCTCGTCGAGGAGGCCACCAAGAAGTCCGGCCTGGTGTGGGTGCGCGGCACCGGGCCCGCCCGCGCGCTCTGGCACGTCTGGCACGACGGCGCCGCGCTCGTCGTCGGCGACGGCCCCGGCGAGCAGCCGCTGCCGGGCCTGGTGGACGGCGGGACGGCCGAGGTGACCGTCCGCAGCAAGGACAAGGGCGGCCGGATCGTCGCCTGGACGGCCGCCGTGCGCGAGCTCGCCGCCGGTACGGAGGAGTGGGACGCGGCCGTCGCGGAGCTGAAGGGCAAGCGGCTCAACGCGCCCGACGGCGAGGCGATGCCGGAGCGCTGGGCGCGCGAGTGCCGGGTGCTGCGGCTCGACCCGCGCGAGGTCGCCGCCGGGCTGCCGGACGGCTCCCTGGCGGCCGTACCGCTGCCCACGGCGGCCACGACCCGCCGCCCCGTGCCGGCCGCGCTCCCGCGGCTGCTCCTGAAGCGCCGCAAGCGCCGCTGAGCGGCGGGCCCCTCGGGAATCCTCAGCCGCGGGGCAGCTGCTTCCCGTAGTCCACGATCTCGTCCTTCGTCGGCTCGGCGAGCGGGAAGTCCTTGTTCCAGTCGGAGAGCGTCACCACGCCCCCGCCGCCGCCGCGCGCGAACTGCACGGGGTACGGGGAGCCGTCCAGGGACACGTCGAGGACGCCGCCCCCGCCGTCCGCGCCGCCCTTGACCTTGATCGTGCGGACCGCGCCGATCCGCGTGCGGTCGCCCTTGACCTTCTCGCCGTGCAGCCCGATCAGCCCGTCGAGCAGCGGCTTCATGTCGGTGAAGCCGCGCAGCTGCTTGTACGAGGGGTCGTCCTGCGGCACCTTCACGTACTTGCCGTCCAGCTTCTCGGCGGCCTCGACGTCCTCCTTCGTCGGCTTCGCGTCGCCCTTGTCGTGGGACCAGAAGCCGGCGTCGGCCTTCAGGTAGAGCACGTCCCCGACCCGCATCAGCTCGAAGGTGCTGTTCCTCGTCGTCACCGAGCCGGTGGCGCCGTCCTGCTTGAGGCGCATGTTCAGCTTGAAGGCGCCGCCCTTGCTGACCAGCGTTCCGGCCAGGCGCACCGAACTCGCCCCGTCCGCCACCTTCCGCGCCTCGCGCTCGATGTCGGGGGCGGCGAGCCGCCCGACCCCGTTGGTCCCCTCGTCCGGGTCCTCGGCGCAGGCCGCGAGCCCCGCCACCAGTCCGGCGCAGAGCGCCAGGGGCACGACGGCCCCGCGGATACGCGATGCCGGGGTGCGGACGGTCATCTGCGCTGCCTCTCGTGATCGTGCGGGCGTACGGGCGCCGGGACCCGGCCGGGCGGAAGGGCGGGGTCCGGTACCCGTACCGGTACCGGGGGTTCCGGCTCCGGTACCGGGGTAACAGCAGACCGCAGCGTACCCGGGCCGGCCGGCGCCCCCCGCAGGCAGCCGTACGGAGGCACTGCCGGGGCGGCCCGTACCGGCACGGGCTAGCCTGAACCGGTAGGGCTCCGTGATCACCGGCGGGGCGCTGCGAGGACTGGAATCGTGCGACACCGAGGAGGCGCGTGGCATGGCGGCAGGCGCCCCCCGGATCTTCGTCTCGCACCTGGCGGGGGTCCCCGTCTTCGACCCCGTCGGCGACCAGGTCGGCCGGGTCAGCGACCTGGTGGCCATGCTCCGGGTCGGCCGCCGCCCGCCGCGCCTGCTCGGCATGGTCGTGGAGGTGCTGAGCCGCCGCCGGGTCTTCGTGCCCATGACCCGGATCACCGGCGTCGAGTCCGGCCAGGTCATCACCACCGGCGTGGTCAACATGCGCCGCTTCGAGCAGCGCCCCACCGAACGGCTCGTCCTCGGCGAGCTCCTGGACCGGCGGGTGCGGCTCGTGGGGGCCGACGGCCGGGAGGGCGAGGAGGTCACCGTCCTCGACATCGCCATCCAGCAGCTGCCCGCCCGCCGCGAGTGGGAGATCGACAAGGTCTTCGTCCGCAAGGGCAAGGGCGGGGCGCTGCGCCGCAAGGGCGAGACGCTGACCGTCGAGTGGTCGGCCGTCACCGGCTTCTCCCTGGAGGAGCACGGCCAGGGCGCCGAGAACCTGCTCGCCACCTTCGAGAAGCTGCGCCCGGCCGACCTGGCCAACGCCCTGCACCACCTCTCCCCCAAGCGCCGCGCCGAGGTGGCCGCGGCCCTCGACGACGACCGGCTCGCGGACGTCCTGGAGGAGCTCCCGGAGGACGACCAGATCGAGATCCTCGGCAAGCTGAAGGAGGAGCGCGCGGCCGACGTCCTGGAGGCGATGGACCCGGACGACGCGGCCGACCTGCTGTCCGAGCTGCCCGAGGAGGACCAGGAGCGGCTGCTGACCCTGATGCAGCCGGACGACGCGGCGGACGTGCGCCGCCTCCTGGCGTACGAGGAGCGCACGGCGGGCGGTCTGATGACGACGGAGCCGATCGTGCTGCGGCCGGACGCGACCGTCGCGGACGCGCTCGCCCGGGTCCGCCAGCAGGACCTGTCCCCGGCCCTCGCCGCGCAGGTGTACGTGTGCCGGCCGCCGGACGAGACGCCGACGGGGAAGTACCTGGGCACGGTGCACTTCCAGCGGCTCCTGCGGGACCCGCCGTTCACCCTGGTCAGCTCGATCGTGGACAGCGACCTGCCGCCGCTCGGCCCGGACACCCCGCTGCCGGCCGTCACCAGCTACCTGGCCGCGTACAACATGGTGGCCGCGCCCGTCGTGGACGAGAGCGGCTCCCTGCTCGGCGCGGTGACCGTCGACGACGTCCTGGACCACCTGCTGCCGGACGACTGGCGCGAGACCGAGTTCCACGAGGAGCACGAGGCGGAGGGGGCGGGGCATGGCCGCTGAACGCACGCAGGACCGGGAGCGCGAGCGGGACCGGGAGCGGGCCGCGCCCCGGATCCGGCTCGACCTGCCGCGCGAGCGCCGGGCCAGACTGCTTCCGGAGTACGACCCCGAGGCCTTCGGGCGCCTGTCGGAGCGGATCGCCCGCTTCCTGGGGACGGGCCGGTTCCTGGTCTGGATGACGCTGACGATCGTCGTCTGGGTGCTGTGGAACATCTTCGCGCCGGGGCCGCTGAAGTTCGACGAG
Organism: Streptomyces bikiniensis; assembly: GCA_000716465.1. Classification (GTDB taxonomy): domain Bacteria; phylum Actinomycetota; class Actinomycetes; order Streptomycetales; family Streptomycetaceae; genus Streptomyces; species Streptomyces bikiniensis. Next base: position 59,667 of record JNWL01000010.1, read on the forward strand.
TACCCGTTCATCTTCCTGACGCTCGCGCTGTCCCTCCAGGCCTCGTACGCGGCGCCGCTGATCCTGCTCGCGCAGAACCGGCAGGACGACCGGGACCGGGTCAACCTGGAGCAGGACCGGAAGCAGAACGAGCGGTCGATCGCGGACACCGAGTACCTGACGCGGGAGATCGCGGCGCTGCGCATGGGCCTGGGCGAGGTCGCCACCCGCGACTGGATCCGCTCCGAGCTCCAGGACCTCCTCAAGGAGATGGAGGAGCGCCGGGATCCATTCCCGTCCGGCGGCACCCGGGGAAGTGACGTACCCGACCGTTGACAGCCCTTTCATGGGCCGGTGGTCGGCGCCGTACCATCGTCGGTATGGCTACGGAAGACGCGGTGCTCGAAGCACTGGCGACGGTGAACGACCCTGAGATCAACAAGCCGATCACTGAGCTCGGCATGGTCAAGTCGGTGGAGATCGAACCGGACGGCAGGGTCGCCGTCACGGTCTACCTGACCGTCGCCGGCTGCCCCATGCGCGACACCATCACCCAGCGGGTGACCGAGGCCGTGTCCCGGGTCGAGGGCGTCACCGCCGTCGACGTGTCGCTGGACGTGATGGGCGACGAGCAGCGCAAGGAGCTGGCGGCGGCGCTGCGCGGCACGACCGCCGAGCGCGAGGTGCCGTTCGCGAAGCCCGGCTCGCTGACCCGGGTGTACGCGGTGGCGTCCGGCAAGGGCGGCGTCGGCAAGTCCTCCGTGACCGTGAACCTGGCGGCCGCGATGGCCGCCGACGGTCTGAAGGTCGGTGTCGTGGACGCCGACATCTACGGCCACAGCGTGCCCCGGATGCTGGGCGCGGACGGTCTTCCGACCCAGGTCGAGAACATGATCATGCCGCCGTCGGCGAACGGCGTGAAGGTCATCTCCATCGGCATGTTCACCCCGGGCAACGCGCCGGTGGTGTGGCGCGGTCCGATGCTGCACCGCGCGCTCCAGCAGTTCCTCGCGGACGTGTACTGGGGCGACCTGGACGTCCTGCTCCTGGACCTGCCCCCGGGCACCGGCGACATCGCGATCTCGGTCGCGCAGCTCGTGCCGAACGCCGAGATCCTGGTCGTCACCACCCCGCAGCAGGCGGCGGCCGAGGTCGCCGAGCGGGCCGGCTCGATCGCCGTCCAGACCCACCAGAAGATCGTCGGCGTCGTGGAGAACATGGCGGGCCTGCCGTGTCCGCACTGCGACGAGATGGTGGACGTCTTCGGCACCGGCGGCGGCCAGAAGGTCGCGGACGGCCTGACGCAGACCACGGGCGCGACGGTCCCGGTCCTGGGCTCGATCCCGATCGACGTGCGGCTGCGCGAGGGCGGCGACGACGGGAAGCCGGTCGTCCTGTCCGACCCGGACTCCCCCGCCGGCGCGGCGCTCCGCGCCATCGCGGGCAAGCTGGGCGGCCGCCAGCGCGGCCTGTCGGGCATGAGCCTGGGCATCACGCCGCGGAACAAGTTCTGAGCCCTGACGCACGGAGGTCCTGACGCACGGAGGTCCTGACGCACGGAGAAGGGGCGCCCCCGTACGGGGCGCCCCTTCCTCATGTCCTCAGGCGTACGCGTCGAGGTCCTTGATCTGCGAGAACCCGAGCCCGTACGCGCTCATCCCCCGCCCGTACGCCCCCAGGTGCACGCCCGCCGCCGAGCCGGCCAGGACCCAGCCGAACTCGGTCTCGCGGTAGTGGAACGACACCGGCACCCCGTCCACGGGCAGCGAGAGCGTCGTCCAGGCGGGCCCGTCGAGGTCGTCGGCCAGCTCGAAGGCCGTCTCGGTCTGCTGGTCCAGCCAGTTGTCGCGCGTCATGTGGTCGAGCGAGGCCGGCCAGGTGTGGACGAGCAGTCCGGAGCCGGCCAGCCAGGCGGCGGAGGAGACCGTGGTCGCCTCCAGGACGCCCGTCCCGTCGCCGGTCCGCCGCACGGGGCTCGCCGCGACCGTCACGACGACGGCGAAACGCTCCTTCTCCGTGCCGCTCGCGTCGGACTTTATCGACGGCGCCTCGCCGTGCCCGGTCGACCCGTGCTGCACGCTGCCGTCCGCCGCCGTGCCGACCTGCATCAGCCAGCGCGGCCCGGTGAACGCCTCGTCGAGGCCGTACCAGGCGAAGGGCGCCCGCAGGTAGCCCTCGCCGGCCCGCCGGGCCGCGGGTCTGCCCTCCGCCCGGCTCGTGGTCCCCACCCGGTTCGTGGTCTCCATCTCGGCCGCCTCCTCGTTCCGTCAACAGAGCGAGGATAGCCACCGGGGCGCGCCGGATCGGTGACAGCCCGTCGTCAGGTCGCGTCGGAGTCGTACGGGGGGCGCTCGGCGGCGGCCGGCCGGTCCTGCTTCTTGAGGAGGTCCGGGGTGCCCGCCGGGGAGCCGTTCGCCGTCGTCCCGGCGCCCGCCGAGCCGTTGACGGCGGGCAGGGTCTCGCGGCCGTGGACCGCGTCGGCGACCTCGTTCATCTCCTTCTTGAGGTCGAAGGTGCTCCGCAGCTCGTTGAGCTCCCGGAGGTCCTCGTTGGTCTCCAGCTGCTTGCGGAGGAACGTCTTGGGGTTGAGGTCCTCGAACTCGAAGTCCTTGAACTCCGGGCCCAGCTCGCTGCGGATGTCGCTCTTCGCGCTGTCGGAGAACTCGCGGATCTTGCGGATGAAGCGCGAGACGTCCTGGATCACCTTCGGGAGCTTGTCCGGTCCGAAGACGAGCACGGCGAGGACCACGAGCGTCACCAGCTCGAGTGCGCCTATGTCGGTGAACACCTTGTCGCTCCTTCACGCCGGTCCAGGGCCCGGTCCACGGTACCCGCCGAAACCTCCGGGCGGGTACCTCGCGGTGTCCGCCGCATGGCGCTCAGGTGCCCTGCGAGGAGCCGAGCGTCAACGTCTTTGTCAGCTCTTTGCCGTCGCGCTCCAGGGTGAGCTCCAGGCGGTCGCCGGGGCGGTGGGCGCGGATCTTCACGATCAGCTCCTCGCCGTTGTGGACCCGCTGGCCGTCGACCTTGGTGATGACGTCGCCGGGCCGGAGCCCCGCCTTGGCGGCCGGGCCGCCGGGCGTGACGGACGCGGTGCCGTCCTTGCCCTTCTGGCCGACGCGGGCGCCGTCGCCGCTGTACTGCATGTCGAGGCTGACGCCGATGACCGGGTGGGTGGCCTTGCCCGTGTTGATGAGCTCCTCGGCGACCCGCTTGCCCTGGTTGATCGGTATGGCGAAGCCGAGGCCGATGGAGCCGGGCTGGCTGGCGCCGCCGCCCTCGCCGTCGCCGCCGGAGCCGCCGGCCGCGCGGATCGCGCTGTTGATGCCGATGACCCGGGCCTTGGAGTCGAGGAGGGGGCCGCCGGAGTTGCCGGGGTTGATGGGGGCGTCGGTCTGGAGGGCGTCGACGTAGCTGATGTCGCTGCCGTCGCCCTTCTCGCCGCCGGCGGTGATCGGGCGCTCCTTGGCGCTGATGATGCCGGAGGTGACGGTGTTGGAGAGGTCGAAGGGGGCGCCGATGGCGACGACGGGGTCGCCGACGCGGACGCCGTCGGAGTTGCCGAGCGGCAGGGGCTTGAGCCCGGAGACGCCGGTGACCTGGACGACGGCCAGGTCGTAGCCGGTGTCCTTGCCGACGAGCTTGGCGCGGGCGGTCTCGCCGCTGGAGAAGGTCACCGAGATGTCCGCGGAGGACCGGGCCCCGTCCACGACGTGGTTGTTGGTGAGGATGTGGCCCTTGGTGTCCAGGACGAAGCCGGTGCCGGTGCCGGACGAGCCGCCGCCCCTGACGTGCAGGGTGACCACGCCGGGCAGGGCGCTGGCGGCGATCCCGGCCACGCTCTCCGGGGCGCGGCCGGTGTCCTTGGCGTCGGACTGGGGCAGTTCGACGGTGGTGAGTCCGCCGTTGCGCTCGACGTACGCGCCGATCCCGCCGCCGATGACGCCGGTGATCAGCGCGAAGACGAGAGCCCCGGCGACGGCGAGCCCCTTGCGGGACCTCTTCGCGGGCGGGGGCGGCAGCGCGGGGCCGCCGACGCCCCAGGGGTCGTACTGCACCCAGGGCGCGGGGCCCTGCGGATGCGGGTGCGGCGGTACGGGGCCGGGCTGGTGGGGCGGCACCGGGGCCGGGGGGCGCTGCACGGGCGGCGCGGGCGCCCACGGCCCGGGCTCGCCGTAGGGCGGCGTCCGGTACTCGTCGGGGGCGTGCAGGGGCTGTGCCTGCGGCGCGGGGGCGGGGACATGGTCCTGGACGTGCGGCACCCCTTCCGGAGCCGGGTCCCGGGGCTCGCCCTTGGTCAGGACGACGGAGGGCGCGGCGTCCGGAGAGCCGGCCGCGACGGGCTCGGGGCCCTGGGGTCCCGTGCCGGCAGCTTCGACGGCCCGGGCACCGGCTCCGGCGGGCTCGGCGGCCCGGAGGTCGGCCCCGGTGGGCCCGGCGGCCTGGGGTCCGGCCCCGGCATGTCCGGTGGCCTGGGGGCCGGCTCCCGTGGGCCCGGCGGCCCGGGAGTCGGCCCCGGCGGGCTCGGGAGCCCGGGCCGGGGGTGTCGTCGGCGGTTGCGGCGCGGGCAGGGGGAAGTCGCCGTCGCCGTCACCGGACGGAGGCGGCGTGGGTATCCGCGCCGCCTCCGGTGTGCTCGAAGGACGGCTCCACCAGTTCGGCTTCCCGTTGTTCATGCTCTCCCCGCAACCGCTGACCCGTCCGCGCCCCTGGATCGGACGCCACTGTCCCTGGATTCAACCAGGTAGTGGGTCAACGGTGGGAGCCGAGCGGCGTGGTCGCCGGACTCGGCGCCGGACCGGGTCCGGGACCGAAGGCCGGCGGGAGGGCCGGTCTCGTCGTCCGGACGAACGGCGAGAGGGGGAGTAGCGGGCGGGAAGGCGGGTACGAGAGGCCCACGGCCACCCGGGGCGGGACGAAGGAGTGCCCGACCGTCAGCGGGACCACGGCCGCCACCGGCCCCTGCGGGACCGCCGCCGGGGTGACCGCACCGGGCCCGAGCGGCGCGGCGGCGACGGCCTGCGCGCCCGTGCGCTCGCCGGAGCGCGTGCCGCGGCCGAGGGACGTACCGGTACCGGCGCCGCCCGCGGCGGCGGTGCGCAGCGGGGTGACGGCGCTGCCCGTGCCCTGGGCCCCGCGCCCGCCCGCGTTCACCGACGCGTCCAGGGGCAGTGTGCCGCCGAGGGCGATGGCCGCGAACGAGACGGCGCTGGCCGCCGCGAAGGCGAAGCGCCGCCCGCGCCCGCCGGAGCCCGGGGCGCGGTCACCGACCTCGTGTATGCGGAAGCCCGAGTCGGGCCGTCCCGGGTGCGGGGTGACGACCGCCGCCGTGGCGAAGCCGTCCGACTTCACCCCCCGGGCGCCGAGGAGATCTTCGAGGGGGCTCTTCCGGCCTCCGGGGCCCTCCGGCCCCCCGGGATCTCCCGACGGACCGCCGGGCCCGCCGGGGAGGCCCTGGAGCCGCGCGAGGAAGCCCTCGGAGGGCGGCGGGGGCGCGGCGGAGGCGAAGACGCTCTTGAGGGTGCGCTGCGCGTCGGCCTCGGCCTTGCAGCGGGCACAGGTCGCGAGGTGCGCGAGGACCCGCTCGCGGGCGTCGTGGCCCAGCTCGCCGTCGACGAGCGCGGCCAGCCGGTCCCCGAGGTGGTGCTCCGCGGGGGTCGGTGATGTGGGGAGTGTGCCGCTCACGCTGTCCCCGCCTCCCATCCGACGGAGGCGAGCGCACGCTCCGCCCGAGCCTCGGGAGAGCGGTGCTTGAGCGCCTTGCGGAGGTGGGAGCGCCCGCGGTGGATCCGGCTGCGGACGGTGCCGAGCTTCACTCCGAGGGTGGCGGCGATCTCCTCGTACGACAGTCCCTCGATGTCGCAGAGGACGACGGCCGCGCGGAACTCGGGCGCGAGGGTGTCGAGGGCCTGCTGCACGTCGGCGTCGAAGTGCGTGTCGTTGAAGACCTGCTGCGGCGAGGGCTCGCGGCTGGGCAGCCGCTCGGCGGCGTCGTCGGCGAGCGCGTCGAAGCGGATGCGCTGCTTGCGGCGGACCATGTCGAGGAAGAGGTTGGTGGTGATGCGGTGGAGCCAGCCCTCGAAGGTGCCGGGGGTGTACGTCGACAGCGAGCGGAAGACGCGGACGAAGACCTCCTGGGTGAGGTCCTCGGCGTCGTGCTGGTTGCCCGTGAGGCGGTAGGCGAGGCGGTAGACCCGGCCACTGTGCGTGCTGACGATCTCCTCCCACGTGGGAGGCGTCCACGCCTGCGATTCCGCATCCGATGCGAAGGTCGCGGTGGTGGGTGCGGAGTCGGCGGTGCGGGAACGGTCAGCGGTGTCGGTCACGGATTTCGGCTCACCCGCCGACCTGAGAAGACGCCGAAGCACTCCTCCCCGATCCACAGGCTCAGCCGCACCTCCCCTGTCGGCTCTGGTGGTGTCCAGTGGAGCCCCTACCATAGCCACCTCGCCCGTTAGTTCCGGATAAGAATCTTTACGCGAATTTGGAACCGGCTCGCCCGGCTGCCTCCGTCGCGTCCCTCCCCCGGTGAACGCACGGTCCCATCTGCGGGTTCCCGTCGGCAGCGGATACAGTCACCGTTGCGCCAACTATGGGGACAGGAGAGGGCCATTACCGCCAACCGGCAGACGAGCTGGGCGTTCGCCGACGCCTTTGTCGCCGAGGACGAAGCACTGCGCTGGGCCCGTGAGCGGGCCGACGAGGCAGGGCTGCCCTCGGTGTCGCCGGGCACCGGCGGGGCGCTGCGCCTGCTCGCCGCGACGGCGGACGCCAAGGCGGTGGCGGAGATCGGAACCGGTACGGGCGTGTCGGGCATCTACCTGCTGCTCGGGATGCGGCCGGACGGGGTCCTGACGACGGTGGACCTCCAGCCGGAGCGGCAGCAGCTGGCCAAGACGGCGTTCCGGGCGGCGGGCTTCGCGGGCAACCGGGCCCGGTTCATCCCCGGACGCGCCCTGGACGTGCTGCCCCGGCTCGCGGACGGCGGGTACGACCTCGTGTTCTGCGACGGCGACCGCCTGGAGTACCTGGACTATCTCGCTGAATCGTTGCGCCTGCTCCGACCTGGGGGTCTGGTCTGCTTCGAGGGCGTCTTCGCGGACGGGCGGACGATCGACTCGTCGGCGCAGCCGGCGGAGGTCCAGCGGGTCCGCGAGCTGCTGCGGGCGGTGCGGGAGAGCCAGGAGCTGGTGGCCTCGCTGCTGCCGGTGGGCGACGGCCTGCTGTGCGCGGTGCGCCGCGGCTGACCGGAGCCGCACCGCCTCCGGACGCACCGCTGCCCCGGCGCGGCGGACCGGACCGGGGCAGCGGTGGAAATCCTGGAGAGAGGGTCAGCCGACGACCTTCTTGAGGGCGTCGCCCAGCGCCTCGGCCTCGTCGGGGGTCAGCTCGACGACAAGCCGACCGCCGCCTTCGAGCGGAACGCGCATGACGATGCCCCGCCCCTCCTTGGTCACCTCGAGCGGGCCGTCACCCGTCCGCGGCTTCATGGCCGCCATGCTTGTTCCCCTTCCTGAAACCAGCCCATCGACAACCGGGCAGCTCCTTGGTGTGGAGCACGCGTCACCGGCTTCGAACACATTGCTTCCAGGTCATTATCCCGCATGGCAGGACCCGATGACCAACATCGAATGGCATCGCTTGCGCAACGCGCTCTCTCATAACCCCACATTTCGGCGGTCGGCCTGCGATACTTCGCCGCTCGGCGTCCGCCCGCACCCCTCCTTTCTTTGACGCAGCTCACATGTGCGGCGGGGGCGATCTCCGCCATGCTGTGCTGGTCAACCACGCGACGAGGCGGAGGAAACCCATGGCGGACACGGTGCTGTACGAGGTGAGCGACGGGCTCGCGACCATCACGCTCAACCGGCCCGAGGCCATGAACGCGATGAACGTCGCGACGAAGGTCGCCCTCCGGGAGGCGGCGGAGACGGCCGCGTCGGACCCCGCCGTGCGGGCGGTGCTGCTCACGGCGGCCGGGGACCGGGCGTTCTGCGTCGGGCAGGACCTGAAGGAGCACGTGGGGCTGCTCCTGGCGGACCAGGAGTCCGGCACGCGCGAGACCATGAACACGGTCCGCGACCACTACAACCCGATCGTGCGGGCCCTCGCCGGCATGCGGAAGCCGGTGGTCGCGGGCGTGAACGGCGTCGCGGCGGGGGCCGGCTTCGGCTTCGCGCTCGCGGCGGACTACCGGGTGGTCGCGGAGACGGCCTCCTTCAACACCTCCTTCGCGGGCGTGGCGCTCACCGCCGACTCGGGCGTGTCCTGGACGCTGCCGCGCCTGATCGGCGCGAGCCGCGCCTCCGACCTGCTGCTCTTCCCGCGCTCGATCAGTGCCCGGGAGGCGTACGAGCTGGGCATCGCGAACCGCCTGGTCCCGGCCGCCGACCTGGCCGCCGAGGCGGCGAAGGTGGCCCGGAAGCTCGCGGAGGGCCCGACGGTGGCGTACGCGGCCCTGAAGGAGTCCCTGGCGTACGGCGCCGACCGCTCGCTCTCCGAGGCCCTGGACAAGGAGGAGGAGCTGCAGACCCTGGCGGGCGCGTCGGAGGACCACGCCATCGCGGTCCGCGCCTTCATCGCCAAGGAGAAGCCGGAGTACCTGGGCCGCTAGACCGTTCTCCTCGGCGGTTCTCCCGGACCGTTCTCCTAGGCGGTCTCCGCCGGGGCCTTCTCCCGGTCCTTCTCCGGGGCGGTGGCGAGGCCGCCGCCCCGGGCCGCGCAGTCCGCGAGGTGGTCGTCGACCAGGCCGCAGGCCTGCATCAGGGCGTAGGCCGTGGTGGGGCCGACGAAGCGGACGCCGCGCTTCTTGAGGGCCTTGGAGAGGGCCGTGGACTCGTCGGTGACCGCCGGGACGTCGGCGAGCGTGCGCGGGGCCGGGCGGGTCTCCGGGTCGGGGGCGTACGACCAGATCAGGGTCTCCAGCTCGCCCGGCCCCCAGCCGGCGAGCAGCTTCGCGTTGGCGAGGGTGGCGTCGATCTTGGCCCGGTTGCGGATGATGCCCGCGTCCAGGAGGAGCCGTTCGCGGTCGGCCTCGCCGAAGGCGGCGACGGCGGCGATGCCGAAGCCCGCGAAGGCGCGCCGGAAGCCCTCGCGGCGGCGCAGGATCGTGATCCAGGACAGGCCCGACTGGAAGGCCTCCAGGGAGAGGCGTTCGAAGAGGGCGTCGTCGCCGTGGACCGGCCGGCCCCACTCCTCGTCGTGGTACGCCGTGTAGTCCTCGGCCGACAGGCCCCAGGGGCAGCGCGCGAGGCCGTCCGGTCCGGTGAGCGTGCCGCCGGCCGTCACGGGCGCTCGTCCCGCGCGTCGCCGGGACGGAAGCCCGGACCGGAGCCGGGACCGGGGTCGGGGTCGGAGCCGAGGTCGGGGTCCGGGCCGGGGTCGGAGGCGGGGCCGAAACCGGAGCCGAAGCCGGGGCCCGTCCCCGGGCCGTCGCCCGCGCCCTCCAGCGCCTCCTCCAGTTCGGCGATCCGGGCGTCCCGCTCGGCCAGTTCGGCGCCGAGGCGGACCAGGACGTCGTCCACGTCCGCCATCCGGTAGCCCCGGGCGGCGACGGGGAGGCGCAGCGCCTCGACGTCCGCGCGGTCGACCGGCCGGGCGAGCGGCAGGGGGTCGACGAGCTGCTCGGGCGCCACCTCGGGCAGCACCTCGCTGTCGCCACCGCCGACCACGGCCAGGGTCACCGCGGCCACGACCACGACCATCGTGATGAGCAGAAACCAGAACACTGCGCGCCTCTCCCCGGAGTGGAAACCGTCCGGTGCCGATCGTGCCATGCGTCACCGGCGGTTAGGGTCGCAGGCGAACGGACGCGAGGGAGGACAAAAGGGATGCTGCGCTTGGGACGGCGTGAATTCGGGCCGCACGAGCCGGTGGTCATGGCGATCGTGAACCGGACCCCGGACTCCTTCTACGACCGGGGCGCGACCTTCCTGGACGAGCCGGCGCTCGACCGGGTCGAGCGGGCCGTGGCCGAGGGGGCGGCGATCGTGGACATCGGCGGGGTGAAGGCGGGCCCCGGCGAGGAGGTGACGGCCGAGGAGGAGGCGCGGCGCACGGTCGGCTTCGTCGCCGAGGTCCGCAGGCGCCACCCGGACGTGGTGATCAGCGTGGACACCTGGCGCGCGGACGTCGGCGAGGCGGTCTGCGAGGCCGGCGCGGACGTCCTGAACGACGCGTGGGGCGGGGTCGACCCCCGGCTCGCGGAGGTGGCCGCGAAGTACGGGGCGGGGCTCGTCTGCACGCACGCGGGCGGCGCGGAGCCGCGGACCCGGCCGCACCGGGTGGAGTACGAGGACGTGATGGCCGACGTCCTGCGGGTGACCGTGGGCCTCGCGGAGCGGGCGGCGGCGCTGGGGGTGCGCCGGGACGGGATCATGATCGACCCGGGGCACGACTTCGGGAAGAACACCCGGCACAGCCTGGAGGCGACCCGGCGGCTGGGCGAGATGGCGGAGACCGGCTGGCCGGTGCTGGTGTCCCTGTCGAACAAGGACTTCGTGGGCGAGACCCTGGACCGCCCGGTGCAGGAGCGCCTGATCGGCACCCTGGCGACGACGGCGGTCTCCGCGTGGCTGGGGGCGCAGGTCTACCGGGTCCACGAGGTCGCGGAGACGAAGCAGGTCCTGGACATGGTGGCGTCCATCGCCGGTCACCGCCCGCCGGCCGTCGCGCGGCGCGGACTGGCGTAGCCCCTGCCGTACGGCCCCCGGAGAAGCGGGAAGGGGGCGCCGCGGTGCGGCGCCCCCCGTGAGCGGACCGGTCCTACTTGCCGGTCTCCTTGCTCACCAGCGCGACCGCCTCCTCCACGTCGTCCGTGACGTGGAAGAGCAGCAGGTCCTGCTCGGAGGCCTTGCCGCCCGCGACGACCGAGTCGCGCAGCCAGTCGACCAGGCCCTTCCAGTACTCCGTCCCGAAGAGGACGATCGGGAAGCGGGTGACCTTGCGGGTCTGGACCAGGGTGAGCGCCTCGAAGAGCTCGTCCAGGGTGCCCAGGCCGCCGGGCAGGACCACGAAGCCCTGCGCGTACTTCACGAACATCGTCTTGCGGACGAAGAAGTACCGGAAGTTCATGCCGATGTCGACGTACGGGTTGAGTCCCTGTTCGAAGGGCAGCTCGATGCCGAGGCCCACCGAGACGCCCCTGGCCTCGCTGGCGCCCTTGTTGGCCGCCTCCATGGCTCCGGGGCCGCCGCCCGTGATGACCGCGAAGCCCGCCTCGACGAGCGCCCGGCCGAGCCGCACGCCCGCCTCGTACTCGGGCGAGTCCGGCTTGGTGCGGGCCGAGCCGAAGACGCTGATCGCGCTCGGCAGTTCGGCGAGGGCGCCGAACCCCTCGACGAACTCGGACTGGATGCGCATGACCCGCCAGGGGTCGGTGTGCACCCATTCCGAGTCGCCCTCGGTGTCGAGCAGCCGCTGGTCCGCCGTGCCCGGCTGGACCTGGTCCCTGCGCCTGAGCACCGGGCCCTGACGCTGCTCCTCGGGCTTCGCCACTCCCTCGGGAATGCCCATGGCCTGCTCCCTCCGCCGATCGGCGGCCCGCCGTGGACCGCCAACTGATCTTCTGGTCCGGTCAGGGTAGGCCGACACAGGTGACGAAACGCGAAATTACGGAAGTCGGGCGGTCAGCCAGTCGCGGAGCCGGGCCTCGCAGTGGTGGATCCGCTCGACCACCACGTGCTCGTCGCGCTTGTGCGCGTACATGGGATCGCCCGGTCCGTAGTTGACGGCGGGGACGCCGAGGGCGCTGAAGCGGGAGACGTCGGTCCAGCCGAACTTGGGGTGCGCGCTGCCGCCGACGGCCTTCATGAAGGCCTCCGCGGCGGGGTGGGAGAGGCCGGGCAGGGCGCCGGGGCTCTCGTCGTCCACGACGAGTTCGGCGACGTCGCAGTCGGCGAAGACCTCGCGGACGTGGGCCAGGGCCTCGGCCGGGGAGCGGTCGGGCGCGTACCGGTAGTTGACGGTGACGGTGCAGGCGTCGGGGATGACGTTGGTGGCGACGCCGCCCGAGATCGCCACGGCGTTGAGGCCCTCGTGGTACTCCAGGCCGTCGATGACCGGCTTGCGCGGTTCGTACGCGGCGAGGCGGGCGAGGATCGGGGCGGCGGCGTGGACGGCGTTGGAGCCCATCCAGGAGCGGGCGGAGTGGGCGCGCTCGCCGGCGGTGTGCAGGACGACGCGGAGGGTGCCCTGGCAGCCGCCCTCGACCTGGCCGTCGGAGGGTTCGAGGAGGACCGCGAAGTCGCCCTCCAGCCACTCGGGGTGCGCGGCGGCGATCTTCCCGAGGCCGTTGAGGTCGGCGGCGACCTCCTCGTTGTCGTAGAACACGAAGGTGAGGTCGCGGTTGGGCGCGGGGACGGTGGCGGCGATCCGGAGCTGGACGGCGACGCCGGACTTCATGTCGGAGGTGCCGCAGCCCCACAGGACGCCGTCCTCGTCCAGGCGCGAGGGCACGTTGTCGGCGATCGGCACGGTGTCGATGTGGCCGGCGAGGACGACCCGCTCCGCGCGGCCGAGCGTCGTGCGGGCGACGACGTTGTTGCCGTACCGGTCGACGGTGAGGTGCGGCAGGGCGCGCAGGGCCCGCTCGATCGCGTCCGCGAGGGGCCGCTCGGTCCCGCTGACGGACGGGAAGTCCACGAGGGCGGCGGTGAGCGCGGCCCCGTCCAGGGACAGGTCGAGGGGGGTGCCGAGGGGGGTGTCGAGCGGGGTGATGTCAGCCATATGCCGACCCTAACCCGGCCTCCAGTACGGTGGGCCCGTGTCCGAGCCCATCCGCCCCGCCCGCCGTGGCCGCCCCGCCCGTCGTGGCCGCCTCGCCCGCTCCGCGGCCGCCCTCGCCGTGCTCCTCGGCCTCGCCTCGTACGTCGGCCTCCACCAGATGACCGGCAGCAGGGGCACCCCCCGGTGCAGCGTGGGCAGCGGCGACCACCGGTACGAGTTCACTCCGGAGCAGGCGTCCAACGCGGCGACGATCTCGGCCGTGGGCACCACCCGGGGGCTGCCGGAGCGGGCGGTGACGATCGCGCTCGCGACGGCGCTCCAGGAGTCGGCGCTGCGGAACATCGGGTACGGCGACCGGGACTCGCTCGGCCTCTTCCAGCAGCGGCCGTCCATGGGCTGGGGGACGCCGGAGCAGATCATGGACCCGGTGTACTCGGCGGGGCGGTTCTACGAGGGCCTGGAGAAGGTCCCGGGGTACTCGCGGCTGCCGCTGACGGTGGCGGCGCAGAAGGTGCAGAAGAGCGGGTTCCCGCAGGCGTACGCGAAGCACGAACCGGACGCCGCGCTGCTCGCCGCCGCCCTGACGGGCCGGACGCCGGCCGGGCTCAGCTGCACGGCGAACCCGAAGGAGGGCGGGCCGGGCGATCCGCGGCGGGTGCGTACGGAGCTGATACGAGCCTTCGGCGAGAAGGCGGCCCCGGCGGCGGTGACCGGCGGTCCGAGCGCGGGCCGGTCGGCGGCGGAGCCGCCGGTGCTCGTGGTGCCGGTGCGGCCGGCGGCGGGCGCGGGGGCCGGCGCGGACGAGCGGCGCGGCTGGGAGCTGGCGCAGTGGGCGGTGGCCCGGGCGGAGTCGCTGCGCATCACGGAGGTCTCCTACGGAGGCCGGGTCTGGCGCGCGGGCGAGGCCCTGGGCGGCTGGTCGAAGTCCCCGGGCGGCGCGGCGTCGGGCGGCGATTCCGTCCGGATACGGCTGGCGCAGTAGCCGGAACGTCCCGCACGGCCGTTCCCTCCCTCACTCGCCCGTGGCACGGCGCCGGTCCGGGGGCGGGGAATTCGGCGCGGTTCCGGGGCGGTTTTCCCGGGTGGGGTGACGGCCACCCAATTCCCTTGCGGGACAAGGGAAGTGACGGTTCGCCACACGCTCGCGCAATGACACGTTCGTCCATTTTCCTCCCCGCCCGACAATACGACGCATTGCCAATTCTTTACCTTCGACCGCCGCAACCTCTCCCTCCCCGGGGCCGGTTGTCACTGCGTCCGAACGCACACGTCGCACCTCGTCGAAGGAGCACCATGTCCCTCCCCCTGACCCGCCGGATCGCCCGCGCCGCCCTCCTCGTCGCGGCCGGAGCAGCCCCCGTGGTCGGTGCGGCCGGCTCCGCGAGCGCCCTCGACCACGGCCTCGCGCCGGCCGGCGCCCTGGGCAGCCTGACCGCCGTGGACGTCGCCGAGGCGGGCAGCACCGTCGACGGCGCCTCGCAGGCCACCACCGAGGTCGTCGGCCAGGCCGGCGAGGCCGCCGCCCCGGTCGCCGAGAAGGTCGCCGGCGACACCGCCGGCACCACCGCGGGCCAGGTCGTCGGCAAGACCGCCGGCGTGGCCGCCGAGAGCGCCGAGGGCCCGACCGGCGGCGCCCTGGGCGGCGGCCTCGGCGGCCTGCCGACCGGCCAGACCCTGGGCGGCCTGCCGCTGGGCGGCTGACCTCCCTCCCTCCGTACGGAGCGGCGGAACACCGGAAGGGCCCGGGAGCACATCGCTCCCGGGCCCTTCCGCATGTGTTCCGGGCTCGGCCCGGGATGTGTTCCGGGCTCGGCCCGAAGCGTGTTCCGGGCTCAGCCCAGGCGCTTGACGGCCGCCTCGACCCGCTCGTCCGTCGCCGTGAACGCCACCCGCACGAACCGCTCCCCGGCCTCGCCGTAGAAGTCGCCGGGCGCCACCAGGATGCCCTTCCCGGCCAGGTACGCCACGGTCTCCCAGCAGGGCTCGTCCCGGGTCGCCCACAGGTACAGGCTCGCCTCGCTGTGCTCGATCCGGAAGCCGTGCGCCTCCAGGGCCGCGCGCAGCGCCGCCCGCCGGGCCGCGTACCGCGCGCGCTGCTCGGCCACGTGCGCGTCGTCGCCGAGCGCCGCGACCGTCGCCGCCTGCACCGGGGCGGCGGTCATCATGCCGCCGTGCTTGCGGATCCGGAGCAGTTCCCCCAGTACCGCCGGGTCGCCCGCGACGAACGCGGCCCGGTAACCGGCCAGGTTGGAGCGCTTGGAGAGCGAGTGGACGGCGACGATCCCCTCGTACGAACCGCCGTTGACGTCCGGGTGCAGGACGGAGACCGGGTCGGCCTCCCAGCCCAGCTCCAGGTAGCACTCGTCCGAGAAGACCAGGATGCCGTGCTCGCGCGCCCAGGCCACGATCCGGGTCAGCTCCTCCTTGGGGAGGACCTTCCCGGTGGGGTTGGACGGGGAGTTGAGCCAGAGCAGCCCGACCGCGGCCGGGTCCAGGTCGGCGACCGGGTCGTCGTAGACGACGGGGGTCGCGCCGCAGAGCCGCGCGCCGACCTCGTACGTCGGGTAGGCGAGGCGCGGGTACGCGACCGCGTCCCCGGGGCCGAGGCCGAGCTGCGTCGGCAGCCAGGCCACCAGCTCCTTGGAGCCGACCACCGGCAGGACGTTCTCGTGGGCGAACCCGACCGCGCCGAGGCGCCGCCCGCACCAGCCGGTGAGCGCGTCCCGCAGCGCCGGGGTCCCCCACACCGTCGGATAGCCCGGCGAGTCGGCCGCCGCCACCAGGGCCTCCTGGATCAGCGCGGGAACCGGGTCGACGGGCGTGCCGACGGACAGGTCCACGATCCCGTCGGGGTGCGCCAGGGCCGTCTTCTTGTACGGCTCCAGCTTGTCCCAGGGGAAGACGGGAAGGCGCGAGGAGACTGCGCTCACGGGTTGGCTCACTTCCTCGTACGGGCGCGGGCGGGCCGGTACGGACGGGCTGGCTGACTGGCTCGGGAAGCGCGGCGGCCCCGCACGGCGGTGGACGCCGTACGGGACCGGATGCGGTCGATCAGCCGTTCTGCGGCGGCAGGGCGGCGATGAAGGGGTGGTCCCGCTCGATCTCGCCGAGCTTGGAGGCACCACCGGGCGAACCGAGCTCGTCGAAGAACTCGACGTTCGCCTTGTAGTAGTCCTTCCACTCCTCCGGGGTGTCGTCCTCGTAGAAGATCGCCTCGACCGGGCAGACCGGCTCACAGGCCCCGCAGTCGACGCATTCGTCCGGGTGGATGTACAAGGACCTCTTGCCCTCGTAGATGCAGTCGACGGGGCACTCCTCGATGCACGCCTTGTCCTTGACGTCGACACAAGGCTGCGCGATGACGTAGGTCACGCTGTCGTTCCTCCTCGGTAGGGCTGGTCTGCGCGGGAGCGCGGCGTCGTCGATGCCCGCACCTAGTATCTCCGTTCTCGGGGGCGATCCGAACAGGAGGGGTGGAGAAGCAGTGGAATTCACCGGCGGTGGACGCCTTGAGATCCGTGTCACCAGGGCTGACGTGGGAAAACGTGTCTCCGTTCGGTACGTGACCGGCTCGGGCGAGGCGGGCGGCATGTTCACCGACGCGGTCGGGGTTCTCACATCGTGGGACGACGGCGTGCTGCTGGTCGCGCGGAGGACCGGCGAGACCGTCCGGATCGCGGAATCCTCCCTGGTCGCGGGGAAGGTCGTGCCCGCCGCGCCGGCCCGCCGGCGGGGCCCCGCGGCCACCTTCCCGGAGCTGGCGCGGGTCACCGCGCGCGCGTGGGAACCGGTCGAGAGCGAACCCCTCGGAGGGTGGACGCTGCGGGCTTCGGACGGATTCACCCGGCGGGCCAACTCGGTGCTCCCCCTCGGTGATCCGGGGCTCCCGGTGGCCGGGGCGCTGGCGTACGTACGCCAGTGGTACGCGGACCGGAAACTGCCCGCGTACGTGCAGACCGCGACCGGCGCCGAGGGGACCCAGGAGCTGCTCTGCGCCGAGCTGGACCGGCTCGGCTGGCGGCGCGAGGTGTCCGCCGAGGTGCGGACCGGGGCGCTCGCGCCGGTCGGGGACCTGGACGCCGACGTCTCCGCCGTCCGCCTCTCCCGCTCGTTCGACGAGGCGTGGCTGCGCCGCTACCAGCGCTTCGGAGAGCCGGGCCCGGCGGTGCGGGCGGTCCTCGCCTCCGGGCCGAGGGGGTGGTTCGCGTCCGTCGCGGGCGCGGACGGGGTACCGGCGGCGATCGGCCGCTGCGTCGTGGACGGGCGCTGGGCCGGCTTCATGGCCGTCGAGGTCGCCCCGGACCTGCGGCGCCGGGGCCTGGCCACGTCGGTGATGACCGCGCTCGCCCGCCGGGCCCTCGACGAGGGCGCGTCGGCGGCCTGGCTCCAGGTGGAGTCGGACAACGACGGCGCGCGGGCCCTGTACGACGGGATGGGCTTCGCGCCCCACCACCACTACCACCACTACCGATGGGCGGAGGCGTGACGGAGGAGGACCCCCACGACGAGCCGCCCGGTCCGCCCGACTGGCGGCGGGAGTTCGCCGAGGAGGCGCGGGCCGAGCGGCCCGATCTCGCGCGGCTCTGTCTGCTCATCGGGGCCGTGGCCGATCCCGCCGTCACCCGGCACGACCTCGACGCGGCCGAGGTCGAGCTCGACCGGCTCGCCGGGCTCGTCCCGTACGCCACCCGCGTCACCGGCGACTGGGCCGCCGCGCTCGCCGCGCTCCTCGGGCGCCGCGAGGGGTTCGAGGGCGTGCCCGCCGACTACCAGCGCCTGGAGTCCTCGCTGCTGCACGAGGTGCTCCGGCGGCGCCGGGGGCTGCCGATCCTGCTCTCGGTCGTCTGGATGGAGGTCGCCCGCCGGGCCGGGGCGCCCGTGTACGGGCTCGGGCTGCCCGGGCACTTCGTCGTCGGCTTCGGCGACCCGGCCGAGCTGGACCTCGCGGACCCGTTCGCGGGCGGGCGGGCCATGACGGGCGCGGACGCCGAGCTCCTGGTGGCGAGCGCGACCGGCGAGGCGCTCGACCGCTCGATGCTCCGGCCGGCCGAGCCCGGCGCGATCGTGCTGCGCGTCCTCAACAACATCCGCGCCTGGGCGGCCCACCGCCCCGAGCGCTCCGGGGTCGCCCTGTGGGCGGTGGAGCTCGCCCTGCTCCTCCCCTCCCACCCGGCGAGGCTGCGCTACGAGCGCGCCGAGCTGCTCGTGCGGCGCGGGGACTTCCTGACGGGCGCGGTGGAGATGGAGGCGTACGCGCAGGTGATGGACGCGGTGGACCCGGAGGCGGCGACCACGATCCGGCGCCGGGCGCTCGCCGCCCGGGCCCGGCTGAACTGAGCCCGGCCGGGACCCCGGCCTGCTCGACACCTACGACCCCGAGCGCCGCCCGGTCGCCGAGCGGATCGCGCGGGAGGACCGCGCCGACAACGCGGACGCGGTCGCCACCGGCGACTGGGACCGGTGGCGCGCGGAGCTGCCGAAGCGCCGCGTCAAGGACGGCCTGGTCCTCGGCCACCCCTACGAGCGGGGCGCCCTGCTCCCGGACGGCACGCCGCCCCCGGACGTCGCCGACCCGTACGCCCACTACGTGCCGACGGCACGCCCCGGCCACCGGGCCCCGCACCACCCCGTGGGCCCGGACGGCCCGGAATCGCTCCTCGACCTCTTCGGTACGGAACCGGTCCTGCTCACCGGCGCGGACGGCGCCCCCTGGGCGGCCGCGGCCGCGCGCGCCGCCGCGGACCTCCGCGTGCCCACGTCCTCGGCGGCGCCCCCGACGAGGAGGGCCGGACCTGGACCGACCTCTACGGGATCGCCCCGGCCGGGGCCGTCCTGGTCCGCCCCGACGGCCACGTCGCCTGGCGCGCCCCCGACGCCGTCCCGGACCACGACGGGACCCTCCGGCGGGTCGTGCGCGCCGTGCTCTCCCTGGAGGAGCCCCCGGGACGGTGAGGGGCGCCGGGAACGACGACGGCGGCGGTACGGGCGCCCGAGCGCCGTACCGCCGCCGTCCCCGGCGTCCGGGCCCGTCAGCCCTCGCCGGACAGGTCGATCGTCTTCGTGCGCTCGGCAGGCGTCTTGCCGAGGAGCGCGTCGCGCATCACGAAGGCCACGTCGTCGGCGGAGACCTCGTGCTTGGCGCCGTCGCCCTTGGTGATCATGACGCCGTCGAAGGCGCCGTCCAGGAGCCGCTCGATCGCCTTCTTGTCGTAGACCTCGACCAGGCGGCCGTTGACGGCCTTCATGGAGAGGATCTGCGGCAGCGACCGGGCCGGACCGAACTGGATCTCCTTGCCGCCCGCCCTGATCGTGATCCGGTCGGACATCGCGGGCTCCGCGAACTCCTTCATCGCCCGGTCCAGCTCGGCCTTGGTGACCATCGGCCGGCGGGAGGTCACAGGCAGCTCGACCACCTTGGTCTGCCCCGTCTCGACCTGGGCGCGGAAGGCGTCCCGCACCGAGTAGACCGAGCGCCGGACGTCCAGGCCCTTGCCGGGCTTGCCCTCGACCGGGGTCACCTTGTTCGGCGCGAAGAGGATCGTGCCCTCGGTCGCGGAGCCGGAGGCGCCCGCCAGGTCGGTCAGGGCGACGGCCAGCTTCTCCTCGTCGACCGGGAAGACCGGCTTGGCGACCCGCTCGCCGCCGAAGAGGGAGCCGATGACCGAGACGGGGTTGTAGTCGCTGCCCGCGGCGTTCCGGACGGTCTCCTGGCTGTCCAGGGAGAGGCCCGCCTTGTCCGGGGGCAGCTGGACCTTCTTGCCGGCGACGGAGAGCTGGAGCGGGGCGTGGGCGCGCTTGCCGAGGGCCGCCTCCAGCTTGTTGACGGCCTCCTCCTTCGTGCCGCCGCCGATGTCCACGCCGAGCACCGTGGTGCCCTTGGGGACGTCGGAGTGGTTGAGGAGCAGTCCCGCGCCGTAGGCGACGCCGACGAGGCCGAGGACTCCGGCGCCGAGCAGGACCAGCTTGGAGCGGCCCTTCTTCTTGGCCGGGGCCTGGCGCGCGGCCGGGGCGGGGGCGGGCCGCTCCTCGACGCGCGGGGCGAGGTCCGGGCGGGCCTTCGCCGGCGGGACCACGGGGATGCCGCTGGTGAGCGTGTCGCCGGAGACGTGTCCCGCGCCCTCGGCCGCCGGACCGCCGGAACGGCCCGGGCCGCGGCCGGAGGCCGGGGCGGGCTGCTGGGGCGTCAGGACGGCGGTGTCGTCGGACATGCGCGGGGTGCCGCCGGGGTACTGGGCGCCCGCACCCTGGCCGGCGGGCCCCTGCCCGACCGGCCCCTGACCCTGTTGCCCCATCGGCCCCCGGCCCTGCCCGCCGACGGGCCCCTGGCCCTGCTGACCGGCCGGCCCCCGGCCCTGACCGCCCTGGCCCCGGAAGGGGCCCTGGCCGCCGGGACCGCCGAGCGAGGCGATGCCGCTCATCGGGCCGGTGGTCGGACCGGACGGAGCCGCCGGACCGCCCTGGACGGGCGTGCCGCCGGCCGGGGTGCCGTCGTACGGCGGGGTCCCGCCCGCCGGGGTCCCCTCGTACAGCGGGGTCCCGCCCGCGGGGGTCCCGTCGTACAGGGGCGTGCCCCCGGCCGGGGTCCCGTCGTACGCCGGTACGCCCCCGGCGGGGGTCCCGTCGTGGAGAGGGGTCCCGCCCGCCGGGGCCCCCTCGTACACCGGCGTGCCGCCCGCGGGCGTGCCGGTCTCGTACAGCGGGTTGCCCGGGACGGGGCCGGACGGCGGGGTGACCGGGCGGCTCGACGGGGCGCTGCCGACCGTCGGGACGCCCGAGGTCGCGGAGCCCGCGAAGCCCGTGCCCGGGGCGTCCGGACCGGGCGCCGTCCGCTTCGGGGACGGCGCGGGGGTCGGGTCGGGCGCGGGGGTCGGGGCGGGCGCCGGGGACTTGCGCGGCGCGAACCAGTCGCTCGTCTCCTTCGCCTTCGGCGCGGCGGGCTCCTCGGCCCTCGGCGGCTCCGGGGCCGCCACCGGCTCGGGCTCCGGCTCCGCGGCGGGGGCGGGCTCCGGCTCGGCCTCCGGGGCGGACGCCTCGTTGACCGTCTTGCGGACCACGACCGGCGGGATCGGACGCGAACCCGGGATGTTGATCCGGATCCGGGTCGTCAGGGTCGTCTCGGTCTTGGGCTCCTCCGGCGGTGCGGACGCGGCGGTCTCCTCCGGCGCGTCCTGCGAGGGGTGGAGCGACGGATACTGGCGGGATCCGTACGGCGGGGTACCCGAGGGGTACGCGGCTCCACCGCGCCCCTGGGCGCCGGAGGACGAACTGTCAGTCTCTCGACCAGTTTCACGACTCAAAGCAGGATCTCCCGGTTGGCTCCACCGCCCGCTCTTGCTGGTGCTCGTGTGACCCGGGCGGTTCGGCGGCGCGCACCACCATACTGGCCGCCGCCGCCGCGCACCCGACCCCCGGGCCCCCGACGACGGGCAATCCGGCCGAAGTCGGGACGTCCCCGACCTCAAGTCCTCCTGTTCACCGGGGCGGTCGCGGCAGCCTGACCAGCGTGGCGCACATCACAGCGACGCCCATGCCCCCGAAGAGGAAGAGCAGCTCGCCGACGCCCCCGCCGAACACCCCGTCGCCCTCGGGGCGTCCGAAGCTGAGCAGGACGACGGCGAGGAGCCAGCCGCCGCCCGCCGCGGCCACGCCGGCCTGGGTGCCGGTGGCGCGCAGTCCGCCGTAGAAGAGGCCCGCGGTGGCGAGGAGCGCGAGGAGCAGCCCGGCGGGGAGCCAGGCGGCCTGGACGAGCGCCCCGGCGGCCCCGACGAGGGCGCCGAGGACGAACAGGAGGCCGTACCAGACGTATCGGGCGGTACGGGGGACGGAGAGGCCGTCGGACGCGGCGGCGGGGCGGTCGGGCGCGGCGGGGCGGCCCGACGAGGCCGCGCGCCCCCGGGACGACGGGTTCGGCGAGGAGGAGGGGCTCACGCGGTCACCCCCGCGAAGAGGTCGGTCTCGCGCTCGCCCTCGGGCGCGCCGGGGGTGCCGTGCACCAGTTCGTAGTACTCGGTGGTGAGGAGCGGCTGCCCGAGGTCGTTGGAGAGGGCGAAGAAGGGCCCGTCGACCGCGACTTGGGTGGCGTGCGCGGCCATCGCGGCGCTCTTGCGGGCCGCCTGCTCCGGGGTCCCGGCGATCTCGGCGGTGATCCGGTCCTCGTCCACGACGCCGGGGACGTCCTCGACCGCGGCGACCGCCGGGAAGGCGGAGCCCTCGGCGCGCAGCCGGGCGAAGCCGGCCTCGGCCACGGGGCGCGGGACGCGGTTCCAGTAGACCTTGGCGATGGCGTGGGCCGGGCCGAGGTCGGGGCGGAAGTCCGGGTCGGCGGCCAGTTCGGCGGCACGGGTGGCCACCCGGTGGGCCTGGATGTGGTCGGGGTGGCCGTAGCCGCCGTCGGGGTCGTAGGTGACCAGGACCTGCGGGCGGGTCTCGCGGATCACCTCCACGAGGTACGGGGCGGCGGTGTCCACGTCCGTGTTCCAGAAGGCGCCGTCCCGCCCGTTCTGCTCGACGCCCATCATCCCCGAGTCGCGGAAGCGCCCGGGGCCGCCGAGGAAGCGGTGGTCGGTGACGCCCAGCTCGGCCATCGCGGCGGCGAGTTCACCGACGCGGTACGGGCCGAGCCGGTCCTCGCGGTCCGGGGCCAGGTGGGCGAGGCCGGGCGGGATGACCTCGCCCTCCTCGCCGAGCGTGCAGGTGACGAGGGTGACGAGGGCGCCCTCGGCCGCGTACCTGGCCATGGTGACGCCGTTGTTGATCGACTCGTCGTCCGGGTGCGCGTGCACGAGCAGCAGACGGCGGGCGGGGAGATCGGGCATGCCCCCACCCTACGAGACCCCGCCCCGCGACACCCCGCGCGGCCGGACCGGGAGGACGGCCGCCGGGTGCGCGGGCCCGGAACCGGGGCTCGGAGCCGGAGCCCGGAACCCGGGGCTCAGAACTTGAGGCCGCCGATCATGCCCGCCACGTTGGTCGTGAGGGTGCTGATGGACGGGGCGATGGACGAGCTCGCCAGGTAGAAGCCCAGGAGCGCACAGACCGCCGCATGTCCAGCCTTCAGCCCGGATTTCCGGATCAGAAGGAAGACGACGATCGCCAGCAGCACCACCACGGAGATCGAGAGTGCCACGGCGGTTCACCTCCACACTTCTTCGGTCGGACTTCCCCGGTCGGTTTGTCCGGAGCGGTTCGGGCAAGGAGCAGAACGCATGTGCCGGACGGATGTCTACCCACCCAGCGCTACGGATCATAACTATCCGTGCCATCGCATCGATCGGCGGACGGAGGCACGAGGGGGGCGCACAGCGCTACTTTCGGCCTCATGACCCTGTCTCGACAGCAGCCCGCCCCACCCTCGGCCGGCCTATCCTTCCCCCGCCAGCACGCCCGGACCCAGCGGTTCGCCCTGGGGGTCCCGCGCGGTTTCTCGGTCTCCCCGGACGGGGAGCGCGTGGTGTTCGTCAGATCCGCCTCCGGCACGGACCGCTCGCACCGGCTCTGGGTGCTCGACCTGCCGCCGGGCGGCGAGCCCGCGGAGCGGGTGGCCGCCGACCCCGAAGTGCTCCTCGCGGGCGCGGCGGAGGAGCTGTCCCCGCAGGAGCGGGCGCGCCGGGAGCGGAGCCGGGAGGGCTCGGCCGGGATCGTGGCGTACGCGGTGGACGGAGCCGTGGAGCTGGCGGCCTTCGCCCTGTCGGGGCGGCTGTTCGCGGCGGAGCTGCGGGCGGGCACGGCGCGGGAGCTGCCGGTGCCGGGACCGGTGATCGACCCGCGGCCCTCGCCGGACGGGCGGCTCGTGGCGTACGTGGCGGAGGGCGCGCTGCGGGTGGTGGGCGCGGACGGCTCGGACGACCGGGCGCTGGCCGCTCCGGAGGACCCCCACGTCTCCTACGGATTGGCCGAATTCATCGCCTCGGAGGAGATGGGGCGGTATCGCGGCCACTGGTGGTCCCCGGACTCGGACCGGCTGCTCGTGGCGCGGGTGGACGACCGGGCGGTGCGGACCTGGTGGATCGCGGACCCGGCGCACCCGGAGCGGGAGCCGCAGCGGGTGGCGTACCCGGCGGCGGGGACGGACAACGCGGAGGTGCGGCTGTTCGTCGTGGACCTGGACGGGTCCCGTACGGAGGTGGAGTGGGACCGGGAGCGGTACCCGTACCTGGCGCGGGTGCACTGGTCGGCGGCCGGGGCGCCGCTGCTCCTCGTCCAGACGCGGGGGCAGCGGGAGCAGGCGCACCTGGCGGTGGACCCGGCGACCGGGGAGACCTCGGTCGTACGGGTGGAGGAGGACCCGGCCTGGCTGGAGCTGCTTCCGGGGGCGCCGGCGTGGAGCGCGGACGGGCGGCTCGTGCGGATCGCGGACGTCGCGGACGGCGGTTCCGACGTGGACACGGGCGACGGCGGGGCGCGGGTCCTGATCGTCGGGGACCGGGTCCTCACCGACGGGCGGCTGCACGTGCGGGCGGTGCTCGACGTCGGCCCGGACGACGTGCTCGTGTCGGCCTCGGCGGGCGCGGCGGCCGAGGCGCCGGAGACCGGCGAGACGCATGTGTACCGGGTGACGGAGGAGGGCGCCGAGCGGGTCTCCGGGGGCTTCGGCACGCACGGCGCGGTGCGCGCGGGGGCGGTGACCGTCCTGGTGTCGGCGCGGCCGGACGAGCCGGGGAGCACGGCGCGGGTGCTGCGGGACGGCGAGCAGGTCGCGGTGGTCGCCTCGTCCGCGCAGCGGCCGGTGATCGCCGCCCGGCCCCGGCTCACGGAGGCCGGGCCCCGGCGGATCCCGTGCGCGGTGCTCCTGCCCTCGGGGTACGGGGAGGGCGACGGGCCGCTGCCGGTCCTGATGGACCCGTACGGCGGTCCGCACGGGCAGCGGGTGGTGGCCGCGCACAACCCGCACCTGACGTCCCAGTGGTTCGCGGACCAGGGCTTCGCGGTGGTCGTGGCGGACGGGCGCGGCACGCCGGGCCGCTCCCCCGCCTGGGAGAAGGCGATCCTGCGCGACCTGACGCCGGCGCTCGACGACCAGGTGGAGGCGTTGCACGCGCTCGCCGGACGCTTCCCGCTCGACCTGGACCGGGTGGCGGTCCGGGGCTGGTCGTACGGCGGCTACCTGGCGGCCCGGGCGGTGCTCCGGCGGCCGGACGTCTTCCACGCGGCCGTCGTCGGGGCGCCGGTGACGGACTGGCGGCTCTACGACACGCACTACACGGAGCGGTACCTCGGCACCCCGCAGGACGACCCGGAGGTGTACGCGGCGCAGTCGCTGCTCACCGACGACGGGCTGTCGTCCCCGGAGGTCCCGGTGCGGCCGATGCTGGTCGTGCACGGGCTCGCGGACGACAACGTGGTGGTGGGGCACGCGCTGCGGCTCTCCTCCGCGCTGCTCGCGGCGGGCCGGCCGCACGAGGTGCTGCCGCTGTCGGGGGTCACGCACATGACGCCGCAGGAGCAGGTGGCGGAGAACCTGCTCCTGCTCCAGGTGGACTTCCTGAAGAGGTCCCTCGGCCTCGACCGGGGCTGAGGCCGGGAACCGGCCCGGGTCACCAGCCGGGCGGCCGGGGGTGCGGCGGGGGCGGGGGCGGGGGCGGCACCCCGGCCGGCGGGTACGGGGCGGGCGCGGCGGCGGGGGCGCCGCGCCCGGCCAGGAGGACGAGGACGGCGGCGCCCGCGAGGAGCCCGAAGAGGGAGGTGAGGACGTCCGCCCGGTGCACGGCGGGGAGGTCCGCGAGGTGGGCGAGCGCTTCGTACCGGACGGCCCCCGCGGTCCCGCCGAGGCCGTGGGCGGCCAGGAGCGCCCCGGCGAGCAGCCCGAAGGCGCGGGTGTGGCGGGCCCGCGCGAGGGCGGAGGCGGCGGCCGCGGCGTACAGCGCGGCGAGGACCGCCGCCAGCCAGCCGGGCGGGGGCGCGAGGGCCGCCTTGACGACGGACCGGCCGCCGGTGAACCGGGCGACGGTGGCCTCCAGGGGCAGCCGGGACGCCCCGTACAGCTCCCAGCCGGCGACGACGGCGGCGGCGACCGCGAGCAGGACCCCGGCGGCGACGGCGGCGCCGGTGCGGGGGCGGCCGGGCAGCGGCTCGTACGGGGTGGCCGCCGGTCGGCGTCCGACGGCCGCGACGAGCACGAGGCCGGTGGCGAGGGCCAGTTCGAGCAGGGCGGTGACGAGGGCCCCGCTGCCGGGCGCCCAGAGGCCGGGCAGGCGCAGGGCGAGGGTGGCGGCGCCGGTGGCGGCGAGCGCGGAGGCGGCGTGCCGCGAGCGGAGGGCGGCGACGGCGGCGGCCGCGGAGGCGACGAGGAGCACCGGATCGACCAGGGAGGTGGCGGCCCGCCCCCGGGCGAGGAAGAACCGGTCCCCGGCCCAGTACCACGCGAGGTCGGCGGGCGAGCCGAGCGCGGCGAGGTCCTTGAGGATCCACACGGCGGCCGTCAGGACGAGCGCGGCGCAGAGCGCGGCGCCGGCGAGTCGTGCCGGTCGTGTCACAGTCACGGCTTCGATACTCACGGTCGCGACCGGCCGGGACAAGCGGTTCCGGATATCCGGGGGCGTGGGGCTGCCGGCCGGAGCGCCTGGTGCGCCCCGGCCGGCCCACGGCACCCGCACGGCCGTACGCTGCGCAGCCTGCCGTGTCCGTATATCGGAGCCGAGTCGGGCGGATTGCCCCGGTGTTAAGGGGTGCCGGGGGGCGGGGGGTTCGTCCCCGGGGTGTCGTCCTCGGGGCGGAGGAAGTGGCTGCCGCCCGGGGGCGGGGTGCCGGGCTTCTCCTCCAGGTGCGGGGCGCCGTCCTCCGGTGGGGTCCCGGCGCCGTCCTCCCCCCGCTTCTCCAGGACCGCCCGGTGCTCCTCCGCCACCACGTGCTTCTCCTCCGCGAAGTGGCAGGCCGAGTCGTGGCGGGCCGGGCTGTCGGTGAGGCGGAAGACGGCCGGGACCGCCAGGAGGGGGACCTCCTGGGCGCAGCGCTCGCGCGCCTTCCAGCAGCGGGTGCGGAAGCGGCAGCCGGAGGGGATGTTCGCCGGGGAGGGCACGTCGCCGGTGAGGATGATCCGCTCGCGGTGGGCGCGCGCCTCGGGGTCGGGGACGGGGACGGCGGAGAGCAGCGCCTGGGTGTAGGGGTGGGTGGGGTGGTCGTAGATCTGCGCGTCGGTGCCGATCTCGACGATCCGGCCGAGGTACATGACGCCGACCCGGTCGGAGATGTGCCGCACGATGGACAGGTCGTGGGCGATGAAGACGTACGACAGGGAGAACTCGGACTGGAGCTGTTCCAGGAGGTTGACGACCTGGGCCTGGACGGAGACGTCGAGGGCCGAGACCGGTTCGTCCGCGACGATGACCTCGGGCTGGAGGGCGAGGCCGCGGGCGATGCCGATGCGCTGGCGCTGGCCGCCGGAGAACTGGTGCGGATAGCGGTTGATGTACTCGGGGTTGAGGCCGACGACGTCCAGGAGGTCCTGGACCTTGCGGCGCCGGTCGCCCTTGGGCGCGACCTCGGGGTGGATCTCGTACGGCTCCCCGATGATGTCGCCGACGGTCATGCGCGGGTTGAGCGAGGTGTACGGGTCCTGGAAGACCATCTGGATGTTGCGCCGGACCGCCTTGAGGGCGCGCGGGGAGAGCTTGGTGATGTCCTCGCCCTTGTAGCGGATGGTGCCGGAGGTGGGCCGTTCCAGGTTGACCAGCATCTTCGCGACGGTCGACTTGCCGCAGCCGGACTCGCCGACGATGCCGAGGGTCTCGCCGGCGACGAGGTCGAAGTCGACGCCGTCGACGGCCTTGACGGCGCCGACCTGCTTCTTGAAGAGGATGCCCCGGGTGAGCGGGTAGTGCTTGTGGAGGTCCCGGACTTCGAGGATCGCCTCGCCCGTCCCGGCCGCCCGGGTCGTCCCGGCCGTCTCAGCCATGGAGGCACTCCTTCCAGAAGTGGCAGGCGCTGGCGCGCGGCACCGGGGACTCGGTCACCTCGTACAGCGGGGGCTCGTCGGTCCGGCAGACGTCCTGGGCCATCGGGCAGCGCGGGTTGAAGGCGCAGCCGGGCGGGATGTGCAGCAGGTTGGGCGGCAGGCCCTTGATCGCGTAGAGGTCCTGGCCCTTCTGGTCCAGGCGCGGGATCGATTCGAGGAGGCCCTTGGTGTAGGGGTGGGCGGGGGCCTTGTAGATCTCGTGGACGGGAGCCTGCTCGACGATCCGGCCCGCGTACATCACGGCGATCTTGTCCGCGACGTCCGCGACGACGCCGAGGTCGTGGGTGATGAGGATGAGCCCCATGTTGAGCTCGCGCCGGAGCTCGGCGAGCAGGTCCATGACCTGGGCCTGGACGGTGACGTCGAGGGCGGTGGTGGGCTCGTCCGCGATGATCAGCTCGGGTTCGAGGGCGAGCGCCATGGCGATCATGATGCGCTGGCGCATGCCGCCGGAGAACTGGTGCGGGTACTGGCCGACGCGCTCCTTGGCGGCGGGGATGCGGACCCGGTCCATCAGTTCGACGGCCTTGGCCCGGGAGTCCTTCCGGGACATGCCCCGGTGGACCTGGAACATCTCGCCGAGCTGGTCCCCGACGCTGAGGACGGGGTTGAGGGAGGACAGCGCGTCCTGGAAGACCATCGCCATCCGGGCGCCCCGGACCTTGCGCCGCTCGTCCTCCTTGAGCTTCAGGAGGTCCTGTCCCTGGAAGAGGATCTCGCCCCGGGTGATCTTCCCCGGGGGGACGTCGAGGATGCCCATGACGGCCTGGGCGGTGACGGACTTCCCGGAGCCGGACTCCCCGAGGACGGCGAGGGTCTCCCCCGCGTCGACGGAGTAGTCGACGCCGTTGACCGCCTTGGCCACCCCGTCCCGGGTGTGGAACTCCACGTGCAGGTCGCGCACTTCGAGCAGCATGGGTCCCTACCTCAGCTTGGGGTCGAGGGCGTCGCGGACGGCGTCGCCGAGCATGATGAAGGCGAGCACCGTGACGGCCAGCGCGCCGGCCGGCCAGAGCAGCATGTGCGGGGCGTTGCGGATGTACTGGGAGGCCGAGGAGATGTCGATGCCCCAGGAGACGGTGGGGGGCTTGAGGCCGACGCCGAGGAAGGAGAGCGTCGCCTCCAGGGAGATGTACGTGCCGAGGGCGATGGTGGCGACGACGATCACGGGGGCCACGGCGTTGGGCGTGATGTGCCGGAGCAGCATCCGGGAGTTGGAGGCGCCGAGCGCGCGGGCCGCCTGGACGTAGTCGTTCTGCTTGGCGGTGATGACGGAGCCGCGGGCGATGCGGGAGATCTGCGGCCAGCCGAGCAGCACCATGAAGCCGATGACGGGCCAGACGCTGTTGTTGCTGACGACGGAGAGGAGGACCAGGCCGCCGAGGACGACGGGGATGGCGAAGAAGATGTCGGTGATGCGGGAGAGGAAGCCGTCCCAGGCGCCGCCGTAGAAGCCGGCGAGGCCGCCGAGGACCGAGCCGAGGAGGGTCACGCCGAGGGTGGCGAGGACGCCGACCTGGATGGAGGCCCTGGCTCCGTAGACCGTGCGGGTGTAGACGTCGCAGCCCTGGCCGTTGAAGCCGAAGGGGTGGCCGGGCTGGGAGCCCTCCTGGGCCTTGGAGAGGTCGCAGTCGAGCGGGTTGCCGCTCGCGATGAGCTGCGGCCAGATGGCGATGACCACCAGGAAGAGGATGATCAGGCCGGAGATGATGAAGACCGGGTTGCGGCGCAGGTCGTGCCAGGCGTCGGACCAGAGGGAGCGGGCCTTCTTGTCGGGGCCGGTGCCGTCGGGGCCGCCGGGAACCTTCTCCAGGGTCTCGGCCTCGGACATCGCGAGGTCGGTGGCGCCGCCGGCTCCGGTCGAGGCGATGGCCGACCCCTCGTCGTGGTGCTCGGGCATCTCAGGCATAGCGGATCCTCGGGTCAAGGACGGCGTACAGGAGGTCGACGAGCAGGTTGGCGACCAGGAAGACCAGGACGAGGACGGTCACGAAGCCGACCACGGTCTGGGTGTTCTGGCGGAGGATGCCCTGGTAGAGCTGGTAGCCGACCCCGTGGATGTTGAAGATCCGCTCGGTGACGATGGCGCCGCCCATGAGCGCGCCGACGTCGGTGCCGATGAAGGTCACCACCGGGATGAGGCTGTTGCGCAGCAGGTGCCGGGTGATGACCCGGCGGCGGGGCAGTCCCTTGGCGACGGCGGTGCGGACGTAGTCGGCGCGCTTGTTCTCGGCGATCGAGGTCCGGGTGAGCCGGGTGACGTAGGCGAGCGACACGGAGGCGAGGACCAGGCCGGGGACGATGAGTTCGTCGAAGGTGGCGGCGGAGGAGACCGAGGGGTCGATCCACTTCCACTTGACGCCGAGGAGGAGCTGGACGAGCAGGCCGGTGACGAAGGTCGGGACGGAGATGACGACCAGGGTGAGCAGCAGCACGGTGGTGTCGACGGGCCGCCCGCGCTTGAGGCCGGTGAGGACGCCGAGGCTGATGCCGATGACGATCTCGAAGAGGATCGCCACGAGGGTGAGGCGGATGGTGACCGGGAAGGCGTTGGCCATCAGCTCGGTGACCTCCTGGCCGTTGAAGGCCGTGCCGAAGTCTCCGGTGAAGACGTTGCCCATATAGGTCAGGTATTGCTGCCAGACCGGCTTGTCGAGGCCGAACTCCTTCTTGAGCTGGGCGGCGGTCGCCGGGTCGCACTGGCGGTCGCCGCACAGTCCGGCGACGGGGTCGCCCATCACGTTCACCATCAGGAAGATCAGCAGCGTGGCGCCGAAGAAGACCGGGATCATCTGCAGCAGTCGCCGGATCACGTATCGACCCATGAGGGACTCCGGGGGTTGGCTCCGGTGCGGACGTGCTTCGGAGGGGAGGAAGGCGTACGGCCCGGCGCGGAGGTCCGCGGGCCGGGCCGTGCGCCGTCGGCCTGCTACGCCGTCAGTTCACCTTGATCTGGTCGTAGACCGGGACGCTGAAGGGGTTCAGGGTCACGTTGCTCACGCGCTCCGAGTAGCCGGCGCTGCCGTTCTGGTACCAGAGCGGGATGGCGCCCATGTCGTCGCGGAGGACTTCCTCGGCCTGCTGGAAGATGCCGACGGCCTTGGCGGTGTCGGCCTCGGCGTTGGCCTGGTTCACCAGCTTGTCGAACTCGGGGTTCGTCCACTTGCCGTCGTTGGAGGAGGCGTTGGTGTAGTACAGCGGCTGGAGGAAGTTCTGGATGAGCGGGTAGTCCATCTGCCAGCCGGCGCGGAACGGGCCCGTGAGCTTCTGCGTGGTGACCTGGTTGCGGTAGTCGGCGAAGGTGCCGACGGGGTTGCCGACGCAGGCGCGGTCGTTGCCGAGGGCGCGGTTGATGGAGTTGCAGACCGCGTCCACCCACTCCTTGTGGCTGCCGGTGTCGGCGTTGTACGAGATCCGCATGGTGCCGCCGGGGATGCCGCCGCCCTCGGCGACCAGCTTCTTCGCCTCGGCCGGGTCGTACGTGCAGAGGTCGCCGCAGACGTCCTTGAAGCCGCCGTCCTCGCCGAGGACGGGCGAGGTCCAGTCGACGGCGGGGGTGCGGGTCTTCTGGAAGATGGTCTCGGTGATCTGGTTCCGGTCGATGGCCCGCGACAGGCCCTGGCGGAGCTTCGCCTGGTTCGGCTTGTTCCAGTTCGGGTCGTAGAACGGGAAGGAGAGGGTCTGGATGATGCCGGCGGGCACGTTGATGTACCGGTCGCCGAGGTCGGCCTCGACGTTCTTGAGCTGGGCGGCGGGGACGTCGTCGACGAGGTCGAGGTTCCCGGCGATCAGGTCGGTGTAGGCGGTGTTGTTGTCGGTGTAGACCTTGAGGGTCACGCCGCCGTTCTGCGCCTTGTCGGTGCCGGGGTAGGCGTCCCACTTCTTCAGGACCATCTGGGAGCCCTTGGAGTACGAGTCGATCGTGTACGGGCCGTTGCCGACGGGCTTCGAGAGCCAGCCGGCGCGGTCGCTGAAGAAGGACTGGGGCAGCGGGGCGAAGGCCGCGTAGCCGAGGGTGACCGGCCAGGTGGAGAACTTCTGGGTGAGCTTGACCGTGAAGGTGCGGTCGCCGGTGACCTTGAGGCCGGACATGGTCTCGGCGGTGGGGTCGCCCTTCTCGGGGTGGACCTGGTCGTAGCCCTCGATCTGGCCGAAGAAGTAGGCGTTCTTCTGGTTGTTCTTCAGGTGGGCGCCGTAGTTCCAGGCGTCCACGAAGGACTTGGCGGTGACCTTCTCGCCGTTGGAGAAGGTCCAGCCGTCCTTGACGGTGATGGTGAAGTTGGTCGAGTCGGTGGTCTCGATCTTCTCGGCGAGCATGTCCTTGGCCTCGCCGGTCTTGGGGTCGTACTGCTTGAGCCCCCGGAAGATCATGGACAGGACCTTGCCGCCCTGGACCTCGTTGGTGTTGGCGGGCTCCAGCGGGTTCTGCGGGTCGCCCCACGAGGAGGACACGACGCCGTCGGCCCCTCCGCCGCCGCCGCTGTCCCCGCCGCCGCAGGCGGTCGCCGCGAGGGCGACGGCGGTGGCCAGAGCGGCCCACTTGGCGTGCGTGGCTCCGCGCATGGAGTGCCTCCCGTATGTACCGATTCACACTGAGAGCCCCAATATCACCCCGCGACAACGCGCCTGCATGTTGTCGGCGCCCATCAGTGCGACGGCGGACCGCACGGAAACGGCCGGCTCCCGGCGCCGTGGGGCGCCGGGAGCCGGCCGTGCGGAACCTCCGGGGCGTCAGTGCGCCGGGACGACCTGCTTCTCCTCGGCGAAGTGGCACGCCGAGAAGTGGGCGGCCGGGGTGTCCTGGCCCTTGAAGACGGACGGCACCGCGAGCAGCGGCACCTCCTGGGCGCACTTCTCCTGCGCCTTCCAGCAGCGGGTGCGGAAGCTGCAGCCCGACGGCGGGTTCGCCGGCGACGGGACGTCACCGGTGAGGATGATCCGCTCGCGGTGCGCGCGGGCCTCCGGGTCCGGCACCGGCACCGCGGAGAGCAGCGCCTGGGTGTACGGGTGCGTCGGGTGCTCGTAGATCTCCGAGTCCGTGCCGATCTCGGCCATCTTGCCGAGGTACATGACGCCGACGCGGTCCGAGATGTGCCGGACGATCGACAGGTCGTGCGCGATGAAGAGGTAGGAGAGGTTGAACTCGTCCTGGAGCTTCTCCATCAGGTTGATGACCTGGGCCTGGACGGAGACGTCCAGGGCCGAGACCGGCTCGTCGCAGATGATGATCTCGGGGTTGAGCGCGAGGCCGCGGGCGATGCCGATGCGCTGGCGCTGACCGCCGGAGAACTGGTGCGGGTACCGGTTGATGTACTCCGGGTTCAGGCCGACGACGTCCAGGAGCTCCTGCACCTTGCGGCGCCGGTCGCCCTTCGGGGCCACCTCGGGGTGGATGTCGAAGGGCTCGCCGATGATGTCGCCGACGGTCATGCGCGGGTTGAGCGAGGTGTACGGGTCCTGGAACACCATCTGGATGTTCCGGCGGACCGCCTTCAGCGCGCGCCCGGACAGCTTGGTGATGTCCTGGCCCTTGTAGAAGACCTCGCCCGCGGTGGCCCGCTCCAGGTTCATCAGGAGCTTGGCGACCGTGGACTTGCCGCAGCCGGACTCGCCCACGATGCCGAGGGTCTCGCCCTGGTAGAGGTCGAAGGAGACCCCGTCCACGGCCTTGACCGCGCCGACCTGCTTCTTGAAGAGGATGCCCTGCGTCAGCGGGAAGTGCTTCTTCAGGCCGCGCACCTGGAGGATCGGCTCGCCCCGCTCGACGGGGGCGTCGATGGCGGCGACCAGGGCCTCTTCGTTGGCGGCGGCCACGGCCTCGTCGTTCTTGCTGAGGTCAGCCATGGATCGTCTCCTTCCAGAAGTGGCAGGCGCTCTTGCGGCCCGGAAGGTCCGTGCCGTCCTGCTCGGTGACCGGCGCCAGGGCCGGGATCTCCGTGCGGCAGATGTCCTCGGCCTTCGGGCAGCGCGGGTTGAAGGCGCAGCCGGTGGGCACGCGGAGCAGGTTCGGCGGCAGGCCCTTGATCGCGTAGAGCTCCTGGCCCTTCTGGTCCAGGCGCGGGATCGAGTCCAGCAGACCGCGGGTGTACGGGTGCGCCGGGCGCTTGTACAGCTCGTGCACGGGCGCCTGCTCGACGATCCGGCCCGCGTACATCACGGCGATCTTGTCCGCGACGTCGGCGACGACGCCGAGGTCGTGGGTGATCAGGATCAGACCCATGTTGTATTCCTGCTGGAGCTCCGCGAGGAGGTCCATGACCTGGGCCTGGACGGTCACGTCGAGAGCCGTGGTGGGCTCGTCGGCGATGATCAGGTCCGGCTCCAGGGCCAGCGCCATGGCGATCATGATGCGCTGGCGCATGCCGCCGGAGAACTGGTGGGGGTAGTCGGAGACCCGGGCCTTGGCGGCCGGGATCTTGACCTTGTCCATCAGCTCGACGGCCTTGAGCTTCGCGTCCTTCTTGGACAGGCCCTGGTGGACCCGGAACATCTCGCCGAGCTGGTAGCCGACGCTGAGGACCGGGTTCAGGGAGGACAGCGCGTCCTGGAAGATCATCGCGATCTTGCGGCCGCGGACCTTCCGGCGCTCCTCGTCGGACATCTTCAGCATGTCCTGGCCGCGGAACAGGATCTCGCCCTTGGGGATCCTGCCGGGGGGCATGTCGAGGATGCCCATGATGGCCTGGGCCGTGACGGACTTGCCGGAGCCGGACTCGCCGAGGACGGCGAGGGTCTCGCCGGCGTTCACCGAGTAGTTGACGCCGTTGACCGCCTTGGCCACCCCGTCACGGGTGTGGAACTCCACGTGCAGGTCGCGGACTTCGAGCAGCGGGCCGGTGTGGGACCCGTCGCGCGGCGCGGGGACGGCCGCGGTCTTGTCGATGATGCTCATCTTTTACGCCCTCCTCAGCGCAGCTTGGGGTCGAGGGCGTTGCGGACGGCTTCGCCGAGCATGATGAACGCCAGGACGGTGAGGCTCAGCATGATCGACGGGTACAGCAGGATGTGCTGCGACGTACGGATCGCCTGAACACCCGCGGAGATGTCGACACCCCACGAGACGGTCGGGGAGGCGAGGCCGAGTCCCAGGTAGGACAGGGTCGCCTCGGCGGAGATGTAGCCGCCGAGCGCGATGGTGGCGACGACGATCACCGGGGCCATGGCGTTCGGCAGGATGTGCCGGAAGAGGATCCGGCCGGTGCCGGCGCCCAGCGCCTTGGCGGCGTGGACGTAGTCGGCCTGCTTGACCGTGATCACGGCGCCGCGCATGACGCGGGCCATCTGCGTCCAGCCGAGGAAGGCGAGGGCGAAGACGACGACCCAGACGGTGCGCTCGACGAAGGCCTGGAGGACGACCATCGCGCCGAGCAGGAAGGGGATGCCGAAGAAGACGTCGGTCAGGCGGGAGAGGACCGCGTCCACCCAGCCGCCGAAGTAGCCGGCGATCATGCCCATGGTTCCGCCGACGACGGTGACGATCAGGGTGACGCAGACGCCGACGATGATCGAGGCGCGGGTGCCGTAGATCAGGCGTGCGTAGACGGAGCGGCCCTGGATGTCGTAGCCGAGCCAGCCCGCGGAGCCGACGTCGCCGAGCTCGGGCTTGCCGACGTAGTGCTTGACGAGGTCGCCGGCGGTGGGCGACGCACTGGTGAACATCCCCGGGAACGCGGCGATGAGCAGCAGGAAGAAGATCAGCACCGACGACACGAGGAAGTACGGGTTGCGGCGCAGGTCCGCCCAGGCGTCGCCCCAGAGCGAGCGGGGCTTCTCCGCCTTGTCCTGCGGGGCGGGCGCGTCCACCGGGGGTGCGGCGACGGCGTCCGGCGCCGTGGCGGCAGCGGTCTTGGTCACGTCAGGCATACCGGATCCTCGGGTCCAGGACCGCGTACAGCAGGTCGATGAGCAGACTGGTGATTAGGTAGACGACCACCAGAACGGTGACGAGGCCGACGAGGGTGCTGCCCTCGCGGCGGGTGATCGACTCATAGATCAGACCACCGACACCCTTGACGTTGAAGATGCCTTCGGTGACGACCGCGCCGCCCATCAGGGCGCCGATGTCGGTGCCGAGGAAGGTGACGACGGGGATCATCGAGTTGCGCATGAGGTGGACGCCGATGATCCGGCGCTTCGGCAGACCCTTGGCGACGGCCGTGCGCATGTAGTCGGCGCGCAGGTTCTCCGCCATGGAGGTGCGGGTGAGCCGCGCCACGTAGGCGAGGGAGAGGCCACCGAGGACGATGGCGGGGGCGATCATCTCGGACAGCAGCTGGTCGTTGCTGACGTTCGGCTCGATCCAGCCGAGCTGGAAGGCGAACACCATCTTGATCAGGAAGCCGAGCACGAAGACCGGGATCGAGATGATCAGCAGGGTGAAGATCAGGATCGCGTTGTCGGCCATGCGTCCGGCGCGGAGGCCGGCGACGATGCCGAGGGTGAGGCCGAAGACGAGCTCGAAGGCGAAGGCGAGGGCCGCCAGCTGGATCGTCACGGGGAATGCGTCCCCCAGGACTTCGGTCACAGGCCGGTCGTTGCGGATCTGCGTGCCGAAATCGAAGTGGAAGACGATTCCACTGATGTAGTCCCAGTACTGCTTCAGGATCGGCTGGTCGAGGCCGAGCTTGTGTCTGATCTCCGCGATGGTCGCGGGCGACGCCCCCTTGTCGCCGAAGAGACCGGCCACGGGGTCACCGGGCAGGCTGTAGACCATGAGGAAGATCAGCAGGGTTGTCCCGAAGAAAACCGGGATCATCTGGAGCAGTCGTCGTGCGACATAGCGCCCCATCATGCCTCCGTTGAGATGTGACGGCCGCAGCCGAGGGCCCTCCCCCGACGCGCCTGCCCGGATTCGGACAGCGCGGTGCCGTGGAAGGGCCCCCCAGCCGCTGCGTAAGGCGCCGAGACGGGACTGGCGATCCGCCAGTCCCGTGACGGCATGCGGACTACGCTTTCGGGTTTACTTGTGGACCTCGACGCCGGTCAGGATCGGGTCGCCGTCCTGACCGTAAGCCACGCCCGAAACCTTCTCGGAGTAGCCCGCGTTGACCTTGTAGTACCAGAGCGGGATGGACGGCATGTAGTTGACCAGGTCCTTCTCGATGGCCTGGAACTCCTTGACCGACTCCTCCAGCGTGGGAGCGGAGTCCGCCTTCGCGATCTTCGCGTCCAGCTCCTTGTTGGAGAAGCCACCCTGGTTGCCCGCCGCACCCGTACGGAACAGGTCGGAGATGAAGTTGGCGTTCACCGGGTAGTCGAGCACCCAACCGGAGCGGTAGAACGACTTGACCTGCTTGTTCTTGCGGGCCTGCAGGTCGGCCTGGAAGTCCGGCTTGCCGTCACCCGTGCAGGCGACGCCCGTGGACTGGGTGATGGAGTTGCAGACCGCGTCCACCCACTCCTTGTGGCCGCCGTCGGCGTTGAACTGGATGGAGATCTTGTTGCCGGGAACGCCGCCGCCGGCCTTGATGAGCTCCTTGGCCTTGGCCGGGTCGAACTTGGTGACGTCGACCGCGTTCGGCTGGTAGCCGAGCACACCCTTGGCGACCCAGCCGGTGGCGGGCTCGCGGGTGCCCTGGAGCACCGTCTTGGTGATGGTGGCGCGGTCGATGGCCATCGAGAGGCCCTGGATGACCTTCGGGTCGACCTGCTTCGGCTTGCTCCACTGGTCGGCGTAGAAGGCCACGGCGACGGTCTGGATCGCGGAGTACGCCTGGTCGACGGCGCGGTCGCCGAGGTCCTGGCGGTAGACCGGGAGGTCCTTCGGGGCGAGCTGACGCAGGACGTCGACGTTGCCCGACTTCAGGTCCTCGTAGGCGGCCTCGAGGGTGGTGTAGTTCTTGAAGACCACACCGCCGTTCTTCGCCTTGTTCGGGCCCTTGTAGTCGTCGTAGCGGACGATCTCGATCTGCTTCTTGTGGTCCCAGCTCTTGAACTTGTAGGGACCGTTGCCGATCGGCTTCTGACCGGCGGCCTTGGTGTCCTTGTAGAACGCCTCGGGCAGCGGGGCGAAGACGATGTAGGCGAGCTTGTGGCCGAAGTACGGGACGGCCTTCGCCAGCTCGATGGTGAAGGTGTTCTCGTCGACGACCTTCAGACCGTCCAGCTTGTCGGCGGTGGGCTTCGCGCCCTCGCCCTCCGGGCTGAGCTTCTCGAAGCCCTTGATGTCGGCGAACCACGAGCTGAGGCCCATGGCGTTCTTGACGTTGGCGTTCCAGTTCCACGCGTCCACGTAGGACTTGGCGGTGACCGGGGTGCCGTCGTGGAAGGTCCAGCCCGGCTTGAGCTTGACGGTCCACGTCTTCGAGTCCGTCGTGGTGACCGACTCGGCGTTGATCATCTCCAGCGAACCGTCGGCCTTGTAGTCGACCAGGGTCGAGAACAGGCCGGCCATGACGGCGGAGCCGTTGGACTCCATCGTGTCGCCGGTGTACAGGGGCTTCTCGGGCTCACCGAGCTCGATGGAGAAGATCCCGTTCGGGTCAACAGCGCCCTTGGCGTCACCGGCCCCGTCGCTCTTACCCCCGCCACAGGCGGTCGCAGCCAGGGCGACGATGATCGCGCCCGTTACCCACTTGGCGCTCTTGGCACCGCGCATGGGTTCCTCCTCATGAGTCCACTTTGTCACTACAAGAGGGGCACTCCGAGTTTCGCCGACACCCCTGACGGCTATGCACTCAAGTGCCCCGAGTGTGCTCGTGAGTCGGCACTCCCCACAGTGCGTGACCCATTGACCCGAGCTCAACGGAGCCAACTATTAAGTACGTCCGGGCCGTAAACCACACTTAAGTGGTCTCGTTTTGACAACATCACCACCCCCCGAGGTACCGAAATCCGGACAAAGGGAGTCCAGACAGACACCCCCGAAACGGACTGTTAATACACGTTCCGGAGAGCGATGACCGGTATCCGGACACTCCGTCTCTGAATTCGACTTGACGACGGAGCCCCGCACGGCCTCCCCTCCCGGCCCGGCGGGGGCGCCCGCGAAGGCCCTCGCGGCGCTCTCCGCCGTGAACTTCGCAGGTGATCCGGGTGGCACCCCCGGAGCTTCCCCACCGCGCCCCCGGGGCAATCCCCGACGACCCTCCGGACAGAGGGTACGACTGAGCCCCGCCGGGGCCGGCGGGGCTCGGTCGTACGTCCGGAACCGGTCCAACCGGTTCGGTGTCAGCCGTTCTTGGCGCGCGAGGCCGAGCGGCCGCGCTCCTTCTGGTCCAGGACGACCTTGCGGATGCGCACGGCCTCCGGGGTCACCTCGACGCACTCGTCGTCGCGGCAGAACTCCAGCGACTGCTCCAGGGAGAGCTTGCGCGGCGGGACGATCGCCTCGAAGGAGTCGGCGGAGGAGGAGCGCATGTTGGTGAGCTTCTTCTCCTTGGTGATGTTGACGTCCATGTCGTCGGAGCGCGAGTTCTCGCCGACGATCATGCCCTCGTACACCTCGGTGCCCGGATCGACGAAGAGGACGCCGCGCTCCTGGAGGTTGGTCATGGCGAAGCCGGTGACCGAGCCGGCCCGGTCGGCGACCAGGGAGCCGTTGTTGCGGGTCTGGAGCGGGCCGAACCAGGGCTCGTGGCCCTCGTGGATGGAGTGGGCGATGCCCGTGCCGCGGGTCTGCGTCAGGAACTCCGTGCGGAAGCCGATGAGGCCGCGGGACGGGACGACGAACTCCATGCGGACCCAGCCGGAACCGTGGTTCGACATGTTGTCCATGC
Organism: Streptomyces bikiniensis; assembly: GCA_000716465.1. Taxonomy (GTDB): domain Bacteria; phylum Actinomycetota; class Actinomycetes; order Streptomycetales; family Streptomycetaceae; genus Streptomyces; species Streptomyces bikiniensis. The sequence goes on from JNWL01000010.1 coordinate 99,039, forward strand.
GGCCCTTGCGGACGCCCATGAGCTGCGTGACCGCGCCCATGTGCTCCTCGGGGACGTCGACCGTCAGGCGCTCGACGGGCTCGTGGACCTTGCCGTCGACGTCCTTGGTGACGACCTGCGGCTTGCCGATGGTGAGCTCGAAGCCCTCGCGGCGCATCTGCTCGACCAGGATGGCGAGCGCGAGCTCGCCGCGGCCCTGGACCTCCCAGGCGTCGGGGCGCTCGGTGTCGAGGACGCGGAGCGAGACGTTGCCGACGAGCTCGCGGTCCAGGCGGTCCTTCACCTGGCGGGCGGTGACCTTGCGGTCCTTCACGGCGGACTTGGCGTCCGCGCCCTTGCCGGTGCCGCCGCGGCCGACGAGCGGCGAGGTGTTGGTGCCGATGACCATGGAGATGGCCGGCTGGTCGACCGTGATCAGCGGCAGCGCGATCGGGTTCTCCGGATCGGCCAGGGTCTCGCCGATCATGATGTCGGGGATGCCGGCGACGGCGCAGATGTCACCGGGGCCCGCCACCTCGGCCGGCTTGCGGGTGAGCGCCTCGGTCATCATCAGCTCGGTGATGCGGACGTTGGAGATCGTGCCGTCCCGCTTGATCCACGCGACCGTCTGGCCCTTGCGCAGCTCGCCCTGCTCGACGCGGAGCAGCGCGATGCGGCCGAGGAAGTTGTCGGCGTCGAGGTTGGTGACGTGGGCCTGGAGCGGCGCGTCCTCCTCGTACGACGGGGCCGGGACGTGCTCCAGGATGGTGGAGAAGAACGGCTCCAGGTTGTCGCTGTCGGCGGGGACGGTGCCGTCCTCCGGCTTGGTCAGCGAGGCGACGCCGTCGCGGCCGCAGGCGTAGACGATCGGGAACTCGATCTGGTCCTCGTCCGCGTCCAGGTCGAGGAAGAGGTCGTAGGTCTCGTTGACGACCTCGTCGATCCGGGAGTCCGGGCGGTCCGTCTTGTTGATGCAGAGGATGACGGGCTTGCGCTGCTGGAGGGCCTTGCGCAGCACGAACCGGGTCTGCGGGAGCGGGCCCTCGGAGGCGTCGACCAGGAGGACGACCGCGTCGACCATCGACAGACCGCGCTCGACCTCGCCGCCGAAGTCGGCGTGGCCGGGGGTGTCGATGATGTTGATCGTGATCGGGGCCCCGCCGTCCTTGGGGTGGTACTTCACCGCCGTGTTCTTGGCGAGGATCGTGATGCCCTTCTCACGCTCCAGGTCGTTCGAGTCCATCATGCGGTCGTCGAGCTGCTGGTGGGCGGCGAAGGCACCGGCCTGCTTGAGCATGGCGTCGACGATGGTCGTCTTGCCGTGGTCGACGTGGGCGACGATGGCGACGTTGCGGATGTCGTGGCGCGTGGGCATGGGTGGCTTGCGCTTCTCTCGGATCGTGGGAATCGGCGTCAGTTCCTCTTACGCCCGCCGGGCGGACGCGCCACGGCTGTCTCCCATGGTACGGGGCCGTCGTGCAAGAGGCTTCCCCGCCCGGGTTCCGAGAGGGTCTACTGGAAGGTTGCGAGGGTGTGGGGGAGGCGGTGCGGCCGGGTCAAGGGGCCGACGCGATCCTGCCCGCCGGGATCACCGGCGGGCAAGGAAGTTGAGCTGGTTCTGAGGTTGTGACCTGCACTTTCAGCCGCTTCGGCGCTTTCGGCGGTTTCGTGCCGGGCGCTAGCCCTGCTTCCGGCCGGTCGCCCCGGTCCCCTCGGGGCCCTTGGCGGTCTCCTTCTTCTCGAAGCCGATGTCCTGGTAGCGGGGGGCGGCGAAGCCCCAGGCCCCGGCGTTCACCAGATCGGCCCTGGCGGCGACCAGCTGGGGGCGCTGGTAGAGGGGGATGGAGCCGGCCGCGGCCCAGATCCGGGCGTCGGCCTGGCGGACCAGCTCCAGGGCCTCCTCCTCGTCGAGGGTGCCCGCCGCCTGGTCGAAGAGCTGGTCGATGCGGTCGGTGCCGACCCGGGAGTAGTTCTGCTCGACCATGAGCGAGCCGTCCGAGGCGGGCTCGGGCTTGGCGAAGATCGGCCGGGCGTCGGTCGCGGGGAAGGCGGAGGCGGGCCAGGAGTAGAGGGCCAGGTCGTAGTCGCCCGAGGCGATGTGGTCCTTGAAGAAGCTCTCGTCGGGGACCTTGGTGACCTCGGTGCGGATGCCGACCGCGTCGAGCATCCGGACGATCCGGTCCCCCACGGTCCGCAGCGACTCGGAGCCGGGCCCGGACGGCAGGACGAAGCGGAGGCTGAGCGCCTTGCCGTCCTTGCCGAGGGCCTGCTTCGCCCCGGGGACGGCGGCGGGCGCGGCGGTGCCGCGCGGGGCGTAGGCCCCGGCCACGCCCCGGTCGGGCCGGGCGGCCTGCGGGACGCCGGCCCGGGCGGCGGAGCCCGCACCGACGTCGAGGGCGCCGGGGCGGGCGTCCAGGGCCCCGGGGCGGGCGTCGAGGGGTTCCACCCGGGTGTCGAGGGCTTCCGCGCGGGCCTGGAGGGCGGCGCCCTGGAGCGCGGCGGAGGGGGCAGGGGCGAGGACGCGGGCGGCGCTCTGGGGGTCGCCGGGGGCGGGGGCGGCCCGGTCGGGGACGGCCCGGCGGTCGCCGGGCTTGTCGTCGCCGACGATGTAGAGGCCCTCGTCCGAGGGGGCGTCCCCGGAGGCGTCGTCGCTCTTCTTCTCGGCGTCGGCGGGGGCGGTGGGACTGCTCTTCGCGGGCTTCTCCGACGCCTCCTTCCCGGTCCCCTCCTTCTCCGCCTCGCTGCCCGCCTTCGTGCCGGCGGGCAGCTCGGCCCCGCCGGGGACCCAGCCGGCGTCGGCGAGGAGCGCCCGTGCCTCCTGGGTGTCCTGGCCGCCGAGGGCGTCGCTGCCGTCCTTGTACGCGGCCTGGCCCGCGAGGGCCAGGTGGCTGCCGGGGGGCTTCGCCGGGAGGCCGAGCGGCTTGAGCACGGTTTCGGCCAGCTCTTGGCGGTCGATGGCGCGGGCCACCGCGCGCCGCACCCGCTCGTCGGAGAGCGGCCCGGACTCGCCGTTCAGCGAGAGCTGGGTGTAGGCGGGCTCCAGGGACTTGCGGACCACGTACTTCGCGAGGGTGTCCTGCGCGCTCGCGTACCGGGCGATCGCCTCCTGGTTCTTCTTGCGGGCGGCCCGGACCTCCTCGGCCTTCTCCTCGTCGGAGCCGTGGGCGAGGGCCCAGGACCTCAGGGCCTTGGAGGGGGTGATCGAGGAGCCGGGGCCGTGGGCGAGGGCGGCCTGCGCGCCGTTCCGTCCGGCGCGGGCGTCCTTGAGCGCCAGGGAGATCCGCTCGGCCGTGGAGCGGTCGATCTCGGCCAGGTCGAGGGTGCCCCCGGCGAGGGCGTCCGCCCGGTCGGACCGGGGGACGGGCTTGAGGACGACGGTGTCGAGCTTGGCGGCCTGCCCCCACCAGCGGGGGTTGCGGGCGAGGGTGACGTCGCCGCCCCCGGTGTCGACCGACTTCAGCAGGAACGGTCCCGCGGTGGCCTTGAGGGTGGTGCGGGCGCCGTCGTTGAAGGCCTCCGGGGACCCCATGACCTGCTTCGGGTAGAGCGGGGTGAAGAGGGACTGCCAGTCGGCGTAGGGCTTGGCGAAGGTGACCCGCACCTCCAGGTCGTTCCTGCCCCGCTCGATCTTCTCGATCCGCTCGTAGCCGGAGTTCCGGGCGGTCCAGTACGCGGTGTCGCGGCCGCTCAGGGCCCGCCACTGGGCGACGAAGTCGGGCGCCCCGATCTCGCGTCCGTCGCTCCACACGGCCTGCTGGTTGAGCTTGTAGAGGACGACCTGCTTGGGCTCGGTCTCGACGACCTGCGCGGACTCCAGGTAGTCGGGGTTCCGCTGCGGCCGGCCCCGCTGGTCGAGGGTGTAGAGGGCGGGGAGCACGGCTCCGGCGATGCGGGAGGTGGTGGCGTCGGCGTCGGCCTGGAAGGCGTTGAGGGTGGTGGGGGCGGCGTCGACGGCCCAGCGCAGGGTGCCGCCGTCGGCGACCCGGTCGCGCGGGGCGGGCGCGTTGTCCTGGGCGGCGACCGGGGCGGCGTCGGCGTCCTCGTCCGCGCTGCATCCGGCGAGGACGGTGACGGCGAGGACGGCGCTGGTGAGGGTGGCGACGGTACGGAGCGTCCGGGAGCGGGGGCTCTTGGGGCATGTCCCCCCGTGAGGGGCGCCGATCTGGGACATGTCTGTACCCCTTCGTCCAGATTCATTCCATTTGGGGATGATCACACCTACTGTTCATCCACTGAAAAGGAGGAAGGGAATCCGGCCAGGGCGACACGACGGAACGGCCGAAAAACGCCACTCGGGCGGCCCAACGGGGGCCGGTGGTCAGGCCGCGGCCCGACTTTCGCCGCCCTTCGCTTCCGCCCCCGCCCCCGCGCCCGCGCTCCAGCGGCCGAGGACGGGCTCGGCCAGGGTGCGGGCGGCGAGGCACAGGGTCTGGCCGTGCCGGGCGAAGAGCTCGTCGCGCGAGGTGAAGCGGCCCAGGTCGGTCCTGAGGTGGGCGGACAGGTCGCAGGGGGCGGAGCCGGCGCACGCCGGCGGCGCGTCCCAGTCGACGGCGGTCCGGGCCACCGCCTCGAAGAGCGTCTCGGGGCCGGAGTTCGTGAAGCCCCCGCCCCCGGCCGGAGCGCCGCCGTCCGCCCCGGGCCCGTCCACCCTTGACCAGTCCGTCCCGGACCCGTCCGCCCCTGACCCGTCCGCCCCGGACCCGCGCGTCCCGTGGCCCGCGAAGAGGTCGGCCACCGGGACCCAGGCCCCGTCGAGCAGGAACTCCGGCCACGCGAGGAGCACGTCCTCGGGCACGAGGGGGCGCAGCCCCGGGAAGCGCGGGTACCAGAAGGCGCCGTCGACCAGCAGGCCCCGGACCCGCGTGGGCACGCCGAGGGAACGGGCCACCGCCTCCAGGACCGCCATGCGCTGGCTGCACGAGCCCCGGCCGAGCCGCAGCGTCCGTGACACCCGGCGCAGGTCGTCCACGGAGTACACCGGGCGCACGGCGGAGGCGATGATCCCGTGCGCGGTCCGGAGCCGCTCGCGGTCCGTCACCGCGCCCCGCGCCCGCGCCGCGCGCCGCACCCGGTCCGCGAAGGCGGCGGTCAGGGGGTGTTCCAGGTCGAGGATCGCCGTGGGCCGGGTCGACCCCGGGGCGTCCTCCGCCGGGACGGGCTCCGGCGCGGCGGACCGGAAGGGCATCAGAAGACGGCTGGTCATGGTGGGCTCCCCCTCTGCCGGTGATGGCGGGCCCATCCTCCCCCGGGCCGCGCGGCCCGGAGACCGCGGGGTCGCGAAAACCGGGGGTACGGGCGGCCTCCCGGCGGCCTCCGGACGGCTCGGCCCGGTCGCGGGTGGACATACCCGGACATAGCCTCGCGTGTGTGACGCGAAGGTATGCAGCGCGGACGGGTGCGGCGCGGACTGGTGCGGCGCGGGCGTTTCCAGCACGGTCCCGTGGAGCGCGGACGGCCGCCCGGGCCCTTCTCGCGGTCCTGGCGGCGGTGTGGTGGCTCGCCGCCCCCGCCACGGGCGGTGTCCCCGCCGCGCACGGTGTTCCCGCCGTGTCCGGTGTTGCCGCCGCGCACGGTGTTCCCGCCGTGTCCGGCGCCCGCGCCGACGACCCCGTCGTCCTGTCCCGGGACGGGCAGATCACCGACCGGGTGGGTGCCCTCCGCGACCGCCGCGCCTCCGTGGAGCAGGCCCTCGACCGCCTCTACGAGCAGGAGCGCGTCCAGCTCTTCGTCGTCTACGTACGGGACTTCTCCGGGCGCTCCGGCCAGGACTGGGCCGACGCCACCGCCGCGCGCAACGGGTTCGGCGCCGGCGACCTGCTGCTCGCCGTCGCCACCCACGACCGGCAGTACGGCTACTCGGCCGACCCCGGCTCCGGCCTCACGCAGGCGCGGCTCGACGAGGTCGCGCGGACCGCGATCGAGCCGGCCCTGCGGCAGAACGACTGGGCCGGGGCCGCCGTCGGCGCGGCGGACGGCTACGGCGCCGTCCTCGCGGGCCGGCCGGTCACCGCTCCCCCGATCACCCCCGGGCCCGCCGACCCGGGCCACGCGTCCGACGACGGCCCCTCCGCCTCCGACCTGGTCCTGCCCGTGGTGCTGGTCGGCGGCGCCGGGGCGGTGGCGGCCTACGCGTACGCCAGGCGGCGCAAGCGGACCGGGACCCGCACCACGCCCGCGAACGGGCAGGGCTGGGGGCCGCCGAAGGAGCCCGCGCCGCCGACCCTGGACGAGCTGGACGGGGAGGCGCGCCGGACCCTGGTCGCCACCGACGACGCCGTCCGCACCAGCCGGGAGGAGCTGGGCTTCGCGTCGGCGCAGTTCGGCGAGGAGGCGGTGCGGCCCTTCACCGAGTCCGTCGCCTTCGCCCAGGAGCAGCTGACGGCGTCGTTCCGGCTGCGGCAGAAGCTGGACGACGCCTTCCCCGAGGACGACGCGACCCGCCGGTCCATGCTGGAGGAGATCCTGCGCCGCTGCGGGGAGGCGGACGCGCGGCTCGACGCCGAGACCGAGTCCTTCGACCGGCTCCGCGCCCTGGAGCGGACCGCCCCCGAGGCGCTGGCGGCGGTCGAGGCCGCGCTCCGGGAGCAGACGGCCCGGATGGGCACGGCCGAGGCGGCGCTGACCGCCATGCGCGAGCGGTACGCGGAGACGGCGGCCTCGCCCGTCGCCGGCGACGTCGAACAGGCACGGGATCGGCTGGTCTTCGCGGAGGACCGGGTCGGGCGGGCCCGGGAGCGGATCGGCGCCGGTGACAACGGCGGGGCGGCCGTGCACGTACGGGCCGCCGAGGGCGCCGTGGACCAGGCGGCCCGGCTGATCGGGGCGGTGGACCGGCGGGCGCAGGAGCTGGCCGAGGCCGTGGGCCGGCTGCCGGGCGTCCTCGCGGAGACGGACGTGGACCTCGCGGACGCCCGCGGCCTCCTGAAGGGGACCGCCGCCGGGGTGTCCACGGCCGACCTCCAGGGCCGGATCGCCCGCGCCGAGGCGGTGGTGGCCGAGGTGCGGCGGAGCGCGGAGGCCGGACGGTACGACCCGATCGGCGCCCTGCGCCGGGTCGAGGAGGCGGACGCGGCCCTGGACGAGGCCCTGGAGGGGGCGCGGGAGCGCGAGTCGGGCACGCGGCGGGCCCGCGCGCTCCTGGACCAGGCGTTGCTGACGGCCCGTTCGGCGATCGGGGCGGCCTCCGACTACGTCGCCACCCACCGGGGCGCGGTGGGCAGCGAGGCCCGGACGCGCCTGACCGAGGCCGGGCGCCGCTGGGAGGAGGCGCAGGCCCTCGCGGCCGACGACCCGCAGTCCGCCCTCGCGGAGGCCCGGCAGGCGGACGCGCTCGCCCGGCGGGCGCAGGACCTCGCCGAGCGGGACGTCCGCGCCTACGGGAACCCGATCGGCACGGGCGGGATGCCGGGGACGGGAGGGGGTTCCGGCGGGCTCGGCGGCGCGGTGCTCGGCGGCATCATCCTCGGCGGCCTCTTCGGCGGCGGAAGGGGCGGCGGGCCCGGAGGCCTCGGCGGGGGGTTCGGGGGCGGCGGCTTCGGCGGCGGGCCCGGCAGCTTCGGCGGCAGCGGCACGCGCGGCCGGCTGGGCGGCGGCGGACGCTTCTGACCCGGGACCGCCGTCCCACGAGCACCTTCTCTCCCCCTCATCCCCCTCAAGGAGAAGTCCCATGAGCAAGCAGACCGTCCTCGGCCGGGTCACCCAGCTGGCGAAGGCCAACATCAACGCCCTGCTGGACCAGGCGGAGGACCCGCAGAAGATGCTGGACCAGCTCATCCGCGACTACGCGAACAACATCGCGGACGCGGAGGAGGCGGTGGCCGCGACCATCGGCAACCTCCGGCTGATGGAGCAGGACCACCGGGAGGACGTGGAGGCGGCGAAGGAGTGGGGCGGCAAGGCGCTCGCCGCCAGCCGGAAGGCGGACGAGCTGCGGGACGGCGGGCGGGCGGCGGAGGCGGACCGCTTCGACAACCTGGCGAAGGTGGCCCTCGGCCGCCAGCTCCAGTCGGAGAAGGAGGCGCGGACGGCGGAGCCGGCGATCGCCGCGCAGACCGAGGTGGTGGCGAAGCTCAGGGACGGCCTCGACCGGATGAAGGCGAAGCTCACCGAGCTCCAGGCCAAGCGGGACGAACTGGTGGCCCGCGCCAAGTCGGCGCAGGCGCAGAACACGATGATGGACGCCGTGAAGAACGTCGACGTCCTCGACCCGACCAGCGAGCTGAGCCGCTTCGAGGACAAGGTGCGCCGGGAGGAGGCCCGGGCCCTCGGCAAGCAGGAGCTGGCGGCCTCCTCCCTGGACGCGCAGTTCGAGCAGCTGGACGCGCTCGGGGACGACGCCGAGATCGAGGCCCGGCTGGCGGCGCTCAAGAAGTGACCCGGCGCCACCCCCGTACGCGTACAGCCCGTCCCCGTACACGTACGCGTACAGCCCGCCCCCGTACGCGTACGCGTACGGCTCAGAACATGCTGAGCAGCTGCTCCACGGTCGGCTCCGCCGCCTCCCCGTCCTCCGGCAGGTCCAGTTCGAACCAGACGGTCTTGCCGCGCGGAGTGCGGCGCGAGCCCCAGGAGGAGCTGAGGAGCCCGACGAGCTGGAGGCCGCGGCCGCCCTCGTCGGTGTCCTTGGCGCGGCGGCGGCGCGGCTGGACCAGGCCGGCGTCCCAGACCTCGCAGACGAGGGTGCGGTCGCGCAGCAGGCGCAGCCGGATCTCGCCCTCGCCGTAGCGCAGGGCGTTGGTGACGAGTTCGCTGACGAGGAGTTCGACGGTGTCGACCAGCGGTTCGAGGTCCCAGGCGGCGAGCTGGGCGCGGGCGAGTTCGCGGGCGCGGCCGACCGAGCGGGGCTCCCTGGGCAGCCGCCAGTCCCCGACGGCCTCGGCGGGCAGCCCCTGGACCCGGGCCATCAGGAGGGCGATGTCGTCCTCGCCGTGCCCGGTGTTCAGGCTGCCCAGGACCCGGTCGCAGACGTCCTCCAGGGGGCGGGACGGGTCGGTGAGGGCGCGCCGGAAGGCGCTGAGGCCCTCGTCCAGGGGGTGGTCGCGGGACTCGACCAGGCCGTCGGTGTAGAGGGCGAGGAGGGCGCCCTCGGGGATCTCGACCTCGACCTCCTCGAAGGGCTCGCCGCCGACCCCGAGCGGCATACCGGGGGGCACGTCGAGCAGCCGGGCCGCCTCGCCGGGTTCGACGAGGACCGGCGGGAGGTGGCCGGCGTTGGCGAAGGTGCAGCGGCGGGTGACCGGGTCGTAGACGGCGTAGACGCAGGTGGCGAGGTAGACCTCGGAGAGCTCGGGGCCGCGGTTCTTGTGCGCGCGGGACTGCTGGGTGCCGATGGGGGCGCCGAGGCCGCGGGCGATCTCGTCCAGGTGGGAGAGGACCTCGGCCGGTTCCAGGTCGAGCTGGGCGAGGGTCCGCACGGCGGTGCGCAGTTCGCCCATGGCGACGGCGGCGCGCAGGCCGCGGCCCATGACGTCCCCGATGACGAGGGCGGTGCGGTGGCCGGGGAGTTCGATGACGTCGAACCAGTCGCCGCCGACCTCGGTGGCGTCGGTGCCGGGGAGGTAGCGGCAGGCGATGTCGAGTCCGGCGGCCTCGGGGTCGCCGGGCGGGAGCAGGCTGCGCTGGAGGATGAGGGCCCGCTCGTGTTCGCGGCGGTAGAGGCGGGCGTTGTCGATGCAGACGGCGGCCCGGGCGGCGAGTTCGACGGCGAGGGCCCGGTCGCGCTCCCCGAAGGGCTCGCTGCCCTTGGCGCGGGAGAACTGGACGAGGCCGACGACGGTGTCGTGGGCGGTCATGGGGACGACCAGGGTGGACCGGGCGAGGTCGCCGTCGTCGCCGTGGACCGTGCGGACGCGGCCGGTGCGGAGGGCTCCGGCGTACGGGGAGTTGAAGGGGTAGCGGTGGACGGCGCCGACCTCGATGGGCACGGTGCCCGGGCAGCCGGGGTCGGAGGCGTGGCCCTCGTCGGTCCTGCGGGGGGTGTCGGAGACGGCGCTGGCGAAGGCGACCCGGCGCAGTTCGGCGCTGCCGGCCCCGTAGCCGACGTCGTGGGAGCTGCCCCAGCGGCCCGGCGGCGCCTCGTCGCCGGTGAGGAGGCCCTGGTAGAGGTCGACGGAGGCGAGGTCGCAGAAGCCGGGGACGGCGACGTCGAGGAGTTCGCGGGCGGTGGCCTCCAGGTCCAGGGTGTTGCCGATGCGGGCGCCGGCCTGGTTGAGGAGGGCGAGGTTGCGGCGGGCGCTGGCGGCCTCCCGGGCCGCGTTGTGGCGGCGGGTGACGTCGATGCCGAGGCCCGCGACGCCGATCGGGCGGCCGGAGCCGCTGTGCACGCGGTAGAGGTTGATGGACCAGTGGCGGCGGTCCCTGGCGCCGGGGGCGGCGCCGACGATCCTCAGGTCGGTGACGGACTCGCCGGTCTCCAGGACCTTCCGCAGGGCGCCGGTCATCCGGTCGGCCTCGGCGCGGCTCAGGTAGTCGTGGACGGTGCGGCCGCGGTGGTCGTCGGCTTCGCCGCCGAAGACGGTGGCGAAGCGCCGGTTGGCCCGCCGGACGGTGAGGTCGGTGTCGAAGAGGAGGAACCCGAAGGGCGATTGGCCGAATATCGCCTGGGAGGCGGCGAGGTCGGTCTCGATGCGGCGGAGGGCGCGCACGTCGACGACGATGCACAGCGCGGCCCGCTCCCCCGTCTCGGTCTCGGTCGGCATGACGTACATCTCGGCCACGCCGTGGGGGCGTTCCTCGCCGGGGACGCGGAAGGGGACGAGGCCCGTCCACTCCTTGCCGTCGAGGATCTCCTTGACCCTCCGGTGACCGCGCTCGCGCAGGTCGGCGGGCATGAAGACCTCCACGGGGTCCTTGCCCCTGGCCTCCTCCGCGGTGACGCCGAAGAGGTCCACGGCCCTCCGGCTCCACTGCTCGACCAGGCCGTCGGGCCCGATCGAGAAGGAGGCCACCCGGATGTAGTCGTAGAGGGAGCCGGGCGGGCTGCTCTGCCACACGACGCCGCCGCTCGCCGTCCCAGGTATCTCGCTCACGCGACCGTCCCCTCCAGCTCACCGCACCGGACCGGCCATGCCCGCAGTATTCAATACGGCGGGCTCCGGCGGTACGACGTTCACGATCACAGGGTGGTCTCGTTCGCTCCTCGCCGAGTACCGGTGATCGTTGTCCCACCCTCTTTACTCACCAGGCAGAGCCAGCTCGAACCATACGGTTTTGCCGACGGTCCCCTTGCGGGTCCCCCAGCGGCGGGCGGTGCCGGCCACGAGGCCGAGGCCGCGGCCCCCCTCGTCGTCGGGCCCGGGGGCCTTGGCGGTCGGCGGATCCGGAAGCGGATCGGAGACCTCCACGAGCAGCGCCGTGCAGTGGGCCGGGTCGGCGCCGTCGGGGTGGACGCGGACCAGGCGGACCCCGATGGGGCCGGAGGCGTACCGCAGGGAGTTGGTCACCAGCTCGCTGACCAGCAGGACGGTCACGTCGCCGAGGAGTCCGTCGAGCTCCCAGGCGCGGAGGGTCTCGCGCACCGCGTGGCGGGCGGTGCGCACGGCGTTCGCCTCGGCCGGGAAGGTCCACTCGGCGCGGTCGCCGTCGGTGTAGATCACACCCGATCACTTCCCCAGCCGTGGGTCAGCAGGAAGGCCCGCGCCTTCGCGCGAGGTACCAATGGGGACATACCCACCATATGCGGCAAGTTATCCCACCGGGGGCGGTCACCGGCGCACGGTGGCACGAACGGCGTAGGGAGCGGCCGGGCGCCCGCCGGAGGGGCGCCCGGGGGATGCCCGGGGGACGCCGGGGGCCTCAGTGCTCCGGGAGCCGCAGCCCGGCCTCGGCGACGGCGGGGCGGTCCTGGTCGAGCCAGTCGACCGAGTCCAGCTCCGAGCGGGTGAGCCAGCGCAGTTCGTCGTGGTCCTCCAGGGGGCGCGGTTCGCCGGAGAGCAGGCGGGCGGTCCACACCCGCAGGACGTAGCCGGGTTTCAGCGGCCACTCGCCGGGGATGCGCTCCCCCGGCTCGACCTCCACGCCGAGCTCCTCCCGGAGCTCCCGGACCAGGGCCTCCTCCGGGCCCTCGCCCGGTTCGAGCTTGCCGCCGGGCAGTTCCCAGCGGCCGGCGAGGTCGGCGGGGGCGCTGCGCCGGGCGGCGAGCAGGCGCCCCCGGTCGTAGAGGGCGCCGGCGACGACGACCACGGGGACGGGGTCGCGGCGGTGGGTCTCGGTGGTGCGTTCCGTCATGGCGCGAGCGTAGCCGGGACCCGGGGACGGGGGTCCGCGGGCGGCTCAGAGGGCGGGGCTGCCGATGCGCTCGACCCAGTAGAGCTGCTTGTGGCCGCGGTCGTCGAGGCTGTCCGCGACCTTCCGCGCCTCGCCCTCGGTCGCGTACCGCCCCACCCGGTAGCGGTTGCCGTTGTCGTCCTGCCGAATGACGAGCCAGGGGAGGACGGGGTCGCTGTCGGTCATCGGGCTCCTCCCTCCGCCGGTCCGCGTGCCGTCAAGGATCTCCGGGAAACCGCAATCCGCATATGCCGGAGCTTACGCCTGACCTTCACACAGCGGATACGGGTTTACACAAAGAGGCACGGTTCGGCCGGTTACCGACGGAGCGCGGCCGAAGTCGGGCCCCACCCCGGACGGCCACGCACCCTGACCCCCCGTCACCCGCCACCCCCACACAGGAGTACGCCCCCGGCCCCGGAGGCACGGGCACACGGGCCGACGGGCCCACCCCCCACCGCCCCGAACACCCCCGAAAACCCCCGCGCGGGCACGAACGGGCGACGGGCCGCGCGGACGCGGCGGGTCCGCGGCACCGGGAGTGCGGCGCGGGCCCCGCCCCGCGTCACCTCACCGGCAGGTGGTACGCGATCCGGTAGCGGTCGGCCGGGACCACCACGTCGGCGGTCTCGACGGCCCGGCCCGAGGCGTAGTAGGTCCGCTCCACGACCATGACCACGTGGCCCGGGACCCCGCCCAGCGCCAGGAGCTCGTCGGCGAGGCCGGGGCGGGCGCCGACCTCCTCCACCACGTTGTCCACGACGACGTCGATGGCGGCCATCCGCTCGACGACCCCGCAGCCGCCCAGGGGGCCCTCCTCGGGCAGCATGACCGGCGTCCGGCCGGTGACGGCGAGGGGCTCCCAGGAGGTGGAGACCATCATGGGCTCGCCGCCGTCCCGGTACACGTACCGCGTGCGCATCACCCGCTCGCCCGGCTCGATGCCGAGCCGCCCGGCCACCTCCGGGCTCGCGGGCTCCTGTCCGCTGTTCGACTCCCAGGTGCCGTGCGCCCCCTCGGCCGCCTGCTCCTGCCGGAAGGGGCTGGCCCCGGAGGCCGGGCGGTAGCCGGAGCGGGCGATCCGGCGCGGCACCGGGCGCTCCCGCACGTACGTCCCGGAGCCCGAGCGGCCCTCCACGAGCCCCTCGGCCATCAGTACCTTGCGGGCCTCCAGTGCGACGGTGTCCGACACCCCGTACTCCTCGCGGATGCGTGCCTGCGAGGGAAGGCGGGTATGGGGCGGAAGCGAGCCGTTGGCGATCTTCTCCCGCAGATCGCCCGCCACGCGCAGATAGGCGGGCTGCTCACCGAACGTCACTGGACACTCCCCTCAGGTTGACTGTCAGCTACAGCGTGACAACCGTGGGTCGCGAACCGCAAGCATGGGCCAGAGTTTCACTCGAAGTGATGAAGCCCTCGCCGTACACCTCGACTACCGAGGTTTTCTCCGGGGCGGATGCGGTCGGATCCCTTGACCCCATTGGTACAGACCAATACTTTCCTCCCTGCACGCACGCGCACTCCGCACGCTCCATCCCGCCTCGCACAGGAACGAGCCCATGCGTCCCAGAGCCATGTCCAAGCCGACCTTCGGCGCGGTCGCCGCCGTCACCCTCGGCCTCCTCGCCGCCCTGGCCCCCGCCGCCGACGCGCACCAGGCCCCGCACGGAGCCGCCCACGAGTCCTCTCTCAAGCCCTCCCACGGGCAGGACCTCAAGCGGATCGGCTACTTCACCCAATGGGGCATCTACGGAAGGAACTTCCAGGTCAAGGACCTGGAGACGAGCGGCACGGCCGCCAAGCTCAGCCACATCAACTACGCCTTCGGCGTGATCGGCCCGGACGGCAAGTGCCTCATGGGCAACGCCCCCGGCTCCGACCCCTGGGCCGACTACGTGCGCCCCGTCGACGCGGCGAACTCCGTGGACGGCGCCGGCGACACCGACGGGCAGCGCCTGGCGGGCAACTTCAACGAGCTGCGCGAGCTGAAGGCGAAGCACCCCGGGCTCAAGGTCATGATCTCGCTGGGCGGTTGGAGCGGCTCCGCGCACTTCTCCGACGCGGTGCGCACGGACGCCGGCCGCAAGGCCCTCGTGGCCTCCTGCATCGACACGTACGTCAAGGGGAACCTCCCCGTGGACGGCGCCCGCGGCGGCGCCGGGGCGGCCGCCGGGATCTTCGACGGCATCGACCTCGACTGGGAGTGGCCGGGCTCGGACGGCGCCCCGGGGAACGTGATCCGCCCCGAGGACAAGCCCAACTTCACCAAGCTCGTACGCGAGTTCCGCGTCCAGCTCGACGCCTACGGGCGCTCCCTGAAGAAGCGCAAGCACTACGAGCTGAGCGCGTACGTGCCCACCGCCCCCGCCAAGATCGACGCGGGCTTCGAAGTCGCGAAGATCATGCGGGACTTCGACTTCGTGAACCTCCAGGGCTACGACTTCCACGTCTCCGGCGAGCCGAGGACCGGGCAGCAGTCCGCGCTGTACGCGAAGGACGACTTCAGCGTCGACCAGACCGTCAGGGCCTGGCTGCGGCGCGGCGCGCCCGCCCGCAAGCTCGTGGTCGGCATGCCCTTCTACGGCCAGGGCTGGACCGGGGTCACCGGCGGCGGCAACGGCCTCGGCAAGCCCGCGGCCGGCCCCGCCCCCGCCACCTGGACGGCGGGCTCCGAGGACTACAAGTTCCTGAAGCGGCTCGCGGAGTCGGGGACGTACAAGCTCTACCGGGGTGAGCGGAACGGGCACGCCTGGCTCTTCGACGGCACCACCCTGTGGACGTACGACGACCCCGCGGTGCTGCGCACCAAGGCGGACTACGTCCGGCGGAACGGGCTCGGCGGCGCGATGGTCTGGTCCCTCGACGGGGACACCCCGGACGGGGAGCTGATCACCGCCATCGACCGGGGGCTGAAGCGGCGCTGATCCCCGCGCCGGGTCCGTGCCCGGTCCGTGCCCGGCCGCCGAGCGGCGGTCGGGCACGGGGGTGCGAGAGGGCGGGCCGCGCCTCAGGCCGAGGTGCCCGCGCCCTCCGGCGGGGTGTCCGTCAGACCGAGCGCGCCCCGCGCGTCCGCGCCGTCGGGCAGGACGTCGAAGGCCGGGTCGTACGCCTCCCAGTACGCGTCGGCGTCGGCCGCCGTCGCCAGCCCCCGCCACTGCTTCGAGGCCGCCGCGAGGTCCTTCCGGAGCGTCGCCACCGACCCCGCGGAGGCACCGGGCCAGGAGTGCCGTCCGAGGGCCGCGTGCGCCCCGTCGAGCGCCGCCAGGACCTCGACGGCCCAGGCCTTGTTGGCCGCGAAGTCCTCCTCGGGGTCCGCGTCCGGCTCCCGGTAGAGGGCCGTCTCGATCGGGTTCAGGGACTTCAGGAAGTGCGCCTGGTCGGTGTCCAGGGTCGTGGCGTCGGCGCGCAGCGAGCCCTTGAACGGCTTCTTCTCGCTGGCGAACGCGCAGGTCACGGCCCGGTCGCCGAACTTCCAGCTCTCGCTGCTCGGTAGGTAGTAGAAGAGCCAGACGTCCTCCGGGATCGCCCAGGTGTCCATCGCGTACGCCAGGTTGACCGTCTCGCAGCGCTTCTCCGCGAGCGCGTCGATCGCGTCCTCGCCGGGCCACGAGGCGAAGCCGGTGACCTCGAAGCCGCCGGTGACCTCGCCGTCGTGCGGACGGGCGCAGTCGACGACGGTGACCTCCGTCGTGTAGTCCTTCGCCTTGCCGTGGTCGTCGAAGCACTGGCCGGTGCGCAGCGAGAACGGGGACGACGAGCGGGAGGCGTCCTCGACGCCCTTCTTGAAGCCGCTCCACGCCGAGGAGAAGCCGCCGGTCACGAGGCCGGCGACGAGGAGCACGCAGCTGAGCGCGGAGAGCACGATACCCGCGATCGCGAGCCCCTTGCCCGCCTGGCCCTTCTTCCGGATCTTCGGGAGGGCCACGAGGCCCAGGACCAGGCCGAGGGGCGGGAGGCAGCAGACGACGCCGGAGACGAGGGAGGCGACGGCGAGTCCGCTGGTGCTCCGCGGGGGCTGCCCGTGGGGGCCGGTGCCGGGGCCGCCGGGCGGGCCGTAGGGGCCGGCCGCGTAGGGCATTCCCGGGGAGGTGTACGGCCCCGGGGCGGGCCACTCCCGCGGCTGCGGGCCCCCGGGGGGCGGCGGGGGCGGCGGGGCCGGCTGGATCGGGTCCACGGGTGGGTGCTCCTGCGGGGCGATGGTGCGAACAGGCGATCGAGCGCGCATCGTACGCGGTCGGGCCGACACCCGTCGCGCGCGTATCGCGGGGCGGGAGGGACGCCGGGCACGCGGAAGGGGCGGGCGCCCGTGGGCGCCCGCCCCTCGTCGTTCGGCGTGCGGTGTTCGGTTCTCCGTGCTCAGGAGACCCGGGGGCGGGTCAGAACTGCAGGCCCCAGGAGTCGATCTTCCCGGTGTCGGCGTTCGCGTTGTCCGTGACCCGCAGCTTCCAGGTGCCGTTGGCGACCTCCGAGGAGGCGTTCACGGTGTACGTGGTGTTGATGTTGTCCGTGCTGCCGCCGGTGCCGAAGGCCTTCAGCGTGTACGCCGAGCCGTCGGGGGCGATCAGCTGGACCTGGAGGTCACCGATGTAGGTGTGGACGATGTTCACCGGCACCTGGAGGGCGGAGGGGGCGTTGCCGGTGACGCCGGTGACGGTGACCGGGGACTCGACGGTCGCGTTGTCGGCGATGGCGTAGTCCGCGGTGTTCTCGAACTTCTTGCCGGGCGGCGGGGTGGTGCCGCCGTCACCGACGTACAGGAGCCGGTTCGGGGAGCCGGTGCCCGGGTTGGTGACCACGTTGGGCGTGGCGGCGTTCACCAGGGCGGTGCCCACCTGGGCCGGGGTGGCCGTCGGGTTGGCCCCGAGGTACAGCGCGGCCGCGCCGGCGACATGCGGGGCGGCCATCGACGTACCGGAGATCGTGTTGGTGGCGGTGTCGCCGGTGTGCCACGCCGAGGTGATGGACGAGCCCGGGGCGAAGATGTCCAGGACGGTGCCGTAGTTCGAGAAGCTGGAGCGGGCGTCGGTGTTGGTCGTGGAGCCGACCGTGATCGCCTCGGTCACCCGGGCCGGGGAGTAGTTCGACGCGTTGGCGTTGCTGTTGCCGGCGGCGATCGCGTACGTGACGCCGGACGCGATCGAGTTGCGGACGGCCGCGTCGAGGGTGGCGTCGGCGCCTCCGCCGAGGCTCATGTTGGCGACGGCCGGCTTGACGGCGTTCCGGGTCACCCAGTCGATGCCCGCGACGACACCGGCGGTGGTGCCGGAGCCGTTGTTGTCGAGCACGCGGACGCCGACGATCTTCGCCTTCTTGGCGACACCGTGGGCGGTGCCCGCGACGGTGCCGGCGACGTGGGTGCCGTGGCCGTTGCCGTCCTGGGAGACGTTGTCGTTGTCGACGGCGTCGAAGCCGTTGAAGGCGCGCCCGCCGAAGTCGCTGTGGGAGATCCGCACACCGGTGTCGATGATGTACGCCGTGACGCCCTGGCCCGCGTTGTCCGGGTAGGTGTAGCTCTGGTTCAGCGGGAGGGCCCGCTGGTCGATCCGGTCCAGGCCCCAGGACGGCGGGGAGGGCTGGGTGGCGTTGATCCTGAAGACGCGGTTCTGCGCCACGGACTTCACCGCGGGGTCGGCCGCCAGCTTCTTGGCCTGCGCCTCGGAGAGCTCGACGTTGTAGCCGTTGAGCGCCGAGGTGTACGTCTTCTTGATCTTCGCGCCGTACTCGGCGGCGACCGCGCGGCCCTCGGCGGTCTCGGCCGGCGCCGACTCCTCCAGGGTGACGATGTAGCTGCCCGCGATGGCGCCTTCGGCTCCGGCGTTCTCGATGACGCCCTCCGGGGCGGCCGGGGCGGCGGTGGCCGGGAGGGCGGAGAGCGAGCCGAGGGTGAGGGCGGCGACGGCGACCGCCGCGGCGGCGGCGACTCTGCGACGCGAATCACGCATCACTGACATGTGAGGGTTCCTCCTCATTGGTGGTGCGCTGCTGTGGGGGTGCGGCAGGGACATGACAAGACGGCACGAGGTGTCCGCGCCGTTTCGAACGTCCGGCTGCCGAGCGAAAGGTTGGCGGATCCATAGGAATCGCACAAGGGTGTCCGCCGCCCCGTAACGTCCGCGCCACACGGCTGCCATCCTGGGCCGCATGACCGCCTACACGTGCCCCCGGTGCCGCGTTTCCTCCCCCGTCTCCGCGCTCACCTGGTGTTGTCCGCAGTGCCGCGGCCCGTGGGACCTCGACTTCGCGAGTGAACCGGTCTCCCTCCCGTCACTCGCGTCACGTGTGAATTCATTGTGGCGTTACGCGGAGGCGCTGCCTCCGTTGCCGTGCGCGCCCGAGGTGACCCTCGGGGAGGGCCGCACGCCCCTCGTGCCCCTCACCGCATCCGTTTCGGCCAAACTCGACTTCCTCATGCCGACGTTGTCGTTCAAGGACCGGGGCGCGGTGGTGCTCGCCGCGCACGCCCTGCGCCTCGCGCGGGCCGGCGGCCTCGACCGGGTCGTGGCCGACAGCAGCGGGAACGCGGGCACGGCCGCCGCCGCGTACTGCGCGCGGGCCGGGCTCGACTGCCGCGTGTACGTCCCCGGGGGCACGTCCCCGAAGAAGGTGGAGCAGATCCGGGCGCACGGCGCCGAGGTGGTCGAGGTGCCCGGCGACCGCGAGGCGACGGCCCGCGCGGCCCGGGAGGCCGCCGACGAGCCCGGCACCTTCTACGCCTCCCACGTCCACAACCCGTACTTCACCCAGGGCACCAAGACCTACGTGTACGAGCTGTGGGAGGACCTGGGCGGACGGCTGCCCGACACGATCGTCGTCCCCGTCGGCAACGGGACCCTGCTCCTGGGCGCCGCCCTCGCCGTCGACGAGCTGCACCGCCACGGCCTGGTGGAGACCCGGCCCGCGCTCGTCGCCGTGCAGGCGGAGGCGGTGTCCCCGCTGGCCGAGGCGTTCCACGCGGGCGCGGACGACATCGCCGGGCCGGCCGCCGCCCGCCCCACCCTCGCCGAGGGCATCGCGATCCCGGCGCCGCCCCGGGCCCGGCAGATCCTGCGGGCGGTCCGGGCGACGGGCGGCACGTTCCTGACGGTGTCGGAGGAACGGATCCGCGCCGCCCAGCGGGACCTGGCGCGGCGCGGTCTCTTCGTGGAGGCCACCGGCACGGCCTGCTGGGCGGCGGTGGACGCGGCCCCGCCGCGCCCCGGCCTCACGGTGGTGCCGCTGTGCGGGGCGGGGGCGAAGACGGGCCTGGCGCCCTGAGCCGGCTCCCCCGCCCCGCACCCGGCGAGAAGCCGTACGGGTCGGAACCCGCACCCGTCAGAACTCGTCGGCGCCGTTGCGCAGCTCGTACGTCCAGTAGCCCGTCTTCGCGGCGGCCTCGTCGACCGCGAGGCCGCCGGCCGGGGCCTTGACGACGACGCTGCCCTCGGCCGGGCCGTCGGAGGCGAAGAGGTTCACGGTGAACTCGTTCACCACCTTGTTGTCCTCGTGGACGCCGCCGAGGGAGATCCGCACGTTGGCGTACGCGGACTCGCCGTTCTTCACCACGACCGGGACGGCCGGCCGGCTCTTCGCGACGGCCGGGACGTCCTTGGCGGTCTGGATCGGACCGAAGGCGAGCAGCGGGTACTTGAGCAGGGTGCAGGCGCGGCCGGAGACGTTGGTGGCGGTGAGGACGACGTGCTCGGTCGGGACCTCGTCGGCCTTCGCCGCCGTGATCCTGACGTCGCCGTGGGCACAGGCCGGGGCCTTGGCGGCGGCCTTGGCGCCGGTGGCGGAGCCGGTGGACGCGGTGGAGGCGTTCGTGCCCTTGCCGCCGACCGTGGAGCCGCCGGTGGAACCGCCCGCGGTGGCGGCCGAGCCGCCGGTGGCGCCCGTGGCGCCCGTGGCGGCGGTGGCCGCGTCGGCGGCGGCCTGCGGGGCGGAGCTCGCGCTGCCGGCGTCCTTGGCGCCGGTCTCGGAGCCGCCGCAGGCGGTCAGGCCCAGCGAGAGGGCGGCGACGGCGGCGACGGCCAGGACGGTGTTCTTGCGGTGGTGACGCATGGTGGTTCTCCCCCGGGAAGCGGTCGGTCGGCGCGTGTACGGGCCATGCGCCGGTGCACCCTTTCGGTGCGTACGCACCGGTTCGTCGATCGGTGCGGTATCCAGCTTTCCGCCCCGTACTGCCGTCCCGCCTGCGCGCCGCTAACGATCGGCTGACAGGCGCGAAAGGCGGTCGGCGGCCCGCGCCGACCCCTCCGGGAAACCCGCCTTCTCGGAGGCCACGACGGCGCGTTCCAGCTGGTCGGTGGCCTCTTCGAGGCGTCCGATGCCGACCAGCGCCTCGCCCCGGACGATCTGGAGCTGGGCCCGTACGACCACCGCGTCGGGGGCCGCCAGTTCCTCCGCGCGCAGGGTGTGGGCGAGCGCCGCCTCGTACTCCTCCGTCTTCAGGCAGTGGCCCGCCAGGTGCTGGAGGGTGAGGACCTGGGTGGAGGGATGGCCGGTGCGGTCGGCGAGCGAGACCGCGTGCCGCATGAGCAGGCCGGCCCGCTCGTGCTCCCCGGTGGCGTCCAGGACGGCGGCGTGGTTGACGTGGGCGATGGCCTCGCTGATCGGGTCGCCCGCGCGGGCGGCCAGGCCGGGCGCCTTCTCCAGGTGGACGAGCGCCTCGGCGTTCCGGCCCTCCGCGTGCAGGATCCAGCCGAGCAGCGCCCTGGCCCGGGACTGCGCGTCGATGTCGTCGATCCGCTCGGCGGAGGCGAGCCCGGCCTCCAGGAGCGGGGTCCAGCCGTCCCCGATCCGCATGAGCATCAGCGGCCACTGGACCAGGGCGAGCCGCCAGGCCCGGTCGTGCAGGCCGAGGGCGGCCGCGGCGGCGACCGCGCCCTCCAGGGCGGCGCGCTCGGCCACGTACCAGTCCAGGGCCGCCGTGCGGTCCTCGAACTCCCTGACGGCGGCGGGCCGCCGGGTGTCGGCGGGCAGCGCGTAGCAGGGCTGGGAGCCGGGCTCGGCGGCGGCGTCGGCCGCGAGCCCGGTGTAGAGGTAGTGGTCGAGGAGGCGGGGCAGCCCCTCGGGGTCGGCCCGGGGGGCGAGGTGGCGGGCGTAGAGGCGGACGAGGTCGTGCGGGGTCCAGCGGCCGGGCACGGCCTCGGTGAGCAGATGGGCGGCGGCGAGCCGGTCCAGGTCGGCGGAGGCCTGCGCGGGCGAGGTCCCGGCGAGCGCGCCCGCCGCGAACCGGTCGAGATCGGCGCCGGTGTGCAGGCCGAGCGCGCGGAACATGCGGGCGGCGGAGTCGGGGAGTTGCTGCACGGTGAGGCGAAGGGCGGCGGAGACGCCCCGGTCCTCGACGTCGAGGAGGGTCAACCGGCTCTGTTCGTCGGCGAGTTCGCCGACCATGGCGTCGAGGGTCCAGGCGGGCCGCTCGGCGAGCCGGGCCGCCGTCACCCGCAGCGCGAGCGGCAGCCCGTCGCAGAGTCCGGCGAGCCGCGCGGCGGCGGCGGGCTCGGCCGCGATCCGCTCCTCGCCGAGGACGGTGGCGAGCAGGGCGGCGGCGTCGGCCTCCGGCAGGTGGCCGAGCGGCACCGGCCGGGCGGCGTCGGAGGCGATCAGGCCGCCGAGCCGGTCGCGGCTGGTGACCAGGGTCGCGCAGTGGTCGCCGCCGGGCAGCAGCGGTCTGACCTGCCCGGAGGAGCGGGCGTTGTCGAGGACGACGAGCAGCCGGCGCCCGGCGGCGAGGGAGCGGAAGAGGGCGCCGCGCGCCTCGACGCCCTCCGGCATCCTCGGGTCCGGGACGCCGAGCGCGAGCAGGAACTCGCGGAGGACGGCGGCGGTCTCGGGCGCGGGGGTCTCGCTGAAGCCCTTCAGATCGGCGAAAAGACGCCCGTCGGGGAAGTCGGCGCGCCGCTCGTACGCCCAGTGGACCGCAAAGGCGGTCTTGCCGACGCCGGCGGGCCCGGTGACGAGGCAGACCGGCCCGTCCCCGGCCCGTACCGCCCGGTCGAGCGCGGCCAGCTCGGCGCCGCGCCCGGTGAAGCCGCGCGGCGCCCGGGGCAGGCCCTCCGGCGCGGGGAGTTCGGCGGGCGGGGCGACGGGGCGGGCGACGGGGGCGGGCTCGGCGGCGCGCAGCAGCGTCGCGTACGCCTCGCTGAGCGTCTCGCCGGGGTCGACGCCCAGCTCCTCGGCGAGCAGCCGCCGGGTCCGGTGGTACCAGTCGATCGCGTCCGACTGGCGTCCGGAGCGGCCGAGGGCCAGCATCAGGGCGGCCGCGAGGGATTCGCGCAGGGGGTGGGCGACGGCCTCGCTGCGCAGGACGGCGGCGGCCCTGGCGTGCTCGCCGAGCTGCCCGTACGCCTGCGCCAGCGCCTCCACGGTGGCGAGCCGCAGCTCTTCGAGCCCGGTGGCGGCGGCCTCCAGGGGCCGGCTGTGGACGGTCCCGGTGAGCGCGGGCCCCTGCCAGTACGACAGCGCCTCCCGCAGCATCCGGACCGCGTCGGCGGGCTGCCGCTGCACCCCGGCGAGCCCCACCAGCTCCTCGAACCGGTGCACGTCCACCAGCGACTCGGGCATCCGCAGCACGTACGCCGAACCCTGGGTGGCGAGCTCGACCCCGTACGCCTCGGCCCCGTGCTCGGCGAGCAGGGCCCGCAGCCGCGAGACGTGCCCCTGGAGGACGGTCTTGGCGTGGGTGGGCGGCTCCTCCTCCCACAGGGCGTCGATCAACTGCCCCACGTTCACCGCGCCGTTGGGGCGCAGCAGGAGCATGGCGAGAAGGCTGGACCGCTTGGCGGGCCCCAGGGCCACGTCACCCTCCTCCGTCACCATCGCAACGGAGCCGAGCAGCCGGAACTCCACCTTCACACCTCCGCGATCACACTCCCCCGTCTTCCCCGGCAGACGAGGATACGTGGGGAGAGAGGGCCCTCCGCGACGCCGCGTTCCCCGGGCGGCGCGCATCGGCCGAATCCGGACGTGGCGTTCCGCACAGTGGCGTTCCGCACGGCGGCCCGCGCGCGGGCGGAGGCGCGGGCGGGCGGGTCTGGACGCGGGCGTTCCGACCGCGGTCGGTCGCGGTCGCCCCGTTCCCGGTCGCCCCCGTTCCCGGTCGCGGTCGTTTCCGGGCGCGCCTCGGACGTACCCGTTCCCGACCGCCCGCCGGCCGAGCTGGAAGCGGCTGCGGGCGTCCCGCTTCTCCGTCAGCTCCGAGACGAGGCGCCGTTCGCTGCGCAGGGAGACGCCCAGGCGGCGGGCCGCGGCCCCGTCCGTGTGGCCCCGGGCCAGGAGGCGCAGCAGTTCGCGGGGCTGCGATCCGGGGTCCTCCAGGCTGCGCCGGGGGGCCTCGCCGAAGGGGACCGCCGACGCCCACACCGCCTCGAACAGCGCGAGGAACGCCGTCACCGCGCCGGGCCGGCGCAGCGGCGCCGCGCCCGCCGCGCTGTCGGCCGGGTCGATCGGCACCATCGCCGGCTCCCGGTCCTTGATCCACAGGCGCATGGGAAGGGCCGGCGCGGTGCGGACCTCCGCGCCGCGCTCGGTGAGCCGGACCGCTTCCCCGGCGCCGCCGTCGGGCCGCCGGCGGTCCGTCCGTTCCGTGGGGGTGGGCGATGCGCGCATGCGCTCTCTCCTGCGAGACCGTGTACGTGGCGGAGGCGGGCGGCCGAACCGCCGGAGCCCCGGCTTCACACGCTCCGGCCCGCCTGTCACCGCTCGCCGGGTGCCACGAGGATGCACGGCACGGACGTGCCGGGGAGCCTGCGGGGCGGCCGCGGTACGCCTGTGCGGTGCCGTCCTGCTTGTGCGGTGCTCTTGGGCGTGCGGTGCCGGTTCTCCTTACGCCGTCCGCCTCTTGAGGGTCTTCGACGTGACCGCGACGCCGGCGAGGACGGCCGCCGCCAGGGTGCCGACGACCGCGAGGACGATGGCGCCGGGGTTCAGGTGCAGGCCCACGTCCGAGGAGGTGGCCTCGGAGAGGCCGGCCGCCATTCCGGCCAGCGGGGGCAGCGTGACCAGGACGCCGAGGACCGCGCCGATGACGACGACCAGGGCGGTCTCGCCGGCCGAGGTGAACAGGAGCTGGCGGACGGTGCCGCCGGCCGACTTCATCACGCCGAAGTCGCGGCGCCGGCCGTGGGCCGCCATGGCCATGCTGTTGGCGACGGCGATCACGCTGTAGCCGACGGCGACGACGATCAGCATCACGGCCAGGGACTCGGTGAGCTCGGCGTCGGTGTCGTAGTCGGCCAGGGCGTACGCGGCGGCGTCGTGCAGCGCGACTCCGGGGACCTCGTCGGAGGCCCCGACGCCGCCCGGGACGAAGATGTCGTCGGTGAGCGCGGCCGGGTCATGGGCGCGGACCAGGTCGCGGGCGACCACGAAGTCACCGCGGGCCGGGTCGTCGGGGAGCACCTGGGAGACGCGGAGGGTGACGGTGGCGCCGTCCGCGAACCGGACCGGGACCTCCTGTCCCTGCTTCAGGCCCAGTTCGCCGGCCTTCTTCGCGCCGAGGACGGCCTCGCCCGGCCTGTTCCAGCGCAGGTCCCGGCTGCCCAGGACGTCCAGGACGGTGGCCGCGCCGGCGTTCTCGGCGTCCCCCGCCCTGCCGGTCTCCACGAAGGCCCGGGTCGGCAGGGCCGCCTTGCCGACCGGGTTGGCGGCGACGACCTCGTCGGTGTGGCCCGGGGTGCCGTCCGGGGTGACGATCGTCTGTCCCGCGACCTTCAGGGCCTCACCGGCCGGGTAGGCGACCCGCATGGTCTCCACCATGCCGCTGAGCAGCACCGCGAAGCCGACCGCGGCGATCACCGGGGCCACCAGGGAGGCGGCGCGGTGCGGGTGGGCGACCAGTTCGGCCCGGATCAGGACCGGGGCGGCCCTGCCACCGCCCTGGAACGGGGCGGTGAGGAACCGGCCGACGGGGCCGACGAACACGGGGGCCAGCAGGGCCGCCGCGACGATCAGCGCCATGGTGGCGAAGATCGCCGTGTTGACGCGGTCGTCGGCGCTGGAGACGGCGGTGCCGATCGCCGTCAGGACGCCCAGGGCGAGGACGGCCAGGCCGGCGGTCCAGCGGCCGCGTCCCGTGCCCCTGTCGGCCGAGCGGCTGTCGAGGAGCGCCTCGACGGGGGCGACCCCGGCGGCCTTGCGGCCCGCCGTCCAGGCACCGATCACGCTGACGCCGACGCCGATCGCAGAGGCCGTGAGCAGCGGCCAGGCCGCGACGGAGACCTCCGTGCCGGGCGGGGACACGTCCAGGTCCTCGAGGAGGGAGAGCAGCAGCGGCGTCGTGAGCACACCGGTCGCGCAGCCGGCGGTCGAGCCGGCCAGGCCGACCACGGCGGCCTCGCCGAGGATCATGCGGCGGACCTGCTTCGGCGAGGCGCCGAGGGTGCGCAGCAGGCCGATCTCTCGGCGGCGCATGCCGGTGGACAGGACCAGCATGGAGGCGACCACGAAGACGGTGGTGAAGAGGCCGAGGAGGGCCGTCGCGCTGATCAGCTGGACGCCGAGGAAGCGCTTGTGCTCGATGTACGCGGGCTGCAGCTCGGCCCGGCCGTCGCCGGAGACCACGTCGCCGCCGGCGCCGAGGACCTTCTTCGCGGCGGCGGTGACCGCGCCGGTGTCGGCGCCCTTCTCGGGGATCAGGGCGACGGCGGCGACGCCGGGCCGCTGCCGGGCGGCGAACTCCTCGCTGAAGTAGTAGCCGGGGCCGTCGACGGTGCCGACGACCCGGAACCGCTCGCGCCCCCGGGTGATGTTGACCGTCAGCTCGCTGCCCACGGGCGCGCCCAGGGCGCGGTCCACCACGACCTCGTCCGCCGCGGCGGGGGCCCGGCCGGAGACCAGCTCGTACGGGGCCGTCCGCGTGCTGGAGAAGCCGTGCCCGGACTCCAGGGCGCCCTCGTCGGCGACGGGCCTGCCGTCCTTGACGGCCTGGGCGTAGAAGGAGCGGTCCACCACGGCGGCGGCGACGCCGGGGATCTCCGCGAGCCCGGAGACGATCGGCTCGGCCTCGGCCCTGCTCCAGGGCATCCGGTCGCCGGGGCTGCCGTCGGCGTCGACGGCCCGCTTCGGCAGGGCGAGGGCCGCGGTGCCCTCGTAGCGGGGCTGGACCTTCGCCTCGGCGGAGTCGTGGACGACCAGCGTGGTGGTGATCAGGGCGACGCCGACCAGGACGGCGACGAAGGCGCCGAGGAAAGCGGACCAGTGTTCACGGACGTTCGCGAGGGTCAGCATGCCGGTCGGGCCTCCAGCCGGGCCATGCGGGTGGCGATCGAGGCGGCATTGTCCACGCCGGCCCGTCGGTCGAGCGGGACACGGTCGGCGATCCTGCCGTCCTTCAGGAAGACGACGACGTCGGCGTGGGCCGCGGCCACCGGGTCGTGGGTGACCATCAGGGTGGTCTGGCCCTCCTGGTCGACCAGCATCCGCATCATCCGGAGCACCTCGCGGGAGGTGACGGTGTCCAGGGCACCGGTCGGCTCGTCCGCGAAGAGGACGTCGGGGCGGGTGACGAGGGCGCGGGCGAGGGCGACGCGCTGCTGCTGGCCGCCGGAGAGCTCGCCGGGCCGGTGGCCCGCGCGCTCGGCGAGTCCCACGGAGGCGAGGGCCCTCGCGACCTGCTCGCGGCCGACCCTGCGGCCGGCGAACCGGGACGGGAGCTCCACGTTCTGCGCGGCCGTCAGGGACTCGACCAGGTTGAAGGCCTGGAACACGAAGCCGACGTGCTTGCGGCGCAGCTCGGTGCGCTCCTTCTCGTTCTGCCGGCCGATGTCCACGCCGGCGAGGACGATCCTTCCCCCGGAGGGCCGTTCGAGGCCGGCCGCGCACTGCAGCAGGGTCGACTTGCCGGAGCCGGAGGGGCCCATGATCGCGGTGAAGGTGCCGCGCGGGAAGCCGAGGGAGACACCGTCCAGAGCGGTGACCCGTCGTCCGCCGGTGCCGTGCACCTTGCGGAGATCGTGGAGTTCGACCGCGTCCTGTGCGGGGGTGGTGGGGCTCGTCGTCGTCATGCGCCGATTCCACCGCGCGGGGGCGGCCCGGAGCACTGGTCCGCTCTCTACTCCTGAGGTAGAGCAGGCTCTACCCGGCGCTCCGGAGCCGTCCCGGTCCCGCGGAGGCGCGCAGAAGTGCAGCCGTGCGGCCGTGCGGCCGTGCGGCCGTGCAGACCGGCAAAAGGCCTCCTGGGTAACGTGGTTCGCATGCAACCCACGACGGCCTGGCAGGCCATGGCTCGGCACCCCCTGAGCTTCCTGACCTCCAGCTGGCCCTGGCGGTCCCTCGCGTATCTGAGCGGCGGTGTCGTGGTCGGTGCCGCGGCGGTGCTGGTTTTCGCCCTCGGCCTGGCGGCGGGGCTCGTCCTGCTCGTCGTGCTGATCGGTGTCGCGCCGCTGGTCGGCCTGGTCCTCGCCTCCACCCTGGTGGCCGCGGTGGAGCGCCGGCGGCTGCGGCTGGTCGACCGAGACCGGCTGCCCGACCCGCACCGGCCGCCGGACGCCCCGGGTGCGCGCGGCTGGGTCGCGACCCGGCTCAAGGAGCGGGCCACCTGGCGGGAGCTGATGTTCACGCTCCTGTCGGCCGCGGCCCTGTGGTGGCTCGACCTGCTGGTGCTCGGCTTCTCCTTCGGGGTGCCGGCCGTGACCATCGCCGCGACCGACGGCGACACCTGGCCGTGGACGGTGTTCGGCGCGATCGTGCTGCTGTCCTCGCCGTACACGGTGACCTCGTGGGCGGGGGCGCGCGCCGCCATGGCCCGCACCTTCCTCGCGCCGCGGGACCGGGAGCTCGGCGAGGAGCTGCGCGAGGTGCGCGCCTCGCAGTCGCGGCTGCTCGACTCCTTCGACGCCGAGCGGACACGGATCGAGCGCGACCTGCACGACGGGGCCCAGCAGCACCTCGTGTCGCTGGGCATGACGCTGGGCATGATGCGCCTGGACGTCGAGGAGGGCTCCGGCCTCGACGAGTTGCTGACCCGGGCGGAGAAGCAGCTCTCCACCGCCCACCAGGAGCTGCGGGCCCTGATCCGGGGCCTCAACCCGCCGGTCCTCGCCGACCACGGACTCGTCGCGGCGGTCGAGGACTACGCGGGCCGCTTCCCGATCCCGGTGGCCGTGGACCTGAGGCTCCCCGAGCGGCTGCCCAGGAAACTCGAAACCACGATGTACTACCTGATCAACGAGGCCCTGACGAACGTCGCCAGGCACAGCGGCGCCACGACCGCCGAGGTGCACGCCCGCTACCATGCCGACCTGCTGGTCCTCGACATCAAGGACGACGGCCGGGGCGGGGTGGACTCCTCGGGCAGCGGCGTGACCGGTCTCGCGGACCGAGTCACCGCCCTCGGCGGCCGGATGCGGGTGTCGAGCCCGGCCGGTGGTCCCACCCTGTTGCACGTGGAGGTTCCGTGTCGCTTCGCCTGATCGTGGCCGAGGACGCCGTCCTGTTGCGCGAAGGCCTGATCGGACTGCTCGAACGGGTCGGCCACGAGGTGGTGGCGGCGGTCGGCGACGCCGACGCCCTGGTCGGGGCGGTACGCGCCGACCGCCCCGACCTGATCGTCACGGACGTGCGGATGCCGCCCTCGCTCGGCGACGACGGGCTGCGGGCGTCGGTCGGGCTGCGCGCCGAGTTCCCCGGACTGCCGGTCCTGGTCCTCTCCCAGTACGTGGAGCGCTCGTACGCCCTGCGCCTGCTGGACTCGGGCGGCGGCGCCGGGGTGGGCTACCTGCTCAAGGA
Organism: Streptomyces bikiniensis; assembly: GCA_000716465.1. Classification (GTDB taxonomy): domain Bacteria; phylum Actinomycetota; class Actinomycetes; order Streptomycetales; family Streptomycetaceae; genus Streptomyces; species Streptomyces bikiniensis. Next base: position 127,986 of record JNWL01000010.1, read on the forward strand.
GCGCGTGGGCGCAGTGGCGGACTTCACGACCGCGATCGAACGGGTCGCCGCGGGCGGAACGGTGGTGGACCCCGAGGTCATCCACCAGCTCGTCCGCCTCCACCAGGACCCCCTGGAACGGCTCAGCGCCCGCGAGCGCGAGGTGCTCTCGCTGGTCGCGGAGGGCCGCACCAACGCGAGCCTGGCGAAGCACCTGTTCATCAGCGAGGCGGCCGTGAACAAGCACATCGGCAACATCTTCACCAAGCTGGACCTCCCGGTGGACACGGACGGACACCGCCGGGTCCTCGCGGTGCTCGCGTACCTGCGGGCGTGAGGGGCACGGCCCGCGCGCCCCTCCGCGTCGCGTAGGTGCGCGACGTACTCACCGAACGGGTGCTGCCGAACCACCCCAGCCACCGGCCACACACGAACACTTTTCCCAATCATGGTCAACCCCCGTCACTCCGAGGGACGGGAAGGGTGCAACGGAGAACGAAAGAGGCAACGGGCAACACCGCCGAACCCCGATTCCCCGGACGGGGGTCGTGCCAGACTCCCTTTCGGACGCGAAGAGAAACGGGGCCGTCACGGCAGGTGTTCACCGTAGGTTCTCGCGGTCACCGTTCAAGGGGAGGTTGACGATGAGCACGGCTTCACTTTTCGGCCCGGAACTTCGCCGTTTACGCGTGGAAGTGGGGCTGACTCTTACCGAGTTCTCCACGGCCCTCAACTACGACAAGGGGCACCTCAGCAAGGTCGAGCGCGGAGAGCGTTCCGCGTCCCCCGAACTGGCCCGGCGGTGCGACGCCTTCCTCGGTGCGAACGGCGAGCTGCAACGTCTGGTCGTCCGCCCCGAGGCGGATCCGGGCACCGCCGAGGCTCCTGCCGGCCAGAGGCGCCGGCGCGTCGGGCGCCGGGCAGTCCTCTCGGTGGGGACGGGCATCCTGATCGACCTCGGCCTGAAACTCGGCGGTCAGGCGTTGTCCTCCGCCGACGACTCCCTCCTGGGCTCCTACCGCATGCAGTTCGACCAGTTACGGAAGCTCGGTCAGTCCACCGCCCCCAAGATCCTGCTGCCCCTGCTGGAGACGCAGTCCCGCATGATCGCCGGGCTCGCCTCCGACGCCCGGTCCTCTTCTCGGGCTCCCGCGCTCCTGCTCGCCTCGCGGTTCGCGGAGTTCACCGGCTGGATGGCTCAGGAGGCCGGAGACAGCGACGCGGCACTCGGCTGGACGAGCGAGGCCGTCGAATTGGCGCGTGCCGGGGGTGACCCGCACCTCGGCTCCTACGCGCTGGTGCGGCGCGCCCTGGTCACCATGTACGCCGGGAATGCCGCCGGCACCGTCGCCCTGGCCCGCCGCGCCCAGAGCAGCGATCTCCCGCCTCGGATCAGGGGACTCGCGGCCCAACGGGAGGCGCAGGGGCACGCGCTCGCCGGCAACGAAGTCGACTGCCTCCGCAGCCTCGACAGAGCGCGGGAACTGCTCGCCGACGACGACACCCTCAACGGCGTCAAGCCCGTCATGGGCACTTCGCACGTGAGCAATCCGGCGGCGATGTCGACCGGCTGGTGCCTGTACGATCTCGGCCGGCCCAAGGTCGCCGCCGAGGTCCTCGACCGGGAGTGCCGCACCCTCCCTCCGCACGCACTGCGCACCCGCGCGCGGTACGGCTTCCGCAGGGCCCTGGCCCACGCCGCCTCCGGAGAGGTCGAGCAGGCGTGCACAATCGCCGGGGGGTTCTTGGAGATCCTGCCGGCCGTGCCTTCGGCGACGGTGAACACCGACGTCCGGCGTCTTGCGCGGGAGCTCTCCCGGTTCCGGAGCAGCCGGGCCGTACGTGATCTGCAACCGGCGTTGGCGCGGGCCCTCTCCCCCACACACGGCTGAGCCTGCCTCCACGGCAGACGACGACCCCTCGGACCGCCCGGCTCCGCCGGGCCACCCGGCCGCCCCTCCGGATTCCGCGGGCCCGGCAGGCGCCGCTGATCCCCGTCCAACGCGTCACGCCGCGCCCCGGCCTCTTCAGGCTGCCCGCGATCGATGACGCGCCGGGCGGTCTTCTTCCACCCGTACGCCTTCCTGTTGACGCGCCGCGGCGGCGCACCGTGGGGCCCACGGCCTGGCCCCGGTTCGCCACCCCGCGCCCGTACCCGCTCACCACCGTTCTCCGTCTTCCTCTCATGGAGGGAACCTTCATGCCCCAGGTCTTCGTCAACTACCGCACCGGCGACGAGGAATCCGCCGCGACCATGATCGCCAGGGAGCTCGCCCGGCGATTCGGCGACCAGCGGATCTTCTTCGCCAGCAACTCGATCGAGCCCGGACGTCGCTTCCCGGTGGAACTGATCAGGGCGGTGGAGGAGTGCGAGGCCCTCCTCGCCGTGATCGGGCCGCGCTGGGCGGGGGTGCGGGGGCCCGACGGTCGCCCCGCCCTTGAAGCCGAGCAGGACTGGACCCGTCACGAGATCCGGGCCGCGCTCGGCCGGGGGGTCCTGGTGATCCCCGTGCTCGTCGGAAAGGCCACGCGGATCGACCGCGCCACTCTCCCGGAGGATCTGCGGGAACTGGCGGACTGCCAGTACAGGCGGTTCGACCACCGCAACGCCGAATCGGACCTGACGACACTCGGCGATACCCTCGCCCGACTGCTGCCCGACCTGGGTACGGTGGACCGCGACGCCCGTACGGCGCGGGAGCGGGCGGAGTCGAAGTCCCGCGAGAGGCAGACCAGGGACACCGACCGCACCAGGATGCGGACGCGTGACGTCAAGCAGCGCATACGCGGTGGTATCGGAAACCTCAACGGGGACCTGGGCACCTTTGTCAACGAGCCGCAGGGGCCCGTGAACACAGGTTGGGGCCACCAGTACAACGCGCCCCACTTCGAGGGCGACAACACCGGGATCCAGTTCACGGCAGGCGACAACAGCGGCACGGTCCACCAGCGCTTCGAGCGCGAGCGGCGGCACTCGGACGACGGGCGATGACCGAGCGGGACCACGTCACCGTCAATGATCCGCGCGGCCCGGTGAACAGCGGCGAAGGGCCCCAGTATGTCTTCTACGGCGCCGGCCCGGATTGGATGATCCGCAAAGGGATCGCGTCCCTCCGGATCACCCGCGAGGACCGGGTTCGCCTGGCCGACCGGTTCGTTCCGCCGCCGGGCTACCGCGTCGCCGCCGACCTCCTAGAGCAGCCCGGGTCGGTGGTACTGCTGGACGGTCCGCCGGGCAGCGGCCGTCGCGCCGCGGCGATCATGCTGTTGCACGGATTCGGCACGGACGGGGACGCCGACGAGGAGGAGGGGGTCCGGTTCGAGGAGCTTCCCGCCACGGGCAAGGACGAGGGCCGGGACGAGAGCCCGTTCGCTCCCGGCGAGAGGGACCGCTTCCTCCTCAATCTCTCCGGGATCACCGACGAGGAGACGTACGGCAAGGCCCGGCACCGCCTGGCCCTGCTCCGGTCGGACGTCCAGAGGGCGGGGGCACGCATGGTCGTCGTCCTGCCGTCGGGCATGGAGCACGCCCACACACCGGATCTCGAACCGGACAGGGTGGAGCTGGAGCGTCCCCGGGGCGTCGCCGTCGTCACCCGGCACCTCCGCATGGACCGGATGCCCTTCCGGCCCGCGGACTTGGAGAGTACCGACCTCCAGCGCCTGTACGACCGCTCCCCCATGCGGGAGCTGGCACGACTCACAGGGCTGGTGAGGGCCGCCCGCGACAGCCGCCGGTTCGGTACCGACTTCACAGGGTGGCTCGACCAGGCGATGCACGCCGTGACCGACCGTGCCGACGAAGTGGGTCGACAGGTCACCGCGGCCCGCACCACACCCGAGCGAGCCCTGCTGCTCGCGACAGCGGTGTTCGAGGGGGCCCGCGCCGACATCGTCTACGAGGCGTGGCAGGGCCTGATGGGTACGGTGGGGCACGCGGAGGAGGCGACGCCCGAGCTAGCACGGACGGATTTCGGGGAGCGGTTGCAGAGACTCGGGATCGAGCGGGACCCGGAGGGGCGGCTCCGCTTCGAGCGGCTGGCTTACGCCGACGCAGTACGGGCGTACTTCTGGGCGAACTTCCCCGGAGTGCGCGACGACCTCAGAGACTGGATCGCCCGTGCCTGCGGGCTGCGCGGTCTGACCACCGACGACCGATTGAACGTAGTCCTCCGCTTCGGCGAGCGTTCGCTGGCCGTCGGACGGCCCGACCACCTCTTCGACCTCGTCGTACGCTGGGCGAACCACTCGACCGGGACGGCCTGCGACCCGCGAGCCGTGGCGGCCCTCGAACTGGGCCTCGGGCACGAGGAGTTCGGGGGGTGGTTTCGCAGACAGGTGTACGAGTGCGCCGTGAGGTCGGGCCCCTTGCCGGATGACCTCGCCCGCGTCCTGGTCACCGCCTGCCGCCAGAGCCTCGGCGTGACGCACCCGGACCAGGCGATGGTACGACTCCACCATCTCGCCGTACGGGAGGGGAGAGCGGCGCACGAGGCCCGGAAAGCACTTTTCGAACTCGCTGGCCGCGACCTCCGGCTCTACCGGCTGCTGATCGGCCGCCTGCGGGACCGGGCGCACCGAGGGCCACGCGGGGCGGAGCCCCATCTCCGTCTGCTCATAGAGCTGCTGAGAAGCGGCCGGGCGCCCGAACCGACGCCGTGGCCGGCCCTGTTCCAGGGCTGGGAGGCGGTGTTCTCCCAGCCGCCGACAGAACTCTGGAACCCGCTGGTGAGCAGCTGGCTGAGCACCGTGGCGAGCGACCACGCCCAGGACAGGGCTCTGCAGCTGATGGTCGGGGCAACCCGTGGACGCACAGCCGCTCTGCAGCGTCTCTACGTCATCGCCTGCGACTGGGCACGGCTCGCGCGCCATCCGGACCAGGCTGCCGTCGCCACCCGTTTCTGGCAGCACATCGACCACGCGCAGTATGCCCGCACAGAGAGTACGGGGCGTGCGGGCGCCAGCCCCCGGACCACGGAAGAGACACGATGAGACACCGTTTTCCCAGCCTGTTGTTCGTTGCCCTCTGCGGCCTCGCACCGGCTGCGCTCGGAAACCTCCTGCACTGGTCGGCGTGGCTGTGGGGCTTCATGTCCATGGTCACGACCTCCGGTTCCCTGCTCCTCGTGATGGCGGTCCTCAGCGGGAGCCGCGCGTCGACCGGCCCGCACGAGCCCGGGGAGGCCGAGCCGCCCACTGCTCCGGCGGAGCCGCCGTACCAGGAGACGCAGGTGATCGACGCGGTGCTGCCGAGCGCGACGGACGGCTACGACTTCCTCTTCTCCGCCACTGTGTGGTGGAGACCGGTCCCCGACCGCACCGACCGGTCCGACAGCGCCTTCTCCTCTCTCGCCAGATCATCGATCGTCAGCCGGGCCCGTGAGATCGTCCGCCACGAGGAACCCGGCCGGGCGAGCTTCGCGCAATACCTCCTGGACGGGGAGTTGGGCGTCCCGCTCCCGGACCGGAGCGGGCGGGTGAAGGCCCTGGCGGACGGAGTGACGCTGGTTCTCGCCCCCGCCGACCGCGAGCGCCTCCGGAAGCTGAACGACCTGCGCAAGGACGAGGAGCTCTGGGAGTACGAGCGTCAGCACGAACGCAACAAGCGTCGTTACCTTGGTGAGGACGTGCTCAAGAGCGCGGGCAGTGCGGTGGTGTGGTGGCTCGCCCGCCACGAGGACGAGATCGACAAAGCGGTCCGCATGATCGGCCCGCTCGCCCAGATCTCGGCGGCGGCCAACGATGAGGAGGTGCCCGAACTCTTCCGCCACCTGCTCGTACCGCCCGTGGGCGGCCGAGGGGAGATGTCCGACCGCGAGCAGGAAGTAGGGATCGCGGTGCGGCTGCACCTGTTGTTGGCGGAGGCGGGCCTGAAACCGGACATGGACGGATACGCGGTGCTCGCGCATCGTGTGGTGCGGAGTCTGAGGGAGCAAGGGCTGGACGAGGCCGCCGAGGAGATCGAGCGGACCTTCTTTTCGGCGCCCGACGAGGAGCCTTCGGACGGAGAGAACGCAGGAGGGCCCTGGCCGCCACCCTTCTCGGGCCCCGAGGACTCGCTGTTCACCGACACTGCCGCGGCCCCGGACGCCGACGCGACCGAACGGGATCGGGGCCCGTGGGAGACCGGCGAGGACAGTATGGCGCCCCCGCCCTTCTGGGACCCCTCGTACAGCTCACACCGCCCCTCGACGCCTCGCGTTCGGGAGGACGACGGATCCAGAACCTGATCCGGTGAACAGCCGCGCCTGGAAATCCCCTTCACCGAAAACCACGGCGGAGGACCTTTTCCGGGCGCAGAAACCGACCAGGGGCCCGGCCTTCCGAGGCCGGGCCCTCATGACCCACATGTTCGGCGAGCCGTGGACGCGAGGGTGCGACACCCGCTACGCGTCGAAGCGGGACTCCGCCACGACGCCGAGAAAGCTGTCCAGCCCTGCGGGCGCCGGTGCGTGTTCCCGGCTCAGTCGGCGGTGCCCGGCTCCACGACCCACTCGGCTCGCAGACCGCTCACCGAAGCGGTCATGTCGAAGTCGCCGTCGTAGTGCAGGACCGTGGCTCGATGCCGCTTCGCGGTCGCCGCGATGAGGAAATCGGCCGGCGACAGTGCCCGGTGGAAGCCAGCGTTCAGGGCCAGGACCTGGATTTCGAGCGCCCGCTCGAACTCTTCGTCATTGCAAGGAAGGTGGTCGAATCCGCGGAGCAGGGTGCGCAGCCGCAGCGCCTCGGACTTGCCGTGCGCCGAGTACAGGACCCCGTACTCGGTCGGGGCGCACACCGTCAGGAGGCCGTCATGGTCCAGCTCGTCCAGCCGCGCCCGCACCGCCGGTCTGCCCCGGCGGGCCGGCACGGACTTGTCGATGAGGTAGCGCCTCTTCATGCCGCCGAAGTCCCGCCTTCGCGCTTCAGGGAGCCGTCCGGATTCCGCGGCCCCATCTGCGAACGGATCTCCGCGAACACGCCCTCGAACTCGCCGTCGTCCATGGCGTCGAACAGCTCTCGGCGCAGCCGCAGTTTCACTCCCTCCTCCATGGCCGCCCGCTCCGCCGGGGGCGGAGCGGTCCGGCGTGGTGGGGACGCGGTCACTTGAGGTAGGCGAGGACCGCGAGGACCCGGCGGTTGTCGGCCTCCGAGGGGGGCAGGTCGAGCTTGGTGAAGATGTTGGACGTGTGCTTGATGACGGCCCGCTCGGTGATCACCAGCTCCTGGGCGATCGCGGCGTTCGAGCGGCCCTCCGCCATCAGGCCGAGGACCTCGCGCTCGCGCGGGGTGAGCCGGGAGAGCGGGCCGTCGCGGTGGTGGTCCTTCGCGAAGAGCTTGGCGACGACGTCCGGGTCCATCGCGGTGCCTCCGGCCGCGACGCGGCGGACCGCCTCCACGAAGCCGTCGGGGTCGAAGACCCGGTCCTTGAGGAGGTAGCCGATGCCGCCGCTGCCGTCGGCGAGGAGCTCGCGGGCGTAGAGCTGCTCGACGTACTGGGAGAGGACCAGGACCGGCAGGCCGGGGATCCGGCCGCGGGCCTCCAGGGCGGCCCGCAGCCCCTCGTCGGTGAACGTCGGCGGAAGCCGGACGTCGACGACCGCGACGTCCGGCTTGTGGTCGAGCAGGGCCTGGAGCAGTCCGGGTCCGGTGTCCACGGCGGCCACCACCTCGAAGTCGTACGACTCCAGCAGGCGGACGAGGCCGTCCCGCAGCAGGAAGAGGTCTTCGGCTAGGACAACGCGCACGGCAGCTCCATGGTGAGGGTGGTCGGTCCGCCCGGCTTGCTGTTGATCGCGAGCAGGCCGTCGAAGGCGGCGAGCCGGCGCTCGATGCCGCGCAGCCCGGTGCCGCGCGAGGGGTCGGCGCCGCCCCGGCCGTCGTCGATGACCTGGCCGCGCAGCGCGCCGGCCTCGTACCAGAGGTCGATGCTGACATGTTCCGGGTCGGCGTGCTTGGCGGCGTTGGCGAGGGCCTCGGCGACCGCGAAGTACATGGCGGACTCCACGGGCGCCTCGGGGCGGCCGGGCAGGTCGGCGTTGACGGTGACGTCGAGCGGGCTGTCCAGGGCGAGGGCGCGCACCGCGTCGGCGAGGCCCCGGTCGGCGAGCACCGGCGGGTGGATGCCCCGGACCAGGTCGCGCAGTTCGGTGAGGGCCGCGGCGGACGCCTTGCGGGTGTCGGCCAGGATGGCGCGGACGGCCTCCGGGTCCTTGCTGAGGAGCTGCTCGGCGACGCCGAGGTTCATGCCCAGGGCGACCAGGCGGGCCTGCGCCCCGTCGTGCAGGTCCCGCTCGATGCGGCGCAGTTCGGCGGCGGAGCTGCTGACGGCGTCGCTGCGGCTGTCGGTGAGGCGGCGGACGCGCTGGGCGTTGCGGCTGGGGGCGAGCAGGGTGCGGGCCAGCGAGGCGTGGGCCCGGAGCAGGGCGGGGCCGGTGGCGAGGCCGCCGGCGAGGACGAGGACGCCGAGGGCGGCGCAGTACCAGGCGGAGGTGAGGTCGCTGATCCGGACCCACAGGTAGTAGTTGGTGCCGGCGTCGGCGATGGGGCCGTAGATCGCGGGCATCAGCATGCCGCCGATGCCGCCGACGACGAGGGCGAGGGGCATCAGGGCGGCGATCACCCCGACCACCGGGTTGACCAGCGTCCAGGCCAGGTCGCGCCAGGTCGCCGGGTCGGTGAGGACCCAGTGGGTCCGCTGCCACTGCCCCTTGAGGCCGGGCGCGGGGGCGGGGGCGGGGAGGTAGGGCCGCTCGATCGGCCGGCCGGACCAGTGCCCGGCGATTCGGCGGGACGCGTCGACCGTGGTGCGCAGGGCGACGGCGAGGGCCGGGACGAGGAGCACGCCCAGGCCGATGCCGAGGAGCGAGACCGCCGTCAGGAACAGGCAGAAGAGGACGAGTTCGGCGATCGCGAGGCCGAGGACGGGCAGTCCCTTTCCTGCGGCGCGGAAACCCTCGCGGATGTTCAGCTTGGTCACGGTCGTCCCATTCCCCTCGGTGTGCGGCTCCCTGCCGCGTCGATGTCCTGAGTCTTGTCGATCGGGGTCCGGTGCGCAGGGGACGTGCGTCCCGTCCGCGAGGGTGTACCCAGGTACCCCCCGGGACGCCACCGAGGTGGCTGGGGCGCCCGCCCCGCGGCGACTTGACTGGACCCATGACAATGCGACTGCGACCGCGACTGAGGCACCTGCTCCTCCCGCTCTGCGCGCCGCTGCTCCTGGCGGCCGGCACCGGTACCGCCTCCGCGGCGCCGGAGACCCGCGCCGTGGCCGGGGCGTCCGCGCAGGCGGCGCCGTCCGGCCTGGCCGGGGCCGTCGACTCCCTGGTGCGCCGGCAGCTGGCCGAGCACCGCATCCCCGGCGCCTCCGTGGTGGTCGTGGAGAACGGCCGGCAGGTCCTCACGCGGGGGTACGGCGTCGCCGACGCCGCCGCGGGGACGCCGGTGGACCCGGCCCGCACCGGCTTCTTCCTCGCCTCGGACGCCAAGCTGTTCACCGCCGTCGCCGTCCTCCAGCAGGTCGAACGGGGCCGCCTGGACCTGGCGGCCGACGTCAACCGGTACCTCACGGCGTTCAAGGTGAAGGACACGTATCCGGGGCACCCCGTGACGGTACGCGATCTCCTCACGCACACGGCGGGGTTCGACAACACCATCATCGGGCGCGCCGCCACCCGGCCCGAGGACGTCCGTCCGCTGGGCGAGAGCCTGGCCGCCCACCAGCCGCGCCGGGTGCGCCCGCCGGGCGAGCTCTCCAGCTACGACAACTACGGTGTGGCGCTCGCCGGTTACCTGGTCGAGACGGTGACGGGCACGCCGTTCGCCGGCTACCTGGACCGCGAGGTGCTGCGCCCGCTGGGCATGACGCGGACGAGCTTCGCGCAGCCGCACGCCCCCGCGGTCGCCGCCGGCCTGGCCCGCGGCCACCGGCCGGAGGGCGGGGGCCAGCGGGTCCAGGACGGGCAGTACGGCGACTGGTCGCCGACCGGCGCCGGCGCGGTCACCACCGCCGCCGACATGGGGCGGCTGCTGCGCGCCCTGCTGGCGGGCGGCGGACCGGTGCTGTCGGAGCGCTCCGTCGAGGCCCTGACGAAGCGGCAGTTCGGCAACGACGACCGGCTGCCGGGCCTCGGCTACATCCTGGAGGAGCGGGTGCGCGCCGGGCAGCGGATGCTGGTCAAGGACGGCGACCTGCCCGGTTTCCACGGCAACCTGGCGCTGCTGCCCGGCCGCGACGCCGCGGTGTACGTGGTCTACAACGGCGACGGCGAGAACGGCACCGCCGCCTACGCGGGGCAGGAGGTCGTGGACCGCTTCGCCGACCACTTCGGGGCAGCGGCCGGCGCGCGCCGCTCCGTTTCGCTCGCCGACGTCGCCCCGTACGAGGGCGAGTACCGCTCCACCCGCACCAGTTCCTCGGAGCTGACCCGGGTGAGCGCCCTGATCGGCTCGGTGCGGGTGAGCGCGGGCGACGGCGCGACGCTGACCACGACGGGCCTCTCGCGCGACCCGGAGGCCGCCGCGCGGCACTGGGTGCAGCTGAGCCCGGGGCTCTTCCAGGAGCGCGGGGGGCAGGACCGGATCGCGTTCCGCGACGGGCGCCTCACGGTCGCCTCCGACGCCTCCGTCTCGTACGAGCGGCTGCCCTGGTACCTCTCCCCCACGCTGCACCAGCGGGCGCTGCTCGGCTCGCTGGCCTTCCTCGCCCTGACGGTGCTCGCGCTGCCGGTGCCGGCCCTGGTGCGGCGCCGCCGGCCGGGCACGTCGGCCGGGGCGCGCGCCGCCAAGCTGCTGCTGTGGATCTCGGGTGCGCTGATCACCGCGGCGACGGTCTGCTTCGTGCTGCTGTCCGCCGACCCGAACGCCCTCAACCGGACGGTCATCGTGGGCGATTCGCCGCTCCTGAAGGCGGTGCCGGCGCTGACCGGCGTCGCGCTCGCGACCACCGGCGCCATGGTGGTGTGCGCCTTCCTCTCGTGGCGGCGGCGCTGGTGGCGGGTGACCGGCCGGGTGCACTACACGTGCAGCACGCTGGCGGCGCTGGTCTTCCTCGGGGTGGCCGCCTCGTACCGGCTGGTGGGCTGAGGCGCGGCGGGGCCGCCGCGGCGGGGTGGTCACGGTCGCTCCTTCGTCGGACGCGGGAGGGCCCGGGCAGGAGGTCCTGCCCGGGCCCCGTCGTGCGTGGCGGGTGGGGTCGGGGCTACCAGCGGCTGGTCTCGCCGAAGAAGTCCGCGATCTCGACGGCGTCGCCGGAGGCGCGGGCGGCGCGGAAGACGTGCAGGCCGACCGCGAGGTCGAGGACGCCGAGGCCGAACGGGGAGAAGACGACGGGCTTGTCGTCGCCGACGGCGACCTCGCCGCGGACGAACTGGGCGAGGGTGCCGGTGACGAAGTGCCGGTCGCCGTACTTCTGCTCGGCGAGGTGCGGGGAGGTGTTGGCCTTCAGGCAGTGCTCGACGTCGTCGAGGATGTTGTACGCGCCCTCGATGAGCTCCGGGCCGAGGTCGCGCAGCGAGATGTTGAGGACGACCTGGCCGGGGGCGAGGGCGTCCGGGTCGGTGATGTACGGCTCGGCGGCGGTGGTGGCGAGGACGACCAGGTCGGCGCCGGTGAGGGCGGCGGTGAGGTCGGACTCGGTGCCGGCCGGGTAGCCGAGGGCGTCCGTCGCGTGGGCGGCGAGCGCGGAGCCGTACTCCTCGTTCTTGTCGTGGACGGTGACCCGGCCGACCTCCCAGTCGCGGGCGCGGAAGAACTCCAGGATGTTGCGGGCGATGATGCCAGCGCCGACGACGGTCAGCCGGGCGGCGGTGCGGCCGCCGGTGAGCTGTTCGGCGGCGAGGACGGCGGAGGCCGCGGTGCGGGCCGCGCTGATCTGCGAGGCCTCCAGGCAGGCGAAGGGGTAGCCGGTCTCGTGGTCGTTGAGCAACAGGGCGGCCGAGGCGCGCGGGATGCCGCGCCGGATGTTGGCCGGGAAGCTGCTGATCCACTTGATGCCGGAGACGTCGGCTTCGCCGCCGAGGTGCGCGGGGAGCGCGATGATGCGGGCGTCCGGCTTCTCGGGGAAGCGCAGGAAGTAGCTGTCGGGGTTCACCGAGTCGCCCGCGTGGTGGGCGAGGTAGGTGTCGCGGACGACGTCGACGATGTCCTGCCGGGAGGCCGAGATGATCTCCCGCGCGGTCTTGCCGCCGACGACGCTGAACTCGTACATGGAGAGGGTTCCTTGGGATCGTGAGCGGATGGGAAGGCGCGGGCCGCCGCCGGTCGGCGACGGCCCGCGGTGGGGGAGGGTCAGCGGTCGGCGAGGGTATGCCCGGCCGGGGCGGTGCGCGGGACCGCGGAGTGCTCGGAGTGCTCGGCGTGCGCGGCGTGCTTCGGGGCGGGCGTCGCCGCCTCCTCGCCGTGGGACAGCTCGGGCAGCCACTTCAGCCAGGACGGCAGCCACCAGTTGGAGCGGCCGAGGAGGGCCATCACGGCGGGCAGCAGGACGGCGCGGACCAGGGTGGCGTCGAGGAGGACGGCGACGGCCAGGCCGACGCCGAGCTGCTTGAAGTCCTGCATGGACAGGGTGCCGAAGACCGCGAAGACGGCGACCATGATCATGCCGGCGCTGGTGACGACCCCGGCGGTGGAGCGGATGCCGTGGGCGACGGCGGTGCGGTTGTCGACGCCCTGGTCGTACGCCTCGCGGATCCGGGACACCACGAAGACGTGGTAGTCCATCGAGAGGCCGAAGAGGACGACGAAGACGAAGAGCGGCATCCAGGACTCGATGGCGCCGACGGCCGTGGTGCCGACCAGCTCGTCGCCCCAGCCCTTCTGGAAGACCGCGGTCATGACGCCGTAGGCGGCGACCACGGAGAGCAGGTTGAGGACGATCGAGGTGACCGCGATGACCGGTGAGCGGAAGCAGAGCAGCATCAGCAGGAAGCTGACGCCCATGACGAAGGCGAAGACGGGCACGATCGACGACTTGAGCTGGTCGTTGTAGTCGGTCGAGAAGGCGAGGTCGCCGCCGACCAGCGCCTGGTCGGCCGCGTCCTTCCCCAGGGTGGCGGGGATGAGGTCGCCGCGCAGCTCCTCCAGGGCGCGGACCGAGGTGGCGTTGCGGCCGTCGCCGGCGAGCGGCGCGCTGATGACCGCGATGTCCTCGGCCTCGTGGACGGTCACCTCGACGGGGTTCTTGACGTGGCCGGAGGCGAGGGCGCGCTCCTTGAAGGCGTCGACGGCGCCGGTGGCCCGCGCGGAGGTGATGTCGTCGGTCTTGAAGACGATCTGGGCCGGGGCCGGGGCGCCGGGGAAGACGTCCTCGATCCGCTGGGCGGTCTTCGCGGTGACGTTGTCGGCGGGCAGCAGCTGGTCGAAGCCGAGCTTCTCGGTCTTCATGGACAGTGCCGGGGAGGCCAGGGCGAGGAGGAGGGCGATGCCGAGGACGGCGAAGACGGCGGGCGCCCTGAGGACCGCGCCGAGCAGCCGGCCGGGCTTGTCGCCGACGGTGCGGACGACGGCCTTGCGGCGCAGGCCGGGGATGCGGCCGGCGTCGATGCGGTCGCCGAGCATGGCCATCACGGCGGGCAGCACCGTCATGGAGCCGAGCACCGCGATGAGGACGACCTCGATGGTGGCGATGGCGAAGCCCTCGAAGACCGTGAGGCCGGAGAGGAACATGCCGGACATGGCGACGGCCACGGTGAGGCCGGAGATGAGCACGGAACGGCCGGAGGTCGCGGCGGCGATGCGCAGCGCGCTGTCCTTGTCGCGGCCGGCGGCGCGCTCCTCGCGCTCGCGGCGGATGTAGAAGAGGCAGTAGTCGACGCCGACGGCGAGGCCCATGAGGAGCAGCACCGAGTTGGTCATGGCGTCGACCGGGACGAGCTGGCTGGAGAGCGCGAGCAGGCCCATGGCGGCGACGCACGCGGTGATGGCGAGGATCAGCGGGAGGACGGCGGCGAGGAGCGCGCCGAAGACGACGAGCAGGATGCCGAGGGCGACGGGGACGGCGGTGAACTCGGCGCGGGTGAAGTCCTCGCCGAGGGAGTCGTTGATGCCCTTGAGGCCGCTGGCGGCGCCGTACTGGCCGAAGGTGACCTCGGCGTGCGCCCCGTCCGCCTTCGCGAGGGCGTCCACGACGGGCTGGATGCGGTCGGCGGCGGTGTCCGGGTCGCCCTTGACGGCGAACTGGACGAGGGCGTCGTGCTTGTCCTCGGAGATCGCGCCGGTCTTGTAGGGGTCGCCGATGCTCTGGGCGAGGCCGGTGCCGTCCACGGCGGCGATCGCGTCGGCGACGGCCTTCTTGAACGCGGGGTCCTCCGCGGTGAGTTCGCCGCTGTGGACGAGGACCATCTCGGGCGCCGGGGTCTTGATGCCGGCGTCGACGAGGACGCGGGCCGCACGGCCCGACTCGCCCGTCCCGTAGTCGGCCTCGGTCAGGCTCTTCTGGCCCGCCATGCCGCCGAGGACCGTGAGCGCGATGACGGCGAAGAGCCATCCGAAAAGTGCGGTCTTGCGGTGCCGGGCGCTCCAGGCGCCCAGTGAGGCCGCCAGATTTCGTTGCCTTGCCATTACCTCTCCCAGTGGGACGTCAGCGGGGGACCCTTGATGAGCGACGTCTCTCACTGTAGATATCGGGGGCCCTCCGGCCTCCCCTCCTCATATGTCAGGCAACTGCCGCTGCAGGATACTGCCAGCGGCCCGCCGCAAGGCCCTGCAGCATGTTGCAGCGGCAGCCTGCGGCCAGCTGGAGCGACGCGATCCGGCCAGTTCGGCCGTTAGGTTCCTACTCGTCGGGAGTTGCGCGGCGGAAGTGGCCGACACGGTGCCCGCCGAACGGAAAAGACGGCCGGCGATCCGCCCTCCATTTACCCACTCCGCTCCGTGCCCACCCAGCCCATAATCAGCCAACCAATTTCACCCGATGTGTGAAAGGGGGAATTCCGTGAACACCGCGATCGAGGCGGCCGGCCTGACGAAGCAGTACGGCCGCCACCGCGCCCTGGACGGCGTGGACCTGTCGGTCGAGGCGGGCACCGTGCTCGGCCTGCTCGGGCCCAACGGAGCGGGCAAGACCACCACCGTCCGCACGCTCGCCACCCTGCTCGAACCCGATGCCGGCACGGCTCGCGTCGCGGGCTTCGACATCGTCCGGCAGCGCCGCGAGGTGCGCCGCCGGATCGGTCTCGCCGGGCAGTACGCCGCCGTCGACGAGCTGCTGACGGGACGCGAGAACCTCGTCCTGCTCGGCCGGCTGCTGCGGCTCGGCCGCCGGGGAGCGGCGGCCCGCGCGGCTCAACTGCTCGCGCAGTTCGAGCTGGAGGCCGCCGCCGACAAGCCCGCCAAGGAGTACTCCGGCGGCATGCGGCGGCGCCTCGACCTGGCCGTCAGCCTGATCGCCTCGCCCGAGGTGCTCTTCCTCGACGAGCCGACCACCGGACTCGACCCGGCCAGCCGGGCGACCCTGTGGCGGATGGTGCAGGACCAGGTCGACCAGGGCGTCACGGTCCTGCTGACCACCCAGTACCTGGAGGAGGCGGACTTCCTCGCCGACCGGATCCTGGTCGTCGACCGGGGCCGGGTGATCGCCGAGGGCACCTCCGACGAGCTGAAGCGGAAGGTGGGCGGCGAACGCCTGGAGGTGGCCGTCGCCGACGGCGCCGCGCTCGCGCAGGCCGCCGCGGTGCTCGCGCCGCTCGCGGTCGCCGCGCCGCAGCTCGACGAGCGGCAGCGGACCGTCCACGTGCAGCTGCCGGACGGGATGGGCGCGCTGGCGTCCGCCGCGACGGCGCTCGACTACGCGGGCGTCACCGTCGAGGAGTTCGCGCTGCGGCGCCCCTCGCTCGACGACGTGTTCTTCCATCTGACCGGCGAGCCGACGGGCACGCCGGCCCCCCACGACGCGGCGAAGGCGGAGGCGTCCCTATGAGTTCGGTGCTTGCCCACGGCGGTGACGTCGCGGCCCTCACCGGCCGGCACCTGCGCCATCTGCGGCGCACCCCGGAGAAGATCATCGGCGTGGCCCTGACACCGGTCGCGATGGTGGTGATCCTCGGCTACCTCTTCGCGACCGTCGTCGAGGTGAAGAACACCGGCGGCAGCTACCGCGAGTACATCATGGCCGGGGTCTTCGCCCAGGTCGGCCTCTCCTGCATCGGCATCACCGCGATCGGGGTCGCCGGCGACCTGGGCAAGGGGCTGATCGACCGGTTCCGTTCGCTGCCGATGGGCCGGGCGACCGTCCTGGTCAGCCACACGCTGGCGGACCTCGCCGCGGCGGCGCTGAGCATCGGGCTGGTGGCCGTGACCGGCCTGGCGGTCGGCTGGCGGGTGCACGGCTCGTTCCTGGAGAACCTCACCGGCTTCCTCCTGCTGCTCGGCTTCGCCTACGCGATGCTCTGGGTCGGCGCGCTCCTCGGCATGGTGATGCGCAACCTGGAGGCGATCAGCGGCGTGGCCGCCCTGCTCCTGGTGCTCTTCTCCTTCCTCTCCAGCTCGTTCATGCCGCTGACCGGTCTTCCCGGCTGGCTGCGGGCCGTCGCCGAGTGGAATCCGGTCAGCGCGGTCTCCGAGGCCTGCCGGCAATTGTGGGGAAACACCGGCGCGACTGCCCCCGGCAGTTTCCCGGTGGAAAACGCGGTGCTCGTCTCGGCGATCAGCATCGGTCTGCTCATCGCCGTTCTCATACCTCTCAGCCTGCGCGTGTACCGCATTTCGGCAACGCGATAGCCTTGTCTTCCTGGGGGAATCATGCCGGTCATATCGGCTCCGCACGAATTCAACACCGAAGATCTCTACGTGGATCTCCGGGCGTTGTACGGGTATCCCTTGCACCTCAAATGCGAGGGCTTCAACTTCGCCGGTTCCATCAAGCTCAAGGCCGCCGCGAGCATGATCGAGGCGGCCGAGCGCAGCGGTGCGCTCACCAAGGGCTCGACGCTGGTGGAGTCGTCGTCCGGCAACCTCGGGGTCGCGCTCAGCGTGATCGCCGCGGCCAAGGGCTACCACTTCATCTGCGTGGTCGACTCGCGGACGAACGTCGCCACGCGCAAGCTCATCGAGTCGCTCGGCAGTGAGGTGCACACGGTCACGGAGCCGGCCGGGGAGGGCGGATTCCTGGCGGCGCGGCTCGCGTACGTCCGGACCCTGCTCGCCGCCGACCCGCGGGTGGTGTGGCTGAACCAGCACGCCAACCCGGACAACTGGCGGGCGCACTACCGCACCACGGCCCCGCAGATCGAGAAGCAGTTCCCCGGTCTGGAGGTGCTGTTCGTCGGCGCCGGCACCACCGGCACGCTGATGGGCTGCGCCCGCTACTTCAAGGAGCTGCCGCGGCCGGTGACGGTCGTCGCGGTCGACAGCGTCGGCTCCGTCACCTTCGGCGGCCCGGCCGGCCAGCGCATGATCCCCGGCCTCGGCACGGGGGTGCGCCCCGCGCTGCTCGACACCTCGTTCGTCGACCACGTCGTGCACGTCCCCGAGGCCGACACCGTCAGCGCCTGCCACGCGCTGGCCCGCGGCGGGTTCCTCTTCGGCGGCTCCACCGGGACCGTCGTGAGCGGTGCGCTGCGCTGGCTCGCCGAGCACCGCCCGGGCGAGAACGGCACGGCGGTCGCCATCGCCCCGGACCTCGGCGAACGCTATCTGGACACCGTCTACCAGCCGGACTGGGCGCGCGAGGTGTACGGCATCGAACCGACCGGACTTCCCACGGGAGCAACGCAGTCATGACCTCCACACCTCCCGCCCGGCAGCTGCCGCTCTCCGCCGCTCAGCGCGAGATGTGGTACGGGCAGCAGGCCGACCCGGGCAACCCCGTCTTCACCATGGGCGACTTCCTGGAGCTGCGCGGCCCCCTGGACACCGACCGGTTCACGGCCGCGTGGCAGGGGGTCGTGCGGGAGGCCGGCACCCTGCGCGCCCTGTTCACCGAGCGCGACGGCGAACCGTTCCAGGAACTCGCCGACGCCGACGCCTTCCCCGTCGAGTCGCTCGACCTGTCCGGGGAGCCGCGGCCGCGCGCCGCCGCCGAGGCGTTCATGCGCGAGGACCTGCTGGTGCCGCCGGACCTGACCTCGGGCACCCTGCGGTCGGTGCTGCTGCGGCTCGGCCCGGACCACCTGCTGTTCTACATCCGGGTCAACCACATCCTGGTCGACGGATTCAGCCGCGTCCTCGTCTACAACCGGCTCGCCGCGCTGTACGCGGACCCGGAGGCGGAGGGCGCGTTCCCCGACCCGGGCACGCTCGCCGCCGACGAGGCCGCGTACGCGGAGACGCCCAGGTACGCGAAGGAGCAGGCGTTCTGGCGGGCCCGCTTCGAGGAGCAGCCGGAGCCGGTGAGCCTCTCGCCGCGCCCCGGCGGCCCCGCCCGGAGCTCGCTGCGGTGCGAGGCCGTGCTGCCCGCCGCCGTGGTCGAGCGGCTGCGGGCGCTGGCCTGGGACACCCGCGTCACCTGGCAGACGCTGCTGATCGCGGCGACCGGCGCGTACGTGCAGCGGGCGGCCGGCGTCGACCGGGCCCTGCTGACCCTCGCGGTGCCGGCCCGCGCCACGGCGGCCGCCCGCGCGGTCCCGGGCATGCGCGCCAACTTCGTGCCGCACCCGGTGCGGGTGGCGCGCGGCCGGACGGTGGCGGACTTCCTGCGCGACGGCGCGGCCGAGCTGCGCGCCACGCTGCGGCACCAGAACTACCGGGGCGACCGGATCCGCCGCGACCTCGGCTTCACCGGGGACGCGGGCCGCTCGCTCGGGCCGACCGTCAACGTCCTGGAGTCGGGCTTCGACTACGCGTTCGGCGCCTGCACGGGCCTGCTGAACAACCTGTCGACCGGCCCGGTCGAGGACATGCAGATCATCTACCTCGACGCCGCCGAGGAGGGGTACGCGGTCCGGCTGGACGCCAACCCCTCGCGCTACACGCAGGAGGAGCTGGAACTGCACCAGCGCCGTCTGTTCGGCTGGCTGGAGCGGATCGCCGCGGCGGGCCCGGACGCGGTCCTCGACCGGCTCGACGTGCTGCTGCCGGAGGAGTCGGCCGCGGTGCGGGCCGGCTGGGACGCCACCGCGGTGGACGAGGCGTACGCGGGAGTGGTGGAGCGGGTCCGTGCCCTGGCTCTCGACGAGCCCGGGAAGACCGCGGTCCAGGACGCGGGGGGCTCCGTCTCGTACGCCGAACTGGTCTCCCTGGCCTCGGCGGTGAGCCGCCGTCTGACCGCCGCCGGGGTCCGTCCCGGCGCTCGGGTGGCGA
>JNWL01000011.1 GCA_000716465.1 Streptomyces bikiniensis
GGAGACGGTTCTCTTGGTCGAAAACCCATCTACCAGGGGTTTCGTCATGCTGTCAGGTCAACCGGCAAGCTCGCAAAGCAGGTTGAGAAACCCTCAATGGTCTTCCGGGCCTCAGGGGAACGGCGGACCACCGTCCCCCCGCAGCGCGTCCAGCTCCGCGCGCAGGGCGGCGTTCTCCTCCTCCAGGTGCGCGATGCGCCCGCGGACCGGCGCCAGGGCGTCGGAGAGCTCGTCCTGGCTGAACCGGGGGGTGATGTGGTTGGGGCAGTTCCAGGCGAAGGCCTCGACCCGGACGGTGACGAGCTGTTCGACCGTTCCTTCGGTACGCGTCGGCTCCAGGCGCTCGGCGAGCGCGGGGTCCGCGCCGACCGGCACGACGGTGGCGCGGCCGAAGAGCTTGAGGCGGGTCCGGCGGGCGTGGTCGATGAAGAAGAGCGCGACCCGGTCGTCGCCGCGGACGTTGCCGGTGGTGATGTACTGCCGGTTGCCCCGGACGTCCAGGTAGGCGAGGGTGTGCGCGTCCAGGACGTGGACGAACCCCGGCGGGCCGCCCCGGAACTGGATGTACGGCCAGCCGCTCTCGCTCACGCTGGAGAACAGGAAGCCGTCGAGGCCCCGGATGAAGTCGGCCGCGTCGCCGGTGAGCGGTTCGGGCCCCGCGTCCGGCTCCCGCAGGCGGCGCCCGGCCGCCGCGGCACTGCCCATCTCCTCCTGCGCCTTGCGTACGGACGGGGTGTACGCGATGTGGTCGTAGCGGCTCACGCGGCGCTCCCCGGGATCAGGTCGATGTGGTCGTAGCGGCTCACGCGGCACTCCCCGGGATCAGGTCGATGTGGTCGTAGCGGCTCACGCGGCACTCCCCGGGATCAGGTCGATGTGGTCGAAGCGGCTCACGCGGCGCTCTCCAGGGACAGGTCGACCAGCCCGGCGCGGGCGGCGAGGACACCGGCCTGGAAGCGGCTGCCGGCCGACAGCTCCTGCATGATCGCGGCCACGTGGCGGCGCAGGGTCCGCTCGGACATGCCGACCCGGCGCGCGATGGCCTCGTCCTTGGCGCCGGAGGCGAGCAGGTCGAGCAGGGTCGCCTTCAGGTCCCCCATCGTCCCGGCGTACCCGGACGCCCCGGAGTCGAAGTCGAAGGCGGACTCCCAGACCCGGGCGTGCAGCCCGGCGAGGAAGGAGGCGACCGCGCCGTCGTAGACGACGGCGATGGCGTCGCCCTCGCCGGCCGGGATGAAGGCCGTCTTCCGGTCGAAGACCAGGAAGCGGTCGCGCACCTCCTTGGTGGTGCGCACCCGCCCGCCGACGGGCAGGAGTTCGCCGAGGTGGGCGCGGGTGCCGGAGTCGCCGCGGGCGGTGTGGGGGTAGAGGATGCGGCCCTGCGCGCCGCGCCGCAGCGCGTCGAGGACGAGGGGGCGGGCGAGGCGCAGTTCGGGGGTCTCGCGGGCCACGCAGGGCTGCATGACCAGGACCTCGGTGGTGCAGGCCTGGGCGGCTTCGAGGAGGCGCAGTTCGATCTCCTCGCGGTCGCCGGTGATCACCACCGACTCGGCGCGGGTCCTGGACTGCTTCTCGAAGGCCGCCACGAAGGAGCTGAGCTGCCCCTTGAACCCGGCGAGGCGGCGGCGCCCGTCGAGGATCTCCCGCTCCAGGGGGACGAGGAGCTCCATCTGGGCGGCCTCCGGGCTGACCGCGACCAGCCGGCCCGTGCCGCCCCCGGCCGGCTTGACCAGGCGCAGTTCGCGCAGCACCCGGACCGCCTGCTCGGCCCGCCGGTGCGGGACGCCCAGCTCCTCGGCGGTCCCGTACGGGCAGAAGTCGGCACGTCCGACGACGCGCTCGTAGAACGTGACCACGAACTCGTCCACTTCGGCGGCCCGGCGGGCTTCCTGGCGTGGGATCTGTGTCGCGGTTTCCATCGTCACCTCGTTCTGATCGCACGGATGTTGTCGACAGGGGGGAAGGACGGGGAGAACGGGAAGAACGGGAGGCCGTCTGCTGGGACGGCCCCCGGAGACGCTTCGGGCAGCGGTTCTGCGGTGCGGCCACCGTATGGCCCCGGACTGGGCGGGCCCCTACAGGCGGACCAGAGGACCGGAAGCCTCCGGAGGACGGCTCGCGCCCCGGCGCACCGGTGTCGACCTGTGGTTCCGGCGGCGGACGGTGGTATGCCGGTGGCAACCGGCAGAACCGGGGCAACTGCCGGAGCACTTGTCCTTCCGCCCGTTCAACTCCCCGCAACAAAAGGGCGTTCGACCGCCGGGCCACCCTCCTTGCGCCGGTTTCCCACAGGGCGGGACGAGGACGCACGAAGCTCCCCACAGCCGCGCAACCACGCAGGTACTCAGGCACTCAGGCACTCAGGCACTCAGGCACTCAGGCACTCAGGCACTCAACGACCCGGATACTCGGCGGCCCGGCCGGAGAGGGAATGCTCGCAGGCCGGGCACGGGGCACCGTCCTCCCGCCGGGCGGCACCGCCCTCCCGGTGCGCGGCACCGTCCTCCCGCCGGGCGGCGCCGATGCGGCGCAGGGCGAGGTCCTGCCCCTCGGTCCAGTCGGCCCGCCGCGCGAGTTCGAGGGCGCTGCCGAACAGTTCCAGGGCCTGCGCGTCGTCGGCCAGGGCCCGGTGGCATTCGGCGCGCCGCAGCTGGGCGGCGGCCTGGGCGCGCGGTTCGTCGTCGGCGACGGCGGCGAACAGGCCGGCGGTCGCGACCTTGAGGCAGTCGCCCGTGTACAGCCCGGTCGAGAGGTAGGGGTGCAGGCTCTCGGCGAGCCGCCAGGCGACGGAGGTGAAGCCGGTCCCGGCGGCCTGGAGGACGGCACCGGCCAGGTTCTCCCGCTCTCCGTCCAGCCACTCCGAGGCCTCGCCGTGGTCGGAGAAGACGAGCGCGGCCGAAGGGGCGGGCGTCCCGGCGGCCGGAGCCGTCTCCGCCGGGTGGAGCAGCCGGGCCGCCGCGTCGGCGTGGTAGAGGTACCAGTCGAAGAGCCGCTGCCGGGCGGCGTGCGCCTCCTCGCGGCCGGCCAGCTCGCGGGCGTAGGTGCGCAGCAGGTCGTGGAGCCCGAACCGGCCGCCCGCCCGTTCCCGTACCAGGTGGGCGTCGGTCAGGACGGCGAGGAGTCCGGCGGCCTCGGCCGAGGTGGTGTCCGCGAGGGCCGCGGCACCGTCCACGGTGAGGTCGGGCCCCGGCATCAGGCCGAGCAGCCGGAACATCCGCCGGCCGGCGGCGGGGAGCGCGCGGTACGAGAGGTCGAAGGCGGCCCGTACGGTCGAGCGCCGGTCGCCTTCCACGCGCAGCCGGCTGAGCACGTCGTCGCCGGATAAGGCGGCGCAGTGGTCGGCGATGCGGGCGTCCCGGGCCAGCAGGTTGGCCCCGGCGATCCGGATGGCGAGGGGCAGGCCGCCGCAGACCCGCACGAGCCTGCGGGCGGCCTCCTCCTCGGCCGCGACCCGGCTCTCGCCGACGGTGGCGGCGAGCAGCCGGCGGCCCTCGTCGGGGTCGAGGACGTCGAGGACGAGCTGGCGGGCGCCGTCGCTGGCGACGAGGCCGGCGAGCCGGCTGCGGCTGGTGATGACCACGGCGCAGCCCCGGGCGCCGGGGATGAGGGGTCTGACCTGCTCGGCGTCGCGCGCGTTGTCGAGGACGATGAGCATCTGCCGGTCGGCGAGCAGCGTGCGGTACAGGGCGGCGGCCTCGTCCTCGTCGGCGGGCAGCCGGCCGGGCGGGGCGCCCAGGGCGCGGAGGAACTGCGCGAGGACGTCGCCGGGGCGCAGGGTCGGGAGCGGGGAGTGGCCGCGCAGGTCGACGAAGAGCTGCCCGTCCTCGAAGTGCTCGCGCCGGGCGTGCGCCCAGTGCTTGGCGAGGGCGGTCTTGCCGACGCCGGGCGCGCCGACCACCGCGACCACGTGGGCGCGGGCCGCCGGGTCGGGCGAGACGAGGGCGTCGAGCTCCCGCATCTGCCGCCGCCGCCCGACGTAGGAGCCGGCGGTGGCGGGCAGCTGGGCCGGGAACGGCCCGGCGGAAGGGGCACGTCGGGGTGGCGCGGGGTGGTCGGGGCGGCGCGCGGAGGGGAGTTGCTGGCGCAGCACCCGCAGGTGGGCGTCGCGGACCTCCGCGCTGGGCGCGATGCCCAGCTCCTCGTCGAGCCGGTCGCGCAGCCGGTTGAACACGTTGAGCGCGGCGGCCTGTTCGCCGCAGCTGGCGAGGGCGAGGATCAGCCGGGCGTGCAGGCCTTCGTGCAGCGGCTCGGCGTTCACCAGGTCCCACAGCACCGGGACGGCCTCCTCGGGCCGGCGCAGCAGCAGCGCGGTGTCGGCGTGGAGGAGCACGGCCTTGACGCGCCGCTCGTTGGCGACCACCGCGGCGGGGTGCTGGCGCAGGACGGGGTCGGCGTCCGCGAGCACGGGGCCGCGCCACCACCGCAGGGCCTGCGTCAGCGACGCGTACGCGGAGACGGGGTCGGGGGCGCGGAGCAACCGCTCCGCGTGGTCGAGGAGTTCGTCGAAGTGGCCGAGGTCGGTCTGGTGGCGAGGGGCTTCGAGGAGGTAGCCGACGGGGGTCCGGACGACGCCGGGCGACGGACCGTCCTGTTCGAGGAGCCGCCGCACCTGGCTGACGTAGGTGTGCACGAGGCTCTGGTGGGAACTGGGCGGCCCGGACGGCCAGAGGACGTCGGTGATCTCCCGCTGGGTGGCGGGCTCGGGGTGCTTGAGCGCGAGCAGTCCGAGCAGACGGCGCAGCATCGGACTGGTGAGGGGAACGGGGGCGCGGCCGCGCTGGAGGGAGAGGGGGCCGAGGATGAGCAGCCGGGGCCGTCCGGCACCGCGCGGCGACGGCGCGGCGCGGTCGGCGGCCAGCAGCTCCGCCAGCTCGCCGCCGCTCAGCTCCAGCGCCTCGGCGAGCCGCCGGAGGGTCCGCGCCTGGGGCCGCCGGACCCGCCCGCGTTCGATGTCGCGCAGCGCCCTGGTGCTGATTCCGGCCCGCGAGGCGGCCGTCTCCTGACTCAGCCCGGCCCGCCTGCGGAACGCCCGGAGCCGCGCGCCGAAAGACCCCGGCCCGTCGTCCGGATCACCCCCGGGAACCCCCGTGGCCGACGCCCGCTCCGACATGGCATCCCCCTCATCGATGACCGCGTCCTGTCGATCATGACCGGCGGCGGCCTGGCGGGCCGTGCACGGCCGACTCTGCAGAGGCTTCGTCAATGATCAGTTTGGACTAGACCAATGCCACGGGCAAGGGCGCGCCGCACAGGACGGCGAAGCGGCACGGACATGCGGAGCCGCCCCGAGCCGGACCGGGAATTCGACCGCCCCCGCCGCAGTGCCGACTTCCACGGACACGCGCCCCGGCACCCCTGCGCGACAAGCACGACGCCCCGACCCCGCCCCGAACACCCCGAAAACCACGAAACCCCAGGTCGGATTGGTTCCGACCTGGGGTTCCAAGCGAGCCGCCTTCGGGATTCGAACCCGAGACCTACGCATTACGAGGGCCCGCAAGATCATCCCGGCCGGTGCCGGACGATGCCACGGAATCCCGTTTCCCCAGATCAGAGGCGTCCGACCGTGATCACCATGACGCCGGGTCCACCCTAGTGCCACCCAGTCCGCTCACGGAGCGCTCACGCGCAGGACGGTCGAAGGCGGCGTACGGAGTGAGGCGATAGCTGTTCGTCGACCAGGACACCAGTAGCGCCGCCTCACCCCCGAGAAAATCAAAGCGTCATCTGCCCAGCACCTGCCGCAGCCTTCTTGATACGAGCCTTAGTGGGCGCGAGCTCAGGCAAGTACTTGGAGAGGCGCAGCGTTATCTGGCTACGCAGGCGGTCGACCGAACCTCCAGCCTCCAGAGCTGCTTCCGGCGCGACGTCGAGCGTGTAGTGGCTCAGCGTGGCTGCATCGGTGCCAATCACGCGCCAGAGGGCAAGAGAATTAGGCGTGTCCGTTGCCGACTCTTCCACATCGAACACATAGATCCATGCCGGAGGATTCTCGACAGGCTCATTACCTTCCTGTACGAGCCGCCACGTTCCGTCGCCGTATTCGACCAGATCGGGACGCCCCAGATGTCTCTGCCAGCTATCCCACACAGCCCGGGGGATAGCGAGAATACAACCCGCGGAAGTACCGTGAGCACCAATTTGAAACTTGAACATCATCTGATAGAAGGTCCGCTTAAAGGCGTTGGCAATGTTCGGCCCCTCAACCTTTTCGCAAAGCCACTGCGGATGCGAGGCGATCGCCTTTCCGAACTCGCCAGCATGCATATGACTGGCATTCCGGAGGTTCGCTACGGCCTTTTGATATGTGCCATGAAAATCCATGGTCTGGATTTCGAATACCCCGTAACGCCCCACCGCGAGCGCACCTGAGCCGTCCGAAAGAAGCTCGATCATGGTGGCATCGAACGAGAACTCCGGAGAGCGATCAGTCGGACTAATAGAAATCTCCCCGCCTAGCTTATTCTGAAAGTAGACGATAGTGGGCTTACCATCAGCAACCCTCTTTCGCACTTCCTCTGTGGCGGCCTTATCTTCGAGTACGGGGACTGCAACGATACTAACGTCATCGCCCTGAGCGTGACCGAACAGGCGGTGAGCAGCATCGTTCAACATGTCGCGATCCAGGGCCCTGAAGGGGCAGGCCAGCCAGTCTTGTCGACTGCCGTTACTGGTGCTGCTGATGGTGCAAACCCCTGCAGAGTTAGCGCGCTTGACGCACTTCGTCTGTTTCCCGGTGACTTCCGTCAGGAAGGGACAGCGCTCGGCTGCCTGATCCTGGAGACTCGCGGGTGTTTCAGCAACCACCGGGTAAACCCGGTGCCCGAACCATTCGGCGATGAAGTTCCCTGGTTCCTTCTTCACCTTCGTACCGCCCCCGGACAAATTAGGTCCCCATCTCCTTTAGATCATCACCCAGATCGAAGGACAGCTGTCCCGCCGCTTCGCTGGCATTCTTCGTAGCCGCCTCATGAAAAGGCTTGTGGAGTTCAAAACCGATTGCATTACGCCCATTAGACGCCGCCACAGAAAGGGACCGCCCCGTTCCACAGAAGGGGTCGAGAACAGTCCCACCCGGAGGGCAGGAACTCAGGATGCGCGGCGTGATCAAATCGATAGGGAAGGTAGCCGAGTGGCCATCGGAGCCCGACCGGACGTGCGTCTTAACCACGTCATGCGCCCCGTCTTCGACTTCCTGATAGTCGTAGTAGGAGATCTCCGTCTCATCTCCATCAACAGGCTCGATCTCTTCGAAGTCGTAATAGACGACGTCCCGAGCTCCCCGCTCGACCTGATCGATGTCGTAGAAATACTTCGCCCGCCCTTCCTTGGGGCGCTTCACGAAGTGGAAGAAATGCTCATGCGAGAGTCGGAGGCGATCTTTCTCGGGGCGCGGAGGAACGTTAGGCTTATGCCAAATAAGATCGTTGCGAAGGATCCATCGAAGGTCCTGCATAGCAATGGCGAAACGGCTCGGGATAAGCAGCAGTTGCTTTTCTTGCCGGAACCCGCCCATTGGAGTTCGGCGCCGCGACCTTGGGTTGTCACCCAGCCCTTGCCGACCGTCATGACGAATGCTCGACCAACGCGCGAAGTAGGTATCTCCGATATTGATCCACATGCTTCCGCCGGGCTTAAGGGCTGGGGCAGCACGCTGCAGGATCTCCACAAGGTGGCTGATGTACCACTCAGGCAGGGGCTCCAGCCCAAGTACACCGCCGTGATCCCGGTACCACTCATAGGGCGGGACGTCGGTCTGGACCCGGTCTGAGTCCTCGGCAAGCCACTGCTTGAGGATGTCCTCGTTGTGGTCTTGCCCGTAACTACGGAGGCCCCAGTAGGGCGGGGAAGTGATCAGCAAGTCGATCGACTCAGGCTCCAGGGACGCCATGAGGTCGTAGGCATCGCCGCAGTAGACCTGGACCCGATCACCGCCGGCGACGGTCTCATCCTGCGCTTGCATCTCGGGCCTCGTGCTCTGCGTCGTGTCTACCTGTCGAACCACATGGGCAGCCTAAAGGGTCGGGCTGTCAGTAGCGAAGTACGTGGCCTTTTACCCAGGTGGGGCTTCTGGTACTAACCGCATCATCACCCGGAGTTACGACAGTCGGACGTCCCTCACACCTCCCCGGCTCAGCAGATCGGACCCCAGGATCTACTGGCTGTAGCAGCGGCCCTAGCCGACCGAGCGCAGAGTTAGCGGTCGAAGGCGTGCAGGGGAAACTGCCTGGGCAGAGACCCCGCATGAGTGACCTCATCGAGGAGTGGGCGGCTGCGGTCGCGGAGACGGAACTCGGCAAAACGCTTCCACGGCGGTGGACACATACACGGGGAGTAGCCGAACGCGCGATCGAGGTAAGCCAGGTGATCAGGCAAGACGGTAGCCTCCTCGTCGCTGCCGCCACGCTGCATGACGTCGGGTACGCGCCGCGCCTGGCCACGACCGGGTTCCATCCGCTAGACGGCGCCCGGTTCCTCCGCGATGAGCACGGGGCTGACGAGCGGCTGACGCGGCTGGTGGCGAACCACTCGTTCGCGCTCCTGGAGGCCGAGGAGCGGGGGCTGCGGGAGGAGCTCGCGAGCGAGTTTCCGTTGCTGGAGGAGCCGCTGCTGGTGGACGCGCTCGTGTACTGCGACATGACGACCACGCCCGACGGCGGCCGGACCACCGCCGAGGAGCGGGTCGCGGAGATCCTTGGCCGCTACGGGGAAGACAGCGTGGTCGGGCGGTTCATCCGTCGGGCGGCGCCGGAGATCTTCGCCGCCGTGGGGCGGGTGGAGGCGGCGCTGGCGGCTCAGCCGAGGTAGGGGTAGGTGCCGGCGAGGTAGTCGCCGATCTGCTGGCGCATGCTTGCGTGGATGTCGTACTGGTCGAGGTCGGCCGGCTGGACGAAGCGGACGCCGTCGGCCTCGTCGTTGATCGTGGGCTCGCCGCCGACGGGGCGGCCGATGTAGGTGTTCTCGTACTGCTGGCGGATCTCGCCGTCGGTGTACGCCACGATGTGGTTCGGGTTGGTGTAGACGCCGAGAAAGCCGGTGATCTCGGCGACGATCCCCGTCTCCTCCAGGCACTCGCGCACCGCGCACTCGGCGGCGGTCTCGCCGATGTCCTGGGCGCCTCCGGGCAGCGCCCACTGGCCGGTGTCACGGCGGCGCTGGAGCAGGATGGCGCCGCTGCCGTCGACGACCAGCAGGTTGCTGGCGGGGATGAGGGTGTTGGCCTTGGGGGCGTCCGGGTCGTTGTAGTACTCAGTCCTGCCCATGTGCGGCGGTCCCCTCCTGGTCGGGTGTCCAGGGCCGTGCGCCGGCCCAGACGGCGTCGAAGCTCTGAGCGTAGTTGTCGAACCAGCCGCCTTCGGTGCCCTGTCTGAGGTGGAGCAGCGGGTTGGCGCTTGCGGGGCGTCCCCACACGTGTGGGTTGACCAGCAAGTTCTCGTCGTAGAGGAAGAGCGAGGTGTACAGGGTGGTGTCGTGCAGTCGTACCTCGCACCCCGGCTTCCCCAGGAGAGGACGGTAGTAGGTCAGCGAGGCGCGGATCTTCGCCGCGAGCGTGTCGCCGATGCCTTCCTCCCGGCCCCGGACAGCGACCGCCCCGCCGGTGGGGTCGCCGAAGCACAGACGTACGCGGACGCCGGCCTGCGCGCGCTCGGCGAGCATCCGGGCCACATCGGGGTTGGACTGGGCGAAGAAGGTGCCCGAGAAGACGAGAACGCTGATCTCCTTCTGCGCTCCTCGAAGCAGCGAGATCCACATCTCCCGGGGCACGCTCGCCCGGTTCGCGTAGGTGCCGACGAGTTCACCGTCGGAAGTCGGCGCTGTCCGCGTCGTTCGGGACTGCTGCGGGGGCCAGAGGAAGGACTCCTCGACGCGCAGGTGCTGGGCCGCGGCGAATCGATGGCGCCGGTGGGGAACGCGCCCGCCGAGCCAGCGACCTACGGTCTTGGGATCCACTTCGCAGATCTCGGCGAGCGACTCGATCGAGACGCCCCGCTGGGCGAGTACGGAATGCAGTCGCTCGTTCACGCTGGTCATGCAAGCGCGGGCTGGGGAGGCGGGGCAAGGACGTATTGGGACGTCTTCACCGGGCCGCTCTCGGCCGTCTCCTTACGCTGGCGCCATGCAGCTCATTGTTCTGTGGGACATCGACCACACGCTCATCGAGAACGCCGGGGTGAGCAAGGAGATCTACGCGAGCGCGTTCTCCCTCCTCGCGGGGCGGGATCCGGACGGGCCGGCGCGGACGGAGGGCCGTACGGATCGTCTGATCATGCGGGAGCTGCTTGTCCGGCACGGTGTCCCCGTGCCGGACTGGACCGTCGTGGAAGCGGCTCTCGCCAAGGCCGGGGAAGGGCGCGAGGAGGATCTGCGCCGTCGTGGGAGCGCCCTGCCTGGGGTGCGTGAGGCACTCGCGGCAGCGGCTGGTCGGCATGGCTGGATCTCGTCCGTTCTGACGGGGAACATCGCGGCCAACGCCGTGGTGAAGCTTTCCGCCTTCGGGCTGGACACGCTTCTCGACCTGTCCGTGGGCGCGTACGGCGCCGACGCGGATCTGCGACCGGACCTCGTGGAAGTGGCTCGTGAGCGGGCCCGCCGGCTCCGAGGCGTTGGAGCGGACGTCCCGGTGGTGCTCGTCGGTGACACGCCTCGGGACGTCGAAGCCGCGCTCACGACCGGTTCGCAGATCATCGCGGTCGCGTCCGGCATCCACAGCGAAGAAGAGTTGCGAGCGGCGGGAGCCTCCGTGGTCCTGAGGGACCTGTCCGAGACCTCTCGGGTGCTGGATCTGCTGGAGCGCGCCGCGCAACGGTGAAACGTCCCAGGACGTCCTGCCTGGCGTCCGCAGACGCGGTGACGGTGTCCCCCTCTCCTTCCCCATCATCTGTCTGAGTACGGATCGCAAGTCAGCGATCGCCCGAAGGAGCGGTCGCTGGCCTCACAAGGGGAGAAGGGGGCCATGAAGCGCGAGTACGAAGTCCGGTTCCTGGATGTCGACGCCGCCGACATCCGCACCAGGCTCGGCCGGGTGGGAGCCGTCCAAAGGATCCCCTGGGCGCTGCGTACGTGCTGGATCTTCGAGGGGGAGGTTCTGGACCCCGGTCTCTGTCTCCGCCTCTGCGGCCAGGGCACCCGCGTCAGCCTCGCGCTGGGTTCGTCCTGCGCCTCCTCGGCGCTCCAGGGCAGCACGGCCGTCGAGACCGTGGTGTCCGACCGCGCGGCCGCGGTGGAGATCCTTCGCAAGCTGGGCCTGCGCGAGACCCGCTACCAGGAGCACTTCCGCGAGGAGTGGCGGCTGGGGGAAGCGGCGTTCTCGATCGAGGCGTGGCCCGACCTCCCCGGGCTCGTCGCGGTCGCCGGCCCCGATGAGGCGTCCGTCCGGCAGGCGGCGGCTTTGATCGGGTTCGACTTTGGCGATGCCCAAGCCGGGAGCGTCGAGCAGATCTACCTGAACGCGACCAGGCGCAACGTGCTTGCCGAACCCACCCTCCTCTTCGCCGATACCGCCCATGCCTGTGCGACGTGACCTGGCACGAGGGGCAACACCCGAACTCACCACTGGCCGGCCGACCCCCATCGGGCGATGGTCTCGGCCACTTGGCCGATAAGCCTTCAATCGCTCAACTGCCTTGCGCGGAACGGGGTTACGCCGCCGGTAACCTCGGGCGGGCGAGGCGCTGAGCGCCCGCCATCTGGCCTGCCTGAAAGCTGAAAGGGAATCGATGGCCCAGGATCTGGAAAACACCGTGGAGCGCACGCTCGTCCTTCTCAAGCCCGACGCTCTGGTCCGCGGTTTCGGCGGGAAGATCATCAGCCGGTTCGAGGACGCCGCGCTGAAGATCGTCGGCGTGAAGATGAAGCAGATGGACGCCGAGTTCACCCGGCGCCACTACTTCGATCTGGAGGAGCGGCTCGGCCCGGAGGTCTACAACCTCACCGCGACCTTCATGCAGCAGGGCCCCGTCATCGCGCTCGTCCTGGAGGGCTTCGACGCGGTCGCGACCGTACGGAAGATCGTCGGCAGCACGTACCCGAACGAGGCCCCCGCCGGCACCATCCGGGGCGACTTCTCGCACTACAGCCGTGGCGCCAGCGCCGCCTCCGGGAAGGCGGTGGCGAACCTCGTGCACGCCTCCGGCAACAAGGAGGAGGCCGACCAGGAGGTGGCGCTCTGGTTCGACAAGGACGAGCTCC
This sequence comes from Streptomyces bikiniensis, assembly GCA_000716465.1. Taxonomy (GTDB): domain Bacteria; phylum Actinomycetota; class Actinomycetes; order Streptomycetales; family Streptomycetaceae; genus Streptomyces; species Streptomyces bikiniensis. Next base: position 12,190 of record JNWL01000011.1, read on the forward strand.
ACGACTACCGCACCCTCGCGGAGATCTTCACGTACTGACCCGCACCGAGGTCACCTCTCGGAAGCCGACGCGTTGAACACCACCCAGCACCAACGTAGGAGAGAAGACCCATGACCAACCCGACCCGCGTCGCCTCCGCAGCCGAGCTGGAGAGCGTCTTCCAGCAGGAGCTGGCCACCGACCGCTGGGCCGCGGCGGAGACCGCCTTCGCCCTCGCCATCCAGAGCCGCGACGCCGGCGACTGGGACAAGTCCCACGAGTGGGCGAGGCAGTGCCTGACCCTGCTCGCCGGCTTCCCCAGCGACACCGAGGGCGACGTCGCCACCAAGAGGGTGTCCGTCGGTGGCGTCCTCCTGCCGAACTACCTGCACGAGGGCGTCCTGCGCGACCGCTTCGGCGACTTCGACTGACGTACGACCCCGGCGGCGGTGCGGCACCCGACGACGGACCGCACCCCGCCGGCCGCTGATCAACCACACATCACGTCCAGCCGAGCCAGCCCCCATGTGCGGGACGGCTCGGGCGGACCACCCATGCCTCATTCCGGAAGGGAGCCCCTGTGGCCATCGAGATCGAGATGCGCGCCCGGTTCGACGAGGAGACGTACGAGAAGCTCCTCGTCCGCCTCGCGGCGGAGGCCGAGGACCTCGGCCGCGACGACAAGAACATCTACTTCTACGTGCTGCCCGACCAGCTGCTGAAGGTCACCGACAACACGGCCGCCGGCTCGGCGAAGATCACGCTCAAGGCCAGCAAGATCGGCCAGGGCGCCGCGTTCCCCGAGACGGAGTTCGCCATCGCCCGGGACGACGTGCCGGCCGCCGTGCGGATCTTCAACGCCCTCGGCTTCGAGGGCACCATGCACCAGGCGTTCAATCAGCGGCACAACTTCCGCTTCCGCGGGGTCGAGATCGCCGTGAAGTGGAGCGAGGCGTGGGGGCACCACGCCGAGTTCGAGGTCCTCCTCGAGGAGGGTGCCGGCGCCACCGCCCAGGAGGAGGCCACCGCCCGCATCCGCGGCGTCGCCGACGAGCTCGGCATCCACCTGATGACCGAGCAGGAGCTCGCCGACTTCACGGCCGCCTTCGAGGCCGCCGAGCAGGAGCGCAAGGAGAAGGAGGCGGCCACCGCCGCCACCGCCAGCTAGGCATCCGCTGTCGCAGACCACCATGAGGGGGTGGGCCCGATGAGCACGACCCTGCCGGCCGACAGTCTGGTCGAGCTGGCCGCGCGCAAGCAGCTTCCGCACCACCAGTACACCGATCCCGCCACCGTCCGCTGGATCGCCGCCAACCGGCCGGAGCTCCCCGACAACCCGCCTCCTCCCACCCTGCGACCGAGCTCGCGGCAGCTCGTGACCCGCGCGGCCCTGCCCGCAGACTGGCTGGCCGAGGCCAGGTGCCACGACTCGCTCCACGGCATCCGGCACGCCGTACGGACCGCCGCCATGGCCGCCCTCCTCGCCGAGGCCACCGGTCTCGGCGAGGAGGACACCGCCACGCTCATCCTGGCCGCGGCCGTGCACGACTGCCGCCGGCTCCACGACAAGGACGACACCGGCCACGGCGCCCGCGCCGCCATCTGGCTCACGGAGAACGCCGACACCGTCTGGGACCGCTTCGGCCTCACCCCGACGCCCAGCCGCGTCACCGCCGCCGGCACGGCGGTCCGGCTCCACGACCTGCCGTACGAACACTTCTCGCCGGACGACCACGCCGACCACGCCCGCGCCAGGACGATCACCGACCTCCTCAAGGCCGCCGACGCCCTGGACCGCTACCGCCTGCCCAAGCTCACCTGGTGGCCCGACCCGGCCCGCGTCCGGGCCGAGGCGTTCGCCGATCTGCGCACCACCGCCTTCGAGCTCGTCGTCCGGTCCGAGTCCGCGTGGCTGGCCGGGGCTGACAGCGCGGAAGCCGTTCTCAGCAGCCTGGCGATCATGGAGCTGATCGGCTGATGGACTTCCTCGACGCCTACGAGCAGTGGGCCGACGCCCACTCCTTCTTCGACACCACGCTCATCCCCAGCCCCGCCGACAGCCAGGACCCGCTCGCCGCGCAGGCCGCGGCCTGGGACAAGCGCCTGGCCGACACGCCCAACGGCCGGCTCATGCGGGACAACGCGATGTTCCGGGCCCTGGGGACGGGCGACAAGCTCCACCTGCTCCACGTCACGCACGCCCTGGAGCAGATCAGCGAGCACGGCGCGCTGTACCCCTCCGGGGGCTGCCTGGTCGGCAGCGTCTACTGCGCGCCGCTCACGGCCTCCGAGCGCGGCTTACGCATGCACAACCTCGGTGAGTACATCCTGACCAAGGAGGCCCCGGCCTTCGTGGCGAAGGCCGGGGTGCCGAGGCGGGAGCCGACCCCGCTGATCTTCGAGGTCTCCCTCCCGCCGCAGGCGTACCGGGGCCTGGCCGGCGTGGACTACCTCCGTCTCGGCTCGATCCACCTGCAGATCTACAGCCGCCTGGAGTACCTGCTCTCCAAGACCGAACGCCACCAGCTGCGCGAGACGATCGTCAGCCGGATCAAGAACTCCGCGGCCTTCCTCGCCCTGGCGGCTGCCGTCGCCCACCAGGGCGCCACGGTCTCGCCGGAGAACTTCCTCCGGCTCCTGGACGAGACGATCCCGCGCTTACCGATCCTCGGCTACGTGTACTTCGAGGCCCTGGCCGAGTACCTGATGCTGCACTCCACCACGAACGACACCCGCGAGCGGGCCGAGCACGGCGAGTTCAACAACTGGCTCTACAAGGACATGCTGTTCGCGTCCTTCCCGGACATGGCCGGCAAGTTCGACCTCGCGCGGTTCCGGCCCTCGCCCACCGGCCTGTCCACGCTCCTGGCCCGCATCGACCCGAGCCTCGACGCGCGCCACGCCCGCGCCTACCTGACCGAGCGGATCAGCCACCTCGTCGCGGCCCGACTCTTCACCCCCGGCCAGGTCCCCGAAGCCTGGCACCGCACCCGCTGGGAGTTCGACGGCCTCTCCACCCAGCTCGGACCGCTCCTCGGCCACCTCATCCACCGAGAGCTCCGCACCTTCGGCCGGTACCCGGACTTCTACTTCTACTACGACCAGCACAAGGCGCTCCAGGCGTGGAACTACTGGAACCACATGGACATCATCGCGCCCTTCAACGGCACGATCCCCAAGGGCGAGATCGGCATCAACCCCGCGTACCCCGATCTCGACTACCGCGTCTGGCGGGCCGAGCGGGACGACCACGGGCGACTCCACCCCACCGAGGAACTCGCGCTGACCATCGCCCCGCGCCTGGTGGACATCAAGTACACGCTCATGCGCAACAACAGCCGCTGATCAGGGTCGGCCCGCACGGCAGATCGCCCGCCCCCTGTCCCCCTCAACCCGCCGAAGTGGAGAGGCATGTCGCCCCACGAGCACGCACGTCCCACCCCCACCTGGCCGGCGCCCGCGCAGACCGCCGAGACGATCTTCACCGAGGTCTTCCGCACCAACCACTGGGGATCGCCGGAGTCGTTCTCCGGGCCCGGATCCGAACTGCGGCAGACCGAAGCGGTCCGCGGCGCCCTCGCATCCGTCCTGGCGCGGTACCCGATCCGTACGATCACGGATGCCGGCTGCGGAGACGTCAACTGGATCCGCCACGTCAACGGCTTCGACCGGCTGGACGCGTACGTCGGCCTGGACGTCGTTCCTGACCTCGTCGAGCTGAACCAGAAGCGGTACGGCAGCGAGCGGATGTCCTTCCAGCAGGCCGACCTCAGCCGCGACGAGATCCCGGCCGCGGATCTCGTCCTCACCCGCGACTGCATGGTCCACCTCACCCACCACGAGGTCCTGGCGTTCCTCGCCCGCATCGCCGCCAGCGGCTCCACCTACCTCCTCGCCACCACCTACGCCGACCTGGCGGAGAACCGCGACACCACGGACGGCCACTGGCGCCCGCTCAACCTCCAGGCGGCCCCTTTCCACCTCCCGCCGCCTATCGAGCACTTCAACACCGACTTCACCGACAACGGGCGACACCACCCGGGCAACGGTCTGGGGCTGTGGCGGATCGAGCAGCTCGGCACCCGAAGCACCTGAACCACCCACCAACGGCGACCCAGGAAGCGAGACACGATGGCCACGCACGACGCCCAGATTGCGTCCCTCCTCGACCAGCTCGACCGCGCCCTCGCCTCCCCAGCGACCACGCACGGTCTCGCCCGCACGCTCAGGGCGGCCGTCAAGGAGGCCGAGCTGCACCGTCACCACCGAGCCAGCCTCGTCGGCCTGCCCGACGGCGTCCTCCAGCCCGGCCCCGCCAAGGTGCAAATCGGCGGTGGCGGTCACCGCATCGACGGCTTCTTCAACATCGACATCGTCCCGCCGGCCGACCTCCTGTGGGACGTACGCGAGGGTCTGCCGCTCGCCGACGAGAGCACCCAGGAGATCTTCTCGGAGCACTTCCTGGAGCACATCGACTACCCCCGCTCCGCCAAGACCTACGCCCGCGAGGCGTTCCGCGTGCTCATGCCCGGCGGCCGTCTCATCACCGGGGTGCCGGACGCGGCGTTCGTGCTCGGGCAGTACCCGGCCGGCCCGGAACAGGCCGAGGAGATGATCGCCCGCTGGTACGCCAAGCGGGACTGCCGCAAAGACATCAACACCTACCTCGACCTGATCAACTACGTCTTCCGCGACCAGGACGACGACCCCACGTACAACCCCCACTACTGGGCCTACGACTTCGAGAAGCTCAGCCAGCTGTTCACCGAGGCCGGCTTCGCCACCGTCGAGCCCTGGACCTTCGACCCGAGCATGGCCAACCCGAAACGGCAGTGGGCGAGTGTCTACGTCATCGCGACCAAGTAGGCAGCCTGACGTGCTCACGGAACTCGCCTTGGGACACCGGGTGATCCCCGGCATCGCCGACTTCGCCCGCGGCGGTCGCCCGGCCCCGGCGACCACGGACGATGCCAACACGTGGGTCGACGGCTTCTGCTGGCTCTACTGCGGACGGAGGTGGACGCGCGTTCTCTGGATCGGCCCGGCTACCGTCGCCGGTGCCCAGGCGCCGATGTACGCCTGCGGTCCGTGCATCGGCACGCTCCACGAGCTGGTCTGGGAGTCCCTCCTCCTCGGCGACACGTCGGCTGGCGCCCCGTCGCAGGACGAGCCCCCAGCCGCCGAACCACCCACCCCGCGGCGAACAGGCAAACACCGCGGCCAAGGCCGGCTCCTGCGCCGCCGTTAGACCCCCGCCCCGGACACGGACGAGTTACGCCGCTCCCCCACGGCAATGGCCCTGTGTCAGGGGCGGGTCAGCGCACGCCAAACCCCCTTCCCGCGAGGTCACCAGATCCGACGGCGCACGTATGGCTCCGCTGACAATGGACGAGCGGGTCTCCAAGTGGGAGCAGACCGGTGATAAGCCGTCCCCCGTGATGGTCTGGACGCCGGAGCAGACCGCTGCCTTCCTCGACTTTGTCGCCGAGGATCGGCTGTACGCGATGTGGTATCTGATCGCCTTCCGCGGCCTGCGGCGAGGCGAGGCGTGCGGGCAGCCGTGGTCGGAGACCAACCTCGACCGGCACTCCCTCACCGTGACCGGCCAGCTCGTTCAAGACGGTTGGGAGGTTGAGGCGTCCGAGCCGAAGACCGACAGCGGCTTCCGCGTCGTGGCCCTGGATGACGACACGGTTGACGTCCTGAAGCGGCACCGCGAGCGGCAGGAAGCCGACCGCGTGGAGTGGGGCTCGGCGTGGGTGAATACCGGGCTCGTCTTCACCCAGGAGGACAGCTCCTGGCTCCACCCGGGCAAGGTCACCGACCTCTTCGAGTGCCTCGGCAGGGCTCGCCGGCCTCGAACTCCGCCCAGGTCAAACGCGTTCCTTCTCGAGCCCACAGCTCGCGTCGCGCAGTGTCCCGCCGGTCTTGCTCCTCGGCCTCAAGCGCCTTCTTCCTTGCCCTTGCAGCCGCCCGCCGCTGACGCTCTTCCTCTGTCAGCTTAGCCACGCCGCCCCTCCGATTGCGCACGACTCCGCTGTGCCCCAAAGCCCATCCTGCGTGGGGCGTGTGCCAGGGAGCACATGACTTTCACTTTTCGATCGGAGCAAGCCCGAATGGGAGCGGAAAGGCCCAGCTATGACCGCTGGTAACTGCTGCGGCAGCCGTAGCGGTCACCTACTGCCGATAGAGGTCACGCAGGGGGCCACGTCATGCCCAGCCCTCCAAGTCTGAGACGGTGCCTCTTCCCCTAGACCGCTCACGAATTGCTCTTGGAAGCGCGCCTACGGGCAGTTCTCGTCCGACTTCACGGCGTGCAGGGTGACGGCGGGATCTTCCACCGGCTCACCGATCTGCGAGATCACTTGCTCGATCACTTCTCCTGCTGCCGGCTCGTGCGAGCAGACCTTCCAGTCACGCGACTGGGCCAGGGTGCTGCGCCCCTTGCCTGTGGCATCCACGTCTTCGACTCCGTTGACGAGGACGAGCACTTCTCCCGCATCGAACAGGTTCATGCCGACGAGGTCCGGCATCTGGTCGCCCGGACGAATCCTGAAACCGGGGGTGCCGGCAGGGCACTGCTCGTCCGTTTTCACCACGGTGAAAGTGACGAGCTCGTCAGGGTCCGCCTCCCCCGGTCGGGGGTCCTGGTCGCAGACCACCCAGTTCCGATCCCAGACCTGTGCTCGCCCCTGACCGAGTGCGTCCTCGGACGTGAGGTTGTTAAACCCGGCCTCTTGGGCGTCGTCCTGGGCGGCCTGCAACTCGCGACCCGCCATATCGGGAAGCGTTGAGGTGCATGCGGTGAGTGTCAGCATGGCGAGTGGTACGAGGAAGGCGAGACGTTGGCTTCTGCTCGCGGATGAACGTGACGGCATGTTCCCCCCTAGGCCATGTCAACGCGGTGAAATGATCATAGGAGGCGGTGCGCCAGGTCATCGAGGGGCAGGTTGGCCATTCCGTTCAGGCCGCCGACTCCGCCGTGGCCTCCACGATGCGACGCCCTCCCCGGGGCCCTAATCCACCCCTCCGCTCACACAGCGCTCACGCAAGCAAACCTGCGCCACCCCAGGCGGCCGCCCGGCCCATACTCAGGCAACAGAAAAGACCAGGTCAGACATTGTCTGACCTGGTCTTTCTCTGAGCCGCCTTCGGGATTCGAACCCGAGACCTACGCATTACGAGTGCGTTGCTCTGGCCAACTGAGCTAAGGCGGCAAGCCGAGCGGTCCCATAGTGGGTGCAGCGGCGTCGCCAAGTCTACACAGTTTCCGGGGGTGCTCCGACCACCCCCGGAGAGGGCCTACGAGCAGCGCTTTCCGTCCCGGGGAGGGGTGCCTTCGAGGAGGTAGGTGTTGATCGCCGTGTCGACGCAGTCGCTGCCGCGGCCGTAGGCGGTGTGGCCGTCGCCCTCGTAGGTCAGGAGGGTGCCGGAGGAGAGCTGGGCGGCGAGGGACTCGGCCCACTTGTACGGGGTCGCCGGGTCGCGGGTGGTGCCGACGACCAGGATCGGGTCGGCGCCCTCCGCGGTGATGCGGTGGGGGCGGCCGGTGGCCGGGGAGGGCCAGTAGGTGCAGTTGAGGGCCGCCCAGGCGAGGCCCCTGCCGAAGACCGGGGAGGCCTTCTCGAAGGACGGGACGGCCTTCGCCGCGTCGGCGGGGCTCCGGTAGGCGGCCGGCAGGTCGAGGCAGTTCACGGCGGCGTTCGCGGCCATGAGGTTGGCGTACTCGCCGTTGGGCTCGCGCTCGTAGTAGCTGTCCGCGAGGGCCAGGAGGCCCGCGCCCTCGCCGTCCATCGCCCGCGCGAGGGCCTCGCGCAGCTGGGGCCAGGCCCCCTCGTCGTACATCGCCGCGATCACGCCCGTGGTGGCGAGGGACTCGCCGAGCTTCCGGCTCTCCCCCGTGGGCAGCGGCTCGGCGTCCACCTCGCGGAAGAACCTCTTCAGCGCCTCCCCGGCCGCCGGGACCGACTCCGTACCCAGCGGGCAGTCCGGCTTGCCGACGCAGTCGGCGGCGAAGGCCCGGAAGGCCGTCTCGAAGCCGGCGGTCTGGTCGCGGTTGAGGTCGATCGCGGGGAGCGAGGGGTCCATCGCCCCGTCGAGGACGAGCCGTCCGACCCGGTCGGGGAACAGCTCCGCGTAGGTCGCGCCGAGGAAGGTGCCGTACGACGCCCCCACGTAGGTGAGCCGCTCGTCGCCGAGGACCGCCCGCAGCACGTCCATGTCGCGGGCCGCCTCCACCGTGGAGACGTGCGGCAGGATCTTCTCCGAGCGCTTCGCGCAGCCGGCCGCGAAGTCCTTGAAGGCCGCGCCGAGCGCGTCGGTCTCGGCCGCGTCGTCGGGGGTCTGGTCGACCTGCGTGTACGCGTCCATCTGCGGGCCCGTCAGGCACTCGACCGGCTCGCTGCGGGCGACCCCGCGCGGATCGACCGCCACCATGTCGTACCGGGCGCGGACGGGGGCCGGGTAGCCGATGCCCGCGTACGCCTGGAGGTAGCCGACGGCGGAGCCGCCGGGCCCGCCGGGGTTGACCAGGAGCGAACCGATCCGCTTCCCCGGGCCCGTGGCCCGCACCCGGGAGACCGCCAGCTCGATCTCCTCCCCGTCCGGCTTCGCGTAGTCGAGCGGGGCCCGCAGGGTCGCGCACTGGAAGCCCTCCACCCCGCAGTCGCGCCACTTCGGCTTCTGGGCGTAGAACTCCTTCAGCGCCTCGGGCGCGGCGGAGGGCGCCGGCTGGCCCTGGGCCGTCGTGCGGGGCGCGGCGGCGTCGCTCCCGCCCGAACAGCCGGAGAGGATGAGCCCGGCCGAGGCGAGGGCCACGGCGGTCGTACGGAGCAAGCGCCTGGAGTCCATCCCCGGAGCGTATCCGGACCGGTACGGAACGTGTCCAATCGTGTCGAACCGTGTACGGGGCGTTTACGGTCCGCCCCCGGGACGTGCAGGGCCGCCCCCGGGGCATGTACGGGCCACTCCCGGGACGTGCGCGGGCCGCCCTCGGGGCATGTACGGGCTACTCCCGGGACGTGTGCGGGCCGCCCCCGGGACGTGCAGGAGCCGCCGTCCCCGGCCGCTCCGCCGCCGGCGCCCGCTACCGCAGTGCCATCGCCATCGCCTCCACCGCGAGCAGCGGTGCCACGTTGCGGTCGAGGGCCTCGCGGCAGGCGAGGACGGCCTCGATGCGGCGGAGGGTCAGCTCGGGAGTGGTGGCGCGGGCGATCGCCTCCAGGGAGTCCCGTACGTCCTCGTTCGTCAGGGGCGTGCGGGAGCGGAGCTGGAGGGCGAGCACGTCCCGGTAGAAGCCGGTCAGGTCGGTGAGGGCGAGGCCCAGGCTGTCGAGCTGGGTCCGGCGGCCGCGCCGCTTCTGCTTCTCCTCCAGCTCCTTCATCATCCCGGCCGTGCCGCGTGGCATCCGCCCGCCCTGCGCCGCCCCGAGCGCCGCCTTCAGCTCCTCGGTCTCCTTGGTGTCGATCTCCTCCGCGACCTGCTTCGCGTCCTCGGCGGCCGCGTCGACCAGCTCCTGGGCGGCCTTGAAGCAGCCGCCGATGTCCGCGACCCGCGCCGGCAGCTTGAGGACGACGGCGCGGCGCGCGCGGGCCCGCTCGTCGGTGGCGAGCCGGCGGGCCCGGTGGACGTGTCCCTGCCCGGCGCGGGCGGCGGCCATCGCGATCCCGGGGTCGATGCCGTCGCGCCGTACGAGCACGTCGGCCACGGCCTCCACGGGAGGGGTCCGCAGGTTCAGGTGGCGGCAGCGGGAGCGGATCGTGGGCAGCACGTCGTCCAGGGAGGGGGCGCAGAGCAGCCAGACGGTGCGGGGGGCGGGCTCCTCCACGGCCTTCAGGACGGCGTTGCCCGACCGCTCGTTGAGCCGCTCGGCGTCGGTGACCAGGATGACCTGCCAGCGCCCGTTCGCAGGTGCGGTGAAGGACTTGCGGACGGTGTCGCGCATGTCGCCGACGAGGATCTGCGTACCGACGGCGGAGACCGTGGTGAGGTCGGCGTGGGTGCCGATCAGGGTCGTGTGGCAGCCGGTGCAGAAGCCGCAGCCCGGCGCCCCGCCGAGCGCGCGGTCGGGGCTCACGCACTGGAGGGCCGCCGCGAAGGCCCGCGCGGCGTCGACCCGGCCGGCCCCCGGCGGGCCGGTGAAGAGCCAGGCGTGGGTCATCTTCGAGGCCTCGGGAACGGGCCCGCCCGTCTCGTGGGCGGTCACGAACGCGTCGGCGTCGCGCGCGGCGGCGGCGAGCTGCTCCTCGACCTGGCTCTGTCCGACCAGGTCGTCCCATACGGCCATGTCTGCCCCTCCTCAGGTACGCCCTCCATTGTGGGGCAGTCCTCTGACAGCCCCCGCGCGAAGCCCTCCGGCCGGGAGCCCGAAGGTTCCCGGCCGGAAAGGAGCGGTCGGACGGTCAGAGGGGTCGAGCGGCGTCAGCGGCGGCGCCGGGGCTCCTCGTCCTCGTCCTCGTGCGGGCCGAACAGCTCGTCCGCCAGCGTCGGCAGGTCGTCCAGCGGGGTCTCCTCGGCCCAGTCGGAGCGATGGCGCGGCCGGCCGTTCTCGTCGAGCTGGGGCAGCTCCCGGGTGCGGTCGTTCGCCCCGTACGGCTCCTCCCGGGACGCGCCGCCGGAGCCGCCCGCCCGCTCGTCGCGGAAGAAGTCCTTCGGCAGCCGGTCGGCGGCAGCGGCGGGACGACCGGACGCCCGGGGGTCCCGGCCCGCACGGCCTTCCCGAACCTCCCGGTCCTCCCGGCCTTCCCGGGGTCCTCGTACGGGAGGCAGCACGGCCGTCTCGTCCGCACCCCGCTCCTCGCGGACCTGCGGAAGCACCGCCGTCTCGTCCGCGTCCCGCTCCTCGCGGACCTGCGGAAGCACCGCCGTCTCGTCCGCATCCCGCTCGTCACGGACCTGCGGCAGGACGGCGGTCTCCGCCTCCGGCCGGGGCTCCGCGTCGAGGCGCACGACCGGCGTGGCCACGGTGACCTCGTCGGGCGAGACGGTCGGGGCGTCCTGCTCGGCGGGGCGCGCCCCGTCCGGCTTCACGACCGGCGTCGGCACGGTGACCTCGTTCGCCGAGACCTCGGCGGCGCGGGCGGCGCGTTCCGCCGCGGCCCGCGCGGCGGCCTCGGCCTTCTTACGCTCCGCCCGCTCGGCCGCCTCCGCCGCCTTCGCGCGGGCCTCCCGCTCGGCGGCTGCCTCGGCGTCGGCCGCCGCCCGCTCCGCCGCGGCCTTCTCCCGGGCCGCCTGCTCGCGGGCGGTCCGCTCGCGGGCCTCCTTCGCCTCGGCCGCCCGCTGGGCCGCCGCCTGCTCCGCCGCGGCGCGTTCGGCGGCGGCACGCTCGGCCGCGGCCTTCGCGGCGGCCTCGGCCGCCAGCCTCTCTGCGGCCGCCTTCGCCGCGGCCTCCTCCGCGGCCTTCGCGGCGGCAGCGGCCTCGGCGGCGCGGCGGGCCTCCTCGGCGCGGAGCAGGGCCTCCTCGGCCTTGCGCTGCTTCTCCAGGCGGCGCGCCTCGGCCTCGGCCCGCAGCCGGGCCTCCTCCTCGGCCTCCTTGCGGAGCCGCTCCTCCTCTTCCTCGCGGGCCTTCTTCTCGGCCGCGAGGCGCTTGCGCTCCTCCTCGGCGGCGCGCTCGGCGGCGATCCGCTCCTCCTCGGCCTTCCGCCGGGCCTCCTCCGCCTGCCGTTCGGCCTCCAGGCGGCGCGCCTCTTCCTCCTCGCGCCGCTTGCGCTCCTCCTCCTCGGCGCGCAGCTTGGCGAGCTGCGCCTGGCGCTCGCGCTCCAGGCGCTCCTCCTCGGCCTTGCGGGCGGCCTCCTCCTCGGCCCTGCGCCGCACCTCCTCCTCGGCCTTCCGGCGGGCCTCCTCGGCGGCCTTCACCTCGGCCTCGGAGAGCGGCAGCATCCGGTCGAGCCGGTGGCGGACGACGGTGGTGACGGCCTCCGGCTCCTGGCCGGCGTCGACGACGAGGTAGCGGCTGGGGTCGGCGGCGGCGAGGGCCAGGAAACCGGCCCGTACGCGCGCGTGGAACTCCGGCGGCTCGGACTCCAGCCGGTCGGGCGCCTCGGTGAACCGTTCCCGCGCGGTCTCCGGGGAGACGTCGAGCACGACGGTCAGGTGCGGGACGAGGCCGTCGGTCGCCCAGCGCGAGATGCGGGCGATCTCGGTCGGGGACAGGTCGCGGCCCGCGCCCTGGTAGGCGACGGACGAGTCGATGTACCGGTCGGAGAGGACGATCGCGCCCCGCTCCAGGGCCGGCCGGACCAGGGAGTCGACGTGCTCGGCGCGGTCGGCCGCGTACAGGAGGGCCTCGGCGCGGTTCGAGAGCCCCGCCGACGACACGTCGAGGAGGATCGAGCGGAGCCGCTTGCCGATCGGGGTGGCGCCGGGCTCACGGGTGACGACGACCTCGTGGCCCTTGGCGCGGATCCAGTCGGCGAGCGCCTGGACCTGGGTGGACTTCCCGGCGCCGTCGCCGCCCTCCAGGGCGATGAAGAAGCCGGTCGGGGACGGCGCCTGGGCCGGGTCGGAACCGCGCAGCGCGTCGCGCAGGTCGCGCCGGAGCGGGACGCCCGCCCGGTCGTCGGTCTTGGCGAGGACGAGCGCGGCGACCGGGAGCAGCAGGGCGCCGGTGAGGGCGAGCGTGAAGGCGGCGCCGCCGTGCTCCAGGACGGAGCTGCCGGAGGCGAGCCGGTGCGGCCCGATCGCGGCGGCGAGCAGCGGGGCGGCGAGCGCGCCGACGCCCATCGCGAAGCGGGCGGTGGCCTGGAGGTGGTCGGTGGTCCGGGCCCGGCGGGGCTCCTCGGTCTCCTGGTCGATCAGGACGTGGCCGGTGTTGGCCGCGACCCCGGCCGCGTATCCGGCGAGGACGGAGAGGAAGAGGACGGTCGCCGTGTCCGGGACCAGGCCCGCGGCGATCAGGGCGACCCCGGTGACGGTGATCGCGAGGGCGAGCAGCCGGCGCCGGGACAGGACGGGGAGCACGGAGCCCGCGGTACGGATGCCGACGGCGGTGGCGCCGCTGAGGGCCAGGATCAGGAGGGCGTACGCGACGGGGCCGCCGCCCAGGTCGTCCGCGTGGAGCACGGCGACGGACGCGGCCGCGGCGATCGCTCCGGCGACGGTGGCGCAGGCGAGGACGAGGAGGGACAGGATGCCGGTGCGGCCGGCCTTCTCCGTGGGGCCGCCCTTGCCGCCGGCCTTCTCGGACGCACCGCCCTTGTCCGCCGCACCGCCCTTGTTGCCTGCCTTCTCCGCTCCGGCCTTGTCCGTGCCGGCCTTGTCCGTGCCGGCCTTGTCCGTGCCGGCCTTGTTGCCGACCCTCTTCGCGGACGGCCGGCGCAGGCCCTCCAGCGGCGAACGGGGCCGGGACGGCGTCCCGCCGGGCAGCGCCATCGCGTACAGGACGGTGACGGAGGCGGCGAAGAGGCCGGCGGCGACGTACGAGGCCAGGGCGGCCTGGTGCAGCGAGAACCAGTCGAGCCCGAGGCCGAGCAGCTCGCCGACCAGGGTGGCGACGAGCAGGACGACGGCGGCGGCCGGGACGGCGAGGAAGCCGGTGCGCTGGGACAGCCGGCGCAACGCGCCGAGGTGGTCGGGCAGCGGCCGTACGGCGGCGCCCTCCAGGGGCGGGGCGGGCAGCAGCGCGGGGGCGGCGCCCTCGCGGCTGATCGTCCAGAGGCGTTCGGCGGCGCCGGTGACGAAGACGGTGCCGAGCAGGTACCAGAGGGCGCTGCCGGGGGTCCAGTCGATCCACAGGGGCGCGATGACGAGGAGCGCGATCCGCACGCCGTCGGCGCCGATCATGGTCCAGCGCCGGTCGAGCTTCCCGCCGGGCCCGGTGAGGACGATCAGCGGTCCGAGGAGGACGGCCCCGAAGAGGACGGAGGCGAGCAGGCGCGCGCCGACGACGGCGGCCACGGCGAACGCGGCCCCCCGGTAGCCGCCCCCGAGCGCGTCCTCCGTCACGGCCGCCTGGAAGCCGAGGAGGACGAGGACGAGGAGGGCGAGGGCGTCGCCGGTACTGCCGAGCAGGTGGGCGCTCCACAGCCGGCGCAGCGGCTGGTGGCGCAAGAGGGCGCGTACGGCGCGCTCCCGTGAATCCGCGACGAGTGCGGCGTCGGAATCGCCGAGACGGTCTGGCTGCTCTGCTCGCGTCATCCGTCCACCCTATCCGGACGGCCTTCCTCCCCGCGGCCTCCGCCCGAACATCCGGACGAGGCTGTGACGGGAGGGGGACAGGAGGGGACGGGAGGGGGGACAGGAGGGACGGCGAAGGGGACGGGAGGGGGACGGCGAAGGGGCGGAGGCCGTCGGCCCCCGCCCCTCGCGGTCGTCCCGGATCTCCCCGGGGGACTACTCCGTCTTCGCCGACGCCGTCTCCTCGGCCGCGGCGGTCTTCTTCGCCGCCGCGGTCTTCGCGGCCGCCGTCGTCCTCTTCGCCGTCGTCTTCTTCGCGGCCGTCTTCTTCGCCGCCGTCTTCTTGGCGGGGGTGGCCTTCTTCGCGGCGGTCTTCTTCGCCGGGGCCTTCTTGGCGGTCTTCTTCGCCGGTCCCTTGGCCCGCTTCTCGGCGAGCAGCTCGTAGCCGCGCTCGGGCGTGATCGTCTCCACGCTGTCGCCGGTCCGCAGCGTCGCGTTCGTCTCGCCGTCCGTCACGTACGGGCCGAACCGCCCGTCCTTGACGACCACGGGCTTCTCGCTGACCGGGTCGGTGCCCAGCTCCTTCAGCGGCGGCTTGGCCGCGGCCCGGCCCCGCTGCTTCGGCTGCGCGTAGATCGCGAGGGCCTCGTCGAGCGTGATCGTGAAGAGCTGCTCCTCGTCGGTGAGCGACCGCGAGTCCGTGCCCTTCTTCAGGTACGGGCCGTAGCGGCCGTTCTGCGCGGTGATCTCGACGCCCTCGGCGTCCGTGCCGACGACCCGGGGCAGGGACATCAGCTTGAGCGCGTCCTCCAGGGTCACCGTGTCCAGGGACATCGACTTGAAGAGCGAGGCGGTGCGCGGCTTGACCGCGTTCTTGCCGGTCTTCGGGGTGCCCTCGGGCAGGATCTCGGTGACGTACGGGCCGTATCGGCCGTCCTTCGCGACGATCTGGTGGCCGCTGACCGGGTCGGTGCCCAGCTCGAAGTCGCCGCTCGGCTTGGCGAGCAGCTCCTCGGCCAGCTCGACGGTCAGCTCGTCGGGCGCGAGGTCGTCGGGCACGTCGGCGCGCTGGTGGCCCTCGGCGTCCTTCTCGCCGCGCTCGACGTACGGGCCGTAGCGGCCGACGCGGAGCACGATGCCGTTGCCGACGGGGAAGGAGGAGATCTCGCGCGCGTCGATGGCGCCGAGGTCGGTGACGAGCTCCTTGAGGCCGCCGAGGTGATCGCCGTCGCCGTTGCCGGCGTCCGCCGCGCCGCCCTCGCCGGGGGCCCCGCCCCCCGTCTCGCCGAAGTAGAAGCGCTTCAGCCACGGCACGGCCTGGGCCTCGCCGCGCGCGATGCGGTCGAGGTCGTCCTCCATCCGGGCGGTGAAGTCGTAGTCGACGAGCCGCCCGAAGTGCTTCTCCAGGAGGTTGACGACGGCGAAGCTCAGGAAGGACGGCACGAGCGCCGTGCCCTTCTTGAAGACGTAGCCGCGGTCGAGGATGGTGCCGATGATCGAGGCGTACGTCGACGGGCGGCCGATCTCGCGCTCTTCCAGCTCCTTGACCAGGGAGGCCTCGGTGTAGCGGGCCGGCGGCTTGGTCGCGTGGCCGTCCGCCGTGATCTCCTCGGCGCTCAGCGCGTCGCCCTCGGCGACCTGCGGCAGGCGCCGCTCGCGGTCGTCGAGCTCGGCGTTCGGGTCGTCGGCCCCCTCCACGTACGCCTTCATGAAGCCGTGGAAGGTGATCGTCTTGCCGGAGGCGCTGAACTCGGCGTCGCGGCCGTCGGAGGACCGGCCGCCGATCCTGACGGTGACCGAGTTCCCGGTCGCGTCCTTCATCTGGGAGGCGACGGTCCGCTTCCAGATCAGCTCGTACAGCTTGAACTGGTCGCCGGTCAGCCCGGTCTCCGCCGGGGTGCGGAAACGATCACCCGAAGGGCGGATCGCCTCGTGCGCCTCCTGCGCGTTCTTGACCTTGCCCGCGTAGACGCGGGGCTTCTCCGGCAGGTAGTCGGCGCCGTACAGGTGCGTGACCTGCGCGCGGGCCGCGGAGACGGCGGTGTCGGAGAGGGTCGTGGAGTCCGTACGCATGTAGGTGATGAAGCCGTTCTCGTACAGCTTCTGCGCCACCTGCATGGTCGCCTTCGCACCGAAGCCCAGCTTGCGGCTCGCCTCCTGCTGGAGGGTGGTGGTGCGGAAGGGGGCGTACGGGGAGCGGCGGTACGGCTTCGACTCGACCGAGCGCACGGAGAACGCCGTGTCGGCGAGCGCGGCGGCGAGCGTCCGCGCGTTCCGCTCGTCCAGGTGGAGGACGTTCGCGGTCTTCAGCTGCCCGTCGGGGCCGAAGTCGCGGCCCTGCGCGACGCGCCGCCCGTCGACCGACGCGAGGCGCGCGACCAGCGAGGACGGGTCGGAGGCGTCACCCGTGCGGCCGGTGGAGAAGGTGCCGGTGAGGTCCCAGTACTCGGCGGAGCGGAAGGCGATGCGCTCGCGCTCGCGCTCGACGACGAGCCGGGTGGCGACGGACTGGACGCGGCCCGCCGACAGCTTCGGCATGACCTTCTTCCACAGGACCGGCGAGACCTCGTAGCCGTAGAGGCGGTCGAGGATGCGGCGGGTCTCCTGGGCGTCGACCATGCGCTGGTTGAGCTCGCGCGGGTTGGCGACGGCGGCCTGGATCGCGTCCTTGGTGATCTCGTGGAAGACCATCCGGTGGACCGGGACCTTGGGCTTCAGGACCTCCTGGAGGTGCCACGCGATGGCCTCGCCCTCGCGGTCCTCATCGGTGGCGAGGTAGAGCTCGTCGGACTCGGCGAGCAGCTCCTTGAGCTTCCTGACCTGCGCCTTCTTGTCGGCGTTGACGACGTAGACGGGCTGGAAGTCGTGCTCGACGTCGACCCCCAGGCGGCGCACCTCGCCGGTGTACTTCTCGGGCACCTCGGCGGCACCGCTGGGGAGGTCGCGGATGTGCCCGACGCTCGCCTCGACGACGTAGCCGGGGCCGAGGTAGCCCTTGATCGTCTTCGCCTTGGCAGGCGACTCGACGATGACGAGTCGGCGGCCGCCGTGTGCGGTCTCGCTGGTCGGGGACAACTTCTCGCTCTTCTCTCCGGTTCGGCACTCTCTGGGCACGTACGGCGCGCGTGCTGGGCACGTACGGCGCCGCCACGCACGGCAGCGGCACGGACGGTGACGCTCCCGTCGCTGCGGAGTGTGACGGTACAACCCGCCCCCGTGTCAAACGGCGAAAGCCCGCAACGGCCACTCGAACGGTAACCCGAGTCCTGGCATTCCTGCCGCCCGGACTCCCGGACCGGCGGGGCGGAACGTGCGCGCCGGGGTGCGGCGGCGGAACCGGAGGGGGCGGTCAGAGGCGCCCGAAGCACCAGGCGCCGAGGACGAGGAAGGCGGCGCCGGAGAGGCTCGTCAGCGCGACGGCGGCGCGCGGGGAGAGGCCGTGGGCGACGGGTGCGCGGTGCAGCGCGCGCACGGTGGTCCACAGCAGCAGCGCGCCTCCGAACAGCGTGAACGCCGCTCCCGCGAAGATCGCCGGCCCGCTCTCCATGCCCGTACCCCGTTCCGTTCACCTGCGGTGTTCGTCTCCCGGTGGGGAGGTTCGCACCCCCGGAAGACGCGGGCGCGAACTCCGGGTGAACGCCGTGGGCCACCCGGCCGGTTTCACGAGGACGGCCGGTGGTGACCCGCCCCCTCGCTCCTTCTCCGTCCTGCCGCTCCCCCACCTGCCCCTCTCCTGTCGCCCATGTCACCTCTCTTTCCGGACGTCACTTTCCTCACGTCGCCCCTCTTTCTCATCTCCGCTTCCCTTCCTCACGTCTCCTCCCTCGCGTCCCTTTCCGCACGTCTCCTCCCTCGCGTCCCTTTCCTCACATCACGTTCCTCCCATCACGTCGAGCGTGGCCCGGCGTCGGCTGCCCCGCTCGAAGGCGCCGAGGAGGACGACCGCGAGCAGCGCCCAGCCCGCGCTCACCGCCGGCTCCGCGCCGAGCAGGCCGGCGTCGGGGCCGGAACCGGCGGTCAGCCCGCGCGCCGCGTCCGCCGCGTGCGTGAGCGGAAGCAGTTCGCCGGCCGCCCGCATCCAGTCGGGCAGCGTCTCCCGGGGCACGGCGGCGCCGGTCAGGAGGAGCAGCCCGGAGGAGGCCACGTTCGTCGACACCAGGAGCACGTCCCGGAAGCGGAGCCCGAGCGCCCCGAGCGCGAGCCCGAAGGCCGAGCAGGCACCGGCCGCGACGAGCAGCACCAGGGCGAGGCCGGGCAGCGCCCCGGCGGGCACGGGCAGCCCGAGGACGAGTGCGGCGGCGGTGAGCACGAGCCGGGCGGCGGCGGGCTCGGGCCGTTCGCGCAGGGCCGCGGCGCCCCGGGCCCGGAAGCTGACCGCGCACACCTCGGGGTCGTCCGTCGAGTACAGCCGGCAGCCCTCCGCGAAGACCAGCGGCACGAGGACCGGGCGCCGGTCCCCGGGGCGTACGCGGCCTCGATGTGCTTGGTCGGTTCGAGCACGGGCGGCGTCCAGCGGGCCCGGCTCTCCAGGCCCGCGGACAGGGCGTCGCCCCCCGTCGCGAACGTCCGGGCGCGGAAGAGCACTTCGTCCTCGACGAGCCGGCGCATGGTCGGCCAGTACGGTTCGACCGCGCCCTCCCAGTAGGCCCGTACGCGTCGGCGAGCGCCGCGCAGGCCGCCTCCGGGTCCTCCAGGCAGGGCCGTACGAAAGGCGCGTCGGCCATGCCGGGGTGGCAGACGGCCACCTGCTCGCGGACGAACGCGGGGTCGGTGGCCCGCAGCGCGGTCAGCTCCTCGTGGACCTGGACCGCGCCGAACGGGCGGGCAGCAGGAAGCCGGAGACGACGCGCCGCCCTTCGGCGAGCAGGTCCCACAGCGTCCGGAGCCGGTCGTCCTCCCGCCCCACCTCGCGCGCCCGTACGACCCACTCCTGGTACAGCCGGGAGGGGCGCCGTCCCGGCAGCGCCGGGTGCATGGCGCAGAAGGCGTCGCGCAGCGGGCTGATCGCGATCCTGGTCGCCCCGAGCGATGCCTCGTCCAGCTCGATCCGTATCAAGCGCCCTCCCCCTCGGCTCCCTCCCCCGCGGGCAGCAGGAAGCCCTCCTCGACGAGGAGCCGGATCGCCTGCGGGGTGCGGTCGCGCAGCAGGACCGGGTCCTCGCCCATCAGCTGCCCGATGGCGTCCAGGATGCGGCCCGCGCTGAGGGTGCCGTCGCAGACGCCGGCGAACCCGGCGCCGACGTGGTCGACCCGGGTCGCGCGGCGCATGCCCCGGTTCTGCCGGAGCACGACGTGCTCCGGGTCCTCGGCGCCGGGCAGGCCGACCTGCTCCTGGACGACTTCGGGCGCGAGGACGAACCGGTCGGCGAGGAGGGCCGCGTCGTCGTGGGTCCGCAGGTAGTCCTGGCGCTCGAAGTGGGCGAGGACGGTGGGGCCGAGGGGCTGCTCGACCGGGTGCGGCCACTCCTCGATCACGATCGAGGGCTCGACCGCGCCGGAGGCCACCGCCTCGTTCCGCCGGAGCGTGATCCAGCCGAAGCCGACCGCGCGCGTCTTGCGTGCCTCGAACTCGTCCAGCCAGCGGGCGTACGCGGCCCGGTAGGCGGCCGGGTCGCCCCGGTGGTCGCCGCTGTCCCGCAGCCACAGCTCGGTGTACTGGGTGACGTCCTGGACCTCCCGCTGCACGATCCAGGCGTCGCAGCCGCGCGGCACCCAGGACCGCAGCCGCTCCTGCCACTCCTCGCCGTCCACGTGCTGCCAGTTGGCGAGGAACTGGGCGTATCCGCCGTCGTTGAGCCGCTCGCCCGCCTGCTGCACGAGCGTGCGGCACAGGTCGTCGCCGCCCATCCCGCCGTCCCGGTAGGTGAGTCCGGCGCCGGGGGAGATCACGAACGGCGGGTTGGAGACGATCAGGTCGTACGTGTCGTCCCCGACCGGCTCGAAGAGCGAGCCGGTGACCAGCTCGGCCTCCGGGACCCCGGAGAGGGCGAGGGTGAGCCGGGTGAAGTCCAGGGCGCGCGGGTTGAGGTCGGTGGCGGTGACCCGGGTGGCGTGCCGGGCGGCGTGCAGGGCCTGGATGCCGGAGCCGGTGCCGAGGTCGAGCGCGGCGGAGACCGGCGTACGGACGGTGATGCCGGCGAGGGTGGTGGAGGCGCCGCCGACGCCGAGGACGACCGCTGCCCCTGCCTGGCGGCCCTCCTTCCCGATGCCGCCCGCACCGCCGACGGCGCAGCCCAGGTCGGAGACGATGAACCAGTCCTCGCCGTCGGGCCCGCCGTACGGCCGGACGTCGACGGTGGCGCGCACGGTGTCGTCCTCGCGGAGCACCCAGCCGTCGGCGACGGCCTCGTCCAGCGGGAGCGCGGCGGCGGCCCGCGCGTGCTCGACGGGCTCCTGGAGCAGGAAGAGCCGGACGAGGGTCTCCAGCGGGCCGTCGCCGCCGGTGGCGCGCAGGGCGGGCACGGTCTCGCTGCGGGCGAGCGCCGCGTAGGCGGGGGCGCCGAGCAGGTCGAGCAGGCCGTCGGCGGTGAAGTCGGCGGCGAGCAGCGCCTCGCGCAGACGGGCGGCGTGCGCGGGCACCGGGAGGCGGGAAGTCAGGCTGGTCGTACTCACCGCTCCATTGTGACGGCCGCCACCGACATCGGTGGCACCGATGTCGACGGCCACCGGTATCGACGGCCACCGACATCGGCGACCACCCACATCGGCGACCCCCCACATCGGCACCCGCCGGCATCGGCCGCCACCGGTATCGGGGCGGCCGCCCCGGAGCAGGAGCGCCGGGCGCCCTACTCCTCGCTCTTGGTGGCCTTAGCCGCCCCGCCCGGCTTCGCGGACGCGCCCCGGGAGGGCTCGGCGGCGCCGCCCGCGTCCGCGGTGGAGCCGGCGCCCGGGGAGGCGGAGCCCGAGGACTTCGGCGGGGTCGAGGCGGTGGGCTTCTGGCAGCCGGGCTGCTTGGCCATCGCCTTGCCGAGGTCGCCGTCCTCCAGCTTGGCGAGGGCCTGCTGGTCCATCTTCTCGATCTTGGTCAGCCCGTTGGCGACGTTCTGGAGGCCGTCCGCGAACTTCTGCTGGTTCGACGGGTCCAGCGCGTCGACCTGCTTCTTCAGCCCCTCGTAGGCCACCGCGGTCTCGTTGAGCTCCTTGATCGCGTCCTGCTTGATCTTCTCGCCGTTGTCCACGGGCGGGGCGCCGGCGCCCTCGACGGCCTTGGCGAGGGCGCGGTCGGCGTCGGCGATGTCCTGGAACGCCTTCGAGTCCGCGGCCTGGATCTCGGCGGGCTTGCTGTCGGCCGCCGTCGAGATGATGATCTGGTGGGCGTCGGCGCGCTTCTGGATCTGGGGCTTGGCCTGGTCGCAGAACGTCTTCGCCCAGTCGTCCACCTTGTTGCCCTCGTCGCCGCTGCAACCCGACAGCGCGAGCACCAGTACCGCGCCGCCGGACAGTGCGGCCGCAAGCTTCTTGTTCAACGGATCGGTCCCTTCCAAGGCTCTCGGCCCCGGAACATACACGCCGAACGGGCTACTTCCACCTTTCGTACGACTGATTCATCCCGCATTGAAGCCTTTTGAACCAAGGGAGAGACCGCTCACGCTCCCCCGCCGTCTCCGTGAATGAGACGGATGCCACGTCAGGAGACGTCGCGATGCCACGTCAGGGGACGTCGCGATGCCACGTCAGGGGACATCGCGATGCCACGTCAGGAGACCTCCACGGCGCGCCTCTTGGAGAGGACCACGGCGACGAGCACGACGAGCAGCGCGGCCACGGCGACGGACGCCCGCACCCCGGCGTTCGCACCGTCCCCGTACCCGAACCGCACGACCGCCGGGGCGATGAGCAGCGCGACCAGGTTCATGACCTTCAGGAGGGGGTTGATCGCCGGTCCCGCCGTGTCCTTGAAGGGGTCGCCGACGGTGTCCCCGATGACGGTCGCCGCGTGCGCCTCGCTGCCCTTGCCGCCGTGGTTCCCGTCCTCGACCAGCTTCTTCGCGTTGTCCCAGGCGCCACCGGAGTTGGCGAGGAAGACCGCCATCAGCGCCCCCGTTCCGATCGCCCCGGCGAGGTACGCGCCGAGCGGGCCGACGCCGAGCGCGAAGCCCACCGCGATCGGGGCCGTCACGGCGAGCAGTCCGGGCGTGGCGAGTTCGCGCAGCGCGTCCTTGGTGCAGATGTCGACGACCCGCCCGTACTCCGGCTTCTCCGTGCGGCCCATGATCCCGGGGTGCTCGCGGAACTGCCGCCGCACCTCGTACACCACCGATCCCGCCGACCGGGACACGGCGTTGATCGCGAGGCCCGAGAAGAGGAAGACGACCGAGGAGCCCAGGATCAGGCCGAAGAGGTTGTTGGGCTGCGAGATGTCCATGGAGAGCGTCAGCCCGCCCGCCTCCGCCCCGACGTCGGTGACCGCGGTCGCGATGGCGTCCCGGTACGAGCCGAAGAGCGCGGCGGCCGCCAGGACGGCGGTGGCGATGGCGATGCCCTTGGTGATGGCCTTGGTGGTGTTGCCGACGGCGTCCAGGTCGGTCAGGACCCGCGCGCCCGCGCCCTCGACGTCCCCGGACATCTCCGCGATGCCCTGCGCGTTGTCCGCGACCGGGCCGAAGGTGTCCATGGCGACGATCACGCCGACGGTGGTGAGCAGGCCCGTCCCGGCGAGCGCAACCGCGAAGAGCGCCAGCACGATCGAGGCCCCGCCGAGCAGGAACGCCCCGTACACGGTGAGGCCGATCAGGAGCGCCGTGTAGACGGCGGACTCCATGCCGAGGGCCACGCCCGCGAGGACGACGGTCGCGGGGCCGGTGAGCGAGGACTTCCCGATGTCCCGTACGGGCCGCCGGTCCGTCTCGGTGAAGTAGCCGGTGAGCTGCTGGATCAGGGCGGCGAGGACGATGCCGAGGGCGACGGCGACCAGGGCGAGGACGCGCGGGTCGCCGTCGTGGCCGGGAATGCCCGGCTCGGTGACGCCCTCCAGTGCGGCGTAGGAGGACGGCAGATAGGTGAAGGCGGCGACGGCGACGAGTCCGAGGGAGACGACCGCCGAGACGAGGAAGCCGCGGTTGATCGCGCTCATGCCGCCGCGGTCGGTCCGCCGGGGCGAGACGGCGAGGATGCCGAGCACGGCGGTGACCACGCCGATCGCGGGCACGATCAGGGGGAAGGCGAGGCCGTGGTCGCCGAAGGCGGCCTTGCCGAGGATGAGCGCGGCGACGAGGGTGACGGCGTACGACTCGAAGAGGTCGGCCGCCATGCCGGCGCAGTCGCCGACGTTGTCCCCCACGTTGTCGGCGATGGTGGCGGCGTTGCGCGGGTCGTCCTCGGGGATGCCCTGCTCGACCTTGCCGACCAGGTCGGCGCCGACGTCGGCGGCCTTGGTGAAGATGCCGCCGCCCACGCGCATGAACATGGCGATGAGCGCCGCGCCGAGCCCGAACCCCTCCAGGACCTTGGGCGCGTCGGCGGCGTACACGAGGACGACGCAGGCGACGCCGAGCAGCCCGAGGCCGACGGTGCACATGCCGACGACCCCGCCGGTGCGGAAGGCGATCCGCATGGCCCGGTGGGCGACCTGGGCCGGGTCCTTCTCCGGCTCTCCGGGGGCCGGGGCGGCGTCTCTGGCCGCGGCGGCGACCCGTACGTTCGCCCGCACGGCGAGCCGCATGCCGATGTATCCGGTGAACGCCGAGAACAACGCCCCGACCAGGAAGAACAGGGACCGTCCGGCGCGCTGCGACCAGGTGTCGGCGGGCAGCGCGAACAGCAGGAGGAACACGACGACGGCGAAGAGGGCGAGGGTCCGCAGCTGCCGCGCGAGGTAGGCGTTGGCCCCTTCCTGCACGGCGGCGGCGATCTCCCGCATCCGCTCGGTCCCCTCGCCGGCCGCGAGCACCCGGCGGGCGAAGAACCACGCGACGACCAGGGCGACGAGGGCGACGAGGGCGACGACGACCACGATCGTCCGGTTCCCACTCGTGAGCACCGCCGCGGCGAGGGAAGGGGGGTCCATGGGGACGGATCGGTCCATGGGGACGGATCATAGGGAGACGAACCGGCACATACGGGGACCCGGCAGCCTCCCGCGCGGCTGCCCCGAAGGCAGGAGAAAAGACCACCCCGAGGCCGGAGGAGAAGGGAAAGGAGTTACGGGGAGAGGCCCCACGACGCAGGCCCTCTCCCCGAACCGCTACCGCTCCCGCGCCCCACCGGACCGGAAGGTCTCAGGAGAGGACGTCCGCCGGGCTCACCGGCCAGGTCATGCGGAGGGTGCCGCCGTCCGCACCGGCGCTCACCTCGACGTCGTCGACGAGCCCGCGGATCACCGCGAGGCCCATCTCGTCCTCGCCGTCGGCGTCGTCGAAGTCCTCGGCCGGGGCCGCGGCGCGCGCGCCGGGGACCCCGACGGCATCGGCCGCCGCCACCCCCGCGCCCGGCACCTCGTCACCGACCTCGATGGAGAAGGACTTCTCCTCCTCGGTCAGGACGACCCGGATGGGGGTCGTGACGTCGTTGCTGCGGTGCAGCCCGACGGCACGGGAACACGCCTCGCCGACGGCGAGGCGCACCTCGTCGAGGACCGCCTCGTCCACCCCCGCCCGGCGCGCCACCGCGGCCGCCACCAGGCGGGCCGTCCGGACGTGCTCGGGCTGGGCGCTGAAGCGGAGTTCAACGGTGGCCATGCGAACCCCCCGGGCTCAGTCGACGGCGTTGACGGCCTCGTCGACCGAGGTGTGGATCGGGAACACCTTGGTAAGGCCCGTGATCCGGAAAATCTTGAGAATGCGCTCCTGGTTGCAGACGAGGCGCAGCGAGCCCTCGTGGGCTCGGACGCGCTTCAGGCCGCCGACGAGCACACCGAGGCCGGTGGAGTCGAGGAAGTCCACGCTCTCCATATCGACGACCAGGTGGTAGCTGCCGTCGTTCACCAACTCGACCAACTGCTCGCGCAGCTTGGGCGCGGTATACACATCAATCTCGCCACCGACCTCGACGACCGTACGGTCACCACCAGCGCCGGTCACATTGCGAGTCGACAGGGACAGGTCCACGGATCCTCCAGCACCTTGCTATCGGGCGATCGTTCTCCCGGGGCTCCCGGACGGGGCCGAGGAACGGATCGCCAGCCGCGATGGCATTCAATCACTTACCCACAGCCATGCACGACGCCTTGGAAGCATTGTCCGTCATGGCGGTGACACACTCGATGCCGATGGCCAAGAATCACCGCCCCAGTCGTCCCGCCGGGGACAGGGGCAGCCGCCCCTCTCCCGGCATGGTCCTGGACCGGCTCTCCTCGGGCGAGAGCCGGGCCGCGCGCATCACTCATACGGAGCACATGCCCGCCCGGGCGGGTCGTCATGCGGTCTGGCCGCACCGCATCCGCCCGGAGGTGATCGCGGCCATCCAGGAGACCGGGATCGAGCATCCGTGGGCCCACCAGGCGCAGGCCGCCGAGCACGCCCTCGACGGCGAGTCCGTGGTGATCGCCACCGGCACCGCCTCGGGCAAGTCCCTCGCCTACCTCGCCCCGGTCCTCTCCACCCTCCTGGACGGTTCCGAGGCCCCCAACGGGCGCGGGGCCACCGCCCTCTACCTCGCCCCCACCAAGGCCCTCGCCGCCGACCAGCGGCGCGCCGTCCGGGAGCTGGCCGCCCCGCTGGGCAACCGGATCCGCCCCGCCCTCTACGACGGCGACACGCCGGTCGAGGAACGCGAGTGGGTCCGCCAGTACGCGAACCTCGTCCTGACCAACCCCGACATGCTGCACCGGGGCGTGCTCCCCTCCCACCCCAGGTGGTCCTCCTTCCTGCGCGCCCTGCGCTACGTCGTGATCGACGAGTGCCACACCTACCGGGGCGTCTTCGGCTCCCACGTCGCCCAGGTGCTGCGGCGCCTGCGCCGGATCTGCGCCCGGTACGGCTCCGAGCCGGTCTTCCTCCTCGCCTCCGCCACCTCCGCCGACCCCGCCCGGACCGCCGGCCGCCTCACCGGTCTGCCGGTCACCGAGGTCTCCGACGACGCCTCCCCGCGCGGCGAACTGGTCTTCGCCCTGTGGGAGCCGCCGCTGACCGAGCTGCACGGGGAGCGCGGCGCGCCGGTGCGCCGCACGGCCACCGCCGAGACCGCGGACCTGCTGACCGACCTGACCCGGCAGGGCGTCCGCTCGGTCGCCTTCGTGCGGTCCCGGCGCGGCGCCGAACTGATCTCGGTGATCGCCCAGGAGCGCCTCGCCGAGACCGACCGCGCCCTGGCCCGCCGCGTCGCCGCCTACCGGGGCGGCTACCTGCCCGAGGAGCGCCGCGCCCTGGAGCGGTCCCTGCACTCCGGGGAACTCCTGGGCCTGGCCGCCACGACCGCCCTGGAGCTGGGCGTGGACGTCTCGGGCCTGGACGCCGTCCTGATCGCCGGGTACCCGGGCACCCGGGCCTCCCTGTGGCAGCAGGCGGGCCGCGCCGGCCGCTCGGGCGAGGGCGCCCTCGCGATCATGGTCGCCCGGGACGACCCGCTGGACACCTTCCTGGTCCACCACCCCGAGGCGATCTTCGAGCAGCCGGTCGAGTCGACCGTCCTGGACCCCGACAACCCCTACGTCCTCGCCCCCCATCTGTGCGCCGCGGCGGCGGAGCTGCCGCTGACCGAACCCGACCTGGCCCTCTTCGGCCCGGCCGTCCCCGACCTCCTCCCCCAGCTGGAGACGGCCGGCCTGCTGCGCCGCCGCCCCACCGGCTGGTACTGGACCCGCCGCGAGCGGGCCGCCGACCTCACCGACATCCGGGGCGGCGGCGGCAGTCCCGTCCGGATCGTGGAGGCGGGCACCGGCCGCCTCCTCGGCACGGTCGACGAGGCCGCCTCCCACACCTCCGTCCACGAGGGCGCCGTCCACCTCCACCAGGGCCGCACCTACCTGGTCAGGGAGCTCGACCTGAAGGACTCCGTGGCCCTCGTGGAGGAGGCCGCCCCGCCGTACTCCACCACCGCCCGCGACACCACCTCCCTCTCCGTCCTCGCCACCGACACCGAGGTCCCCTGGGGAGCCGGCCGCCTCTGCTACGGCTCCGTCGAGGTCACCAACCAGGTCGTCTCCTTCCTCCGCCGCCGCCTCGTCACCGGCGAGGTGCTCGGCGAGACCAGGCTCGACCTGCCGCCCCGCACCCTGCGCACCCGCGCCGTCTGGTGGACGGTCACCGAGGACCAGCTCGACGCCGCCCGGATCAACCCAGAGATCCTCGGCGGCGCCCTGCACGCCGCCGAGCACGCCTCCATCGGCATGCTGCCGCTCTTCGCCACCTGCGACCGCTGGGACATCGGCGGCGTCTCCGTGCCGCTCCACCCCGACACCCTGCTGCCCACCGTCTTCGTGTACGACGGGCATCCGGGCGGCGCGGGCTTCGCCGAGCGCGCCTTCCACACGGCCCGTGCCTGGCTGGCGGCGACCCGGGAGGCCATCGCCTCCTGCGAGTGCGAGGCGGGCTGCCCCTCCTGCATCCAGTCCCCCAAGTGCGGCAACGGCAACGACCCCCTCCACAAGCGCGGCGCGGTCCGCCTCCTCACGGAACTCCTCCGCGAGGCCCCGGAGGGCCGGGATGACCGGGCGGACCGGGAGGGCCGGGAGGGCCGGGAGGCGCCGGAGGGGGCACTCGCGGGTCGGCCCGCGGCCCCGGAGGCGGGCCCGGCGGGAGTCCCGGAGGGCCCGCCCGCGACCTGACCTCCGGCCGGTACGGGCCGCGCACCACCCGTGCGGTCACCTCGGCCACCTCGCCCCGCACCGCGCACCGCACCAGCTCGGCGCCCTGCGCACCGGCCACCCGGGAGGCGGCGGCGCACGCCTCGGCCTCACCCCACAGGGCCCGGTCGGCGGCGGCGAGGGCGGCCAGGTCGGCGGCCCCGCCGGCCCGGTGCCGGGCCACCACCGCCTGGCCCAGCGCGAGCAGCGCCCCGAACACCACGCACAGCGCACAGGCCGCGAGCGCCGTCCACACGGTCGCCGAACCCCGGTCTCCCCGGCGGCCGGGGCTATGGCGGATGGGGACACGACGGGCCGGGAGGTGACGGGCCGGGAGACGAAGGCCCGGGCGGCGGCCCCCGGGGCGGCTGCGGGCCCTCACAGTGGGTCTCCGGGACCGGAGTCCCCGAGGAATCCGGTGTCCTCCGCGAGGGCCGCCGCCTCCGCCCGCAGGGTGAGACCCAGGCCCCGGGGACCGGGGGCCGCCGCCTCCACCGTCACCCGCCACAGCTCCCCCGAGCGCGTCACCGTCACCCGGGCCCCCTCGGGCGCCGCGGTCCTCGCGGCCGCCTCCGCGGCGGCCAACGGCTCCGAGCGGGCCGCGGCCCGCGCCCCCGCCCGCGCCGCGTCCACGCACCGGATCTGCGCGGCTGCCGCGACCAGCGCCCAGAGCAGGGTCACCGTGAACAGCGCCAGGACGGGCAGGACCATCGCCGCCTCCACGGTCGCGAAGCCCCGGTCGGAACGGCGCGTCTCAGAACGACGCATCGAGCGCCTTCCCGATCATCGAATCCAGCGCTCCCGAGACCGTCCCGCTGGTCACGACCTTGTAGAGCACCGCAGCGAACGCCGCCGCCGCGATCGTCCCCACCGCGTACTCGGACGTGCTCATTCCCGCGTCGCGGCGCGCCGCCTCCCGCCGCGACCGCCACCACGCGCCGACCCGCCCCTTGATCGTGCCCACCGTCGCTGCCGCCGCCGTCACTGCCGCTGTCCCCGCCATGTCGTTCTCCTCGTCCCGTCGTTCCGTCGTTCCGTCGTGTCTCGTGGTCGTTCATGTGTCGTGCGTGTCGTGCGTGTCGTGCGTGTCGTGCGTGTTTTCTCGTGGTCGTTCTCATCCGTGCAGCAGGCCCGTCGCGAGGCCGATCACCACCGGGGCCACCCCCACCGCCAGGAAGGCCGGCAGGAAGCAGAGCCCCACGGGCGCGCTGATCAGGACCTGGGCCCGGCGCGCCCCGGCCGCCGCCGTGCGGGCGCGGGCCGCTCGCAGGGCCGTCGCGTACCGGGCCACGGCCTCCGCCGAGGGCGCTCCCGAGGAACCGGACCGCTCCAGGCAGCGGGCGAGCCCCGCGGCGCCCGGTATCGCGCCGAACCTCCGCCACACCTCGCCCGGTTCGCCGCCGAGGCGCAGTTCGGCCGCCGTGCGGGTCAGGCGCTCTCCGAGCGGGCCGCCCAGCGACCGGCCCACCGCCTCCGCCGCCTCCCCGGGACCGGCGCCCGAGGCGGCGCAGGCCGCCAACAGGTCCGCCGCCAGAGGGAGGTGGCACGCCGCTTCCTCCTCGTCGGCCCGCTCGACCGAGGCCCTGCGCCCGCGAAGCCGTCCCCGTACCCCGCAGGCCACCAGGACGCCCGCGCCCAGGCCGGCGAGTCCGCCGAGAAGCACCCAGCCGAGCCCGGCCGCGACGACCGGGGCCGCCCAGAGGCCCGCCCGGGACAGCCCGGGCCGGACTTTCCGGGAGGGCGGTGCCGGCACCGGCGTCCCGAGGAGGTTCCGTGTCCGCTTCCGCATCCGGCACGCCCGCAGCTCGCGCAACGCCTCGCGGACGCCCTGCGCGCCCAGACACACCGCCGCCGTCAGAAGCGCTCCCGTCTGGAGGGCGTCCAGCGGCATCACGCCCGCTCACCTCCCCGTACGATCCGGGCGGCCCACCACAGGCCGGCCGTTTCCAGGGCCCCGCCGACGGCCAGGCAGGCCAGGCCGGCCGGAGTGTGGAACAGCACCCGCAGCGGGTCGGCCCCGAGGGCCGCGCCGAGGGCGAGCCCCGCCGCGGGGAGCAGCGCGAGGACGGTCACCGTGGCCCAGGCACCGGCCAGTTCGGCCCGCAACCGCTCCCGCTGCTCGTGATGGCCCCGCAGGGAGGCCTCCAGCCGGTCGAGCCCGGCGGCCAGGCCCGCGCCCCCGTCGACGGCCACCTGCCAGCAGGCCGCCATGCCCGCAAGGCCGTCGGCGCCGTCCTGCCGGGACGCCCTCCGCAGGGCCTCCGGCACGTCCCCGCCGAACCGGGCCGCCGCGAGCACCCGGGCCTCCTCGCCGCCCAGGGCGCCGGTCTCCCGGGCCGCGAAGGCCAGTGCCTGCGCGGGCTGCCAGCCGGCCCGCAGCTCTCCGACGACCGCCCCGCACAGGGCCGCGACCCGCTCGGCCCGCACCTCCCGCTCTCTGCGCCGCCCGGCGGCCCGCAGCCGCCGTTCGACCAGGGGAACCCCGAGCGCCCCCGCCACCAGGGGCAGCGGCGACTCCCCGAGCAGCGCGAGGGCCCCGGCCACCGGCAGGCACAGCCATGCGCGCCTGCCCCGCAGCAGGGTCCACCCGTGCGCGACCGCCACCGGCCACGCCCCCCGGCCGGCCGCCTCGGGCCCGCCGCCCGCGAGCACCGCCCGCGCCCGGCCGGTCCCGCGCCGCCGCTCGGCCGCCCACCACAGCAGGGCGAGTCCCGCGCAGAGCACCGCCGCGCCCTGCGCCGCGGCCCGTACCGCCTCCGGCTCCGCCGTCACCACGCTCCTCCTCCGATCAGCGTCCTCAGCCGCTCCCAGCCCCGCTCCCGCTCGAACCCGGACGCACCCCACCGCAGGGCGGGAACCGTCCGGACCAGACCCTCCCGGTCGCGTTCCAGGACGTGGACCTCGGCGATCCGCCGCCGCCCGTCCCGGTCCCGCACGAGGTGGAGCACGACCGAGAGGCCGGCGCCCAACTGGCTGTGCAGGGCGGCCCGGTCGAGTCCGGCCGCCGTCCCCAGGGCTTCGAGCCGCGCCGGTACGTCCGCCGCCGTGTTGGCGTGGACCGTCCCGCAGCCCCCTTCGTGGCCCGTGTTCAAAGCGGCCAGGAGGTCCACCGCTTCACCGCCGCGCACCTCGCCGACCACCAGCCGGTCGGGTCGCATCCGCAGCGCCTGCCGGACCAGGTCCCGCAGGGTGACGAGCCCGGCGCCCTCCTGGTTGGCGGGCCGCGCCTCCAGGCGCACCACGTGCGGGTGGTCGGGCCGCAGCTCCGCCGAGTCCTCGGCGAGCACGATCCGCTCCCGCTCCCCCACCAGGCCGAGCAGGGAGGCGAGGAGCGTGGTCTTGCCCGTGCCCGTGCCGCCGCTGACGAGGTACGAGACCCGGGCGTCGATCAGGGCCCGCAGGACGGGGGCGCCGCCGGGCGGCACCGTGCCCGCCGCGGCCAGCTCCTCCAGGGAGAAGGCGCGCGGGCGCACCACCCGCAGGGAGAGGCAGGTCGAGCCGACCGCAACCGGCGGCAGCACCGCGTGCATGCGGGTGCCGTCGGGGAGCCTGGCGTCCACCCAGGGGCGGGCGTCGTCGAGCCTGCGTCCGGCGACGGCCGCGAGCCGCTGCGCGAGCCTGCGGACGGCGGCGGCGTCGGGGAAGGACACCGGGGCCCGTTCGAGTCCGGTGCCCCGGTCCACCCACACCCGGTCGGGGGCGGAGACCAGGACGTCGGTGACCGCCGGGTCGGCGAGCAGGGGTTCGAGGGGGCCGGTGCCGATCAGTTCGCACCGCAGCTCCTCGGCCGCCCCCAGTACCTCCGCGTCGCCGAGCAGCCGCCCCTGGGCCCGCAGCGCCGCCGCGACGCGGGCCGGGGTGGGCTCGGCCCCGCTCGCCGCGAGTCGCTGCCGTACGGCGTCGAGCAGGCCCGTTCCGCCGCCTTCGCCCCAGGTCCCGGTCATGCCGCACTGCCGGGCGTGAGCACGCGCTCCCAGAAGGCGGCGCAAAACCGGCCGAGCGGCCCCCGGGGCTCGGCGCCCGGCGGGAGGCCCGCGTCCTGGTCGGCCACGATCCCCGGGTCGTAGGGGAGTTCGCCGACGAGCGGCAGCCGGAGCGCGTCGGCGACCCACCGCTCGTCGAGTCCCGTCGCGTACGGTCCGCGCACCACGGCCCGCAGGTCGCGCACGGACGTCCCGAGGACCGCGGCCGTCCGGTGGGCCGCCGCGACGGCCCTCAGCTCCCCGGGCACGACGAGCAGTCCGAGGTCGAGCTGGGCCAGGGCCTCGGCGGTCGGCCGATCGGTGCCGCGCGGCAGGTCGACCACGACGACCCCGCCCCGGCGACGCGCGGCGGCGAGCACGGACCGCACGGCTTCGGGCGGCACCGGCGGCGCGGGCTCCCTGCCCCAGCTGAGCACCCGGACCCCCCGCACCGAAGGCAGGGACTCCTCCAGGGCGCCTCCCGCGAGCCGGCCCTTCGACGCGGCGAAGTCGGGCCACCGCCTGCCCTCCTCGCGCTCGCCGCCGAGCAGCACGTCGAGCCCGCCGCCCAGCGGGTCGCCGTCGACGAGGAGGGTGCGCCGTCCGGTCCCGGCGGCGGCGAGGGCGAGGCCGCAGGCCAGGGTGGAGGCGCCCGCGCCTCCACGGCCGCCGACGACACCGACGGTCAGGGCCTGTCGACCCGCTCCTTCGGCCGCGTCGGCGATGCGGTCCACGAGGAGGCCCTCGGCGTCCGGGAGCTGCAGCACGCCCTCCGCGCCGATCTCCACGGCGAGGCGCCACAGCCCTGGATCGTCCCGGTCTCGTCCGACGAGGAGGATGCCCGGCCGGCGCACCGCTCCCCGGCAGCGGGCGGCGGCGTCGTCACCGACCAGGACGAGCGGCGGGTCCGTCCAGGCCGCCCGCCGCTCGGGCGCCCTGTGGTGCACCTCGGGCTCGACCCCGGCCGCCGCACAGAGCCGGAGGAGGTCGTCGAGCAGTCCGAGGTCCTCGGTGAGGATCAGCGGTCCGGCCCGCCGCACCTCGTCCACGTCCGGCGCCTCCGGCCCCGGGGCCTCCGCTCCCCGCGCCCTCGGTCCCGCCACTCCGAGCCTCCGCGCCCCGGGCCCGCTCGCTCCGGCGCCCCGCGCCGACGAGCCCCGATCCGTGCTCCCGGCCCCGGAAGTCCTGGATGCCTCCACGGCACACACCCCTCTCGTGATTCCTGCCGTCCGCGAACTTCGCGACAGGAATCACCGTGGGGCCGCCCGGGAAATCGTGGGGATCTCGACGAGAAACTGTGGATAAGGGAGGGCCTGTGAATAACCGCGTCACCCCTCCGGCGACTGCCCGAAACGCATCCCGTCGGTTACTCTGAGTGAGTAATCGAGAGCACGGCAGCCCGATGGCCGGCTCGCGGCCGAGGGGCGAAGAGAAGGGAGCGGGCGATGTCACGCAGGACCGAAATGGCTCCGGACATGCGACGACCCCCGCCGGGGGGGAGAGCGGGGGTCGTCTCTCCGGCCGACTCGGGGGGGGAGGAGCCGGACCGGGGTAGCACGGTCGCGAACGATCCGTGACTTCCATGGTGTACCCGAGAGGCTTCTCAGGCAAACCCACGCGCCCCAGCGTACGCCGAATGGCGGGCACCTATGCTCGGGCTCGTGGAAAACCACTCCTTGCCGCGCACAGCCGCCTTCTTCGACCTGGACAAGACGGTCATTGCGAAGTCCTCGACGCTGACCTTCAGCAAGTCCTTCTACCGGGGCGGGCTGATCAGCCGCCGTGCCGCCCTGCGGACGGCCTACATCCAGTTCGTCTTCCTGGCGGGCGGGGCCGACCACGACCAGATGGAGCGGATGCGCGAATACCTTTCCGCGCTCTGCAAAGGCTGGAACGTCGCCCAGGTGAAGGAACTCGTCGCCGAGACCCTTCACGACCTGATCGACCCGATCATCTATGACGAGGCGGCCTCCCTCATCGAGGCCCACCACGCCGCCGGCCGGGACGTCGTCATCGTCTCGACCTCCGGCGCCGAGGTGGTCGAGCCGATCGGCGAGATGCTCGGGGCCGACCGGGTCGTCGCCACCCGGATGGTGGTCGGCGAGGACGGCTGCTTCACCGGGGAGGTGGAGTACTACGCCTACGGGCCGACGAAGGCCGAGGCCGTCCGGGAGCTGGCGGAGTCGGAGGGCTACGACCTCTCGCGCTGCTACGCGTACAGCGACTCGGCGACCGACATCCCCATGCTGGAGGCCGTCGGCCACCCGCACGCGGTCAATCCCGACCGGGCGCTGCGCCGCGAGGCCGCGGCCCGGGAATGGCCGGTCCTCACCTTCAGCAAGCCGGTCCCGCTCAAGCAGCGGCTGCCCGCGTTCCGGATGCCGCCCCGGCCCGCGCTCGTCGCCGCGGCGGCCGTGGGAGCGGCCGCCGTCGGAGCCGGGCTGGTCTGGTACGCCGCCCGGCGCCGGCAGGCCGCCCTCTCGACCCCCCGGACCGCCGTCGACTTTGCCCGAATTTGAGCAAAACCCCAAGAAGCGGGACGAGCACTTTCGCTTCCACCCCAAGAGGAGTAAAAAGGAATCAGGCCCGCGAGACCTGGGACATCCGAGAGGATCACCTGTTGAGCATGAAGGCCCCACGGACCTAGCACGAAAGCCAGGTACCCACGCGACGTCGACCCGTCGATTACGGGCCAGCCGCACCAGGCGACGGGCAAAGTTCCCGGCCTGATGGGCACATATCGAGGACGCTTGGTAACTGGGCGGACGTGCCAGCGGCGGTACCCGTACGGGTACCGCCGCAACCCTTTCCGGGACGGGGCCCCGGACCCTCAGGCCGCGCCGCGCTGGAGCGCCTCGCAGACGGCCGTCGACTCCCGGACCCCCAGCTCGACCGAGCGCCCGCAGTGCGCGATCCAGGCCCCCACGCCCTCCGGAGTACCCGACAGATAGCCCTCGAACGCGGCGAGGTACGCGGCCCGGCCCTGCTCCGCGTGACCGACTTCGGCCGGACAGATGCCCTTGGGATCGAGACCGCTGCCGACGAGCGCGATCCGCTCGGCCGCCCGCGCGACCAGCCCGTTGTACGAGGTGAAGGGGCGCAGCGCGAGCAGTTCGCCGTGCACCACGGCGGCGGTCACGAGCGCCGGGGCCCCGCTGCCCGCGACGATCAGCTCCGCGAGGCCGTCGAGCCGTCCGGCGACCTCCGCGGGCGTCGGCACCGGGCCCTCGATCAGCGGCTCGTCGACCCGCTCGCCGTCCAGCCGGGGCCGCCCCACCGAGTCGTCCGGGTCGCCCGCGGCGACCAGGTGGAGGCGGGCGAGCACGCGCAGCGGCGACTGGCGCCAGATGGAGAGGAGCTGCCCGGCCTCGGCGCTCAGGCGCAAGGCGGCGCCGACCGTGCGGGCCTCGGGGTCCGCGCCGAAGTCGGTGCGCCGGCGGACCTCCTCCAGGGCCCAGTCGGCGCCGGACAGGGCGGCCGAGCCGCGCGCTCCGCGCAGCGCCGCCTCGGAGGAGATCTCGTTGCTGCGCCGTCGCATCACGCGGTGCCCGTAGACCCGGTCGACGGCCTTGCGTACGGAGTCCACCGCATCGGCGACGCCCGGCAGGGAGCCGAGCGCGGCCAAGGGGTCAGAAGCGTGCGTACTCATAGGTAGGGAGGCTACGCGCCCGGCGGCCCCGCCCCACGATGGAGTGGTCTTCTTCACGCAACCCGACCACGAAAAGCGATCGTACCGCTACCCTAGGTGAACATGAAGATCGCTTTCGTCGGGAAGGGCGGCAGCGGCAAGACCACGCTGTCCTCGCTCTTCATCCGCCACCTCGCCGCCAACGAAGCTCCGGTCGTCGCCGTCGACGCGGACATCAACCAGCACCTGGGCGCCGCGCTCGGCCTGTCCGAGGCGGAGGCCGCCGCGCTGCCCGCGATGGGTGCGCACCTGCCGCTCATCAAGGAGTACCTGCGGGGCACCAACCCCCGGATCGTCTCCGCCGACACGATGATCAAGACGACGCCGCCCGGAGCGGGCTCCCGGCTGCTGCGGGTCCGCGAGGACAATCCGGTGTACGAGGCGTGCGCGCGTCCGGTCCGGCTGGACGACGGCGAGGTCCGGCTGATGGCGACCGGCCCCTTCACCGAGTCGGACCTCGGGGTCGCCTGCTACCACTCGAAGGTCGGCGCGGTGGAGCTCTGCCTGAACCACCTGGTCGACGGCCCCGACGAGTACGTGGTCGTGGACATGACGGCCGGCTCGGACTCCTTCGCCTCCGGCCTCTTCACCCGCTTCGACATGACCTTCCTGGTGGCGGAGCCGACCCGCAAGGGGGTCTCGGTCTACCGCCAGTACAAGGAGTACGCGCGGGACTTCGGCGTCGCGCTCAAGGTCGTCGGCAACAAGGTGCAGGGCCCGGACGACCTCGACTTCCTGCGCGAGGAGGTCGGGGAGGACCTGCTCGTGGCGGTGGGCCACTCGGACTGGGTCCGCGCGATGGAGAAGGGCCGCCCGTCCCGCTTCGAGCTCCTGGAGGCGGAGAACCGCATGTCGCTCCAGGCCCTCCAGGACGCGGCGGACGACTCGTACGCCCACCGCGACTGGGAGCGGTACACGCGGCAGATGGTCCACTTCCACCTGCGGAACGCGGAGAGCTGGGGCAACGCCAAGACCGGGGCCGACCTGGCGGCGCAGGTCGACCCCGGTTTCGTGCTGGGCGAGCCGCTGGCGGTCTAGCGACCGCCTCCGGGCCGGGTCAGCCCGCCGCGGGAGCGGCGGCGCCCACCGGCTTCGCCGGGGAGGCCGGTGAAGCCGGTGAAGCCGGTGAAGCCGGTGAAGCCGGTGAGGAGAGGAAGGCCTTCCAGCCTGCCGCCGGGGCCTCGCCGACCTTCAGGGTGCGCATCTTGGCGATGACGTCGGGGTCCTGGGCGTCGAGCCAGTCGGCGAGCTGGCGGAAGGAGACGCACTTGACGTCCTTCTGCACACAGACGGTGGCGATGGTCTCCTCGATGGCGCGCATGTACGTGCCGCCGTTCCAGGACTCGAAGTGGTTGCCGATGATCAGCGGCGCGCGGTTGCCCCGGTAGGAGCGCTCGAAGGCCTGCACCAGGCCGTCCCGCATCTGGTCGCCCCAGTAACGGTGCTGGGAGGGGTCGCCCTGGGTGGTGCCGGGGGACTGGTTGACCAGGAAGTTGTAGTCCATGGACAGCGTCTGGAAGGCACGGCCGGGGACGGGCACGAGCTGCATCGACAGGTCCCAGAGGCCCAGGTCCTTCTTGGGCCAGATCTGGTCGTTGACGCCGCTGGTGTCGTAGCGGAAGCCCATCTGCGCCGCCGCCTGGACGAAGTTCTTCCGGCCCTCCAGGCAGGGGGTGCGGGCGCCGACGAGCTCCTTGTCGTAGTCGAAGGGCAGCGGCTGCTCGGCGCTCAGGCCGGCGTTCGTCTTCCAGGTCTTGACGAAGGACTTGGCCTGCTTGATCTCGCTCTTCCACTCCTCGACGGACCAGGTGCCGACGCCGCCGTCGGGGCCGCAGAAGTGCCCGTTGAAGTGGGTGCCGATCTCGTTGCCGTCCTGCCAGGCCCCACGGAGTTCGCGGACGGTGGCACGGATGCCCTCCGTGTCGTTGAAGCCGATGTCGGAGCGGCCCGCGCTGTGCTGCGGCGGTTCGTAGAGGTGTCGCTTCTCCTCGGGCAGCAGGTACACGCCGCTGAGGAAGTACGTCATGGTGGCGTTGTACTTCTTGCCCACCTGGCGGAAGTGGGAGAACAGCTTCTGACTGTCCTCGCCCGCCCCGTCCCACGAGAAGACCACGAACTGCGGCGGGGTCTCCCCCGGCTTGAGGCGCTGCCAGGCCGGCTGCTTCGGCTGGGTGCCGGTGAAGGCGGTCGAGCCGTCGCCGATCAGCCGGGGCACCGTCTGCGGGGCCGCGGCCGGTCCCTTCTTGGCGCCCGGGCCGCCGCCCGGCGTGCCCTTCGTGGCGTCGCCGTCGGAGCCCGAGCAGCCGGCGACGCCGGTGATCAGGGCGACGGTGAGGGCGCCTGCGGCGAGTGCCCTCCTCCGGGCAGTGGTCCTTCTCCCTGCGGCTGTCATCCGTCCACCTCTCCTCGGTTCCGTACGGGCGGCGTCAACGTCGCACCGCGACGGCCGGGGAGATGAAACGACAAGCTGAAAAATGCCCTCCGATCACCGGAACAGGTGAATCACTGCCCCATTTGCCCGGAAAGTAATGCCCGATTCTTTACTCTCCATTACGATCCATTTACTGAGCGTTGATGA
Source organism: Streptomyces bikiniensis (assembly GCA_000716465.1). Taxonomy (GTDB): domain Bacteria; phylum Actinomycetota; class Actinomycetes; order Streptomycetales; family Streptomycetaceae; genus Streptomyces; species Streptomyces bikiniensis. The sequence goes on from JNWL01000011.1 coordinate 50,232, forward strand.
TTTCTTCGAAGGTCTCGCGCCGAGACCCTTGCCGCACATCCCGCCGCTGCACGCCGTGACCCACGGCCGCGAGCCCCACGTCCGTTCCGCACGAGCCGCGACCGCGCCACCCCGGAGGAGACGGGAACATGACCCTCTGCACCCCCGACCGCACGACCACCCGGCCCCGCGTCCAGCGGCCGCACAGCCCCCCGGGGGGACCGCGCCGCTTCCGCATCGCCACCGTCGACGTGTCCGCGTCGATCGCCGTCTTCCTGATCGCGCTGCCGCTCTCGCTCGGCATCGCCCTCGCCACCGGAGCCCCGCTCCAGGCCGGACTGGTCGCCGCCGCCGCCGGCGGCCTCGTCGCCGGCCGCTTCGGCGGCTCCCCGCTCCAGGTCAGCGGCCCCGCCGCCGGCCTCACCGTCGTGACCGCCGAGCTCATCCGGCTCTACGGCTGGCGCACCACCTGCGCCATCACCGTCCTCGCCGGACTCGCCCAAATCGGCCTGTCCGCGCTGCGCGTGGCCCGCTCCGCGCTCGCCGTCTCGCCCGCGATCGTGCACGGCATGCTGGGCGGCATCGGCGTCACCATCGCCCTCGCCCAGCTGCACATCGTGCTCGGCGGCACCCCCCAGAGCTCCGCCGTGGACAACGCCCTCGGCCTGCCCGCCCAGTTGGCGCACGTCCAGCCGGCCGCGTTCGCCATCAGCGCGCTCACCGTGGCCGCCCTGCTCTGCTGGCCGCGCCTGCCCGGCCGCGCCGGGAAGTTCCTGCGCAAGGCCCCGGCCGCGCTCGTCGCGGTGGCGGGCGCGACGGCGGTGGCGGTGCTCGCCGGACTCGCCGTCCCCCGCGTCGACCTGCCGTCCTGGAGCAGCCACGCCCTGCCCGGACTGCCCGAGGGCCCCGTCCTCGGCATCGCCGCCGGCGTGCTCACGATCACCCTCGTCACCAGCGTGCAGTCGCTGCTCTCCGCCGTCGCGGTCGACAAGCTCGTCGCCGCCCGCCCGGACCACGGCCTGGGCATCCCGCGCACCGCCCTCGACCGCGAACTCGCCGGCCAGGGCATGGCGAACGTGGTCTCCGGCGCGCTCGGCGGGCTTCCGGTCGCCGGGGTCGCGGTCCGCAGCGTCGCCAACGTCACGGCGGGCGCGGTGAGCCGCGCCTCCACCATGCTGCACGGCCTGTGGATCGTGCTCGCGGCCCTGCTGCTCGTGCCCGTGATCGACCTGATCCCGCTGCCCGCGCTCGCCGCCCTCGTGATGGTGGTCGGCATCCAGATGGTCAGCATCACCCACATCCGCACGATCACCCGCCACCGCGAAGTCGTCGTCTACGCCGTGACGCTGACCGGAGTCGTCCTCATCGGCATCCTGGAGGGCGTCGCCCTCGGCATCGGCGTGGCCGTCGCGGTCGCCCTGCACCGGCTCACCCGCACCCGGATCACCCGCGAGGAGCGGGACGGGCGCCAACTGCTCCGCGTCCGGGGCCAGCTGACCTTCCTCGCCGTGCCCCGGCTGAGCCGGGCCCTGCACCAACTGCCGCCGGGTTCCGACGTGGTGGTCGAGCTGGACGGGTCGTTCATGGACCACGCGGCGTACGAGACGCTGAGCGACTGGACGGCCGGGCACCTCGCCCACGGGGGCAAGGTCGAGACGACCGGCCCCGCCGGCACCCGGATCGCCGAGCCCTCCCCCGGCGCGGCCCCGCACTCCTGCTGCCGCCCCTGGACCCCCTGGCACAACCACCAGTGCGGGGAGCCGCCGGTCGAGCCCGCCGAAGCCGGCGGGGCGGGTGCGGACCGGCCCGCGCCGGGGCTGAAGCTGGCGAGCGGCATCGGCAAGTTCCAGCGGAACACCGCCCCGCTCGTACGGGACGAGCTCGCCCGGCTCGCCCGGGAGGGCCAGCGCCCCTCGCAGCTCTTCCTGACCTGCGCCGACTCCCGCCTGGTCACCAGCATGATCACGTCGAGCGGCCCCGGTGACCTCTTCACCGTGCGCAACGTCGGCAACCTCGTCCCGCTCCCCGGCGAGGAGAGCGGGGACGACTCGGTGGCGGCGGCGATCGAGTACGCGGTGGAGGTGCTGCGGGTCGAGTCGATCACCATCTGCGGCCACTCCGGATGCGGCGCGATGCAGGCCCTCATGAACGCCGGTCCGGACGACCCGCCGTCCCCGCTCCGCCGCTGGCTCCGGCACGGCCGGCCCAGCCTGGAACGAATGGCGAGCAGACGGCACGCCTGGGCCCGGATCGCGGGACGCCTGCCGGCCGACGCGGTCGAGCAGCTCTGCCTGACCAACGTCGTCCAGCAGTTGGAGCACCTGCGGGCGTACGAGTCGGTGGCGCGCCGACTCGCCGACGGCAGCCTCACGCTGCACGGGATGTACTTCCACGTGGGGGAGGCGCAGGCGTACCTGCTCGGCGGCGCGGACGAACCGCACGGCCCCGACGCCCATGACTCCCACGGTTCCCACGACCCGTACGACGAGGTGTTCACCCGCGTCATGCCGACCGGCCCGGCGGCCGACCCCGCCCCCGGACCGGAAGCCGACCCGAAGGCCGGACCGGAAGCCGACCCGGCGGACGAGCGGTCGGCCCGGCTGGAAACGGCGCACGCCTCCTGAGCGGGCGCCCCCGCCCGACCCCGCGCTCCGGAGCGCACGCGGTCCCGTGTCCCGAAGCGCACGCGGTCCCGTGTCCCGAAGCGCACGCGGCCCCGCGCTCCGGAGCGCACGCGATCACGCACCCCGGGGCGTACGCGCCCTGAACCGTCCGGGCCGTCCGTCCGTGAGACTGTGTGGCCCCTTCTCCCACCGCTCGGGAAGAAGGGGCCACCCCGCATAGCGCCACCCACAGGTCTAAACCAATTGCCCGGATGCTCTTGTCACCCGGGCATCTGGCTGATGAGCTATGACGCGGGACACATACGCACAGAGGACGCCCTGGGAAAGGGAGATGTCGTGAGCAACGAAAGCCTGGCCAATCTGCTTCGCGAGGAGCGCCGCTTCGCGCCGCCCGCGGAGCTGGCGGCGGACGCCAATGTGACGGCGGAGGCGTACGAGCAGGCCAAGGCGGACCGGCTGGGCTTCTGGGCCGAGCAGGCCAAGCGGCTGACCTGGGCCACCGAGCCGACCGAGACCCTGGACTGGTCGAACCCGCCGTTCGCCAAGTGGTTCGCGGACGGCGAGCTGAACGTGGCGTACAACTGCGTCGACCGGCACGTCGAGGCCGGGCACGGCGACCGGGTCGCCATCCACTTCGAGGGCGAGCCGGGCGACAGCCGCGCGATCACCTACGCCGAGCTGAAGGACGAGGTCTCCAGGGCTGCCAACGCGCTGACCGAGCTGGGCGTCCGCAAGGGCGACCGGGTCGCCGTCTACCTGCCGATGATCCCCGAGGCGGCCGTCACGATGCTGGCCTGCGCCCGCGTCGGCGCCGCCCACTCGGTGGTCTTCGGCGGCTTCTCGGCCGACGCCGTGGCCTCCCGCATCCAGGACGCCGACGCCAAGCTGGTCGTGACCGCCGACGGCGGCTACCGCCGCGGCAAGCCGAGCGCCCTCAAGCCGGCCATCGACGAGGCCGTCGCCAAGTGTCCGCAGGTCGAGCACGTCCTCGTGGTCCGCCGCACGGGCCAGGACACCGCCTTCACCGAGGGCCGCGACGTGTGGTGGGACGACATCGTCGCCCGCCAGTCCGCCGAGCACGCCCCGGAGGCCTTCGAGGCCGAGCACCCGCTCTTCATCCTCTACACCTCGGGCACCACGGGGAAACCGAAGGGCATCCTGCACACCTCCGGCGGCTACCTCACCCAGGCCGCCTACACCCACCACGCCGTCTTCGACCTCAAGCCGGAGAGCGACGTCTACTGGTGCACCGCCGACATCGGCTGGGTCACCGGACACTCGTACATCGTCTACGGCCCGCTGGCCAACGGCGCGACGCAGGTCATGTACGAGGGCACCCCGGACACCCCGCACCAGGGCCGGTTCTGGGAGATCGTGCAGAAGTACGGCGTCACCATCCTCTACACGGCGCCGACCGCGATCCGCACGTTCATGAAGTGGGGCGACGACATCCCCGCGAAGTTCGACCTGTCGAGCCTGCGGGTCCTCGGCTCGGTCGGCGAGCCGATCAACCCCGAGGCCTGGGTCTGGTACCGCGAGCACATCGGCGCCGGCAGGACCCCGATCGTGGACACCTGGTGGCAGACCGAGACCGGCGCGATGATGATCTCGCCGCTGCCGGGCGTCACCGAGACCAAGCCGGGCTCCGCCCAGCGTCCGCTGCCGGGCATCTCCGCCACCGTCGTGGACGACGAGGCCAACGAGGTGCCGAACGGCGGGGGCGGCTACCTGGTCCTCACCGAGCCGTGGCCGTCGATGCTCCGCACCATCTGGGGCGACGACCAGCGCTACGTCGACACGTACTGGTCCCGCTTCGAGGGCAAGTACTTCGCGGGCGACGGCGCCAAGAAGGACGAGGACGGCGACATCTGGCTGCTCGGCCGGGTCGACGACGTCATGCTCGTCTCGGGCCACAACATCTCGACGACCGAGGTCGAGTCGGCCCTCGTCTCCCACCCGGCCGTCGCCGAGGCGGCCGTCGTCGGCGCCGCCGACGAGACGACCGGCCAGGCGATCGTCGCCTTCGTGATCCTGCGCGGCACGGCCAGCCAGGACGACAACCTCGTCGCCGAGCTGCGCAACCACGTCGGCGCGACCCTCGGCCCGATCGCCAAGCCGAAGCGGATCCTTCCGGTGGCGGAGCTGCCGAAGACCCGCTCGGGCAAGATCATGCGCCGTCTGCTGCGCGACGTCGCGGAGAACCGGGAGCTGGGCGACGTCACCACGCTGACCGACTCCTCGGTCATGTCGCTCATCCAGACCCAGCTGCCGGCCACCTCCGGCGAGGACTGAGCCGCAGCCGGTACGGAGGTCTGAGCCGCAGCCGGCACGAAGGGAACGCCCGCCCCGGAAAGCACCGACCGGGGCGGGCGTTCCCGCGTGCCCGTACCTCCCCCGAGAGCCCCAAGGGGACGAAACGGGAGAAACTCCCTAGGCTGCTTCTCGCCGGATGCCCCACCGCCTCCTTGGGTATGGTGTGGGTCGCGTCAAGAACGCGACAGAAAGACCCAGGTGCGCCGGGAAGTCTGGTCGGCATGTGCTTCGCCCTGCCCGCCCGACGGAGGTCTCCCGCTTGTCCGCGCCCACCGACCGCAAGTTCCTCGGCCTGCTCCCCCTGCCCGAGCGCCGCTACCTCACCGACGCCCTGCGCACCGAGACCGTCGGCGGCATGCTGCTCCTCCTCGCCGCCGTCGCCGCCCTGATCTGGGCGAACACCCCGCTGAGCGGCAGTTACGAGGCCGTACGGGACTTCCACTTCGGCCCCGCCGCCCTCGGCCTCGACCTCTCCGTCGAGCACTGGGCCGCCGACGGCCTCCTCGCGGTCTTCTTCTTCGTCGCCGGCGTCGAGCTCAAGCGCGAACTCGTCGCGGGCGAGCTGCGCGACCCCCGGGCCGCCGCGCTCCCCGTCGTCGCCGCGCTGTGCGGCATGGCCGCGCCCGCCCTCGTCTACACCCTGGTCAACGTCCTCGGCGACGGTTCGCTCGGCGGCTGGGCCGTCCCCACCGCGACCGACATCGCCTTCGCGCTCGCCGTCCTCGCCGTGATCGGCACCTCGCTGCCGTCCGCGCTGCGCGCCTTCCTGCTCACCCTCGCCGTCGTCGACGACCTCTTCGCCATCCTGATCATCGCGGTCTTCTTCACCTCGGACCTGGACTTCGCCGCGCTCGGCGGCGCGTTCGCCGGCCTCGCCGTCTTCTGGCTGCTGCTCCGCAAGGGGGTCCGGGGCTGGTACGTGTACGTGCCGCTCGCCCTGGTGATCTGGGGCCTGATGTACAACAGCGGCGTCCACGCCACCATCGCCGGCGTCGCCATGGGCCTGATGCTCCGCTGCACCGTCCGGGAGGGCGAGGAGCACTCCCCCGGTGAGCACATCGAGCACCTGGTCCGCCCGTTCTCGGCCGGTGTCGCGGTACCGCTGTTCGCCCTCTTCTCGGCCGGCGTCAGCGTCTCCGGCAAGTCCCTCGGGGACGTCTTCACCCAGCCGGTCACCCTCGGCGTCGTCCTCGGCCTCGTCGTCGGCAAGGCCGTCGGCATCTTCGGCGGCACCTGGCTCACCGCCCGCTTCACCCGGGCCCAGCTCAACCCCGACCTGTCCTGGCCGGACGTCTTCGCCCTCGCCACCCTCGCCGGGATCGGTTTCACCGTCTCGCTCCTCATCGGCGAACTCGCCTTCGCCGACGACCCGGCCCTCACCGATCAGGTGAAGGCCGCCGTCCTGACGGGCTCGCTCGTCGCGGCCGTCCTCGCCGCGATCCTGCTGAAGCTGCGGGTGCGGAAGTACAGCGCGCTCTACGCGAACGAGGAGCGCGACGAGGACGAGGACGGCATCCCGGACATCTACGAGGAGAACAGCCCGGAATACCATCTCCGGATGGCCGAGATCCACGAGCGGAAGGCCGCCGAGCACCGGCAGCGCGCCCAACTGGCGGGGGCATCGAGCGAGGAGGCCGACCGTCCGGCATGATCTGAGTCGGACCGTAGACGAGGAGAGGGAGCAGCGATGAGCGACCTGTACGACAAGGGCGAGCCGAGCCTCGGCCAACTGGTCGCCTCGGCGACCGCCGAGATGTCGGCACTGGTGCACGACGAGATCGCCCTGGCCAAGGCCGAACTCCGGCAGGACGTCAAGCGCGGCGCGATCGGCAGCGCGGCGGGCGTCGCGGCCGGTGTGGTACTGCTGTTCTCCCTGCCGATGCTGAGCTTCGCCCTCGCGTACGCCATCAACACCTGGACCGGCGGGCACAACGGCAACGGCGGCTGGAACCTCGTCTGGTGCTTCCTGCTCTCCTTCACCGCGAACGTGCTGCTCGCGGGGCTCCTCGGCCTCCTCGCGTACTCCAAGTTCAAGAAGGTCAAGCCGCCGGAGAAGTCCATCGCGTCCGCCAAGCGGACGGCCGCGATCGTGCAGAACGTCAAGCCGCACCCGCGTCCCGAGGCGCCCAAGGCTCTGGTCAAGGGCTCCGTCGACCTGGACAGGGGCACCGTTGTGGCACGCTCGTCCGTATGACCCTTCCCGAGAGCAGCACCGCCGGCGGCGGACCCGTACGGCTCGACGGGCCGTGGACCCACCGGGACGTGGCCGCCAACGGCGCCCGCTTCCACATCGCCGAGATGGGCGAAGGGCCGCTGGTGCTGCTCCTGCACGGCTTCCCGCAGTTCTGGTGGACCTGGCGCCACCAGTTGCCCGCCCTCGCCGAGGCCGGGTTCCGGGCCGTCGCGATGGACCTGCGCGGGGTCGGCGGCAGCGACCGCACGCCCCGGGGTTACGACCCCGCCAACCTGGCGCTCGACATCACGGGCGTCGTCCGCTCGCTCGGCGAGCCGGACGCGGCGCTCGTCGGGCACGACCTGGGCGGCTACCTGGCCTGGACGGCGGCCGTGATGCGGCCCAAGCTGGTGCGCCGGCTCGTGGTCTCCTCGATGCCGCACCCGCGCCGCTGGCGCTCGGCGATGCTCTCCGACTTCTCCCAGTCGCGGGCCGGTTCGCACGTCTGGGGCTTCCAGCGGCCGTGGCTGCCGGAGCGCCGGCTGGTCGCGGACGACGCCGCGCTCGTCGGGGAGCTGATCCGGGACTGGTCGGGGCCGCGGCCGGTCGCCGACGAGGAGGCGATCGAGACGTACCGGCGGGCGATGCTCGTCCCGTCGACGGCGCACTGCTCGATCGAGCCGTACCGCTGGATGGTGCGGTCGCTCGCCCGTCCGGACGGCATCCAGTTCAACCGGCGCATGAAGCGGCCGGTGCGGGTGCCGACGCTCCATCTGCACGGCTCCCTGGACCCGGTGATGCGGACCCGCAGCGCGGCCGGTTCGGGCGAGTACGTGGAGGCGCCGTACCGCTGGCGGCTCTTCGACGGCCTCGGGCACTTCCCCCACGAGGAGGACCCGGCGGTCTTCACCGCGGAGCTCGTCAACTGGCTGAAGGACCCCGAGCCGGACCGCTGAGGGAACCCGGGCAGGCCGCTGACGCGCCGTCGGGCCCCCGTCCGGCGAACGGAGTTGCCCCGAACGGCCATGTGCCTCGCGCATACTCCGATTGGCGGGCTCCGGGGAGGTTACCGACCTTGGGGCACGGGCAGACGTCCGGGTATGGGCTGGACGCACGACTACGGTGACACGACGGCACGCGACCGCGGCTCGGCCGCCGGACCGGGACCCCTCGAAAGGGGCGGACCTCCGGAGCCGGGCCGTACGCACGCCGTGCAAGGGGTGGGGATCTCGCGCATCCTGCGCCGCCGGGCCCGCTGGGTCTCGGCCCGGCTCAGGCACACCCGCGGCTGACCCTCCGGGGCTTCCGGAGGTGGTGAGCGGTAGCAGCGGCACGAGGGGTCCGCGGGGGTTTCAGAGGGCGCAGCCCTGGGTGTCGACCTGCTGGTTGGCCGCCAGGCCGCGCTCGACGTCCCCGCGGACCTCGTCGGCCGTCAGGGCGTAGCCCGTGTTCGCGTCGTCGCGGGAGCGGGCGAAGATCACGCCGTACACCTCGCCGTCCTCGGTGAGGAGGGGGCCGCCGGAGTTGCCCTGACGGACCGTCGCGTACAGCGAGTACACGTCCCTGTTGACCTCGCCGCGGCTGTAGATGTCGGGGCCGGGGGCGCCGATGCGGCCCCGGACGCGCGCCGAGCGCACGTCGTACGCGCCGTTCTCCGGGAAGCCGGCGACGATCGCGCCGTCCCCGCTGCGGGCGTCCTCGTCGGCGAAGACGAGCGGCGTGGCCCTGAGGTCCGGCACGTCCAGGACGGCGATGTCGCGCTGCCAGTCGTAGAGGACGACCTTGGCGTCGTAGAGCTTGCCCTCGCCGCCTATCTGGACGGTCGGCTCGTCGACGCCGCCGACGACGTGGGCATTGGTCATGACGCGGCGCTCGCCGAAGACGAAGCCGGTGCCTTCGAGGACCTTGCCGCAGCTCTGCGCGGTGCCGACGACCTTCACGATGGAGCGCTGGGCGCGGGCGGCGACCGGGCTGTTCGCGAGGGCCGGGTCGGGGGGCGTGACCGGGGTGATGGGCTCGTTGACGAAGGGGCTGAAGACCGGCGGGAAGCCGCTGCGGGCCAGGGTGGAGCGGAAGTCGGCGAACCAGCCCGAGGCCTGTTCCGGCATCACCCGCTCCAGGCCGAGCAGGACTCTGGAGCTGCGTACCTCCTTGCCCAGGGTGGGCATCGAGGTGTTGGCGATGAGCGAGCCGATCAGCCAGGCCACGAGCAGCATCGCGACGACGTTGACCAGGGCGCCGCCCGTGGCGTCGAGGGCGCGCGCGGGCGACCAGGTGATGTGCCGGCGCAGCTTGTTGCCGAGGTGGGTGGTGAAGGCCTGGCCGACGGAGGCGCAGACGATGACGATCATCACGAAGACGACCGTCGCCGTGGTGGAGACCTCGCTGTTGTCGGTCAGCTCGTTCCAGAGGACCGGGAGCAGCAGGACGGCGACGAGACCGCCGCCGAGGAAGCCGATCACCGAGAGGATGCCGACCACGAACCCCTGGCGGTAACCGATGATCGCGAACCACACGGCGGCGAGCAGCAACAGGATGTCCAGCACGTTCACCGTCAATAGCCTCGCAGATTCGTTTCCGGTCGCCCCGGGGTCAGCCTGTCATGAGCGCCAGTCGAGCGGGACCTGTCTGGCCCTGTCCCAGGGCAGCTCCCAGCCGGCGAAGTGGAGCAGCCGGTCGATCACTCCGGCCGTGAAACCCCAGACCAGGGCGGATTCGACCAGGAAAGCCGGGCCTTTGTGGCCGCTGGGGTGGACGCTGGTCGCGCGATTGGCGGGGTCCGTGAGATCCGCCACGGGGACGGTGAAGACGCGGGCGGTCTCGCCGGGGTCGACGGCGTCGACCGGGCTCGGGTCGCGCCACCAGCCGAGGACCGGGGTGACGACGAAGCGGCTGACGGGGATGTAGAGCTGGGGCAGCACGCCGAAGAGCTGGACCCCGGCGGGGTCGAGGCCGGTCTCCTCCTGGGCCTCGCGCAGGGCGGCGCGCAGCAGTCCGCCCTCCTCGGGGGCGCCGTCCTCGGGGTCGAGGGCGCCGCCGGGGAAGGAGGGCTGTCCGGCGTGTGAGCGGAGGGTGCCGGCGCGCTCCATGAGGAGCAGTTCGGGACCCCGCTCGCCCTCGCCGAAGAGCACGAGGACGGCGGACTGGCGTCCGTCCCCGCTCGCGGGCGGCAGGAAGCGGCTCAGCTGCTCGGGCCGGACGGTGCGGGCGGCGCGGTCGACGGGGGCGAGCCAGGCGGGCAGGCCGTCGCGGCTGACGAGGCCGCCGGTGCCGAAGCCGCGGGCCTCGTACCCGTGCGGCTCGGGCCCGGGGGTCCCGTGCCCCTGGGTCTCTTCTTCAGTGCGCGTCATGGGCACCCCCGTTGGTTCTCAACGCGATGGACGGACGGGATCGTTCCCGGGGCCCGTCCCCGGGCGGAGGGGACGGGCGCGTCGGGCTCAGCCGCTCGCGCCCAGGGGCGGTGCCGGGCGGCCCGGGTAGTCGGGCGGCGGGTTGAGCCGCTGGCCGGGGAAGCCGCCCTTCTCGTACTTGAGCAGCTTCGCCGCCTTCTCGGGGTCGGTCTCGCCCTCCCCGTACGAGGGGCAGAGGTGGGTGATCGGGCAGGCGCCGCACGCGGGCTTGCGGGCGTGGCAGATGCGGCGGCCGTGGAAGATCACCCGGTGCGAGAGCATGGTCCACTCGCTCTTGGGGAAGATCGTGGCGACCTCGGCCTCGATCTTGACCGGGTCGTCGGACTCGGTCCACCTCCAGCGCCGGGCGAGGCGCATGAAGTGGGTGTCGACGGTGATGCCGGGGACCCCGAAGGCGTTCCCGAGGACGACGAAGGCGGTCTTGCGACCGACGCCGGGGAGTTTGACCAGGTCCTCCAGACGGCCGGGGACCTCGCCGCCGAAGTCGTCCCGGAGGGCGGCGGAGAGGCCCATGATCGACTTGGTCTTGGCGCGGAAGAAGCCGGTCGGCCGGATCAGCTCCTCGACCTCCTCGGGCACGGCGGCGGCGAGGTCCTCGGGCGTGGGGTACTTCGCGAAGAGGGCGGGGGTGGTCTGGTTGACCCGCAGGTCGGTGGTCTGGGCGGAGAGGACCGTGGCGACGAGCAGTTCGAAGGGGTTGCGGAAGTCCAGCTCCGGATGGGCGTACGGATAGACCTCGGCCAGCTCGCGGTTGATCCGGCGCGCCCGGCGCACCATCGCGAGCCGCGACTCGGGCTTGGCGGCGCGGCGCGTCTCCGTCTCGGCGGCGCGGCGCGGCGCGGGCCCGGCGGTCCGGGACGGCTCGGACGGGCCCGCACGGCGCGCCTCCGGCTTGGCGGTGCGGGTCGGTCGGGGGCCGGTCGCGCGTCCCGGCTCGGGCGCAGACTTCCGATTTGTCGCCTTCGCCCGTTTCGACGCACCGTGTTCGCCCACGGCGGAATTACTTTCGGCCGACACCTTTACAGCCCCCTTGGCCTGCGCTCTCACCGGCGAGTTGGACACGCGGCCAGCCTAGGGGCCGCCACCGACATCTGCCCCGGGCACGGCCGATCAGCCCCCGATCGGGCCCCTGACGTACGGAAGTGCGGCACGGTGCGTCAAACTTGTTGTGATTGATCGCACTGTTTTGTGCGTCCGGCATCATGGGATCCGGATCCCGTGAGCAGGTCGACAGTAGGAGAGAACTCGTGGACGACGTTCTGCGGCGCGCCCCGCTCTTCGCGGCGCTCGATGACGAGCAGGCTGCCGAGCTGCGCGCCTCGATGAGTGAGGCGACGCTCGCCCGTGGCGACGCGCTCTTCCACGAGGGCGACCCCGGCGACCGCCTGTACGTGGTCACCGAGGGCAAGGTGAAGCTGCACCGCACCTCCCCCGACGGCCGCGAGAACATGCTGGCCGTTCTCGGCCCCGGCGAGCTCATCGGCGAGCTGTCCCTCTTCGACCCGGGCCCGCGCACCGCCACCGCGACCGCGCTGACCGAGGTCAAGCTGCTCGGCCTGGGCCACGGCGACCTCCAGCCCTGGCTGAACGCGCGCCCCGAGGTGGCCACCGCGCTGCTGCGCGCGGTCGCCCGGCGCCTGCGCAAGACCAACGACCAGATGTCCGACCTGGTCTTCTCCGACGTGCCGGGCCGGGTCGCCCGCGCGCTCCTCGACCTGTCGCGCCGCTTCGGCGTGCAGTCGGAGGAGGGCATCCACGTCGTCCACGACCTCACCCAGGAGGAGCTGGCCCAGCTCGTCGGCGCCTCCCGCGAGACGGTCAACAAGGCGCTCGCGGACTTCGCCCAGCGCGGCTGGCTCCGCCTGGAGGCCCGCGCCGTGATCCTCCTCGACGTGGAGCGCCTCGCGAAGCGCTCGCGATAAGAGCACCGCACGCGTACGCGTGAAGCACGTGGAGAAGGCCGCCCCCGTGGACCCGGGGGCGGCCTTCTCCGTACGTACGCGCGTACTACCGGCCTTGCCGGCGGTGGATCAGCGCTTCGTGCCGTCCACGATCACCGGGGCGGAGCCGCCGTTCGCGCAGGGCACGGCGTAGACCGGGTTCGCCGCCGCGGCCTCCTTGAAGGCGTCGATGCACTGGTTCATCAGGACCTTGTCCGTCAGCGAGTCGTTGAGGATCTTGTTGGCGCGGGCGATGCCCTCCGCCTCGATCCGGCGCCGGTCGGACTCGGCCTTGGCGGTGCGGGCGGCCTCCAGGGCGCGCTCGGTCGCCTGCTGCTGCTGGATCTTGCGGTCGATCTGGTCCTGCAGCGCCTTGGACGGCTTCACGTTGCGCAGGTTGACCGTGGTCACGTCGATGCCGCGCGGGGCCAGGCGCTCCTTGACCAGGGCGGCGATCTCCGCGTTGATCTTCTCGCGGGCGGAGCTGTAGCCCTCCTCGCTGGTGTGGCGGGCGAAGACGTTGCGCACGATCTCCCGGCTGTCCGGGAAGACCAGCCGCTGCTGGATGGCGGCCTCGCTGCCGGCGAGCCGGTACAGCTCCACGGCCTTGGCCGGCGCGACCGCCCACTTCACGGTCACCTCGGCCTCCATCACCCCGCCCTGCGAGGAACGGACCTCGACCACGTCCTGGTCGGACAGGTTCAGGTCCACCGGGCGGGTGGAGAAGGAGGTGACCGTGGTGAACGGCGAGATCACGTTCACGCCGGGCGTCATGGGCGAACCCACCTTGCCGAAGGTCACCGGCACGCCGACCTCGTACGCGCCGACCACGTGGACGACGCTGGTGACGCCCGCGAGGAGGGCGGCGATCAGCGCGCCCAGCGCGCCGAGGCGGAGGCCGGAGCGGTCCATGGAGCGCCCCACCAGGTAGAGCACCACCGCCGCTATGAGCAGAAGAACGGCCAGGACGAACACGAGAAATCCCCCCGTGGGACGGTTGCCGGAACAACGGACGTAAAGGGACCGTAAGGCATGGCGCGCCCCCCGAGCCATGCCGCGTCCCGGCAGCCGCGCCCGGCCTCCGCTGCCGGGCCCGGACCCACACCGGAAGGCCGCCCCCGGCCCGGAGGCGCCGGTCAGATCAGCCCGCGCTCCCTCAGGTACTCCAGCTGCGCCCGTACCGACAGCTCGGCCGCCGGCCACAGGGAGCGGTCCACGTCCGCGTACACGTGGGCCACGACCTCGGGCGCCGTGCGAAGGCCGTTCTCGGCCGCCGTCTCGACCTGGGCGAGCCGGCTCGCCCGGTGTGCGAGGTAGAACTCCACGGCCCCCTGCGCGTCCTCCAGGACCGGCCCGTGGCCCGGCAGGACCGTGCGCACCCCGTCGTCGACGGTCAGCGAGCGCAGCCGCCGCAGCGAGTCCAGGTAGTCCCCGAGGCGCCCGTCCGGGTGCGCGACCATCGTCGTCCCGCGCCCCAGGATCGTGTCCCCGGTCAGGACCGCCCGGTCGGCGGGCAGGTGGAAGGAGAGCGAGTCCGAGGTGTGGCCGGGCGTCGGGACGATCCGCAGCTCCAGGCCGCCGACCGTCACCACGTCCCCCTCGCCGAGCCCCTCGTCGCCGAGCCGGAGCGCCGGGTCGAGGGCCCGCACGGGTGTCCGGGTCAGCTCGGCGAAGCGCCCGGCGCCCTCCGCGTGGTCCGGGTGGCCGTGGGTGAGCAGGGTGAGCGCGACCCGCTTGCCGAGCTTCCCGGCGGTGGCGACCACGTTCCGCAGGTGCCCCTCGTCGAGGGGACCGGGGTCGACGACGACGGCCAGGTCCGAACCGGGCTCGGAGAGCAGCCAGGTGTTGGTGCCGTCGAGGGTCATCGCGGACGGGTTGGGCGCCAGGACGTTCACGGCGCGCTCGGTCGCGGGCCCGCTGACCACGAGCCCGCGCGGCTGCCCGGGCAGGGCGGCGGCGTCGCTCATCGCGGACCCCCGGACGGAATGATCTTGGTGAATTCCTCGTGGCCCGGCCAGCTCAGGACCAGCTCCTCGCCCTCCAGGCGCGCCTGCGCGAGCACGGGGGCCAGGTCCCGCGCCTCCGCCGCCGCGAGGGCCTCGGCTGCCGTCCCGTACGGCTCCAGGGTGCGGAGGGTGGAGATCGTCGGCGGCATCATCAGGAGTTCGCCCCGGTCGTAGCCCGCGGCGGCCTCCGCCGGACGGATCCAGACCGTGCGGTCGGCCTCGGTGGAGGCGTTGCGGGTGCGCTGCCCGGCCGGGAGGGCGGCGACGAAGAACCAGGTGTCGTACCGGCGCTGCTCGAACTCGGGCGTGATCCAGCGGGCCCAGGCGCCGAGCAGGTCGGAGCGCAGGACGAGCCCGCGCCGGTCGAGGAAGTCCGCGAAGGACAGCTCGCGGGCGACGAGCGCCCGGCGGTCCCGCTCCCAGTCCTCGCCCGTGGTGTCCCCGACGACCCCGTCCTCGGTCTCCCCGGCGAGCAGGACGCCCGCCTCCTCGTACGTCTCGCGCACGGCGGCGCAGACCACGGCCTGGGCCTGCGCGGGGTCGTCGAGGCCGAGCCGGGCCGCCCAGGTCTCCAGGGACGGGCCCGCCCAGCGCACCGGGTGCTCGTCGCGCGGGTCGACACCGCCGCCGGGGTAGGCGTACGCGCCGCCCGCGAAGGCCATCGAGGTGCGGCGGCGCAGCATGTGGACGTCGGGTCCCGCGGCCCCGTCCCGCAGGAGCAGGACGGTGGCGGCGCGCCGGGGCACCACCGGGGTCAGCTCACCGGCGGCGAGGGCGCGGATGCGGTCGGGCCACTCGGGCGGGTACCACTGACCGTTCGACTGCTTCGACTGACCATTCGACATGGCCGGATGCTATGCGCAAGCGCGGGAATGCACGAGGGCGAGCCGCCGGGCGGAACTCCGCGCGACACACGTGAAGGCCGGCCGCCCGACGACGGGCGGCCGGCCTTCACGCGCGCGTACTCGCGCACTACAGCGGTCGGGCCGGGCGAGGATCGCGCGCCCGGCCTTCACGCGCGCGTACGCGCGGGTGGAGCGGCGGTCAGGCCTCGGTCAGCTCCACCTGGACCTCGACCTCGACCGGGGCGTCGAGCGGCAGCACGGCCACGCCGACGGCGCTGCGCGCGTGCACGCCCTTCTCGCCGAGGACGGCGCCGAGCAGCTCGCTGGCGCCGTTGATCACGCCCGGCTGCCCGGTGAAGTCGGCGGCGGAGGCGACGAAGCCGACGACCTTCACGACGCGCTTGACGCGGTCGAGGTCACCGGCGACCGACTTCACGGCCGCGAGGGCGTTGAGCGCGCACGTGGCGGCGAGCTGCTTGGCCTCCTCGGCGGTGACCTCGGCGCCGACCTTGCCGGTCACCGGGAGCTTGCCCGCCACGATCGGGAGCTGGCCCGAGGTGTAGACGTACACGCCCGACTGCACGGCCGGCTGGTAGGCGGCCAGCGGAGGGACGACCTCCGGCAGGGTCAGGCCCAGCTCGGCGAGCTTCGCCTCGACGGCCCCGCTCACGACTTGGGCCGCTTCAGGTAGGCCACGAGCTGCTCGGGGTTGTTCGGCCCGGGCACGACCTGGACGAGCTCCCAGCCGTCCTCGCCCCAGGTGTCCAGAATCTGCTTGGTCGCGTGCACCAGAAGCGGCACCGTGACGTACTCCCACTTGGTCATGGGCCCGACTGTATCCGCTGCCGGGGAGCGCTTCTCCGAGGCGGCCCCCCGGACCCCCGCCCGGCCCCCCCCGCTCCGGGCGGGTCCCCGCGGCGGCCCCTAGGGGGCGTCTCGGGGGCGGCCTCCTGATTGGGCGCGGCCGCCAGTGGTTAGGCTCGACAGCGTGAGCAGGCTCCAGGTCGTCAGCGGCAAGGGCGGAACCGGTAAGACGACGGTCGCCGCCGCCCTCGCGCTCGCCCTCGCGACGGAGGGGAAGCGGACCCTCCTCGTCGAGGTCGAAGGCAGGCAGGGCATCGCACAGCTCTTCGAGACGGAGGCGCTTCCGTACGAGGAGCGCAAGATCGCCGTCGCGCCCGGCGGCGGGGAGGTGTTCGCGCTGGCGATCGACGCCGAGCGCGCGCTCCTCGACTACCTCCAGATGTTCTACAGACTGGGCAGCGCGGGGCGGGCCCTGAAGAAGCTCGGCGCGATCGACTTCGCGACGACGATCGCGCCGGGCGTACGGGACGTGCTGCTGACCGGCAAGGCGTGCGAGGCGGTCCGGCGGCGGGAGAAGGACGGCCGCCCGACCTACGACCACGTGGTCATGGACGCGCCGCCCACCGGCCGCATCACCCGCTTCCTCAACGTCAACGACGAGGTGGCCGGCCTGGCCAGGATCGGCCCGATACACAACCAGGCGCAGGCCGTCATGCGGGTCCTCAAGTCCCCCGAGACGGCGGTCCACCTGGTGACCCTCCTGGAGGAGATGCCGGTCCAGGAGACGGCGGACGGCATCGCGGAGCTCCGCGCGGCCGAACTCCCGGTGGGACGGGTCGTGGTGAACATGGTCCGGCCGCACGTCCTCGACGCCGCGGCGGTACGGGCCGCCTCCGGCGACCACCGGGAGGCGATCGCGAGGACCCTGGCCTCCGTCGGCGTCACGGGCTCCGCGAAGCTGGTCGAACCGCTCCTCGACCAGGCGTCCGAGCACGCCCGGCGGGTGGAGCTGGAGCGGACGCAGCGCGCCGTCCTGGACGGCATCGGCGTCCCCGCGTACGAGCTTCCGTACCTGGGGGACGGGGGGGACGTCGCGGGGCTCTACCGGCTGGCGAAGGAACTGCGGAGGCAAGGGGTGGGCACGTGACGGAGAAGACTGCGACCGCCGCCGCGGGCGGGCCCGCCGACGGACTCGACACGGCTCCCGCCCAGGCCGCCGGCGGACACGGCACCGCCCCCGCCCAGACCGCCGCTGAGCGCGACACCGTCGCCGCCCAGGCCGCCGACGGACACAGCACCGCCCCCGCCCAGACCGCCGCTGAGCGCGACACCGCCCCCGCCCAGGCCCCCGCCGGGCTCGACGCCGCGCCCCTTCTGGAGCTGGACCCGCTGCTCGACGATCGGGGCACGCGCATCCTCGTGTGCTGCGGCGCCGGCGGGGTCGGCAAGACGACCACCGCGGCGGCCCTCGGCGTGCGGGCGGCGGAGCGCGGGCGGCGCGTCGTCGTCCTCACCATCGACCCGGCCCGCCGCCTCGCGCAGTCGATGGGCATCGACTCCCTCGACAACACCCCGCGCAAGGTGGAGGGCATCAAGGGCTCCGACGGCGGCGAGCTGCACGCGATGATGCTCGACATGAAGCGGACCTTCGACGAGATCGTCGAGGCGCACGCGGACCCCGCGCGGGCGCGGGCGATCCTGGAGAACCCCTTCTACCAGTCCCTGTCGGCCGGGTTCGCCGGTACGCAGGAGTACATGGCGATGGAGAAGCTGGGCCAGCTCCGGGCGCGCGACGAGTGGGACCTGATCGTCGTCGACACCCCGCCGTCCCGGTCCGCCCTGGACTTCCTGGACGCCCCGAAGCGGCTCGGGTCCTTCCTGGACGGGAAGTTCATCAAGCTGCTCATGGCCCCGGCGAAGGTGGGCGGCCGGGCCGGGATGAAGTTCCTGAACGTCGGCATGTCGATGATGACGGGGACGCTCGGGAAGCTGCTCGGGGGTCAGTTCCTCAAGGACGTGCAGACGTTCGTGGCGGCGATGGACACGATGTTCGGCGGTTTCAGGACCCGCGCCGACGCCACGTACAAGCTGCTCCAGGCCCCTGGCACGGCCTTCCTCGTGGTGGCCACGCCGGAGCGGGACGCGCTGCGCGAGGCCGCGTACTTCGTGGAGCGGCTGGCCGCCGAGGAGATGCCGCTGGCCGGGCTCGTCCTCAACCGGGTGCACGGCAGCGGGGCCGCCGGTCTCTCGACGGAGCGGGCGCGGGCCGCGGCGGAAAATCTTGACGAGGGTCGCATTGTGGATCAGGGGGACGGGAAGACTGGTCAGCGTGGCTCCCCGGCCACCGCCCCAGAGCCGTCCGATCTCGCCACCGCCGCCACGTCTGCCGTACCTGCCGCACCTGCCGCACCCGCCGGGTCCGAGGCTGCCCCCACAGCCGCGACCGACCCGGCCGCACAGCACCCCGCCGCACAGCACGCCGACGCACCCGATGACGAAGCGCACGACGCCGAAGCACATGACGTCGGATCACACGACGCCGTGGACGTACGGCATCTCACCGCGGGACTCCTCCGCCTGCATGCCGAGCGCATGCGGGTGCTCGCGCGGGAACAGCACACGCGGGACCGCTTCACCGCGCTCCACCCCGAGGTGGCGGTGGCGGAAGTGGCCGCCCTGCCCGGCGACGTGCACGACCTCGCCGGGCTGCGGGCCATCGGCGACCGGCTCACCGGCGGGCGAACGTCCCCGGCCTGAGCCGCCTCCGCCCTCTCCGGACCGTCCGGAGGGTTTCCGCGCGTCGGGGGCGCACGCCCCGGCGCGTCTAGCCGACCGCCGCGTACGCCTCGTACGTCGCGTCGTCGTCCATCGCTACGGGCAGCAGGCCCGCTCCCCGCTCGTACTCCGTGCGCGCGGTCTCCAGGAGCCGGCGCCACGAGGTGACGGTCGGTCTCCGGCGCAGCAGGGCGCGGCGCTCGCGCTCCGTCATGCCGCCCCACACGCCGAACTCCACGCGGTTGTCGAGGGCGTCGGCGAGGCACTCGGTCCGCACCGGGCATCCGGTGCACACCGCCTTCGCCCTGTTCTGCGCCGCTCCCTGCACGAAAAGTTCATCCGGATCGGTAGTGCGGCAGGCCGCCTGCGCACTCCAGTCAGCTACCCAGCCCATACCGGCGCCGTCCTCTCCCGAATCGAGGCTCCCCCACGGCGGCAGCGGCATATTCACCGCTGCCAGTTGGGACGTTACGGAAGGCGGGGACAGCGCAACACCCCCTTCGGGCCCAATCTTGAATGGCCCGAACGGACTATGCGTGCGCGTCAGATCACCCAGGGGAGTGATCGATGGACATGCGTGGAATAAAGGACATACCTCGCGGATATGCCCTTCCTCAGCGGTCTCACTTCGGACACCGCGTGACGCACGAGCCGGAATCGGACACGAGCTTCCCGTGTTTCGGGGTCACGGGAATTCATGCCGTCGTCACAACCGGGCCTTGTTGCCGGACCTCACTGCTGTGACAGTTGTGAGCAGCTTAGGCCAAGGCCTGGGCGCGTGTCCGGCGAATGGAAACCTGGGCCGCGCGCGTACCCGGATGTCACGGTCCGGTACCCGAACGCTCCGAGAGGCCCCCGCTCCCGCTGTTCGCTCATGTCTACGGATTAGGCTGCCCCCCATGGCAAAGAAGCGCTCGGGCGGTGGTCTGACCGGGACCCAGCAGGCCGCCAAATTCCTCGGTGTCAGTGTGCTCGCCGGAGCCGTGCTGGCAGGCATCGCCCTGCCCGCGGCCGGGGCACTCGGACTGGCCGCGAAGGGCACGGTCGAGGGGTTCGACGAGATCCCCTCCAACCTGAAGACCCCGCCGCTGAGTCAGCGCACCAAGATCCTCGACTCCGAGGGCGGCCTGATCGCCACGGTGTACTCGCGGGACCGGACGGTCGTCCCGCTCGACAAGATCTCCCCGTACATGCAGAAGGCGATCGTCGCGATCGAGGACGGGCGCTTCTACGAGCACGGGGCGGTCGACCTCAAGGGCGTGCTGCGCGCGATCAACCGCAACGCGCAGTCCGGCGGGGTCTCCGAGGGCGCGTCGACGCTCACCCAGCAGTACGTGAAGAACGTCTTCGTCGAGGAGGCCGGCGACGACCCCGAGAAGGTCGCGCAGGCCACCCAGCAGACCATCGGCCGCAAGGTCCGCGAGCTGAAGTTCGCGATCCAGGTCGAGGAGGAGCTGGGCAAGAAGAAGATCCTGGAGAACTACCTCAACATCACGTTCTTCGGGCAGCAGGCGTACGGCATCGAGGCCGCCTCGCAGCGGTACTTCTCCAAGCACGCCGCCGACCTGAACCTCGGCGAGGCGGCGATGCTGGCCGGACTCGTCCAGTCGCCCAGCCGCTACGACCCGGTCAACGACATCGAGGAAGCGACCAAGCGCCGCAACGTGGTCCTCCAGCGGATGGCCGACGTGAAGGACATCAGCCAGGCCGAGGCCGACGAGGCGAAGGCCGCCCCGCTGAAGCTGAAGGTCAAGGCCCCGAAGAACGGCTGCATCACCGCCGTCAGCGGTGCCGGCTTCTTCTGCGACTACGTCCGCAAGACGATCCTCACCGACCCGGTCTTCGGCAAGACGGCCGAGGAGCGCCAGAAGCTGTGGAACCTGGGCGGCCTCACCGTCAGGACCACGCTCAGCCCGCGCGCGCAGGCCGCCGCCAACGAGGCCGCCACCGCGAAGGTCGACAAGGACGACCCGGTCGCCGCCTCGGTGGTGCAGGTCCAGCCCGGCACCGGCAAGATCCTCTCGATGGGCCAGTCCCGCCCGTACGGTCTGGACCCGAAGAAGCACGAGACGACGCTCAACCTCGGCGTCGCCAACCGGATGGGCGGCAGCACCTACGGCTTCCAGGTCGGCTCGACCTTCAAGCCGTTCACCGCCGCCGCGGCCCTGGAGAAGGGCATCAGCCCCGCCCAGACCTACACCACGCCGTGGAAGATCGAGCTGGAGAACAGCTCCTTCCGCACCTGCAAGGGCTCCCCCACCGGCTACGACAAGTGGCCGCTGCAGAACGAGCTGGAGGAGGAGGCCGGCACCTGGGACATGACGAGCGCGCTCGGCAAGTCCATCAACACCTACTTCGCCCTCCTGGAGCAGCAGACGGGCCTCTGCGAGACCGTGCAGATGGCGCGGAAGCTGGGCTACGAGCGCGGTGACGGCGAGCCGGTCAAGGAGAACCCCTCGATCACCCTCGGCAGCGAGGTCAGCACCCCGCTGTCGATGGCGTCCGCCTACGCGGCCTTCGCCAACCGGGGCCTGTACTGCACCCCGGTCGCCATCGAGTCGGTCAAGGCCGCCAACGGCGACAAGCTCAACGTGCCGCAGACGAAGTGCACGCGGGCGATGAGCGACCGGACCGCCGACACCATCAACCAGATGCTGAAGGGCGTCGTCGAGGACGGCACCGGTACGAAGGCCGGTCTGAGCGACCGCGACAACGCGGGCAAGACCGGTACGACCAACGACCGCATGGACGCCTGGTTCGTCGGCTACACCCCGAACCTGTCCACCGCGGTCTGGGTGGGCGACGACGTCGGCGAGAAGGACACGTCGATGTTCAGGATCACCATCGGCGGTGAGTACTACCCCAAGGTCTGCGGCGGCTGCCTCCCCGGTCCGATCTGGAAGATCGCGATGACCGGCGCGCTGGACGCCGGCCAGACGCCGTCCTTCAACACCGTCTCCGTACCGCGGGCCGAGAAGCCCGAGGACAAGGAGGAGGGCGACCAGGGACCGAACAAGCCGGGGAAGCCGAACAAGCCCCGCGACGGCAAGCCCGGTGACCGCAGGCCGAACGTCCCCGGGATCACGCTCCCGCCGGGCATCTTCGACTGAGCCCGGCCCCACCGCGTACGAGAGAGGGCGCCCCCGCACGGCGGGGGCGCCCTCTCTCGTCGTCGTCTCCGCGGATCAGCCCGCGAGCAGCTTCTTCACGGCGGCGGCGACCCGGCCGCCCTCGGCCCGGCCGGCCACCTTCGGGTTCACGATCTTCATGACGGCGCCCATGGCGCGCGGCCCCTCGGCACCCGCGGCCCTCGCCTCCTCGACGGCCGCCGCGACGATCCCGTCGAGCTCCTCGTCGCCGAGCTGCTTCGGCAGGTACGCGTCGAGGACGAGGCCCTCGGCCCGCTCCCGCTCGGCCGACTCGGGGCGACCGCCCTGCTCGAAGGCGTCAGCGGCCTCGCGGCGCTTCTTCGCCTCCTTGGCGATCACCTTCTGCACCTCGTCGTCGGAGAGTTCGCGCTTGGTCGTGCCCGCGACCTCCTCCTTGGTGATCGCGGTGATGGTCAGCCGCAGGGTCGAGGAGCGCAGTTCGTCGCGCTCCCTGATCGCGGCGTTGAGGTCGTCCTGGAGCTTCGCCTTGAGCGTGGTCATGACCCAAGTGTGGCAGGTGCCGCACCCCGACCGCCCGCGCATTTCCCTCGCACGGGTCTGCGACGATAAGGGGATGCGCGCACGGTACGGGATCCCCCTGAAGATCACGGCAGGCCTCACGGTGACGGCCGCGGCCGGACTCGTCTACGCGGCGGGCTTCGAGGCCCGCTCCTTCCGGCTCCGCCGGGTGACGGTCCCGGTGCTCCCCCGGGGCATGGGCGACCTGCGGGTTCTCCAGGTCTCCGACATCCACATGGTGAGCGGGCAGCGCAAGAAGCGGGCCTGGCTCCAGACGCTCGCCGGGCTCCGCCCGGACTTCGTCGTCAACACCGGCGACAACCTCTCCGACCCCGAGGCGGTGCCGGAGCTGCTGGACGCGCTCGGGCCGCTGATGGAGTTCCCGGGCGTGTACGTCTTCGGCTCCAACGACTACTACGGCCCCAAGTTGCGCAACCCCGCCCGCTACCTCCTGGAGAAGGCGCAGGGCCGCCACGGCCTCAACGGCAACAAGCCGGCCGTCGGCGCGGTCCACAACCCCTGGGAGGGGATGCGGGACGCCTTCGACGCGGCGGGCTGGGTGGACCTGACCAACACCCGGGGCCGGCTGAAGCTGTCGGGGGCCGAGCTGGCGTTCACCGGCCTGGACGACCCGCACATCAAGCGGGACCGGTACGAGCGGGTGGCGGGCGGCCCGGACCCGGACGCCGACTTCACGGTGGGCGTGGTGCACGCCCCGTACCTGCGCTCCCTCGACGCCTTCACGGCGGACGGGTACGAGCTGGTCCTGGCCGGGCACACCCACGGCGGGCAGCTCCGCGTCCCCCTCTACGGGGCGCTCGTCACCAACTGCGACCTGGACACGGACCGGGCGCGGGGCCTCTCCACCCACACGGCCGGGGGCCACACGTCCTACCTGCACGTCTCGGCGGGCTGCGGCACCAACCGCTACACCCCGGTCCGCTTCGCCTGTCCCCCGGAGGCCACCCTCCTCACCCTGACGGCCCGCCCCTGACCCCGGGGCGGCGCCCCCCGAATACCGGATTTCGCCTCAGCGCGCGGGTGGGCTAAAGTAATCGATGTCGCCGCGACGTGAACACGCAGAGCAGCGACATCGGGGTGTAGCGCAGCTTGGCAGCGCGCTTCGTTCGGGACGAAGAGGTCGTGGGTTCAAATCCCGCCACCCCGACAGCCGAAACACCAGGTCAGGGGCCTGATCCGCGAGAGCGGGTCGGGCCCCTGAGTGGTTTCGGGGGGTGGTCCGGGTGTCCCTTGGGTGCGGATTCCGGCCCCCGCCCCTCGTCGAGCACGTGGAGCTCCAGGCCTTCGTAGCGGCTGACCAGTTGTACGGCTTCCACTCCTTCGAAAAGGAGGTCCGGACGTTCCGGGTTCGAGGAGTCCGGGGCGGAACGGAGCAGCAACTGCGAGTGGCCGATTCCGTAACGCCGGAGTCTGAACGTCCGTGCGGAGGCGAACACCACGGAGGGGCCGGCATCGTCACGTCCCGAAGGGGTGGTCGATCTTCCGTCCTCTCCCGTGCCGCGGCTTCCTCCTGGGAGCCCTAGATCACCGGCGGCCGTCCCAGCCGTGTCATGTGCAGGACCGTGGACCAGCGGATCGGGGTGCGGGGGCCCGCCGGGCGGCGGATGCCCTCGGCGAAGCCGGCGAACCAGGCGCCGAGGCCGGGGAGGGAGCGGGTGCGGGCCAGGGTGAGGAGGGTCCAGACGCCGAGGTAGACGGGGACCAGGAGGGCCGGGAGGTTGCGCTTGGCCAGCCAGACGCGGTTGCGGGCCGTCATGCGGTGGTAGACGGCGTGCCGGGCCGGGCTGGTCCTCGGGTGCCGGAGGAGGAGCTTCGGCTCGTAGACGACCTTCCAGCCCGCGTCCAGGGCCCGCCAGGCGAGGTCCGTCTCCTCGTGGGCGAAGAAGAAGTCCTCCGGCCAGCCGCCGATCGCGTCGAGCATCCGCATCGACAGGCCGTGGCCGCCGCCGAGGAAGGTCGTCACCTCGCCGCCGCGCAGGGGGTCCTTCGCCCCCAGGCGGGGCACGTGGCGGCGCTGGGTCTCGCCCGTCTCGTCCGCGATGCGGAACGAGACCACGCCGAGCGCCGGGTCCCCCTCGTACAGGTCCGCGAGGCGGCGGAAGACGTCACGGTCCACGAGGAGGCCGTCGTCGTCGAGGTCCACCACCACGTCCACGTCGCCGAAGGCGCGGAGCGTGTCGAGCGCGACGTTCCGGCCGCCCGTCACCCCCCGGTTCTCCGGGAGTTCGACCCCGGTCACGCCCTCGGGCAGCTCCGGGAGCGTGCCGGTGCCGTTGCCGACGACCACGATCCGGGCGGCCGGCTCGTCCTGGTCCGCCACGGCGGCGAGCAGCGCCCGCAGCTCGGCCGGGCGCGTGCCCATCGTCAGTACCGCCACACCCACGCGGGGTCGCGCCACGGTCCGCTCCGTTCCTCGCAGGCCAAAGGTCCTCGCGGGCCCGAAGGCCCCACGGGCCGCGATGCTAGCCGGACCGCGCCACCTTCCGTTCACCCGCACCACGAATGGCGTGCACCGGGAGGGCGTTCGGAGGGGGAGCGCGGCGAGGGACGCGTCCGCACGGCTCTACGCTGGTTCCCTTCCGTCAGGTTGATCGATCTTCGAAAGGGTGGTCTCCAGGTGCTGGTCGCGGACCGATATCGGCTTCACATGTGTATCGGCCGGGGCGGCATGGGCGAGGTGTGGCAGGCCACCGACGAGGTCCTCGGCCGGTCCGTGGCCGTGAAGCTGATGCTGGCGAACGCGGCCGACCCCTCCGCGGGCGACCGGTTCCGCCTGGAGGCCCAGACCGCCGCCCGGCTCAGCCACCCGCACGTGGTGGGCGTCTTCGACTTCGGCACGTGGGACGGGAAGCTGTTCCTCGTCATGGAGCTGGTCGAGGGCGACAGCCTCGCCGGAAACCCCTCCGACCCCCTGGTCCTGCCGCCCGAGCGGGTCGCCGTGGTCGCCGCCCACGCCGCCGCCGGCCTCGCGGCCGCGCACCGGCAGGGCGTGGTGCACCGCGACATCAAGCCGGGCAACCTGCTCGTGGACGCCGAAGGGACCGTGAAGCTGGCCGACTTCGGTATCGCCCGCTTCGTGGACGACCCCTCCGCCGCGCTCACGACGACCGGTCAGATCGTGGGCACCGGCCTCTACCTGGCGCCCGAGCGGGCCCTCGGGCAGCCCGCCTCGCCCGCCTCCGACGTGTACTCCCTGGGCTGCGTGCTCTACCAACTCCTCACCGGCAGACCCCCGTTCCGCGCGGACACCGCGACCGCCCTGCTCTACCAGCACATCGACACCCCGCCGGCGCCGCCCGCGCACCTCGGGGTGGCGCTGCCGCCCGAGTTCGAGTCGTACCTGCTCAGCCTGCTGGCGAAGCAGCCGGAGCAGCGCCCCCCGGCCCAGGCCATCGCCGACTGGTTCTCCTCCGGGGCCTGGCGCTCCCGCCCCCAGGCCCCGCACGCCCCGGGGCCGCGGCACCACGCCGGGCCCGCGCCCCTGCCCGCGCCCGCGCCCCTGCCCCGGCACGTGAACGCCCCCACCCCGCCGCCGATGACGGCCGTCCCCGGGACCGCCGCGCCCTCCTCCCGGCGGCGCGAGCGCCCGGCCGCCACCACCGGGCTCGCGGAGCTCTCCCGGCGCCGTCCGCGCAAGACGGCGGCCGTGGCCGGGGCCATCGCCTTCGTGGTCTTCATGGTGATCGGGATGGCCTGGCTCTCCTGAGGCCCCCGGTCGGCGGGCGCGCCCGCGGCCCGCTCAGTACGCCCTCGGTGCCATCACCAGCGGGTCCCCCCCCCGTCCGCCGGGACCAGCAGACAGCGCGGTACGCCGGGGCCCGCCGTCGCCCGTACGGTCACCGTCGTCGGCGGGTCGGTCGGAAGTCCGACCGGAAGGGCGACCTGGCGGTCGTGCCCGATCGTGACCCGGGCCGTCTCCTTGCCGTCGACCAGGACGTCGACGACCGCCGAGTGCCCCGTCTCCACGGTCACGGAGACCGAGTGCCCGAGGTGGTCGATGTGGAAGTGGTGCCGTCGTCTCATGGGTCACCTCCGTACCTCCCAGGGTAGGTACGGCCCGGCCCTCCCGCCCCTCCCTGCCCGGCCCTCCCCACCCCTCCCCGGCCCGGCGTGCGGGTGCCGGGACCCGGTGTTCAGATGGACCGGTACGGCGAGCGACGCCCGCGCGGAACGGAGCACCCTCCCATGGACGACACCCTCCCCCCGTTCGAGGACACGACCGACTTCGAGAACGCCGACCGGGGCTTCCTCGCCGCCCTCGTCCCCGGCACGGTCACGGACGACGGCGGGCGGACGGTCTGGGACGGCGACGCCTACCGGTTCCTGGAGGCGGACTGCCCCGACACCGCGCACCCCAGCCTCTGGCGGCAGGCGCGGCTCTGCGCCCGGCAGGGGCTCTACCAGGTCACCGAGGGCGTCTACCAGGTGCGGGGCCTCGACCTGTCGAACATGACGCTCGTCGAGGGCGAGCGCGGGGTCGTCGTCATCGACCCCCTGATCTCCACGGAGACCGCCGCCGCGGCCCTCGCCCTCTACCGCGAGCACCGCGGCGACCGCCCGGTCACCGGCCTGATCTACACCCACTCGCACGGCGACCACTTCGGCGGCGCCCGGGGCGTCCTGCCCCGCGGCACCGAGGAGGGCGTGCCCGTCCTCGCCCCGGCCGGCTTCCTGGAGCACGCCGTCAGCGAGAACGTGTACGCGGGCAACGCCATGACCCGCCGGGCGGTCTACATGTACGGGTCGAACCTGCCGAAGGCGCCGGACGCCCAGATCGGCGCCGGACTCGGTCCGACCGTGTCCACCGGCACCATCAGCCTGATCCCGCCGACCGTGGACGTCACGGAGACCGGGCAGGAGGAGACGGTCGACGGCCTGCGGATCGTCTTCCAGCTCACACCCGGCACCGAGGCCCCGGCCGAGATGAACTTCCTCTTCCCCGACCTCCGCGCCCTGTGCCTGGCCGAGAACGCCACGCACAACATGCACAACGTCCTGACCCTGCGCGGCGCGGTCGTCCGGGACGCCCGGATCTGGTCCGCGTACCTCGACGAGGCGATCGAGTACTTCCACGGGCGGTACGACGTCGCCTTCGCCTCCCACCACTGGCCGACCTGGGGCCACGACGAGGTGGTGCGGTTCCTGACCGAGCAGCGCGACCTCTACGCGTACCTGCACGACCAGACGCTGCGCCTGCTCAACGAGGGCCTGACCGCGCCGGAGATCGCCGAGACGATCGAACTGCCGCCCGCGCTCGCCCAAGCCTGGCACGCGCGCGGGTACTACGGCTCCCTGAACCACAACGCGAAGGCGGTCTACCAGCGCTACCTGGGCTGGTTCGACGGCAACGTGGCCCACCTCTGGGAGCACCCGCCGGTCGAACTCGCGAAGCGGTACGTGGCGGTGGCGGGCGGCCCCGCCGAAGCGCTCGCCAAGGCACGCGGGTACGTGGAGGAGGGCGACCTGCGGTTCGCCGCGACCCTCCTGAACCACCTGGTCTTCGCCACCGCACCGGAGGTCCCCGTCGGCGAGGAACGGCCCGCCAGCGCGGTCCACGAGGAGGCCAAGCAGACGCTCGCCGGGGTCTACGAACGGCTGGGGCACGGCTCCGAGAACGGCCCCTGGCGCAACTTCTACCTCACCTCGGCGCAGGAACTGCGCCAGGGGATCGGCGGCGAGGCGGTCGACACGACCAATCCCGAGATGGCGGCGGCCCTCACCGTCCCCATGCTGGTCGACTCGCTCGCCGTCGCGATCGACGGGCCGCGCGCCTGGGACGACGACCTGACCGTGGACCTGGTCCTGACGGACGACCCGGAGGGCGGGCGGCGGCGTCTCACCCTGCACAACGGCGCCCTCACCCACCGGGCGGTCACCGACCCCCGGACGCCCGCCGGGGCCACCCTGACCCTGTCCAGGCCGCAGCTCCTCGGCCTGCTCGCCGGGCGGGGGCCCGGGGAGCTCGGGGTCGGGGTGGAGGGCGACCCCGCCCTGTTCGCCCGCCTCCTCTCGTACGTGACGAAGCCCGATCCGCTGTTCCCGATCGTGACCCCGTAGGGGCCCTTTCCGGGGCCCCTGAAACCTCCGGGGGCCGCTGGGGCTCCTCCAGGGGACTCCAGCGCTCCTCCAAGGCCCTCCTCTACGGCTCCTCTACGGCTCCTCGGAGAGGGTGAACAGTCCCAGGCGCGCGCCCTCTTCGTGCGCCCGGCGCAGCCGCTCCCCGCCGAGCGCCTCGCGCAGGGCCCGCTCGCTGCGCTTCCGCGCCGTCGCGGTGGAGGCCGCCGGGCGGTACGCGTCGCCGAAGACGGAGGTCCGCAGCACGTCCACGGCGCCCAGGAGGTGGGCGGCGGCCACGGGCCGCCCGGTCGCGATCCGCAGCTCCGCGAGGAGTTCGGCCGCGCAGGACGCGCCCGCCGCCGAGCCGAGCGTCAGATGGCCGCGGAGCGCCCTCCGGGCGTGGTCGACGGCTCTCCCCCGCTCACCGTCCCAGGCGAGCAGCTCGGCACGCGCGTGGTGCGCCCAGGCGTCCGCCCACAGGTCGCGCCCCGCCCAGGCCCACCGCCCGGCCCGTTCGAGCGGCAGCCGGTCCAGGGCCTCCTGCGCCGCCTCCGGGTCGGTGCGGGCGAGGGCGAGGGCGAGCCCGGCCCAGGCCGTCTCGCGGCCGGGGCCGAAGTCCGGGGGCTCCTCCGTCAGGGCCAGCGCCTCCCGGAACTCGGCCGCCGCCGCGCGCGTGCGCCCCTGGTACAGGGCGGTGGAGCCGCGCAGCTGGGCGAGCAGGCCCAGACAGCGGTCGTCGCCGTCCCGTACGGCCGCCGCCCAGGCCCGGACGAGGAGCGGGTCGGCGTCCTCGGGGCGGCCAGCCTCCAGTTCCAGATGGGCGGCGAGCCACAGGGCGCGGGCGGGCGGCGGCCCGGGGTGCAGGGCGAGGGCGTGCCGCAGCCGGGTCCGGCCCTCGGCGGCCCGCCCGCAGACCACCCACAGGAACCACAGGGAGACCGCGATCTCGACGCTCGTGCCGGCCTCGGCGCTCGGGGACAGCGGCGCGGTCGTGGGGTCCATGGCGGCGGCCAGGTCCGGGAGTTCCCGCAGGGCGAGGTCCCGGGCGTCGAGCTGCCGGCCGCTCTGCCACCGGTCGGCGGCTCGCCGGGCGAGCCGGGCGCACCACCTGCGGTGGTGCAGGACCACGGCCCGGCGGTCGCCGCGCTCGGTGAGCCTGCGGGCGCCCACCGCGCGCATGGGGAGCGGCATCCAGTAGCGGGGCGTGTCCTCCTCGCCGTCGAACAGGTCGTCCACGGGCAGGAGCGCGAGGGGGGCGAGCCGGTCGAGGACCGCCCGGACGCGGTTCGAGGGGAGCGTGCCGGAGGCGCAGACCTCGCGGACCGCGTCCCGGCAGAAGGCGCCCTCGAAGACGGACAGCCGCTCCCACAGGAGCCGTTCCTCCGGTCCGCAGCGGGCGTACCCGCCCTCGGCGGCGGCGAGCTGACCCGCGGTCACCGGTTCGCCCCACAGCAGCTCGGTCTCCGGACGGCCGGCTCCGACGCCGCCGGTGTCCCGGCCCCGGGCCCCTCCGCCCCGGGCGCCCCCGGCGGGACCGGTCCCTTCGACACTCCAGGCGTCCCCGGCGGGACCGGTCCCTTCGACACCCCAGGCGTCCCCGGCGGGACCGGCCCCCTCGGCACCCCGGGCACCCCGGGCGCTTCCGGTGCCCCCGATGCTCACGACTCCCCTGATGTCCCCGGCACTTCCGGCGCACCCGGCGCCCCCCGCGTCCCCGACGTGTCCGGTGTCCCCGATACGTCCGATGCGCCGGACGCGTCCGGTCGGGCCGGTGTCCGGTTCTCCGGCCGGCCCTCCGGCCGGACGTCCGGTCAGGCGTCCGTTCCCCCGCAGATGCCCCGTCATCCCCACCCTTCCCTGCTCATTCCCTGTTCATTTCCGCTGCTCCCCGTTCCACCCCGCCTACGCGCGCGTGGACGGGGCTCCGGGTCGTCGTGCCCACGGGCCGTGCCCGCGCGCCGTGTTCGCGCGTTGTGCCCGACGTCATGGCGAAGGCCACCGCCACGGGATTGAATGCACGTGCCCAGGTGCACATCCTGGGGCGCCTCGGAACCCGGAGGCGGGGTTTGCCGGGGATCGGCCAAGGAGGCACATGGATACCGGGGAATCCGTCCTGGGAGAGGCGGATCTGGCACTGATCCACGCACTGCAGATGGCTCCGCGCGCCACCTGGACCCAGCTCTCGGCCGTCCTGGAGACGAGCCCCGACACCCTCGCCCGGCGCTGGGAGCACCTCAACGGCAAGGGCTACGCCTGGAGTTCCCTGCTCGCCGCCCGGCACGGCAAGGAGTCCACCCTGTACGCGTGGGTGGAGCTGGAGTGCGCCGCCGGGGCCATCGAGACCACCGCGGGCGACCTCTCGGAGGACCCCTGCACCCTCGGCGTCCACCAGGTGACCGGCGACGCCGACCTGGTGCTGCTCGTCGCCTCCCCGGACCTCTACGCCCTCGACGCCTACCTCGCCGACCGGGTGCGGCGCCTGCCCGGGGTGCTCAGGTGCCGCGCACAGGTCGTCACGCGGCTGCACAACCGCCCGTACCGGTCGCGGATCGACCAGCTCACCCCCGGGCAGGTCCAGCTCCTCACGGAGCTGACGGGCGGGGAGCGGCGGAACCGGACCCACGCGCGCGCGTACCCGTACGTCACCGACCTGGACCGGCGGATCGTCGCGGAGCTGGCGGGGGACGCGCGCCGCAGCGCCGCCGAGCTCGCCCGGCAGTGCGGCACGAGCGAGTCGACGGTGCGGCGCAGGCTGGACGTCCTGGCGGCGACCGGCGCGTTCCACCACCACTGCCTGCCCGCGCCGCGCTTCTCCGGGCGCCCGGTGTGGGCGCTGGTCACGGCGGACATCCCGCCCGTCGAGGTGTCGGAGTCGGTCGCCGCGCTCGGCCGGCTGCGCCAGACCCGGCTGGTCACCTCGGTCACCGGGCCGTACAACCTGGCGCTCGCGATGTGGCTCCGTACCGTCGACGAGCTGCACGAGGTGACGGCGGTGCTCGTACGGGCCGCGCCGGCGCTGCGGATCACCGGCACCTCGCTGTCGCTGCGCACGCACAAGATCGGGGCGCAGGTGCTCGGCCCGGACGGACGCCGGACGCACCACGTGCGCCCGGAGCAGGGGGCCTGAGGGTTCAGGCCGGGCGGGACGCCTTCACCGAGTACGTCAGCGGGACGCGGGGGCGGCCCGCCGGGAAGCGGTAGCAGCCGTCCTCGTGCCGCCGGAGGACGCCGTAGCGGGGCAGGAGCGCGGCGTCGTGCTCGTGCAGGAAGTCGATCCGGAGGCCCGCCCGCACGAGCGCCGTGACGACCTCGCCGACCGGATGCGCCCGTTCACCTCCGGAGTCGGGATCGGAGTCGGGGTCGGAGTCGGGGTCCGCGTCCGGCCCGGTGTCCGGCCCGGCGTCCGGCCACGGGTCGCGGACGAAGTAGTCGTGCACGACCCGGCTGCCGGTCTCGTGGTCGAGCGCGTCGGCCAGCGGATGGGGCTCGGCCAGGTAGAGGAAGCCGCCGGGGGCGACGAGCGCGGCGGCGGTCTCCGCCCAGCGCTCGACGTCGGGCAGCCGGCGCAGCGCCCCGCCGCCGGTGTGGACGATGTCGTACGCGCGGTCGGGGACGGCCTCGGCCGCGTCGTACACGCAGGCGGCGACGAAGGCGGCCCGGTCCTGGGTGAGACCCAGGTCGGCGGCGAGCGCGCGGGCGGTCTCGACCGCCTGCTCGGAGGGGTCCAGGCCGACGACGTGGGCGGCGCCCCGGCGGGCCCAGGAGAGGGCGCCCAGGCCGGTGCCGCACGGGAGGTGGAGCAGGGTCCGCCCGGTGACGTCCCCGACCTCCGCGACCTCGAAGTCCCGCAGGGCGTCCTCGTCCGCGCGGCCGGCCCCGCGCCGCTCCTCGGGGGTCGGAGAGTGCATGTCGGCGAGGTTATCCACAGGCTGCGGAGCACGCGACCCGAATGTCCTTCGGCCGGAGCATGATGGGTGCCATGACTGAGAGCGAGAAGCCCGAGAGCCACAGGACCCCCGAGAGCCACGCGAGCCCCGGCGCGCCCGTCTGGGAGCAGCGCTTCCGCGCGCCCCGCGTCTCCCTGCCGGAGTGGGCCGAGGAGGCACCGGACCGCTCGCTGTTCGTGTCCAACGCGACGGGGACGTACGAGCTGTACGCGTGGGACCGGGCGACCGGGGAGCAGCGGCAGGTCACGAACCGGCCGAACGGGACGACGGACGGGACGCTGTCCCCGGACGGCGCGTGGGTCTGGTGGTTCGCGGACACCGACGGGGACGAGTTCGGGGTGTGGATGCGGCAGCCGTTCGCGGGCGGCGCGGACGAGTCGGCCGTGCCGGGCCTGGCTCCCTCCTACCCGGCGGGGCTCGCGATCGGCCGGGAGGGCACGGTCGTGGTGGGCCGCTCCACGGACGAGGAGGGCTCGACGGTCCATCTCGTACGGCCCGGGGGCGGCGCCCCGGTGGAGGTCTACCGGCACCGGGAGTCGGCCGGGGTCGGGGACCTGTCGTACGACGGCTCGCTGATCGCGGTCGAGCACACCGAGCACGGGGACGCGATGCACTCGGCGCTGCGGGTCCTTCGCGCCTCGGACGGGAGCGCGGTCGCGGAGCTCGACGACACCAAGGGCGGCACGGAGGAGCTGGGCCTCACCGTCCTCGGCTTCGCCCCGGCCGCCGGGGACACCCGGCTGCTCGTCGGCCACCAGCGGCGCGGGCGCTGGGAGCCGATGCTGTGGGACGTGGCGACGGGCGCCGAGACCGATCTGCGGCTCGACCTGCCGGGCGACGTGTCGGCGGAGTGGTACCCGGACGGCTCGGGCCTGCTGATCGTGCACGGCTACGAGGCCCGCAGCGAGCTGTGGCGGTACGAGATCGCCACCGGCGCCCTGGTGCGGGTGGAGACCCCGGCCGGCTCGGTGTCGAGCGCGACGGCCCGGCCGGACGGCTCCGTGGAGTACCTGTGGTCCTCGGCCGCCGAGCCGCCGGTGGTGCGCTCCACGGACGGCGGGGTCGTCCTGGACCCGCCGGGCCCGAAGGCGCCGCCGTCGCTGCCGGTGGAGGACGTGTGGGTGGAGGGGCCCGGCGGCAGGGTCCACGCGCTCGTGCAGCGCCCGGCGGAGGGCGAGGGCCCGTTCCCGACGGTCTTCGAGGTGCACGGCGGTCCGGCCTGGCACGACAGCGACGCCTTCGCGTCGGGCCCGGCGGCCTGGCTGGACCACGGGTACGCGGTGGTGCGGGTCAACTACCGGGGCTCGACGGGGTACGGCCGGGAGTGGACGGACGCGCTGAAGCACCGGGTCGGCCTGATCGAGCTGGAGGACATCGGGGCGGTCCGGGAGTGGGCGGTGGCGAGCGGGCTCGCGGACCCGGAGCGGCTGGTCCTGTCCGGCGGCTCGTGGGGCGGCTACCTGACGCTCCTCGGCCTGGGCACGCAGCCGGACGCCTGGGCGGTCGGGCTCGCGGCGGTGCCGGTCGCGGACTACGTGACGGCGTACGAGGACGAGATGGAGGCCCTGAAGGCGCTGGACCGGACGCTCCTGGGCGGTTCGCCGGAGGAGGTGCCCGAGCGGTACGCGGCCTCGTCGCCGCTGACGTACGTGGACGCGGTGAAGGCGCCGGTGCACATCTCGGCCGGGGTGAACGACCCGCGCTGCCCGATCCGCCAGATCGACAACTACGTCGACCGGCTGGCGGCCCGGGGCGCGGTCCACGAGGTGTACCGGTACGACGCGGGGCACGGCTCCCTGGTGGTGGAGGAGCGGATCAGGCAGGTCGCCCTGGATCTGGCGTTCGCCGCGAAGCACCTGGGGACCCGGCCGGTCGAGTCGGGCCCCCGGCCCTGACCCGCCGGACGGGCCCGCTCGGGTGCCGGCCCCGACCCGCCGACCGGGTCCCGGCCTCGGCCCCCTGATCGGGTCCCGGCCTTGCCCCCCGCTCGGGTCCCGGCCTTGGCCTGCCCCGATCGGGTCCCGGCCTCGGTCCGCCGACCGGGTCCCGACCTCGGTCCGCCGCTCGGGTCCCGGCCTCGGCCCGCCGGTCGGGCCCGGTCGGGCACCCGGGCGACGGGGAGTCGAGCGGACTTGCGTACCGTGGGGGGCGTGTACCGGTTCCTGAACACTCCCCGCTGGTGGGGGATCAACCTCTTCGTCCTCCTCGCGATCCCGTTCTGCGTCTTCATGGGGACCTGGCAGCTGGGCAAGTTCGAGGACCGCGTCGACTCCCACCAGGAGGCGGAGGAGCGGCCCGCCGCGAGCGCGGCGAAGGCCGAGCCGCTGGAGTCGCTGCTCCCGGTGGACAAGGAGACCTCGGGCCGCGCGGCCGAGGCGCGCGGCCGGTTCGGGGACCAGTTCCTCGTGCCGGGCCGCGAGCTGGACGGCCGGGCCGGGTCGTACGTCCTGACGCTGCTGCGGACGGACGGCGGCCGGTCCCTGCCGGTGGTCCGGGGCTGGCTCCCGGAGGGCGGGCGGGCGCCCGCCCCGCCGTCCGGCGAGGTCACGGTGGTGGGCGCGCTCCAGGCCTCGGAGAACCAGGGTTCGAAGGGCGTGAACGCGGCGGGCGGGCTGCCCGAGGGGCAGCTCGGCATGATCAGCGCGGCGTCCCTGGTGAACGTGGTGACGGACGACGTCTACGACGCCTGGATCACCCTCGCGGACTCCCCCGCCGGTCTCACGCCGGTCCCGGCGGCGGCCGCGGCGGGTACGGGTCTGGACGCGAAGGCGTTCCAGAACCTCGGCTACACGGCGGAGTGGTTCGTCTTCGCCGGCTTCGTGCTCTTCATGTGGTTCCGGCTCGTCCGCCGCGAGGCGGAGGCGTCCCGGGACGCGGCGCTGGGACTGTAGGTCCCGAAGTCCCGAGGTTCCGAGGTCCCGAGGTCCCGGGCGGCCCCGGCGCCCCGGCCTCGAAAGGCCTGGCCCCGCCCCTCAGGACGTGCCCAGGAGCCCCGTGCGGTAGACCGTGCCGGAGCAGGCGTCGGGGACGACAGCCGACTGGGAGGGGCCGCCGGGCTCCGCGGTGTGGCTGACGACGACGCTGCCGTCCGCCGGGCCGTCCGTCAGGACGAGCTGGGCCGCCGGGCCGCCGTCGGCCGGGCCCGGCTCCGGGCTGCCGCCAGAGCCGCCGGGGCCCGTGCCCCCGCTGGGCTCGGGGTTGCCGGTGGGCTCGGTCGGGGCGGGCGTCGGGGGCGGTGTGGTCGGCGGGTCCACGGGGGTGGTCGGCGTCGGGGTGGGGGTGGTCCCGGTCGTCGGACAGGTCTCGCTCGGCACCCAGACGAACTTCACCTCGTAGGAGCCCTTCGGCTCCAGGAGGAGCCGGGAGGCCTCCCGCGCGGCGCCGGGCAGTGCGCCGCCCGCGCCGCCGGAGGCGTGCCGGACCACCGTGATGCGCCCGGGGTCGGCCGCCCCCCGGGCCTCGAAGCCGACGGTCCCGGCGCCGTCCACGACACAGGGGGTGCCGGAGACGTTGACGACGCGGAAGCTGCCGTACACCCTGCCCTCGGCGTCGGGTCCGCCGGCCTGCGCGCCGCCGGCGCCGAGCTGGCCGGAGGCGCAGCGGTCGGTCCCGGGGGCGATCTCCTGCGCGTTCCCGGAGGCCTCGCCGGGCGCCCCGGCGTCGGCCTCCGGCTTGCCGGAGGAGCCGTCGGCGGCGCCCTCCCCGCCGGTCGGGCTCGGGGAGGCGCTGCTCGCGGGGGTCTGGGCGCTCCGGCCGCCCTCGACGCCGGTCTCGGTGCCGGTGCCGCCCTGGGCCTCCTCGCCGTGCCCGGCGTTGACGGGGCTGGCGGTGGTGGTCCCCTCCGAGGAGGCGACGTGCACGAAGGCGGGCACGGCCGTTCCGATGAGGACCGCGGCGGCCGCGGCGCCCACGACGGCCTGCCGCTTGCGGGCGCGGCGGGCGGGCACGGCGCGGCGCAGGTGCTCCAGCGACCCGAGGGAGGGTTCGAGGCCGTCCACGGCACCGTGGAGCATCCGCCGCAGCGCCAGTTCCTCGTTCCCGCCGTCGCCGCCGTCCTCGCCGGCACCGGGCTCGGTGTTCACCATGCGCTGTCCACTCAGATCGTCACGTTCGTCTCGGGCACGGGCTCCGGAGCCCCCGGTGACCTTACGGCCCCCGGCGCCCGTCCCGCGTTCCTCGGGCTCCCCGTGGTCCTCGGTGTGGTCCCCGGCTCCCGCCCCGGGGCCCTCGGCGGCCCCGGGACCCCGGTCGCGGCCCTCCGGCGCCACGCCGTCCTCCGGGGCGGTCCCCTCCTCGGGAGTCCTGCCCCGCTCTCCGGGCGTCCCGCTCACGACGCCGCCCCCATCGCGACGCGCAGCGCCGCGATGCCCCGCGAGCCGTAGGCCTTCACCGAGCCCAGGGATATCCCCAGCGTCTCGGCGACCTGGACCTCGGTCATGTCCGCGAAGTACCGCAGGACGAGGACCTCGCGCTGGCGCCGCTGGAGCCCCCGCATCGCCTTGATCAGGTCGTCGCGCTCCAGGCGGTCGTACGCCCCCTCCTCCGCGCTGGCCATGTCCGGCATCGGCTTCGTGAGCAGCTTGAGGCCGAGGATGCGGCGGCGCAGCGTGGACCGGGAGAGGTTCACGACGGTCTGGCGCAGGTAGGCGAGGGTCTTCTCCGGTTCGCGGACCCGCTTGCGGGCCGAGTGGACGCGGATGAACGCCTCCTGGACCACGTCCTCGCAGGAGGCCGTGTCGTCGAGGAGCAGCGCGGCGAGTCCGAGGAGCGACCGGTAGTGGGCGCGGTAGGTCTCGGTGAGGTGGTCGACGGTGGTGCCGACGGCCGGGGCGTCCTCGTCGCCGGTGCGGGGCGACGGGATGCCGTCCACCCGGTGGGACCGGGAACCGGTGGGCACGGGGGCGATCACCGGCATTCCGCCGAGGGCCCGCGGACGCCGGAACGGGGCGACGACGGGTCCGCGGACGGGGCCGGCGACGCCGCTCCGTACGGGGAGCAACGCCGTGCCCGCGCCGCGCAGCGGGGCGATGGTCGCGATGTCGAGTACCTCTGCCACGCCTGTTGGACACGCCTACCCCCGACAGGGTTGTACGCGCTCGCCGCCCTTTTCGACGGCGGGTTGTTCGTCCTCATGCGTAACCGTTCTCCCCCGATGCCCCGCTTTCACAGCGCGCCCGGCGCCACGCGCCCTTGGGTGCCCGCAGAGACGCGCCCCGCCCAACTACTGGTTGCAGCAAGGGGGAAGTGCATCGTCGTCCAGGACATCGCCGCAGTTCAAGGGATATCTGATGCCTTTTTGCTCACAGGTCGTTCACAGATCACACAAATCCGTGACACACGACTCCCCCCGGACGGACGGCCGGGGGGAGGCGCCGTACGGGGGGAGTCGCGAAAGGAACCGGGGGCCGGGCGGGGTCAGCGCCCGGTGCCCCCGTAGACCACGGCCTCGTCCGAGTCGCTGTCCAGGCCGAAGGCGGTGTGGACGGCGCGCACGGCCTCGTTGACGTCGTCGGCGCGGGTGACGACCGAGATGCGGATCTCGGAGGTCGAGATCAGCTCGATGTTCACGCCCGCGTCGGAGAGCGCGCGGAAGAAGTCCGCGGTGACGCCCGGGTTGGTCTTCATGCCGGCGCCGACCAGGGAGATCTTGCCGATCTGGTCGTCGTAGCGCAGCGAGTCGAAACCGATCGCGCCCTTCGCCTTCTCCAGGGCGTCGATGGCCTTGCGGCCCTCGGCCTTGGGGAGGGTGAAGGAGATGTCCGTGAGCCCGGTGGAGGCGGCGGACACGTTCTGGACGATCATGTCGATGTTGATCTCGGCGTCCGCGACGGCGCGGAAGATGGCCGCGGCCTCGCCCGGCTTGTCCGGCACGCCGACGACGGTGATCTTCGCCTCGGAGGTGTCGTGGGCGACACCCGAGATGATGGCCTGCTCCACCTTGGAGTCCCCTGTCGGTTCGTTGCTGACCCACGTGCCCTGGAGTCCGGAGAAGGACGACCGGACGTGGATCGGGATGTTGTAACGGCGCGCGTACTCGACGCAGCGGTGCAGCAGCACCTTGGAGCCGGAGGCGGCGAGCTCCAGCATGTCCTCGAAGGAGATCCACTCGATCTTCTTCGCCTTCTTCACCACGCGCGGGTCGGCGGTGAACACGCCGTCGACGTCGGTGTAGATCTCGCAGACCTCGGCGTCGAGCGCGGCGGCGAGCGCCACGGCCGTGGTGTCCGAGCCGCCGCGGCCCAGGGTGGTGATGTCCTTCTTGTCCTGGGACACGCCCTGGAAGCCGGCGACGATGGCGATGTTGCCCTCGTCGAGGGCGGTGCGGATCCGGCCCGGCGTGACATCGATGATGCGCGCCTTGTTGTGGACCGAGTCGGTGATGACACCGGCCTGGCTGCCGGTGAACGACTGGGCCTCGTGGCCCAGGTTTTTGATCGCCATGGCCAGCAGGGCCATGGAGATCCGCTCCCCGGCGGTCAGCAGCATGTCGAACTCTCGCCCGGAAGGAATCGGGGATACCTGTCCGGCGAGATCGATCAGCTCGTCCGTCGTGTCGCCCATCGCGGAAACCACGACGACCACCTGGTGGCCGTTCTTCTTGGCGTCCACGATCCGCTTGGCGACGCGCTTGATGCCTTCGGCATCGGCAACGGAGGAGCCTCCGTACTTCTGCACGACAAGGCCCACGTGCGCTCCTCGCTCAGTCTGTGCCGCAGCCGGCGCTGCGATCGGCTCAGTCTAACGAGGGAGTCGAAAACGCCTACGAGGTATCGCATGCTGAGACGACCCGCTCAGTACGTGATCACCGGGACGAAAACCCCCGGTCACCCGTCGGGGGCGGAGCGGCCCCGCGGCCTCAGGACTTCAGCGAGCGCAGCCCCAGCGGCCCCGCGATCTCCCGGATCATCACCCGGCCCGCCTCCTCCGCCAGGTCGTCGTCGCCCAGGTCCTCGTCCGTGTCGAGGCCGTCCAGGGCCGCGAGCGGCTGGTCGAGGCGGACGTGGGCGACGAGGGACTGGAGGGCGCGGAGGGTGGCCGAGGCGGTCGGGCCCCAGTTGGAGAAGTACGAGAACTGCCACCACCACAGGGCCTCGGTGGTCCGGCCCGCCCGGTAGTGGGCCAGGCCGTGGCTGAGGTCGGCGA
Source organism: Streptomyces bikiniensis (assembly GCA_000716465.1). Taxonomy (GTDB): domain Bacteria; phylum Actinomycetota; class Actinomycetes; order Streptomycetales; family Streptomycetaceae; genus Streptomyces; species Streptomyces bikiniensis. The sequence continues at coordinate 89,937 of JNWL01000011.1, forward strand.
CGATGTCGGCCAGGTTGTCGGAGATCCGGGCCGGGACCGGGGCCTTGCGGGGCTCGTACGGGTCGAAGACCTCGGAGAAGACGTCGACCGGCTCCAGGAGGGCGGCGAACCGCTCGCGCAGGTCGTCCGCGTCCGGCTCCGGACCCGTGTCCGTCTCGTACCGCTCGTCCGGGACGATGTCCTCGTGGGCCCCGAGCCGCCCGCCCGCCAGGAGCAGCTGGGAGACCTCCAGGAGCAGGAAGGGCACCGTGCTGCCCGGCTCGTCGCCCTTGGCCACCTCGGTGGTCGCGACGATGAAGCTCTCGATGGAGTCGGCGATCTGGACCGCGAAGTCGTCGGGGTCCTGCGTGACGGAGTGCAAGGTGGGGTCAGACATGGGACTGCCTTCCTCGGAGCACCCACGCGTGGGCTGGGTCGTCATACATCCAGGTCGTCATACATCCAGGTCGTCGTACGTCCGGATCATGGCCACACGTCCGCGTCGTCGCCGTACGTCCGGGTCGTCGTCACACATCCAGCAGCCTCCTGCCCTCGAAGGCGCGGCCCAGGGTCACCTCGTCCGCGTACTCCAGGTCGCCGCCGACCGGGAGTCCGCTCGCGAGCCGGGTGACCCGCAGGCCCATGGGCTTGATCATCCGCGCCAGGTACGTCGCGGTGGCCTCGCCCTCCAGGTTCGGGTCGGTCGCGAGGATCAGCTCGGTGACCGTGCCGTCCGCGAGCCGCGCCAGCAGCTCGCGGATGCGCAGGTCGTCCGGGCCGACGCCCTCGATGGGGCTGATCGCGCCGCCCAGGACGTGGTAGCGGCCGCGGAACTCGCGCGTCCGCTCGATCGCCACGACGTCCTTGGGCTCCTCGACCACGCAGATGACGGTCACGTCCCGGCGGGGGTCCCGGCAGATGTTGCACTGCTCCTGCTGTGCCACGTTGCCGCAGACCGCGCAGAACCTGACCTTCTCCTTGACCTCCAGGAGGGCGTGCGCGAGCCGGCGGACGTCCGTCGGCTCGGCCTGGAGGACGTGGAAGGCGATCCGCTGCGCGCTCTTGGGACCGACGCCCGGCAGCCTGCCCAGCTCGTCGATGAGGTCCTGAACCACGCCTTCGTACAACGGAACGCCCTTCTCGGGTGTGCTTGATTCTTACGGTAGTGGCTGGGGCCGGGCCTTAGAAGTCCAACGGGAGCGGTGCCGTGGACGACCCCGCGTACGGGTCTCAGAAGCCGAGGCCCGGCAGGCCGCCCATGCCCTGCGCCAGCGGGCCCAGCTTGGCCTGCTGGAGCTGCTGCGCGTTGTCGTTGGCGGCCTGCACGGCGGCGACGATCAGGTCGGCCAGGGTCTCGGTGTCCTCCGGGTCCACCGCCTTGGGGTCGATCACCAGGCCGCGCAGCTCGCCGGAGCCGGTCACGGTGGCCCTGACCAGGCCTCCGCCCGCCTGTCCGTCGACCTCCGTGGCCGCGAGCTCCTGCTGCGCCCGGGCGAGGTCCTGCTGCATCTTCTGGGCCTGCTGGAGGAGCTGCTGCATGTTGGGCTGGCCGCCACCGGGAATCACGGTCACTCCTGAGGGTCGATGTGCACGGGTCGATGTGCACGGGTCGATATGTCTGGCTCGGTACGCCGAGCCTACGTGGTCCCCGCCCACCCTGCCTCCATCACTCTTTCGAGTGAGAAACTGCGGGCTCCTCTACCTGATCAACACCCCCTTGTGGGCGGAAATCCCGGGATTCCGGGCCCACCGCCCTCCATTCGGCGGTAGGAAGAGCAGGCACCACGTGCACCGCACGACACAGAAGGACACGAGCGACACGAGCGCCGAGCCGAGCAGAGGCGCTGGGCCGAACAGAGGAGTCCCCCGGTGAGCCAGCAGCCGGAGATGCAGCCGCCGGGGCACCCCGGGGAAGACGTCCGTCCCGAACCGACCGGCCGTCCCGGTCCCGGCGGCCGCGACCCGGGCGGCCGCGACCTGACCGGGCGGCCCTTCCCCCTGGGGGACTGGGGCGAGCCGGCGGAGCGGCTCGACGAGCTGTACCGCTGGGTGGAGGCCAACGCCCTGCGCACCGCCGAGTGGTACCTCTCCGACCGGGTCTGGAAGCGCCGCGCCGCCCGCCTCCTGCGGATCGGCACCACCGTCGGGGTGATCGCGGGCGCCGCGCTGCCGCTGCTCGACCTGACCGGGGTCGCGGCGGGCACGGCCGGCTGGGGCTACCTGTCGCTGCTGCTGGGCGCCGCCTGCATGGCCTGCGACCGGTACTTCGGGGTGACGTCGGGCTGGATAAGGGACGTGGCGACGGCGCAGGCGGTGCAGCGGCGCCTCCAGGCGCTCCAGTTCGACTGGGCCTCGGAGAGCGTCCGGGAGGTCCTGGGGCCCACGGAGGGCACGGCCAGCGAGGCGGCCGAGCGCTGTCTCGGCGTGCTGCGCCGCTTCTCGGAGGACGTGACGGAGCTGGTACGGGCGGAGACCGCCGACTGGATGGTCGAGTTCCGCTCGGGCCCGGCGCCGCTGGCGCTCCAGTCGGTCGGCGTGGTGCCGTCCCGGCCCGAGAGCGCCCCGCCGGCGGGCGGCCGTTTCCCGCTGCCGCCGGGGACCCGCCCGAACATGCCGCGCCAGCGTCCCCCGGAGGCCCGCTGAGGCCCCTCCGGGGGACGCCGACCTTCCGGAGGATCAGCTCAGGATGATCATCGAGCCCTGGGCCAGGCTCCGGGTCGCCGCCGCGTGCAGCCCCAGCCACACGTGCCGCTCCCGGGCGAAGGGCCCCTGGTCGTACGGGGAGGGGCCGACGGCCGGCTCCTCCAGGGCGGTCGGCCGCTCCGGCGGCAGCGGGGCGGCCGGCGGGTTCGCCGGGTCGATGCCGATCGAGGGCGCCACGAACTGGAGCTCGCGCAGCAAGCCGTGCGAGGAGCCGAGCGGCCCGCCGCCCTGCAGCAGCTCGTCGCTGGCGAGCGGCGCGGGGAAGTCGACCGGGACGTAGGCGCCCGCGTGGTCGTAGTGCCAGACCAGGTGCGACTGCTGGGCGGTCGACTCGAACATCTCCAGGAGCTGTTCGTAGTCCCCGCCGAGCTCGCCGACCGGCTCGACCGGCAGGCCGTGCACCTGGAGCAGGTAGGCGCGGCGCAGGAAGTGCAGGGCCTCGTAGTCGAAGCCGGCGACCGGGGCGACGTCGCCGGAGAGCCCCGGCATGTACGCGTAGACGGGCACGGTCGGCAGGCCCGAGGCGCTGAGGACGGCGTCGTAGGCGGCGATCTCTTCGGCGAAGGGGTTGTCGGGGCTGTGGCACAGCACGTCGACGAGGGGGACCAGCCACAGGTCACAGGCCAAGGGAGGCTCGCTCTCCGTCAGTTGCAGGGACGGCCAGGGTAGTCGGATCGTCCGACGACGCCCACCCGCTGAGGACCTGCCCCCGGAGCCGCCCCCTCAACCCGCCGGGCCCCGCCCGGGACGACGGCCGGACCCCGCCGCCCGGGAACCGCCCCGCCGGCTCAGGCCCTGTCCCGCCACCCGGGAACCGCCCCGCCGGCTCGGGCCCCGCCCCGCCGCCCGGAACCGCCCCGGCGCTCAGGCCCCGCCCCGCCGCTCGGGCCCCGCCCCGCCGCTCGGGCTCCGCCCCGGTGCTCAGGCCCGCCGCTCCAGGTCCTCCAGCCGGTCCGCCCACTCCAGCGCGTGCGCGTTGTAGGCCCGTACGACCGCCACGGCCGCCTCCGCGTCGCCGCGGGTGACCGCGTCGACCAGGTCCACGTGCCCGCTCCACAGCCACCCCAGGAGGTCCCGTTCGGAGCGCAGGTGGGGGACGGAGAAGACCCAGGCCTGGACGCGGAGCCGGTGCAGGAAGTCCGCGAGGTGGTCGTTGGCGGCGATCAGGCGCCCCAGCTCGTGCCAGTAGCGGATGTCGTACCCGATGAGGACGTCCAGGTCCCCGGCGCGGGCCGCGCGCGCGGCGGCCTCGCCCCGGCGGCGCAAGGAGACGAGCGCGACCCCCATGCCGGGCTCGGGGCCCCGGGGCGGGCACGGGAGGGCGGTGGCGCGGCGCCGGAAGATGCCGTCCACGACGAGCATCCGGGCCTCGACCATGCGCCGGTAGTCGTCCACGGAGTACTGGTGGACGCGGAAGCCGCGGTGCTGGTCGGAGTCGAGGAGGCCCTGCGCGCAGAGGTCCACGAGGGCTTCGCGCACGGGCGTGGCCGAGACGCCGTACTGCTCCGCGATCTGCTTGACGGTGAACTCCCGCCCGGCCTTGAGACGGCCCGCGAGCACCTCGTCACGGAGCGCGTCCGCGATCTGCCGACTGAGGGTGCTGCGGGTGACGGCTCCGCTCGCGGGCATGGTGGTGGGTCCCCTCCGTCCGGTTCCGGACACCCTAGTCCAGACGGAGGGAACCTCTCCGGTACGCGTGCGGGCCGTGGTCAGACGGTGTGCTCGTCGGCCACCGAGAGGGCCGCGTCCAGGGCCGCCAGGCCCTCCTTGGCCTCCGCCTCGGAGACGTTGCAGGCGGGGACGGCGTGGGTGCGGTTCATGTTCACGAAGGGCCACAGGCCGTGCTTCTTCGCGGCGGCGGCGAAGGCGGCCATGGGGGCGTTGGCCTCGCCGGACGCGTTGTACGGGACGAGCGGTTCGCGCGTCTCCCTGTTCCTGACCAGGTCGAGGGCCCAGAAGACGCCGAGGCCGCGGACCTCGCCGACCGACGGGTGGCGCTCGGCCAGCTCGCGCAGGCCGGGGCCGAGGACGGTCTCGCCGATGTGCGCGGCGTGCTCGACCACCTTCTCGTCCTCCATCACCCGGATCGTGGCGACGGCGGCGGCGCAGGCCAGCGGGTGCCCGGAGTAGGTCAGGCCGCCGGGGTAGGGGCGCTCGTCGAAGGTGGCGGCGATCTCGGCGCTGATGGCGACGCCGCCGAGCGGCACGTAGCCGGAGTTCACGCCCTTGGCGAAGGTCATCAGGTCGGGCACGACGTCGAAGTGCTCGGCGGCGAACCACTTTCCGGTGCGGCCGAAACCGGCCATGACCTCGTCCAGGACGAAGACGATGCCGTACCTGTCGCAGATCTCGCGGACGCCGGCGAGGTAGCCGGGCGGCGGGGTCATGATGCCGGCGGTGCCGGGCACGGTCTCCAGGATGATCGCGGCGATGGTCGCCGGACCCTCGAAGGCGATCGTGTCCTCCAGGTGCTGGAGGGCCCGCGCGCACTCCTCCGCCTCGGTGGTGGCGTGGAAGGGCGAGCGGTAGAGGAACGGCGCCCAGAAGCGCACGACGCCCGCGGAGCCGGTGTCGGAGGCCCAGCGGCGCGGGTCGCCGGTCAGGTTGATGGCGGTGGAGGTGGCGCCGTGGTACGAGCGGTAGGCGGAGAGCACCTTGGTGCGGCCCGTGTGCAGCCGGGCCATGCGGACGGCGTTCTCGACGGCCTCGGCGCCGCCGTTGGTGAAGAAGATCTTGTCCAGGTCGCCCGGGGTGCGCTCGGCGATGAGGCGTGCGGCCTCGGAGCGCACGTCCACGGCGAAGGCGGGCGCGAAGGTGGCGAGCCTCCCGGCCTGCTCCTGGATCGCGGCGACGACCTCGGGGTGCTGGTAGCCGATGTTGGTGTAGACGAGACCGCTGGTGAAGTCGAGGTAGCGGTTGCCGTCGTAGTCCCAGAAGTACGAACCCTCGGCGCCGGCGACGGCGAGCGGGTCGATCAGGCCCTGGGCGGACCAGGAGTGGAACACGTGGGCGCGGTCGGCGGCCTTGACGGCGGCTCCGGCCCGCGGGTCGGGTGCGGCGTGAGGGGTCATGCGGCCGAGGGTAGGGAACCGCAGGTGGGAAGGGCCATGGCCATCTTGTCCACCGAGACCGGGAGGGACGCGACACGTTGCCCCCTGGCCGTCTCTATTGACAGCATCCTGTCGAGATGACAGTCTTCTGTCATGACATCCGAGAGCGGCACCACCACCGTCCACCTCGCCGTCTACGACACCCTCGCGGACTGGGAGACCGGCCACGCCACGGCCTGGCTCGCCCGCGCGGGCCACACGATCAGGACCGTCGGCCCGGTCGCCGGCGAGCCCGTCACCACCCTCGCCGGAATCCGGATCGTCCCCGACCTGGCGCTGGACGACCTGCGCCCCGAGGACAGCGCCCTGCTGATCCTGCCGGGGGCCGAGAAGTACGACGAGGGCGACGAGCTGGCCCCGTTCGCCGCCAAGGCCCGCGCCTTCCTCGACGCCGGGGTCCCGGTCGCCGCGATCTGCGGCGCGACGGCGGGCCTGGCCCGCGAGGGCCTCCTCGACGACCGCCGCCACACCAGCGCGGTCTCCTTCTACCTGGCCGCCACCGGCTACCGGGGCGGCGAGCACTACGTCGAGGCGGACGCGGTGCGGGACGGCGACCTCATCACGGCGGGCCCGACCGAGCCCGTCGCCTTCGCCCGTGAGATCTTCGCCCGGCTCGGGGCGTACGAGGGGAAGCGGGACGCCTGGTTCCGCCTCTTCCACGACTCGGACCCGGCGGCCTTCGCCGAGCTGAACGGATGAGCCACGAGCCGCAGGACGCCCTGTCCCGCACGGCCCTGGGCGTCTTCCGCCTGAACGGCCAGTTCCTCGCCGTCTCGGAGAAGCTGGCCGAGCCGGCGGGCCTGACCGCCGCCTGGTGGCAGGTCCTCGGCGCCGTGCTCCCCGAACCCCTGCCGGTCGCCGGGATCGCCCGCGTCATGGGCATCACCCGCCAGAGCGTCCAGCGGGTGGCCGACCTCCTCGTACGGGAGGGCCTGGCGTCCTACGAGCCGAACCCGGCCCACCGCCGCGCCAAGCTCCTCGCCCCCACCGACGCGGGCCGGGCGGCGGTCCGCCGCATCGACCCGGGCCACGCGGAGCTGGCCGCCCTGCTCCAGCGGGAGCTGGGCGGCCCGGAGGCGTTCGAGGAGACGGTGCGGGTCCTGGAACGCCTCTCGAAGGCGGTGGAGGCGGTGGAGGAGGCCGGGCCCGGTCACCAGTAGGTGACCTGCCGGAGGTAGACGCACTCGTGCCGAGGCAGCACCAGATAGGTGAACATGCCGCCGGGCACGAAGGCGTCGTTCCCTCTGGGCCCCTCGCCCCGGTAAACGGATCCGTCCAGGTAGAACGCCTCGGCGGCCCTCACCAACTCGTCGGCCCGCTTCTCCACCTCGGCCACGAAGGCGGGCGGCGCACCACCGACGACATGTTCCTCGTCGGGGTCGTACTCCCAGCGCCAGCTCACTCGGACACCGCCCGCGCGGCCTCGTCCTCGACCGCACGGAGTTCGTCCATCGCGGCACGGAAAGCGGGATCGGCCTTGCCACCCGTGCGGTGGAGTGCGTCCAGTGCCGAACGGCGACGCGTGGAGAGGTCGTGCCTCCGCTCGATCTCCACCTCACGGGCCCAGACGTTCAGCCAGCCGTGCAGGGGGCCGAGCGTGTCGTGCTCGGCCGCCAGGGAGAAGGCCTCGTTCTTCTGCTGTTCCATCTCCGCCAGCCGGTGGGGGGCGATACGGGCGAGAGCGACGCGCAGCGCGTCGGGGGTGCGCTCAGGGCGCGGGATCAGCTCTCCGCCGTGCTCGGGCTCCGTGCTCACAGTGTCCTCCCAGGGGTCCCCCGCCAGCCTAGCCAGCGAAGAACTCCGTGACGGCGCTCCGCAGGAGCAGCGGGTGTACGAACCTGTCCGGGCCCGACGGCGGACACCGCCACGCGAGCGGCCAGGTCCGGCCGGTGAGGGCGGGCACGGGTACGTAGCTCACGTGCGCCGGTCCCGCGTTGAAACGGGTCACCCCGCGCGGCCACGCCTTGTGGGACGTCGTCCCCGGCGGGACCAGGAAGTAGACCCCGCGCCGCCCGTTCGCCTCGATGACGACCGGCCCCGGGTCGCCGCCGGTGAGCGCCTCCATCCAGTCGGCCAGCCGACGCCCGTCGTCGCCGTCCACTCGAACGGCGTCGAATTGTACGCCTGCCTTACGCAGTTGGAATCCGGAAACTGGAATCCAGTCCACGTTCACTTCCCGATTCTCTTCAATCACGGGGACATGTTCCCGCGCCGACGCTAGCGTTTTCCACGACTGCTGACGGTGCGTCGGCAGCCCGTCGACCTGCGCCAACCCAGCTTGAATGCAGTCGAATTGGGCGGAGAGCAGTTGAGACCGGTTGAGACCGGTTGAGTTCGAATGGGGAGCGCGATGACGCGAGCGGAGAACAGGGAACCGGTGGGTCCGGCGGCGCGGATGGCGGCTTCGCTGGCCAAGAGAATGCGTATGAAGAAAGGAATGACGCAGGAACAACTCGGGGCGGAGATGGGTTACACCGGAGCGGCGATCAGCGCGATGGAGCGGATGATCCAACCGGTGAGCGACGAAATGCTGGCGCAGCTCGAACAGGCGCTGAGCAGCGGGACGGGCATCTTCGAGGAGCTGCGGGAACTCGTACGGCTGGAGAAACTGCCGGAGCAGTTCCGCGGGTACGCGCCGATCGAACAGAAGGCGGTGGCGCTGTGGCTGTACGCGAACCATGTCGTCCACGGCCTCTTCCAGACGGAGGCGTACGCGCGGGCGCTGATCGCGGGCGGGTACCCGGAGCCGATGCCGGAGCGGACCGAGGAGCTGGTGATCGGCCGTATGGCTCGGAAGGCGCTGTTCGACAGGAAGCCCGTGTGCGAGATCGAGCTCGTCCTCGACGAGTCGGTGCTGAAGCGCCCGATCGGGAGCAAGGAGGTCATGCGGGAGCAACTGGAGTACTTGGCGGAGTGCGCCCGGAGGAGGAACGTGAACCTTCAGGTGCTGCCGCTAGACGCGGGGCTGAGCGGAGAGTACGCCGGTGACCGGGGAGAGTTGAACATCGTGGAGAGCCCTGCCCATGACCACGTGACCTTCCTGGAGATCCAGGGGGAGAGCCTGCTGATCACCGACCGGACGAAGGTGAGTACGCACCGGCAGCGGTATGCGAAGATCCGGGCACAAGCCCTGGATCCGCGCAGGTCGCTGGGCGTCATCGAGGAGTTGGCGGGAGTACGGAGATGAACGACACCCTGCAGTGGTTCAAGTCCAGCTACAGCGACAGCGGCGGCGGCAACTGCGTCGAGGTCGCCGCCTGCCCGCACGCCGTGCACCTGCGCGACTCCAAGCAGCAGGACGGCGGGCCCACGTTCGCCGTGGAGCCCGCCGCCTGGTCCGCGTTCGTCGCGTGGCAGAGCTGACCGTCAGCAGTACAGGTTCGCGCCGGTCGGGACGCCCAGGATCTGGGTGAACTGCTGGTACCTGGTGACCCGGCTCTGCACCTGGGCCGGGTTCTTCCCGTCGCACTCCAGCGCGCCGTTGATGGAGCGGATGGTCTGGCCGAAGCCCGCGCCGTTCACCATGGCGTTGTGGCCGGTCATCGTGCCGGGGCCGTTCTGGGTGTTCCAGTACCAGAGACCGGTGGACATGGCGACGGCCGGGTCCTGCTCGACCCGCCAGGGGTTGTTCAGGAGGTCGATGCCGAGGGCGTCACCGGCCGCCTTGTAGTTGAAGTTCCAGGAGAGCTGGATCGGGCCGCGGCCGTAGTACGCGGCCTGGCCGGCCGGGCAGCCGTAGGGCTGGTTCCGGTCGCAGTAGTGCGGGTAGTTGGCCGTGTTCTGCTCCACGATGTAGTAGAGCCCGGCGGTCTCGTGGGAGACGTTGGCGAGGAAGGCCGCGGCCTCCTGCTTCTTCACCGTGTCGCTGCCGGTGGTGGCGAAGGCCGGGTACGACTTGAGGGCGTTGACCAGGCCCGCGTACGTGTAGAACGGGTTCCGGTTCGGGAACATCTGGTTGAACTGGGCCTCGGAGACGACGAAGCCGTTGTTCTGGCCGCCGTCGTCACCGCCGCCGCCGGTGCCGCAGGCGCCCTCGTCGCGCCAGACGTCCGAGGAGCCGGGGCGCTCGTTCTGCGTCCACCACTTCGCGTACCAGTTGTGGCCGTTGTACGAGGCGGTCTTGCCGCCGGTGTAGACCGTGGAGGAGTTCCACGCCGTCACACAGGCGGGGGCCGCCCCTGCCGAGGCCGCGGGGAGCATGACGGCCACGCCTACGGCCGTACAGAGCGCGGCGAACAGCGTGAGCAACTTGCGGAGCATCGCTCGTCCTTCCGGGTGGGGGGGTCCGGGATCGGATGGGAAGGGCCAGCGAAGCGTGATTGGTCTGGACCTGTCAAGGTCTAGACCAGAAATCGTGACAGTGGTCCGGAGAGAGAACACCCCTCCCCGATATGCGAGTTCAGTCGAAGCGGATGTGCCGGGCCCCGACCGCCGCCCGGCGCAGGCGGGCGCGGAGGGCGCCGTCGGTGTCGGGGGCGAGGACGAGGCCGGCCGAGGCGGCGATGCGGTCCGCCACCTGCGGGACCGTCAGGCGGTCGGTGCGGACGTGCTCCGCGAACTCCTCGCCGCGCAACCGGTCCAGGCACAGGTCGAGCCTCGACACGGCGAAGCCCTCCCGGCGCAGCGGGGCGTCCTTCCCGCCCAGGGCCCGCACCGCGTGCCCGAAGCCGCGCTCGCGCAGCCGGCGCAGGACCGTCGCGCGCTCGGCGAGGAGCGCGAAGTGCCGCACGTCGTGGCCGGCCGCGCGCAGCCGCCCGACGGTCTCCTCGAAGTACCGGGGCTCCACGACCGTCATCGGCGCGATCACCACGCCCGGGTGCCTCCGCAGGGCCAGGTCCAGGACCTCGTACACGCCCTGCCGCCAGGCCGGGAGGTCCTGGAAGTCACCCCGGAGGCCCGGCGGCGCCATGCGGTGCAGGCCGAAGCCGACGTGCTCGGGGTCGCAGACGACGCTCCCCGGCAGCCGCCTGCGCAGCTCGTACGCGGTCTGCGTCTTGCCCCCGCCGAACGGCCCGTTGATCCAGATCAGCATCCCCCGACCCTAGGGCCCGTCCGACCCTGATCCGTCGGACAGGCCCCGGGGTGGGCGGTCAGATCAGGAGCACGATCCGGCCGGGGCGGTGGCCGGCCTCCGCGCGGCGGTGGGCCTCGGCGGCCGAGGCCAGGGGGACGATGTCCGCCGTCCGGGTCATCAGCTCGCGGGCGGCGACGCCGTCCAGGATCGTCTTCAGGCGGGCGGCGTCCGGGCGGGGGCGGATCGCGGTGACGTCGATGTCCCGGACCCGGTCCGGCAGCCGCTCGCCGGAGGCCGAGACGAAGGTCCCGCCGTCCCGCAGGGCGGGCAGCAGCGGGGCGCCGATGAGCGCGGCGTCCAGGACGGCCGCGACCCCCTCGGGGACGTGGGCGCGCACCTTGGCGACGACGTCCGCGGGGTCGCCGCGCGGGACCAGCTCCTCGGCCCCGAGCCGGAGCAGCTCGTGCCGGACGTCCTCGTCGGCGAGGGCGACCACCCTGTACCCCGCCGCGGCGGCGTGCTGGACGGCGAAGCGGCCCACCACCCCGCCGGCTCCGCTGATCAGGACCGGGGAGCCCTCGGGCAGGTCCAGGAGGTCGACGGCCTGGTCGGCCACGAGCGCGGAGAGCGGCACCGAGGCGGCCGTCGTGAAGTCCATGTCGTCCGGGATCGGCGCCAGCCACTCGGGAGCGGCGCGGATCACCTCCGCGTACGAGCCCTCGCCCGTCCCCTCCGACACCCAGGGGATGAAACCGGCCACCCGGGTCCCCTCGGGGAGGCCGGGCGCGGCGTCCAGGAGCACGCCCGCGAAGTCGAAGCCCAGGACGAAGGGCGGGGCCAGCTCGCCCAGGAAGGCGGCCCACTGCCCCGAGCGGATCCGCAGGTCCGCCTGGTGCACGGCGGCGGCCTTGAGCCGTACCCTGACCCGGCCCGGGACGTCGCCGGCCTCCGGTTCGGGGCGGTTGGCGATCCTGAGGACCTCGGGTCCGCCGTAGGAGATCACTTCGACGACGCGCATGGGGCACTCCTGTACCGCTCGTGTACTGCTCGCTCGCTCGCTCGCTTGCCTGCTTGCTTGCCTGCTCGCTCGCTTGCCTGCTCGCTTGCCTGCCTGCTCGCCTGCTCGCTCGCGGACTGCTCGTACGGAAGCCCCCTCGTGGCCATTACACAGAGGCTCCCCACCCCCGGCAACTGCTGATGACCCGCCCGCGCGACACCCCGGGAACGCGGCCGGAATCCGGCTTGCGGAAGGGAGAACTCCAGGTGACGGGTGGCGAAGCCCCCCACGGAACCGCACACACGTCCGTACCGTCGCGCGCATGGACTGGCTCACCTCCGAGAACCTCGTCGCCGTCGTCACCGCACTCATCGGCGTCCTGGTCTCGATCGGCGTCGCCTGGTACCAGTGGTGGGTGCTGCGCCAGCGGCGGATCGGCTACCGCATCCAGCTGGACACGGCCGTCGGCGGCGGGACGAACGGTGCCGATGCCGGCACCGGCACCGGCACCGGCGCGGCCGTGCGGCGCGGTTACTTCAACGCCAGCCCCGGCCTGGAGGACGCCACCCTCGTCCTGCTCAGGATCGAGAACGACGGGGCCCTGTCCGTCACCCGCGAGCACTACACGGACGGGGACGACCACGGGCTGACGGTGGAGTTCGAGGGGCGGCACGTGAAGGCGGTCGTCGTCACCGCCCCCGACCACCCCCGCCTCCTCAGCCACTTCCCCGAGTCCTGGACGGGCCCCGCGGAGGGCGCCACCAGCATCGCCCTGCCGAAGGTCCCGCTCAACCGGGGCGCCTACTACAAGCTGCTCGTCCTGCTCGCCGGCGGCCCGATCGGCGGCGCGGTCACGGTCGACGGCAGCATCACCGAGGGCCGCGTCCACCCCACCCGCAGCCTCACCCCCGACGACAAGCCGCCCGTCTTCAGCCGGGCCGCGCTGTCCGTCACGGTCCTCCTCACCGCGTGCGTCGTCGCCCTCGCCGCGATCATCGTCCGGGAGGAGGCCCCGCCGCCGATCGGCTGCGCCCGGGGCACCCTCACGGTCAGCGGCTCGACGGCCTTCGCGCCCGTCGCACGGCAGCTCGCGAAGGAGTACGAGAAGGACTGCGCGGGTGCGAAGGTGACCGTGGACGCGCACGGCTCGGCCACCGGCGTCCGGGAACTGGACGCCGCCGGGAGGAAGGCCGCCGCGGCGAAGGAGGCACCGCCCGCCGTCGTCGCGCTCTCCGACGGGCGCAAGCCGAACGGCCACCCGGAGCTGCGGGAGACCCCGGTCGCCGTCTCCCTCTTCACCCTCGTCGTGCACGACGGGGTACCCGTCGCCAACCTGAGCCGGGCGCAGATCCGGGGCGTCTACCGGGGCGACATCACCAACTGGAGCGCGCTCGGCGGCCCGAACCTGCCGATCCGGCTGGTGAGCCGGAACGCCGGCTCCGGCACCCGGGAGGTCTTCCAGCGCCGGGTCCTCGGGGAGAACGAACCGGCCCACTCCTCCCTCGACTGCGAGCACCGCGACGACCCCCGGGCGAAGGTGACCCGCTGCGAACTCGACTCCACCGAACAGGTCCTGGACACCGTCGCCCGGCTCCCCGGGGCCGTCGGCTACGGCGAACTGCGCGCGAGCGGCACCGTGAAGGGCCTGCACCGGGTGGCGATCGACGGCCGCGACGCCGACGTCGACGAGCTGGGCGCGTCCGACTACCCGTACCGGGAGATCGAGTACGCCTACACCTGGGGCGAGCCGCCGACCGGCTCCCTGACGGCCGGCTTCCTCGCCTACCTCACCCGGGGCGCCGGCCAGGACCTCGTCCGCCTCCACGGCCACCTGCCCTGCGCCACCCCGAAGGGGCTGCGGGTCTGCGGGGACGGGTGAGGCCCTCCCCCGGGGCGCCCGGGGCTGCCGAGGCCCCCGGGGCGCTCGAAGGGACACGGGGACGGGCCCCGGCCGGTCTGGCATGCTCTGACGACGTGGAGCCATTGAACGCGGAGGACCCGGAGCGCATCGGCCCGTTCCGACTGATCGGCCGCCTCGGGGTCGGGGGGATGGGCCGGGTCTTCCTGGCGCGCTCGGCCGGGGGCCGGACGGTCGCCGTGAAGGTGGTGCACGCGGAACTGGCCTCCCAGGACGAGTTCCGGCGCCGGTTCGCCCGCGAGGTCGCCGCCCTGGAGCGGGTCGGCGGCACGGGCACGGCCCCCGTCCTCGGCTCGGACACCGGCGCCGAGGCCCCCTGGGTCGCCGTCGGGTACGTGCCGGGGCCCTCGCTGCGGGCGGTGGTGGGCGACGCGCACGGGCCGCTGCCGACGGAGACCGTACGGACCCTGGCGGCCGGGCTCGCCCGCGCCCTCGGCCATATCCACGCCGCCGGGCTCGTCCACCGCGACCTCAAGCCCTCGAACGTCCTGCTGACCGTCGACGAGCCGCAGCTCATCGACTTCGGCATCGCCCGCGCCCTCGACACGGTCGCCGAGGGCGGCAACCTCACCACCACCGGGGCCGTCGTCGGCTCCCCCGGCTTCATGTCGCCCGAGCAGGTGCGCGGCGAGCGCCTGACGCCCGCGTCGGACGTCTTCTGCCTGGGCTCGGTCCTGGTGTACGCGGCGACCGGGCGCGCGCCCTTCGGCACGGCGGACAGCGGCGTCCACGCCACGATGTTCCGCATCGCCCACGACGAGCCCGACCTGACGGGCCTGCCGCCCGAGCTCACCGGCCTGATCCGGGCCTGCCTCGCCAAGGACCCGGCGGCCCGCCCCGCGACGGACGAGCTGGTCGGGACGCTCCCGGTCGCCGACCCCTGGCTCCCGGCGGACGTCCTGGCCCGCCTGGGCCGACACGCGGCGCGACTGCTGGAGGCGGAGGCGGGGACGGGGACGGGGGTGGCCCCCGGGGCCGAGGGCACTGGCCATACGGTCTCCGGGGGCTCCGGTCGTACGGCCTCCGGGGGCTCCGGCCGTACGGTCTCCGGGGGCTCCGGCCGTACGGTCTCCGGGGGCACCGGTCGTACGGCCTCCGGGGACACCGGCCGTACGGCCTCCGGGGAGCCGACCGGCGCCCCCGCCCCCGCTCCCGCCCACCCGACCGGGTCCACCGTCGCCCCGTCCCGCCCCCGGCGCCGCCGGGCCCTGCTCGCCGGCCTCACGACCCTCGCGGTGGCGGCCGCGGCCACCGCCGCGTACACCTTCTGGCCGGGCCCGGCCACCGGTACCGACGGGAAGGGCGAGCGGGGAACGGGCGGGACGGCCGCCCCCGCCCCCGCCGGGATCGTCCCGGCCGCCTTCCTCGGCGCCTGGGAGGGCGTGCTCCAGGGCGGCGAGGACCACCCCAGGGAGACCGTCCGCATCGAGATCACGCAGGGCCCGGCCGGCGCCAAGAACGCCGTCTACACCCAGGTGTCCGAGAACCGCCTGTGCATGGGACGCTCGCGGCTCGTCTCGGCCGACGAGGACGAGGTCGTGTACGGCGAGTCCGACGTGACGACCAGCGTGCCCGCCGCCCGCTGCACCCCGGCCGCCCACCAGACCCTCGCCCTGCGCTCCCCCGACGTCCTGGAGTGGACCTCGGGCGCCGCGAGGGCCACCTTCCGCAAGGCCCCCACCGGCACGTCCGTCGTCCCCGCCCGCTTCCTCGGGGAGTGGCAGAACGTCCCCCGGCCGGAGGTCTACGGCGACCAGGACGGGCGGTACGGCACGTGGGTGACGGTCACGCAGGGGCCGGTCGGGACGCGGGTCGTCCGGTTCCGGGACGTCTTCCCGCGCCTGGACGAGGAGGGCGCGCCCACCCCCGAGACGGTCTCCTGCGGCTCCACCGCCGTCCTCGGCGGCTCCGGGAACCTGCTGGTCGTCGGCCCGCAGGTGCGGGACCAGGGCGCCTGGGACCCCGAGTGCGCGGAGAACGGCTCCAGCTACCTCCAGGTCGTGCGGGGGAAGGGCGAGGACCGGCTCCTGGTGTACCCGATGGTCGACGCGGAGCCGGGCGAGTACCGGCGGCGTTCCTAGTCCTTCCGGAAAGCCGGAAAGCCGGAGCGCGCGAGGGCCCGCGCCCCGGTCGGTGACCGGGGGCGGGCCCTCGCACGTACTCCTTCTCCTTCCGGACGTCCTACAGGAAGGAGTTGATCTCGATCGTCTCGGTGCGGCCGGGGCCGACGCCGATGGCGGAGATCGGGGCGCCCGACATCTCCTCCAGGGCCTTCACGTAGGCCTGCGCGTTCTTCGGCAGGTCGGCGAAGGTCTTGGCCTTGGTGATGTCCTCGGACCAGCCCGGCAGCATCTCGTAGACCGGCTTCGCGTGGTGGAAGTCGGTCTGCGAGTAGGGCAGCTCCTCGACGCGCCTGCCGTCGATCTCGTACGCGACGCAGACCGGGATCTGCTCCCAGCCGGTGAGCACGTCGAGCTTGGTGAGGAAGAAGTCGGTCAGGCCGTTGACGCGGGTGGCGTAGCGGGCGATGACCGCGTCGAACCAGCCGCAGCGCCGGTCGCGGCCGGTGGTGACGCCGCGCTCGCCGCCGATGCGGCGCAGGTCCTCGCCGTCCTGGTCGAACAGCTCGGTCGGGAACGGGCCGGCGCCGACGCGGGTCGTGTACGCCTTGAGGATGCCGATGACGCGGCTGATCTTCGTCGGGCCGACGCCGGTGCCGGTGCAGGCGCCGCCGGCGGTCGGGTTCGAGGAGGTGACGAAGGGGTACGTGCCGTGGTCGACGTCGAGCAGGGTGCCCTGGCCGCCCTCGAAGAGCACGACCTTGTCCTCGTCCAGCGCGTTGTTGAGGATCAGGGTCGTGTCGGCGACGAACGGCTTGATCTGCTCCGCGTACTGGAGCATCTCCTCGACGATCTGCCCGGCCTCGATGGCCCGCCGGTTGTACAGCTTGGCGAGGAGCTGGTTCTTCCCCTCCAGGGCCGCTTCGACCTTCTGGGTGAGGATCGACTCGTCGTACAGGTCCTGGACCCGGATGCCGACGCGGTTGATCTTGTCGGCGTAGGTCGGGCCGATGCCCCGGCCCGTGGTGCCGATCTTGCGCTTGCCGAGGAACCGTTCCGTCACCTTGTCGAGGGTGACGTTGTACGGGGTGATCAGATGGGCGTTGCCGCTGATCAGGAGCTTCGACGTGTCGACGCCGCGTTCGTTCAGTCCGCTCAGCTCGGAGAGCAGGACCGCCGGGTCGACGACGACACCGTTTCCGATCACCGGGGTGCACCCCGGCGAGAGGATTCCGGAAGGGAGAAGATGCAGCGCGTACTTCTGGTCGCCCACGACGACCGTGTGGCCGGCGTTGTTGCCGCCCTGGTAGCGCACCACATAGTCAACGGATCCACCGAGCAGGTCGGTGGCCTTTCCCTTGCCCTCGTCACCCCACTGAGCACCGAGCAGCACAAGTGCGGGCACAGGCGTACACCCCTTCCGGGTGGGGCATGTCCAAGGTCAGGGGGCGTACGCCGCCTCACCGGTGTGCCCCGGAATAGACGAAGCCCCTGGCGCAATAGCGCAAGGGGCTCTTGCACAAAGATGCTACCCGAGGAAGGACCGAGGTGTCGGATCACGACCAGCTGCTGGTCATCGTCGACCCGGTCGCCCGCCGAAGCGACGGCGAGTCCGTACGGATCGCGAAGGATGTCCTGTCCGCCGGCGCGAAGGCGAAGATCTGCCTGCCGGACGGCCCGGAGGAATTCTCCCGGGCCCTGGCCCGGCGCGGCTCCCGGCGCCCCGTGCTGCTCGGGGACGACCGGGCCCTGCTGCGCGCGGTGACCCTGCTGCACCGCGAGCGGGACCTCGCGGAGGGGGCCCTCGCCCTGGTTCCGATCGGCGCGCCGGAGGCCCTGGAGGTCGCGCACGCGCTCGGCGTGCCGTCCTCCACCCCGGCGGCGGCGCGGGCGGCCCTGGAGGGGGCGGTGCGCCGCCTGGACCTCCTGGTGGACGACAGCGACGGCGTCGTCCTCGGGGACCTGCTGGTCCCGGCCGTCCCGGTCCCGGCCCCGGCGGCCCCGTCGGTCTGGGGCACCTGCCGTTCCCTGGTCCGCACCCTGGTCCCCCCGGCGGTCCGCACGCACCCCCTGCGGGTGGAGGCGGACGGCGTCCTGCTCGCGGACGTGGACGCCCCGCTGGAGGCCCTGACGGCCCGCTCGGTCGCCGGCGCGGCCGAGGTGACCGTCCGTCCCCCCGCCGCCCCGCCCCGCCGCACCACCGCCCGCACCCTCACCGTCTCGGGCCCGGACTTCCGCTACCGCGCGGACGGCCGCCTGACGGGCCCGGTGCGGAGACGGACGTGGACGGTGCGGGAGGGGGCGTGGGGGTTGCGGCTGCCGAGGGGGTGACGTCGGGGAGGGGTGTGGGGGCGCGGCTGCCGGAGGTGTGACGTCGGGGAGGAGGTGACGTTGCCGGGGGCGCGCAGGGAATCCCGTACGGGGAGCGGATAGCGTCCTGGAAGGGGACACCACGGGGGCCGTGATGACGTATGCGCTGGACGGGGCGGAGACCGCCGAGGCACTGGAGCGGTACCGGCGGCGGGCCGAGGGGTCGCTGGCCGGGGGCCTCCTCCTGCTCCTCGCGGGCGCGCTCTTCGCGTTCCGGCCCGGCTCCGCCGGGATCGCCGCCGTGCTCGCGTGGCCCGTCACCTTGGGCGTCATGTTCGCCCTCGTCGGGGCCGGGTCCCTGGTGATCGCCCGCAGGATGCGGGCCGTCCTGGTCGCCGGGGAGTGGTCGGCGCACACCGCCGTACCGGTCGCCCGCCGCCTGCACTCCCCGGCGGTCGTCCTGGGCTCTCCGGCGACCGGCGAACTGTGGCCGCTCACCGTCGTGGCCGTGCGGTGGCGGCAGGACGCGGCCGAGCCCGGCCCCGACGGCGTACTGCGCTGGTGCGGCGACCCGCGCACGGGCGGGGTCCTCGCCCATCCGGACAGCGGGAAGCTGTTCTGGGCGAAGCCGGTACGGGGCGGGGCCGCGCGGCGCCGGGTCGTACGGCGGGCGGAGGCGCGAGGGCTGCCGGCCCTGGCGGCCCCGACCGGTCCACGGCCGGCCGGAGACGGCACCGCGCCCCTGCCGAGGCCCCGGACACGCCCTCCGCCCGCTGCTGCGCCCCGGTCTAGCGCGGGAGCCCCGGGAAGACCGGCGCGTCCTACGGGCGCGATGGGGTGAAACGGGACAGCCGGAAGGCCTCGCCGGGCGAGCCGGCCCTCACACCTCCACCACCAGCTCCTCGAACCCCCTGATCACGTACCCCGGCTTCCGCACCGGCTCCGAGACCAGGCGCAGCCCCGGTGCCCGCCGCAGGAGCTCCGCGAAGAGGGTCGTCAGTTCCAGGCGGGCCAGGGGGGCGCCCAGGCAGTAGTGGATGCCCGCGCCGAAGGCGAGGTGGGGGTTGTCGGGGCGGGTGAGGTCGAGGGTGTCGGCCGTGGGGCCGAAGCGGGACGGGTCGCGGTTGGCCGAGCCGAGGAGGAGGGCGACCTCCGAGCCCCGGGGGATCAGCAGGCCGTCGAGTTCGACGTCGTCCAGGACCCAGCGCTCGAACATCTGGAGCGGGGTGTCGTAGCGCAGGAGTTCTTCCACAGCTGTGGACAAGTTTTCGAGACGTGGACGGACGCCCTCCTGGAGGAGGATCCGCCAGCCGTTGACCGTGGTGTTCACCGTCGCCTCGTGGCCCGCGTTCAGGAGGAGCACGCAGGTCGAGATCATCTCCTGCTTCGTCAGCTCCCGGACCCCGAGGAGGGCTGTGATCAGGTCCTCTCCCGGATCCTTGCGGCGCCTCGCGATCAGTTCGCGGAGGTAGGCCGAGAACGCGAGCGACGCCTCCACCGCCCGCCCCGCCGTCTCCTCCGACGGGTTCGGCTCGAACATCCCGCAGATCGCCGCCGACCAGGGCCGCAGCCGGCCCCGCTCCTCGTCCTCCTCCGGGATCCCCAGCATCTCCGCGATCACCGCGACCGGCAGCGGTTCCGCCACCAGCGCCTGGAGGTCGCCGCCGCCCGCCGCCAGCAGGTCCCCGACCAGACCGGCGGCGAGGCGCCGTACCGTCGGGGCCAGGTTCTCCACCGTCCTCGGCGTGAACGCCTTCGAAACCAGGCGGCGGATGCGGGTGTGGTCCGCGCCCTCCAGGTCCAGGAGCCCGTGGTCGTTCAGGGTGTGGAAGGGCTCGTGCGCCGGGTCCGGCGCCTCCCGGCCGAACTCCTCGTGCGTGAAGCGGTGCGTGTACGTGCGGCCCAGGCGCCGGTCCCGCAGGAGCGCCGAGACGTCCTCGTGGTGCGGGACCAGCCACTGGCGGGTCGGCTCGTGCCAGTGGGCGCGGCCCGCCGCCCGCAGCTCGGCGTAGGCGGGGTAGGGATCGGCGACGAACTGCGGGGACCAGGGGTCGTACGCGGGGGTGTCCATGGACCGACGCTAGGGCCTGCCCGGCGGAACAGGGTCGGACAGGCCGCGGCCGTCTGGTGCGGTGGCCCGCAAGGCGCCGGAGCGGGTCGACAGCGGAGCTGTCGGGGCGTTTCGGCAACGCGGCGAGGTGCCGTGCCGGGCGTCGCGGCCCCGGCCGCGGTCCGCCGGACAGGCCCTACCCGCCGACCCGTACCAGCCCCGCCTCGTACGCGAACACCGCCGCCTGCGTCCGGTCCCGCAGGCCCAGTTTCACCAGGATCCGGCTCACGTGCGTCTTGATCGTGGACTCCGCCACGACCAGGTGGTCCGCGATCTCCGCGTTCGACAGGCCCTGCGCGATCAGCACCAGGACCTCCGTCTCGCGCTCGGTCAGCTCCCCGATCTGCGCCGTCGCCGGCAGACGCGGCGATGCCCCCGGCGCCTTCGCGAACTCGGTGATCAGGCGCTTCGTGACGGTCGGCGCGAGCAGCGCCTCGCCCGCCGCGACGACCCGGACCCCGTCCGCGAGCTGCCGGGCCGAGGCGTCCTTGAGCAGGAAGCCGGAGGCCCCGGCGCGCAGCGCCTGGTACACGTACTCGTCCAGGTCGAACGTGGTCAGGACCAGCACCTTCGCGTCCGCGTCGGCCGCCACGATCTCCCGCGTGGCCTCGATGCCGTTCAGCTCCGGCATCCGGATGTCCATCAGGACCACGTCCGGGCGCAGGGCCGCCACCTGGGCGATCGCCTCCCGGCCGTTGACCGCCTCACCGACGACCTCGATGTCCGGCATCGCGCCCAGCAGGACCGAGAAGCCCTCCCGGACCATCATCTGGTCGTCGACGATCAGCACCCGGATCACGACACGGCCTCCTCACGGCTCACGGGGACGAAGGCCGCCACCTCGTAGCCACCGTCCTCGGTCGCCCCGGCCGTCATCTCACCGCCCAGCATCGTCACACGCTCCCGCATCCCGGTGATGCCGTGGCCCGCCCCCGGCGACGGCTTCACCAGGCCGCGCGCCGGACCGTTGGCGATGCGCAGGCCCAGACCTCCGAGGACGTACGACACCTCGACCTTCGCCGCCGCGCCCGGCGCGTGCCGCAGCACGTTCGACAGGGCCTCCTGGACGATCCGGTACGCGGACAGCTCCACGCCCTGCGGCAGCTCGCGCACCGCGCCGGTCACCGTCTTCTCGATGTCGAGTCCGGCCTCGCGGACGTTCGCGACCAGCGCGTCCAGGTCGGCCAGGGTCGGCTGCGGGGCGTCGGGCGCCTCGTAGTCCTCGGCCCGGACGACCCCCAGGATGCGGCGCAGCTCGGTCAGGGCCGCGACCGCGTTCTCCCGGATGGTGAGGAAGGCCTGCTCCAGCTCCGGCGGCGGGTTCTCGACCCGGTACGGCGCGGCCTCCGCCTGGATGGCGACCACCGACATGTGGTGGGCGACGACGTCGTGCAGCTCCCGGGCGATCGTGGTCCGCTCCTCCAGGAGCGTCCGCTTCGACCGCTCCTGCGCGGTGACCGTCTGCTGCGCGGTGACCTCGCGGTCGGCCTGGCGGCGGATCTGGAAGACGGCGACGGTGAGCAGGACGAGCGCCGAGACGAAGAGCATCGGCACGGAATCGGAGCCGCGCCCCGCCCCCAGGAACATCTCCGTGAAGAGGCAGAAGCCCGCCGTCACGAGCCACATCCACACCCCCGTGCGGGGGCGGGTGCGGGCGGCCACCACGGCGAGGACCACCAGGTGGGAGAAGAACGTCGTGTGCGACCAGGGCCAGCCGCCGTCGTAGTCGCTGAGGTAGCCGATGAAGGGTGCCGAACCGAGCGAGGCCCAGAAGGCGAGGACCGGCCGGACCAGGGTGAGCAGCACGATCGCGGGCGGCGCGCAGGCGACCACGAGTGTCAGCGGAGCGAAGTGGGTGTCGACGCTCTCGTACCCTGCGGCGAAGGCGATGAAGGCCGCGAACGCGACGACCGCGTGCGGGAAGAACCCCGCGCGGGCCCGTATCCGCTTCGGCAGGAGGCGTGCCAACCGGCTGGTCGCCTCCACGGGTGCCAGCGGCCGGTAGGCCAGGGCGTCGTCGAAGAGCTCCTGGCGCAGCCCGCCGAGGACGGCCTGGACCAGGTGGAACTCGGGGGCCCGGCTCGTCCCGGGGGTCTGTGTCTGAGTCACGCCGATTACGGTACGGGGACCGCCGGAGCGGGTCGTCCCGCTCCGTACGGATCCTTCCCCGTCCGCCCTGAGTACTACGAAGGGCCCCGGGACCCCCCATGGGGGTCACCAGGCCAGCTGGGCGATCTCCTCCGCCACCACCGCGCACGCGTCCGTCGCCGGGTCGATCGGCGGGAAGTGGCCGGTCTCCTCCAGGAGCGTCAGGCCGACCGTCTCCCCCGCCTTCGCCGCCGCCTCCGCGTACGCGTCGGCCACCGCGTACGGCACGACCACGTCCTCGCGGCCCTGCACGACGGTGGTCGCGATGCCGGTCGGGAGGAGGAGGGCCGGGTCGGCGGAGGCAGCGCGCTCCCCGTACGCCTCCGGCCCGCCGAGGAGCTCGGTGACCGCGCCGCCGCACACCCCCAGCTCGACCGCCCGCGCGAAGTGGGCGATCGGGGCGAGGGCGACGACCCCGCGCAGCGGCGGCGGCTCGGGCAGCCGCCACGGGGAGCCCGCGGGCAGGACGTGCCGGGCGGCGGCCCACAGGGCCAGGTGTCCGCCGGCCGAGTGCCCGGTGAGCACGATCCGGCCCGTGTCGGCCTGCGGCAGGTGCACGGCGGCCAGCTCCGGTACGGCGTCCAGGGCGGCGGCCACGTCGTCGAAGGTCTCGGGCCAGCGCCCGGCGACCGGGGACGTGCCGCCCTGGCGGGGCAGGCCGCCGCCGCGCCGGTACTCGACGCTGGCGACGGCGAAGCCGCGCCGGGCCAGGAAGTCCGCGAACGGCGACAGGTGCGCCCGGTCGTACGGCGCCCGCCAGGCGCCGCCGTGCAGGGCGACGACCAGCGGGGCCCGGACGCGCCCGTCGCGCGGGGCGTAGAAGTCCACCACCTGGTCCGGGTGGTCGCCGTACGCGGCGGTGGCGTCCGGGGCGACGACCGGGTGCGAGAAGGCCGACGCCTCTTCGGCGGCGTCGCGCGCGGCGGGATCCATGGCTGTTCCAACCTCTCGGGTACGGGGCCGAATTGGCCTGACCTGCGGGGACGGTACCAGGACCGGAGCCCCGCGGATCAGGTGATCATCGGACCCTCGTACCCGTTACGCGGCCGGCACGTCCGCCAGGACCTCCGCCAGGACCCGCGCCGCGCGCTCCGCGTCCGCGAACCCGACGTACAGCGGTGTGAAGCCGAACCGCAGGACGTCCGGGCGGCGCAGGTCGCCCACGACCCCGCGCCGGATCAGTTCGGCCATCACGGCCGGGGCCCCGGCACAGCGCAGCGCGACCTGGCTGCCGCGCTCGCCGTGCGCCTCGGGCGTGATCGACGCGACTCGGCCCTCGGGGACGTACGCCCAGACGCACTCCAGGAAGAAGTCCGTGAGGGCGAGGGACTTGGTCCGCACGTCCTCGACCGCGACCCCGTCCCACACGTCCAGCGCCGCTTCGAGCGCCAGCATGGAGAGGATGTCGGGGGTGCCGACCCGGCCCCGCACGGCGCCCGCCGCCGCCTCGTAGCCGGGGGTCATGGCGAACGGGTCGGCGTGCGAGTTCCAGCCGGGCAGCGGCGAGTCGAAGGCGGCCTGGTGGCGCTCGGCGACGTACAGGTAGGCGGGCGAACCGGGGCCGCCGTTCAGGTACTTGTACGTGCAGCCGACCGCCAGGTCCACCCCGTGGGCGTCCAGGCCGACGGGCAGGGCGCCCGCGCTGTGGCACAGGTCCCAGACGGCGAGCGCGCCCGCCGCGTGCAGGGCGGCGGTGACGCCCGGCAGGTCGTGGAGCCGGCCGCTGCGGTAGTCGACGTGGTTGACGAGCGCGGCGGCCGTGCGCGGGCCCGCCGCCTCCGCCATCGCGGCCGGGTCGAGGGGCACGATCCGGTGACCCGTCATCCGCGCGGCCGACTCCGCGATGTACCCGTCCGTGGGAAAGGTCGAGGCGTCCACCAGGATCTCGTCGCGTCCGTCGCCCGCCAGACGGGCGGCGGCGACGACCGCCTTGAAGACGTTCACGCTGGTCGAGTCGCCGACCACGACCTGCCCGGGGCCGGCGCCGACGATCGGCGCGATGCGCTCGCCGATCCGCTCGGGCGCGGTCCACCAGCCGGACTCGTCCCAGGAGCGGATGCGCAGCTCGCCCCACTCGCGGGTGAGGACGTCGGCCATGCGGGCGGGGACGTGGGCGGGCAGCGCGCCGAGCGAGTTGCCGTCGAGGTAGACGGTGTCCGCGTCGAGGGCGAACTTCTCGCGGTGCTTGGCCAGGTCGTCGGCCGTGTCGAGGTCCCGCGCGCGGGTCATGAGGTCGTTCTTGAGATCGCTCTTGAGATCGTTCTTGAGGGCGTCAGACATGGCTGCGGGCCGTCCAGAGCTCGGGGAACACGTTCTTCTGGGCCCGCTTCTCCAGCCAGGCCACGCCGGCCGAACCGCCGGTGCCGGTCTTGGCGCCCATCGCGCGCCGGGTCGCCACCAGGTGGTCGTTGCGCCATCGCCAGACCAGCTCGGCCACGTCGCTCAGGGCCTCGCCGAGCCGGACCAGCTCGCCGTTCTGGTCGGGGTCGGCGTAGATCCCGGCCCAGACCGCCTCGACCTCGGGCGAGGGCTCGTACCGCTTCGCCAGGTCGCGGCCCAGGACGGCGGCCGGGACGGGCAGGCCGCGCCGGGCGAGCAGGCCGAGGACCTCGTCGTACAGGCTCGGCTCGTGGAGCGCCTTCTCCAGCTCGGCGTGGACGCGGGGCGCGCCCCGGTGCGGGACGAGCATGGACGCGGACTTCTCGCCGAGCAGGAACTCCATCCGCCGGTACATCGCGGACTGGAAGCCGGAGCCCTCGCCGAGCGCGCCCCGGTAGGAGTTGAACTGGGCGGGGGTGAGCTGGGCGAGCGGGTGCCAGGAGTGGTTCAGGGCCTCCAGCTCGCGCACGGAGCGCTTGAGCGCGTCCATGGCGACGGGGACGCGGTCCTCGCGCAGGGCGCGGCTCGCGGTCTCCCACTCGTGGACGATCACCGTGAACCACAGCTCCATGACCTGGGTGGTGACCAGGAAGACCATCTCGCCGGGGTCGTCCGAGCGGAGGTGCTGGAGGTGGGTGAGGACGTCCGCCTGGACGTAGTCCTCGTACGGCGTCGTGCCCGCGAAGTCGAGGTTCGGGGCGTCGACGGCCGCGTCGGCGCCGGAGGCACCGGAGGCGCCGGAAGAGGCTCCGGAGGCGCCGGAAGAGGCTCCGGAGGCACCGGAGGTCTCGGGCTCGGGAGAGGCCCCGGAGGCGCCGGGGTCGGGGGAGGCCCCGGGGGTGTCGGGAGAACCCGGGAAGGTGGACATCTCTGTCTCCTCGGTACGTTCTACCGGGTAGCGGTCCGCTCGCACCGTGCGGCACCTCGTGCGGCACGGGAGCTCCGGTCCCCTCGGGAGGCGCGCTCCGTCGCGCGCCGTCCCAACCGCATCATGGCACGATCGGCCCCGTGATGTAGCTCCCGTCTTCGTCATACGGATAAGCGTTCGAAACGCAGCCGTCCAGGCCCTTGATCTGCTGCATCATCGCGGGCGCGGGCTTCCCCGGCCCCGAGCAGGCCATGTGCTGCCGGATGCCGATCTCGTGCCCGACCTCGTGGTTGATGATCAGGTGCCGGTACTCGGCGGGCTCGCCCGCGAAGGTCGGGGAGCCGAGCATCCACCGCCGGAGGTTCACGACCACGCCCTCGGTGGTCTCGCAGTTCAGCTCGCCGCCGGTGTCCAGGCCCTCGCGCAGGCAGAGCGCGTCCGCCGTGTCGGGAGTGGCGATCCGGATGACGAAGTCGGCCTCCTCGCCCTCGGAGACCAGCTGGAACCGGCCCCGGCCGTGCGCGGCCCAGCCGCGCGGATGGGCCAGGATCCCCTGGATCTCCGCGGCCGTCTCCGCCGCCCGCAGGCCGGTGCCGTCCTCGACCTCGACCCGGTAGCGGCGCAGCTCGCCGCTCTCTCCGGTGGGGGCGCCGGAGGCCCGGGCGGTGGTGAAGGTCCCGGGGCCGGTCTTCGGCACGCCGGGCTTCTTCGCGGTGCCCCCGAACGTCGGCTTCGGCTTCGGCGCCGGCTGCGGTGTCGCGGTGGGGGCCGGCACCGGTTTCACGGTGGCCCCGGGCGTCCGGTCCGGCCGGGGCGGCGGGACCGGCCGCGCCGTGGCGGGCCGGGAGGCGGGCGGGGCGGGCGCCGGGCCCGCGCCCCGGTCCGCCACGGCCTCGGGGCCGGGCGCGGGAAGGGCCGGAGCGGCGGTCGTGTCGTCGGTCGCCCCGCCGTTGAAGTGGGCGAGGGCCGCGCCGCCGCCGAGTGCGAGGGGCGCCAGGAGCAGGGCGGGGAGGACGAGCCGGCGTACGGGACCGCGCCCGCCCCCGCCCCGTCGGCGGCTCTGCGCCCGTCGCCGTCCTGCGGGTGCGGCACGTTTGCCCACGACAGACTTCTCCCCTGCTTCGGCCGGTGTGGGGGAAGAGGGAGTGGGGCCTCGGTACCGGCGTTCGTCGGTGCTGCGGTTCCGGGGATCGTACCGATCCCTTTCGAACAGACCCGAAAATCGCGGGGGCGGTTCCGAAAAGGCGCAGGGATTCGAAAGGCGTCGGGTTCGAAAAGGCGTCGGGGCGGCGGCCGTTCGAAGACCACCGCCCCGGGGATCCGCCGGTGCGAGGGACCGCCCCTGCCAGGGACCGCCTGTGTCAGGGACCGCCCATGTCAGGGACCGCCCCTGCCAGGGACCGCGCGTGTCAGCCGAGCGTCTCCGCCGCCGTCTCCGAGGAGTCGCGCAGGAAGGCCGTGCAGCGCTCGTACTCCTCCTTCTCCCCGATCTCGCCGGCCGCGCGGGCCAGGGCGTGCAGCGCGCGCAGGAAGCCGCGGTTCGGCTCGTGCTCCCACGGGACCGGGCCGTGGCCCTTCCAGCCGTTGCGGCGCAGGGCGTCCAGACCCCGGTGGTAGCCGGTGCGGGCGTAGGCGTACGACTCGACGACCCGGCCGCCCTCGAAGGCGTCGTCGGCGAGACGCGCCCAGGCGAGCGAGGAGGTCGGGTACTTCGCGGCGACCTCCGCCGGAGCCGTGCCGCTCGCGAGCAGTTCGCGCGGACCCGGTTCGTCGGGCAGGTGGGTGGGGGCGGGTCCCCCAAGCAGGTTCTCGTGGATGGCCATGGGCCCAGTCTGCCTCAGCGGCACGGCCCCGGTCCGCCCCGCCCGGGGCACGACGAGGCCCCGCCCGCCGAATCCGAGGAGACGGGGGACGGGGCCGCGGTGCGACGGGGCCGGCGGAGCCGACGGGTCAACGGGTCAACGGGTCAACGGGTCAACGGGTCAACGGGTCAACGGGTCAACGGGTCAACGGGTGATGTTGAAGTACTTCCATCCGCCGTAGACCGTGGTGTTCACGTTGTCGCCGGACAGTCCGTCCACGTACGCCGTACGGACCCGGGCGCGGACGCCCTCCGCTCCGGCGCCGTCGAACAGGATGTACGCCATGCCGTTGTTGTTCAGCCGGACGTAGCCCTCGGAGCCCGCGTACCAGGCGCCCGCGTACCAGACCTGGAGCTCGTACTTGGTCTGGCGGCCCGGGAACGAGTTGTGCCACGCGGAGACCAGCACGTCGGCGCTCTGGTGGTACGTCTGGTACGAGGTGGAGCCGATCTTCGTCCACTTGTAGTGCCGGGACAGCGTGGTGCTGACGCCGGCCCGGGTGTACACGGTGGACCCGGTGTGGGCGCTGCCGGAACGGGTGTCACCCGCGAAGGACGCGGTCACCCGGGTGTCGCGGGTCATGTTGAGCGTCACCGACAGCTTGCCCGCCGAGTTGACCGTGCCGCGCTTGAGCAGCCGCTTCGGGTCGGGGCCGTACGGGTCGGCCCAGATCTCCACCACGCGGTTGCGGTGCGTCCAGCCGAGGTACGCCGTGTACGTCACCGTGGTGTTGTGGTTGACGGTGCGGTTGTGCTGGTCGAGGAGCAGCGTGGACTTGAACGGGGTCACATTGACGACCGCCGAGCCGCTCGCGCCCGAGTGCGTGGCGTCGCCCGCGTACGCGACCTTGTACGTGACGTTGCCCGCCGCGTACGGGGTCTCGGTGAAGGAGAACGTGCCGTTCGCCCCGAGCGCCCTCGTCCCGAGCACCGTGCCCTTGGGGTACTCGGCGTCGTACCGCGTCACGGTGAGCGGCGTGCCGGCCGGCAGCGGCAGGGTCGACGCGACCGTGCCGGAGACGGTGATCGGCTTGAGGACCGCCACGGTGGCCGGGACCTTCACGGTGACCACCGGCGCGGACAGGGTGGGCGTGTCCAGGACCTGCAGGCGGGCGTTGCCGCCGCTGGCCGTGGTCACCGCGAACAGGCGCTTGCCGCCCGGCTCCCAGCCGAGGGCGCTGTGGCCGAGGCCGTCCCCGCCGCTGCTGTTGCCGGTGCTCGGGAAGTCGTACTGGCGCACGGCCTTCGTCTCGCCCGGCCGGTAGACGAACACGTCCGGGGCGTACGCGGCGTCGGACCCCGCCGCCACGGTGCCGTCGGCGGCGACGGCCACGGCGGCGCCGTGGTAATCGCTGGCGTAGGAGGGCAGTTCGGCCATGTCGGAGGCCCGCCACACCCGGTGGCGGTTGCCGGCGGTGGCCGTGATGATCTTGTCGCCGTCCGGGGTGAAGGCGAGGTCGTTGGCCATGCCCACCGAACCGACGCTCGCGGGGACGCGCGCGGTACGGGTCGCGGTGCCCGTGGACGCGTCGTACGTGCCGAGTTCGAACCGGTGGTAGTACGAGGACATCGCCGCGAAGACGTTCGGGTCCGCCGGCGAGGCGACGAGCCTCGGGGCGCCCGAGTAGTTCGCCTCGGCGTCCTGGGCCA
This sequence comes from Streptomyces bikiniensis, assembly GCA_000716465.1. GTDB lineage: Bacteria > Actinomycetota > Actinomycetes > Streptomycetales > Streptomycetaceae > Streptomyces > Streptomyces bikiniensis. The sequence goes on from JNWL01000011.1 coordinate 119,044, forward strand.
GGGTCACCACGGGCTCGGCGCCGGAGGTGTCGACCGACCCGATGTCGCCGTGGTGCCCGTCGCCGTAGCCGAACCAGATCCTGCCGCCCGCGTGGGCGACGTACTGCGGGTCGGTGCCCTCGCCGGTGGCGTACCGGGCCTGCTCGGTCACGGTCCCCGCGTCGAGGACGACGACGGCGTCGGCGCCCGGGACGGCGGCGTAGAGGCTCCCCGAGTCGGGGGAGAGCGCGAGCCCGGTGACCCCGGGCAGGCCGGTGACGGTGCTCAGCACCGTGCCGGCGTAGTCGGTCGCGACGACCTTCCCGAGGTAGGGGTCGCTGATGAAGATCTTCCGGTGGACACCGTCCACCACCATGTCGCCCACGGACGACATCGGAAGGACCCGGCTGCTGTCGGCAGCCGCCGGGCCCGCCGTCACCGCGACCAGCGCCGCGGAACCGACGAGAACCGCGAACGAGGTCGCGGCGGAGAGAGCGCGCTTGCGCACGATGAAGAGACCCCCCAAAAAAACCATGGTCTCCGGCCCTCAGAGCGGGGCACGGTGCACGAAGACTAGAGCACGCGTGCGACACGCCACCTCCCGGTATCCCCCCGCCCCGTGCACGGGACCGGAGCCGGGGCCGGGTGCCCCTCCGCGTACGGGACCGGGGCCGCCCCCGTCCACCGGCGGAGGGCCTCCACACGCGCCCGGTCAGGCCGTCCGCAGCCGGGTCGCCGTCCTGACCAGGGCGTCCACGCCCCGTTCCGCCTTCTTCCGGGGGCAGCCCACGTTCAGCCGGACGAAGCCCGGCGTGCCGTACGTGCCGCCCGGCATGATCGCGACCTTCTCCGCCGTGACCAGCTCCTCCTGGAGCCGGGACTCCTCGATCCCGAGGGGCCGCAGGTCGATCCAGGCCAGGTAACCGGCCTGCGGGGGCTCCCAGACCACCCCGGGCAGGCCCTCGGCGAGGCGCTCCCGGACCAGCTCCATCGTGCCCGCGACATAGCCGCGCAGCTCGTCCAGCCAGGCCGCGCCGTGCCGGTACGCGGCGATGTGGGCGGTCAGCGAGAGCACCGCGGGCGAGGCGAGCCCCTCGCCGGTCTCCATGCGCCGCACGAACGCCTCGCGCTCGTCGGGGTCGCCGACGATCCCGTACGAGCCGGAGAGCGCGGGGAAGTTGAAGGCCTTGGTGCCCGAGGTGACCAGCGCCCAGCGGCGCCCCCGGCCGCGCTCCGCGATCCGGCTCCACGGCACGTGCCGGTGCCCCTCGGCGGTCAGGTCCGCGTGGATCTCGTCGCTGACGACGCTCACGCCGTGCCGCTCGGCCAGCTCCGCGAAGGCGGTCAGCTCCGCCTCCGTCCACACCCGGCCGGTCGGGTTGTGGGGGGAGCAGAGCAGCAGCATCCGGCTGTCCGGCCGGGCCAGCTCGCGCTCCAGGGCCTCCGCGTCCCCGACCGGGACCCCGCGCAGCTCGCGCCCGAGCCCGGTCACGGCCTTGCGGAAGCCGTCGTACGTGGGGGTGTGGACGACCACGCCGTCACCGGGCTCGGTCCACATCCGCAGGAGCTGCGAGAGCTGGTTGAGCACGGAGGGCGCGTACACCAGGGAGGCGGGGTCGATCGCGGTGTCGTAACGGCTCGCGTACCAGTGGCGTATCGCCTCGCGGAAGTCCCCGAGCCGCCAGTCCGTGTAGCCGAAGACCCCGTGGCCGACGCGCTCGCGGAGGGCGGCGAGGACCTCCGGCGGGGAGGCGAAGTCCATGTCGGAGATGGTGAAGGGCAGCAGGTCGGAGACGCCGAAGCGGTCCGCGATCCCGTCCCACTGGACGGACCAGGTGCCGCGCCGGTCGATCTCCCGGTCGAAGTCGTACATCAGGCCCTCTCGCCCTTCCCGTCGGCACGCGAAGGGCCCGCCACCCCGGGAAGCGGGGTGCCGGGCCCTTCGCCCTGCACGTGCTTACTTCAGCTTGGTGCCGGTCGAGCGCAGCGCGGCGCACGCCTCGGTCACACGGACGGCCATGCCGGCCTCGGCCAGCTTGCCCCAGGTGCGCGGGTCGTAGGTGGACTTCTTGCCGACCTCGCCGTCGACCTTCAGGACGCCGTCGTAGTTGCGGAACATGTGGTCCACGACCGGACGGGTGAAGGCGTACTGGGTGTCGGTGTCGAGGTTCATCTTCACGACGCCGTTCTCCAGGGCGGTGGCGATCTCCTCGGCCGTGGAGCCCGAGCCGCCGTGGAAGACGAAGTCGAACGGGTCGGCCTTGCCGAACTTCGCGGCGACGCCGGCCTGGAGGTCCTTGAGCAGCTCGGGACGGAGCACGACGTTGCCCGGCTTGTAGACGCCGTGCACGTTGCCGAAGGACGCGGCGAGCAGGTAGCGGCCCTTCTCGCCCAGGCCCAGGGCCTCGGCGGTGCGGATGGCGTCGTCCACCGTGGTGTACAGCTCGTCGTTGATCTCGTGGCTGACGCCGTCCTCCTCGCCGCCGGTCGGGGTGATCTCGACCTCAAGGATGATCTTGGCGGCGGCGGCCTTCGCGAGCAGTTCCTGGCCGATGGCCAGGTTGTCCGCGAGGGTCTCGGCGGAGCCGTCCCACATGTGCGACTGGAACAGCGGGTTCTCGCCCCGGGCGACGCGCTCGGCGGAGATGTCGAGCAGCGGACGGACGTAGCCGTCCAGCTTGTCCTTGGGGCAGTGGTCGGTGTGGAGGGCGACCGTGATGTCGTACTTCGCGGCGACGATGTGCGCGAACTCGGCCAGGGCGACGGCGCCCGTGACCATGTCCTTGTTGTACTGACCGCCCAGGAACTCGGCACCGCCGGTCGAGATCTGGATGATGCCGTCGCTCTCGGCCTCCGCGAAGCCGCGCAGAGCAGCGTGCAGGGTCTGGGACGAGGTCACGTTGATGGCCGGGTAGGCGAACTTGCCTGCCTTCGCCCGGTCGAGCATCTCGTTGTAGACCTCGGGGGTTGCGATGGGCATTCGTCCGCTCCTTGTGATGTGCGGGGTGTGTGCTGTTGCTGTCCCTGACCTGGGGGCGACGTCATCGTCGCCCCCATCCTTCCAGACTCTTGTCCGGGCTCCCATGGGCCCGGCACGCCGAGGGGCGGGGGGGGTTTCTCTTGAAAAACCCCCCCCCCCACGATGGCACCGGCGGCGCCCCGGTCCACGATCGTCGCCACGGCGACGACCTCGCCGCCCGCCTCGCGGACGGCCTCGACGGCGGTCAGCGGCGAGCCGCCGGTGGTCGAGGTGTCCTCGACGACGAGGCAGCGACGGCCCTTGACGTCCGTCCCCTCGATGCGGCGCTGCATGCCGTGCGCCTTCTGCGCCTTCCGTACGACGAAGGCGTCCAGGCGCTGCCCGCGCGCGGCGGAGGCGTGCAGCATCGAGGTGGCGACCGGGTCGGCGCCCAGGGTGAGACCGCCGACGCAGTCGAAGTCCAGATCGGCCGTGAGGTCGAGCATGACCCGACCGACCATCGGCGCGGCCTCGCCGTCCAGCGTGATCCGGCGCAGGTCGATGTAGTAGTCGGCTTCCCGACCCGAGGAGAGGGTCACCTTGCCGTGCACCACGGCCTTGTCCTTGATCTGCTGGAGCAGCTCAGCGCGTACGTCAGTCATGGTCACGAGCTTAAGGGGCCCGCCGGCTCAGGGGCCCGCCGGTCAGAGGCGGCGCCAGCTCCAGGTGCTCTCGATCTCCAGGGGGTCGATCGGGGTGACCAGGCGCGGGTGGGTGTTGAGGCCGTTCGGGGGGCCGGACTGCGGCTCGACGCAGACCGCCTCCGCCTGCTCGTCGTAGATCACGACCCACTCGGCGCGGCTGGTGACCTTCAGTTCCAGCTCCTCCGGCCAGGTGAGGGTGACGTCGACGCCGTCGGGCATGCCGAAGCAGTCGTCCCAGGGGCCGGGGAGGGGGTCGATCCGACGGCCGGTGGGGAGGTGGTCCGCGCCGCGCTCCTCCTGCCAGGCGGGCGCGAAGTCGACCCGTACGTCCTGGCCGCCCCGTCCGAGGTTGCGCAGGAACCAGGGGTGCCAGCCGGCCTGGGCCGGGAACGAGTCGTCGTAGGCCTCGACGCCGAAGCGGAGGGTGAGGGAGTCCTCGGCCAGCTCGAAGACCTGGGTGACCCGGCCCCCGTACGGCCAGGGGTCGCCCAGCTCGCAGACGAACACGGCCTCGGTCGCGGAGGTGCGGGCGGTCTTCCAGGCGAGGTCGCGGACGGTGCCGTGGATGGCGTGCGGGGGCGCGTTGACCGGGAGCCGGTGGACGGTGGCGCCGTTGCGGAAGCGCCCATTCTCGGTCCGCCCGCACCAGGGCACCATCGGGAAGCTCCCGTACCGCTCGCCCTGGCGCAGCAGCTCGGTGCCGCCGATGCGCAGGCCCTCGATCCGGCAGCCGTTGTCGGGGTTGATGGTCAACTCGGCGTCGCCCGCCGTCAGTCGCGTCTGCATGCTCACGCTTCGACCCTAAGCCCGCGGAGCACGGAACGGGGCCGACCGGTTCGGCGGCGTCGCCGGGGGTGTGTCGGGCCCCGGCGCCGGGCGGTTCCTCAGCGGCGGCGGCGCAGGGCCCGGCCCACGACGACGGCGGAGGCGAGCGCGAGGGCCGCGGCCGGGGCGATCCAGCGCAGGGTGGCCCCGGCGCTGGTCGTCTCCGGTGCGGGGACGGGGGCGTACCGGCCGCGCGGCGGGGCGTGGTCGACCTCCTCGGCGCTCCTGCCGATCATGGTCCGGCGGGCATGGGCGGCCTCGGCGGCGGGCTGCGGGGCGGGGAACTCGATCGGCGCGTCCTCGAAGCCCTCGTCGGAGAGGGGGCCGAGGGCGGGGGGCGGCGCCGGGGCGTCGGGGCCGGCGCCGAGGCCGGAGGGCTCCTCCACGCCTTCGTCCACCCCGTCGTCGTCGGCGCCTTCAGCACCTTCGGCACCTTCGGCGCCGAGGGCGTCGGGCACGTCGAGCACGTCAGGCGCGTCGAGGGCGTCGGGCGCGTCGAGCACGCCGGGCGCATCAAGGGCTTCGGGCGCGTCGAGCACGGGATCGGCACCGACACCGGCGCCTCCGACCGAGGTCTCCCCCAGCCCCTCCCCCGCGACCCCCGTCAACGCCTCCACGAACCGGTCGAGCAGGCGGGCGCCCGTCGCGGCCCTGGTCGCGTCCGTCTCGTCGGCGAGCCGGCCGGTCGCCGTCAGGGCGCCCGTGAAGCTCAGGTTCGTGCCCCCGGCCACCGGGGTGAGGACCACGGTGAGGGACAGCTCCGCCCCGCCCTTGCCCCGGACCTCGGCACCCTCGCCCTCGTAGGTGATGGCGCCGTCGCGCTCGACGATCCGCGCCGCCCCCCGGTAGGTGATGGTGTGGCCGCCGACCCGGACCTTGAGCCGCCCCGTGAGGGGCTCCGCGTCGGCGTCGCGCTGGAGACCGGGCACGCAGCGCACCACGCGGGCCGGGTCCGTGAGCGTCGCGCGCAGGGCCTCGGCCGGTACCGGGACGAACACCTCATGCTCCATGGGAGCCGAGCCTACTCAGACCGGGGCGCCGCGTCGCCCGTTCGCCCCGCGTCGGGGGCGCCGGATCCGCTCCTCAGTCGCCGTACCGCGGGTGCACCAGCGTCGAGGAGGGCGGGGCCCCGTCGCCCCGGGTCCGTTCGGCGCGGTCGGCGGCAGCCGCCAGGGCGTCCGCGTCGAGCGAGCGCGGCCGGGGCCCGCCGGGGGCGAGGCCGAGGACGGGCGGCCGGTCGCCCGGGACCGCCAGGAGGAAGCCCCAGTCGCAGGGCCCCGGGCCCGTGCCGGCGGAACGGTCGGCGCGGTCGGGGCCCGCGGCGAAGCCGGGGGTGCGGCCGCTCGCGCTGTAGGGGCGGGTCGCGAAGCCGGCGGCGCGCAGGGTGGCGTCGACCGTCCAGTAGGTGCGGGGCCGGTCGGTGACCGAGCCGGCGTGGACGGCGAACCGCCCGGACGGGCCGAGGACCCGGGCCACGAGCCCGTAGAACTCCTCCGAGTACAGCTTGGTGCTGGAGGTGATCCCGGGGTCGGGCAGGTCGGAGAGCACCACGTCGTAACGTTCCCGCACCCGGTCGGCGGCGCCCCGCAGCCAGTGGAAGGCGTCCTCGTGGACGACCCGGACGCGCGGGTCCCGGAACGCCTGACCGTTGAGCCGGGTGAGCGCCGGGTCGGTGCGGGCGAGGCGGACGACCCCGGGGTCGAGCTCCACGACGGTCACGGACCGGACGCCGGGGTGGCGCAGCACCTCGCGGACGGCCATCCCGTCCCCGCCGCCGACGACGAGGACGCGCGCGTGCGGGCCGTTCATCGCGGGGTGGACGAGCGCCTCGTGGTAGCGGTACTCGTCCTGGCCGGAGACCCGGAGCCGGCCGTCGAGGAACAGGTCGGGCGGTCCCTCCGGGCCCCCGGTCACCACCACCTCCTGGAGGTCGGTGTGGACGGCGACCCGCACGTGCTCCCCGTACACGGCCCGGCGCGCGGCCTGCTCGAAGTCGTCGACGAGGACGGTCGCGGTGGCGAGGACGGCCAGGACGCCCAGGTTCGCGGCGAGGAGCAGGGCCCGGGAGCGGGCGGTCAGGTCGCGGCGGAACACCCAGAGGACGAGCCCGCCCCCCGCGACGGCGTTGACCGCGCCGGTGACGAGCGCGCCGGTGAGCTGGCCGAGCCAGGGGAGCAGCAGGAACGGGAAGGCGAGGCCGCCGACCAGCGCGCCGACGTAGTCGGCGGCGAAGAGGTCGGCGACCGTCCCGGCCGCGTCGTCCGGCTCCCCGCCGCCCGCCTTCCGCCCGGTGCGCTGCATCAGCGACATCAGGAGGGGGATCTCCGCGCCGATGAGCACTCCGATCGCGAGCGAGAACGCCACGACCACGTACCGCGACTCGCCGAGCCAGGCGAAGGCCGCGTACAGCATCATCGCCGAGCAGCCGCCGACGAGCGCGAGCGCGGCCTCGACCAGGCCGAAGCCGACGGCGGCGCGGCAGCGCAGCCGCTTGGCGAGGAGCGAGCCCACCCCCATCGCGAAGACCATCACGGAGAGCACGACGGAGGCCTGGGTGACCGAGTCCCCGATCAGGTACGAGGAGAGCGCCACCAGTTCGAGCTCGTAGACCAGGCCGCAGGCGGCGCAGACGAAGACCACCGCGAGGACCGGGAACCGTACCGCCTCGCGCGGCCGGACAGGCCGCCGCGCGGGCGCCCGCCGTACCCGCTCCTCGGGTGGCACGGTCACGGTCGGCTCGATCATGTAGTAACGCTACGTCACGGTCCGAGCGCCCCTCGTCACCCGCACGGGTGCACATGGGGCTTTCGGGGGGCGCATCAGAGTGCGGCGGGCATGCGCGCGCCGATCCTGGTCCTGGTCACCACCAACTGTCCTTCCTGTGGGTAGGCGTGCCAGGTGCGCCACCGCACCTGGCCCTCGTGGCGCTGGGCCAGCATGGCGGTGAAGGCGTGCGGAGAGCCGGGGAAGGTGCCGGCGAGCCCGTGCGGGTGGTCGGCGACGAGCGCGAGCAACTCCTGCGCGCGGCCCGCGAAGGAGCCGTCCGAGAGCGTCTCGACGCGCGCGGCGAATTCGTACTCCCAGCCGCCGACGTGCTTGGAGACGCCCAGGGGGAGGGGGGTGCTGCTGCCGGGCATGCACGCCACGGTCTCCGAGCACGTGCGCCCCTCCTCCTCCAGGAGGACCTGGTGGGAGGCGCCGAGCAGCCTCAACTGGAGCTTGGCGCCGGAGAGTTCGAGGTCGAGGACGGCGAGGGCGGGCAGCGGCTCGCGCCCGAGCGCCCAGGCCAGATCGGCCGCGCGCGTGTCGGTGTAGGAGGTCTTCAGGGTGGTGAGCATGGGTCGGCTCCGCAAACACGGTTTGACGGGTGGGCCGGGGGCGCCCCGGTGAAGGATTTCACCGGGAGTGGGGAATCGCCGGCTCGGGTCCACACACGGTCCGAGGGCTGTCTCTGTCAGGAGCGAGAGAACCACGGACGCCGGACGACTCGCAGCGTTTTTACCCAACTTGCCGTGGTTTCCAACCCCTTCGGGGACCCCACAGTTCACTTGTTCAACCGGAATCGTCCGCCGGGCGCACGCCGGCGGACGACCCCTTCCGCGCGGGACGACGGGCCGCCGACACCCCCGTGGCCGGCGGCCCGTCCGCTCAACTGCCGCCGCCGCAGCCGCCACCGCAGCTCGACCCGCCGGACCCGCAGGAGCTGCTCGATCCGCAGGAGCTGCCGGACCCGCAGGAGCTGCCGACCCAGCCACTGCTGCCACTGCTGCCGCTGCCGCTGCTCTTCCGCCGTCCGCTCCGCTTCGTGCTCCCGGAGCGGGCGGCCGCGACCCGGTACGCGGCGACGGACTTGCGGATGGCCGCGCGCCGGGCGGCGGCCTCGCGCCGCTTCTCGGCGGTGGCGACGAGAACGACGACGGTGACGACCGCCGCCGTGAGGACGATGCCGATGACGAGTGCCATGAGTGTTCCCCCGTTCTTCTGTGCGAGGGGGATTCCCATGCCGTTCCCGGCCCAAAGCACACTTGAGCAAGTCCAGAGCTTGGGCCCAGGATGGCGGGCATGACACGACCGCCGCTCAACCGCCGCCTCGCCGAGTTCGGCACGACGATCTTCGCCGAGATGTCCGCGCTCGCCGCCAGGACCGGGGCGATCAACCTCGGTCAGGGCTTCCCCGACACCGACGGTCCGGAGGAGGTCAGGGAGGCGGCGGTGCGCGCCCTGCGGGACGGCCGGGGCAACCAGTACCCGCCGGGCCCGGGCGTCCCCGAGCTGCGGACGGCGATCGCGGACCACCAGCGGAAGCGGTACGGCCTGGAGCACGACCCCGACACGGAGGTCCTCGTCACGGCGGGCGCCACCGAGGCGATCGCGGCCTCGCTCCTCGCCCTGGTGGAGCCGGGCGACGAGGTGATCGCCCTGGAGCCGTACTACGACTCGTACGCGGCCTGCGTCGCGATGGCCGGCGGCACCCGCGTGCCCGTCACCCTCCGCCCGCACGAGGGCGCCTACGTCCTCGACCTGGACGAGCTGCGGGCCGCCGTCACCGACCGGACGCGGCTGATCCTGCTTAACACCCCGCACAACCCCACCGGCACCGTCCTGACCCGGGCCGAGCTGACGGCCGTCGCCGAGCTCGCGGTCGAGCGGGACCTGCTCGTGGTCACGGACGAGGTCTACGAGCACCTGGTCTTCGACGGCGCCGAGCACGTGCCGATCGCGAGCCTGCCGGGCATGCGGGAGCGCACGGTCACCATCTCGTCGGCCGGCAAGACGTTCTCGTTCACGGGCTGGAAGGTCGGCTGGATCACCGCGAGCCCCGAGCTGACCTCGGCCGTCCGCTCGGCCAAGCAGTTCCTGACGTACGTCTCCTCCGGCCCGTTCCAGTACGCGGTCGCCGAGGCGCTCCGGCTCCCGGACACGTACTTCGACGCCCTGCGCGCCGACCTGGCGGCCAAGCGGGACCTGCTGGGCGAGGGCCTCGCGCAGGCGGGCTTCGAGGTCTACCGCCCCTCGGGCACCTACTTCGTCACCACCGACGTCCGCCCCCTCGGCGCCACCGACGGCCTCGCCTTCTGCCGCTCCCTGCCGGAGCGCGCCGGCGTCGTCGCCATCCCCAACGCCGTCTTCTACGACCACCGCGAGGCGGGCGCCCCCTTCGTCCGCTTCGCCTTCTGCAAGCGGACCGAGGTCCTGGAGGACGCCGTCTCCCGCCTCAAGCGGCTGGCCTGAGGGCGGGAAGCGAAGAGCCCGGCCCCCCCTTTTTTCCGGGGGCCGGGCTCCTTCGCGTTCGGGCGGGGCTCAGGCCTCGTCGCCCTCGGCCTTGTCCTCCGGGGACTCCAGGCCGAACTGCTCCACGATCCACTTGTCGAACTCGATGGAGGCGCGGACCCAGCTCACCGTGGAGGACACGAAGTGCTCCAGGGAGACGCCGGTGCCGATCAGCATCTGGGCCTCGCCGATGAGGCGGAGGGTGGCGGAGCCGTCCTCCTCCTCGTGCAGGTGGGTGTAGACCTTGGGCCACAGCGTGCGGCGGTTCCAGTCGTCGATCGCGTCGAGGATCTTCGCGCGGTCGTCGGCCGAGTGCGGGCGGTCGTAGAACGTCCGGACCGAGAAGACCTGCTGCTCCGCCTCGCCGCGGAACATGAAGTAGGTGCGGAACTCCTCCCACGGCGCCGCGAGGTCGCCCTCGTCGTCGACGACGTACTTCAGCTCCATCTGGTCGAGGAGCTGCTTGACGAGGTCCTGGTCGGGGACGACGGGGCCCGCCGGTCCTGCGGCCTGAGGCTGGGGCTGGCCCCCGAAATTCGGAATCGAGGACGGGTCGATGCTCACCGTGTATTTCCCTTCGTACGGATGCTCGCCATCCTCTCCCATCCCGGGCCTGTTGTGGCAACCCCAGGCCGTCAGAAGAGGCCGAGCTTGAGCATGAGGGCCCTGTCGAGGTCCCTCAGCTCCCCGGCGTCGAGCGCGCCCTTGAAGGCGCCGAAGCGCGCGGTCGGATCGACGGAGTAGATCTGGTCGGTGAGGATCCGTGTCGTCCGGCCGTCGAACTCGATCTCCGGCCGGTAGACCGCCGGCGCGGCGCTGGTCGACGTCATCGCGACCGTCACCGTCGACGTCGCGAACTGGTCCGACTGGATCACGACGGCGTAGCGGTTCCCCTGCTGCTCGTGACCCCGGGCGCCGGGAAGCTGCCGGATCTCGACGATCGCCCCCCGGAAGATCACTCGGCGACGCCCATGAAGCGCTGGATCGCCAGCATCTCGGCCTGGTCGTCGGGGTCCGCCGCCACGCGGGCCGCGTCGGACTTCGCCTGCTCGATCAGCCGCTCCTTGTAGGTGCGCAGGAGGGCGTAGCGCACGGCCTCGCTACGCGAGCCGAACTCCTCCGCGAGCGCTCTTATGGCTGCCTCCATGGACTCGTCCGTGCGGACGTTGAGAGTTCCCATGGAGGCAGCGTATCGCAAAACGTGTTACAGCGTCTTGCCGGTGCTCGGCCCCACGATCAGGTCGTTCCCGACCCGGTCCACGCGGACCGTGTCGCCGTCGCGGACCTCGCCCGCCAGGATCTCGCGGGCCAGCCGGTCGCCGATCGCCGTCTGGATCAGGCGGCGCAGCGGCCGGGCGCCGTACGCCGGGTCGTTGCCCTCGTCGGCCAGCCACTCCAGGGCCTCCGGGGTGACGTCCAGGGTGAGGCGCCGCTCGGAGAGCCGCTTGGCGAGGCGGTCGATCTGGAGCCGGGCGATCCGGCCCAGCTCGGCCCGGTCGAGGGCCGAGAAGACCACCAGGTCGTCCAGCCGGTTCAGGAACTCCGGCTTGAAGCTGGCCCGCACGACCTCCAGGACCTGCTGCTTCTTCACGTCCTCCGGGGTCGCCGGATCGACCAGGTACTGGCTGCCGAGGTTCGAGGTCAGGATCAGGATGGTGTTGCGGAAGTCCACCGTCCGGCCCTGCCCGTCGGTGAGCCGCCCGTCGTCCAGGACCTGGAGCAGGACGTCGAAGACCTCCGGGTGCGCCTTCTCCACCTCGTCGAGCAGCACCACGCTGTACGGGCGGCGGCGGACCGCCTCCGTGAGCTGGCCGCCCTCCTCGTAGCCGACGTAGCCGGGGGGCGCGCCGACCAGGCGGGCGACGGAGTGCTTCTCGCCGTACTCCGACATGTCGATGCGGACCATGGCCCGCTCGTCGTCGAAGAGGAAGTCCGCGAGCGCCTTCGCCAGCTCGGTCTTGCCGACGCCGGTCGGGCCGAGGAAGAGGAAGGAGCCGGTGGGCCGGTCGGGGTCCGCGATCCCGGCGCGGGTGCGGCGCACCGCGTCGGAGACGGCCCGCACGGCCTCGGACTGGCCGATGAGCCGCTTGCCCAGCTCGTCCTCCATGCGGAGCAGCTTCTGCGTCTCGCCCTCCAGGAGGCGGCCGGCGGGGATGCCGGTCCAGGAGCCGACCACGTCCGCGATGTCGTCGGGGCCGACCTCCTCCTTCACCATCGTGTCCTTCGAGGTCTCCTGCTGGGCCTCGGCCTCGGAGGCCTCCTCCAGCTCCCGCTCCAGGGCCGGGATCTCGCCGTAGAGCAGCTTGGAGGCGGTGTCGAAGTCGCCGTCGCGCTGGGCGCGCTCGGCGCGGCCGCGGGCCTCGTCCAGGCGCTCCTTCAGCTCACCGACCCGGTTGAGGGACTGCTTCTCCTTCTCCCAGCGGGCGGTGAGGCCGCGCAGCTCCTCCTCGCGGTCCGCGAGGTCGCGCCGCAGCTTCTCCAGGCGCTGCTTGCTCGCCGCGTCCGTCTCGTTCTTCAGGGCCAGCTCCTCCATGCGGAGCCGGTCCACGGAGCGCTGGAGCTCGTCGATCTCGACCGGGGACGAGTCGATCTCCATGCGGAGCCGGGAGGCGGCCTCGTCGACGAGGTCGATGGCCTTGTCGGGCAGGAAGCGGGAGGTGATGTACCGGTCGGAGAGGGTCGCGGCGGCCACCAGGGCGGAGTCGTTGATCTGCACCTTGTGGTGGGCCTCGTACCGGCCCTTGAGCCCGCGCAGGATCGCGACGGTGTCCTCGACGGTCGGCTCGGCGACCAGGACCTGCTGGAAGCGGCGCTCCAGGGCGGGGTCCTTCTCGATGCGCTCGCGGTACTCGTCCAGGGTGGTCGCGCCGACCATGCGCAGCTCGCCGCGGGCCAGCATCGGCTTGAGCATGTTGCCCGCGTCCATGGCGGAGTCGCCGCCCGCGCCCGCGCCGACGACCGTGTGCAGCTCGTCGATGAAGGTGATGACCTGCCCGTCGCTCTCCTTGATCTCGGAGAGGACGGTCTTCAGGCGCTCCTCGAACTCGCCGCGGTACTTCGCGCCGGCGACCATCGCGCCGAGGTCGAGCGAGACGAGCCGCTTGTTCTTCAGGGACTCGGGAACGTCGCCCTTCACGATCCGCTGGGCCAGGCCCTCGACGACGGCGGTCTTGCCGACGCCGGGCTCGCCGATGAGGACCGGGTTGTTCTTGGTGCGGCGGGAGAGCACCTGGACCACGCGCCGGATCTCGTGGTCGCGGCCGATGACCGGGTCCAGCTTGCCCTCGCGCGCGGCGGCGGTGAAGTCCGTGCCGAACTTCTCCAGCGCCTTGTACTGCCCTTCCGGGTCGGGTGTGGTCACCCGGCGTCCTCCCCTGGTCGTCTCGAAGGCGTCGAGCAGCCGCTTCGCGCTCGCGCCCTGCCGGTCGAGGATCTCACCGGCCCGGCCGCCCTTGGCGGCGACGCCGATGAGCAGGTGCTCGGTGGAGACGAAGTCGTCCCCGAGCTCCTTGGCCCGCTGCGCGGCGTCCGCGACGACCGCGAGGAGTTCGCGGTTGGGCTGCGGGGGCGCGACCGTGGACCCCGCGACGCTCGGCTGGGCGGCGAGCAGCCGCTCGGCCTCGGCGCGCACGGCGGCCTGGTCGGCCTCGACGGCGGCGAGCAGGTCGGTGATGTTCTCGTTGTCCTGGCCGGCGAGGAGGGCGAGCAGCAGATGCGCCGGGGTCAGGTCCGGGTGCCCCTCGGACACGGCGCGGCTGCTCGCCGCGTTGAGCGCGTCCCGGCTCCTGTTGGTCAGTTCGGCGTCCATGTGCGGTGCTCCTCCTCGGCGTGCGGGTGCCTGCGCGGACCCCGTACGGATCCGCTCCACGACTTCTGTGACTCCTCCAGAGTACACAAAGTTGAGCCGGTACCGCTCAAGTTATCGGCGGGAGTCCTCCCCGGGTAGTTTCCGGGCATGGCAACGGATCCCAGGAACCCCTCCGACTCGTACCTCGGCTTCTGGCGCGAGTACCACATGTGCACCCTGACCACCCCGCGTCCGGACGGCACCCCGCACGTGGTGGCGGTCGGCGTCACGTACGACCCCGAGGGCGGGTACGCGCGCGTGATCACCAACAGGAACAGCCGGAAGGTCGCCAACGTCCTGGCGGCGGGCGCGGAGGGCGCGCGGGTCGCGGTCTGCCAGGTCGACCGGGGGCGCTGGGCCACCCTGGAGGGCGTCGCCCGCATCCGCACGGAGGCGGAGGTCGTCGCGGACGCCGTCGCCCGCTACGCGGAGCGCTACGGCCGCACGCCGACCCCGAACCCGGACCGGGTCGTGATCGAGATCGCCCTCACCCGGGCGATGGGCCGCGCCTGACGCGCTCCCGGGGAGGGTGCGCGAGCGCCCCGGAAGGAACGCGGGCGCCCGGCGGGAAGTACGACGCCGGGCGCCCCGGAGAAGGCGGGCCGGGCGCCCGGGAGAACACGGGCGCAGCACAGCGGCGCCATCGCGTTTCAGGTCCGCGATGGCGCCGCTGTGTGGGGGAAGTACCTGGGCGACCTACAACGACGGGGGGATCGCTCAGGCACTGCGGGGGGTGGCGGTGATGGTCTCGGGCTCGATCAGCTGGTGGTCGCGCTGGTCGAGGTTGACGAAGATCATGCCGTACCGGATGGCACAGCGGATGGGCTGCGGGGCACCGCGCGGCCGGCGCAGGCACCGGTAGGCGCGGACGTCCTCGTCCTGCTCGCGGGCGACGACGATCGGCTCTCCGAAGAGGGTCACCTTCAGCGAGTCGCCACGGTGGGGGATGGCCGTGGCGAGGTCGACGAAGTGCCAGCCGGAGCGGTAGGCCGAGGCCATCTCCCGCCGGAACCTGCGGTCGTCCGGTGGGACGCTCACGCTCCGACGCCCCTGGGCGCAGTCTCCCAGGAGGGCTCGCCCTCCAGGGGAACGGCCTCCCACGAGGGCTCACCCTCGCGCGGGGCGACCTCCCACGAGGGCTCACCGGGCTTGGCGAGGACCTCACGTGCCGGGGCGGTCTCCCACGAGGGCTCGTTCTGCCCCGCCACCGAGTGCGCCGGGTGCGTCTCCCACGAGGGCTCGCCAACGGCGAGCGCACCGAGAGCAGCCGCCGCAACGGCTATGGCGCCAAGTGCACGAACCATCCTGGTCATGGCCGATCTCCACCTCTTTTGATCACTACCTCCCCCCCGCGTCATAGACGATGGCTCACACCCGCTCCTTTTCACCACCCAAGCCGGGCATCATGTTCCTGTAATGCATAACCCTGGGGGGGTGTAAATGGGACTTGAATGTGACGCTTCCGGACATAAACACAGTCACGGGGAACTGTGCGCCGTGGGCAAGGAGCTGTACGCGAAAGCCCTCCGCACGGGCCGCATAGCCCGTTCCGAGGCCGAGGCCGCCCCCTGCCTCAAGGAACTGTCGCTCCTGCACCCGGACCCGGACGACAGCCGGTGGCTGCACCCGATCCCGCCCACGATCGCCCTGAACCAGCTCATCCACCCCATAGAGCAGCAGATCCAGGAGCGCCGCCAGCACGCCATCGCCCTGGCCGACGTGTTCGAGCCCTTCCTCGCCATCCACACGCCGGACCCCTCCGCCACCCAGGCCATCACCGTCCTCGAAGGCCTCAGCGTCATCAACGCCACGCTGGACCGCGTCATCAACGAGTGCACGACGGAGCTCCTCACCGTCCAGCCGGGCAGCGGACGGCGCCCCGAGACCCTCGAAGCGGCCCTGCGCCGCATGGAGCCCCTGCTCGACCGGGGCGTCCGGATGCGCACGCTCTACCAGCACACCGCCCGGCACCACCCCGCCACCCTGGCGTACGTCGAGCGGGTCGCTCCCTACGGGCTCGTCCTGCGCACCCTCGAAGAGATCATCGACCGGCTGATCATCGTGGACCGCAAGGTCGCCTTCGTGCCGGCCCGCAGCGACCGCCAGGTCGCCCTGGAACTGCGCCACGAAGGGCTCGTCCAGTACCTCGTCGGCGTCTTCGAGCAGTTCTGGCTGCACGGCGTGCCCTGGGACGAGGAGATCCCCTACAAGCCGTCCGCGGACGGCATAGGCGGCGTCCAGCGCTCCATCGCCCGGCTCCTCGTCGAGGGGCACGTGGACGAGGCCATCGCCCGCCGGCTCGGGATGAACGTGCGCACCTGCCGCGCCCACATCGCCAAGCTCGCCGCCGCCCTCGGCAGCGGCAGCCGGGCCCAGCTCGGCTACCTCATCGCCCGGTCCGGCATCCTCGAACAGGACGGCCCGGCCCCGTGAACGACCCCGCGAACACCCCCAGGGACACGAGCGTGGACGCAGACGTACGGATCGAACTCGACGGGCCCGCCGGAACCCTGCGCGTCTCCGGCCCCGGCCTCCCCGTCGTGGAGCTCGTACGGGCCCCGGGAACCGAGCCCGCGGACCACGTGCCGATCGGCACCCGCAGGGCCGCCCTCCTCACCCTCACCGTGGACGGCGCCCCGGCCGGGCTCCGACCCGCCCGGGGGCGGCTGCTGCGCCGCTCCTACCGGGTGGACGCCGTCGTCGGCGGGGTCCGCCACCGCCTCGTCCCCTGCTCGTACGCCGAGAGCCGGCTGACCCGGGACGGGCGGCGGCTCGGCACCCTGGTCTCCAGCGGCGACGGACGCGTGGACCCCGAGTGGCTGCCGGACCGCGCCCCCGAGCCGCTCGACGTCGCCGTCGGCACCGCCCTCGCCGCCGCCTTCGGCACGGGCGCGGCCCCCTGGTGGGAGACGCTCGGGGACATCGTGGCCGAACTGATCCCCTGATCCCCCGAGAACACGCGCGAGGCCCCCGCCACGGCTGTGACGGGGGCCTCACGGCGTGAAGTGCGGCGCTACTCGCCGCGCTTGGGGCGCCAGACCACCAGCGCGCTCGCCTGCTGCACGTCCTGGTACGGCACGAGGTCGCGCCGGTACGAGGCGTGCACCTGGGCCTCGCGCTGCCGCATCGCCGCCGCCGCGCCGTCCACGGCCGCCGACAGCTCGGCGATCCGGTTCTGGAGCGCGGCGACCTGGTTCTCCAGTTCGATGATGCGCTTGATCCCGGCCAGGTTGATGCCCTCGTCCTGCGACAACTGCTGCACCTGGCGGAGCAGTTCGATGTCGCGGGCCGAGTAGCGCCGCCCCCGGCCCGCCGTGCGGCCCGGGGAGACCAGGCCGAGCCGGTCGTACTGACGCAGGGTCTGGGGGTGCAGCCCGGAGAGCTGGGCCGCCACCGAGATGACGTACACCGGCGACTCGTCGGTCAGTTCGTACGGATTGCGTCGGCGCCCTTCCACCGGGTCACGCTCCCTTCGCGGCCTGGAACAGCTCGGCCCGCGGGTCCTCGGAGGCGGTCGCCTCGCGGTAGGTCTCCAGGGCCTCGCGTGCCTTGTCGTCCAGTTCCTTCGGCACGGCGACCTCGACCGTGACGAGGAGGTCGCCGCGCGTCCCGTCCTTGCGGACCGCGCCCTTGCCCCGGGCGCGCATGGTCCGGCCGTTCGGCGTGCCCGCGGGCAGCTTGAGGGTGACCGCGGGGCCGCCGAGGGTCGGCACCTTGACCTCGCCGCCGAGCGCCGCCTCCGTGAAGGAGACCGGCACCGTGACGGTGAGGTTGTCGTCCTTGCGGCCGAAGACCGGGTGGGCGTCGACGTGCACCACGACGTACAGGTCGCCGTTGGGCCCGCCGCGCTCGCCCGGCGCGCCCTTGCCGCGCAGCCGGATCTTCTGGTTGTCGCTCACGCCGGCCGGGATGCGGACCTGCATGGTGCGCGAGGACTTGGCCCGGCCGCTGCCCTTGCAGACCTCGCAGGGGGTCTCGGCCATGAGGCCGCGCCCCTTGCAGTCCACGCAGGGGTCGGTGAGCGAGAAGCCGCCGCCGCTGCCGCGCGAGACCTGCCCGGTGCCGACGCAGGTCGGGCACACCCGGGGCGTGCCGTTCTTGTCGCCGGTGCCCGAACAGGCCGTGCACGGCTGCTGGCTGGACATCCGCAGCGGTACGGTCGCGCCCTCGATGGCCTCGGTGAAGCTGAGCGTCACCTCGGACTCGACGTCCTGGCCGCGCCGCGGCTGGTTGCGGGCGCCGCCCCCGCCGCGGTTGAACAGGCCGCCGAAGACGTCCCCGATGCCGCCACCGCCGCCGAAGCCGCCGGCCCCGCCCTGGGCGCCCCCGAAGAGGTCGCCCAGGTCGAAGTTGAACGAGCCCCCGCCGGGTCCGCCGGCCCGGAGGCCGCCGTTCCCGAAGAGCGCGCGGGCCTCGTCGTACTCCTTGCGCCGCTTGGGGTCGCCGAGGACGTCGTTCGCCTCGGAGATCTCCTTGAAGCGCTCCTCGGCCTTGGTGTCGCCCTTGTTGGCGTCCGGGTGGTTCTCGCGGGCGAGCTTCCGGTACGCCTTCTTGATCTCGGCCTCGGTGGCGTCCTTGGGGACGCCGAGGACCTTGTAGTAGTCCTTCTCGACGAAGTCCTTCGTGCTCATCGACGTCCCTCCTTCCGGACGATCGTTGCGTCACCCCTCCTCGGGGGCACCGCTCTCCTCGTCGGCCGACTTCTTCTCGTCCTTGGCCGGGGCCGCGCCCGGCTGGGGCTCGGCGACGGCCACGCGGGCGGGCCGGATGGTCCGCTCGCCGATCCGATACCCGGGCTGCAGGATCGCCACGCAGGTCGTCTCGGTGACGTCCGGCGCGTACGAGTGCATCAGGGCCTCGTGGATCGTCGGGTCGAAGGGCTCGCCCTCCTTGCCGAACTGCTGCAGACCCATCTTGGCGACGACGGTCTCCAGCGATTCGGCCACCGACTTGAACCCGCCCACGAGTTCGCCGTGGTCCCGGGCCCGGCCGACGTCGTCGAGCACGGGAAGGAGCTCGGACAGGAGGCTCGCGACGGCGATCTCCTTGACCGTGACCCGGTCCCGCTCCACGCGGCGGCGGTAGTTCTGGTACTCGGCCTGGAGCCGCTGGAGGTCCGCGGTGCGCTCGTCGAGCGCGGAGCGCACCTGGTCCAGCTGGGCCGTGAGGCCCGCGTCACCGGCCGGCTTCTGGCTGCTTGCGTCCCCGGCCGGGGCCGTCGCGTCCTCCTGGGCGGAGTCCTCGACGGCCTCGGCGGCGTCGTCAGGGGTGGCGCCGGAGGGGACGTCGGGCTTCTCCTCGAAGCCCGGGGTCTCCTCGGTCACGCCTGGCCACCCTTCTTCGGCTCGTCGTCCACGATCTCGGCGTCGACGACGTCGTCGTCCGCCTTCGCCTGGCCCGCACCGGCGTCGCCGCCGGCGGCCTGGGCGCCCTGGGCATCGGCGTAGAGCGCCTGGCCCAGCTTCTGCGAGACGGCCGCGACCTTCTCGGTGGCGGTGCGGATCTCGGCGGTGTCCTCGCCCTTGAGCTTCTCCTTCAGCTCGGCGAGGGCGCCCTCGACCTCGGTCTTGACGTCGCCGGGGACCTTGTCCTCGTTGTCCTTGAGGAACTTCTCCGTCTGGTAGACGAGCTGCTCGCCCTGGTTGCGGGACTCGGCGGCCTCGCGGCGGCGGTGGTCCTCCTCCGCGTACTGCTCGGCCTCCTGGCGCATCCGGTCGACCTCGTCCTTCGGCAGCGAGGAGCCGCCGGTGACGGTCATCTTCTGCTCCTTGCCCGTGCCCAGGTCCTTCGCGGTCACGTGCATGATGCCGTTGGCGTCGATGTCGAAGGCGACCTCGATCTGCGGGACGCCGCGCGGGGCCGGCGGGAGGCCGGTCAGCTCGAACATGCCGAGCTTCTTGTTGTACGCCGCGATCTCGCGCTCGCCCTGGTAGACCTGGATCTGCACGGACGGCTGGTTGTCCTCGGCCGTCGTGAAGATCTCGGACCGCTTGGTCGGGATCGTGGTGTTGCGCTCGATGAGCTTGGTCATGATGCCGCCCTTGGTCTCGATGCCGAGGGACAGCGGGGTGACGTCGAGGAGCAGGACGTCCTTGACCTCGCCCTTGAGGACGCCGGCCTGCAGGGCGGCGCCGATGGCGACGACCTCGTCCGGGTTCACGCCCTTGTTGGCCTCGCGGCCGCCGGTCAGCTCCTTGACCAGCTCGGCGACGGCCGGCATGCGGGTCGAGCCGCCGACGAGGACGACGTGGTCGATCTCGGAGAGCTGGATGCCCGCGTCCTTGATGACGTTGTGGAAGGGCACCTTGCAGCGCTCCAGCAGATCCGAGGTGAGCTGCTGGAACTGGGCGCGCGTGAGCTTCTCGTCCAGGTGCAGCGGGCCCTCGGCGGAGGCCGTGATGTAGGGCAGGTTGATCGTGGTCTCGGTCGAGGACGAGAGCTCGATCTTCGCCTTCTCGGCCGCCTCGCGCAGACGCTGGAGGGCCATCTTGTCCTTGGCCAGGTCCACGCCGTGGCCGTTCTGGAACTGGGTCACCAGGTAGTCGACGACGCGCTGGTCCCAGTCGTCGCCACCGAGGTGGTTGTCGCCGTTGGTGGCCTTCACCTCGACGACGCCGTCGCCGATCTCCAGGAGGGACACGTCGAAGGTGCCGCCACCGAGGTCGAAGACGAGGATCGTCTGGTCGTCCTTGTCCAGGCCGTAGGCCAGGGCGGCCGCGGTCGGCTCGTTGACGATGCGCAGGACGTTGAGGCCCGCGATCTCACCGGCCTCCTTGGTGGCCTGGCGCTCGGAGTCGTTGAAGTACGCCGGGACGGTGATGACCGCGTCGACGACCTTCTCGCCCAGGTAGGCCTCGGCGTCGCGCTTGAGCTTCTGCAGGATAAAGGCGCTCATCTGCTGCGGGTTGAAGCTCTTGCCGTCGATGTCGATCTTCCAGTCGGTGCCCATGTGGCGCTTGACCGACCGGATGGTCCTGTCGACGTTGGTGACGGCCTGGCGCTTGGCCACCTCGCCGACGAGCACCTCGCCGTTCTTCGCGAAGGCGACGACGGACGGCGTGGTCCTGGCGCCCTCGGCGTTGGTGATGACGGTGGGCTCGCCGCCTTCCAGAACGCTGACGACGGAGTTAGTCGTGCCCAGGTCGATGCCGACCGCACGTGCCATTTCGATTCCTCCAGCTGACTGACTTGAGTGGTACTGGCTCAAGGATGCACGACTCCCGGTACCGAGTCAACAGACCTGAGTCGGTGCGACTCAACTCTCCATCGGCCGGTTCACTCAAAGGCCCGGCCCGGAGGGGTGGAGGGGGAGGCGGAGAAGCGCGTCATTCCCCCTCCCGGGAGGGGGGCCCGTGAGAGAGTCCGGGTGCCCCTTCCCGGGCAAAGCGGGCATATTCCACGAATATCCCATGATTCTCACGCGGAAGGATGTGGGGGAATGACGACGGGCACGGCGACCGACGGGAGCGCGGCGGCCCGCGGGGGCACGACGGCCGACGGGAGCACGGTGGCCCGCGGGGGCACGGCGGCCAAGCGCGCCTTCGACGTTCTGGGCGGGCTCGCCCTCCTCGCCGCCCTCTCCCCCCTGTTCGCCGCCGTCGCCCTCTCGATCGCGCTCGGCTCGCCGGACCCCGGCCGCGGGGTGCTGCGCCGCCGGACGGTGGCGGGCCTGGAGGGCCGGCCCTTCACCATGCTGACCTTCCGCACCCGGAGCCCGCTGGCCGCGCTGCCCCTGCTGCTGCACGTGGTGGCGGGCCGGATGTCCCTGGTCGGACCGTGCCCGCTGACCCCGAACCACCGGGAGTGCGCGGGCGAGGGGCGCCGCCGGCTCTCCGTACGACCGGGGCTCACCGGCCCGTGGCAGATCAGCGGGCGCTCGGACCTGCCGTGGGAGGAGCGGGAGCTGCTGGACCTCCACTATGTGGACCACCACTGGCTGGGGACGGACCTGCTCGTCCTGGCGCGTACGCTTCCAGCAGTGCGCAGACGCCGCGCGGCGGGCCGTCCGGCACGGGCCGTCCGGGCTCCGGGAAGGGTTGCCTGAGCGACACAGATCACCGCGAGGGCCCCTGCATCACCGGGCCGCGAGCGGGTAATCTCAGCACGGACTAAATAAGTTACCGCTTAGTAGGCTCAGCTCAGGCACTGAGCGGGCCCGCTCGAGGAGCCCGTCATGCAACTCGCCGCGATCATTGTGTCGCTGACGCTGACCGTGGTCGGCGTTGCCCTGCTGGCTCGTGCCATCGGCCAGTTCGTCCGGTACTTCAAGCTCGGCCAGCCCGTCCCGGCCGGGACCCGGACCGACAACCCGTACCAGCGCAGCGTGACCCTGGTCAGGGAGTTCCTCGGCCACACGCGCATGAACCGCTGGGGCATCGTCGGCTTCGCCCACTGGTTCGTCGCGGTCGGCTTCCTGACCCTGCCGCCCACCCTGGCGCAGGCCTTCGGCCAGCTCTTCCAGGCCGACTGGACGCTGCCGGTGATCGGCGGCTTCCTGCCGTTCGAGCTGTACATCGAGTTCATCGGCGTGATGACGATCCTCGGCATCGCGGCCCTGATCGTGATCCGCCTCCTCAGCCTCCCGGGCCGGGCCGGGCGCAAGTCGCGCTTCGCCGGCTCCAAGGCGGGCCAGGCGTACTTCGTCGAGTACGTCATCCTCACCATCGGCCTGGCGATCTACGTGCTGCGCGGCCTGGAGGGCGCGATCCACCACGTCGAGCACTACGAGGCCGCGTACTTCGCCTCGTACCCGCTCGTCCTCGCCTTCAAGGGCCTGAGCATCGGGGCGCTGCAGAACCTCATCTACTTCACCGCCATGGTGAAGATCAGCACCTCGTTCATCTGGATGATCGTCGTCTCGCTGAACACCAACATGGGCGTGGCCTGGCACCGCTTCCTGGCCTTCCCGAACATCTGGTTCAAGCGCAAGGCGGACGGCTCCACCGCGCTCGGCGCCCTCCAGCCGATGACCACCGGCGGCAAGGAGATCGACTGGGAGGACCCGGCCGAGGACGCCGTCTTCGGCGTCTCCCAGGTCGAGCAGTTCTCCTGGAAGGGCCTCCTGGACTTCTCCACCTGCACCGAGTGCGGCCGCTGCCAGTCGCAGTGCCCCGCCTGGAACACCGGCAAGCCCCTCTCCCCCAAGCTCCTGATCATGTCGCTGCGCGACCACGCGCACGCCAAGGCGCCGTACCTGCTCGCGGGCGGCGGCAAGACCGTGGAGGGCGACGAGAAGGCCACCGAGGAGCAGCTGAAGGACGTCCCCGCGTCCGCCCTGGCCGAGGCCGAGCGCCCCCTCATCGGCACGGTCGAGGAGAACGGCGTCATCGACCCGGACGTCCTGTGGTCCTGCACCACCTGCGGCGCCTGCGTCGAGCAGTGCCCGGTCGACATCGAGCACATCGACCACATCGTGGACATGCGCCGCTACCAGGTGATGATCGAGTCCGCGTTCCCGTCCGAGGCGGGCACGATGCTCAAGAACCTGGAGAAGAAGGGCAACCCCTGGGGCCTGGCGAAGAAGCAGCGCGTCGAGTGGACCAAGGAGGTCGACTTCGAGGTCCCGATCGTCGGCAAGGACGTCGAGGACCTCACCGAGGTCGACTACCTGTACTGGGTCGGCTGCGCGGGCGCGCTCGAGGACCGCGCCAAGAAGACCACCAAGGCCTTCGCCGAGCTGCTGCACATCGCGGGCGTCAAGTTCGCGATCATGGGCGGCGAGGAGAAGTGCACCGGTGACTCGCCCCGCCGCCTGGGCAACGAGCCGCTGTTCCAGCAGCTCGGCGCCGAGAACGTCGCCATGCTGAACATGGCCTTCGGCGAGGACGACGAGGACGAGACGACGAAGAAGCCGAAGTCGGCGAAGAAGATCGTCTCGACCTGCCCGCACTGCTTCAACACCATCGCCAACGAGTACCCGCAGCTCGGCGGCGAGTACGAGGTCATCCACCACACCCAGCTGCTCCAGCACCTCATCGACGAGGGCAAGCTGATCCCGGTGACCCCGGTCGAGGGCCTGATCACCTACCACGACCCGTGCTACCTGGGCCGCCACAACAAGGTCTACACGCCCCCGCGCGAGATCATGTCCGCCGTCCCCGGCCTGCGCCAGCAGGAGATGCACCGCCACAAGGAGCGCGGCTTCTGCTGCGGCGCCGGCGGCGCCCGGATGTGGATGGAGGAGCGGATCGGCAAGCGCATCAACAACGAGCGCGTCGAGGAGGCCCTGTCCCTCGACCCGGACATCGTCTCCACCGCCTGCCCCTTCTGCCTCGTCATGCTGACCGACTCCGTCAACGGCAAGAAGAACGACGGCAAGGCCAAGGAGTCGGTGACGGTCGTGGACGTCGCCCAGCTCCTCCTGGACTCGGTGAAGACCCCGGTCGACCCGGAGCCGGCGGAGAAGTCGGAGCCGGAACCGGAACCGGCCGCGTAAGCACCTGATCAGGAGAACGGCCGCCCCGCACGTCCTGTGCGGGGCGGCCGTTCCCGTACGTACCGCCCCTCGGGCCGTCCCTTGGGGGATGTCACAGGTCAGCCGCAAAGGAGCGCCCGACCGGCGGAAGCGGGTACGTTCATTGACGTGGCTGGATTCAGGAACGGACGCGGCCGGGACAACCGCCCCCCGCAAGGACAACCGCAGCAGGCGCCGTACGGGTACGACGCGGCCCCGCCGCCCCACGCACGGCAGCAGTGGCCGCAGGGCCAGGGGCGGCCGCCGTACGGGCAGCAGGGCGCCCCTCAGGCCGGACAGCGGCCGTACGACGAGCCGGAGTACTTCGGCGACCCGTACGGGCAGCAGCACCCGCACCCGCACGCGGTCACGGCGAACAACCCGGGTCACACGCAGGTGTTCAGCGTGGACGACCCGTACGGCCCGGCCACGGACCACCACGCCGGCGCGGCCCCCGTCCCGACGGGCCCCCGGCTCCCCTGGAAGGCGCTCCTGAGCGGCATCGTGCTGCGCCCCGCGGACACGTTCCTGCGGACGCGGGACCACGCCGTCTGGGGTCCGGCGCTGATCGTCACCTTCCTCTACGGCCTGCTCGCGATCTTCGGCTTCGACAAGGCCCGCGACGAGGCGATCAACGCGACCCTGTCGACGGCGATCCCGTACGTCCTGATGACCGCCCTCGGCTTCGTCCTCGGCGGCCTGATCCTGGGCGCGGTCACCCACACCCTGGCCCGCCAGCTGGGTGGCGACGGCTCCTGGCAGCCGACGGTCGGCCTGTCGATGCTGATCATGTCGATCACGGACGCGCCCCGGCTGGTCTTCGCCCTCTTCCTGGGCGGCGAGAACGGCCTGGTGCAGGTCATCGGCTGGCTGACCTGGCTGGCGGCGGGCGCCCTCTTCACGGTGATGGTGAGCCGCTCCCACGACCTCCCGTGGCCGAAGGCCCTGGGCGCGTCGGCGATCCAGCTGGTGGCGCTCCTGAGCCTGATCAAGCTGGGAACGCTGTAACCCGCACGACCACGGAGAAGGCCCCCGCCGACGTCACGGCGGGGGCCTTCTCGTACGTGCTCGCGGCTCAGGCGTCGAGGACCTGACCCTCACGACGAACGACGGGCGGTTCGACGCTCCAGGGAAAGTTGATCCACTCGTCGGTCTTCTTCCACACGTACTCGCACTTCACGAGGGAGTGGGACTTCTCGTAGATGACGGCGGAGCGGACCTCGGCGACGTGGTCGACGCAGAAGTCGTGGACGAGCTTGAGGGTCTTGCCGGTGTCCGCGACGTCGTCGGCGATGAGCACCTTCTTGTCGCTGAAGTCGATCGCGTTGGGGACGGGCGCCAGCATGACCGGCATCTCCAGGGTGGTGCCGACGCCGGTGTAGAACTCCACGTTCACGAGGTGGATGTTCTTGCAGTCCAGGGCGTAGGCCAGGCCGCCGGCGACGAAGACGCCGCCGCGGGCGATGGAGAGGACGACGTCGGGCTCGTAGCCGTCGTCGGCGATGGTCTGCGCCAGCTCGCGGACGGCGAGGCCGAACCCCTCGTACGTCAGGTTCTCGCGTACTGCACTCATGACTGCGACCGCCTCACACCTGGGTCCGATGGAAGTTCATGAAGGAGCGGGAGGCCGTCGGCCCCCGCTGGCCCTGGTACCGGGAGCCGTACCGCTCGCTCCCGTACGGGTGCTCGGCGGGCGAGCTCAGCCGGAACATGCACAGCTGGCCGATCTTCATCCCCGGCCAGAGCTTGATCGGCAGGGTGGCGAGGTTCGACAGCTCCAGGGTGACGTGCCCGGAGAAGCCGGGGTCGATGAACCCGGCGGTGGAGTGCGTCACGAGCCCGAGCCGCCCGAGGGAGCTCTTCCCTTCCAACCGGGACGCGATGTCGTCCGGGAGGGTGATGACCTCGTAGGTGGAGGCGAGGACGAACTCGCCCGGGTGCAGGATGAACGCCTCGTCGCCCTCCGGCTCGACCTCGCGCGTCAGGTCCAGCTGCTCGATGGCGGGGTCGATGTGCGGGTGGCGGTGGTTCTCGAACACCCGGAAGAAGCGGTCAAGCCTCACGTCGATGCTCGAGGGCTGCACCATGGATTCGTCGTACGGGTCGATGCGGACCCGTCCGGCGTCGATCTCGGCCCGGATGTCCTTGTCTGAGAGAAGCACGCCCCCACGATACGCAGGGGGCGCGGACCTGCCCCAATCGGCGGGGCCCGCGCCCGGGCGCTCCCGGCTCAGCGCCGTTCGAGCTCCACCGGCACCGCGTGCCGCAGCCGCGCGCACCGCGGGCACCGGATGAGCCGCCCGGGCCCGATCCGCCCGGCCCCGAGCTGCTGCAACGGGAACGAGGCGGTACTGAACACGTGCCCCTCGGCACAACGGACGACGGTGCGCTCCACGGAACCCATCAAGTCCCTTCCCCTACGCGTGCGGTGGACGAGACAGCCACCTTAGGCGACCGGGAGCCCCTCTCAGGGACGGCACTCCGCACACGCCCGAGAAGGGCGGCGGCTTCGCCTCAACTGGCGCATGGGGTACAGTGTGCAACGATGCGGCACCGGTCATCCGGCCCGCTACGCGGATGTAGTTTAATGGTAGAACATGAGCTTCCCAAGCTTATAGCGCGGGTTCGATTCCCGTCATCCGCTCTTGAAAGAAGGCCCAGGTCAGCGACCTGGGCCTTCTTCGTTGTCTAGACCTCTCGGGGTCCGCGTGCCATTCGCGTGCCATACGAGAGCTGATGGCGCATCAGGGTGTGATCCGGCAGTCCCGCTTAGCGCTGCTCAGTTGCAGCAGTCACAGCCGGCGCGGCAGCCGCAGACGTCCGTTTCGGCCGCCACGGCCTGGGGGGCGGGCGCAGCAGCCCTTGCCCTGCCAGGCGTCGCGGCCTTCCTTGAGGGCGATGGCGGCGATGACGAGGGCGGCGATGGGGTCGGCCCAGGACCAGCCGAGCGTGGCGTTGAGGACCAAGCCGACCAGGAGCACTGCGGACAGGTACGTGCACAGGAGCGTCTGCTTGGAGTCGGCGACCGCGGAGGCGGAGCCGAGCTCGCGGCCGGCGCGGCGCTGGGCGGCGGACAGGAACGGCATGACGGCGAGGGAGAGGGCGGCGATGACGATGCCGGGGATGGAGCGTTCGGCTTCGCCCGTGCCGGTCAGGGCGCGGACGGCATCGACGGCGACGTACGCGGCAAGTGCGAAGAAGGAGACGGCGATGATGCGCAGGGTGCGCTGCTCGCGGGCTTCGCGGACGGCGTGGTCGCGGGCGGAGAACTGCCAGGCGACCGCGGCGGCGGAGGAGACCTCGATGACGGAGTCGAGGCCGAAGCCGATGAGGGCGGTGGAGGAGGCGAGGGTGCCGGCCGTGAGGGCGACGATCGCCTCGATGACGTTGTAGGTGATGGTCGCGGCGACCAGCAGCCGTATCCGGTGGGTGAGCGCGTCGCGGCGGGCCGGGGAGGGCCCGAGGGATATCGCGGTCATCTCAGCAGCAGTCCTTCGTGGCGGCGTCCGGGCAGGTCTGGTCGGACTCGACGGCGACCACGGCGGCCAGCAGGTGGTCCAGGGCGTGGCCGAGGCGTTCGTCGGCGAGCTCGTAGCGGGTGCGGCGCCCGTCGGGGACCGTGACGACCAGACCGCAGTCACGCAGGCAGGCCAGGTGGTTGGACAGGCGGGTCCGCGAGATGCCGAGCGCGTCGGCGAGGTCGGCCGGGTAGGCCGGCGCCCGGCGCAGGGCGAGCAGGATCCGGCAGCGGATCGGGTCGGCGAGCGCGCGGCCGAAACGGGCCAGCACCTCGATGTCGGAGGCAACGGTCAGCACACCCCGACAGTACAGAGAATCCTGAATTCAGGGAAGCTTGAATCATGTGGATCACTGCCCACCGGTGCCGTGCCCCGCCGGCTTGCCGTCCAGCCACCGGCCGGCCGCCGTCTGACCCTTGCAACCGGTACCGAGGTACAGGTTTACCGTCGAAGACATCCCCGCCACCGGGGCGTGAGACGGGAGTGAGCGCGATGAGTGATCTTGCATGGGTGCCGCGGTCCTGCACCCTGCCCACCGAGGAGCGGCCCCTGCGGGTCGCCGAATGGGATGCGCTGTTCGCCGAACGGCTGACCTCGCTGTCGAGGCCGCAGCCTCTCCGCCTGCACCTTGACCTGGCCGGCGGAGAAGGCGTCGAGGGCCGGGTGCGGGACCTGGCGGATCGGGAGGGCGGCTGCTGCTCGTTCTTCACCTTCACCGTCACCCCGGGCGAGAACCTGGTCGGCCTGGACATCGAGGTGGACCAGCAGCACGCCGCAGTCCTGGACGCGCTGGCCGCGCGGACCGCTGCCGCTGGGCAGGAGCGGTGAGCGCGGGCCTGCGCAGCGGGCAGGTCGCCGAGGCGGCCGGGGTGAACGTCCAGACGCTGCGCTACTACGAGCGGCGCGGGCTGCTGGCCGAGCCGGAGCGCAGCAATGGCGGCCACCGCCTCTACGACGAGGACGCGGTGACCGCGCTGCGGGTGATCAAGGCCGCCCAGCGGCTCGGGTTCACGTTGGACGAGGTCGCCGAACTCCTTGAGGCCGGACGCCACCGGCACGGCCGGCCCGTGCCGGGTCTCCAGGACCGTGCCGCCGCCAAGCTCGCCGAGGTCGACGCGAAGATCGCCGACCTGACCACCATCCGCACCGCCCTGGCCGCCGCCGTCGAGGCGGGCTGCGACGACCTGACCGTGTGCGCCGGAAGTTCCTGCTGCCCCATCCCCTTCACCGACCTCGCCGAGGAGAAGCGCCATGCCGGCCCCTGCTGCTGACCCTCGTCCCGGACGTGCCCCGAAGGCGCTCGGCGGCCTGGCCGCGCTGGCCTGTGTGGCGTGCTGCGCGCTGCCCGTCCTGATCACGGCGGGCGTCGTCGGTGCCGGCGCCGGGATGGTGGTCGGCTGGTTGCCCGCCCTCGCCGTCGTCCTGGCCGTACTCGCCGCAGGGACCTGGTGGTACGGACGGCGCCGCCGCTCCTGTTCCTGCGCGTCGAAGAGCGCGGGCGAGGGCGGGTGCGGCTGCAAGGGGACGGCCGACCTGCTGAAGATCGGCGACGCGGGCCGCCGGTAGGGTCCACCGGCATGACCGTCGCTCGTTCCGTCGCCCTGTTCGTCCTCGCCGCCCTCTTCGAGATCGGCGGCGCCTGGCTGGTGTGGCAGGGCATCCGCGAGCACAAGGGATGGATCTGGATCGGCGCGGGCGTCATCGCCCTCGGCCTGTACGGCGTGGTGGCGACCTGGCAGCACGATGACAACTTCGGGCGCATCCTCGCCGCGTACGGCGGGATCTTCGTGGCCGGGTCGATCGCCTGGGGCATGGTCGCCGACGGCTACCGCCCCGACCGCTACGACGTCATCGGCGCCCTGGTCTGCCTCGCCGGCATGGCCGTGATCATGTACGCCCCGCGCAGCCACTGACCGGCCGCGACAAGGCGCATCTAAGCTGCTTCCGTACACGAACGGGAGGCCGAGGACCGTGGCGGACGAGCAGGAGCTGGCCGAGATCCAGCGGCGGCACTGGCAGGACACCTACACCGCCCATCCCGGCATGTACGGCGAGCGGCCCTCCGCACCGGCCACGTGGGCGGCCGACGTGTTCCGTGCGGCCGGGGCCAGGGACGTGCTGGAGCTCGGCGCCGGGCACGGGCGGGACGCCCTGTACTTCGCCCGGGAGGGGTTCACCGTCCAGGCCACCGACTTCTCCGGCGCCGGCCTTGAGCAGCTGCGGGAAGCCGCCCGCGCCCAGGACGTCGACGGCCGGGTCAGCACGGCGGTGCACGACGTACGTGATCCGCTGCCTCTGGCGGACGCCTCCGTGGACGGGGTCTTCGCTCACATGCTGCTGTGCATGGCCCTGTCCACGAAGGAGATCCACGCGGCGGTCGGCGAGATCCGCCGCGTCCTGCGGCCCGGCGGCACCTTCGTCTACACCGTTCGGCACACCGGCGACGCGCACTACGGGGCCGGTACCGCGCACGGGGATGACATCTACGAGCACGGCGGCTTCGCCGTCCACTTCTTCGACCGCGCTCTCGTCGACGGCCTCGCCCACGGCTGGACCCTGAACGACGTCCACGCCTTCGAGGAGGGCGACCTGCCCCGTCGGCTGTGGCGCGTCACCCAGACCGTGCCCCGATGAGCACCGCACCCGTGCCCGCGCCTGCCCTCACCGTCGACGGCACAGGCATGCTCTGCGTCACCCTCCTGCTGCGCCTGCGCAAGGAGATCGACGGCGCAGAGCCGGGCGCCGTCGTCCACGTCATCGCCACCGACCCCGCCGCTCCGCTCGACCTGCCCGCCTGGTGCCACATGACCGGCCACCACTACCTCGGCGCGGTCCCCGACCCGGCCGGACGACCGGTCTACGCGCTGCGGCTCGCCGCCGACGCCCGCCGCACCCGGCCCGACGCCCCCTGGCACACCGTCGACCACTGACACCCGGCGTCCGTCACCGAACCCCTGACTCGGCCCGCTCGCAGAAGGACCCCGGTGCCGACACCGGGGTCCTCTTCGTATGCGATGACGTCACCTCCGCCGTGCGCTTGCCGGGGAAGGCGGGAGAGGGAGCGGAAGCATGCGGACCACGGCGTTCCCGTCCTCGGTCAAGCTCGGAGAAGCCGCCGCGCGCTGCCTGCGGACATCCGCGTCGATGTCGTCGGCGATCTTGCGCTGGTGGGCCTTGGTGGAGTGCTGGTAGATCAGCTGGGCCCGCTCCGAGGACTGGCCGGCGCGGACCATGAGGTCCTTCAGCTTGGCACCGGTGTCGGCGGCGAGGGTATTGCCAGTGTGCCGGAGGTCGTAGAAGCGGAACTCCCTCGGCATGCCGACCGCGTCCCGCGCCTTGCGCCACTTCCGGCCGAAGGTGGTGCCGCGCAGGGCCGCGCCCTTCTCTCCCACGAAGACGAGGCCGTCGGGGCCGTCCTGGGCGAACCACTCCAGGTGCCGGCGGACGTCGAGGAGGATGAAACCGGGCAGCATGATCTCCCGCTTTCCCGCTCGGGACTTGGGGTCACCGATCACCCTGCGTCCGGTGTTCAGCTCCGGGGCGGCCCGCCGGACCCGTACGGAGCCGGAGTCGAGGTCGATGTCAGAGCGCCGCAGTTCGGCCAGCTCCTCCGGCCGCATGGAGGCGAAGGCGCCGAGGAGGACCATCAGCCGCCAGCGGATCCCGATGGCCTCGGCGAGAGCGAAGACCTGCTCGACGGTGGCCACGGGCCGTTCGTCCGCGTCCTCGCGCCCAGCCCCGCGGATGAAGCAGGGGTTGCGGCGGATCAGGTCGTCCTCAACGGCCGTCTGCATGATGGCCTTGAGGAGGCGGTACGACTTGGCGGTCGTCGTGGCGCCGGTCGCCTTCCGTCGTTCCGCGCGCCAGGTCCTGACCTTGGCGGGGCTGACGGCGTTGACGTAGTGGTCGCCGAAGGTCGGCTCCAGGTGAAGGCGGAGCAGCCGCCGGTACAGCTCCTCGGTGGTGGGAGCGACGCCGCGCTCGTCGATCCAGCGCGTGGCGTACTCGGCGAACAGCACCTCGCCGGCGGTCGGGTCGATCCAGTCGCCTCGGGCCTGGTCGGCCTGGACCTGGGCGAGGAAGATCTCGGCTTCGCGCTTCGTCTCGTACGTCTCCGGGGCGGCGCGCAGGACGCCGTCCACTCCGGGGTAGCGGGCCTGCCAGCGGCCGGAGGGGAGCCGGCGTATCGCGCCGAAGCTGCGGCGCGGGGCCCTCTTGCGGGGTCGCGCCATCAGGCCACCATCCCGAAGCCGGAGCGGTGGGCGCGGACGGGCTCGACCGTCCGCTCCTCGACGTACGCGGTGAGCACGCTCTCCGAGATCCGGACGTGCTTGCCGAGCTTCACGTAGCGGATCCTGCGCTCGGCGATGAGCCGGCGGACGAACCGGACGCCGGTGCCGAGACGGTCGGCGGCCTCGTCGACGGCGAGCAGGCGGTCGTTGTTGTTCACCTCCTTCGCCGCACGGGGCTGGGTGAAGGCATGGGGTATCGCCATCTGGCGCAAGGGCGGTCCTCTCCTGGCCTCGGCTGGTGGGGCGGCAACCCCGGCCGGGCCGTGTCGTTCAGGGATGGGATGGGCGTGGTGGTGCGGCCGGCCCTGGGGTTTGCGGTCCAGGGCGGCCGGAGGGGCGGGCTACGGCTGGGGCGGCGGCCCGAACTCCTCCTGGTTGATCTTCATGGTGTTCTCGGCGATGGCGTTGCTGACCATCACGTCGGCCGCCTCGCGGATGCTCGGGTGCTCGTCGAGGTAGGCGACGAGTTCGGCGTTCGCCCGGCGCCACGCGTGCTGAGCTCTCTGGGCTGCCGCGTTGGCGGCCACGACGGTGTCAATCAGCTCCATGGCGCGGCCGGCGGCGGCCAAGGCCGGCGGGCCGACGAGGTTGGACAGCGACACCCCGAAGACCTCGGCAAAGCCGATGGCCTCGTCGAGGTTGATGCGGCGCTTGCCGTTCTCGATCCGCCACACCGCTGACGGGTTCATCTCGTAACCGGCCTCGTTGAGCCGGTCGGAGAGCGTGGTGGTGCTCCAGCCCCGCTGCTCGCGCTCAGCCTTGATCCGCTTGGCGGCGTTGTCCTCGCCCTTGAGCAGGACGCCCTCGGATGCGTCCTCGCCGTCGTCGTCGGACATCGACCCCTCCTTCCTCTCGCAGCATGTCACTGCAATTCGCAGCAGCCTAAACAGTACACCATGTTCTGCCACTTGCATAGCCACTCTGCGTATGGCATGGTTGTTGTGCTGGACCGCTGCTGTCCGCAGGAGACCGCCAGCACCCAGCCAGACATGCAAAAAGCCCCCCGGTGCTTGCGACACCGAGGGGCTCAAAGCGCAAACCTCACGCCGCCCATCCCTGAACGACTAGCTGCAGTGCCGGGATTGCCGTCCCATATGGCCGCAGATTGAGGAGCTCGATGTCCAGTATGGACGAAGCCACCCCGAACACGCCATCGCTTCCCGTCGAGTGGCCGCCGACAGCGATCCCCGGCCAGCCGACCGCCCCGCCGCCCGCCGCAGACCCCGAGGGCGTAGAGGTCCTGGACCTGCTCCGGGACGCGATCCGGCGCTACGTCGTGATGCCGAGCGACGAAGCCCTGACCGCGACCACGCTGTGGGCGGCGGCGACCCACCTCCAGACGGTGTGGCAGCACGCACCGCGCCTGGCGGTGGTCGGGCCCGCCAAGCGCTGCGGGAAATCGCGGCTGCTCGAAGTCCTGATCGAGGCGGTCCACGAGCCGCTGATCACGGTCAACGCCTCCGCCGCGGCGATCTTCCGGTCGATCGGCGAGGGCAACCCGCCCACGCTCCTGGTCGACGAAGTCGACACGATCTTCGGCAGCGCGAAGGTCGCGGAGAAGAACGAGGAGATGCGCGGCCTGCTCAACGCAGGCCACCAGCGCAACCGACCCACCCTGCGCGTCACCGGCCCCAACCACGAGGTGGTCAAGTTCGACACCTTCGCCATGGCCGCCCTCGCCGGAATCGGCGACCTCCCCGACACGATCATGGACCGGTCGGTCGTCATCCGCATGCGCCGCCGAGCCTCGACCGAGAAGGTCAGCTTCTGGCGCTACGGCCGCGACGACCTGGCGGTACGCGAGCTCCGGACTCGGCTGGCGGCCTGGCTCGCCTCCGTACGCGAGAAGGCACTCGCCCTGGAGCCGAAGATGCCGGTCGAGGACCGTGCCGCAGACACCTGGGCCCCGCTGATCAGCGTCGCCGACCTCGCGGGCGGACACTGGCCCGTCCTGGCCCGTACCGCGTGCACGGCCATGACCGACTACGAGGCCGGGCGCGACGAGGACGGCGGGCTCAAGATCCGCATCCTCGCCGACATCCGACGTGCCTTCGCCTCCGAGGGCGACCAGCCGGCGATCCGCACCGGCCGCCTCCTGGAGATCCTCAACGCCGATCCCGAGGCGCCCTGGGCCGAGCACAGCCCCAACGGGCTGACCCCGCGCGGCCTACAGATCCTGCTCCAGGACTACGGCATCAAGTCGGCCAACCGCCGCTTCCCCGGCGGCCACCAGGCCAAGGGCTTCACCCGCGTCCAGTTCACCGACGCGTGGACGCGCTACTGCCCGCCCGAGGCAGCAGCCACGCTCCCCGTCGAGCCCGGCGCCTGACCCTTCCCGACTCGTCCCACTCGTCCCCGCGCAGGTCAGCGCGGGGACGAGTCACCGACCCGCAACGAGTCGACTCGACATCGCCGTCCCACCCGTACCTGCCCTGACCAGCGGCGGGACGGGTGGGACGAGTCCCAGCATTCATGGCCACCATGCCCCCGTGGCCACCCCCCCTCCCTGGAGCACACCGCTTGATCCCGCCCAGCCCTGCCGTCTCTGTACCGCCACCTCTGGCTCTCGCCATCCGAACCGGCGTAGCCCTCCTGGCCCTGGCGGCCTTCGCACTCTCCTACGACGCCCTGCGTCAGATGGCCGCCGCCAGCCACATCCACTGGCTGCTCACGTACGCCTTCCCCCTGGTGATCGACGGCTTCATCGCCATCGGCATCGGCGCCCTCCTCGTCCTGCGCAGCGCGCCGCTGAAGCCCCGCCTGTACGTCTCGGCCCTGGTCGGCATCGCGACCGTCACCAGCATCTGGGCCAACGTCCTGCACGCCGTCCGCCTCAACCAGCAGACCCGGCCAGGCGGGCTCGCGCTCGACGACATCACCGTCGGCGCCATCTCCGCCATCGCCCCGCTCGCCCTCGCCGGCGCCGTCCACCTCTACCTCCTCGTCCAGCGCCGCCCCACCCACGCAGAACCTCGCGATGGTGGCCGCCACATCACGGCGGCCACCACTCCAGAAGGTGGCGCGGCAGCAACGGCTAAGGAGCCGCCGTCAGACAACAACGTGGCCGAGGAAGCCGAGGAGGCTGCCCGGCAAGTGGCCGAGCCCGAGAAGCCGTCCGCCAAGCGTGGCGATCAGCGGCCGATGGCCACGTGGGAGCAGGTGGTCGAGATCGGGCGCACCGCTCCCCTGGGCCGTGACGGCCGCGTCTCCCGCCGCCACATGGAGACGGCCATCCGCGACAAGGGCCTCAGGCCCGGCCGCCGCGAACGCCTGGAGAAGGCCAAGGCCCTGCTCCAGGCCGAGCGCGACCAGTCCTTCACCGAGGTCGCCGCGTAGGCCAGAGCCCTTCCGCACACCGGACGCTCGCCCCGGAAGCCCCTCCGGGGCGAGACCACTTCCGCCGTCACCGCCCCCGCACGATCAGAGAGCCCGCGCATGCACGAACAGCCCCTCCCCAGTTCCCCGTACGCCACCCAGCAGCAGGCCGCGACCCCAGCCCCGGGCGGAGCAAGGTATGGCGTTGGACCGTCCAAGGGCCGGTCCCACGCGGAAGCCTCCACCCCGGGGGTGGCGGAGGCGGGTCCCCGGCGCGAGGGCGCACCGGGGACAGGAGGTCTGCGTGCCGCCGACGAGGCCGCGCTGCACCGCGTCGCCCGCCGTCGCGCCCGCCAGGACGTGCAGCGCAAGGAGCGCGTCGACGTCCGCTACAGCGTCGACGAGAGGCAGGCGATCCTCGACGAAGCCCGTCGCCTCGGTCTGGCCGGCGCGCATCTCGTCGGCGCCATCGTCATGGCCCACCTCGACGGCGACCTCGCCCTGCCCGAGCAGCGAACCGCCTCCGACGACCTGATCGACGAGTACGCTGCGCTGCGTACGCAGCTCGCCAGGATCGGCACGAACGCGAACCAGATCGCCCACCGCCTCAACGCCGGCGGCGAGGCACACCCTGTGGACGCCGCCGTGCTCGCCGAGGCCCGCCGCCTCGTGGCGGCGGTGCAGCAGGCGGTCGCTGCGGTCGACGCCGCCGCCGATGTGGCCGCCACAAACCGCCGGGCGGCCTGATTGATCGCGAACATCGTCAAGCCCGGCCACAAGACCCGAGGCGTCCTGAACTACCTCTACGGACCCGGCCGCGCCAACGAACACACCGACCCCCACCTCGTCGCCTCCTGGGACGGCTTCGCCCCCGACCCCGGCCGCAACCCCGACGCCACACTCGCCCAGCTCGCCACCGCCCTCGACCTGCGCGTCAAGCAGGCCGGACCGAAGGCGCCGAAGAACCACGTCTGGCACTGCTCGATCCGCGCCGTGCCTCAGGACCGCCATCTGACCGACGACGAGTGGGCCACCATTGCCCGCCGCGTCCTCGACGCCACCGGCATCGCCCCGGCCGGCGACCCCGACGCCTGCCGCTGGATCGCCGTCCGCCACGCCGACGACCACATCCACATCGTCGCCACCAAGGTCCGAGGCGACCTCCGCCCGCCCCGCAACTGGAACGACTTCCTGCGCGCCGACAAAGAACTCGTCGCCATCGAGAAGGAATACGGGCTCCGCCAGGTCCCGCGCGGCGACCGCACCGCCGCCAAGCGCCCCACCCGCGCCGAGCAGGAGAAGGCCCAGCGCACCGGCCGAGCCACAACCGCCCGCGAACGCCTGCGCACCACCGCCCGCACCCTCCTCGCAGCAGCCACAACACCCGCGGAGTTCTTCCGCCTCCTCGAAGGCTCCGGGGTACTCGTGGAGATCCAGCGATTCCCCTCCGGGGACATCCGCGGTTACAAGGTCGCCCTTGCCGGCGACAGCAACAAGGACGGCCGGCCCGTCTGGTTCTCCGGTTCCTCCCTCGCCCCCGACCTCTCCTACCCCAAGATCAAGGAACGCCTCACCGCCACCGACACCGACACCGACACCGACACCGACACCAGTCCAGCGGCACCATCGAAGCCCCGTGCCTGGCATCGCCTCGCCCGTGCCACCGACCAGGTGCCCGAGCTCCTCGACCACAGCGAGGACGAGACTGGGCAGGCGCACATCGCCGTCCTCGCCGAAACGCTCGACCTCCTGCCCCTCGCCGCCCCTCCGGGCCTGCGGACCGAACTCCTGCATGCAGCCACCGCCTTCGAGCGGGCCAGCCGCTCCCGCATCCGCGCCCAACACCAGCAGGTTCAGGCCACACGCCGGGCGGTCAAGGCGATCCTGCGTGAACCCGCCCCGAAGGACGGAGTCATCCTTGCGGTCCTCCTCGACGCCGTTCTGCTGGCGGCCGTGGCCGCGCAGCACTGGCACCGCACCCGCAGCCACACCCAACAGGCGGAGGCCGCACGACAGGCAGCCGAGCACCTCCGGGCCGCGTACCAGGCCACGGCATCCGAGCCGCTGGCCGTGATTCATCGGCGAGGAACCGAGCTGCCCGAGTGGATTCGTCGCCAGCAGGAGGCGACCGTGCGCCGAGCTCTCCCGGAACAGGCCGAACAGATCCTCGCCGAGCCCGGCTGGCCCGCCCTCGCAGCCACCCTCGCCCAAGCTGGCACCGCTGGCCACAACCCCGCCGCCCTCCTCACCGAAGCGACCGCCAGGCGAGAACTCGACACCGCCACCAGCGTCAGCGAAGTCCTCACCTGGCGACTGCACCGCCTCGCCGACCTGACCCAGCGCACCACCAGCCGCGCCCCGGCACCCCAGTCGGCTCCCTACCGCCCCGTCCCCACCGACCAGCAGCGCCGTACGCGCTGAACCCCATCCCGCCATCCGACAAGGAGCACACCCTGAAGATCCACCCCGCCGCCGACGTCTTCCCGATGCTCGATCCCGACGAGCTGCTCGACCTCGCCGAGTCCATCAAGACCGATGGCCTGCTCAAGGACATCGTCCTCGACACGGACGGCGTCCTCCTCGACGGCCGCAACCGGCTCGCCGCCTGCGAGATCGCCGGCGTCGAACCCCGTTTCACCACCTACACCGGCGACAACCCCCAAGCGCTGATCTTCTCCAACAACGTCGTCCGCCGACACATCACCAAGGGCCAGAAGGCAATGATCACCGCCATGGCCTGTTCCGTTTCGGGACACTCCCTGCGCGGCCTGGCCAAGACCCACGGCCTCAGCCGTACCCGCCTCTCCGCAGCCAACGTCGTCCTCCGGTACTCCCCCGACCTCGCCGAACAGGTCCGCATCGGCGCCTTCCCCCTCGACGCCGCCTACGACATCGCTCGCGAGCACAAGGCGAAGGCCGAAGACCTCCAGGAGAAGCGCGACCGGCTCACCGAGAACGCCCCCGACCTCGCCAAGCAGGTCACCGAACGCCGTCTCGCCCTCGACGACGCCATCACCACACTGGAGGAACGCCAGGAGCGGACCCGCATACGGAAGCAGATCGCCGAGGCCGACGAACTCCGTCTGGCCGACGGCCACACCACCCCGCCTCTGGCCCTGCTCGCCGAGCGGGGAGACATCACCTGGCACCAGGCCCACCAGCAGGCCGAGCAGTACGTCACCCACCGCCGGTCCGCCATCCACCACACCCAGCAGGCCATCGAACAGGCCGCCCAGCACTGGATTACGATCCGGCCCCCCATAGCCCGCCCCGATACAGCCTTTGCCCGCGAAGTCCACGCTGGCCTCTCACCCGAAGCCCAGGAACTAGCCGCCCACCTCACCCGACTCACCTAACGGGGAGCTCCTCGGGGGACGTTCCGCCGCACGTCGTGTTACCTGAGGAACAGGCGGTTCTTGGGCCAGAGGGCACAACCCAGGGCCACTGGCCCAGCAACTCCCCCGCGCGCAAAGCCTCCTGGGTGCCGCGCTGGTGGCGGACGGGCAGCAGACACGCCGAACACCAAAGCAGTTGTGCAAAATCTCCGACATCAACTAAAGTCAAAGGCGCACTGGAATGCTTCGATGCGTAGTCCGACCCGAGGAGTCGTCCGCATGAGTATGCCTTCGTCGTCGTGGACGACCGACGTGTTCGGCGAGCACGCAGCAGATGTACGCCGCCGTGTCGGGCAGGGCCTGCGCAACATGCAGGCCAACGCACAGGCCGCACAGGAACAAGCCGCATCCCGTACCACTCGCGTCTACGGCACCAGCCGATACGAGAACCAGTACGAGCGGCTGCAGGACGAGCTCAAGGAGGTGCCTGGAGCCCGCGCGGTCAAACCGTTCCAGTTCCCTTACGAGCTGATGCTCATTGGTAAGGGGCTGCTCTACCCGTTCCGGTACTCCAAGACCAAGGCAGACGTACGCAGCGCGCGCATCCCCAGCCAGTCCCGTCTGGTGCAGGAGCTCTTCACGTTCGCGCCGACGCCGAAGCACATCCAGGATCCGTTCGACCTCGACTTCGGGCCGACCGTCCCGATCGCCGAACCGCGCGGCGCTCTGGCGACAGTGCCGCAGGGCACCCAGCTGGTCCTGGTGCCCTTCGCCTGCAACGCCTCCGAGCTCCTCGAGGCGTACTGGGGCATCGCGGCGCTCGGAATGAACCGGCAGCTGGAGTGGGCCACCGACCCCGAGCCGCTCCACCTGCCTCAGGAGGTCACCTCGTACACGCTGCGACCGATCAGCATTCCGAACCAGGTCACGGCACACACCAGCTTCGCCGACGGAATCGAACCCACCCTTACGCTGTCCTCTCGTACCGCCTCGGACCAGGCTCTGCACGCCCCCGTGCAGACCGAGGCCGAACCTGTCGAGGACCAGACCAGCGAAGACGATGCGACCCATTAAGCAAGACCTCATCCCCGGTACGGAAGAACGAGGCACCACGCCACGTGCTATCTCCGACGGCTTCGATCCCACCCGGTTGACCCAAGCCCGTCGTCTGGCGGAGATGACGAAGAAGGACGTGGCCTCCCAGCTCGGGGTGACGCCTGCCGCTGTGGGTCAGTACGAGACGGGGGTGTCGAAGCCACGGCCTGACTTGATCCCCCGGCTCGCGGAGATCCTCGGGGTTCCGGTGACGTTCTTCCTGCTGGGAAGGCCAGCCAATCGGCTCGACGCTTCCATGGCCCATTTCCGGAGCCTGCGCAGCACGCCGAAGTCCCAGCGAGAGCGTGCGCTCGCGTTCGCGGAGCAGGTCTGGGAGCTCACCTACGCGCTGGAACAGCGCATCCAGCTGCCTCTCGTCGATCTGCCCGGATTCGCCGGCGGGGAGGTCCATCCCGGCGAGGAACTGTCCACCGACCCCGTGTCCGCCGCCCGCGAGCTCCGCAGGCGCTGGGGTCTCGGCGACGGCCCTGTCACACATTTGGTGAGGCGGATGGAGTCCCACGGGATCGTGGTGGTCATGCCGCCTGCCAGTGATCCCTCCGCTGCGAGTGTGGACGCTTTCTCTACCCGGGCAGCACGGCCACTCGTCGTTCTGACCGCCAACCGGGCCGATGACATCTACCGGCACCGATTCACGGCCGCCCATGAGCTGGGCCACCTTGTACTTCACGGCGATGCCACTGGCGACAGCCGCCAGGAGAAGGAAGCTGACGCCTTCGCAGCCGAGTTCCTGACCCCCCAGGACAGCATCCTTCCATCCCTGCCGCGGCGAATGGATTTTGCACGCCTAGCTGAGCTCAGGGGAGTCTGGGGGGTCTCCCTCCATTCGCTCGTCTACCGATGCCGCGAGCTGGGGCTGATCTCCGACGCAACTGCCAGCAGGACGTACCAGCGCCTACGCGCTCTCGACGGCCAGCCTGGCTTCACAGCGGAATCCGTCTCGAACTTCCCCGGTGAACAGCCTTCGCTGCTTGGACAAGCCTTCGAGCTGGCTGCCAAGGAAGTGGGCCTATCGGTTTCCCAACTGGCTCATGAGTTGGCGTGGACAAGCACGAGGGTGCAGGACCTGTTGGGTGTTCAGGAACAGAGGCCGGTGCTCCGACTGGTCCAGTAGTAGCGCTGCTCAACCTGACGAGCCGCGGGCGCGCTTCGCTGTGGGGAAGGCACCTGCGGTGCCGCCCTGTCATACAAGGTCGGCCGGGGGCACCTAACGGCACCGGTGGAGGGTGCCAGCAGCACCCTCCACCGGTTTCGCTACGCCATGAGCTTGTGCAGGGCGAGCACCGTCGCGCCTGCGGCACCGAGCCCGGGCAGCGGGCCTGCCAGGATCAGGACGATGGCGCCCGCCAGGACGCCGGCGAGCAGGATGATCGCCCAGCGCTGCGGCAGGGGCTGGGGGTTGTTGGAGCCTGTCACGTACCGTTCTCCTTGAAGAGATCCTCGAGCAGGCGGCCCCGGATGGACCCCGGGGCCGTTCGCATGTGTGCGAACGACGATGCCGCCGTATCCGCGTTGAGCGGGCCTGAAGTCCATGGTGAGGGCCCTGGAAGAGCCTTCGTCAGGACGTGATCAACGTTTTGATCCGGGTAAAGGCCCTTGAAAAGGGCCTTTACCCGGATCAAAACGGCGAGATCAAAGCGCTAACCTTTCTTGGTGGCTGACGCACGGGAGACGAACGAGCGCAGACTGCGTCGGCTGCAGCAGATGCGGCGGACCGGCTCGGTCACGAAGGCGTCTGAGGCCCTGAGCGGAATCTGGCAGGCTGGGAAGAAGCCGGACTCGATCGTCCTGCGCAGCGCTCTGCTGCGGGCCGACGGGGAACGGTCGAGACTCACCAAGCTGGTCCTTCCACGGGGGGTAGCGCTGCGCTTCTACCTGCTGGCCGTCTTCGAGGCGCAGTGCCGGCTGGACACAGGAGACCTCTGGCAGAACGTTCGCCCGCTGAAGGGGGCCGAATCGTGGTCCACCCTCGTTGCCATCGACGGTGCGTACGACACCGCATCTGGCGCGTACGACGCCGCGTTGAAGAACATGCCTCCGGAACTCCGCGGTAGTGCACGCGCGGAGGAACGGTGGTGCACGAGGAAGCTAGAGGACCTGCGGCTTCGGCAAGTCAAGGGAGCCCTGAGAACCCTGGAAGAACTCGGCCATGAAGACGCCTTGGTCTCCATGTCCCGGGGCGCGCGCGGACAGCGGTTGTACGAGGACTTCTCGCTCATGGAGGAAGGCGGGCGGGGCGACATGCCGAACCCGAACCTCTACACCGTCCCCGTCCGTAGCTGGACAGCCGCCAGGACGATCACGCTCCCCAAGGACTTCTTCCTGAAGGGCTGGATCCAGGTGCTCAATCCTTCCGAGATCGCCACCTGGCTCATCCTGAGATGGATGAGCCACTGGGCGCCCAGGAAGCACCGCATGTCAGGGGTCTTCCTCACCACGCGGTCCCGCATGCAGGCTTTCGGCCTGCGTGACGATGCCTGGGAGGACGGGTGTCAGCGCCTTCTCGAATTCGGTCTCATCCGCCACGCCGAACCGCCTGAAGGGCTAAAAGCTGCCGTGGACGCGATCGCCGACCCCGTGATCAAGGCGCTCTTCTCTCAGCCGACTCGCGTCCGCCAGGCTTACGAGCCGCACTATTGGCAGATGACTGACGATGGGCTCGATAAGGACGCCGTACAGACGCTCGACCGGGAACTCACCCATCGGCGAGAGACACTCGCCGATGCTGCCCTGAAGCGCGTGCAGCGCGATTCCGAGCGCCTCGCCGATCATGCGCCGGCCGACGAGTAAGGCGCGCGCCACCGCCCCGGGTCCGGCCCGCTTTGCCGAGACGGACCCTCGGACCTCTGACCCGACCGTCAGCGGCTCCCGGACTCATCGAGATTCGTCAAGCAACGGGGGCTCGCAGGGGCTCCGGGAGTCATTGATAAACGACTCCTGTTTCCGTGTACAGAGCCAAGGCTCCCCGATTCGGAACAGCGTCTGCCGACCGATCAGCCGTTGCTGTGGTTCAGGACGTTACCATTGGTGCAGTGGTTGACGGTGTTGCCGTCCCACGCGCCGCCCACCGGGACGACCGCCAGCTCCTGGAAGCAGACGGCTGCCGCGCTGAAGTTCCAGTTGTTGGCGGCGTTGACCCCCGGACCGAAGTTGCTGTCGTTGTCAGCGTGGGCGGGGGCAGCCAGCGCCAGGCTTGTCAGAGCCAGGGCAGTCACAGAGAAGATCTTCTTCATGATCCGCCAACCGGCGGCGATCGTCGGTGGTCACGGCGGCACAGCAACAATCCGCCTGACGCCTCCGCTCCAACGTCCATCTGGGTACCGTGCTGGTGACGAACTCTGTACGGACACCCGGCGATCAGCTCGGCGGTCCGGCGGTTGGGGAGGTGTCCTGATGCTGGAGGAAGCCGAGGAGATCGGCCGGCGCGTTCGCAGGGCGAGGCTGCGGCTCGGGATGCCGCAGGCCGACCTGGCGACGGCCCTGGGCAAGTCGCAGGGCTGGGTGTCGAAGATGGAGCGGGGCCTGATCGAGCTGGACCGGGTCGGCCTGCTCAACCAGATCGCCGCCGAGCTGCACGTCCACCCGAACGACCTGATCGGACGCCCGTACAGCAACTCCCCGGACGACAACCAGTGGCAGGTCGCCGCCTCCTCGATCCTGCGCGAACTGCGCCGCTACGACCTGTCCCCGATCTTCGACGGGACGCCGAGGCCGGCACCGCAGCTGTGGCGGGAGGTGACCCGCCTGCACCGGCTCCGGGACACCGCCTCCAACGTGGCGATCCTCCGCGTCCTGCCCGACCTGTTCCGCGAGGCCCGGGCTCTGGCCGAGGTGTCGGAGGGGCACGAGCGGGAGGAGGCGTATGCGATCTACGCGGTGTGCTGCAAGTTCGCGCACACCGCCGCCCACTCCCTCGGCCACCCCGAGCTGGTGGCCATGGCCTGCGAGCGGGCCGCGTGGTCGGCGCGGCTGTCCGGTGACCCGGTGCTGCCGGCGGTCGCGGACTGGATGCGGGTCTGGGACATGTGGGCCACGGCCGACTGGTCGGACGCGCTGACGCTCTCGGACAAGGCGATCGGGTCGGTGCAGCAGGCGTACGAGCGCGGCGAGCCGCTGGCCGTACGGGCCTGGGGCACCCTCCAGCTCCGGGCCGCGGTCTCGGCCGCCCGCGCCGGCCGTGCCTCGGAGGCGGAGGACCGGATCGGGTACGCCAAGGACGCCGCCGAGCGGATGGACGCGTACTCCGGGGCACCGGTGTACGACCGGCACTCGCTGACGTTCTCCGCGGGGAACGTGCAGATCCACGCGATCAGCGTCGCGCTGGAAATGGGTGAGCAGGGCAAGGCCCTGGAGATCAACCGCCGCACCAGCCCCGAGCTGGTCGGTGCCCTGCCCAACTCCCGTCAGGGTCACCACCACATGGACATCGCGCGGGCCTGGCTGTGGGACGGCAACCGGGACAAGGCCCTCGGCGAGCTGGAGACCGCCGAACGCATCGCCCCCCAGCTCGTACGCAACCACCCCATCGCCCGGTCGACCCTCCGCAGCATCGTCTACGCCGAACGGGCAGCTACGCGAGAGAAGTTGCGGCGCATGTCCGACCGCTTCCACCTGGACGGATAGGGGTCGTATTCCTCCGGCTCATATTCGGGGTCGTGACCGTCCCTAACTTCGGGGCATGACCGGACGACGCTCTACCCATCTCCCCTCCCAGGGATCCGAGTTAGGAACAGCGGCTCCCTTCTTCCCTCAGCTCGGCGACCTCGCCGCCGACACCGCCCGCGAAGGCCGGGTCGGCGTCGTGGTCACCCTCCCCGGCGAGGACTCCGCCACCACCTACCACCTGCGCCCGCCCGGCGGCGGCCCCGCCTGGTCCGCGCCGGCGGACGGCACGACGCTGCGCCCGGTGCCGGCGCAGGTCACCCACGTCACGCTGCTGCCCGGCCGCGACGCGGTCTACGACCCGCGCGCCCGCCAGGGCTCGGTGCCCGTGCAGTTCCACTTCGAGGACGGTTCGACCCGCGAGGGAGCCTTCGTCCTCACCTCGGCCGAGCTGGAACGGCTGTACGCGCAGACCAGCCGCCTCCTCGACGCGCACGAGAACGCACTCGGCGAGACCT
Organism: Streptomyces bikiniensis; assembly: GCA_000716465.1. Taxonomy (GTDB): domain Bacteria; phylum Actinomycetota; class Actinomycetes; order Streptomycetales; family Streptomycetaceae; genus Streptomyces; species Streptomyces bikiniensis. The sequence goes on from JNWL01000011.1 coordinate 163,778, forward strand.
CGTGAACAGGGCCCGTCACCGTGTTCCCTGCACCACGCCCCGCGTGCGAGCGGACCGCAGCGGCCGGATCGCCCTGACGTTCCTCGCCTTCGCCGGCATGGCCGGGCCGACCTGGACGCTGCGTACCCATGCCGACCAGCTCCTCGATGCCACGGTGCACCGAGCGGCCGTGGCCGCACCGGACATCGTCTCGGCGCCTCTCACCACCGACCGCTGAACAGCGAAGAAGCACGGTGACCAGCGTCGGCGGTCATACCGCCCCTCGGAGCCACACCACCCCGACCACCTGCGACCAGGAGGTTTTGATGGACCTTGCCCCCACCCGTACGAGAGGCGTCGACGCCGTCACCGTCCGCCCCGGCCGCCCGCTCGCCGGGACGGTCCGGGTGGACGGCTCGAAGAACGCGGCGCTGCCGTTGCTGGCCGCCGCCGCGTCCTTGGGCCGCAATGTCCGCCTGTCCGGTGTCCCGGCCAGCGCCGACGTCCAGAGGATGCTCGGCCTGCTGGAACAGGCCGGCTATCGCGTCGCCCGTCCGGTCGCCGAGCCGGGTGCCGTGATCGTGGTTCCCAAGGAGCACCCCGCCGAGGCGCCCGACCTGTCCGACGCCGCCCGGATCCGGGCCTCCTACTACCTGGTGGCGCCGCTGCTTGCCGCCTACGGTCAGGCGGCCCTTCCCTGGCCGGGTGGCTGCCAGATCGGTGACCGCGGGATGGAGCTGCACTTCACCGTCTACGAGGCGTTCGGCGACACGGTCCTGCTCGATGACACCGGATACCGCGTCCTGGCCGCCGACCAGACCCGCGACAGGGTCGCCCTGGCGCTGCCGTTCCGCTCGCGGGGAGCGAGCATCGCCGCGATCTGCCGGGCCGTCGTGGCCGGCAGCCGCCTGGAACTGGGCAACCCCAACCTGTCCCCTGAGACCACCGGTGTGCTCTCCGCCTTACAGTCCGCCGGGTGGACGGCCCATGCCGACAGCGACAAGATCACACTGGCACCGCCGTCGGGCGTCCCGGCCGGGACCGTCGCCTGGACTGTTCCCGGCGACAAGATCGAGGCGGGCACGCTGGCCTGCGCGATCGCCGCCACCGCCGGCGAAGGCCGCGTCGAAGGCGTCGCCGGATCCGACCTCGCGGCGTTGGCCAGCCTGCTGGATCGGTCCGGGGTCCCTGTCTCCCTCGCCCCCGACGCGATCACCGTCCACCGGGCCCGCACCGCGAGCGGGCGGCCGCTGCGGGCGGTCGCCTCCCTGACCCCGGGCGGCTTGGACGCCGACTTCGAGCCCGCGCTGCTGGCCCTGGCCCTCACCCTGCCCGGCACCCACCTGCTCGCCGACGACATCAACCCCGGCCGCCACGGCAACCTCCTCCCCCAGCTCGCGAGACTCGGGGCCGTGATCGAGGAACTCTCGCCCACTCACTGCCGCCTGGCCGGCCCCCAGCGCCTGAACGGCACCACGGTGAAGGCCACGGACATCCGCACTGGCTCCGCTCTCCTGATCGCCGGCCTCGGCGCCCGGGGCGTCACCACCGTCAGCGGCCTCGACCAGCTTCGCCGCGGCCACACCGACCTGCCCGCCAAGCTCCGTGTCCTCGGCGCCGATCTGACCGATGTGCCGCGATGAGCAGGACGTACGGCCAGATCGTGGCCACCACCGACCTGCACTCCGCCCTCGACCAGGGCCACAGGATCCTGCCGCACCTGCACGCCCTCAAGGAGACCTCCCTCATCGTCGACTGCGGTGACTTCTTCGAGGGCACCGGCTACTACCGGCTGGGCAAGGGAGCCATCGAGCGGGAGATCCTCATGACGCTGTACGACGTGTTGGCCCCGGGCAACCACGGCTGGCTGCACTACTTCGAGCCCGGTCTGCGCGAGATGACGGTCTGCGCCAATGCCGCCGACGCCACCACCGGACGGCCGCTGTTCGACCGTCTCCGTGTCGTCGAGGTGCACGGCCGTCAGGTCGCCGTCACCGCGGTCATCGGTGTGAGCGCCTTCCACACCATCCCCGCCGCCCAGCGGGCCGGACACCACGTCACCGACCCCGTCACCGCGCTGCGCGAGCTGATGCTGGAGCACCACCACCACGTGGACTCGTGGATCGTGCTGTCCCACTCCGGCTTCGACGAGGACCTCAAGCTCGCCGGTGCCTGCCCGTTCGTGGACGTCATCTTCGCCGGCCACTGTCACAGCGACGCCTACGGACCCGTGCACGTCGGCGACACCCTCGTGGTCAAGGGCCGTGAGCTGGGCGCCGGATACGCCGCCGCCGAACCGGTCGGCTCCGGGTGGGCCGCCCGTACCGCCGTCTTCCCCACCCCTGCGACGGTCCCGGACGAGCTCGCCGTCCTGGACGAGCAGATCGCCTCAACCTGCCAGATGCTCGCCACTCCCCTCGGCACCGTCAACGAGCCCTACCGCGACGCCGTCCTCGACCGCCACCGGCTCCTCCAGGACATCGCCGCCCGGCTGCACACCGGCCTCGGTGCCGGCGCCGTCATCCTCAACGACACCGCCCTACGGCCCGCCCACCTCGGCGACGTCCTGACGCTCGGAGACCTGCTGGCCATCGAGCCGTTCGACAACCAGCTCGTCCACGCCTTCCTCCCCGACAGGTACGCGGAGGATCCGAACGGTCTGCTCATGCACCTGACCGAGCAGACCGGCCCTCTGGCCGTCGTTCCCTGGCCGCTGCCCCAGGGCATCCGGTCGGTCCTGACGACCGACTATCTCGCCGACACCCACCTCGGCGGACGCACCCACCAGGCCGGCCTGCGCCTCGGCGAGGTCGTCCGCCGCACCCTCGCCACTACGCTGCCCGACCAGGAGGAAGGCGCACGATGATCCTCACCGGCCCCGAGATCACCGCCGCCGCCCAGGACGGACGTCTGACGATCAGCCCGTTCGAACCCGGGCAGGTCAACCCCAACAGCTACAACGTCCGCCTCGGCCCCAGCCTGCTGACCTACACGACCGCGGTCATCGACGCCCACCGGGCGAACCCGACCACCACGGTCCAGATCGGCGAGGACGGGTACGTGCTCCAGCCCGGCGAGCTCTACCTCGGCCACACCCTCGAACGGGTCGGCTCCGACACCTTCGTCCCGCTTCTGTTCGGCCGCTCCTCCGTCGGCCGCCTCGGCCTGTTCGTCGAGATCACCGCCCCCATCGGAGACATCGGCTTCCACGGCCAGTGGACCCTGATGCTCTCTCCGATCCGCCCTCTGCGCGTGTATGCGGGCATGAAGATCGGGCAGATCATGTTCTTCGTCTCCACTGGCGACATCGACCTGTACGCGGGCAAGTACCAGGCCGCCGACGGCCCCCAGCCCTCCTGCTACTGGCGGGATGTCTCCCGTGTCGGGGCGGTCGCCTCGTGATCCTCACCGGCCCCGCGATCACCGCCGCCGTCCGGGCCGGCGAGATCACCATCGACCCGTACGACCCCTCCCGCGTCTCCCCGAACGCGTACGACTGGCGCCTCGGCGACACACTCCGAATCTGCGCCGGCGACCTCGACGCCGCCGTCCCCACCGCCTACACCGAGCAGACGATCCCCAGCACCGGCCTGGTCCTCCAGCCCGGACTGCTCTACCTCGGCGTCACCCACGAGCGGACCGGATCGGAGACGTACGCGCAGATGCTCAATGGCGACCGCACGATCGGAGCCCTCGGCATCTGGGTCCACGTCTCCGCCCCGCTCGGCCACCAGGGCCACGCGATCCGCTGGACTCTGGAGATCCGGGCCGCCCGGCCCGTCCGCGTCTACCCGGGCATGACGTTCGGCAAGCTGGTCTTCCTGGCCGCCCAGGGCACACCGGCCAGCTACCAGCAGCAGCTCGCGAAGTACGCCTCCACTGACGGCATCGACATCTCCCGCCTCTACGAGGAGATCGCCGGAGGCAGCCGATGAGCACCCTCGCCGGTCCCGCTCCGGGGCCGATGGCCGCCACTTTCCTGGACCTGCCCGCCGGCAGTCCCGGCGGCAGCGCCGAACTCTTCCTCGACCTCTACACCGGCGAGAGGCCCCTCATCCCCGCGAGGGCCTTCATGCTCGCCCCGGCCGGCCCCCGCCCCCGGACGCCTGCCGGCCTCGACCTGCTCAGCGCGGGCGGCAAGTGCTTGGAAGGACCCGCCTTCGGCCGCTACGTCGCCACCCTGCGTAGGGCTCTGACGGCCGCGATCAACCCCTCCGAGATCGGCATCCTGCACCTGCACCACCTCGCCTTCGGCGCCACCCCCGCCCTGATGAGGGCCCTACCCACGCACCCCCGCATCGCCCTGGTCCACGGCACTGACCTGCTCTTCGCCGAAGCCTACCGAGACCAACTCCAGGTGCTGCGGGCGACCGCCCGGGCTGCCGACGCCATCGTCGTCCCCACCGGGGCCATGGCCGACCACCTCTTCAAGCTCGCGCCGCAGACCGACCGCCGCAAGATCGTCCACATCCCCTGGGGCATCCCCGACCAACTCCTCAGCCACCCGCCCGCCCGCAGCACTCATCCATCGAGGAGCCACCTGCGGCTGCTGTACGCCGGCCGGCTGACGGCGGAGAAGGGCGTCGAGGCCCTGATCCGGAGCGTGGCCCCGCTCCAGGGCGTCGAGCTGTCGGTTGCCGCCCCCAGCGCCCAGTTCCGCGCGCTGGCCCCACGACTGCAACGGCTCGGGCTGAGGGCCCGCTACCTCGGCTGGCTCCGCCGTCCCCAGCTGTGGAAGACATTCGCCGAGCACGACGTGCTCGTCATGCCCTCCACGACCCTGGAGGCCATGGGGCTGGTCTGCCTGGAAGCCCAAGCCTGCGGCCTCCCCGTCCTCTACCAGCCCGTCCCCGGCCTCAGCGAAGCCCTCGCCCGCTCCGGGCTGACCACCGACTTCACCCACCCCTCCGCGCTCACCCGGGATCTGGACCGCCTGCGAACCGAACCCGGCCTCCTCCCCGCCCTCAGACAGGCCGGATACGCCAACGCTGCCCGGTATCCCCTCTCGAAGACCGCCCGCGAACTGGCCGAGCTCGGCCGACAACTCACCTGAGAACGGCCCACGCCAACTGGCACGCCGCTGCCCAGCTCGACCGGCCCACGTCATTACGCTGGCCGCTGGGATGCCCACACGAAGAGGGAGACCATGCCGTACCGCACCGACCGCATCGAGAACCTGCTGAGCGAAGGCGTCCGCGACAAGGTCTACCCGGGCGCGGTGTGGGCCGTCGGCGACTCCGGCGGAGCCCGGGCGACGGGCGCGACCGGGGTCCTGGACCCTGACGAACCGGACGTGAGGATGCGGCCGGACACCGTCTTCGACGCCGCCAGCCTCACCAAGATCCTCGCGGTCTGGGCCTCCATCGGCGCCCTGTGGGAGGACGGCGTCCTCGATCTCGACGCCCCGCTGGGCACCTTCTGGGACGAGGTCACCGGCCACCCCCTCGGCGCCGTGACCGCCCGGCAGCTCCTGACCCACACCGCCGGTCTCCCCCTCCGGGCCCAGCTGAAGAACCTCTACGGCACCGATCCCGCGGGCATCCGCCGCGGGGTCCTGCGAGAAGCCCTCAACCGGCCGCCCGGCGAAGCAGTCGAGTACACCGACCGGGCCGCCCTCATCCTCGGCTACCTCGCCGAGCACCTCTCCGGCCAACCCCTCGACCAGCTCTGCGAGACGCGGACCTGGCGCCCCCTGGGCATGAACACCACCCGCTTCGGCCCGCTGCCCACCGGCCTCACCGCCCGATGCGCCCCCACCGAGCTCGACCAGGACAGCGGCACCCACCTCAAGGGAACCGCCCACGACTTCTCCGCCCGACTCCTCGGCGGCGTGTGCGGCATCGCCGGCGCCTTCACCGTCCTCGATGACCTGGCCGTCTTCCTCCGCTACATGCTCGACCACACCACGGCCCCCACCCAGGCCGGTTTCGGTGCCGAATGGAGCGCTCACTCCCTCACCGTGCAGACCGGCGGCCTCCAGCCCGAGCGCGGCCTGTTCTGGCACCCGGCGCCCGGCACCGCCGACGAGCAGGACGTCTGGGTCCACTACGGCTTCACCGGCACCGGCATGTGGATCTCCCCCACCCAGGGCCGATGGGCGGTACTCCTGACGAACAAGCTCTACTACACCCGCGACCGCCAGCCGTTGACGGACATCCGCAAAGCTTTCCGCGGGCTGGCGTTCGCCTGACGCACCTGGCCCCTTTCGTCACTCACTGATCAGCGGACCTCACTATCTGCCCAGCAGCGGTCCACTTGTCAGTGGGCTCGTCCACAATCAACTCATGTGGGACAACTCTCCGTTCCCCATGCCGGACGGTGCCGAAATCACCGACCGCCAGGGAGACCAGTACAAGGTGAACGTCAGCATCCCGCTCGACGCGGACGGGTTCTTCGGACGCCAGTGCCCTGATTGCTCGATGCTCTTCCGCGTCCACGGTGACGACTACGCGGCTCTGCCCGACGAACTCCGGCTCTGGTGCGTGTACTGCGGCCACAACGCGGACCACCGGGACTTCTGGACCGACCAGCAACGCGAGCGAGCCATGGAAGCGGCCAGAGCTCTGGGCACGCAGATCATGCAGCAGGGGCTCGCGAGAATGGCGCGCAAGGCGCGGAGCTCCTCACGTCGTGGCCATGTCTCGGTGTCGTTCCGCAGCCGCCCCCGCTACCCCCGCCCCCTTCCCGAGATCGACGAAGAGCGGCTCGCCCGTACGCGGACATGCGCGGGATGCGAGATTCGCTACGGCGTCTTCGGCGAGCACCGCTACTGCCCCTCGTGCGGTCGGCTGCCTGCGGCCACCGTCGCCTTCGACGCCCTGCAGGCGGAGACGGCCCGGCTCGACGCACTGTCCTCCTTGCCCGACGAGATCCGGGCCGCGCTACGCGAGCAGGGGGTGTTCACCCGCAGTTGGGTCGACACGATCGAGAACGTCGTGGGTGTCGTGGAGGCGCTCGGCTCGTCGGTATTCCACGAGCATGTCACGGACTCGGAAGAGCGGCTGCGTGGCAAGGGGAGCATCTTTCAACGGCTCGACGACATGGCGGACCTCTTCGTTTCGGCCGGCTTCCCTGACGTACGCGGTTCGGTGGGGTCACCCGCCTGGCAGCGGCTGGTCCGGACCTGGGCGGCGCGCCATGTCTTCACCCACAACGACGGTGTCGTCGACGAGAAGTACCTGCGTCGGGTCCCCACTTCTCGCACCTCCGTCGGTCAACGGCTCGTCATCTCGGACGCCGACTGCAGGGAGGCGATCGACGACACCACCGCTCTGTGCCGAGCGCTGGTGGACATCAGGCGCCTGTGACTGGTTCTGACCGGTAACGCGATCACCTTCCCAGTCTGCGGACCGGCTGGGGGACCAGTGTCGGCGCCGCGCCGTAAACTGTGGACAAGGCGCGGGGCCGACAAATAACGAGGTGCCATGCGTCACTCCCGCGTCATCGCTGCGAGCTTCATCGCCCGCGTGCTTCCCGACCCGTACGAAGCCGTACTCGGCGGGCCGGATCCGGAAGCCACCCACCGCCTGCTCGCCACCGTCCACGCGGATTTCGTCTGCCCGTCAAATGGCCACTCGATCTCGTGGCAGGACTGCTATGACGGCGCGATGATCCTCCCCCTGCCGCACAAGGCCGACCTACTCCTGGATGGGAGGGGCAATCCGAAGCCCCTCCCCGTCCACGTGACGGGCGAAGCCGCCGCCCGAGCTCGAGAGGCTCAAACCATCGCCGCGCGCATCCGCCGAGAGGCTCGGCATATGCCCTTGGGCAACCAGGGATGAACCGGCTGGCTGCACCCCTCCTTTGGGGTGCGGCCGACTCTCACCCGACGCGCGGTGGAACGCGTAGCAGGACCGGTTCGTCCTGTCCCTCCCAGACGATACGAAGGACAGAGGGAACGGCTTCCTGCATGGACCCGACCATCATGAAGGAGTACACGTCCCCCGCTGCCACGGAGAGACTGGGCGGCCATTCGTCCCGCGCACCAGGCGCGTCAAGGCATCGAATGTTTTCGGCGGGGGCGGTGCCGTAGTTGATCAGCTCCCAGACGGCCTTGTTACGGTGCTCGATGCGGAACTGCGCACGTGGCCGGTTGTCCTCTTCCTCCTGCCTGCGCCGCTCGGCTGCCTCGCGCCGCTGGTCGGCAAGAGTTTCTTCGGCAGCTGTCGCTGACCGCTCCGCCGCGTCGCTCGAGCGACGCGTCTCGACCACCGACTGCTCGGCAGCGACAGCCGAACCTTCGGCAGCGTCAGCCGCACGCTTGCTGTGCTTCACCGACCTCAGACTGACGACGAAGGCCGCCAGCCCCAGACCCGCTCCCAACCATCCCGGGGCATCTCCCATGTCCATGCCGTGAACGTACGCCGCCGGTCTGACACCGATGCGTCTCACGAGCGCAGGGATGCCCGTCGGCCTCCCGGATCAGCGAAGCAGGGCGGAAATTGCGACGGGGGCGGCTTCGCGAGCGGGGCGACCGTATCGGTCGCCGTCTGACACTCTGCGGGCCGCCGTGCCACAACGTGCCAGTAGGGGCGGTAAACAGCGGGCAACAAGGGTTGCCGGAAGGAGGGCGACGGACGCCCCTCAACGGGCGTTGCCGCAGGTCAGAAGCTATATATGAGCCCGAGTGCCGGGTGATTCCCAAGCTTATAGCGCGGGTTCGATTCCCGTCATCCGCTCCATAGCAAAGCCCCAGGTCAGAGGCCTGGGGCTTGTTTGTTGTCCAGGCCGTCCGCCTCCTGGTCGGCCGTCGACGCGATCTGACCCTTGATCACTGGGCGTGCGCCGCTGCCGGCCGGTAATTTCGTGCGGCCGAGGACATCGCTGGAACCACCTGGTCGGTGGCCTCGGAGGGCGCGCATCAGGGGGCGGAACAAGCATGAAGGATCTTGTCGTGGGCAACGGCGAGCGCGAGACGGCGGTCCGGCTGGAGAAGCACCGGGGAGAACTGACCGGGTACTGCTACCGGATGCTGAGCTCGTACGCCGAGGCCGAGGACGCCGTGCAGGAGACGATGGTCCGGGCCTGGCGGAACCTCGAGGGGTTCGAGGGGCGTTCGTCGCTGCGGTCGTGGTTCTACCGCATCGCCACCAATGTGTGCCTGGACGCACTGGCCGCCGGCAGGCGGCGGGCTCTGCCGATGGACCTCTCGGAGCCGTCGCCCGGCGCTTCGGCCCCGGGAGCCCCGGAGGACGCCACCATGTGGATCGGGCCCTGTCCCGGAGGGGACCCCGAGGCGGCGGTGGCAGCGGGCGAGTCGGTGCGGCTGGCGTTCGTCGCCGCGCTCCAGCGTCTCCCGCCCAGGCAGCGGGCCACGCTGATCCTCCGGGACGTGCTGGCCTTCTCGGCCCGCGAAGTCGCCGAGCTGCACGGCTCGACCGTCGCCTCGGTCAACAGTGCCCTGCAGCGGGCCCGTGCCACATTGGCCGCGCACCGCGGACCCGCCGACAGCCCCGGTAACCGGCCGTCCGACGCCGTCCGTCGCGTGCTGGCCGAGCGGTACGCCACGGCCTTCTCCCGCTACGACATGGAGGAGCTGAGCATGCTGCTCCACGTCGACGCCACGCTGTGTCTCCCCCCGTACGCGAAGTGGATGCGCGGGGTCCCCGACATTCAGGCGTGGCTGACCGGGCCCGCCGTCGGCTGTCGCGGCTCCCGCCTGGTCCCGACCACGGCGAACGGCACCCCAGCGTTCGGCCAGTACCGGCCCAGCCTCGACGGCACGGGCTACGAACCCTGGGCGCTCCAGGTCATCGAGTTCTCCGGCAACCGCATCACCGGCATCCACGCCTTCCGCGACACCGAGCACCTGTTTCCGCTCTTCGGCCTGCCCGCACACATAGGCCCGGACTCCTCTCCTGACACCATCGCCACCGATGGCCGCCACCTCCCGGACGACCCAAACCATGCCTGAAGGACCCACATGCCTTGGTCAGAGCACATCGTCGTCCGTGACGGCGTCCGTATTTCCTGCCGTGACTGGGGAGGTTCGGGGCCGTCCGTCGTCCTGTTGCACGGGCTGGCCGGCCACGCGGGCGAATGGGACGCCATCGCCCGGGACCTGAGCCTCCGCCACCGGGTCGTCGCCGTCGACCAGCGGGGCCATGGTGCCAGCGAGCGCCGTCCGCGGGACGTGTCCCGGGCCGCGTACGTCGCGGATACCGTCGCCGTACTCGAACAGCTCGGCCTCCAGCAAAGCGTCCTGGTGGGCCAGTCGCTGGGCGGCCACACCGCCATGCTCGCCGCCGCCGCGTACCCCGGCCTCTTCCGTGCGCTCGTCCTGGTGGAGGCCGGGCCGGGCGGGCCGAACCGTGACGTACAGGCGGAGATCGGGGGGTGGCTCGATTCCTGGCCCAGGCCGTTCCCGTCACAGGGGGCTGCCGTCGAGTTCCTCGGCGGCGGTCCGGTCGGCGAGGGCTGGGCGGCCGGCCTGGTGGAGCACGACGGCGGCTGGTGGCCGCGCTTCGACCGGGACGTGATGGTCGAGTCGCTGGCGGAGATTGCCCAGCGGTCCTTCTGGGACGAGTGGTCGAGGGTAACCTGCCCGACCCTGGCCGTCCTCGGCCAGTCCGGCATCATCCCGTCGGGGGAGATTGACGAGATGCTCCGGCGGCGGCCGGAGACGGTGGCTTTGAGCGTCCCCGGGACGGGACACGACGTTCATCTGGAGCGACCGGACGTCCTGCGGCATGTGCTCCGTGGGTTCCTTGGAAACGTCACATGATCTGCCAACCGCCGGACGGCGTGATCACGTTCCCGGTCACCGGCCGCTGTTCTCGGCGAGTGTGTGCGCGACAAGGGCGTTGGCGTGACCGTGTCCCAGGCCGTGCTCGGACTTGAGCCAGGAGAGGAGCTCCATGTGCTTGGTCAGCGGGGAGGAACGGATGAGGTCCTTCCACTCGTGGATCGGGCGGCCGTACTTCTTCTCGATGGAAGGAAAGTAGCTGGCGGGACCCTTTACTGCGTCGGTCATGAGATGTCCCCGGTTTCCTGTCGAAATGATCTTGGTGGTGTCGATGATGCCTGCCCGGTGCGGCAGGCGGCTAGCAATTCGCCCGGGCGGTGGCCAGGCGGGCTGTCACCGCGGTGAGCCCCAGCAGGCCGAGGCCCGCACCGGCGGTGAAGGCCAGGACGGAGGTGGCGGAGGCCATGAAGCCGGCGAGAACGACCACGGGGACGAGGCGCGAGGCGCGAGCCCAGCGGCGGTGGCCCCGGGCGGCGAGCGGGCGTGCCAGGACGACGAACGCGGCACACAGGGCGAGGTAACCGGCCATCCCGGCCACCATGTGCACGGCGCCGTGGCCGCTCATAGCCGTCGCGTCCGGAGAGCCTTCGGGGAATCCCGCCCCCGCGTCGGCCGGGAAGAGCGCGGCGGCCCAGAACGAGGCGCCGAAGGCACCGACCAGGACCGGGCCCCAGGTTCCTCCCGCGCCGCCGCGCAGCACCCGGCGCAGACCGGCCGCACCCGCGATCAGCAGCGTTCCGGTGAGCAGGAAGGTCACCGTCTGGATCCAGCCCGCCTCCCCAAGGGAGAGCTGGCTGATCGCGTTACGGGTGAAGTCGAACCCGTTCCGCGCGAAGCCCTGAGCGACGCCGGCCAGGAGGAACAGCGGGCCCGCCACCACGCCACCGACCAGAGCCCTCCGCGCCACAAGGCCAGACGCGGGCGCGACAGGGACGGCGTGCTGGGGAGCGCTGAGCATGTGGGTCATGGACGGGCCTTCCTCGCGTCGGTGTTGTCGCCCTTGTGACCGACGGCCGTACGCGAAGTCATCGCTCCCCGCCAAGTGCGCTGCGTCACAGGCCACTCGGTCCCGTCCTCCGGCTTGTCGAGAAGGCCGTGCCACAACGTGCCAGTAGAGGCGGTGAACAGCGGCCAACAGGGGGCGATCAGGGTCGGCCGAAACTACCTGTTCGACACTCGTTTCAGCAGGTCAAAGGCATGTGTAGGCTCAAGTACCGGGTGATTCCCAAGCTTGTGGCGCGGGTTCGACTCCCGTCATCCGCTCGTGAACGAAGCCCCAGGTCAGGGACCTGGGGCTTCGGCGTTGTCCAGACTTCTTGGGAGGTGCCGTGCCCTCCGCGTGCCCAATCTCGCACGAACACCCTGCCGAAGGGCACGCACGATCTCATGCCACGCCGACACGTAGGCCGGACTCATGGCGCAAAATGATCACCTTCAGTGATCTTCAGGTGACAGGTTGTCAGTGGCGGGTGCTTTCATGAGCCGGTCACGCAGGGAGGCGTGACACAGCTAGTGAGGGGGACACGACTGTGCCCGTGATCGAGGAGTACAAGAGGTCCGACGGGACCGTAGTCAGGAGACACGTCCGTCTGCCGGCGGGTGCCCGCCGGCAGACGGCGATCGCCGGACTGATCGTGGCGGGGGTGTTCCTCTTCGGCAGCGGCAACACGACCACCGGCGCGAGGACCCAGTCGGGTCAGCACCGGTTACCCCAGCCACAGTCGACGGTGGTCTATCCGATCAAGTGGCCCGGATGGGACAAGCCGGTGGTCCAGCCTACGCCGACAGTCTCGTATCCGATCGTCTTCCCCACCACGGGGAGTGGGCGATGAGCCGTCGCCCGATCCGTCGCCGGCCCGCCCAGAAGCGTGGTTCCGACGGGAAGTTCCTGTTGATGCTGGGTCTGATCGGCGTAGTGGCTCAGGGGCTGTTGGCGGCAACTCTGTCCTGGCTCGCCGAGCACCCCTGGATTCTCGCTCTTCCGGTCCTGGCAGTGGCCGGGGCAGGTATAGCCCTTGTACTTCTGCGGCGGGAGGCGACTCGCCGGGAGCGGATCCGTTTGCAGGGTCTTCGATACCTGGTTGAGCACCTGGATGGCCTGCACTACACCCAGTTCGAGTACGCCGTCCGCGACTTGATGCGGCGCGATGGCTATCAGGACGCCCAACAGGTCGGCGGAAGCGGCGACAACGGAGCCGATGTGAAGGCTACCGATCCGTTCGGGGGACGCTGGGTGATCCAGTGCAAGCACCGTAAGGCCGGCTGGTCGGGGGCGGCTGTCGGTACCCCCGACCTCCAACGCCTCAATGGCACCGGCCGCCAGATCCACGATGGCGATGTCATCGTCATGCTCACCAATGGTCGTTTCTCCAAGAACGCTCCCGACTTCGCCAAGTCCCAGCGCCTCCACCTGGTCGACCGCCACCTCCTCGCCCGATGGGCCGCCGGCTCCACCCCGCTGTGGGAATTGCTGCGAGCCGTACCGCCGCCGCGGAGACCCTCCTCACCATCCTGATCCGTCACCGTGGACGTCCAGGCGGCCAAAGCCACGCCTCACTCTCCGGAGGAGATCGAGGTCGCCTCCGGAGAGTGAGGCAGTCCGGCCACGATGCGCTTCAATCTGCCCCGTCACCCATGCAGGTGATGGGCCCCGTAAAAACCTCATGGCCTGCAGGGAAGCCCCCGTGAAAGTTTCATGTCCGCACTCTTCCCCGAGCCAACTGATCCCGGCCGCTCCGGATACCTGGATGCCGCCGATCGCATCAAGCCGGGCGACACGCTGCTGATCCGATTTCCCAGCGAGGCTGCTTGCCGCTCGAGCGCCTTCAAACGTGCCGCTACCCGCCACGGGCTTTCAGTAGCCCAGGCAAAAGAGTACGTGGCACTGGCGCGGTGGTTCAGCCCGGACATGCGCCCGCGTATCTTCTCTGACGTCCAGATCTCCTACACGGTCCTGACGGAAGCAGCCCGCGACTACTCAAGTCCAATACGCCTGATCACCAGCGCTGGGACGTCCTTCGCTCAATGGTCGATGCTGCGGCGAGTGAAGGACGGAAGCGCGTGACGGCGAATGAGTACCGGTCCGCAACCGGTTCCAGGCAAGTTCCGAACCAAGCCAGCGCCATACCGGCCGAGGCAGTGATTCGACAGCTCGAACGTCCTGGCGTCTGGCAGGCCGTCGTCGATTGCATCGGGGCAGACCCTGTCAGCCACCGAGAGGTACCGCTGCGCCTCTCGGCGTGACGATCACCTCGTGAAGTGGCGGACCGGCTTCTGGACTTCGCCTTCAGCGACCAACGCCGGGGGGCGCGCCACAATGTGCCAGTGGAGCCGGTGGATCACGGTCACCAGAGGCACGTCGAAGACGACCAGGCACCAGAAAGCTCAGGAGGGGTTCTCACAGGTCAGGAGCCGCACACACCCAGTTTCCGGGTGATTCCACGCGCACCGCCTTCGCACCGACCCGCCGCCGCATTACGTTGTTCGGCGCCCGAGATGTCGCGTCAGGAGGTCGGCGAAGCCTGGCAGTCCGGCCTTTGCAAGTCGGGCGACGGTATCGGTGATCGTCACTGGCGGGTTGCGCTTTTCTCTGACAAGCCTGACCACCGTCTCCGCCACCTCATGCGGCAACTCGTCATACAGCCCGCACAGGTACGAATCCGGGTCGATCACCCGTACTCCGCGCTCAGCCAAGTCACCGGCAGGGAAGTCGGCGAGATTCCACGTGATCAGCGCGTCCGCCCCTGCAGCCACCGCTGCCGCCGCATGGTGCCGATCGTCGGGGTCATCGCCCGGCATTTCATCGACAAGGTGCCCATAGGCCGCCGCCGGGATCTCGCAGTCGGCGAAGAAGCGTCGAACGGCCTGGGCCACAGCGGCAGCTGACTCCGCCGAACGCCTTCCTTCCCGGACGATGACCCGCTCCCACTCCGCGAGCAGTCGTTCGGACCACACGATCTCGTGGACGGAGTCTTCCGTGAGGGCCAGCATCACGTCCATCACCGAGAACGGAAACAAGACGTTGGTGTCCACGAAGACCCGCACCGCCACGCTCCCCCCTCTTCCTGTTGCACTACTGCCGGTGACACCCACATCAATCGGGCAGGTCGGCGTCCGCCAGGAATTCGGCGATCTGGCGTCGCCCCTCCCTGCGGCGCTCACGCCGCTGCTGGAACGCCAGCACGTCCGCAAGGCGGACCACGCGGTGGCTGCTGCCGGGAAGATTCGTCGAGGGGATGTCGCCGGCGTCGAGCAGACGGGCGATGAACGGCCGAGACAGACCCAGAAGCTCAGCGGCCTCAGCAGGCGACAGCTGTACCTCGGACGCCAGGACTGTCACCGCATGCCCGCGGGACAGCTCACCGGCCGAAGCCAGAAGAAGACGGACCAGCTCCCTCGGCAATGCCAGTTCGCCGCCGTCCGGGGTGCGCACCAGCACCTCGACCGACTCCGGCGCCATCCGGGCAGTCGCGGCAAGCGCGCACTGGTGAGAGGGATCCGGTTCGACCCTCTCGGCACGGGCAAGAACGCTGGAACGAGCCATGGCCGCCTCCAATCACTGACCCCGGCGAGACTGCATCTGCAATAACTGTAACCAAGGGGCTCGGTGCGGGCAACTACGGAGGAGAGGGATCTCAACTACGCCAGGCAACACGTTTGCAGGCGGTCGTCTCCCGTGATGTCACCCGGGAGGCCGTGCCACAACGTGCCAGTAGAGGCGGTGAACAACGGACAACAAGGGAGCGGCAGGACAGCCGGAACGGGGCCCAGAGCCGGACGTTCGCACAGGTCAGAGGCCGTACGTAGGGCCAAGTACCGGGTGATTTCCAAGCTTATAGCGCGGGTTCGATTCCCGTCATCCGCTCTTGTGTGAAGCCCCAGGTCAGCGGCCTGGGGCTTCGTCGCCGTCCAGGCCCTTGGGGCACGCGTGCCGTGCAGGCGCCGTAAGAGGTCGTTTCGTCTGGTCGCCACAGGCAGGGTGTTGTCCACGGCTGGTCGGCGGCGGAGGTCCCCGAGGGACAGAGCGCGTCGGCTGACCCAGAAAGCGGCAAGAGGCCGGATACCCGGCTCTTGTCCGGCCGCCTGCCGTCCGGTACATCGTGCGTGGTCATAATGCGCGGGTGAGCAGACCTCCCGTGCCGTTGCCCGCCGAACACATACCACCCGGCACCGCCGCGTGGCGGCATTCGGAAGCCGAGCGTTGGCTCGCTGCCGCGCCCGCCCGGTGGGCGCACCCTCTGTGGACGTTGCCGGCGCTGATCGCCTCACTGGTGTGGGACATCGCGGAGGCTCCCGTCGCCCCCTGCACGTCCGCCGCTCCGTGCGGCACCGACTGGCTGGGCCTCGGAACAGCCGTCGTGCTGCTGCTGACCCTGTACTGGGTGTGGCGGCAGCCACGGCTCGCGCTCGCGGGGCTTGCGGCCACGCTGACGGGGTTCGCCGTCGAAGGCGGCTACGCGTCGGCGCTCGGCGAACCGTCCACGCTCGCGTTCCTGATGGCCGCCGCGTTCACCACCGCCGGGCTCGTCCATCGGCTGGCCGCCGCCGGACGGCAGCGGGCGCGGGCCCTGGAGGCGGCCGGGCCGGTCGCACAACCGCTGCCCGCCGCCGCGCGGACGTTCCGCCGGGGTCGGCTCTCCCTCGTCCTGGCCGGCCTGCTGCTGGGCGTCGCCGGGTTCGGCTGCTGGCAGGTGCACCAGGTCGTCGACGCGTACGAGGAGCGGGCCGCGGAAGCCGCGCACCTGTCCGGACGGGTCACGGCCCTGGAGCAGGACGACGACATCGACATCGTCGAGGTGGAGGCCGACGGGCGTACCCATCGCTTCGAGACGGCCTCCCCCGAGGACTTCCCCGTGGGCAGCCGGGTCGACGTCGTCGTGGACGGCGACTGGGCGGCGCTGGTCGCGGAGCCGTACGACGCCGTCGGCTGGGAGCTTCTGGCGGTGGCCGGCTCCGTCGCGGGGCTGGCGTTCCTCGCCAACGGCGTGGACGGACGGAGGCGTTCGCAGCGGCTGCGGCGCGAACCGCTGCCGGTGCTGCACGTGCTGGTGCGCGAGGATCACGACGACGGCCGCACCTGGGTGTTCGCGGCCGACGACCCGGAGGGCCTTCGGCCGATCCTGCACTTCCATTCGCTGTACGCCTTCGAGCAAGAAGAAGACGACGAGGACGGCGGCGCCGCACCCGTCGTTGAACTCGACAAGATCACGGAGGTCCTCAAGGGCGAGGATCCTCCCCCGCCGCTGCGGGAGGCCGTTCTGTACGGCGCCCCCTACGCCGGCGCCGAAGTCGCCTTCGTCGCGTTCGACGACGAAGACGACGTCGAGGTGTCGGTGCAGTGCAGTGTCACCGCGGTGAAGCCGGCCGGCTCGGGCTTGATGGGGCGCGGGCAGCGGCCCTGCGACGAGATCGCCGCCGGCATGACGCCCTCGGCGGGCCCGCGCACGTGGACGGCTCACGGCTCCTCGCGCGCCGTGGGTCTCGGCCTGCTGCTGGTGCAGGGTGGCGGCATCTGGGCCGCGCTCGAGGACGGACCGTCGTGGCACTGGCTGTGGCTCGCCGTGAGTCTGCCCTGGCTGGTGACGGCCGTGGCGACGGCGCTCACCTGGCGCATCACCGCCGACCGTGACGGGCTGTGGGTGACCGGGGCCTGGCGCGTAAGGCGGGTCCCGTGGAACGTGATCACGTCCGTGCACCACTCCGCCGACGGCATCCGGGTCGGCCGGGCCGAGGACTCTTCCGTCGAGCTGTCCCCCACCGGCTGGGCATGGCTGGAGCACCGCCTGGGCCGCGAGCCGCATGCGGTGCGCACCGCCGAGGAACTGCGGGTTCTGCTGCTCCACCCGGAACTACGGCCGTTGGAAGAGGCACCGGTGGGACGACAAGGCGTGCCGGTCGGACCGCCACTCGCGGCGCTGTCGGCGCTGTGGGGTGTGGCGGTGCTGCTCCTCCTGTGACCGGGCCGCTTCGGCGTTCAGGGAGACGCGACCGCCTGTCAGTCGCCACTCACCGGTCCTGGAGTGCCGGAGCGGCATGTCGACCCCGTTCCCGAAGCCCGCGTCGGCGCACGAACCACCAGACCGCAGGGCAGCAGAACGGGCCGGGCGACCGTCCGGAGCCGCAGCCGCCATGAGTGCCGCGAGTCGGCGGACGAGAGAACAGAACCGCCTTGCGGCGTAACCCACCGGAGAAGCTCGACGCCTCCACCGGCCCCTGAACAGAAGCCCGTGCCACAACGTGCCGGAAGGGGCGGTGAACAGCGGTCACCAGAGGCTTCGCGGAGTCGACCGATACGATGCCCCCGAAGGGCGTTCTCGCAGGTCGGACGGGGTACACCCACCCAAGTGCCGGGTGATTCCCAAGCGTGTGGCGCGGGTTCGGTCCCCGTCATCCGCTCGTGAACGAAGCCCCAGGTCAGGGACCTGGGGCTTCGTCGTTGTTCGGGGGCCCTCCGGGCGTCGTGTGCCGGGAGCGGTCAGAACTCCAGCACCTCGCGGTCGAGCGGATAGCGCGCGCGGTGGGGGCCGTCGTGCGGTGACGGGGTGATCGGGAGGACTCCGGTCGGCTGGAGGCCCAGGTTGTCGTCCCAGATCCGGGGTTCGACGTGTCCGACGACGCGGAACTTCCGGAAGGTGAACGGGGGGCTGTCGGTCGGGAAGAACTCCGGCGTGGTCATCACCTGGAAGTGGAGGTGCGGCGTGGTCGAGTTGCCGCTGTTGCCGATCAGGCCGAGGACCTGGCCGGGTTCGACGCGGTCGCCTTCCCGGACCCTGGGCGAGCCGGGCGTCAGGTGCGCGTAGAGCAGGTAGCGGCCCGGCCCGACCTCCACGGTGACGTGGTTGCCGACGGTCTCCTCGATGGGCGGGACCGGCGGCGCGACGGGCGGCGTGTTGTCCGGGATCCCGTCCTGGACCTCCACCACCCTGCCGCCGGCCGCGGCGACGACCGGCTGCCGGTAGCTCAGGTAGCTGGTGAGCCGCGCGGGGTCGCCCTCCCAGGTCTGTCCCCGCTCGCCGACCTTGTACCAGTCGATCGCGAAGCGCTGCGGTACGTAGAAGCGACCGTTGATCGGGGCGAGACCGCGCCGGTGGTGGGTGTTGCCGCAGCACGACTCGCTGGAGTACCAGGTGCCGGGACGGACCGGCGCGTCCAGGTTCAGCGGCGCGGTGCGGTCGGTCGTGGTGATCTGGACCGTCTCCTCGAACGGGGAGGCACCGGAGGGGGTGAGGACGGCGCCCGAAAGGTGGTGTTCGAGGACCCTGGGCACCCGCTGACCGCGGTCGAGGACCAGGTCGAGCCAGACGACCCACTGCTGGGAGCCCGGGATGACGGTCGGCGTCGGTCCGGGGGGCGCCGGCGTGTACCCGTCCGCACCCGGCAGGGGATCGCCCACCGGGTTGGCGGCATCGGCCAGCGCCTGCCCGCTCAGCGAGCCCACCACCCGGTGCGTGCGGACGTCCCGGACCTCGACGCGGTCCAGTCGCACCCGCGCGCTGCCGGGCAGCGCGCTCGTGGTGAGCAGTTCGTACGAGAGGTGCGTCTTGCCGTCCGTGGCGTCGAACGGCGCCGGTTCGGTCATCACGGCCGCCGTCAACGGCGTGAACCGGGGGCCGGGCGCCGGTTCGGTCGGGCCCGTCCCGTATCCGGGTGCTGTCGAAGCCGTCATCATGCCGACCGCGAGCACGGCGGCGGCGAGCCCGCGGCGTAGCGGGCCGCGGCCGGTGCGGTTGCGAGGGTGGCGCTCTGCCATGGTGCTCTTCCAGTCGTCGGGTCCGGGACCGTGAAGGACACCGGCACGCCCCGCGCCGAGGCGCAGGCCCATGTAATCCGGCCGGGCGGCGCTCTCGGCGGACGGCGCCGGAGCCGGGCACCGAACTACACCCGTCCAGCCGCACCGGACCGCCGGGCGGGGACCGGCGCGCGCCCCATCCATGCACTCCGGGGTGGTGAACAGCGGTCGCCCCGGGTGCGAGCAGAGCCTTCCGTAAGGACCCGTGAAGAGACTTGTCCGCAGGTCAGACGACGTATGAATGATCCGGGCGGCGGTGATTCCCAAGCTTGTGACGCGGGTTCGGTTCCCGTCGTCCGCTCGTGGACGAAGGCCCGGGTCGGTGGCCCGGGGCTTCGTCGTTGCCCGGGCCCCCCGCTTCGACGCCGGTACGGCCGGAGCCACGTCAACTGCCCCTGGATCGCTGGGCGGACGGGGGATATGATCTACGGCAACATCGCGTGTCGGTCACCGGCTGGGTGAGACATGGAGGTGTCGGGACATGCCTTCGGAGGCATTCCTTGTCAGTCGAGTTGAACCACACGATCGTCCACGCCCGGGACAACCGGGAGTCCGCTGAGTTCTTCGCGGACCTTCTCCACCTCGAGATCACCGACGAGTGGGGTCCGTTCATCGCCGTCGGCCTGAGCAACGGCGTCACGCTGGACTTCGCCACCGTTCCCGCGGACGGCATCACCCCCCAGCACTACGCCTTCCTGATCTCCGAGGACGAGTTCGAAGCGGCGTACGCGCGGATCAGAGAGCGCGGCATCGAGCACTACGCCGACCCCCAGCGGAAGCAGCCCGGCACGGTCAACCACAACGACGGTGGCCGCGGCGTGTACTTCATGGACCCGGCGGGTCACGCCATGGAACTCATCACCGTGCCGTACGGCGGCTGGGCCTCGTAACCGCATCCCCCGAGGACCGCACACCGTTGTGCGGGGTGCGGTCCTCGGCCGCTGCCCGTGCCCCGTGTGATCGCCCCGCGGCGCCACAGCGCTTCGTCGCGCCCGACCCCGTTCCCCTTCCGAGGAGCAGCCCTTCGTCACCCGATCCGACCGCCCTCCACCCCTTGCCCGCGCACGGCCGGGTGGTGTTCCTCAAGCCCCTGGTCACCTCATCGAACATCACCGTGGACGCGTACACGTACCACGACGATCCCGACGGCGCCACGGAGTTCGAGCGCCGCGACGTCCTCTACGCCTACGGGCCCGAGCGCCTGGTCATCGGCAGGTACTGCGCGCTCGCCACGGGGACCCGTTTCCTGACGGCCGGCGCCGAGCATCCGATGACGGGGGTGTCCACCTACCCGTTCACGATGTTCGGCGGCCGGTGGGCCGAGGAGACCCCGGACATCGTCACCGCCGTGCCCGGCCGTGGCGACACGGTCGTCGGCAACGACGTCCGGTTCGGCCACGGGGCGACCGTCATGCGCGGCGTACGGATCGGCGACGGCGCCGTCGTCGCGGCCGGCGCGGTGGTCACCGCCGACGTCCCGCCGTACACGATCGTCGGTGGCGAACCGGCCCGGCCGATCCGGCAGCGCTTCGACGACGCCGACGCCGACGCCGAACGGCTGCGGCGCGCCGCCTGGTGGGACCGGCCCGCCGACCTGATCACCGAGCACGCCCGCACCATCATGGCCGGAACACCGGCCGACATCGCCCGTACCACCACCGAACACGGAGGGGACAAGTCCCTTCGAGCCATGCGATCCGGGTGTCCGGACCGGGGGCGTCCGCCGTCCCCGTCCCGGACCCCCGGGGCGGGAACTCCACGGCCTCCTCGAGCACGTCGTGCGACCCGCCGCCGGCCGGGTGACGGCGGGTCACGTCCCCCCGTTCACCGTCCGCCGCCCTCGGCGAGGGTGTGGGCGACGAGGGCGTTGGCGTGGCCGTGGCCCAGGCCGTGCTCGGACTTGAGCCAGGTCACGAGCTCCATGTGCCTGGTCAGCGGGGAGGAGCGGATGAGGTCCTTCCACTCGGAGATCGGGCGGCCGTACTTCTTCTCGATGGACGGAAAGTAGCTGGCGGGGCCCTTCACGGCGTCGGTCATGGGTGCTCCTGTGTCGTGTCCGTCGTGTCTGCCGTATCGGAATGATCTTGGTGGTGTCGGTTCTCCCGCCGGAGAGGCGGTTCGCCGGAATGCCGACCGGCCGGGCGGTCGCCGCGGCCTAGTCGCAGCGGGCCGGGTCCCGCGCCGGCCATCAGCCGGGACGCCGGCGAGTACGAGGTCCACCGTCCGGATCCGGCCCGGCTCACCGAGGGCGTGCGGGGCACGGCGGGCCTTCCTTCCGTCGGTGGTTTCGCATGTACGACCGGTGGTGCGCGGCGAATTCATCGCCCTCGGGGATGTGTGCCGGGTCACACGGGCTTCGGGGCCTCCCCCGCGCTCACGCCACCGGGAAGGACGGGCCCGATCGGGGCGGGTCGGTAGGGTCGCGGCATGCGGGTGGGGATGGGCGCGCACGCCGCATCCTGTGCGGACCGACTCAGGGCGATGACCGCGGACAGCGACCCCTGGACGCACGCGCTGTGGGCCGCCACCGGCGACACCGGGAGCACCGTTCCCGTCCTGACGGCGGTCGTGCGCGGCCTGGCCGAGGGGGCCTGCGAACCGGTCGTGCTCCCCGCCGTCCGGCACCTGGCCCGGATCGGGCGCGCGGCCCGGCCCGCCGCGGACCTCCTGCGCGACGTGCCCGCCGGCGACCGGCGGCTGCGGTCCTCCGGCGGCCGGCGCGGGTTCGTCCAGGACGAGGAGGTCCGCTCCGCCGTACGGGACCTGCTCGACGCGTCGTCCGCCTGAAGCGGGCTCCGGGCGGGACCTGCCCGCGCCTGCCGCTCTCCGGGGCCCGGGGCTTCGTCGTCGCGCCCTCCGGCCGGCAGGTCGGCGGACCCTCGGCGCGGGCCGGACCGGGGGACGGCACGTGTCCGTGCCGAGGGCCACCGCCCCGCGCTCCCGGACCGCCCCGCGCCGCGACCTCGCCACGCCTCCCTCACCGGTGGTGCGGCTCCGCCGTGTCATCCGCCGGCCGTGAGGACACCGCCGGGTTCCGGCGGTCTCGGAGGGTCCGGAGGTGCGGACGTGCCGCGCTCCTCCCCCGCGACCCCGTCGCGGACCTGCTCCTCCGGGGCCTCCGATCGCAGCGCCTCGATGCGGGCGCGGGCCCACGCGGGACGGCACACGGCGTCTCCTTCCTTCCGGACCGGACGGCTCAGCGGAGTTCCTGGATGCGGATCAGGTTGCCCGCCGGGTCACGGAAGGCGCAGTCCCGGATGCCGTACGGCTGCTCCGTCGGCTCCTGGACGACCTCGGCCCCGGCGTCCCGCACCTTCTCGAAGACGGCGTCGAGCCGGGGAGAGGCCAGGAGGATCCAGCCGTACGTGCCCTTGGCCATCATCTCGGTGACGACGCGGCGCTCCTCCTCGGTGACCCCGGGGTCGGCGGCGGGCGGCGCGAGCAGGATCGACGTGCCGGGCTGCCCGGGCGGACCGACCGTGATCCAGCGCATCGTCCCCTCGCCGACGTCGCCGCGGACCTCGAAGCCGAGGGCGTCGCGGTAGAAGGCGACGGCGGCGTCCGGGTCGTCGTGCGGGAGGGAGGTGGTGTGGATGGTGATGTCCATGGACCTCACGCTAACTTCGGGCGTCCGGGCGGCGCTTCTCGAATCCTGACCGGTCCCGGACCCGGCTCGATCGGTCCCGGCCCCGGCCCCCGGCCCGGCTCGATCGGTCCCGGCCCCGGCCCCCGGCCCGGCTCGATCGGTCCCGGTCCCGGCCCCCGGCCCGGCTCGATCGGTCCCGGTCCCGGTTCAGTGGTGGAAGCCGGCGCGCTCCGTGTCCGCCGGCTTGCCCCGCCGGAGGCGTTCCAGGGAGTCGCGCATGTCCCGGGCGAGCAGGTCGACCTCGTCCCGACCCACCCCGTGCCGGATCAGGACGCGCTGGACCACGGTCTCCTGCCGGTCGGCGGGCAGCGGGTACGAGGGGACCTGCCAGCCGCGCATCCGGAGCTGGTCGGAGAGGTCGTACAGGCTGAAGCCCGCGCCCGCCGGGTCGGTGAGGGTGTACGAGACGGCCGGCAGCGCCCCCTGCCCGTCGTACAGCAGGGTGAACGGCCCCATCTCCGCCACCTGCCCGGCCAGGTACCGGGCCGTCTCCGCGCACACCCCCTGGACGCGCCGGTAGCCGGCCCGCCCCAGGCGCAGGAAGTTGTAGTACTGGGCGACGATCTCGCCGCCGGGCCGGGAGAAGTTGAGGGCGAAGGTCGGCAGGTCGCCGCCGAGGTAGTTGACGTCGAAGACCAGGTCCTTCGGCAGCAGCTCGGCGGTGCGCCAGACCGCCCAGCCCACGCCGAGGGGCGCGAGGCCGTACTTGTGGCCGGAGGCGTTGATGGAGGAGACCCGTTCGAGCCGGAAGTCCCAGACGAGGTCCCGGTGCAGGAAGGGGGCGACGAAGCCGCCGCTGGCCGCGTCGACGTGGATCGGGACGTCGAGCCCCGTCTCCTCCTGGATCCGGTCCAGCTCGGCGGCGATCTCCGCGACCGGCTCGTAGTCGCAGGTGAAGGTGACGCCGAGGATCGCGACGACGCCGATCGTGTTCTCGTCGACGTACTCGCGCAGCTGGTGCGGCCGCAGGCCGGTCGCGCCGTCCTCCAGGGGGACCTGGCGCAGCTCGACGTCGAAGTAGCGGGCGAACTTGTCCCAGCAGATCTGGACGGGACCGGCGACGATGTTGGGCCGGTCGACGGGCTTGCCCTCGGCCCGGCGCCGCTCCCGCCACCGCCACTTCAGGGCCAGGCCGCCCAGCATGGCGGCCTCGCTGGAGCCGGTGGTGGAGCAGCCCATGGCCCGGCCGCCCGCCGCCTCGGGGGCGTTCCACAGGTCGGCCAGGATGTTCACGCACCGCGCCTCGATCTCGGCGGTCTGCGGGTACTCGTCCTTGTCGATCATGTTCTTGTCGAGGCACTCGTCCATCAGGCGGCGGACCTCGTCGTCCGACCAGGTCGTGCAGAACGTCGCCAGGTTCTGCGCGGCGTTGCCGTCGAGCAGCAGCTCGTTGTGGAGCATCGCGTAGACGGCCTCCGGCAGGGAGGGCTCCTCGGGCATGCGGTACTTGGGCAGGACCCGCTCGCTGAGCGGCGAGGCGAACACGTCCGTCCTCGCGTCGGTGCCCTTCGGGGCCTTCATCTCGTGGAGCGCCACGGCTTCCCCTTCGCTCGACAGCACGACAGCTCAACAGCACGGCAGCACGTCCGCTCGGCAGCACGACGGCTCGACAGCACAGCAGCACGACAGCACAGCAGCACGACAGCTCGGCAGCACAGCAGCTCGGCAGCACAGCAGCACGCCCGCCGCGGGCGGCCCCGTGCCTCCCATCAACCCACGGGAGCGGGGGCGGCGCCCGGCGGCGGGGGAGGGCGTTGGCCCGGGCGGGTGAGGGGGCGCCCCGGGGCCGTACCGCGCCGTCTTGACGGCCCCACCCCCTCCGACCTGCGGTTCCGTACGACGGGCCGGATCGGGGGTTCACCCGTTGGATGGGTGACAGAGCACTTCCCCCGGGCCCCGGAGACCCGACCGCATCCACCCCGACCTGCGGAAACCCCGCCCCCGAAGCACGCCGACACGCCCGGCCGGGCGGATACCGGCACCACGGGACAAGCAGTACGTTCCGGGAGAAGTGGATCACCGTCGATGCTCCCCCCCTGTCAGCCGAGGCCGAAAGGCGACCCGCATGAGCAACAGCACCGCATGGAAGGAAGCCGACTCCGGCGACGCCGCCGAGGGCTACGACTCCTACGACGACCTCCCCGAGCGCCTCATCGGCTACCCGGCCGTCTTCCACGCCCTCGGCATCGGCTCCTCCGCCGTCCGTACGGTCCTGGACCACGGCTGCGGGCCCGGCAAGGTCGCCGCCCGGGTCGTCGAGGCCTCCGGCGCGCGGGTCGTGGCCGCCGACGTCTCGCCGCACATGCTGGCCGTCGCCCGCGCACGGCACGCGCACCCGAGGATCGAGCACCGGCTGATCGGGGACGACGGGCGCCTCGCGTTCCTCGACGACGGCTCCGTGGACGCCGCCATGTCCTGCTTCGTCTACGTCACCGTCGGCGAGGTGGGGACCCTGCACGACATCGCCGCCGAGGTCCACCGCGTCCTGCGCCCCGGCGGCCGGTACGCCGTCCTCGACGCCAACCCGCGCAGCACCGGCATCCGCTTCTCCACGTTCCGCACCGGCGAGCCCGGCCGCGTCTACACCAAGGGCGAGGCCCGGCCGACCCGTCTCGAACTCCCGGGCGGCGGGCGGCTCGACCTGACCGACCACCACTGGCCCTGCCGGACCTACCTCGACGTCCTGGGCAAGGCCGGCTTCACCGACCTGGACGTCCACGAGCCCGTACTCCCCCGGCACTCGCCCCTCCTGGGCGGCCGCCCGGCGGAGGCCGACCACCCGCCGTTCCTCGTCGTCTCGGGCGTGAAGAGGTGAGCCGGGGTGTGAGGAGGTGACGGGCCGGCGGAGGAAATCTGTTCCCGCAAAGTGAGAATTCAGCAGCACGCGCCGTGAGGATTTCTCACCGGACCACGCGGAAAGAATTACTCACACCGCACTCCGCCGTTCACCGTGCTACCTTCGACATCAGTTGCAGTTGTGGTTCCCGAAGCATGAGCATCAACGGTCATGAGTATTGCCGGTCCTTTCCGGCTGGGGCGATCATCGCGGCGACACGGAATCCGCACGGTGTGGATTCCCAGCACTGCCCCGAAGGAGAAAAGACATGGCTTCCGGTACCGTCAAGTGGTTCAACGCGGAAAAGGGCTTCGGCTTCATCGAGCAGGACGGTGGCGGCCCCGACGTGTTCGCCCACTACTCGAACATCGCCTCCCAGGGCTTCCGTGAGCTCCAGGAGGGCCAGAAGGTGAACTTCGACATCGCGCAGGGCCAGAAGGGCCCGACCGCGGAGAACATCGTCTCCGCCTGACGCCGTCACTGTCGCGCGGCGCTTCCCCCCGGGAAGCGCCGCGCGACAGCACGAGCTGGGGCCCGCACCTCGGGGTGCGGGCCCCAGCTCTTTTCACAGAAGGACCCCCCGAATTTCGGTCCGGCTTGTCTCGCAATTGTCCGTGCTGCTTTTCTGCTGCGGAAATTCCTTGATACGTGCCGCATCGAGGAAGGTTCGCCATGAACCGCACACGCACGCACGCGCATTCCACCCGCTCCGACCGTTCCGGCCGTTCCGCCCGCTCGCAGCCCTCCGGCCGCAACCGCCCCCGGGGCGGGAACCGGGCCCCCTCGGGCCCGCCGGCCGAATTCGCGCTCCCCCGTACGGTCACCCCCGCGCTGCCGGCCGTCGAGACGTTCGCCGCGCTCGACCTGCCCGCCCCGCTGCTCGCGGCGCTCGCCGCCGAGGGCATGACCGTGCCCTTCCCGATCCAGGGCGCGACCCTGCCGAACACCCTCGCGGGCCGCGACGCCCTGGGCCGCGGCCGGACCGGCTCCGGCAAGACCCTGGCCTTCGGCCTGGCGCTGCTCGCCCGGACCGCCGGGAAGCGCGCCGAGCCCCGGCGGCCCCTCGCCCTGGTCCTCGTGCCCACCCGCGAGCTGGCCCAGCAGGTGACCGACGCCCTCGCCCCGTACGCCCGCGCGCTGCGGCTCCGGACCGCCACCGTCGTCGGCGGGGTGTCCGTCGGCCGTCATACGCACGCGCTCCGCTCCGGCGCCGAGGTCGTCGTCGCGACCCCCGGCCGCCTCAAGGACCTCATCGACCGCGGCGACTGCGCGCTCGACCAGGTGGGGACCACCGTCCTCGACGAGGCCGACCAGATGGCCGACATGGGCTTCATGCCGCAGGTCACCGCGCTGCTCGACCAGGTGCGGCCGGAGGGGCAGCGGATGCTGTTCTCCGCCACCCTGGACCGCAACGTCGACCTGCTCGTACGCCGCTACCTGAACGACCCCGTCGTCCACTCGGTCGACCCGTCCGCCGGCGCGGTCACGACGATGGAGCACCACGTGCTGCACGTGCACGGCTCCGACAAGCGGGCCGCCACGACGGAGATCGCCGCCCGCGACGGGCGCGTGATCATGTTCCTCGACACCAAGCACGACGTCGACCGGCTGACCCGCGACCTGCTCCTCAGCGGCGTACGGGCCGCCGCGCTGCACGGCGGGAAGTCGCAGGCGCAGCGCACCCGCACCCTGGCGCAGTTCAAGACCGGGCACGTCTCCGTGCTGGTCGCCACGAACGTCGCCGCCCGCGGCATCCACGTCGACCACCTCGACCTCGTCGTCAACGTCGATCCGCCCGCCGACCACAAGGACTACCTGCACCGCGGCGGACGCACCGCCCGCGCGGGCGAGTCCGGCAGCGTCGTCACCCTGGTCACCCCGGGCCAGCGCCGCGGCATGGTCCGCCTCATGGCGGACGCGGGCATCTGGCCCCGCGTGACCGAGGTCCGCTCCGGCGGGGACGAACTGCGCCGCATCACCGGCGCGCAGGCCCCGTCCGGCGTCCCCGTCGTCATCACGGCCCCCGCGGCCGAGCGGCGCCGCGACGGCGCCCCCGGACGCCCCCGCCGGAGCCGCCCCCGCCGGGCCGACCGCCGGGCCGCCGCGTAACGCCCCCACCGCCGCGCAGCGCCTTCGCGCACGACCACCGGGGAACACCGCCCCGGGCCGGTCGCCCTCCCCGTACGGCGTCCCCCGCCACCACCCCCGCAGGAGGCACCCCGTGACACCGCTCCGCAGAACCCCTCCCGACGAGGCCGCGACGCAGGCCTCCGACCACATGACCGTCGAGGTGGCCCTGTCCGTCATGGCCGCCGCCCGGACCGGGCAGCTGCTCGTCCACGACGGCGACGACCGGCCCACCGGCCTGGTCACCCGGGCCCAGCTCGCCGCCGCCCGCGCCGCCTCCTCGTACACGGACCGGCTCCGGCTCCGGGACGTCGTCGGCGCCGTCGCGTCCGCCCGCTGAGCCACCGCCCCCGGCCCGCACTCCCCCGACACCCCTGAGAGGCGTTCATGCGCTGTGTCATCGCCCGCTTCCCCTTCGACCTGACGAAGAGCGGCGTGCTGGACTCGATGAAGGGCGTCAAGCCCGAGCCGGGCACCGGCGAGTTCGTCACCGTCGGCCGCCGCCGGTACCCCGCGAAGCAGGTCGGCGAGGTCCTCACCCGCCAGGACCGGCGCGACTTCAGCGCCGGCGAGGTCGTACGGGCCATGACCCGCCTCGGCTTCACCTGCGGCACGTTCCCCGCCGAGACCGCCGAGACCGTCGCGACGTCCGAGCGCCTGACCGCCTGACCGGACGAGCGCCTGACCGAACGACGTGGGGCCCGACCGGTGCGTACCGGTCGGGCCCCACGTCGTTCGGTCGGCGTCGGCTCAGTGGTCGGAGTACCTGAAGTCGCCCACCGTCCACGCGCTGACGTCCGCGATCGCGACGCGGTACATGCCACCGGTCTCGGGGATGCCCACCGTGCCCTGCAGGATCCGGGCCAGGTGGAAGTGGAGGTGCGTGGGAAGTTCGTCGTCCTTCCGTTCGGTGGGGGTGAACACCCCGGAGAACTCGCCCAGCCGGGCGGAGTCCGTCAGGACCTCCGACACCCGCTCTCTCCAGAGGGCCTCGGGGGCCAGGCGCCCGGTGATGACCACGCCCCCCGCGACCACGGTCAGGGACATCTGATTGCTCTGCCCGGACTCCACCGTGGCGGCAATGTCAATCAGCAGTTCGTCAGGCTTCGACATGAGAGCCGATTCTAGGCGGCGCGCCCTCCGGTGGTTGAATTTCCCCCGGGGCCCAGGTGCCGCACGGCGCCCGGGCCCCGAAGCGTCCCCCGGAAGAGGTGCAGATGACAGCGGACAATCCGCTCGGCGGCCGACTCGAAGACGACGACTACCCGGCCTACACCATGGGACGGGCGGCCGAGATGCTCGGCACGACCCCGGGCTTCCTCCGCGCCCTCGGCGAGGCCCGCCTGATCACCCCGCTCCGCTCCGAGGGCGGCCACCGCCGTTACTCCCGCTACCAGCTGCGGATCGCGGCCCGCGCCCGGGAACTGGTCGACCAGGGCACCCCGGTCGAAGCGGCCTGCCGCATCGTCATCCTGGAGGACCAGCTGGAGGAGGCCCAGCGCATCAACGCGGAGTACCGGCGGGCGGCGGAGGAGTCGACCGGGCGGACGGAGCCCCCGCCGGAGCCCCGGGCGCCGCGCTGACCCGTACGGGCTCCCCGGTCGGCGCCACCGGGCCGGGCGATCTCCCCGCGCCCGTCCGGCCTGTTCCTCCCCCGGGGACGTACGCGATCATGCCCCCATGAAGCTGCGCTGCGCCGTACTCGACGACTACCAGGGCGTCGCCCTGTCCTCCGCCGACTGGAGCCCGCTCGACGGCCGCGTCGAGGTGCGCGTCCTGCGCGAGCACCTCGACGACCGGGACGCGCTGGTCGCCGCCGTCGGGGACTGCGAGATCCTGGTCGTCATGCGGGAGCGGACGCCGGTCGACGCGGCGCTCCTCGACCGGCTGCCCCGGCTGCGGCTCCTGATCACCTCCGGCCTGCGCAACGCCTCGATCGACGTCGCCGCCGCCCGCGCCCGGGGCGTCACCGTCTGCGGCACGGAGAGCTCTTCCACGCCGCCGACCGAGCTGACCTGGGCGCTGCTGCTCGGCCTGGCCCGGCACGTGCCGGCCGAGGCGCGGGCGGTGCGGGAGGGCGGGCCGTGGCAGTCCACCGTCGGCGCCGACCTGGCCGGCCGGACCCTGGGGCTCGTCGGCCTCGGGAAGATCGGCGCCCGGGTGGCCCGGATCGGCCTCGCCTTCGGCATGGACGTCGCCGCCTGGAGCCCGCACCTGACGGAGGAGCGGGCGGCCGAGCACGGGGTGCGGTACGTGGAGGACCTGCGGGGACTGATGGCGGAGGGCGACTTCGTCTCCCTGCACCTGGTGCTCTCCGACCGCACCCGGGGCCTGGTCGGGGAGCCCGAGCTGCGGGCGATGCGCCCGTCCGCGTACCTCGTCAACACCTCCCGGGCCGGTCTGGTCGACGGCGGGGCGCTGCTGCGGGCGCTGCGGGAGGGGTGGATCGCGGGGGCGGGCCTCGACGTCTACGACACGGAGCCGCTGCCCGCCGACGACCCGCTGCGGACCCTGCCGAACGTCCTGGCCCTCCCCCACCTCGGGTACGTGACGGAGGGCAACTACGGGCGGTACTTCGGGCAGGCGGTGGAGGACGTCGAGGCGTTCCTGGCGGGGAAGCCGGTGCGCGAGCTGGGCTGAGGGGCCGGGCCCGTCCCGGGTACGGGTCCCCTACCCCAGGCTGGTCCGCGCCAGGTCCAGGAACTCCTCCTCCGTGAGGCCCAGTTCGCGGGCCTCCGCCGCGGCCTCGCGCAGTCGGGAGACCAGGCGGGCGCGGTCGGGGGCGGTGGCGCCGGGGACGACGACGGCGCCCCGGCCCCGGCGGAGTTCGATCAGGCCCTCCTCGCGGAGCCGCTGGTAGCCGCGGAGGACGGTGTGGACGTTGACGCCGAGGGAGTCGGCGAGCTCCCGGGCGGCCGGGAGGCGTTCGCCCGGGGCGGCCGAGCCGTCGGCGAGCGCTCCCCGGACGCAGGCGGCGATCTGGTCACCGAGGGGGACGGCCGAGGCCGGGTCGACGCGGAAGAGCACGGTCAGAGCCTCCCACGCCGTTCCACGAGGGTGTTGAGGAGGGCGGCCGCGGTGTGCGCGTCGGACACGGTGACCGCGAACTCGTGCCCGTTGTCCCGCCGTACGACGAGGGCTTCGCCGGAGCGCAGGACGACGCCCGTGCGCCGCGGCCGCACCCGGTAGCCCCAGCCGCCGAACTCGGAGACGGGGTCGACGTCGCGGGCGGTGGCGCCGGCGATCTCGTCGAGGGGGACGCGGACGCGGGGCCGGGGCACGAGGGCGGGCCGGACGGTGAGGCCGCGCCGGTCGACGGTGACCCGGACGCGGGCGAGGGCGAGCCCCGGCACCCCGACGACCGGGCCGAGGAGGGCGGGCCAGGCCCCGGGCCACGGGGCCAGGAGCAGGGTGACGGGGACGGCGGCCAGGGCGAGGACCGCGAGGACGGTGAGGGGCCGGGAGGCGCTGGTGCGGGACCAGCCGGCGACCTCGCTCGGGCCGAGCGGGAGCCGGGGGCCGTCCTCGGCGCCGGGGCCGGCGGCCGGCTCCTCCTCGGGGACGAGCCGGGTCAGGGCCAGGCCGGCGAGGGCGAGGAGGGCGGCGCCGGCGGCCGCGAGGGTGAGGTTGACGAGGGGGGAGACGACCTCGGCCGCGTCGGCGGCGTCCAGGTTGTCCCGCAGGACCAGGACGAGCAGCGTCCCGGTGAACCCGGCCGTGGCCCAGGCGCCCCACAGGGCGTTCCGGCGGACGAAGAGGTTCCAGCCGACGGCGGTGCCGAGCAGCAGGGCCGTGCTGACGAACGCGGAGGCGGTCCGGCCGGTGAAGCCGTCGGCGCGGCCCCCGCCTTCGGGGCCGAAGTGGGTGGCGAGGGGATCGGGGAGCCGGTCGTACCAGAGGGCGAGCACCAGCAGGTACGCGAGGAGCACGAGGACGAAGGGGAGCGCGGCGAGCACGCGGAGACGGGGTGTGGCGCGGTTCATGGAGACCTCCCTTGTTTGCACTCTACTAGAACAAGTAGTTCATGGGGAGACCGAAGGCCGTGCGACGGAAATGACGAGACGGAACGTCTTGCGAAGGGCCCGCCCGTGCCGTACGGTCGTCACAACGAAACGAGACGAGACGTCTCGTCCACTTTCGCCCACGTCGCCGACGTACAGGAGACCGCCCTTGTTCCGTGCCCAACTCACCGACGTCACCAAGCGCTACGACGCGCCCGGCGCCCGGTTCCGCACCGTGCTCGACCGCGTCTCCCTCTCCGTCCGTCCCGGCGAACGCCTCGGCGTCGTCGGGGACAACGGCTCCGGGAAGTCCACCCTCCTGCGGCTCCTCGCCGGCCTGGAGGCCCCCGACAACGGCGACGTGACCGTCGAAGCCCCCGGCGGTCTCGGGCACCTCGCCCAGACCCTGGACCTCCCCCCGGAGGCCACCGTCGGGGACGCCGTCGACCACGCCCTCGCGGACGTACGGGAGTTGGAGCGGGCCGTCCGGGCCGCCGAGGCCGCACTCGCCGCGACCGGCGACCTCGACGGATACGCCCGGCTGCTCGCCGCGTACGAGGCGCGGGGCGGCGCCGGGGCCGACCGGCGGGTGGAGACGACGCTGCGGCGGCTCGGGGAGCGCGGCCCGCTCGACCGCGACCGGCCCCTCGGAACGCTCTCCGGCGGACAGCGGTCCCGGCTCGCGCTCGCCGCCGTGCTCGCCGCCGAGCCCGAGCTGCTGCTGCTCGACGAGCCCACCAACGACCTCGACGACGAGGCCGTGGCCTGGCTGGAGGAGCGGCTGCGCGCCCACCGGGGCACGGTCGTCGCCGTCTCCCACGACCGCGTCTTCCTCGACCGGGTCGCCACCGCGGTCCTGGAGGTGGACGAGGACCGCCGCACCCTGCGCCGCTACGGCAACGGCTACACCGGCTACCTGGCCGGACGCGCCGCCGAACGGGCGCGCAGGGTGAGGGAGCACGAGGAGTGGAGGGCCGAACTCGCCCGGTACACGGCCCTCGCGGACACCCACATCGACCGGTTCTCCGCGATCCCCCGCAAGGCCCCGGCCGCGTTCAGCGGGGCCGGCGCCTTCCGGGCCCGGTCGCGGGCGCACGGCGCCATGAGCCGCATCCGGGCCGCCCGCGAACGGCTCGCCCGGCTCACCGCCCACCCCGTGCCCGCACCCCCGGAACCCCTCAGGTTCCGCGCGGACCTCGCGGGCGAGGGCGCGCCCGTAGACCTCGTGGACGTCCGGGTGGAGGGACGGCTCCGGCTCGACGCCCTCCACCTCGACGCGGGCGAACGGCTCCTGGTCACCGGCCCGAACGGCGCCGGGAAGTCCACCCTCCTGAAGGTCCTCGCGGGCGAACTCGCCCCGGACCGAGGCCTTTTGAGGGCGCCCGCCCGGGTCGGGCTGCTCCGCCAGGAGACGGCCCCGCCCACCGACCCCCGTACGGTGGCCGAGGCCTTCGGGGCGGACCGCGCGGACCGGCTCCTCGTCCTCGGGCTCTTCTCCGCCCGCGACCTGGCGACCCCCGTCCGGCACCTGTCCGCCGGTCAGCGCCGCAAGCTGGAACTGGCCCGGCTCGTGACCTCGCCCGCCGACCTGCTCCTCCTCGACGAGCCCACCAACCACCTGGCCCCGGGCCTGGTGGAGGAGATCGAGGCGGCCCTGGCCGCGTACCGGGGCACGCTGGTCGTCGTCAGCCACGACCGGCGCCTGCGGGAGAACTTCCGGGGCCGCGTGCTCGAACTGGCCCCGGAGGCGGCCCTGATGTCCCAGGGCCCGTCCGGCGGATCAGGGTCACGGCCCCGGCCATGATCCGCCGGACATGCCCTAGGGCGTGTGTCGAAAGTCCCGCCTGCCCGGCGGCGCCCGGCACGCACTCCCCCGTAGCCCTTCGGGCACGGGGGTGCCCCCAGCCGCGTTGTCGGGATCACTCGGCTTCGAGCAGGCGCTCCGCGATGCCGTGCAGGGCCCAGGGGTTGGCCTCCTTCAGGAAGGCCTGGTTCTCCGGGTCGAGGACGTACTCCTGCGTCAGCTTGTCGTACATCCAGTCCGCGACCACGCCCGTCGTGGCGTCGTACCCGAAGAGGTAGTCGACGGTCGCCGCCAGCTCGAACGCGCCCTTGTAGCCGTGGCGGCGCATCGCCTCGATCCAGCGCGGGTTGACCACGCGGGCCCGGAAGACGCGGGAGGTCTCCTCGACCAGGGTGCGGGTGCGGACGGTCTCCGGGCGGGTCGAGTCGCCGATGTACGCCTCGGGGGCCGTGCCCTTGAGCGCGCGGACGGTCGCCACCATGCCGCCGTGGTACTGGAAGTAGTCGTCCGAGTCCGCGATGTCGTGCTCGCGGGTGTCCGTGTTCTTCGCGGCCACCGCGATCCGCTTGTACGCGGTCTCCATCTCGGCCCGCGCCGGGCGCCCTTCGAGCCCGCGCCCGTACGCGTAACCGCCCCACACCGTGTACACCTCGGCGAGGTCGGCGTCCGTGCGCCAGTCGCGGGAGTCGATCAGCTGGAGGATGCCCGCGCCGTACGTCCCCGGCCGCGAGCCGAAGATCCGGGTGGTGGCGCGCCGCTCGTCGCCGTGCTCGGCCAGGTCGGCCTGCGCGTGCGCCCGTACGTAGTTGTCCTCGGCGGACTCGTCCTCCAGGCCCGCCACCAGCCGTACGGCGTCGTCCAGGAGGCCGATGACGTGCGGGAACGCGTCGCGGAAGAAGCCCGAGATGCGCAGGGTGACGTCGACGCGCGGGCGGCCGAGCTCCGCGAGCGGGATCGGCTCCAGGCCGTTCACGCGGCGCGAGGCCTCGTCCCACAGCGGGCGGACGCCGAGCAGGGCGAGGGCTTCGGCGACGTCGTCGCCGGCGGTGCGCATCGCGCTCGTGCCCCACAGGGAGAGGCCCACGGAGGTCGGCCAGTCGCCGTTGTCGGTGCGGTAGCGCTCCAGGAGCGAGTCCGCGAGCGCCTGGCCGGTCTCCCAGGCGAGCCGGGAGGGGACGGCCTTCGGGTCGACGGAGTAGAAGTTGCGGCCGGTCGGCAGGACGTTGACCAGGCCCCGGAGCGGGGAACCGGACGGGCCCGCCGGGACGAAGCCGCCGTTCAGCGCGTGCACGGCGTGCGCCAGCTCGTCGGTGGTGGCGGCCAGGCGCGGCACGACCTGCTCGGCGGCGAACCGCAGCACGGCCCGCACGTCGGGGCCGTGGTCGGCCGCGACCGACCCGACCGCCTCCACCGCCCAGTCCGCCGCCTCCATCGCCTCGACCAGCTCGCGCGCCTTCGCCTCCGCCTCGTCGGCGGTGGTGCGGGTCGCGGCCGACTCGTCCAGGCCCAGGGCCTCGCGCAGACCGGGCAGGGCCTGCGTGCCGCCCCAGATCTGGCGGGCGCGCAGGATGGAGAGGACCAGGTTGACCCGGGCCCCGCCGGCCGGGGCGCCGCCGAGGACGTGCAGGCCGTCGCGGATCTGGGCGTCCTTGACCTCGCACAGCCAGCCGTCGACGTGCAGCAGGAAGTCGTCGAACCCGTCGTCCTCCGGGCGCTCTTCGAGCCCCAGATCGTGGTCGAGCTTGGCGGCCTGGATCAGGGTCCAGATCTGGGCGCGGATCGCGGGCAGCTTCGCCGGGTCCATGGAGGAGATCTGCGCGTACTCGTCGAGCAGCTGCTCCAGGCGCGCGATGTCGCCGTACGAGTCGGCGCGGGCCATCGGCGGCACCAGGTGGTCGACCAGGGTGGCGTGCACGCGCCGCTTGGCCTGGGTGCCCTCGCCCGGGTCGTTGACCAGGAACGGGTAGACCAGCGGGAGGTCGCCGAGGGCCGCGTCCGGGCCGCAGGCGGCGGACAGGCCGGCGTTCTTGCCGGGCAGCCACTCCAGGTTGCCGTGCTTGCCCAGGTGGACCATGGCGTCGGCACCGAAGCCGCCGTCCTCGGCGCGGGCCGCGATCCAGCGGTAGGCCGCCAGGTAGTGGTGGGACGGCGGGAGGTCCGGGTCGTGGTAGATCGCGATCGGGTTCTCGCCGAAGCCGCGCGGCGGCTGGATGAGGACCAGCAGGTTCCCGCGCCGCAGGGCGGCGAGGACGATGTCGCCCTCCGGGTTCCGCGACCGGTCGAGGAACATCTCGCCGGGCGCCGGGCCCCAGTGCTCCTCGACCTGCGTCCGCAGCTCCTCGGGGAGGGTGGCGTACCAGCGCTTGTAGTCGGCGGCCGGGATGCGGACCGGGTTCCTGGCCAGCTGCTCCTCGGTCAGCCAGTCCTGGTCGTGGCCGCCGGCCTCGATGAGGGCGCGGATCAGCTCGTCGCCGTCGCCCGACACCAGGCCGGGCAGCTCCTCGACGGGCCCGAAGTCGTACCCCTCCTCGATCAGCCGGCGCAGGAGGGAGACGGCGGAGGCGGGGGTGTCGAGGCCGACGGCGTTGCCGATGCGGGAGTGCTTGGTGGGGTACGCGGAGAGGACGAGCGCCAGCCTCTTCTCGGCGTTCGGGATGTGCCGGAGGCGGGCGTGCCGCACGGCGATCCCGGCGACGCGGGCCGCGCGCTCGGCGTCCGCCACGTACGCGGGCAGGCCGTCCGCGTCGATCTCCTTGAAGGAGAACGGGACGGTGATCAGGCGCCCGTCGAACTCGGGGACGGCGACCTGGCCGGCGGCGTCCAGCGGGGACAGGCCCTCGTCGTTCTCCTCCCACGCGGACCGCGAACCGGTCAGGCAGAGGGCCTGGAGGATCGGCACGTCGAGCGCGGCGAGCGCGCCCGCGTCCCAGGCCTCCTCGTCGCCGCCGGCCTGCGCCTCGGCCGGCTTGGTGCCGCCCGCCGCGAGGACGGTGGTGACGAGGGCGTCGGCGGTGCGGAGGGTGTCGATCAGTTCCGGCTCGGGAGCGCGCAGGGAGGCCACGTACAGCGGGAGGGCCCGCGCGCCGGCGTCCTCGATCGCGTCGCACAGGGCGCCGACGAAGGCGGTGTTGCCGCTCATGTGGTGGGCGCGGTAGTAGAGCACGGCGATCGTCGGGCCGTCCCCGTCCCGCGCGGTCCGCTCCAGCGGGCCCCAGGTCGGGGCGGCGGCCGGGGCCTCGAAGCCGTGGCCGGTGAGCAGGACGGTGTCGGAGAGGAAGCGGGCCAGCTGCTCCAGGTTGGCGGGGCCGCCGTGCGCCAGGTAGGCGTGCGCCTCGGTGGCGACGCCGACGGGCACGGTGGACGCCTCCATCAGCTGCGCGTCGGGCGCCTGCTCGCCGCTGAGCACGACCACCGGCTTTCCGGCGGCGCGGATCGCGTCGAGCCCGTCCTGCCAGGAGCGGAGGCCGCCGAGGAGCCGGACGACGACGAGGTCGGCGCCGTCGAGGAGGGCGGGGAGGTCGGCGAGCGGGAGCCGGGACGGGTTGGCGAACCGGTACTCCACCGGGCCGCCGGCCGCACGGGCGCTGAGCAGGTCGGTGTCGGAGTGCGACAGCAGCAGGAGCATGGCGAGGCAGGCCCTTCCTCGGGGTTGTCCGCGCCCCGGGTGGTCGTGTGTGCGGCGGGAGTTCCTGACTCACCCGCCCGGGAGTGCCGGGCCGGCTCACAGTGGCGGGACCGCGCCGGAATCTCACCGGGCTTCCTCCCCGGGGTCCTGGGACCCCATGCCGACTCGCATCCTAGATCGTGGGCCGCGGGGGCTGGAGGGAGCGGGAGGGTCGGACGGATCACACCGGGCCCGAAGGGGCGGGCGCCCGGCTCGCGCGCCCTGCCCCCGGCGCTCCGAGTCGGGCCGGTCACACCCCGCCGACCGCCGGTTTCCCGTGGGTATGCTCGCCGCCATGCCGCCCGACCCGACCCCGGCCCCGACGCCCGCCCCCGGCGCACCCCGTGTGCGGGAGCGCGGCGACGCCTGCCCCGGGGCGCTGCGGCTGCACTCCGCCGACGACGGGCACCTGGCCCGACTGCGGCTCCCCGCAGGGCTCCTGACGTCGCGTCAGGTGGAGGTCCTGGCGGACGCAGCCGAGGCCCTGGGGGACGGGCGGATCAGCGTCACCTCGCGCGGCAACGCCGAGCTGCGCGGCCTGGCCGGCGGCTGCGGGGCGGAGCTCGCGGCGCTCCTCGCGGAGGCGGGCCTGCTGCCCTCCCCCACCCACGAGCGCGTCCGCAACATCGTGGCCTCCCCGGCCTCGGGCCTCGACGGACTCGGCGCCGCCGACGTGCAGTTGTGGGCCCGCGAGCTGGACGAACGGCTCTGCGCCGCGCCCTGGGCCGCCGCGCTCTCGGGCCGTTTCCTCTTCGTCCTGGACGACGGCCGCGGCGACGTCACCGGCCTCGGCGGGGATGTGACCTTGGTCGCAGCGGACCCCGGCACCGCGCTCCTGCACCTCGGCGGCCGGACCGTGCGCGTGGCCGCCGCCGACGCCCCCCGCGCCGCCCTCGCCGCCGCCCGCGCCTTCCTGACCGCCGCCCGCGGGGCCGGTACGGGCGCCTGGCGCGTCCGGGAGCTGCCGGAGGGCTCCGGGGTGGACGTACGGGCGGCGCTCACGACGGCCGGGATCGCGGCGGAGCCCGTACGGGAGGCCGTACGGAAGCCCGTAGAGGAGGCCGCCGTACGGAAGCCCGTGGAGGAGGCCGCCGTACGAGAGGACATACGGAAGCCCGTACAGGAGGCCGTACGGGAATCCGCCCCGCCCCACGGCGCTCCCCCCGCTCCCGGCCCCCTCGGGCCCGCCGCGTTCCACGTGCTCGCCCCCCTCGGCCGGCTCACCGCCGCGCAGCTGCGGGCCCTGCTGCCCGCCGACGAGGTACGGCTCACGCCCTGGCGCGGGGCCGTCGTCGTCGGCGCCGGGCCCGACCGGGCGCCCGCGCTCGACGCGGCCGGCCTGATCACCCGGCCCGGCTCCCCCTGGGCCGGCGTCAGCGCCTGCACCGGGCGGCCCGGCTGCGCCAAGTCCCTCGCGGACGTGCGGGCGGACGCGGTCCCCGGCCGCCCCGGCCTGCCCGTCCACTACTCCGGCTGCGAGCGCCGCTGCGGGCACCCGCACGGCGACTGGGTCGACGTCCTCGCCGTCCCCGGCGGGGGCTACCTGGTCGACGGCGCCCCCGTCCCCCGTACCGACCTGGCCCCCGCGGTCACCACGGCCCGCACCGCACCCCGCACCGCGCCCCGCACAACGAGATGAGCGAGAACAGGATGTTCGACTACGAGAAGGACGGCACGGAGATCTACCGCCGCTCCTTTGCCACGATCCGCGCCGAGGCGGACCTCACGGGCCTGCCCGCCGACGTCGCCCAGGTGGCGGTCCGGATGATCCACGCCTGCGGCATGACGGACCTCGTCCAGGACATCGCGTACTCGCCGGGCGTCGTCGCGAGCGCCCGCGCCGCGCTCCGGGCGGGCGCGCCGATCCTCTGCGACGCGCAGATGGTCGCCAGCGGCGTCACCCGCAAGCGGCTGCCCGCCGACAACGAGGTGGTCTGCACGCTCTCCGACCCGGCCGTCCCGGCCCTGGCCGCCGAGCTGGGCACCACCCGCTCCGCCGCAGCCCTGGAGCTGTGGCGGGACCGCCTCGAAGGCTCCGTCGTGGCCGTCGGCAACGCGCCCACCGCCCTCTTCCACCTCCTGGAGATGGTCGCGAAGGGGGCGGGCAGGCCCGCCGCCGTCCTCGGCATACCGGTCGGCTTCATCGGCGCCGCCGAGTCCAAGGACGCCCTCGCCGCCAACACCCTCGGCCTCGACCACCTCGTCGTCCGGGGCCGGCGCGGCGGCAGCGCCATGACGGCCGCCGCGATCAACGCCCTCGCGCACGAAGCGGAGATCCAGCAGTGACCGGGACCCCGGCCGGAAACACCGTCGGCAAGCTGTACGGCGTGGGGCTCGGGCCCGGCGACCCGGAGCTCCTGACCCTCGCCGCCGTGAAGGCCATCGCGTCCGCCGACGTGGTCGCCTACCACTCGGCCCGCCACGGGCGCTCCATCGCCCGCTCGATCGCGGCCCCCCACCTGCGCGAGGACCACGTCGAGGAGCGCCTGGTGTACCCGCTCACGGTGGAGACCACGGACCACCCCGGCGGCTACCGGGGCGCCCTGAACGACTTCTACGAGGAGGCGGCGGCCCGGCTCGCCGCCCACCTGGACGCGGGCCGCACGGTCGCGGTCCTCGCCGAGGGCGACCCGCTCTTCTACGGCTCGTACCAGCACATGCACAAGCGGCTCGCGCACCGCTACGACACGACCGTCATCCCCGGCGTCACCTCGGTGAGCGCCGCCGCCGCCCGGCTCGGGGAGCCGCTGTGCGAGGCGGAGGAGGTCCTGACGATCGTCCCGGGCACGCTGCCGGAGGACGAGCTGACGGCCCGGCTCGCGGGCACGGACTCGGCGGTCGTGATGAAGCTGGGCCGCACCTTCCCCACCGTGCGGCGGGCCCTGGAGCGGGCGGGCCGCCTGGAGGACGCGCGGTACGTGGAGCGGGCGTTCATGGCGGGCGAGCGGACGGAGCGCCTGGCGGACGTGGACCCGGGGTCCGTCCCGTACTTCTCGGTGGCCGTGCTGCCCTCCCGCGTCGACGAGGAGCCGCCGGTACGGGAGCGGGGCGAGGTCGTCGTGGTCGGCACGGGCCCGGCGGGCGCGCCCTGGCTGACGCCGGAGTCGCGCGGCGCCCTGCTGAACGCGGACGACCTGGTCGGCTACACCACCTATCTGGACCGGGTGCCGGTGCTGCGCCCCGGGCAGCGGCGGCACGGCTCCGACAACAAGGTGGAGTCGGAGCGCGCCGAGTTCGCCCTCGACCTGGCCCGGCGCGGGCACCGGGTCGCGGTCGTCTCGGGCGGCGACCCGGGCGTCTTCGCGATGGCGACGGCGGTCCTGGAGGTGGCGTCGGAACCGGAGTACGCGGACGTTCCCGTACGGGTCCTGCCGGGCGTGACCGCCGCCAACGCGGCCGCGGCGGCGGCGGGCGCCCCGCTCGGCCACGACTACGCGACGATCTCGCTCTCCGACCGGCTCAAGCCCTGGGACGTGATCGCGGACCGGCTGCGCGCGGCGGCCGGCGCGGACCTGGTCATCGCCCTGTACAACCCGGGCTCGAAGTCCCGCACCCACCAGGTGGCGGCCGCCCGCGACCTCCTCCTGGAACTCCGCTCCCCCGACACCCCGGTGGTCGTCGCCCGCGACGTCGGCGGCCCCGAGCAGTCGGTCCGGGTCCTGACCCTGAAGACCCTGGACCCCTCCGAGGTCGACATGCGCACCCTCCTCCTGATCGGCTCCTCGCAGACCCGGGCGGTGGAGCGCGGCGACGGCCGCACGATCACGTGGACGCCGCGCCGGTACGGCTAGGGCCTGTCCGACCCTGATCCGCCGGACAGGCCCCGGGACTCAGTACCCGAGCACCAGGGCGGCGGCCTCCTCGGGCGTCGTCGCCGTCCGTACGCCCTCCGGGACCGGGGGGCGGCGGACGACGACGACCGGGATGCCGGCCTCGCGGGCGGCGGTCAGTTTCGGGGCGGTGGCCGTGCCGCCGCTGTCCTTGGTGACGAGGACGTCGATGCGGTGGCGGCGCAGCAGCTCGCGTTCGCCGTCGAGGGTGAAGGGGCCCCGGTCGAGAAGGATCTCGGCGCGGGCCGGCACCGGGGCCTCGGGGGCGTCGACCGAGCGGACCAGGAACCACTCCGGGCGGTCGGCGAAGACGGCCAGGCCCATGCGGCCGGTGGTGAGGAAGACGCGGTCCCCGAGGCCGTCGAGGGCGGTGGCGGCCTCCGCCAGGGAGCCCGCGTCGCGCCAGTCGTCGCCCGCCCCCGGGACCCAGCCGGGACGGCGGAGCGCGAGCAGGGGAACATGGGCGGTGGCGGCCGCCCGGGCCGCGTTGAAGCTGATCCGCTCGGCGAAGGGATGGGTGGCGTCGATGACCGCGTCCACCGCGTGCTCCCCCAGCCAGGCCGCGAGCCCGTCCGCCCCGCCGAAGCCGCCGATCCGGACCTCGCCCTCGGGCAGCCGGGGCCGGGCGACCCGCCCCGCGAGCGAGCTGGTGACCCGGACGCGGGGGTGGAGCAGTCCCGCGAGGGCGCGGGCCTCGGTGGTCCCGCCGAGAATGAGTACGTGCACAGGAGCCCCTTCGTGAGTTCAGGCGGCGGGCGCGAGGCCCAACTCAAGCACACCGGTCTGCGCCCGGGCTGGACGACCGGTGCCTGTGCGACGGCGGCGACGACGGCCGCGTACACGGCCCTCCTGACCGGGGACTTCCCGGACCCGGTGACGATCACGCTGCCGAAGGGGCAGACGCCGTCGTTCGCGCTCACGGCCGAGGAGCACGCCGGGGACACGGCCATGGCGGCGGTGGTGAAGGACGCGGGCGACGACCCGGACGTCACCCACGGGGCCGTGATCCGCTCGACGGTACGGCTCCTGCCGCCGGGCTCCGGGGTGGTCTTCCGGGCGGGCGAGGGCGTCGGCACGGTCACCCTGCCGGGCCTGCCGCTCGACGTGGGCGAGCCGGCGATCAACCCCGTGCCCCGGCAGCTGATGCGCGAGCACGTGGCGCGGGTCGCCGCCGCGCACGGCGGCACGGGCGACGTCGAGGTCACGATCTCCGTCGACGGCGGCGCCGAGATCGCCCGCTCCACCTGGAACCCCCGGATCGGCATCCTCGGCGGACTGTCGATCCTCGGCACGACCGGGATCGTCGTCCCGTACTCCTGCTCGGCCTGGATCGACTCCATCCGCCGGGGCGTGGACGTGGCCCGCGCGGGCGGCCTCACGCACGTCGCCGGCTGCACCGGCTCGACCTCGGAGCGGACGGTGACGGGCCTGTACGACCTGCCGGAGATCGCCCTGCTCGACATGGGCGACTTCGCGGGCGCGGTCCTCAAGTACGTCCGCCGCCACCCGGTGGACCGGCTGACGGTCTGCGGCGGCTTCGCGAAGCTCTCCAAGCTGGCCGCCGGCCACCTGGACCTGCACTCGGCCCGCTCCCAGGTCGACAAGGGCTTCCTGGCGGACCTGGCCCTCACGGGCGGCGCGTCCGAGGCGCTGGCGGCGGAGATCGCCGCCGCGAACACGGGCCTGGCCGCCCTCCGCCTCTGCGAGGCCGCCGGCGTCCCCCTCGGCGACCTGGTGGCCGCCCGCGCCCGCGACGAGTCCCTGACGGTCCTGCGCGGCGCCCCGGTCGCGGTGGACGTGATCTGCGTCGACCGCGCGGGGACGGTGGTGGGGCGGTCGTCGGTGCGGGGGCCGGGGGCGTAGGGCGGGGGCCGCTCTCGCGGCCGGGATCCTGCCGCCCCGGGGGGCGCCTCGGCCCCGGTCGGCACCGCGCGTGCGACGGCGACGCCGTTCTCGGCGGCGGTGACGGACTCGCCCGCCGCGACGGCGGCGAGGACCCGCGGGGGCCGCCGACCGGATTCCCGGGCCGTGATCTCCCTACGCGGCGGGGTCCCACGTGCCGACATGCGGCGCCCGGGGCCCGCCCCTAGGCTTGGCGGCGAACACCCGACCGAGCGACCGAGAGGGAGTCTCATGTCGAAGCGTGGCAACAAGCGGCGGGCCCGGAAGAAGAAGGGCGCGAACCACGGCAAGCGGCCGAACACCTGAGCCGAGTGGTCGTGACGGAGGGGCCCCGGGGATCTCCCCGGGGCCCCTCCGCGTGTGTGCCGGTCGCTTCCCGCGTGGACCGGTCGCCCTCCGCGTGGACCGGTCGCCCTCCGCGTGGACCGGTCGCCCTCCGCGTGGTCCGGTCGCCCTCCGCGTGCGCGGTCGTCAGCAGGCGTGGCGGTCGCGGGCCGGGTCGTACAGGTGGCTGTCGCGGAACTCGGAGGCCGCGAGGGTGCGGCCGACGATGATGACGGCCGTCTTCGTGATCCCGGCCGCCTTCGTCTGCTCCGCGATGTCGTCCAGGGTGCCGCGCAGGACGACCTCGTCGGGGCGGCTGGCCATCGCGACGACGGCGGCCGGGCAGTCCGTGCCGTAGTGGGGGACCAGCTCGGCGACGACCCGGTCGACGTAGCGGGCGGCCAGGTGGAGGACGAGCAGGGCGCCGCTGCGGCCCAGGGTCGCCAGGTCCTCGCCCTCCGGCATCGGGGTGGCCTGCTGGGCGATCCGGGTCAGGATGACGGTCTGGCCGACCGTGGGGACGGTCAGCTCCCGCTTGAGCGCGGCGGCCGCCGCCGCGAAGGCCGGGACGCCGGGGACGACCTCGTACGGGATGCCGAGCGCGTCCAGGCGGCGCATCTGCTCCGCGACCGCGCTGAACACCGACGGGTCCCCGGAGTGCAGCCGGGCCACGTCCTGCCCCGCCTCGTGGGCGGCGGCGATCTCCGCGACGATCCCGTCCAGGTCCATCCGGGCCGTGTCGACGCGCCGCGCGTCCGGCGGGCACTCGGCCAGCAGCTCGACGGGGACGAGGGAGCCGGCGTAGAGGCAGACCCCGCAC
Organism: Streptomyces bikiniensis; assembly: GCA_000716465.1. Lineage (GTDB taxonomy): Bacteria > Actinomycetota > Actinomycetes > Streptomycetales > Streptomycetaceae > Streptomyces > Streptomyces bikiniensis. Next base: position 208,243 of record JNWL01000011.1, read on the forward strand.
GTCGCCAGGGTCCGCGCGCCGCGCACGGTGATCAGATCGGCCGCGCCGGGGCCCGCGCCGATGAAGTAGACGGTCATCCCTCTTCAGAACCTTTCGTGACGGGCCGCCGGGTGTCGGACCGCTGTGTGACGGATCGCTGCGTGTCGGCCCCCTCCGTGGCGGGCCGCTTCGTGACGGACCCTTCCGTAGCGGACCCCTCCGTGGCGGGCCGCTTCGTGACGGACCCCTCCGTGGCGGGCCGCTTCGTGACGGACCACTGCGTGACCGGCATCGCCTGCCGCCAGCCGGTGAAGCCGCCCACGGGGACGGCGGTGGCGACCGCGAGCCGGACGAGTTCCCCGCCGTGGCGGCGGTGGGCCTCGGCGAGCAGCGCCTCGGATTCGAGCGTGACGGTGTTGGCGACGAGCCGGCCGCCGGCGGGCAGCGCGTCCCAGCAGGCCGCGAGCAGGCCGGGGGCGGTCAGGCCGCCGCCGACGAAGACCGCGTCCGGAGTGGGGAGGCCCGCCAGGGCCTCGGGGGCAGGGCCGGTGACGACCTTCAGGGCCGGGACGCCGAGCGCGTCGGCGTTGCGGGCGATGCGGGCGGCCCGCTCGGGGTCCTTCTCGATCGCGACGGCCCGGCAGGCGCGGTGGGTCCGCATCCACTCGATGCCGAGGGAGCCGGAGCCGCCGCCGACGTCCCAGAGGAGTTCGCCGGGGGCCGGGGCGAGCGCGGCGAGGGTGGCGGCGCGCACGTACCGCTTGGTGAGCTGCCCGTCGTGCTCGTACGCCTCGTCCGGCAGGCCCGGCGCGGCGCCGAGCCGCAGCGCGTCGGGGTCGCGCACGCAGTCGAGCGCGAGGACGTGGAGCGCGTCGGTCCGCTCGTACGGCCAGGCCTCGGCGGTCGCGTCGAGGACCCGCTCGCGGGGGCCGCCGAGCTGTTCCAGGACCCGGATGCGGGTGCCGCCCCAGCCGGTGTCGCACAGCAGGGACGCCACCCGGGCGGGGGTCTCCGGGCCCTCACCGAGGACCAGGACCCGGCGCCCGGGGTGCAGCACGACGGCGAGGGCCGCGAGCGGCCGGGCGACCAGGGACACCGTCTCGGTCTCCTCCAGGGGCCAGCCGAGCCGGGCGCAGGCGTACGAGACGGAGGACGGGTGCGGGTGGATCCGCAGCCGGTCGGCGCCGACGGTCTCCGCGAGGGTGCGGCCGATGCCGTGGAAGGAGGGGTCCCCGCTGGCCAGGACGGCGATCGCGCGCCCCGCGTGGGCGGCGAGCAGGCCGGGCACGGCCGGGCGGAGGGGGGAGGGCCAGGCGATCCGCTCGCCGGGGCAGTCGCCGCCGGGCAGCAGGTCGAGCTGGCGGGGGGCGCCGATCAGGACCTCGGCGGCGCGCAGGACGCGGCGGGAGGCCTCGGGGAGCCCGCCCCAGCCGTCCGCGCCGATCCCGACGACCGCTATCCCACCCGACGGGGCGGCCGGTTCCGCCCCCGGCAGCGCGGCCGATGTCGCACCCGCCGACGCGCCCGATGCCGCACCCGCCGACGCATCCGGTATCGCACCCGTCGCACCGTTCACACCCGTACCGTCCACGCCGCCGAACTCTACGGGAGCCCCGGGCTCCCCTTCCTCGTGGCCGTGCTCACTTCCGGGCGTTCCGCCCCACGGAGAAGAGGATCCGGACGAAGCCGGCGAAGGCGTGCGTGGCGGAGACCCACACGAAGACGCGGGGCATCACGCCGCGCTCTCTCCAGCGCCCGGTGGCGGTCCCGGATCCGGTTGCGGGACCGGCGGTCCCGGGATCGGTCACGCCCTCCGGCGTACGGGTCCCGGAGGGAGGCCCCGGGGCCCGGAATAGGGAGGGGGCTCGCGCCGTTGGACGAGATGATTTAAGATTCAACCACTAGTCGGGACCGGGAGAGGCACCCGGCAACGCGAGAGGTGAGCACGATGCAGTTCGGGATCTTCACCGTCGGCGACGTGACGACCGACCCCACCACCGGCCGCACCCCCACCGAACACGAGCGGATCAAGAACACCGTCGCCATCGCGCTCAAGGCCGAGGAGGTCGGGCTCGACGTCTTCGCGACCGGGGAGCACCACAACCCGCCGTTCGTCCCGTCGTCCCCCACCACCCTCCTCGGGCACATCGCCGCCCGCACGGAGAACCTGGTCCTGTCCACGTCCACGACCCTGATCACCACCAACGACCCGGTGAAGATCGCCGAGGACTACGCGACCCTCCAGCACCTCGCGGACGGACGCGTGGACCTGATGATGGGCCGCGGCAACACCGGCCCGGTCTACCCGTGGTTCGGCCAGGACATCCGCCAGGGCATCCCGCTCGCCATCGAGAACTACGCGCTGCTCCACAAGCTGTGGAGGGAGGACGTGGTCGACTGGGAGGGCAGGTTCCGCACCGCGCTCCAGGGCTTCACCTCCACCCCGCGCCCGCTCGACGGCGTCCCGCCGTTCGTCTGGCACGGCTCCATCCGCTCCCCGGAGATCGCCGAGCAGGCCGCCTACTACGGCGACGGCTTCTTCGCGAACCACATCTTCTGGCCCAAGCAGCACACCGAGAAGATGGTCCGGCTCTACCGGCAGCGGTACGCGCACTACGGCCACGGCACGCCCGAGCAGGCGATCGTCGGCCTCGGCGGCCAGGTCTTCATGCGGAAGAACTCGCAGGACGCGGTACGGGAGTTCCGCCCGTACTTCGACAACGCGCCGGTCTACGGCCACGGCCCCTCCCTGGAGGAGTTCGCCCGCGAGACCCCGCTAACCGTCGGCTCCCCGCAGGAGGTCGTCGAGCGGACCCTGTCCTTCCGCGAGTACGTGGGCGACTACCAGCGCCAGCTGTTCCTGGTCGACCACGCCGGACTGCCCCTGAAGACCGTCCTGGAACAGCTCGACATCCTCGGCGAGGAGGTCGTCCCGGTGCTGCGCAAGGAGTTCGCGAACCTGCGCCCGGCCGGCGTCCCGGCCACCGCCCCGCTCCACCCCGCCGTCACCGCCGCCAAGGAGGCGTAACCGTCATGCGCACGCTCAAGCTGGTCGCCGTCTCCGCCGGACTCGGCAGCCCCTCCTCCACCCGGCTCCTCGCCGACCGGCTCCTCCGGGCCGCCCGCTACCGGCTGGCCGAGCAGGAGTACGCCGTCGACGTCGAGGTGGTCGAACTCCGCGACCTGGCCGTCGACATCGCCCACAACTTCGTCACCGGCTTCCCCTCCGGGAAGCTCCGGGAGGCGATCGACACGGTGACCGGCGCGGACGGCGTCATCGCGGTGACCCCGGTCTTCACCGCCTCGTACAGCGGTCTGTTCAAGTCGTTCTTCGACCTGGTCGACCCGACGGCGCTGACCGGCGTCCCGGTCCTGATCGGGGCGACCGGCGGCACCGCCCGCCACTCGCTGGTCCTCGACCACGCCCTGCGACCGCTCTTCGCCTACCTGCGGGCCCTGACCGTCCCGACCGCCGTCTACGCGGCCTCGGAGGACTGGGGTTCGGGCGGCGACGAGTACACGGAGGGCCTGCCCGCCCGGATCGACCGGGCCGGGTACGAGTTCGCGGACGCGGTCGCGGCCCGGCCGGCCCGGGAGGCGGACGAGGACGAGGTCGTGCCGTTCGAGCGCCAACTGGCCGATCTGCGCCTCGACTGACCGCCCGGTCCAACCGATTTGTTACGTTGGAGGCGGATCGCACAGATGTGCCGTACGACGGACGGAGGTCGGCGATGGCCGGCAGGATCGTGGTGGGCGTGGACGGGTCGGAGCCTTCCCTGAAGGCCCTGAAGTGGGCGGCCGGGCAGGCCGCCCTGACCGGGGACTCCCTGGAGGCGGTCATCGCCTGGGAGTACCCGGCCTCCTGGGCGACGCTGATGCCGGGCGTACCGGCGGAGTTCGACCCCGAGCGGCTCGCCGCGCAGATCCTGGACCAGGCCCTGGCCGACGCGCTCACCCCGGAGGCGGCCGCCGACGCCGTCCGCACGGTGATCGGCGGCAACACCGCGCAGGCCCTGGTGGACACGGCGAAGGGCGCGAACCTCCTCGTCGTCGGCGACCGCGGCCACAGCGGCTTCCGGGCGGCCGTCCTCGGCTCGGTCTCCACCCAGGTCGCCCAGCACGCCCCCTGCCCGGTCGTGGTCGTCCGCGGCGAGAGCGTGCAGCCCGTCTAGGGCCTGTCCGCCGGCAGCACGTCCGCCACCACGCAGGACGCGTTGTCCGGGCCGCCCCGCCCGTCGGCGAGGGCGAGCAGGGCGCGGGCGGTATCCTCCGGGCCCGCGCCGGACGCCAGGGCGGCGTGCAGCTCCGCCTCCGGCACGACCGCCGACAGGCCGTCCGTGCACAGCAGCCAGCGGTCCCCGGGCCGCCCCTCGTGCAGGCTCAGGTCGGGCGCGGGCCCGTCCTCCGCCCCGTCGAGGGCCCGCAGGAGCAGCGCCCGGTCCGGATGGGACGCCGCCTCCGCCGGGTCGAGTTCGCCCGCGTCCACCCGCGCCTGTACGGCGGTGTGGTCGCGGGTGAGGCGCACGAGGCCCCCGTCCCGCAGCAGGTACGCGCGCCCGTCGCCCACGTGCGCGAGCGCGAGCCGGGAACCCGTCCACACTCCGGCCGTCAGGGTCGTTCCCGAGCCGGGCGCCGCCGCGCCGACCCCCGCGTCCGCACGGTGCACGGCGTCCTCCAGGGCGTTGAGCAGGTCCCCGGCCCGGCCGCCGGGCGCCGGGGCGCCCCCGACGGCGGAGAGGGCCGCGAGGGCCGCCTCCGCCGCCAGGTCCCCCGCCGCGCCGTAACCGTCCGCGACGGCGAGCAGGCGCGGGCCGGCGTGCGCGCGGTCCTGGTCGGCCTCCCGCACGCGTCCGCGCTCCGAGAGCGCGGCGGCGAGCAGGGCGTGGGGCCGTACGGCCGTGGTCGTCGTGTCGGTGTCCATACCGGTGTTTCCTCCCAGTCGGTCCAGCAGGGAGGCAGCCAGGCCGCGCCGTTCCGCCGTCTCGGCCTCGACCCGGGCCCAGTGGGCGCGGACCGCGCGGGCCGCCGCCCCCGGGTCCGTGCCGTGCAACGCGCACACGTCCCGGACCTCGGCGAGCGGCATCCCGATCCGCCGCAGCCAGGCCACCAGCCGGGCCCGCTCCACCTGCGCGGCCGCGTAGTACCGGTAGCCGGTGTACGCGTCGACGCGGGCGGGCGGGAGCAGGCCGAGTTCGTCGTAGCGGCGCAGCGCCTTGGCGGAGAGCCGGGACGCGCGGGAGAACTCCCCGATCGTCATGAGCGGTTCCGGTACCCCGGCCGCTCCGGCCGTCCCGTGCCGTTCGCCCGCCCCGTGCGTTCCGTGCGTCCCGTGCCGTTCCACCGGCGTGCCACCTCCCCCGCCGGGCGCCCCGTGGCGCCCGGCCCCGCCGATGCTGGACCTTCCCGCGCGGGGAAGGTCAACCGCCGCTTCCCGTACGCCCGCTACCTGCGGTTGTACAGCCGCATCGTCACCCAGCCGAAGACGAGGACGAAGACCGCCGACCAGCCCAGGGACCAGGCGACGTCCACGCCCGGCCAGCCGCCCGCCATCAGTTCGCGGACCGCGCTCGCGACGTGGGTGACCGGGTTGTTGTTCACGAAGGCCTGGAGCCAGCCCGGCATGGTCCTCGGGTCGACGAAGACGTTCGACAGGAAGGTCAGCGGGAAGATCACCATCATCGAGACGCCCATGACGGACTTCTCGCTGCGCAGCAGCAGGCCGAACATGGTCCAGATCCACGAGAAGGAGAACGAGAACACCAGGAGCAGCGCGATCCCGAGGAGGACCCCCGGGAGCCCGCCGCCCGGCCGGTAGCCGATGATCACGCCGACCGTCAGCATCACGGCCGAGGCGATCAGATAGCGCACGACGTCACCGAGGAGGTAGCCGACCATCGGCGCCGGGCGCCAGATCGGCAGCGTGCGGAAGCGGTCGAAGACGCCCTTCTCGATGTCGGTGTTGACCGAGACGCCCGTGTACATCGTGATCATCACGACGCTCATCACCAGGATGCCGGGCAGCAGGAACTGGACGTACGAGGAGATCGAGCCGGCCAGCGCGCCCCCGAAGAGGTACGTGTACATCAGCACCAGCATGATCGGGAACGCCGTCACGTCGAACAGCTGCTCCGGCACGTGCTTGATCTTCAGCATGGCCCGCCAGCCGAACGTCATCGAGGCGGAGAGCGCGCCGGGGCGGGGCGGGCGGGTCCGCCTCACGAGCAGTTCCGCGAGCTCCTCCGCGCGGGGGGCCTCGAAGTCGGGGTCGGCCGTGCGCGTGTCCTTGCCGGTGGAGACGGTGGTCATGCCGTCGGTCCTTTCCCGTCCGCCGTGCTTTTCCCGTCCGCCGGCCTTGTCCTGCCCGCCGGTCCTTTCCCGCCCGCCGGTCCTTTCCCGCCCGCCGGTCCTTTCCCGTCCACCGGTCCTTTCCCTTCCGCCGTGTCCTTCTCGCCCACCGGAGCCCCGTCCGTCAGCGCCAGGAACACCTCGTCCAGGCTGGGCTGCCCGAGCGCGAAGCTGTCGACCGTGATCCCGGCCCGCGCCAGCTCCGCGAGCACCCGTGCCGCCTGCTCGGCGGCGCCGAGGTCCGTCCCGTGGCCGTCGACGGTGGCGGTGAGCGCCACCGGGTCCGGGTCGAGCTGCACGGCGGCCCGCAGCGCGCCGCGCAGGACGCGCTCGGCCTCGTGCCGCCGCCCGGGGTCCCGGAGCCGTACGTGCACCGAGCCCGAGCCGACCGAGGCCTTCAGCTCGCCTTTGGTGCCCTCCGCGATCACCTTGCCGTGGTCGATGACGGCGATCCGGGAGGCCAGCCGGTCCGCCTCGTCCAGGTACTGGGTGGTCAGCAGGACGGTGGTGCCCTGGGCGACCACCGCGCGGACGATGTCCCAGACCTGGTTGCGGCTGCGCGGGTCGAGGCCGGTGGTCGGCTCGTCCAGGAAGAGCAGGTCCGGGGTGTTGAGGATGGACGCGGCGATGTCGATGCGGCGCCGCATGCCGCCCGAGTAGTTCTTGATCTGCCGGTCGGCGGCCTCCTCCAGGCCGAACGCCGCGAGCAACTGCGCGGAGCGCTCGCGGGCGGCGGGCCGGGAGTGGCCGAGCAGCCGGGCGAGGAGGACCAGGTTCTCCGTGCCGGTCAGGTCCTCGTCCACGGACGCGTACTGGCCGGTGAGGCTCACCCGCCCGCGGACGGCGTCGGCGTCCTCGACGACGTCCTTGCCGAAGACGCCGGCCCGGCCGCCGTCCGGGCGGAGCAGGGTGGCGAGCATCTTGACGACGGTCGTCTTGCCGGCGCCGTTGGGGCCGAGGACCCCGTAGACGGTCCCGGCGGGGACGCGCAGGTCGACGCCGTCCACGGCCCGGTTGGTGCCGAAGACCTTGACCAGGCCCTCGGTCTCGATGGCGAGGTCGGTCATGCGGTTCCTCCGTCGTCCCCGGTGTCCTCTTCGGCGGGGCTCCGGTCAGTGGGGCGCGGGGCGGCCCGCCGCGTCCTCGTGGGTGGGGAAGGAGCAGTGGGCGGCGACCGTGGTGACCGCGAAGGCCGCGAGGCCGAGCCACAGCCGGTTCAGGGCGGCGGGGCCGCCGTGGCGGGCGACCGTCGTCGCGCAGAGGCCGTACGGGACACCGATCGTGGCCGGGCCGACCCGGCCGGGCGCACTGATCCGGCGTCGGTCGCCGGAGACCGCTGCGTGTGCGGCCATGGCAGGAGCTCCCTACGTCTCCGGCGCGCGCGGCGCCGCTCGCCCCTTGGTTCCCGCACCCTCCAGGGCACACCCGCGACCGGCGCGCCGCAAGTGGATCAACGGGGCCGGCAGCCGGTCGCCGGGCCGCGGCCGGCCGTCCCGTACGGCCGCGTCGACGCGGTCCGCGACCCTCCGGCACTCCTCCACGGGCACCCCTCCTCCGTCGCGCCCCTTGCAGCGAGGGCGAATTTCTTCATTGCACCGGGGAGTCGGCGCTGCCTAAGGGCTGTCCCGTAACTCCAGCCACCGCCTGTCAGTGTCCGGTTCGCCCTGCTTGCCTCTGACTCCAGTGGAGGCACGAGCCGGGGCGCAACTGGACGAGCCGATCTGCATCTGGTGACCCACCTGCCCTCGTCCTGAGTTACGGGACGGCCCTTACTGATCTTTTCGTTAGTTCCGTGGGTATGACGGTCTCGTTGGCGGGATCCTGGTGCGGTGTCTTTCAAGCCTTCACCCCTGGTTCCTCCTTTGACCCGGCCGCAGTTGGCTGAGGCCCGGCGTGTGCGGGCGGCCGAGTTGTTCGAGCAGGGGCGTTCGGGTGCCGAGATCGCGCGGATGCTCGGGGTCGGCGAGGAGAGCGTGCGGCGGTGGAGGCGGGTCTGGGAGGAAGGTGGCGCCGGCGGGTTGCGTCGGCGTCCGGCCAGCGGTCGTCCGCCCAAGCTGGACGATGCCCAGGTCGAGCGGGTGCGGACCGCACTCGAGCAAGGTGCCCAGGCACACGGTTTCGAGGCTGACCTGTGGACTCTGGAACGAGTCGGTCTGGTCGTCGAGCGGGTGACTGGAGTGGTCCTGTCGAGGGCGTCGGTGTGGCGGCTGCTGACCGGCCGGCTGGGGTGGAGTCTGCAGCGTCCCGAGCGGCGGGCGGTGGAAAGGAACGAATCCGAGATCGCCCGCTGGATCGCGCACGAGTGGCCACGGATCAAAAAAGGGCGGTGAACACACGTGCCTGGATCGTCTTCCCCGACGAATCAGGCGTCTCATTGTCGCCGCAGGTCCGCCGCACCTATGCGCCCCGCGGCCACACGCCTCTTCTGCGGCACCGGCTGAACTGGAAGCGTGCTTCCATGGCCGGTGCCTTGGGTTACCACGCCGCTGTTCCCGGGCAGGGGCCACGGTTGTGCTTTCACCTCAAGCCCGGCAGCTACGACACCGCCGGGTTCATCGAGGTCCTGGAGCAGATGAAGACGTTCTACAACGGTGAGCGGGTGGTGCTGGTCCGGGACGGGCTGTCAGCCCATTGGAGCCGGGTCATGCGGGCATGGGTCGCCGAGCAAGACTGGCTCTCCCTGGAGCGATTACCCGCCTACGCACCTGAGCTCAACCCGGTGGAACTGCTGTGGTCCTCGCTGAAAAAACGCGAACTCGCCAACCTCGCCGGCGACCACCTCGCCGACGTTGCCGACGCCACCGAACAGGGCATCCACCGGATCGACGACAACCCGCAGCTGCCCTGGTCCTTCCTCGCCCACACCGGCCTCACCCTCCACCCACCAACCCCACCCAACTAACGAAAAGATCAGTAGCATCGCCACATGGGTGTGGACACCACGGTTCTGGTTGTGGACTGGGCGCGCTTGGTTCAGGTGCCCGCGCAGGACCGGCTGCGGGTGGTGCAGGAGGCGGCGTACGGGAACGACGACGCCGACGGGGAGGGTGATGTCGTCGACGGGTGGGTGTGGCCGGCCGCGGCGGAGCGGTCCTGGCTGGGGCGGTATGAGTTTCGGGGCACGCTCGGCTCGTACGAGCCGCACTTCTGGGCGGCGGAGGGCTGGGAGAAGGCGCGGGGCGCCGTGGGGGGTGAGGTGCGGGCGGCGCTGGACGAGTTCCTGGAGGGGCTGATCTGGTGGGGGCCGCGGGCCGACGTCGATGCCGAGCAGGTCGACCCCGGGGTGTTCCCCTCGCTGGAGGGGCTGTGGCGGTCCGGGCCGGTGATCGTGCGCGGCCCGGAGACGGTGGCGCGGCTGTGGCGGAGCTGGTGCGGGGCCGCGTCCGGGCTGGAGGGGCTGCGGGTGTCGTACGGGGAGCTGGCGGGGCGGGAGCCGGGGCAGTGGATCGCCGGGTTTGAGGAGTTCGCCGAGCTGGTGCGCGGCTGGGCGGAGGTGGTCGGCGAGGCGGAGCGCAGGGGGTGGGGGGTGATCGGCCTGCCGATCTAGCTCGATGGTGCCGGGGTGGTGGGAATGCGTGCCGGCTGGAGATCTGTCTGGTGCGCGAGTGCGGCCCGGGCCGGTTCGAGGTGAAGGTGGCCGGGCGCCGCGCTGTGACCGTGCGGCAGGGTGCGGGAGCGGTGCGGGGTTCTGGGACATGGCGAAGGGCCCGGGCGGATCCGGGCCCTTCGGTCAGTAGCGGGGAAGCGAGCTGTCGCCCGCCACCGGTGCCCTCGCGTCCTGGTTCCCGCTCGCGAGGGGAAGGCCGACGAGCCGGCGCCGACCGAGGAGAAGGCGGACTCTCCGTGGCGGAGCGAGCGGTTCGGCGCTGCTGTACCACTTGCCACTCCGCAATGAACAGCGCGCGTTTTGTGGAATCCCAGCCAACACCAGTGTTTAGCAGTAGTGCCTGTGAACGGCTTCAGCCGTTTGCTTCGTGTAGCCGCTTATTTCGACATTGCTCCAGGAGTAAAGGTTCGTCCCATTGCAGCCTACGTAGACGCTCTGCCCAAGACAGGCCCGCTGAAAACCAGATTGAAACGTAGTTCCATTGCAGTTATGGGCGGGAAGCTTTTTGTTGAGCTCGGTAATGCTGGCATCGAGCCAGACGGCGTAGCCGGAAAAGTTCGAGACCACGACCACCTGCTGAGCATAACCGCTCGAGTTTGCCACGATACAGGTCTGAGCCTTGAACCCGCGCTCCGCGCCCACTGATTCCGTGTCGCCGCAATGCCAGTTGGAGTTGGTCTTGACCTCCTGCCAATTAGCCGACGCGAAGGCAGGCTGTGTACCTACAAGCAGACTCGCCACCAAAGCTACGAGAATGCTCGCCCCCCGCAGCATGCGACGTAGCGAATCTCTCATTATACTCTCCCCAGAAATTAGCCGAAGGAATGCGATAAGTAGCCACTGGCTGCATTGCAGCACGCATGAGAACCGGATGCACTCGTCCTGTGCATTTCAAATCGCGGATGGATCCTACAGCAATATGATCCGTGCGAGGGACGCGACGTCCGCTGGAGCGGGCGGTGCACTCTTATTCGTGCGAGGTGGCGCCGTTCACTTAGAGCTGTCCCGTAACTCCAGATGCCGCCTGCCGGCGTCCGGTTCGACCCGTTTAGACCGACTCCAGTCGAGGCCGCGAGTCGGGGCGCAACCGGACAAGTGGATCGGCCTGTGATGCCCCACTGGTCTTCGTCCTGAGTTACGGGACAGCCCTTAGTCTGCCGCCATGCCCGTCTCCCGAACAGTCACCGCCGAGACGTCCTACGAGGACCGGGGCTCCGGCCCCGTCCTCCTCCTCGTCCACGGCCACCCCTTCGACCGCACCATGTGGGGGCCCCAGCTCGACCGCTTCTCCCGTACGCACCGGGTGATCGCCCCCGACCTGCGCGGCTACGGGTCCACCCCGCTCGCGACGGATGCGAAGGCCGTCGGCCTCGACGTCTTCGCGGAGGACCTGGCCGCCCTCCTCGACCACCTCGGCGTCGAGGACTGCGTCGTCGCGGGCCTCTCCATGGGCGGCCAGATCGCCATGGAGTTCCACCGCCGGCACCCCGGGCGCGTCCGGGGCCTGGTCCTCGCGGACACCTTCCCCGCCGCCGAGACCGAGGAGGGGAGAGCGGCCCGGAACGCCATGGCCGACCGGCTCCTCGCCGAGGGCATGCGGGGGTACGCGGACGAGGTGCTGGACCGGATGATCGCCCCGTACAACACGCACGCCGCGCCCCACGTGCACCGCATGATGTGCGCCACCGACCCGGTCGCGGCGGCCGCCGCCCTGCGGGGCCGGGCCGAGCGGCCCGACTACCGGGAGTCGCTGGCCGCCGCCACCGTGCCCGCGCTGGTCGTGGTCGGCCGGGACGACACGTACACCCCGGTCTCCGACGCGGAGGAGACGCACGCGCTGATCCCCGGCTCCACGCTCGTGGTGGTCGAGCGGGCCGCGCACCTGCCCAATCTGGAGCGGCCGGAGGAGTTCGACGCGGCCCTGGAGGCGTTCCTGCGTTCACTCGAACGGACCGCTTGAGGGTTCGCCGGCGTGCGAACGCTCCCACGATGGGTCCATGAGCCAGAACGACGACGGGACCGCGCGTCCGGGCCAGAGTCACGGCCAGCACGCAGCGCCGCCCCGCAACCCGAACGCAGCGCCGCCCCGCAAGCAGAGCACCGCCGGTGCCTGGGCCTCCGGCGGCACCCTCTTCGCCGGTGTCCTCATGCTGGTCACCGGCTTCATGGACGTCTTCCAGGGCATCGCCGGCATCGCCGAGGACGACGTCTACACCCGCGTCGGCGACTACGTCTTCAAGTTCGACCTCACCACCTGGGGCTGGATCCACCTGATCCTGGGCGTGGTCCTCGTGATCGCCGGCTACGGCATCCTCAAGGGCGCCGAGTGGGGCCGGGTCGCGGGCATCACGCTCGCCTCCCTCAACGTCCTGTTCCACTTCCTCTTCCTGCCCTACCAGCCGTGGTGGTCGCTCTTCTCCATGGCCGTCTCGATCTTCGTGATCTGGGCGCTGGCCACGGACGAGGCGTACGGCCCCGACGAGAGGTACTGAGGGCCGTGGGACGCACCGCCGGCGCCGCCCTGGCCCTCGCCGGGGCGCTCGCCCTCACCACCGGCTGCGACGCCGCCGAGGACGCGGCCGGCGGTGTCGTCTCCTCGGCGACGGCCGCGGTCGCCTCGGCCGCCGAGCGGAAGATGAACGAGGTCAGGGACGGGGTGGACGCCAAGGCCGACGTGAAGGCCGGGGAGCCGCGCGCCGACGGCGACCGGACGGTCGCGGAGATCACCGCGACCAACCCGAAGGACGCCGCCGCCGACTACACGGTCCTGGTCCACTTCCGCGACGGCGAGGGCGAACTGCTCGACTCCGTCGTCCTGAACGTCGACGCCGTGGCCCCGGGCGAGTCCAAGACCGGCACGGCCCGCAGCAACCGTCAGCTCTCGGGCGTGACGGAGGCGGAGATCGGTCGGGCGCTGCGGCACTGAGGGGGCGGGGGGGTACGGGCTCCGGGGAGGTGCGGACCCGGGGTACGGCACCCGGGGACGGGCCCCGTCCGCCGGGGCCGTCCTGCGAGACTGAACGGCGTGGACTCCGACCCCGTTCCCGCCGCCGCGCCGAAGCCGTCGTCCGGGCCGAAGCCCCTGGCCGGACCCGTCGTGACGGGCGCCGTCACGGACCCCTTTCCGCGGCCCGGGCGGGCGGCCGCGCGGGCGGGTGGGCTGCTGCTCGCCGTGCCCGCCCTGGTCACCGCCTGCCGCCTGCTCGACACGGACGGGATCACGCCCGTCCCGCAGCTGCTCTCCTTCCTCCCCTGGCTGACCGTCCCCGCCGGACTCGGCCTGCTCCTGGCCGCCGTCGCCCGCCGCCGGGGCCTCGCCCTCACCGCCGTCGTCGTCCTCGCCGCCACCGCCTGGAGCTCCCTGCCGTACACGACGTGGACCACCGTCGGCCACGGCCTCCCCGTCGCCCGGGTCCGCGTCCTCGCCGCCAACGTCGAGTTCGGCCGGGCCACGGACGCGCTGATCGCCGCCGTCCGGCGCGAGCGCCCCGACCTGGTGTACGTCTCCGAGTGCGACCGCGCCTGCGGACGCGCCCTCACCACGGCCTTCGCGGCCGAACTCCCCCACCACGCCTCCGTCGAGGCCGACGGCTCGGAGGGCTCCGTGCTGCTCAGCGCCCATCCGCTGCGCGACCGGCGGACGATCCCGGCGACCATGGGGATGCCGGGCGCCACGGCCGGGATCGCCGGGCGCTCCGTGCGCGTCCAGCTCGCCCACCCGATGCCGCCGCTGCCGGGCCAGGTGGACGTGTGGAAGCGGGAGCTGGGCCGCGTCCGGGACTTCGCCGCCCTGCGCACGGGCCCGACGCTGATCGCCGGGGACTTCAACGCCTCCCAGGACCACGCCGCCTTCCGCGCCGTCCTCAGGGACGGGCGCCTGCGGGACGCGGCCTGGGCGGCGGGGAAGAGCCGCGCCGCCACCTGGCCCGTGGAGGGCCCGATCCCGCCGTACGTGCAGATCGACCACGTCCTGGTCAGCGACGAGTTCAGCGTGGACGACGTCCGCTTCCTCGACCTCGGCGACACCGACCACCGGGCCGTCCTCGCCGATCTCGACCTGCGGGGAGAGCGCTGATCGGCCACGCTGGAAGGCATGGACAACGAGGAGATCCTGGACGACATCGGCGCCCTGGTCGAGGAGGAGCGCGCCCTGCGGCAGCGCACCGGCGGCCTCCTGCCCGAGGAGCGCGCCCGCCTGGCCGCCCTGGAGGTGCGCCTCGACCAGTGCTGGGACCTGCTGCGCCAGCGCCGCGCCAAGGAGGAGTTCGGCGAGGACCCCGACACGGCGACCCTCCGCCCGGCGGCCGAGGTGGAGTCGTACCGCAACTGAGCATCCGTGGAAGGCCGGTTGCCGGAACCCTCCGGCGGAGTGCCCGGCATGGAGTCGACGGGTACGGAAGCGTCGGACGTGGTCGGGGCGCCGTGGGAGCGGATGCGGGCGCGGGACCGGGACGGCCCGGCCGCCCTGTTCGCGGAGGACGCCGTCGTCGAGCGGCCGGTCGGCGGCGAGCGGATCGTGGCCCGGGACGACCACGTCGCGGTGGACCGCGAGCACCCCGGGGGCTGGTCGATCCGGGTGCTGCGGATCGTGGCCCGGGACGGCGAGGCCGTCTCCGGGGTCGAGGTCCCGCACGAGGGCGTCGGGACGTTCCGCGCGGTGTCGCTCCGGACCGTCCGCGACGGCCGGATCGTCCGGGGCACGGAGTACCGGACGAGCCCCGGCTCGGACCCGCGCCCGGCCTGGCGGACCGCCCGGACCGAGGCCACGTGACCGCTCACCGCCCGGACAGGGCCCATGCGAGCACGCCCCGCCCGGACAGGGCCCGTGTGACCGCTCACCGCCCGGACCGAACCCGTGCGACCACGCCCGCCAGGACAGAGCCCATCCGACCGCTCACCGCTTGGACAGGGCCCGTGTGACCACGCCCCGCCCGGACAGAACCCATGCGACCACGCCCCGCCCGGATAGGGCCCGTGTGACCGCTCCCCGCCCGGACCGAACCCGTGTGACCTCGCCGGGCCGCGCGGACGTCCCGCCAGTACGTTGGGGGACATGGCGCGATCCCGAGGAGCCGGACGGCTCGCCCCGCCCGCCTGGCTGACCGCCGGGATGCGGCCCGCGCCCGCGCCGGTCCCGTGGGCCGCCGTCCTGCGCGCCGCCGTCGCCCTGTCCGCGCCGCTCGCCGCCGGCCTGGCACTCGACCGGCCCGCGTACGGGGCGCTGGTGTCGATGGGCGCCCTGTCCGGGGTCATCGGGGACACCGCCGACGCCTACCGGATGCGGGTCCTCAACATCGCCGTGCCGCAGCTCTTCGGGGCCGTCGGCGTCACCCTCGGCACCCTCGTCTTCGGGCACGGCTGGGCCGCCGTCGCCGTCCTCACCTGCGTCGCGCTGGTCTCCGGGATGATCTCCTCGATCGGCGCGGTCGCCTCCGTCTCCGGCCTCCTCCTGCTCCTGAACGCCGTCGTCGGCGCGGGCCTGCCCATGCCCGACCCCTGGTGGACGGCCCCGCTGCTGCTCGGCCTGGGCGGCCTCGTCGTCCTCGCCCTCACCCTCCTCGGCTGGCCGCTGCGCCGCGCCGCCCCCGAGCGGGCCGCCGTCGCCGCCACCTACCGGGCGGTCGCCGACCTCTACGAGGCCGCCGGCACCTTCGCGTACGACGAGCGGCGGCAGGCCGTCACCGCCGCCCTCGACCACGCGTACGACCTGGTCCTGGCCCGCCGGGCCCGGCAGCACGGCCGCGCCGCCGCCCCGGTCCGGCTGCTCGCGCGGCTCAACGTCGTCGTCCCGCTGGTCGAGGCCGCGCCCGCCGCCCATCTGCGGTCCCGGATCGTCGGCCCGCAGCCTCCGGAGGTCCCGGCGGCCGTGCGGGACCTCGCGGACGCCGTCGCGGAGGGCCGCTCCGACGTCCCCGACCCGGACCTGCCCGCCCCGGAGCGGCCCTCGGAGAAGGCCGTCGACCACGCGCTGCGGCACGCGGCGAGCGTCGTCCGCGAGACGGACCCCGAGCGCCACGACGCCGACGACCGGCTCGGCCGGCCCGCCGCGCTCCGCGTCCGGCTCCGCCGCACCACCCGCGCCGTCCTCCTCTCCGGCGCGTCCTGGCGCTACGGCCTGCGGCTCGCGCTCTGCATCGGTCTCGCCCAGGCCCTGGTGTCGCTGGTCGCCGTGCCCCGCTCGTACTGGGTCGCCCTCACCGTCACGTTCGTCATGAAGCCCGACTTCGGCTCGGTCTTCTCCCGGGCCGTGCTGCGCGCCTTCGGGACCGCCCTCGGCCTCCTCCTGGCCGCCCTCGTCCTCGCCGAGGTGCCCCGCGGCTGGTGGGACGTGCCCGTGACGGCGGTGCTCGCGGCCCTGATCCCGGCGTTCTCCGCGAAGGGGTACGCCTTCCAGACGGCGGCCGTCACCCCGGTGATCCTGCTGCTCTCCGACGTCCTCAACCACCAGGGCTTCGGCCTCGTCCTGCCCCGCCTCTACGACTCGCTCGTCGGCTGCGGGATCGCCCTCGTCGCCGGCTACCTGCTCTGGCCCGAGTCCTGGCACACCCGGATCGGGGACCGGCTCGCGGACGCCGTCTCCGACACCGCCGACTACGTGGCCCTCGCGTTCGCGGGCGGGGAGCGGCCCGACCGGAGCGCCCGGCTGCGGGCCCGCCGGGCGCTCTACCGGGACCTGTCGACCGTCCGCTCCGAGTTCCAGCGGGCCCTGACCGAACCCCCGCCGACCGGCCCCCGGGCCGCCGCCTGGTGGCCGCTGGTCGTCGCCGTCGAGAGGGTCGTGGACGCCACCACCGCCGCCCGCGTCCGGATCGACCACGGCGCCCCCGCCCCGGACCCCGCCGAGGCCGCCGAGGTGGAACGGGAACTGCGCGAACTCGCCGAAGGGCTACGGGCGGACGACACCCTCGCGGAGGTCCGCACCGAACTGCCCGGGGACGAGAACGGAGTCCTCGAACCGCTCCGCCAGGAGGTCCGCGCGGCCCGCGCCGTCGCCGGTCCCGACCTGCGGTGAACCTCCCCCGGGGGGCGTGCGGGAGAACTTACCGGCGGTCACGGAACGGAACCCTCCCCACCGCCGTTACCGGAAGCCGCCCCGGCGACTACGATGCGCCCGTTCACGGTGATCCGCGCCCGCCACCGCCGGCAACCGACGCGGCGGACGCGCCACTTCGCCCTGTCTCACCCCCCGCGCCCCGAGGATCCGCCATGCGCACCACCCCCAGCAGCAGAGGGCTCCAGCCCAATGTCCTCGGCACCTTCGACACGATCGTGATGGCCGTCGCCGGCAGCGCCCCCGCCTACTCGCTCGCCGCGACCACCGCCGTCCTCTTCGGCGCGGTCGGCGTCGGCGGCCCCGCCGCCCTGCTGTACTGCGCGATACCCATGCTCGGCATCGTCCTCGCGTACGCCCGGCTCGGCCGGATCGACGTCAACGCGGGCGCCGCGTACTCCTGGGTGGGCCGCACCCTCCACCCCTTCCTCGGCTTCCTCTCCGGCTGGGCGCTCGTCTTCTCCACCACGGTCTTCATGGTGGCCGGTTCGCTGCCCGCCGGGTCCCTCACGCTCTCCCTGGTCGCCCCGGGCCTCGCCGACCACACCGCGCTCGCGGCGGCCGTCGGCGCCTGCTGGTTCCTGGTGATGCTGCTCGTCGTCCTGGGCGGCGCCCGGCTCACCGTACGGGCGCAGCTGATCATGTCCGGGGTCGAGATGCTGATCCTGGTCGGCTTCGTCCTCGCCGCCGTGGCCCACCGGGGGTACGCCACCGCCTTCGACTGGTCCTGGTTCGGCCTCGCCCAGTTCGACGGGCCCGGGGGCTTCGCCGCCGGCGCGCTGATCGCCGCGTTCTACTACTGGGGCTGGGACGTCACCAGCAACCTCAGCGAGGAGACCCGCAACAGCCGCAGGACCGCCGGGACCGCCGCGCTCGTCGGCGTCGGCTTCGTCTTCGTCCTCTTCGAGGCCATCACCGTCGCCGTCAACGTGCTGCTGAGCTCGGAGGAGATCCGCCGCGCCGGACCCAACGTCCTCGCCGTCGTCGGCCAGGAGGTGTGGCCCGGCGTCGGCGGCAAGCTCCTCGTCGTCGCCGTCCTCCTGTCCACCGTCGCCACCCTGGAGACCACCCTCATCCAGGTCACCCGCTCGCTCTTCGCGATGGGCCGCGACCGGACCCTGCCGGCCGCGCTCGGGACCGTGCACCGCCGCTGGAACACCCCGTGGGTCGCGGTCGCGACGGTCGGCGGGGCGGCACTGCTCCTGTTCGCCGCCGCCGCGGCGGCCGGGTCCGTGCAGCAGATCCTCCGGGACGCCGTCTCCGCGATCGGCCTCCAGATCGCCCTCTACTACGGCCTGGCGGGCATCGCCGCCGTCGTCGCCTACAAGGGCCTGCTCCTGCGCTCCGTGAAGAACCTGGTGGTCGGCGGCCTCTGGCCGCTGCTCGGCTCGGCGTTCATGCTGTGGGCCTTCGTCGAGTCCCTGGGCGAACTCTCCACCACCGCCCTGGCCATCGGCCTCGGCGGCCTGCTCCTCGGCGTGGTCCCGCTGGCCGTGTACGCCGGGAGGGGCAGCGACTACTACCGGAGCCCGGCCCGTCTCGACGCCGTCCGCGCCCTCGCCGCCTCGGCCGCCGCCGGGGCGGCCACCCCGGGCGCGCGCACGGGCGACCGGGACAAGAGCTACGCGACGGACTTCTGACCCCCGTTTCCGCCGGCCGCCGCACCCGAAGGAGGCATGATGGCCGTACGCCGCCGCTCCTCGCGCTCCTCGCGCCCCGCACGTCCCTCGCGTCCGGAGCGCTTCGTGCCCGACTTCGACCCGGACTTCGGGGACCGGGCGCTGACCGAGGCGCGCCACGACATCGTCATCGGCCGCTGGCAGGGCGTACGGGACCTGCTCGCCGCCACCGGGGACGACTGGGCGCGCCGCACCCACCGCATCCGGCTCCTCTCGCACGCCGCCGCCGGCAGCTCCACCGTCGAGACCTGGCGGGGCGCCGAGCCCGGCAACCCGGACGCGGCCGTGCTGCGGGCCGCGACCGAGGTGGTGCGGGTCTTCGACGCGGCCATCGCGGCCGGCCGGGGCGCCGCCGTCGACCGGGGCCGGATCGACGCGGCCGTGGACGCCTGCCGGGGCGCGGCCGAGGCGGCGCCCGCCGACCCGATGCCGTGGGTGTCGCTCCTGTCGGTGGCCAGGCTGTACGAGGGCGGGGTGCCGCGCCGCGAACTGCGCCACTGGTTCGACGAGTTGCGGCGCCGCGACCCGTACAGCACCGAGGGGCACATCCAGGTGCTGCGGTACTGGTCGGCGCGGTGGCACGGCACGCACGGCAGCATGTACGACTTCGCCCGCGACGCGGCGGGCGTGGCGCCGCCCGGCTCCCCGCTGCCGGTCCTGGTGCAGGTGGCCCGGGTCGAGGAGTACCGCTACATCGCGGACGGGGCCCTGGGCCGGGGCCCGGTGCGCGGTTTCGACCAGCACTGGAAGCACGAGCTGGCGGTGACCGAGCTGCGCCGCACGCACGCCCGCTGGATCGGCGGCCGGGACCCGGCGCTCCCGGTGGCCCCCGAGGAGGTCGGCGACCTCAACTTCCTCGCGCACGCGGCCTGTTACGCGGGCCAGGTGGACATCGCGCGGGAGCTGCTGGGGATGCTGGGGCGGCGGGCGGCGTGGGTGCCGTGGGCGTACACCGGGGACCCGGAGGAGCAGTTCACCCGGTTCGTGGAGGGCCTGGGGGCGGAGTGCCCCCAGGCCCGGGGCTGAGACCGGTTCCGCCGTACGGCTCCGGTCAGACGCCGATGTCGCGCCCGTCCGTGCGCCAGACGGCGACGACGGAGGGACGGACGATCTTCCCGGGACCGTCGGGCCAGGTGGACGCGGGCTTCTCGACGGACGCCCCGTCGATCTCACCCGGGTGCTGCACGGCGACGAGCACGCGCCGGTCCTGGATGACCGGGCCGCAGGTCTCGGCGCCCTTCGGCACGGTCAGGAACTGCTTCAGCTCACCGCGCCGCTCGCCCTGCACGGCGACGCCGAACAGGCCGTCGTGCGAGCCGAGCTGGGCGCCGTCGGTGGAGATCCACAGGTTGCCGTGCGGGTCGAAGGCGACGTTGTCCGGGCAGGAGATCGGGGAGACCTTCTCCTTGGGGAAGCCGGCGAAGTAGGTCGCCGGGTCGTTCGGGTCGCCCGCGACGAGGAAGAGGCGCCAGGCGAAGCCGTCCGAGGCCGGGTCGTCCCAGTGCTCGGCCAGCTCCAGGACCTGCCCGTGCTTGTTGAGGTTGCGCGGGTTGGCCTCGTCCGCGCCCGCCTTACCGGCCTTGCCGCGGTCGGTGTTGTTGGTGAGCGCGACGTACACGCGGCCGGTGCGGGGGCTGGGCTCGACGTCCTCGGGGCGGTCCATCCTCGTGGCCCCGACCTTGTCGCCGGCGAGACGGGTGAAGACGTACACCTCCTCGGCGGTCATGCCGGGGACGTGCGAGACGTTCCCGGTGGCGAGCGGGATCCACACGCCGGAGCCGTCGAACTCGCCGTCGTTCGGGAGCTTGCCGGTGCCGTCGACCTCGGTGGCCGGGGAGTCGCCGGTCAGCTTGGCGACGTACAGCGTGCCCTCGTCGAGGAGGGTGAGGTTGTGCTCGCGGGCGGCCCGCGAGCTCCCCTTCTTCATCCGCTTCGAGGAGACGAACTTGTAGAAGTAGTCGAAGCGCTCGTCGTCGCCCATGTAGACGACCGGGCGCCCGTCGGCGGTGAGGCGGGGCTGCGCGGCCTCGTGCTTGAAGCGGCCGAGGGCGGTGCGCTTGCGGGGCGTGGAGTCGGGGTCGTACGGGTCGAGCTCGACCACCCAGCCGAAGCGGTGGACCTCGTTGGGCTCCTGCTCGAGGTCGAAGCGCCGGTCGAACCGCTCCCACTTGCGCTCGGTGGCGCCGGAGCCGACGCCGTAGCGCTTGTCGGTGGCGCTGGAGCCGTGGGCGAAGTACTGGTTGAAGTTCTCCTCGCCGTGGAGGGTGGTGCCCCACGGGGTGGTGCCGCCGGCGCAGTTGTTGAGCGTGCCGAGGACCGTGCGGCCGGTCGGGTCGGCGGAGGTCTTCAGCAGGTCGCTGCCCGCGGCGGGGCCGGTGACCCGGAACTCGCTGGTGGTGTGCAGGCGCCGGTTGAGGTGGTGGCGGGTGACCGGCGTCAGCCTGCCCGTACGGCGCTCCTCCTCGACCACGACGACGGACAGGCCGTGCGCGGCCCAGGCGATCTCGACCTGCTCGCGGGTCGGGTTCTCGGGGTCGTAGCCGCGGAACATCAGGACTTCGTCGGTGTACTCGTGGTTGGCGACGAGGACCTGGCGGCCGCGCTCCCCGGGCAGCGGCAGCAGGGAGAGGAAGTCGTTGTTGTAGCCGAACTGGCCGGCCTGGGCCTTCGCGGTCTGCTTCTCGGCATGGAAGGCCGGGGCGCCGCGCAGGATGGGCTCGCCCCAGCGGATGACCACGTTCTGGGAGTAGCCGGAGGGGACGGTGACCTTGTCGGCGGTGTTGGGCGCGACGGGGGCGAAGCGGAGGCCGCGGGCGCCGTCGGCCCTGCCGGGCTGGTGTCCGTGACCGCCGTGGGCGACGGCCTCCGGGGCCTCGCCGAGCACGGCGGCGCCGCCGACGGCGGAGGCGACGGTGACCACGGCGGCGGCGCGCAGGGCGGAACGGCGGGAGAGGACACCGGCTATGAGGTCGCCGGCGTACTCGTTGTCGCTGGTGTTGGGCACCTCGTGGAAGCAGGCGTCGCCGCAGCGGTAGCGGCAGGTGAGAGCGGAACGGCCGCCTCCGTGCGGGTTCGTGCTCAGGAGCGGCAGCAGTTTGCGCACTTCGTCCTCCTCCGGCGCAGCACTGCGCCGACATGGCGTCGGGATGTCTTCGGCGGTGACGCTAGGTGCGGGTCCCTGCACGGGGGCGGCCGGGGAATGAACGGCGCATGAATGCGGGACGACCGGGGGCGACCGGGGCACGGAGGTGGCGGGAAGTGGCCGCTAACCTTACGTATCCGCCCTGGCCAGGGATGAAAGTCCCGAAACGCCCAGTACGGACATTCACACTGCACCCCCACTCATGCGAAAGGGTTCGCCCATGGGTATTCGGAGCATGCTGCGCAAGGTGTTCGGCCGGGACCGCGAGGACTCCCCGGCAACCTCCGTCCCGCCCCAGTCGCGTGAGACGGCGGAGCCGGTGGCTTCGGTGGAGCCGGTGACCCCTCAGGAGGCCGCCGAGGCTCCGGGGGCTACGGCGGCTCCGGATGCTCCGCATGCTCCGGAGGAGGAGGCCCGCCGGGCGGCGGACGACCTGGTGGCGGCGTCCTTCGACAACCCGCAGGTCCCGAAGGCCCGGAAGGCGGAACCGGAACCGGTCGTCGTGGAGGAGCAGGAGCCGGAGCCGGAGCCCGAGCCCGAGCCGGTCGTCGTGGAGGAGCCCCCCGTCCTCTCGGCCGCGGCCGAGGCGGCGGAGCGGGACGCGGCGGCCGCGTCCGCCGCCTCCGTGGAGGTCTCCCTGCCGGAGGAGCGGACCGACGGGACCGGACCGGCCCCGGAGGTCGAGGCCGTCGAGATCTCCTACCCCGAGGACCGCACCGGACCGAAGACCTGCGACGTCCCGGCGGCACCGGAGCCCGGAACCGCCGAGAAGGCGCCGGTCGCGGAGGACGCTCCGGAGACCGGGCCGGAGGCCCCGGCCACCACCGAGGTCGACGCGGACGCTCCCGCGGAGCCGGAGGCGACCGCCACCACCGAGGCCGCTCCGGAGGAGCGGGCCGCGGTCGGTACCGACGAGCCCCGGGCGGACGCCCCCGTGGCCGCCGGGGCCGAGCCGGAGACCCGGGTCGAGGGGACCCCGGCCGACGACGACACCCCGGCGGAGCCGGCGACCGCCGAGGCCACCGCCCCGGAGGCCGAGCCCGCGCCCGCACAGGAGCCCGCGCCCGAGGCCACCGCGCCCGAGGCCGAAACCGCCCCCGCCCCGGAGGCGGCCGAGCCCGAGGCCACCGCCCCGGAGGCCGGCGCCGCCCTTGCGCCGCAGGCCGAAGCCGCCTCCGTGCAGGAGCCCGCGCCCGTCGCTGCCGCTGCCCCGGAAACCGGGCCCGCCGCCGCCACCCCGCAGGCCGGGCCCGAGGCCCCCGCCGCCGCCCCCGAACCGGAGGCGACCGCCCCCGTCCCCACCCCCGAGACCCCCGTGATCACCGTCCTGGAGCCCGAGGTTCCCGAAGGGGTCGCGGCCTCCGACGGCGTCGCCCCGGCGGCCGCCGGTCCCGCGCTCTCCCTCGCCGGGGTCAAGGCCGTCGCCCCGCACCTCGCGGACGCGTACAAGGCCGCCGGGGCCGTGCTGAAGAAGCAGGGGCTCACCGGGGCGCGGGCCGCCGTGTACCTGGTCGTCGACCGGTCCGGCTCGATGCGCGGGTACTTCAAGGACGGCTCCGTGCAGCGGCTCGCCGAGCAGACGGTGGCGCTCGCGGCGCACCTCGACGAGAACGCCGCCGTCACGGCCGTGTTCTTCTCCACGGACGTCGACGGCACCGCCGAGCTGACCCCCGCCACGCTCTCCCCCACCGGCATCGAGGAGATCAACGCGGGCCTCGGCCGCCTGGGCCGCACCCACTACCACCGCGCCGTGGAGGAGGTCCTCGCCCACCACGAGAAGACCGACCCCGCCCGCCCGGCCCTGGTCGTCTTCCAGACGGACGGCGCGCCGGACGCGAAGACGGCCGCCACGCAGGCGCTCGCCGGAGCGGCGGACCGCCCGCTGCACTGGCGGTTCGTGGCCTGGGGCGAGGAGGACAACAAGGCCTTCGACTACCTCAGGAAGCTCGGCGCGCCCCGTACCGCCGCGTACTTCCCGGGCGCGACCCCGGCCGGCACGGCGCACGCCGCCTTCTACCGGGGTCTGCTCGAAGGCCTGGAGCTGTAAGCCCTACGAGCGGCGGGTGACGGTGGCCGGCAGGGTCACCGTCACCACGAGCCCGCCGCCCTCCCCGGCGCCCCGCGCCACCGCCGTCGCGGTCCCGCCGTGGGCGGCGGCGATCGACCGGACGATGGAGAGGCCGAGCCCGGCGCCGGGCCCCGTCCGGTCGCGTCCGGCGCCCCGCCGGAAGGGCTCGAAGAGGCTTTCGACCTCGTCCGGGGGGACGACGGGCCCGGTGTTGACGACGGTCAGGACGCCCCCGTCGACCCGCACGTCCACGGTGCCCCCGGGCACGTTGTGGGCGACCGCGTTCGCCACGAGGTTCCGTACGAGCTGCCGGAGCAGCACCCGGCTCCCCCGTACGACACCGCTCTCCGCGACGGCCGCGTCCTCGTACTCCTCCGCGACGACCTCGGCGAAGGGCACGTCCTCGCGCTCCGCGAGCCCGCGCTCGCCGCGGGCGAGGAGGAGCAGGCCGTCGAGGAGGCGTTCGCTCTGCCGGTTGGTGTCGAGGAGGACCTGCCGGACCTCGCAGTCCTCGTCCAGGCCGACCTGGAGGGCCGCGCGCTGGGTGGCGAGCGGGGTGCGCAGCTCGTGGGAGGCGTTGGCGACGAACCGCCGCTGGCTGTCGAAGGCGGTCTCCAGGCGTCCGAGCAGCGCGTCGATCGTGTCGCCCAGCTCCTTCAGCTCGTCGTCGGGCCCGCGCACCGCGAGCCGCCCGCCCAGGTCCCGCTCGGAGAGGCGCCGCGCGCGGGCGGTCATCTCGTGGACGGGCCGCAGCACGCGCCCCGCCGTCCACCAGCCCACGACGACGGCGCCGCAGGCGATGACGAGCAGGGCCAGGCAGGACCACATCAGCATCTGCTCGTTCGCGGCCCGGCCGACGTCGTCCCCGATCCGGTACGCCTCGACCACGGCGACCTCGCCGGCCCGCGCCACGATCGCCTCCTTCTCCCCGTCCGTACCGGCCCTGACCAGCAGGTTCACCACGAGCAGCAGCAGCGCGCCGAGGACCAGGAAGACCCCTCCGTACACGAGGGCGATCCGGGTCCGGATGGTCGATCCGGCCCCGAGGTATCCGGTACCGGAAGGGCTCACAGCACGTACCCCACGCCCTGCACGGTCCGGATCGGCCCCGGCTCCCCCAGCTTGGCCCGCAGCTTGCTCATGCAGACGCGCACCGCCCCGGTGAAGGGGTCGGCGTGGGCGTCCCAGGCGCGTTCGAGCAGTTCCTCGGCGGAGACGGCGGCGCCGTCGGCCTCCAGGAGGATCTGGAGGACGGAGAACTCCTTCGGGGAGAGGCCGAGGTCGCGCCCGTCGCGGACGGCGGTCCGCCGGACGGTGTCCATCCGCAGCCCGCCCCGTTCGAGGAGCGGCGGCAGGGGCCGGGCGGAACGGCGGCGCAGGGCGCGGACGCGGGAGACCAGCTCGGGGAACTCGAAGGGCTTGCCGAGGTAGTCGTCGGCGCCGAGGTCGAGCCCTTCGACCCGGTCCTCGACGGCCGTGGCGGCGGTCAGCATCAGGATGCGGGTGCGGGAGCCGCCGGCGACGAGCCGGCGGGCGACCTCGTCGCCGTGGACCCGGGGCAGGTCGCGGTCGAGGACGAGCACGTCGTACGCGTGCAGGGCCAGCCGCTCCAGGGCGTCCTCGCCGTCGTGGACGGCGTCGACGGCGAATCCGGCCCGCCGAAGGCCGGTGGCGACGAGCCCGGCGAGGACCCGCTCGTCCTCCGCTACCAGTACGCGCATGCCCCCATCCTCTCCGGGCCGCGCCGCCGCCCCTCCCCCGGGGTTCAGGGATGTGAGTGGATCTTCGGCGGGCCGTTAGGATTTCGACCATGGCGGCCACTGGATCCGAGAAGCAGGGGGCGAAGGCGTGAAGAGTTTCTACGTATCGACCCCCATTTACTACGTCAACGACGCTCCTCACCTGGGCCACGCCTACACGACCGTCGCAGGCGACGTGCTCACGCGCTGGCACCGTCAGCGCGGCGAGAAGGTGTGGTACCTCACCGGCACGGACGAGCACGGTCAGAAGATCATGCGCACGGCCGAGGCGAACGACGTCACGCCGCAGGCCTGGTGCGACAAGCTCGTGGAAGAGGCGTGGAAGCCCCTCTGGGAGCACCTGAACATCGCGAACGACGACTTCATCCGCACCACCCAGAAGCGTCACACCGACCGCGTCCAGGAGTTCGTGCAGGACCTGTACGACAAGGACGAGATCTACAAGGGCGGGTACGAGGGCCCGTACTGCGTGGGCTGCGAGGAGTTCAAGCTCCCCGGCGACCTCGTCGAGGCGGAGGACGGCACCAAGCTGTGCCCCGTCCACAAGAGGCCGGTGGAGATCCTCAAGGAGGAGAACTACTTCTTCAAGCTGAGCGCGTACGGCCCGAAGCTCCTGGAGTTCTACGAGGCGAACCCGGGCTTCATCCAGCCGGAGTCGGCCCGCAACGAGGTCGTGAACTTCGTCAAGCAGGGCCTGGACGACCTCTCCATCTCGCGCTCGACGTTCGACTGGGGCATCCCGGTGCCGTGGGACGAGAAGCACGTCATCTACGTGTGGATCGACGCGCTCCTGAACTACGCGACGGCCGTCGGATACAACGAGAACCCGGCGAAGTTCGAGGAGACGTTCCCGGCGGACGTGCACCTGATCGGCAAGGACATCCTGCGGTTCCACGCGGTGATCTGGCCGGCGATGCTGATGGCGCAGGGCCTGCCGGTCCCGGGCCGGGTGGCGGCCAACGGCTGGCTGATGGTCGGCGGCGAGAAGATGTCGAAGTCGAACCTGACCGGCATCAAGCCGCAGGACCTGACCTCGCACTTCGGCGTGGACGCCTACCGCTGGTACTTCCTGCGGGCGATCGCGTTCGGCCAGGACGGCTCGTTCTCGTGGGAGGACTTCACCGCCCGCTACACCAGCGAGCTGGCGAACGACTACGGCAACCTCGCCTCGCGCGTGGCCGCGATGGTCGGCAAGTACTTCGGCGGCGAGCTGCCCGCGTCGGCGGCCGACGGCGACGCGGAGAAGGCCGTGCACGAGGGCCTGGCGAAGGCCGTGGCCGTCGCCGACGCGAAGATCGGCGAGGAGCTGGACTTCCAGGCCGGCATCCTGGCGATCTTCGACTTCGTGAAGCAGGTCAACGGCTACATCACGGAGCAGGAGCCGTGGAAGGTCGCGAAGGACGAGTCGGAGGAGGGCCGCGCCCGCCTCGCGACGATCCTCTACACGGCCGCCGAGTCCCTGCGCGCGGTCGCGGTCCTGCTGAACCCGGTCATGCCGGAGACCTCGCAGGCGCTCTGGGACTCCCTGGGCGCCGGGGCGTCGCTGGGCGCCCTGGCCGACCAGCCGGTCCAGGACGCGGCCGCGTGGGGGCAGCTCCCGGCCGGAGCGACGGTGACGAAGGGCGCGGTGCTGTTCCCGCGTCTGGAGGAGCCGAAGAAGGACTGACGGCCCGCGCGACACGGCGAAGGCCGCCGCCCCCGTACGCGGGGGTGGCGGCCTTCGCCGTACCGGGAGGACCGGGAGGCCGGACCGGAGGGCCCGACCGGACGGCCGGACCGGGAGGCCGGACCGCAGCCGCGGCCGCGGCCCCCGTCAGAGCTCGTCGAGGAGGCTCGTCACGGAGCCGTTCTCGAAGATCTCCCGGATCGCGTGGGCGATCAGCGGCGCCACGGACAGCACCTCGACCTTGTCCAGGTCCGTCGCCGCCGCCGTCGGCAGCGTGTCGGTGAACACGAACCGGCTGACCCGCGAGTTCTTCAGCCGGTCCACGGCCGGCCCGGACAGGATGCCGTGCGTGGCCGCCACGATGACGTCCTCGGCGCCGTTCGCGTACAGCGCGTCCGCCGCCGCGCAGATCGTGCCCGCCGTGTCGACCATGTCGTCCACCAGGACGCACACCCGGCCCGCGACGTCCCCGACCACCTCGTGGACGCTGACCTGGTGGGCGACGTCCTTGTCCCGCTTCTTGTGGACGATCGCCAGGGGCGCGCCCAGCCGGTCGCACCAGCGGTCGGCGACCCGCACCCGGCCCGCGTCCGGGGACACCACGGTCAGCCGCTCGCGGTGGCCCAGACCGGCGATGTGGTCGGCCAGCGTGGGCAGCGCGAAGAGGTGGTCCACCGGGCCGTCGAAGAAGCCGACGATCTGGTCGGTGTGCAGGTCGATCGCCATGACCCGGTCCGCGCCCGCCGCGGCCAGCAGGTCCGCGAGGAGCTTGGCCGAGATCGGCTCGCGGCCCTTGTGCTTCTTGTCCTGGCGCGAGTAGCCGTAGAACGGCGCCACGACGGTGACGCTCCGGGCGGAGGCCCGCTTCAGCGCGTCGATCATGATCAGCTGCTCCATGATCCACGTGTTGATCGGCGCCGTGTGGGACTGCACGACGAAGCAGTCCGCGCCGCGCACCGACTCCTCGAAGCGGACGTAGATCTCCCCGTTGGCGAAGTCCCGGGCGGTGGTGGGCACCAAGGTGGTGCCCAGCTCCGCGGCGATCCGCTCGGCGAGCGCGGGGTGCGCGCGCCCGGAGAACAGCAGCAGCTGGCGCTCGTCCCGGGCCGCGGGGCGGGCGGGGCGGGAGGTGCGGACGGACCCGCTCACCGGCCGAGGACCGGGTAGTCGGTGTAGCCGCGGTGGTCACCGCCGTAGTACGTCGTCTCGTCGGGCGCCGTGAAGGGGCCGCCGGCCCGGACGCGGGCGGGCAGGTCCGGGTTGGCCAGGAACAGGGCGCCGAGCGAGACGGCGTCGGCCAGGCCCTCGTCCAGGATCTCCTGGGCCGCCTCGACCGAGGCCGGGAAGGCGTCCGGCGCGGCGTGCGGGTTCACCACCAGGTTGCCCCGCCACAGCTCGCGGACGGCCCGGGTGACCGGACGCGTCACGATCTCGCAGACCTCCAGGAAGGCCAGCTCGGGCAGGGCCGGCACCAGCGCCGCGTACAGGGCGTCGGTGTCGCCCTCCACGATGTCGTTGTAGGGGTTGCCGGGCGAGAGGCGCACGCTGGTGCGCTCGTTGCCGATGGCCGCGGCGACCGCCTCGGTGACCTCGACGGTGAACCGGATGCGGTTCGCGAGCGAGCCGCCGTAGGCGTCGGTGCGGTGGTTGGTGTTCCCGGCGAGGAACTGGTGCAGCAGGAAGCCGTTGCCGGCGTGGACCTGGACCCCGTCGAACCCGGCCTCCACGGCGTTGCGGGCGGCGTCCGCGAAGTCCCGTACGGTGGCGGCGATCTCGTCCGTCGTCAGCTCGTGCGGGACCGGGTAGTCCTGCATGCCGTCCGGGGTGAAGCACTGCCCGGCGGCGGCGATCGCCGAGGGGGCGACGGACCGGTGGGCGCTGTCGTAGAGCGACGGGTGGCCGATGCGGCCCGAGTGCATCAGCTGGACGACGATCCGGCCGCCCTTCTCGTGGACGGCGTCGGTGACCGTGCGCCAGGCGCGCACCTGCTCCGGGTGGTGCAGGCCGGGGGTGTTCAGGAAGCCCTGCCCGACCTGGGAGGGCTGGGTGCCCTCGGTGATGATGAGGCCGGCGGAGGCGCGCTGGGCGTAGTACTCGGCCATCAGCTCGGTGGCGCCGCCGCACGGCTTGGCCCGGTTGCGGGTCATGGGCGCCATCACGAGCCGGTTGGCGAGCGGGATCTTGCCGAAGGTGGCGGAGTCGAACAGCGAGGTCATCGTCTTCCTTTGGTCGTGACGGGGAGCGTGGTGGGGGTGGTCAGGACTGCTCGGCCCGGTGGCGGGCGTGGGCGGCGGCGAGCCGGCCGCCGACCTCCGCGGTGGAGATCAGGACGGCCATGTTGGCCTGCGCGGTGCGGCCGCCGGTGGCCCGGTCGACCGCGTGCATCAGGTACTTGGTCAGGCCCTGGCCGGTGACGCCGTCCCGCTCGGCCTGGACGAGCGCGTCGCGGATGGCGGCCTCGGCCTCGTCGGAGTCGACGGCGTCCTCGTCCCGGGGCGGGGTGGTGACGACCACGCCGCCGGGGTGGCCGGTGGCCCAGTGGAGGTCCACGATCCGGGCCAGCAGGTCCTCGTCGTCCACGCGGTGCGGGGCGCGGACGCCGCTGGAGGCGCAGTAGAACGCGGGGAAGTCGTCGGAGCCGTGCGCGATCACCGGGACGCACTGCGTCTCCAGGTACTCCATGGTGAGCTTCAGGTCGAGGATCATCTTGGCGCCCGCGCAGACGACGGCGACCTTGGAGCGGGTGAGCTGGATCAGGTCGGAGGAGACGTCCATCGTGGTCTCGGCGCCCCGGTGCACCCCGCCGAGCCCGGCGGAGGAGAAGAACGGGATGCCGGCCAGCTCGGCGGCCACCAGCGAGGAGGCGACGGTGGTCGCGCCGCGCCCGCCCCGGGCCAGGACCACGGGCAGGTCGCGGCTGGAGACCTTGGGGATGCCTGACTCGGAGGCGAACCGCTCGATGTCCCGCTCGGTCATGCCGACCCGGACGGCGCCGTCCTCGATGCAGATGGTCGCGGGCACGGAGCCGCCCTTGCGGACGGCGGCCTCGACCCGGTGGGCCGTCTCGGCGTTGTGCGGGTACTTCAGGCCGTGCGTGATGACGTTGGACTCCAGGGCGACGACCGGCCGGCCCTCGTCCAGGGCCTGGCGGACCTCGTCGGAGTAGACGATCGGGATGCGGCTGCTCATCGGTCTCCTTCTGCGGGGAGGGGCTGGGAGTAGTTCGGCTGCTTCCACAGCAGGGAGGACTTCGCCTCGATCTCCGGTACGTGCACGGCCTCGGTCCAGCGGGACGGCTCGACGGGCTCCACGGCGATCGAGACCGCGCCGGGCTCCACCCGGAAGATCCGGGTGACCTCGGCGGTCAACCGCTCGACCAGGTCGGCCCGTTCGGCCTCGGTGAAGCCGCGGGGGAAGTGCTTGATGTTCACGTGCGGCACGGCCGCGCTCCTTCTCCGGTTCGTCCGGTACGGGCCCTGGTCCCGGGGCGGGGCGCCCCGCCCCGGGACCAGGGGGTCTGCTAGCTGCGGGTGGTGCGCCGGATGCCGGCGACGAGTTCGCCCACCCCGTGCTCCTTGAGCACGTCGTAGTGGTCGCCCGCGAGGTCGACGACGACCGGCGGCTCGGCCGAGTAGCCGGAGCTGGACTCCAGGAAGGAGTAGTCGTCGCCGCGCGCCTTGAAGATGGTCACCGGCGCCTCGATCCGGCGCTCCCTGAGTTCGCCGAAGCTGTACTCGAACTCGTAGGTCTCGGCGACGATCCGGGTGATGCGGCGGATCGTCCCCGTGTCGAGGGCGGGCAGCCGGTCGTGGACGAACGCCACGAAGGATTCCTCGTCGGTCACGCGCCGCAGGCAGTCCTCGATCACGGGTCCGTGGGCGGTGCCCATGAACACCGAGCACAGGATGGTGGTGTACGCCGGGTTGGCGAAGGACGCCTCCCGGCCCCACCGGTGTCCGTCCTGCTCGCGCACCTTCGGGTTGCCGGGGCAGATGAGCAGCAGGCGCTCGACCTCCGCGCCGGCCTGCTCCAGCTGCCAGGCCGCCTCGAAGGCCACCCGCGCGCCGAAGGAGTAGCCCCACAGGGTGTACGGGCCGGAGGGCTGGACGCGGCGGATCTCCGCCACGTCGGCCATGGCCATGTCCCTGATGGAGGCGTACGGCGTCTCGCCGGGGTTGATGCCGTACGCCTGGACGCCGGTGACGGGCCGGCCCAGTTCCACGTCCCGCGCGAGCAGCCGCAGGTTCATCGGGTAGCCGCCCAGGCCGGGCCAGCAGAAGACGGGGCTGCCGCTGCCGCCGGTGTGCAGCGGCACCAGGCGCGAGCCGCTGCCGCCGGAGCCGGTGTCGACGCGGGCGGCCAGGTCCGCCAGCTTCGGGGTCTCGAAGAGGACCTGGAGCGGCAGGTCGATCCCGAACTCCCGTCTGAGCTTGTTGACCAGGGCGACGGCGTGCAGGGAGTTGCCGCCCGAGGCGAAGAACTCGTCCTGGGTGGAGACGTCCTCGTACTTCAGCATCCGGCCCCACTCGGCGGCCAGCCACCGCTCGGTGGCCGTGGCCGGGGCGACGTACTCGGCCGCGGCCCGGTTCGCGACGACCTCCGGGAGCGCCGCGGTGGCCTTGGCGTCGATCTTCCCGTTGGCGGTCAGCGGCAGTTCGTTCACCACCACGACGCGGGCGGGGATCATGTAGTCCGGCAGGAACCGCGCCAGGTCGTCGCGGATCATCTCCGCCGGACCCCGGGTGTGCACGGCGTCCTCGTTCATGCCCTGGTGGGCGGCCTGCTCCTCGCTGATCCGCCCGCCGACGAAGAAGTACGAGGCGGGGGCGTCCGGCAGCCCGGCGGCGGCCAGCAGGTCGTCGAGGCGCCGGGCGGCGGGCAGCGGGTTGCCGCTCTTGGACGAGTAGCCGGAGGACATGAAGCCCAGGCCCGGGGCGCGCTGGAGGCGGTGCAGCAGCGTGCCGAGCACGATGTAGTGCCGCCAGTCGTCGGTGCTGCGGGAGACCGCGCTGATGCCGAAGGAGGCCCGGTCGTACACCTCCTGGTTGATGGCGATGACGTGGCGGCGCTCCACCACGTCCGTGCCGAGCCGCCGGAGCGCGCCGTCCCGGTGCAGGTAGAGCCCCTCGGGCAGCCCCTCCACCCGGTCCGCGTGCGTCTGGACGAGGAGGTCGACCTCGTCGGGGCGGGCGCGGCCGTGCTCCTCGGTGATCGCGAAGGCCCCCAGGTAGAGGTCGTCCTCGGCGCCGTCGAGCCGGTCCCGGAAGGCGGGGTCGAGCCCGGCCGGG
This sequence comes from Streptomyces bikiniensis, assembly GCA_000716465.1. GTDB lineage: Bacteria > Actinomycetota > Actinomycetes > Streptomycetales > Streptomycetaceae > Streptomyces > Streptomyces bikiniensis. Next base: position 240,828 of record JNWL01000011.1, read on the forward strand.
TCGATGGTCAGACCGTACGGGGGCAGCACCTCCTCGAAGACGCCGACCATGTGGCCGGCCTCGAACTCCAGGACCTCCGCGATGTTGTTCTTGTAGACGGGCTCGATGGCCTGCCGGCGGCCCAGGAAGTGCACCTTCAGGGTCGGCCCCGCCAGGTCCGCGGACGCGTCGCCGATCCGGACCAGGGTGTGGTCGACGGGATGGTGGTAGTAGACGCCGGACAGTCCGCACAGGTCGTGCGCCTCGACGTACAGCTGGGTCGCGTAGAGGGCGCCGGGCGAGGCGTACGCGTACTTGGGGAGCAGTCGCTCCTCGCTGTGGAACGGGCCGAACCGGCGCAGGATGCGGCCGAGTCCGTCCAGGGTCAGCTCGGTGAGCGGCCGCGGTTCGGCGGCGCGGCGGGGGCGCCGGGCGAGCAGGCCGAGGAGGTCGTCGGCGGTGACCCGCCCGCCCTCGTAGAACCGGTAGGTCTTGCGGGCGAACGCCTCCCGGCGCTGCTCGGCGGTGGCCTCGCGGCCGGGCAGCGGGACGGCCGGGCGTCCCGCCAGCTCGGCGGGGGTGCGCAGGCCCGGGTTGGCGAGCTGGGCCTTCACCTGGAGCTTGGACGCCTTGGACTGGTGGTGGCCGGCGTCGTCCCGGCCCTGGTCCATCACGGCGGCGGTGCGCTCGTTGAGCTCGACGGCCGCGAGGAGGTCCTTGCCGCCGGTGCGGGGGTTGTCGGTGACCACTGCGGCGGCGCGGCGCACCCAGGTGTGCTCCTCGACGCGGGACGCCACCTCCTCCAGTTCGACGCGGTAGCCGCGCAGCTTGACCTGGTTGTCGGTGCGTCCGGTGAACTGGATCGAGCCGTCCGGGTTCCACTGGCACAGGTCGCCGCTGCGGTACAGCCGCTCCGTCGGGTTGAACGGGGAGGGCAGGAAGCGCTGGGCGGTCGCCTCGGGGAGGCCGATGTAGCCGCGGGCGACCTGGACCCCGCCGAGGAACAGCTCACCGCTCTCGCCGATGTCGACCGGCTGCATGTTGTCGTCGAGGATGTAGCAGGTGACGTTGTCGGCCGGTACGCCGATGGGCAGGATGCCGGACGGCGCGGCGTCCAGGGTCTCCGGGTCCACCCAGTGCGAGGTGGCGTTGATGGTGGTCTCGGTCGGCCCGTACAGGTTGACCAGGGACACGTCCGGCAGGGCCGCGCACAGGTCGGCGGCGAGCTTGCGGGTGAGGGCCTCGCCGCCGGAGAAGAGCCGGGTCAGCGAGGTGCACGTCTCGAACTCCTGGGTGTCCAGGAGGGCTTGGAACAGGGTGGGCACGGCCTGGAGCGCGGTCACCTGGTGCTCGCGGATCATGCCGATGATCGCCTGCGGGTCCCGGAAGATGCCCGGGACGCCCATCACGACGCGGGCGCCGACGGCCGGGGCGAGGATCTCCCACTGGGCGGCGTCGAAGCTCATCGGCGTCTTCTGCAGGATCGAGACGCCCGGCCCGAGGTGTCCGCAGTTGGCCAGCCAGCGTAACTGGGAGACGACGCTGCGCTGTTCGATCATCACGCCCTTGGGGTTGCCGGTGCTGCCCGAGGTGTAGATGACGTACGCGAGGTCGTCGGCGTGCGTCTCGGGGCGCGGGGGCGCGGCGAGGGGCGTGCCCGGGGCCTCCGCGGCCTCGGCGTCCTGCCGGGTGACGACGGTGGTGCCGGCCGGGGCGAGGCGCCGTACGCGCTCGCGCAGGTGCGGCTGGGTGACGATCACGCGGACGCCCGCGTTCTCGACCATGTACCTCAGGCGTGCTTCCGGGTAGTCCGGGGAGAGCGGGAGGTAGGCGGCGCCCGCCCCGAGGATGCCCCACGCGCCGGTCATCAGGTCGGCGGAGGGCTCGGTGTAGAGGCCGACGCACGTGTCGGGGGTGACCCCCAGGGCGGTCAGGTGGGCGCCGAGCCGGTCGGACTCGGTCTGCAGCCCGCGGAAGGTGAGGTCGCCGTCCGCGGTGGTGACGGCGATGTCGTCGGGGCACAGCCGGACCTGCTGGGCGAGCAGGCTGTGCAGCGAGGTGTGCTTGCGGTGCACGCCGGTTATCGGCGCACGGGTGTTCATGCGGTGATCCCCCTGATGACGTGAGTGGTGCTCAGATCCGGCTGGTCGCGCGTACGGGCGGGGCCGGTTCGGGCTTCTCGCTCCGGTTGCGCGGCTGGGCGAGGACGACGGCCGCGACGACGGCCGCGGCGCCGAGGAGCTGGAGCGGGCGCAGGCTCTGGTCGAGGAAGAGGTAGCCGAGGACGGTGGCGCACAGCGGCGAGGCGAACGACAGGAACGAGGCCGCGAGCGCGGGGAGTTTGGACAGTCCGCGGAACCACAGGACGTAGGCGAGGAGCGCGCCGATGACGCTGAGGTAGAGGAAGCCGCCGACGTTGCCCCAGGTGAGGTGGTCCGGCATGTCCTCGCCGACCAGGGTGATCGGCAGCAGGACCAGGCCGCCGACGGTGAGCTGCCAGCCCGTGAAGGTCAGCAGGCTGACGCCGTCGGGGCGCCCCCACTTCTTGGTGAGCACGATGCCGGAGGCCATGCACAGGGCGCCGAGGAGTCCGGCGACGACGCCGACGGCGTCCAGGCCGGCGTGCGGTTGCAGCACGAGGAGGGCCACGCCCGCGGCGGCGAGGAGGCAGGAGCCGACGTGGATCGGCCGGATGCGGTCCTGCAGGAGCAGGGCGCCGAGCAGCAGCACGATCATCGGCTGCACGGACATGACCAGGGCGGCGACCCCGCCGGGCAGGTGGTACGCGGCGAGGAACAGGAAGTAGAAGAACGCGCCGATGTTCAGGACGCCGAGGACCACGGCCCGCCACCACCAGCCGCCCCGGGGCAGCGTCCGCGTGATCAGCAGCAGGATGAGCCCGGCGGGCAGGGCGCGCACCGTGGAGGCCAGCAGCGGGCGGTCGGGCGGCAGGAACTCGGTGGTGATCAGGTAGGTGGAGCCCCAGACGGCGGGGGCGAGCGCGGTGAGCGCGGAGGTACGGGCGATCTTCTGGCCGCTCACGCGGTGGCTCCGGAGTCGGTGGTGCCGAAGAAGCGGTCGCCGAAGTCGCCGATGCCCGGGATCATGAACGCGTGCTCGTTGAGGCGTTCCTCGACGGCGCTGGTGACGACCTTCACGCGCGGCCGCTCGGTGGCGACGCGGTCCAGGCCCTCGGGCGAGGAGATGAAGGTGGTCAGCACGATGTTCTCCTCGCGCACGCCGGCGTCCAGGAGGACGTCGATCGCGGCGAGCGCCGATCCGCCGGTGGCCAGCATCGGTTCGAGGAGCAGGACGTGCCGCTGGGCGATGTCGGCGGGCAGGTGCTTGTAGTACAGGTGCGGGAGCTTGGTCTGCTTGTCCCGCTGGATGAGGATCTTGCCGATGCGGATGCCGGGGTGGATGTCCCGCAGTTCGCTCTCCATCGCCTCGCCGGCCCGGATGACGGGCACCGCGCAGATCTTCGTGGTGAAGGCGAGTCCGTGGTAGGTGGCGCCGACCGGGGTGGTGACGTCCTTCTTGGTGAACGGCAGGAGGTCCAGGCCGGCTTCGAGGAGCAGGCGGATGACGCGCCGCGAGTAGAAGACGAAGTCCTCGCGGCTGCAGTGCCGGTCCCGGATGATCGTGTGGATGGCGCGGAGCTGGTCGGTCTGCGGCAGCAGGTGCACAGGGTGGCCCGTGGTCACGGCTGGTTCCTTCGAGGTCGAGGGGAACGCGGTACGGGAGGGTGGCGGTCGGCGGTCCTCCGGGGCCCGGGTGTCCGGGCGTCCGGGGTGTCCGGGCGTCCCGGATGCCCGGACGTCCGGGGTGTTCGGGCATCCGGGACGTCCGGGGCGTCCGGGCCGCCGCGGCCGGGATGCGGCGCGGGGCCGGGACGCCGGGCGGATCCGGGCCCGGCGGGCGGGACCGGCGCCGCCCGGCGGGACCGGCGCCGTCCGGCCCGGGGCAGGGGTCGGTGACCCCGGTGTCGGTGCCGGGGTGCCGGGCCGACGGGGGAGGACGGCGACGCGCCGGGGCACCCCCGCGCGGACGCGGGGGCGGGGCGGGAACGGGTGGGCGTACGGAGGAGTCGGCGTACGGAGGAGTCGGCGGCACGCGGCGGGCGCGCGGCGTGCCGGACCGGCCCGGGAGGGCGGCTCCGGTGGCGCCTCCGACGGGGCCTGTGACGGACCTGCGACGGCCCTACGACAGACCTACGGCGGTCCTGCGACGAACCCGCAGCGGTCCTGCGACGGGACCTTCGGTCAGCCGATCGCGTCGAAGGCGCGGCGCGCCTCGGCGACGAACGTGGCGACCTTGGCGCGGTCCTTGCGCCCGTCGGGGCCCTCCAGACCGGTGTGCGCGTCCACGGCGGCCGGCTTCACGGCGACGATCGCGTCGTACACGTTCTCCGGGTTGAGACCGCCGGCCATCATCAGCGGCTTGGGCGAGCGGCGGACGAGCTCGGCGGAGACGTTCCAGTCGTGGGTGAGGCCGGTGGCGCCCTTGGCACCGGTCTTCGGGTCGAACGTGTCGGTGATGTACATGTCGACGAAGGGGTGCGTCTCGTCGACGAGGCGCAGCAGCTCCTCGGCGTTGTCCTCCTTGACGACCAGCGACTTGAGGACGAACAGGTCGGGCCGCAGCTCCTTCAGGAGCCGGAGCTGCTCCGTCTCCACGTCGCCGTGCAGCTGCACCGCGATGACGCCGAGCTCGGTGCAGAACTCGCTGACCTCGGTCGCGTCGGTGAGGTAGCTGATGAGGACGCCCGCGTGCGGGCTCTGGAGCCCCTTGATGATGTTGGCGGCGTCCTGCTCGGCTATGTCGTCCTTGCCGGACGGCAGCCGGAGGGCGAATCCGAGCCAGTCGGCGCCCTCGCCGATGATCATGTCGGCTTCCGCCGCGTCGATGACGCCGGCGACCTGAACGAGCTTGTTGACAGTGGTCACGTGGACCGTCCCCCTGATTGATGCGGTTTCTACGCCCGTCCCCCACGGATGCGGGCGGTGGTGCGACGTGGCCTCAGCGGCCGTACGTCTCGCCGAACCGGGTCAGCGACGGATCGCGGCGCCCGGGATGGCGTCGGGTCTCGGCCGGGTGGCCGAGCGGTACGAGCAGGGCGATGTGCAGGTCGTCGCGGCCCTCGATCCCGATGGCCTTCTTGACCAGGTCCTCGTCCCAGCCGTTCATCGGGCTGGTGGCGAGGCCCGCGGCCTCGGCGGCGATCATCAGGAAGGAGGCGGCGATCATGGCGTCCTTGACCGCGTACTCCCGCGCCAGGCCCCGGTCGCGCAGGTCCTCGTGGAAGAGGCGCACCGACTCGGGCAGGCCCGCGTCGAACTCCTCGGTCCAGGCGCCGAGCCGGGACGCCGTCGCGCGGACCTCGTCGAGGTTCTCGCGCCAGGCTCCGGACTCGGCCACGAAGACCAGCGTCACGGGCGCCTCCTGAGGGTGCGGCTGCCCGCCGGTGGCCTCGGTGAGCGCCCTGCGCCCCTCCTCGCCGGAGACGATCACGACCGAGCGGGCCTGCAGGTTGTAGCTGGAGGGCGCCTCCATCGCGAGGTCGACCAGTTCGTGCACCAGTGCCAGGGGTACCGGATCGGGCCGGTAGTGGCGGATGCTGCGGCGCGCACGGATGACCCGGGACACCGTTGCACGATCGGTCTCCGTCGGCTGCACGAGCACTGCCCCTCTCCCCCTTGCTTCGACATCAAACTGTCCGGCATCGAGAAACTATGGCGTGAACTACACTCATGTCAAACAATTTGGTCTCTAACTAACATCGACCGATTCGTGAAGAGGAGGTGGACAGATGCGTGACGCCGTGGACGACTTCCTCGACCAGTGGGCTGTCCAGCGCACCGACCTGGACCTGGACGCGATGGGTGCCGTCGGCCGCATCCTGCGGCTGTCGCGGCTGGTCAACACGCATCTGAAGGACTACTTCGCGCACCACGGCCTGGAGACGTGGGAGTTCGACGTGCTCGCCACCCTGCGCCGCAGCGGCAGGCCCCTGACGGCCAAGTCGCTGGCCGACAGCGTCATGATCAGCTCGGCCGCGCTCACCAACCGCGTCGACCGCCTGGTCACACGCGGACTCGTCGCCCGCGAGTCGGTGCCCGGCGACCGCCGCAGCCTCCACGTCACGCTCACCGAGGCGGGACGGGAACTCGTCGACGTCACCGTGGAGGGCCACGTCCGGAACCAGCGGAAGCTCCTCTCGGCCCTGGACGAGACCGACCGCGAGGAGTTCACCCGCATGCTGCGCACCCTGCTGATCTCCCTCGGGGACACCCACTGACCGGCGCCACCGCGGCCACGGCCGCCATCGCCGGAGAGGAGCGGACGTGCCACGGGAACCGTTCGTGACCCCCGAACCGCGCGCCTTCACGGAGTCGCTGGGCGTCGAGCCGGTGGAGACCGAGGAGGGCGTCCTGGAACTGGACCTCACGGAGGTCACGGGGGAGCCGCTGCGCCTGGACTTCAGTCCCCTGGGCGGATCGGTCCGCCTGCGCCGGGACGGCCTCGACCTCCACCGGGAGGGCGCGACGCACCTCCGGATCGTGGAGGCACCGGGCAGGACGGCCCTGTCCGTGGACTTCGCGACGGGCACGACGACGGGCACCCTGCGGATCGAGGTCTTCCCACGGGTGGCGGTCAGGGACGAGTTGCTGCTCTCCTGACGCCGTGGACGCAGATGCTCTTGTGGCCCCGATCCCGGCCGGCCCCCGCCTGAACCCGTCCCTGTGGCTGCGCCTGACGGCGGGTTGCAGGGCGGTCGGAGCGACCGAGCTGCTGTACGAGCCGGAGGGAACGCCCCCGTCGAGGCTCCCGCTCACCCCGCCGCCCCCCGAGGACATCCACCCGCCCTGCGTCCTCCGCACACCGGACGGACAGGGGGTCGTCCGCTTCCCGGCCCCGGGGTACGCCCTGATCGGCGGGACGGCGCGGTTCATGGCGGCGGCGGTGGCCGAGGGCACGGACGAGGCCCGCGCCCGCTTCGCCCGCCACGCCCGCAGGCACCCGGACCCCGCCCTGACCACGGTGGCGACGGCCCACCCACCCGGGCACCGCGCCTGGTCCGCCCCGTCCGCCGTCGCTCCGGACAGCGCGGCAGCACGACAACTCCGCCTCCTGGCCGACTTCACGTCCGGAAGGATCACGGCACCGGCCTTCGCCCTGGCCTGGCACCCGGCCCGCAGGGCCTCACGGGCAAACGGCGAACGTCTCCGATCCCCCCTGTCCGACCTCTTCGACGGGGTCTTCGTGCTCCTGGAGGACTACACCCACGACCCGTCCCTGCGGGAGCCGGGCGACCTGTCGGACACGGAACTCCTCACGGCGGTGAAGGCCCTCGCACGAGGATGAGGACGGTCGCGGCGGGGGCCGTGCAGACCAGAGGGAAGGGCACGTGCCCGTACGCCGGGCAAGCTCGCCGATCGAGCGGAGCGTGTCACCGTCATGCCCCCGCCTTCGCGTCTCCGCCTGCCGGAGACGCAAGCCCATCACCCGCCGGGCGGTCGGGACGCCCTCGAAGCGACCTGCCGCCGGGGACCGTCCACCGGAGCCGGGCAGGTGCGGGAGCCGCACGGCGGCGGGGCGAAGGGAGAATGCGTAAGACCGACGAGGGGGGATCCCATGGACGTGCCGGAAGCGGGCCGGCTCCAGATGTACCACGCGTTCGATCACGGCCCCGACGGCGGCGTCTGCGTCGTCCGCTGCGTCGGGGGGCGGCCCCGGGTCGGGCAGTTCTTCGCCGCGAAGGGCCTGACGGGGACGCTGAGGCTGGACCGGATCGAGCAGTACGACGTCCCCGTCACGTCCCTCGTCCCGCCCCACAGCGCCAAGGTCCACCTCTCCGGCGGCCCGCTCGTCCGACTCCGCTACGGGGACGTGCTCGTGTCCGTCCCGGGGCCGGGCGGCACCGCCGCCCTCCCCGTACGGGTGGCCCCCGACTGGCGCGGGAGGCTCGAAGCCTGCGGGCTCCGGCTGCTCGGCCACGGCGACGCACCCGACGGCTTCCCCGCGCCGCTGCGGGCCCCCTACGCCGACCGCGCGCATCCGGACCGCCCCTCCGCCCCGGTCCGTTCCGACGCGGAGCTGGACCGCCGGTGGGACACGCTGACGCGCGCCGCGCGGTTCGCCTCCCCGGAGGGCGAGTTCCGCCTCGTACCGCCCGACCCCAACGGGCACGAGATCGGCTGGGTCCGCGTCAGGGACCTCGTCGGCACCGGCCTGCCGTCCCGCGTCCTGGCCGCCACCGGCCGCGCCGCGTTCCTCGCGGCCTCGCTGGACGGGCGGGTCCTGGGGGCGGTGACGGACGGGGAGACGGGGAAGCGGATCGTCGTGCGCGAGGACGACTGGAAGACCCGCCGGGCGGTGACCTGAGATGCCCCCGCGCCTCCGCGCGACGCTCACGGCCCTCGGCACCCCGCCCGACCCCGCCGCCCTCGAGGAGGTCGTCCGGGCGATCGGCGGCTCGTGGGCGGAACTGGACCGCCTGCGGCGTACGGCCAGCACGCCGGTGGACGTCTCCGGGACGACGGAAGCCGGGCTGCGATCCCACCTGGCGTCTCAACTCCCTTGTTCCACCGGGGTGGTGAAAACCGCGTGGCCCGCCGACGGGATCGCGACGAGAATGACGGCGGAGCGGCTGGTCTCCTCGATCGACGACCTCTGGTACCCCGCGACGGACGACCTGGTCGTCCTCCACGAGGGCGCGGACGGCACGTCGGTGCTGGTCCTCGATCATGAGGAGCGGCTGACGGTCGTACGGATGCACGGGGGTGGACATGGGGGAGCGGGACGTGGACGGGGACCGCGGAGTCCTTGACCTGCTGGCGGCGCTCGGGCGGCAGGGCGTGGTGGAGGCGGACGGAGGGGTACCGGAAACCGCGCCGGACTCCAGGAAGGCGTTCCTCGCCATGGCGGGGTTCGAGGCGGTGCCGACCAGGACGGTCCCCCAGAAGGACCCGGACGCGCGGGAACGGGTGGACGCCCTCTGGCACGAGGAGGCGGACCGGATGGGGCTCTTCGACGGGGACGGAGAGTTCCTCCTCCTCGGCTCCCGGTCCCCGGAGAGCCGGACCGGAGGGTGGCACAGGATGCGGGACACGATCGGCGCCCGCCTCCCCTCCCGCATCGCCGCCGCGACCGGGAACCAGGAGTTCGTCGCGGCCTCCCTGGACGGAAGGTCGATGTGCGCCGTCTCGGTCGAGGAGTACGACGACTGGATCATCACGCACTCCTTCGAAGCGACCGAGTAGAAGGACCGGACGATGACGAGCCGCTTCCGGCGGGCCGGCCGGACGCTCGGCCTCCTGGGCCCCCTGCGTTGGCTCAGGCTCAGTGGCGACCGCCATCCGCTCCACGGCTATCAGCAAGTCTCCTTCCTGGGGTGGAGGTTCGAGGAGCCGGACGCCGAGAAGCTCCGGATCGTGGAGCAGGCCGTGCGCGCGACTCCCACCCGGGAGGAGTGGAGGATCGACACCTCACGGCGGAACTGGCTCCTGGTCCCGACCCGCCTCCTGGGCGAGGGCGAGAACTCCTCGGCCTCCCCCGGTTTCGACGAGCGCGTCAGCATGGCGGTGCGGGACCAGGACTTCTGCGTACGGGCGCTGTTGGACCTGGACGCAATACTCGACACCCTGCGCGGACTCGTCACCCCGGAAGAGGGCCCGGGGGACGGCCCGGCCCGGCGTGGAGGAGCATCGTCCCCATGACGGCCGTCCCGCACCTGGTGAACCCCGAAGACCTCGTCCGCCTGTACGGAGGGGTTCCGCCCCTCGGCGCGTTCCGGCCGCGGGCCGTCAACCTGTCCTGGAGGGGGCCGACGGTCGCGCTGCGCGTGGACCTGCCGGCCTTCCCGGCGACGGTTCCGCCGGAGTGGGAGGGCGCGGACGTCGACACCGTCCAGTGCCACTTCCGGTTCCACGCGGTGGAGGACTTCGCCCTGGAGGAGTGGGAGCCGCCCGTACCCTCCGCGTCCTTCACGGCGGAGCCCCTGGGCCGGGACCGCAGGATGCGGGTGCGCGTGCGGGGCGCCGGGGTGGACCTCGGCCTCACCAGCCACGACACCGTGCACGTCGGGCACGTGAGCGCCTTCCGGATCGCGCCCGACGGCACGGACGGGGGCCCGCACCTCTTCCTGAGGCCTCTCGACAGGAGGCGCTTCACGACCGTCCCGGGCCCCGAGGAGAAGACCTTCCATGAGCGCGTCTGACTGGACGGCCGTCGTCGGCGCGACGGACGAGGTGGCGCACGCGTACACGACGCCACCCGACCTGGACGCGTGCCGCCTCTCCTACGCGCAGATCGACGAGAGGGACGCGTCGGTGACCCTGATGTTCGAGACCACCGCCCTCCCCGAGAGGCCGCCCCCCGCCTGGGCGGACAGGGCGTACGACACCGTCGAGATCTACCTGCGGTTCACGGGCGTGCGGGGACTGCGGGTGAAGGGCTGGCAGCTCGGCGCCCGCGACGCGGGGCTCGCCCTGAGTCCCCGGGAGGGCACGGACGTCCGGGTGACCGTCGAGGCGGAGGGCTCGTACCTCGACTTCACGGCCTCCGGATCGACCGTGGCCCGCTTCCGCTCGTACCTCTCCTCGGGTACGAGTTGCTGACCCCAGGAGGAGGTCCCGTGAGCAACGCCCTCGCGGCCCTGCACGAGATCGCCCCGCCCCCGGACGCCCCCCGCCGGAAGGACTGGACCGGGATCGAGCGCGCCCTCGGGACCGGGCTGCCCGCCGACTACAAGGAGCTCGTCCGCGTCTACGGCGGGAGCAACTGGGACGACTACCTGTACGTCCTCGAACCAGGCTGCCCCAACGCGCACTACGACCTCCTCACCCGGGCCGAGCGGCAGGCCGAGGACCTGGAGGACCTGTGGGTGTACGAGGAGAGGCCGGCGGAGCTGGAGGCGGGCGACGGGGCCCGGGTCGTCCCGTGGGCGGTCACGGACAACGGGGAGTGTCTGTACTGGCTCGTCCGGCCCGGGCTCGACCCGGACGGATGGACGGTCATGGTGAACGAGGCGCGCGGCGCCCGGTGGGAGCACTTCCCGATGTCCTGCACGCGGTTCCTCGCGGCCGCCCTGTCCGGCGAGCTGCGCTCGGGCGTCCTCTCGTCCTCGTTCCCCCTCGCCGTACACGAGTTCCGCCGGCTCGGTCCGGCGTGACGGGGAGGGAGGAACCACCGGCCGCGATCAGGGTGCGGTTCTCGGTGCGCCCGGGGCAGGGAGAACCCGACGACTTCGACTTCGGGGACATGGCGTGGGAGGGAGGGAGCGGAAGGGCGGTGACGGCGGGACACGTCCCCGACCAGGGGGTGATGATCCACCTGTCGGTGGCCCTCCTGCTCCACCAGCTCGGGCCGCTGCTCCTCGGCGAGCGGCGGACCCTCTCGTACACGGGCATCGGCTCGTCGTTCCGGCTCGACTTCCGGCGTGACGGGAGGGGGTTCGTCTCGGTCGCGTCGAAGGGGGCGCCGGTGGGCGGGGCCCGTGCCGAAGGCCTCGCGCGGGCGGTCCTCCGCGCCGCCGAGGAGTTCACGGAGGAAGGCCTCGCGTGCCTTCCGGCGGACAGCGGGGCACGGGGCGACTGCCTCGCGGCCGTACGGGAGTTCCGCGCGGCGACGAAGGCGGTGGAGGCGACGGGCACGGGGGCGGTGGAGGCGTGAGCCACGACGACGACCGGGGCGGGCTCCCCCGTACCCCGCTGGAGGACCTGGAACGGCTCGCGGCGGCGCCCGGGGCGGAAGCCCGGCCCCCGGAGCAGTGGAATCAGCTGCGGGTCCTCGCCGTCGGCCGCATGCGGCACGGCGGCCTCCCCGCCGGGACCAGGATCCGCTGGGGCCGGCTCGCGCTCGCCGCGCTTCCGGGGAAGTACCCGGAGGGTCCGTCACAGCAGCTGGTGATCGAGTCGGCCCGCGTACGGGCTTATCTGATCCGGGAGTTCGGGCCCGACCCCACCGACCCGGCCCGGGACCTCCCCGCGCTCCGCGCGGACGTCCTGCGGAACCTGGGCCTGCCGAGGGAGACGGCCGCGCGGCTGGCCGCTGAATGGCGGACCCTGCCACGGGAGCAGATGCTCCGGCTGCGGCGCATCAAGAACACGCTGTCCGCACTGCATCCCGTCCTGCCGCTCCTGGAGGACGAGGAATCCGTCACCGATGACCTCCGCGCCTGGCTGGAGCTCGCTCCGAGGCTGCCCTGAGCCACTCTCCCCGCAGTTCGGCAACCTGACAGAGGCGTCCCGAACCGCGTGCGAAGTCCGCCACACGACAGGCCGCCCGCGCGGCCGTCCCCCGCGCGGAAACTCCCGAAGGTGCCGGGGGGCGGGGTACTACCGGCCGACCGGCAGGGCGCGAACGCAACTTTGTTCGTTGCTCGTGTGAATGAGCGCGTGGCAGCATGCGGGCGTGAAGGACAACGGGGACGACATATCGGAGCCGCAGCCGGTTTCGAAACTGGCCGAGTTGGCGGACATGCCGGTTTCACCGGTGCCGCCCGCGCCGGTCACGCCGGTGGCTCCTGTTTCGGAACAGACCGGTCCGGGCGGCGACATCGCGGCGGCCCGGCGTGCATTTGCCCGTTTGCTCGGGGAGTTCCGTCGTACCGCCGTGCTGGTGCCGTTCGACGACCGGGAGAGTCTGTGGACCGCGGACTTCAACGGGGTGCGGTGGATCTGCGCGTTCTCGGACGAGGAGGCACTGGCGCGGTTCGCGGTCGCGCGCGGGGAGGCGGGGCGCGAGTGGTCGTACCGGACGGTCCTCGGCGCGCGGCTCCTCGACGTGATGGTGCCGATGCTGCCCGGCCCGGGCGGGGTCGCGCTGGACGCGGGCAGCGCGGACGGGACGCTGTTCCCGCCGGTGGCGGGGATCGTCCCGGACGAGGTCGCGGTGGACCTCGGGGAGACGGACGGGCTCGGGGAGACGGACGGGACCGGGGAAACGGACGGGACCGGGGAGACGGACAGGACCGGGGAGACGGACAGGGGGGCGGGGGCCTGATGGGCGGGAACGAACCCGAGCTCGCGGCGTCGGCGGAGGCGCTGGCGGCGATCGCGAAGGGCATCGATCTGGCGCACGCCGAGCTGAAGGAGCTCGGCATGACGGGACAGGCGTCGGCGGGACGGGGCTTCTCCGAACTCGCCCTGTCAGGACTTGAGTTGGGCCATGACGGCCTGACGTCGGAGTTCGAGACCTTCTGCAACCGGTGGGAGTGGGGCGTACGCGCCCTGACCCTGCGGGGGAACGGCTTCGCCCAGGGCGTCGGCCTGTCGGCCGGCGCGTTCGCCGAGCAGGAGCAGTACGTCAAGGACACGATCAAGATCGGGGTGAACTCGCTCAACGGCAACCCCCACCTCTCCGAGGACGACGTCAAGAAGATGAGCTGGGAGACCGTCCGCGACCAGCACACGTGGGACGGCGCCGACTGGAGCCCGGAGTCGTTCGGCGACGCCCACCAGGAGGTGAAGCAGACCTGGCGGAACACCGCGTACGACGTCGAGGACTCGCTGCTCGACTCGATGGAACGCTCGGGCGCCCTCGACCCGGAGCTGCGGGACGCGATGGACGAGGAGCTCAAGGACACGCTCGCCCCTGACGAGGCGACGATCGAGCAGGCCGAGCAGCCCAGGTGGGGGGAGGACCGCTGATGGTGGACTGGGGCGGCCTGGTCGACAAGGGCATCGACAAGCTCGGTGACGGCATCGACAAGGGCAAGGAGCTCGTCGGCGAGGGCGTCGACTACGTCACCGACAAGACCGGTCAGGCCCTGGACAGGGTGGGGGCGCACGACTGGGCGGACTCGGTCGAGGACTGGGGCGACGAGACCGCCTCCTCGCTCGGCGCGCGGGTCGGGGAGCAGCAGCTCGGGCAGACCGAGGAGGCGGACGAGCTCGTCCACGGCAAGCCGGAGAAGATCGCCGCGGCGGTGAAGAACCTCCGGGACTTCCAGCGCGCGTTCGACCTGGTCGGCGGCGGGATGAGGAAGCTGGACGCCGGCCACTGGAAGGGCGAGGCGGCCGAGGCGTTCCGGAAGAAGTTCCAGACCCTGCCGACCGACTGGCTCCGCGCGGCGGACGCGATGGAGAACGCGGCCGAGGCCCTGGAGACGTACTCCCGGGCGGTCGTGAGCGCGCAGGGCAAGGCGCGCGAGGCCATCGCGCTGTACAAGGAGGGTGACAAGGACTCCAAGGAGGCCGTCGACGCCTACAACAAGAAGGTCGACGCCTACAACGCGGCCCGTGACGGGGACAGTCCGCTGCCCCGTCCCGAGGCGTTCTCGGACCCCGGCGAAGCCAAGCGACAGCGGGCCCGGGAGGTCCTGGACGGCGCGCGCAAGGCCCGCAACGAGGCCGGGGAGACGGCGAAGGCGGCGGTCGCCGCCGCGCTCGCCCACGCGCCGAAGGAGCCGACGGGCCGCGAGCGGGCCATGACGGAGCTGTTCGACCTGAGCATGGCCCAGAGCGTCGAGCTGGCCCACTTCGGCGGCGGCATCGTCAAGGGCACGGCCGGCCTGCTCAACTTCGTCCGCTCGGTGAACCCCACGGACCCGTACAACCTGACCCACCCCGCGGAGTACTACAAGGGCGTCAACATGACGCTCGCCGGTCTGGCGTCCTCGGCGGCGAATCCGGACCGGGTCCTGAAGAACGCCTGGGACGCGGCGAAGGGCGACCCCTCGGAGTTCCTCGGCCGGCTCGTGCCGGAGCTGATCGGCACCAAGGGGGCCGGGCTCGCGCGCACCGGCGTGCGGGTGGGGCTGAACGGCGCCAAGCACGTGCCCGAGCCGGGGAAGCCGGGCGGCGCCGTCGAGCCGGGGAAGCCGGGTGGCAGCCGCGGGGACCACGAGAGGAACCCGGACAACCAGAGCAACAAGTGCCGCGAGAACGTGTGCGACGGCGACCCGGTGGACATGGCGTCCGGCCGCGTCCTGCTGCCGCAGACGGACATCGCCCTTCCCGGCTCGCTGCCCCTCGTCTTCCAGCGCGTCTTCGACTCCTCGCACCGCTCCGGCCGCTGGTTCGGCCCGACGTGGTCGTCGACGGTGGACCAGCGCCTGGAGATCGACGCGGAGGGCGTCGTCTTCAGCTGCGACGAGGGCAGCGTCCTCGCCTACCCGCACCCCGCCCCCGGGGTCCCGGTCGTGCCCGCGCACGGGCGGCGGTGGCCGCTGGACCGGGTCGGGGACGGCTACACGATCACCGACCCCGACACCCGCACGGTCCGGCACTTCGCCGACCACGGCGACGGGCTCGCGCTCCTGGTCCGGATCGACGACCGCAACGGCAACTGGATCGCCTTCGAGTACGACGGGGCCGGCGCCCCGACGTCGGTCGTCCACCACGGCGGCTACCACCTGAAGCTGACCACGGACGCGGGCCGGGTGACCGCCCTCCACCTCGCGGGCGCGGCGCCGGACGGCTCCGACCAGGAGATCCTGCGCTACGGCTACGCCGACGGGCACCTGACCGAGGTCGTCAACTCCTCCGGGCGGCCCCTGCGCTTCGGCTGCGACGAGCACGGCCGCATCACGTCGTGGACCGACACCAACGGCAGCCGCTTCGACTACGTCTACGACGAGCAGGACCGCTGCACCTACCAGACCGGCGCCAACGGGCACGTCGAGTCCCGCTTCACCTGGGACGACACCGACCCCGGGACCGGCCTCAGGACCACGTCCATCACCAACGGCCTCGGGCACACGAAACGCTTCGTCGTCGACGGGCGTTCCAAGGTCGTCGCCGAGATCGACCCCCTGGGCGCGGTCACCCGCTCCGCGTACGACCGCCAGGGCCGCCTGCTGTCCCGGACGGACCCGCTGGGGCACGTCAGCCGCACCGCCTACGACGAGCGGGGCCGCCCGACATCCGTGGAGCGCCCGGACGGGCGGCGGGCGCGGGCCGAGTACGACGAGGACGGCTTCCCGGTACGGATCGTCGGCGCCGACGGCAACGCCGTGCGCCAGACCTTCGACGGGCGCGGCAACCGCACGTCGGTGACGGCTCCCTCGGGCGCCCGGACGGAGTTCGCGTACGACGGGTCGGGGCGGCTCACCTCGGTGACGGACCCGCTCGGCGCGACCACCCGGCTCGTCCTGGACGCCCGGGGCCTGCCCGTCGAGGTCACCGACCCGCTGGGGGCCACGACCCGGTACGCGTACGACGCCTTCGGCCGCACGGTCCGGATCACCGACCCCCTCGGCGCGGTCACGCGCCTGGAGTGGACGGTGGAGGGCCTGCCGTCCCGGCGCGTCGCGCCCGACGGGACGGTGGAGTCCTGGACGTACGACGGCGAGGGCAACTGCCTGAGCCACACGGACGCGACGGGCGGCACGACCCGCTTCACGTACACCGACTTCGACCTGCTGACCTCGCGTACGGACCCGGACGGGGTGCGGTACGCGTTCACGCACGACACGGACCTGCGGCTGACGCGGGTGACGAACCCGCAGGGCCTGACCTGGGACTACAGCTACGACCCGGCGGGCCGGACGCTCACCGAGACGGACTTCGACGGGCGGACGCTGGGGTACGCGTACGACGAGGCGGGCCGGCTGGTCTCCCGTACGAACGGCCTCGGACAGACGGTCCGGTTCGAGCGGGACGCGCTCGGCCGGATCGTCCGCAAGGACGCCGAGGGGACGGTCAGCACGTACGCGTACGACGTCTTCGACGAGCTGGCGGTGGCGACGAACCCGGACGCGCGCCTGGAACGCCTGCGGGACCGCTACGGCCGGCTGGTGTCGGAGACGGTCAACGGACGGACGCTGTCGTACGCGTACGACGAGGCGGGCCGGCGGGTGGGGAGGACGACGCCGGGCGGTTCGGTCAGCACGTGGACGTACGACGCGGCGGGCCGCCGGACCGGTCTCACCGCTTCGGGGCGCGAACTGTCCTTCTCCTTCGACGCGTTGGGCCGGGAGGTCGATCGCACGGTCGCGGACTTCGTGTCCCTGACGTCCTCGTACGACGTGATGAGCCGGCTGACGGCGCAGGAGGTCACGTCGGCGCGGGGCGGCGGCCGTCTCCAGCACCGCGCGTACGAGTACCGCCCGGACGGCGGCCTGACCGCCGTCACGGACGGGTTCTCGGGGACGCGCCGCTTCGACCTGGACGGGGCGGGGCGGGTCACGGCGGTGCGGGCGGACCGGTGGACGGAGCGGTACGCGTACGACGAGGCCGGCAACCAGACGGAGGCGGACTGGCCGTCCGCGCACCCGTCCCACGTGGCGACGGGGCCGCGCGCGTACGAGGGGACGCGGATCACCCGCGCGGGGGCGGTCCGCTACGAGCACGACGACCAGGGCCGGATCGTCCTGCGGCAGAAGACCCGCATATCCCGGAAGCCGGACACCTGGCGGTACACCTGGGACGCGGAGGACCGGCTGACGTCGGTGACGACGCCGGACGGCACGGTCTGGAGCTACACGTACGACCCCCTGGGCCGCCGCATATCCAAGCAATCGGCCCTGGAAACGACCCACTTCACCTGGAACGGCACGACCCTCTGCGAGCAGACGACCGAGAACGTCGTCCTGACCTGGGACCACGCGGGCCTGCGCCCCCTCTCCCAGACGGAACGCCGCACGGACACGGACGACGAGCGCTTCTTCGCCGTCGTCACCGACCTGATCGGCACCCCGACGGAACTCGTCGACGAGTCGGGAGAGCTGGCCTGGCGCACCCGCTCCACCCTCTGGGGCACGACGACCTGGACCCGAGACGCCACGGCATACACCCCGCTCCGCTTCCCGGGCCAGTACTTCGACCCGGAGTCGGGGCTCCACTACAACTACTTCCGGTATTACGACCCGGAGTCGGCGCGGTATCTGAGCCAGGATCCGCTGGGGCTGATCCCGGCTCCCAACCCGGCAGCATATGTTCACGATCCGCGTACGTGGAGCGATCCGCTAGGACTGAGCCCGTGCCCGGGCAGCGAAAGCCTGGAGCTGACAGACCTCGGCGACGGCTGGTTCAGAAGTCCAGAAGGATTGGATTACGGACCTGGAATAAACGAGCATCGAATCACTCATGTCCAACTACACGCACGCGAAGACCTCAGTAAGCCCATGCATGGAGTTTTCGACACCGGAAACAAGGGGATCCTCGAAACTGTGGACGAGGCATGGAGCCTGCGAGATGGAGCCGTCTCCATAAACCATCAAGGAGCACGCACGACATACATAATACCTATGGGTCGACAGGTAGGATTCAACCCGGGAGAAAAGTTCATTTCCATCACAGTCGAACACGGAAATGAAGTAATTACCGCCTTCCCGAGGAGTTGGTCATGAGCTCTAGAATAGTCTGCTCACATTGCGGCCAGGACTGGATTGAGAAGTACCGGGTGAAGGAATCCGGCGAAGTCTTCTGGGCCTGCCCGGACTGCGAGTCGCTTTGGCTGGAAAGCCAGAAAAAGGAAGAGGAAACCGATCTATACATCAGCGAATTCCTTGAGTCCAGAGGAATCACCTGGCCATCCGTGGAGAAGGTCGACTGACATGTCACTCAAAGAGGCAAGGTGACCCACCTCCTCCATAGCTCGGCAAGGCCGACCGCAGGGATACCCAGGCCATAGGCTGCCGTCTCTGCGCAAAAGGCCCGGAACCGTTCGTACGGTTCCGGGCCCTTCGCCAGTACGTCGTGACGCTTACCGCGCCGCGTCCGGATGCACCGCCTCCGTCACCGGACGCCCCTCCACCACCTTCGACTCCACCGGCTTGCGGAGCTGGATGTTCAGCTCGCGCAGGCGGGACTCCTCCAGTTCCGTGGGGGCGCCCATCATGAGGTCCTGGGCATTGCCGTTGAGGGGGAAGGCGATGGTCTCGCGGATGTTGGGCTCGTCCGCGAGGAGCATGACGATGCGGTCCACGCCCGGGGCGATGCCGCCGTGCGGCGGGGCGCCGTACTGGAAAGCGCGGAGCATGCCCGCGAACTCGGTCTCGACGGTCTCCTTCGAGTAGCCCGCGATCTCGAAGGCCTTGAACATGATCTCGGGCTCGTGGTTCCGGATCGCGCCGGAGGAGAGCTCGATGCCGTTGCAGACGATGTCGTACTGCCAGCCGAGGACGTCCAGCGGGTCCTGGGTCTCCAGGGCCTCCAGGCCACCCTGCGGCATCGAGAACGGGTTGTGCGAGAAGTCGATCTTGCCGGTCTCCTCGTCCCGCTCGTACATCGGGAAGTCCACGATCCACGCGAAGCGGAAGACGTTCTCCTCGAACTGGCCGGCGCGCTTGGCGGCCTCGACCCGGACCGGGCCCATGATCTTGGAGACCTCGTCGAACTCGCCGGCGCCGAAGAAGACGGCGTGGCCGGGCTCCAGGCCCAGGCGCTCGGTGAGGACCTTGATGTTGTCCTCGGTGAGGAACTTGGCGATGGGGCCGGTGAGGGCGCCTCCCTCGCCGACGCGGATCCAGGCCAGGCCCTTCGCGCCGAGCGAGATCGCGTAGTCGCCGAGGCCGTCGAAGAACTTGCGCGGCTGGTCGCCCGTGTTCGGGACGGCGAGCGCGCGGACGTGCTTGCCGGCGAACGCCTTGAACTCCGAGTGCGCGAACACGTCGGTGAGGTCGACCAGTTCGAGCGAGGTGCGCAGGTCCGGCTTGTCGTTGCCGTACTTCAGCATCGACTCGCGGAACGGGATGCGCGGGAACGGCGAGGTGACGTGGCGGCCGCCGCCGAACTCCTCGAAGAGCTCCGTCATGAGCTTCTCGATCGGCTGGAAGACGTCCTCCTGCTCGACGAAGCTCATCTCGACGTCGAGCTGGTAGAACTCGCCCGGCGAGCGGTCGGCGCGGGCGTCCTCGTCGCGGAAGCAGGGCGCGATCTGGAAGTAGCGGTCGAAGCCCGAGATCATGAGCAGCTGCTTGAACTGCTGCGGGGCCTGCGGCAGCGCGTAGAACTTGCCCGGGTTGAGGCGGGACGGGACGACGAAGTCGCGGGCGCCCTCGGGGGAGGTCGCGGTGAGGATCGGGGTCGCCATCTCGTTGAAGCCGAGGGCCACCATCTTGGAGCGGATGGAGGCGATGACGGCCGAGCGCAGCATGATGTTGCGGTGCATGCGCTCGCGGCGCAGGTCGAGGAAGCGGTACTCCAGGCGCCGCTCCTCGTTGACGCCGTCGTCGGCGTTGATCGTGAAGGGGATCTGCTGGGCGGCGCCCAGGATCTCGACCTCCGCGACCTCGACCTCGACCTCGCCGGTGGGCAGCTCGGCGTTGACGTTCTCGGCGCCGCGCGAGACGACCTTGCCGTCGACGCGGACGACGGACTCCTTGGTCAGCTTGTCGAGCGCCTCGTACGCGGCGGTGCCGGGCCGGGCGACGAGCTGCGTGATGCCGTAGTGGTCGCGCAGATCGATGAAGAGGATGCCGCCCAGGTCGCGCCGATTGTGCAGCCAGCCGCTCAGCCGGACGTCGGTGCCGACGTCAGAGGCGCGGAGCTCGCCGCAGGTGTGGGACCTGTACCGATGCATCGTCGTTCATCCAGTCTTCGGGATCGATGGGAAAGGGCTTGACGGTGTCAAGGTTTCCCAGCCTACCGGCCGGGCCGGGATCGCTCCTCGGACACCGTCGGTGGCGGCCCGCAGTCCGATATTCATAAAGTGGGGCAATGCGCACCGAGGACGTCCTGGCCGCGATCGCGACCGGCCTGTGGCGCTGGGACAACGCGTCCGGGATCGTCTCGCTCGACGCCGAGGCGGCCCGGCTGCTCGGGCTGCCCGCCGAGCCCGTACGGCTCAGCGAGGCGGCCGTGCGCTCCCGTTTTCATCCCGTCGACTGGAACGAGATCGACGGGGTGGTGAACCTGGCCGTCGCCGAGGGCACCCTCGCCGAGTCCCGGCTGCGGATCATGGACGAGCACGGGCGGGTGCTCCGTACGGTACGGAGCCGGTCCAAGCCGCTGGTCGAGGGGACGGACCACCAGCTGGTCGGCACCCTCCAGGAGGTCGCCGGGCAGGCGCCGGACGCCGCCTCCCGCACCCCGGTCACCGGCGACTGGCGCCGCTCCCGGGAGGCCTTCCTGCTCGACGCGGGCCGGGCGCTCGCCGAGGCGCGGTCGACGGCCGAGGTGCTGCGGGTGGCCGCCTCCCTGTCCATGCCGGGCTTCTCGCCGGACGGACTCGCCGTCTTCGGGGTCGCGGGCGACCGGCTGACGATCATCGGGCACCACGGACAGAGCCAGGACGACGAGGGCCCCTTCGCGTCGATGTCCCTCGACACCGACTACCCCGCGGCCGAGGTGGTCCGCACGGGCCGGGCGATCTACCTGCCGTCGCCCGAGGAGTACCTGCGCCGCTTCCCCGTGACCTGGCCGCTCGCCCGGCGCTTCGGGCGCCGCTCGTGGGCCTTCGTGCCGCTGGTCGTCGCCGGGCGCACGCTGGGCGCCTGGATGGCGGCCTTCAAGCACCCGGTGGCCTTCACGCCCGACGAGCGGTCCGTGCTGACGACGGTGGCGCGGATGCTGGCGCAGGCCCTCGCACGCGCGGGCGTGGCCGAGTCGGAGCGCGAGCTGTCGCTCGGCCTCCAGCGGACGATGATGCCGGTCCTGGGCCCGGGCATCCCCGGCATCCACGTCGCCGCGCGGTACGTGCCGACCGGCGGCGGGCTCCAGGTCGGCGGCGACTGGTACGACATGATCCGGCTGCCCGGCGGCGCCTCGCGCCCGGACGGGGGCGGCGCGGGCCGGATCGCCCTGGTCATCGGGGACGTGCAGGGGCACGACGTGCGGGCGGCCGGCCTGATGGGACAGCTCAGGATCGCCCTGCGCGCGTACGCCTCCGAGGGGCACCGGCCGGACGCGGTCCTCTCCCGGGCCTCGCGCTTCCTGTACGGCATCACGGACGGCGACGACGGGGAGAGCGAGAGCGGGCCCCGGTTCGCGACCTGTCTGTACCTGGAGGTCGACCTGGAGACGGGGACGGTGGACATCGCGCGGGCGGGGCATCCGGACCCGGCGGTGCGGATGAACGACGGAACGGTTCTGCTGCGGCCCACGGCCGGCGGGCTGCCCCTGGGCATCGACCCCGACACCGACTACCCCACCACCCGCCTGACCCTCGACCCCGGCGAGACACTGATGATCTGCACCGACGGCCTCCTGGAGACCGGCGGGCACGACCTGGACAGCGGCTGGGAACGGGTCAGGAAGCTCCTGGAGTCCCACGACGGCGAGGACCTGGAGCAGCTCGCCGACATCCTCGTGGAGGCCGTCCACGGCCCCGGCTCGCACCACACCACGGGCCCGCTCGCGGACCGGCGCGAGGACGACATCGCCGTCCTGCTGCTCTCCCGCCGCCCCGCCGGGACCGTACGGGAGGCCCCGCGCCGCACCCTGATGACGATCGCCCAGGCGGAGCCGGAGCGGATCGCGGAGGCGCGGGAGCAGATGCGGCAGCTGCTGCACGACTGGGCGGACGAGGACCAGCTGGACTCGGCGGTCCTGATGGTCTCCGAGATGATCACCAACGTCCTCGTCCACACGGACGGCGACGCCCTCCTGGTCGCGGAGGTCGCCTGCGGCGAGAAGTCCCGGCGGCTGCGCGTGGAGGTCTCCGACACCAGCGACGAACTGCCGCACAGGCGCCACCCGGGCGAAATGGCCTCCAGCGGCCGGGGCCTGGTCCTGATGGAGATGCTGGCGCACGCGTGGGGGGTCGATCCGCGCGGCGAGGGCAAGTCGATCTGGTTCGAGCTGAACGAGGCGGGGGCGCCGGAGGGGTGCTGCGGCCAGGAGGTGCCCGGTCGGGGCCGATGTGGCTGAGCCTGGTGCGGTCGGGGCCGGTGCGGCCGGGCCTTGTACGGCTAGGGCCTGTCCGGCGCGTCGGGCGCGCCCCCCTCCCCGTACCGTTCCCGCAGCTCCCCCAGCACCCCCGTCGCCGCGGCCGTCAGGGGGACGGCGAGGAGCATGCCGAGGATGCCCGCGACGGAGGCGCCGGCCGTGATCGCGAGCATGACGGCGGCCGGGTGCATGTGGACGGTGCGGCTCTGCACCATGGGCTGGAGCAGGTGCCCCTCGATGACCTGGACGGCGAGGACGACGCCGAGCGCCCACAGGGCGATGACGAAGCCCCGGTCCGCGAGGGCGACGAGGACCGCGACCGCGCCGGAGAGGAAGGCGCCGAGGTAGGGGATGTACGCGGTGACGAAGACGAGCGCCGCGAGCCCGACCGCCCCGGGCACGCGCAGCACGAGCAGCCCGACGCCGATGAGGGTCGCGTCGACCAGGGCGATGAAGGTCGTGCCGCGCATGAAGCCCTCGACGGCCTCGAAGGCGCGGCGCGCCATGGCCTCGGCGGTGTCACCGGTCGCGCGGGGAACGAGGGAGCGCAGGGCCCCGGCGGCCCGGTCGGAGTCGCGCAGGAAGAAGAAGATGAGGAGCAGCGCGAGGACGGCGGTGGCGATGAGCTGTCCGACGACGCTGATGCCGGAGATCACCCCGGAGGCGGCGGTGCCGCCGAACTTCTTGAGCAGGCCCTCGGCGTTCCGGCTGAGGTCGTCCAGGGAGGTCCCGGCCGCGCCGAAGTGCTTCGCGATGTCCTCGGCGGCCTGCCGGAGCGAGGCGACGATCTGGTCGCCGGTGTCGACGAGGGCGGCGACGACGATGTACGTGGCGCCGCCGACGACCGCGAGGACGGCGACGACGGTGAGCCCGGCCGCGAGGGACTTCTGCACCTTCATCCGCAGCAGGCGGCGGTAGAGGGGCCCGAGGAGGGCGGTGCCGAGGATCGCGAGCAGGACGGGCGTGACGGCCGTCTTGAAGACGACGCACAGCCAGACGCCGACGGCGGCGACCCCGGCGACGAGCAGCAGGACGACGCACCAGGCGGCGACCCGGCGGGCGGGTTCGGGAAGGAGCGTTCCGGTGGTGGGCGTCTGCACCCGACCACCGGACCACGCCGCCCGGCGCGCCGTCGCGCGCTGACGGCCCGTACGGGTGACGGGGCGTCAGCAGGAGGTCGCGGGTACGGACCGGGTACGCGTACGGGGCCGGGTGCGGGACCCGGCGCAGGACCGGGCCCGGGTGCGGGACCCGGCGCAGGACCGGGCCCGGGTGCGGGACCCGGCGCAGGACCGGGCACGCGTACGGGGCCGGAGCGCGCGCCCCGGCCCCGTACCCCCGTACGTCCTACTCGCCCATCCCGTGCACCGCCGGGATCGTGCCGAGGCGGCCCGCCTGGAAGTCCTCGAAGGCCTGGCGCAGTTCGGCCTGGGTGTTCATGACGAACGGGCCGTAGTGGGCCATGGGCTCGCGGATCGGGCGCCCGCCGAGGAGGACGACCTCCAGGTCCGGGGTGTTGCCGTCCTGCTTCTCGTCGGCGCGGACGGTGAGGGCGCCTCCCTTGCCGAAGACGGCGGTCTGGCCGGTGTGGACCGGCCGCCGCTCGGCGCCGACCGTGCCGCGGCCCGCGAGCACGTACGCGAGGCCGTTGAAGTCCTCCCGCCAGGGCAGGCTGATCTCGGCGCCGGGGCGCAGGGTGGCGTGGATCATCGTGATCGGGGTGTGGGTGATGCCGGGGCCCTCGTGGCCGTCGAGCTCGCCCGCGATGACGCGGAGCAGCGCGCCGCCGTCGGGGGAGGTGAGCAGCTGGACCTGGCCGCCGCGGATGTCCTGGTAGCGGGGGGCCATCATCTTGTCGGCGGCCGGCAGGTTCACCCACAGCTGGAGGCCGTGGAAGAGGCCGCCGCTGACGACCAGGGACTCCGGCGGGGCCTCGATGTGCAGGAGGCCGGCGCCGGCGGTCATCCACTGGGTGTCGCCGTTGGTGATGGTGCCGCCACCGCCCTGGGAGTCCTGGTGGTCGAAGGTGCCGTCGATGATGTAGGTGACGGTCTCGAAGCCGCGGTGGGGGTGCCAGGGCGTGCCCTTGGGCTCTCCGGGCGCGTACTCCACCTCGCCCATCTGGTCCATCATGATGAACGGGTCGAGGTACTGGTAACTGATCCCCGCGAAGGCCCGGCGGACCGGGAAGCCCTCTCCCTCGAAGCCGGAGGGGGCCGTGGTCACAGTGAGCACGGGGCGGGCCGGGGCGTCGGCGGGGGCGGCGACGCGCGGCAGGGTGAGCGGGTTCTCGACAGTCACGGCGGGCATGGCGGGACCTCCTTGGGCGACCTTGCACGTCCAGTTTAGTTGAACGATGAACTTCCCGCCACCCGGAACGCGGAACACCGGGGAGACATTCCCCGACCGTCCCGAAGTCGCTCACCCCTGCGGGTGACGGCCGCCTCCACGCGCCCGGCCGCTCGGGCACGCCGGCTCCACCGGGCCGACCGCCCGGCGTCCCGACCTCGCGGAGGAGCCCGCATGTCGTTCCACCCGGAGCACCCGCAGCACACGAAGGACCACGAGTGGGTGGAGGCGCGGGACGGCGGTCGCGTCCGCGTCGGCATCACCGACTCCGCGCAGAGCCGGCTCGGGGACATCGTGTCCGTGGAGCGCGCGACCGTGGGCGACGGGCTGGAGGCGGGGCCCCGGCCGGCTCCCCGGAGTCGGTCAAGTCCGTCTCCGAGCCGTACGCGCCCCTCGCCGGCCGGGCGGCCGCCGTGAACGACGACCTCGACTCCGAACCCCGAGCGGGTCGACACCGACCCGTACGGCGACGGCTGGAACCCGGAGATCGAACCCGACGACGCGAAGGCCCTCGACGGACCGCCCGGTGCCGCGGAGCACGAGAAGCGCATCGCCGAGGACGCCTCCGAGCAGGCGGCGGCGTACGGCGCGCGGACGGGCCCGGCACCCCTCGGAGGGGTGCCGGGCCCGTCCGGTCCCGTCCGCGTCAGCCGTACGTCAGCCGTACATCCGCCGCATCGCGAAGTCGACCATCTGCTCCACGGCCTTCGCGTCGAAGACCATCCGGTGGTCGCCCTCCATGTCGAGGACGAAGCCGTAGCCGGTCGGCAGCAGGTCGATCACCTCGGCGCCGGTGATGACGAAGTACTTCGACTCCTTGCCCGCGTACCGCCGCAGCTCCTTGAGCGAGGTGAACATGGGGATGACCGGCTGCTGGGTGTTGTGCAGGGCCAGGAAGCCGGGGTTGTCGCCGCGCGGGCAGTAGACCTTGGAGGTCGCGAAGATCTGCTGGAAGTCCTCGGCGGCCAGGGTGCCGGTGGTGAAGGCGCGCACGGCGTCCGCGAGGGAGGGCGGCGAGGGCTCGGGGTAGAGCGGGGCCTGCTGCCCGTAACCGCCCTGCACGCCGCCCTGCATGCCCCCCGGCATGCCGGCCTGCATCCCGCCCTGCTGGGGCGGGATGTACTGCTGCTGGGCGGCACTACCGTCCGCGTGCTGGCCGTATCCGTACATGGCCCCAGCCTAGCGAGCGACGGGGGGCCGCCGGGGCCCGTGCCCCTTACCCGCCGGTACACCCGCCGGTACGCGCGGAGGTGCGCGCGGAGTGCGCTCGGAGTGCGCTCGGAGTGCGCTCGGAGGCGTGCGACGGGCGGGGCGCACAGGGTGCGGGAGGCGCGGGAGGAAGGCGAGTCTCGTCACAGATGCCCGTCAGGGGTTGCTCTTATTACCGACGGGTAGCATCATCGTGGAGAGCGTTTTGCTACTTGCTGGTACGTGTAAGAGGAACCTCCCTCCCCGAGCCTTACGGAGCCGTCGCCATGGGGCACTACAAGTCGAATCTCCGCGACATCGAGTTCAACCTCTTCGAGGTCCTCGGCCGCGACAAGGTGTACGGCACCGGTCCGTTCGAGGAGATGGACGTCGAGACCGCCAAGAGCATCCTCGACGAGATCCGCCGCCTCGCCGAGAACGAGCTCGCGGAGTCCTTCGCCGACGCCGACCGCAACCCGCCGGTCTTCGACCCGGAGACCAACACCGCCCCGGTCCCGGCCTCCTTCAAGAAGTCGTACGACGCCTTCATGGAGTCCGAGTACTGGCGCCTGGGCATCCCGGAGGAGATCGGCGGCACCGTCTCCCCGCGCTCCCTGATCTGGGCCTACGCGGAGCTGCTGCTCGGTTCGAACCCGGCCGTCTGGATGTACTCCTCCGGCCCGGCGTTCGCCGGCATCCTCCACAACGAGGGCAACGAGGCGCAGAAGAAGGTCGCGCGGATCGCCGTCGAGAAGCGCTGGGGCTCCACCATGGTCCTCACCGAGCCCGACGCGGGCTCGGACGTCGGCGCCGGCCGCACCAAGGCGATCCAGCAGGAGGACGGCTCCTGGCACATCGAGGGCGTCAAGCGCTTCATCACCTCCGGCGAGCACGACATGGAGGAGAACATCCTCCACTACGTCCTCGCCCGCCCGGAGGGCGCCGGCCCCGGCACCAAGGGCCTCTCGCTCTTCCTCGTGCCCAAGTACGAGTTCGACTGGGAGACCGGCGAGCTGGGCGCCCGCAACGGCGTGTACGCCACCAACGTCGAGCACAAGATGGGCCTCAAGGCCTCCAACACGTGCGAGATGACCTTCGGCGACAAGCACCCCGCCAAGGGCTGGCTGATCGGCGACAAGCACGACGGCATCCGCCAGATGTTCCTCATCATCGAGTTCGCCCGCATGATGGTCGGCACGAAGGCGATCTCCACCCTCTCCACGGGCTACCTCAACGCCCTGGAGTACGCCAAGGAGCGCGTCCAGGGCACCGACCTGGCCAACTTCATGGACAAGGCCGCGCCCAAGGTCACCATCACGCACCACCCCGACGTGCGCCGCTCGCTCATGACGCAGAAGGCGTACGCCGAGGGCATGCGCTCCCTCGTCCTCTACACGGCCTCCGTGCAGGACGAGATCGCGATCAAGGAGGCGGCCGGCGAGGACGCCAAGGCGCTGCACGGCCTCAACGACCTGCTGCTCCCGATCGTGAAGGGCTACGGCTCCGAGAAGGGCTACGAGCAGCTCGCGCAGTCGCTCCAGACCTTCGGCGGCTCCGGCTTCCTCCAGGAGTACCCGATCGAGCAGTACATCCGGGACGCCAAGATCGACACCCTCTACGAGGGCACCACGGCCATCCAGGGCCAGGACTTCTTCTTCCGGAAGATCGTGCGCGACCAGGGCGCGGCCCTGAACACGCTGTCCGAGGAGATCAAGAAGTTCCTCGCGGTCGGCACCGGCGGCGAGGAGCTGGCCGGCGCCCGCGACGCGCTCGCCAAGGCGGCCGTCGACCTGGAGGCCATCGTCGGCCGGATGATCACCGACCTCACCGCCACCGGCGAGGACGTCAAGAACATCTACAAGGTCGGCCTGAACACCACCCGCCTGCTGCTCGCCTCCGGCGACGTGGTCGTCGGCTACCTGCTCCTCAGGAGCGCGGCCGTCGCCGCCGAGAAGCTGGCCGCCGGCGCCTCCGGCAAGGACGTCGCGTTCTACCAGGGCAAGATCGCGGCCGCGAAGTTCTTCGCCGCCAACGTCCTGCCGGGCGTCTCCACCGAGCGCGCGCTCGCCGAGTCGGTCGACGGCTCGCTGATGGACCTGGACGAGGCCGCGTTCTAGGACGCCCCCAGGGCGTTCGAGAGCACTTCTCGTCCATACAGGAACGGCTCGTCCCCGGGGAGGGGGGCGGGCCGTTCCGCCTTGCCGGGCGCTCCGGGCACCCTGCTTTCCCGGGCACCCCGGGTCTCCCGGGCGCCCCGGTCTCCCCGCCCCGGCCCCTGCGGGCCCCCGCGTGCCCCTGCGTAAGGTGAACCCCATGAGCAGCGCAGCTTCCCGTACCACCGCCGGCCCCTTCGACCGCGGGCACACCGACGACCTCATGGCCTTCCTGTCGGCCTCCCCCTCGCCGTACCACGCGGTCGCGAACGCGGCCTCGCGCCTGGAGGAGGCCGGGTTCCGGCGGGTCGAGGAGACCGAGGCCTGGGACGCGACGAGCGGCGGGAAGTACGTGGTCCGCGGCGGCGCGATCATCGCCTGGTACGTGCCGGAGGGCGCCGCCGCCCACACCCCGTACCGGATCGTCGGCGCCCACACCGACTCCCCCAACCTGCGCGTGAAGCCGCGCCCCGACCTGGGCTCGCAGGGCTGGCGGCAGGTCGCCGTCGAGGTCTACGGCGGCACCCTCCTCAACACCTGGCTCGACCGCGACCTCGGCATCGCGGGCCGCCTCACCCTCCGCGACGGAAGCCACCGCCTGGTGAACGTCGACCGGCCGCTGCTGCGCGTCCCGCAGCTCGCCATCCACCTCGACCGGCAGGCCAACGACGGCCTGAAGCTCGACCGCCAGCGCCACATGCAGCCCGTCTGGGGCATCGGGGACGTCCACGAGGGCGACCTGGTCTCCTTCGTCGCCGCCGAGGCCGGCGTCGACGCCGAGGACGTGTCCGGCTGGGACCTGATGGTCCACGCCGTGGAGGCCCCCGCCTACCTGGGCCGCGACCGCGAGCTGCTCGCCGGGCCGCGCATGGACAACCTGCTCTCGGTGCACGCGGGCACCGCCG
The DNA here is from genome assembly GCA_000716465.1 of Streptomyces bikiniensis. GTDB lineage: Bacteria > Actinomycetota > Actinomycetes > Streptomycetales > Streptomycetaceae > Streptomyces > Streptomyces bikiniensis. The sequence continues at coordinate 270,177 of JNWL01000011.1, forward strand.
CGCTCGCCTCCCTCGCGGGCCGCGACGACCTGCCGTACGTCCCGGTCCTCGCCGCCTTCGACCACGAGGAGAACGGCTCCGAGGCCGACACCGGCGCCCAGGGCCCCCTGCTCGGCAACGTCCTGGAGCGCTCGGTGTACGCCCGGGGCGGCTCCTACGAGGACCGGGCGCGCGCCTTCGCCGGCACCGTCTGCCTCTCCTCCGACACCGGCCACGCGGTCCACCCCAACTACGCGGAGCGGCACGACCCGACGCACCACCCGCGCGTCAACGGCGGCCCGATCCTCAAGGTGAACGTCAACCAGCGCTACGCCACCGACGGCAGCGGCCGGGCCGTCTTCGCCGCCGCCTGCGAGAAGGCGGGCGTGCCCTGGCAGTCGTTCGTCTCCAACAACGACATGCCCTGCGGCACCACGATCGGCCCGATCACGGCCGCCCGCCACGGCATCAGCACTGTGGACATCGGCGTCGCGATCCTCTCCATGCACAGCGCCCGCGAACTGTGCGGCGCGGAGGACCCGTACCTCCTCGCGAACGCGCTGGTGGCGTTCCTGGAGGGCTGAGCCCGGCACCGCGGGGGCGGGACCGCGCGCGAAACATCCGCGAAAGGTCCCGCCCGGCAGGCTCGCCCCCATGCACCGTCACGAGGGTCCGCCGCTGCGGAAGTCCGTCCCGTTCGCCGTCGTCGGCGTGCTCGCCGCGCTGACCGGGGCGGGGCTGCTGATCGGGGAGTACGACGACCGGCCGCCGTGGGGCACGGACATCGCGTACGAGGGCGGGTACGTCCTGGCCTCCCGGATCCGCGGGTACGACGTGGACGGTTCGCGGACGAAGGCGCTCATCGCCGGGGAGTGCGCGCGCCTGGAGCGGGAGGGGCGGGGCGGCGACCGGGCCGTCCACGACCCGGCCGCCTGGGTGGAGGGCTGCCTGGACGGGGCGGCGGGGCGCCCGTCCAGGAACCAGGGGCTCCTTCGCTAGACGCTCTCGTCCATGCCCGCGAGGATCAGCGGCAGGCGGGAGGCGCCCGCGTCCGTGAGCTTCACCGGGACGCCCCAGTCCTGCTGGTGGACGTGGCAGGCCGGGTATGCGTTGGCGGGGTCGTCGTCGCAGGAGGCCGCCATCGCGGACACGTGCAGCACGCCTTCCGCGACCTCCGGGTTCAGGTCGAGTTCGCGGAAGAGGTCCGTGCCCGTGCCCTCGCCGCCGAGCAGCAGCTCCGGCGGGGTCGAGGAGACCAGGAGCCGGGTCGAGGGGCCGTAGCGCTCGTCCAGCTTCTGGCCGGTCGGGGCCCGGAAGACGACGTCGAGGCGGAGGCGACCGGGGGCGACCTCGGTGGCCTCGCGCCGGGTGCGGTGGGCGACCGCCTCGACCCGGACGGCCTCCTCGGGCAGCCGCAGCCGGGTCAGCCGGTGCCGGGCGGACTCGACGACCACGATGTCCCCGTCCACCAGGACCGCGTCGCTCGGCTCGCGCAGGTCGGTGGCGAGGGTGGTGACCTCGCCGGTGGCGGGGTCGTAGCGGCGCAGGGCGTGGTTGTACGTGTCGCTGACGGCGACCGAGCCGTCGGGCAGGGCGGTCACGCCCAGCGGGTGCTGGAGGAGCGCCTGGCCGGCGTCGCCGTCGCGGTGGCCGAAGTCGAAGAGGCCGGTGCCGACGGCGGTGTGCACGACGCCGTCGGTGTCGATCCAGCGCAGGGCGCTGGTCTCGGAGTCCGCGATCCACAGCCGGTCGCCGGCGGCCGCGAGCCCGGAGGGCTGCGCGAACCAGGCCTCGGCGGCGGGCCCGTCGACCAGGCCCTCGTTCGTGGTGCCGGCCGCGACCCCGACGGTCTTCGTCTCCGGGTCGTACGTCCACAGCTGGTGGACGCCGGCCATCGCGATCCACACCTTGCCCTGCCACCAGGCCACGTCCCACGGCGAGGACAGGTCGACCTCCGGGGCGGGGCCGGAGGTCGGGGACCCCTGCCACCACTGCCTGCCGGTGCCGGCGACGAGCTCGATCGCGCCGCTCTCCGGGTCGTACGCGCGCAGGGAGTGGTTCACGGTGTCCGCGACGATCACCCTGCCGTCGGGGAGCCGGGCGAGGCCCTGCGGCTCCCGGAAGACCCCTTCCCCGATGCGGCGCACGACGGTCTCGCCGTCCGCCGCCAGCTCGACCAGCCGGTGCCGGGTGGTGTCGGAGACCAGGAAGTTCCCGGAGGGGAGGGTGATCGCCTTGCCGGGGAAGCGCAGGTCGGTGGCGACGGGCTCGGGCGCCACGTACGGCCCGTCGCCGCGCCGCAGCGTCCCCTTGGCCCCGTGCTCGGCCTCCAGCTCCTCCACGAGGGTCCGGATGGCGTTGGCGTGGCCCTCGCCCGCGTGCTGGGCGACGACGTACCCCTCGGGGTCGATCACGACGAGCGTCGGCCAGGCGCGCACGGCGTACTGCTTCCAGGTCGCGAGCTCCGGGTCGTCCAGTACGGGGTGGTGCACCTCGTACCGCTCGACGGCGTCCACCACGGCCTGGTGCTCGGCCTCGTGCACGAACTTCGGCGAGTGCACCCCGACGATCACCAGGGTGTCGCGGTGCTTCTCCTCCAGGTCGCGCAGCTCGTCGAGGACGTGCAGGCAGTTCACGCAGCAGAAGGTCCAGAAGTCGAGGATCAATGTGCGACCTCGGAAGTCGGCGAGCTTCAGATCCTTCCCGCCGGTGTTGATCCAGCCGCCCTTGCCGATCAGCTCGGGGGCACGGACACGGGCACGCTTGCGGGGCGCGGGCGCGGACGCGGGGGTGGGCGTCGGGGCGGCATCGTTCATGGTTCAAGCTTGCCACCCGCGCGTGAACGCAGGATCACGGCCGTACGACGCGGGTGCGTGCCCTGTGCAGCTACGGGACCCGCCTCCCCACGGCTAGCCTCCTTGGACGCCCCGGACGAACAGGGTTCCTGTGCGCCGACTACCGGGGGGTGGGGCAAGCACGGACGCTGATACGTCCACGAAGCCGTGTTCCTTGAGAATCAGCGCCCATACATCGGGTTCGTAGTCCCACCGCTTGACGACAGCGGGGTCCTCTTCGGGCCCGCGCGGGATGTATGACGCCTGGCAGCCGTAGCACCCCTCGACCGGGGGCCGCTGGGAGAAGGCGAAGACGCCACCCGGCTTGAGGTTCGCGTGAACGACCGGCAGCAGTAGGCCGGGGTCGGTGAACCACGCAGCGCCGAACACGCTGTAGACCGCATCGAAGATCGTGAGCGTGTCTCCGAGGTAGGTGAGGGCGTCGGCATGGTGGAGTTCCATCCCGTCCACGCCCGGCCACCGCTCACGTGCCTTGTCTAGTTGCTTGGCGGAGAGGTCGATCCCGACGGACGTCATGCCGAGCGTTGCGAGATGGGCGGCGTTCCCCCCGGACCCGCACCCGAGATCGAGCACGCGGTCTCCCGGGTTGAGGTTGAGCACGTCGGCCCTGGGGCCGTGGTCCGGGTACTGGGACCAGTTGAACCATGTGGTCTCGCCCTTGGCGTTGGTCCTCCGCCGCTGGGGCTTGCTCTGCGAGTAGGTGTCCCATGCGGTGCTGCGAGCGTCAGTCACTACCTGTCCGTTCTCGTTCACGGCGACAGCCGCCCGGCACGATACCGGGCGGCTGAAGCTCTCGTGGGTCAGTCGCTCCGCTTGAGTCGGAGCTACTTGGCGACGGGGCTGTCGGAGCAGCCCGCGTAGCTCTGGGTGCAGTCGGCCGCGCCGTCGATCGGCCAGAACTCCGGGTCCACGTCGAAGCCGGCCGATCGGATCATCTCGGCCGTCCGACGCATCGCGGCCCGGCCCTCGGCCGGGTTGTGGCCGCTGTTGCGGTCGGGGACGTGGTGGATGAACCCGCCGCCGAGCGCGTCGCAGAACTCGGCGTAGTGCTTGGTGTGGAGCACGAGCGCGTGCCAGAAGAGGTCCACGCGAAGGCTGGGCGTGGCCCTCTCCGTGATGTTCGCGGCGACGGCGAGAAAGGCCGCCACCTGGTTGACGCCGCGCTGGCCCTGGTCGTCGGTCATCTCCGGCCAGGAGTCCTCGCGGACCATGGTGATGAGGTCGGCCCTCAGTTCCGGGGTGATGAGGTCGTACACGGTCTTCGTCGTGTCGGTGATCGTCACGTCTGTGCCTTCCTGGTCTGTGAGGAACATCGGGGGCACTTGCAGGGGGGCCAGGCGGCGGAGGCCATGGGGGTCAACGGCTTCTCGGCGCTGCTGCTGGGGTAGATCACCTCAGAGCCGAACGTCTGGCCGGAGTCGCGAGACACCCGCACGGTCATGGTCATCGTTGGCCTTCCGCTTGCCTGGTCCGGTTGGTGAAGCGATGTTCCCGCCGCCGACCGGTCGGAACGACGACGCTTCGGGCGTCGCCTGGGCGTCACTCAGTAAGGTGTCAATGACGCCCTCCAGGACGTCAAACCGGTGTCATTGCATGACTGTTCGGTCTAGCTTTGACGTCATGACGACGACCGCCGTGGTGCCGAATGATGTGCTGCGGGCCGTGCGTATCGGCCTGCGATTAAGCCAAGACGACTTCGCCAAGGCGCTCCGCCGGGCAGGTGCGGAACTGGGAGAGCCGAACGAGGCTTCCAAGCGGCTAGTGCAGCGCTGGGAGTCCGGCACGAGCAAGACGCCTCGGGGCGTGTACGCCAGGGCCTTGGAACGGGTCACCGGCCGCCCGGTCGAGGCACTGGGGTTCGCCCTGCCGGTGCCGATGGCACGAGTCCACGCAGACGGGAAGGGAGGGCATGACATGGAGACCGGCACAACCGGTGTCGCGTCTGTCTCCGTAGGCGCGCAGCCCACCGCGCAGACGGGTGAGGATATGTTTTCGGGAGTGTGGCTCAGCCGCTACGAGTTCTTCTCTTCGAGCCGGGGCGACTCGTACGAGGGTAGGCACTACGTGGTGATCGTCCAGCACGGGAACCGGCTGACCGTTCAGAGTCTGCCTGGGGCGAGCAGCAACCCGAACAGCCCGCTCGCGCTGGATCTGACCGTCGATCGCAACGTGGTCACGGGTACGTGGGTCGAGCAGACTGCCGCAGACGGCTATTACAACGGGGCCCGCTACCACGGGGCCGTCCAACTCCTGGTCGAGCCGACCGGACGGCGCATGGCCGGAAAGTGGGTCGGCTTCGGCAAGGACTTCGACGTGAACACCGGCCCCTGGGAACTGCAGCTGGTGGACCGGTCCACGAGCAAGGCGACGCTGGAGAGGTACAGCCAGACGCCGGAGTGACATCGGAAGGGGCACCTGATGGGCCGAAGATCCCATGGGGTGGGGCCTTCGGCGGGCTTTGCAGGGCGTGAACTGTGCCGCTCTCGCGTCTCCGGCGGTCGATATGCGCTGGTCAGAGCCACGATGGGCCCGGAAACGGAGTCACACCCAGCGTGTGCATTCCGAGCTGGGGCCGGAGTCGGGATGGTGACCCCAGCGCAACTTCGCGCCGGCCCTCGGGCCGCCCCAGTGACGAAGTGACGGAATGACGTTTAGTTCTATTCCATCCAAAGAGACTCAGAACATCTCTTAAGGAGTTAATGGACTTCGACCGTCATTCCGTCACTTCGTCACCCGCTGGCTCCTGCCCAGCACCGTCTCTCGTCGCCCAGACGATCCGGCAGCGCTCGTCGCCGTCGAACCTCACGCCCACTCTGCCCCGCCGGACTTCCACCCGATCGATGGCGAGGCCAAGGCGTTCACACCTTCCGGCCGCATCATCGGCTTCCCAAGCTTCACGTAGCAGGCCCGCATCCAGGAGCGGAGAGATATCCACGGAAGGGGTCGGTATCCGCAACAGGTCTGCGCGCAGTCCCTCGATCCGGGTACGGAGCCGTCCTGCGAGTCGGTTGTACCGGTCGATCGCGTCTGCGCCAGTGAACTCGCCACGGACGTACCTGGCCTCCTCCAGGTCCGACAGACGAGCCCCCTCGTCCGCGATCTCCGCCTCGATCGCGTCCCGCTTCGCGAAAACCTCCGGGTCCTCCCTCTGCACCCAGCGATCGGCGATCACAGCGAGCAGCGGGTCCTGGGGCTCCAGGGACGGCAGGCGTGAGAGGAACGCCCGGGTCACGTAGTCGTCGATGCTTTCCACACGGGCCGAGACACCGGAGCATCCCCGCCCCATGCGGTGGCTGGAGCACTGGTACGACGTGCCGGCCTTGCTCATCCGGGCCCCACAGAGCCCACAACGCGCTATCCCGGTGAGCAGCGACTTCCCCTGCTTGTGACCGTGACGCTTCCCCGCCAGAGGAAACGTGCGCGCTTCGAGCTGGCGGAGGATGAGCTCACGCTCCCCGACCGTAATGATCCCCTCACCGATGCTCACGGTCTCCAGCGTCTCCGGGTCTCGGTAGGGAGAGACCCGGTTCATGTACTTGCGCGTCCCGTCCGGCTGCTCCTCGTACTCGGTCTGCGGCATGAGACCGGCGAAGGCCGGTGAGCGAAGGAGTTGCATGACGCTGGACGAGTTCCACTCGCCTCCACGGGCGGACTCCACCCCGTGCTCGTTCAGCAGCCGGGCGATGTGGACGAGGGCCTTCCCCGACAGCGCTTCGTCGGCGATCAGGCGGGCGTAGACGGCGGTCTCGGGGTCGTGGACGAGCTTCTTCGCCTCCGGGTCCACCAACAGCCCGTAAGGCGGTTGTCCGCCGATCCACTGGCCCCGCTGGCGCAGGTACCGCTTGGCGTTGCCGACGCGCATCCCAAGGTTGCGGGACTCGTTGCGCGCCAGTTCCGCCAGCATCGCGATGGTGACCCGGGCGCTGTCGTTCTTCGTGTCGAGCCCGTCCATGACGGAGACCAGCCGTCCGCCGACCCGGCCTATGTCGTCCAGCGCCTTGCCGACCTCGCCGATGCCCTTGCGGGACAGGCGGTCGAGCTTCCAGACGATCAGAACGCCCACGACGCCGGCCGTGGCTGCTGTGATCGCCGCATCGAACCCCTTGCGGCTGACGTTCTTGTAACCGGAACGTCCACGGTCGATGTGGACCTTGCGGACGGTCAGTCCGTTGCGCTCCGCCCATGCGCGGCAGTCGGCTTCCTGGCGATCGATCGCGGTCTTGCCCTCCCGGTCCAGGGACAGGCGCAAGTACAGGTCAGCAGTGGTGTGTTGGTGCACGTGCCCAACGCTAGCGAGAAGTGCTCACATTGGTTCAGGAAATCCAGAAGTCGAGGAGGACGATCTTCCCCCGCAGGTCGGCGAGGGTGAGTTCTTCTCCGCCGGTGTTCAGCCAGCCGCCCTTGCCGATCAGCTCGGGGGCACGGACACGGGCGCGCTTGCGGGGCGCGGGCGCGGGGGTGGGCGCCGGAGCAGCATCGTTCATGGGTCCAAGGGTGCCGTACGGGTGGAAAGTGGGGGGCGGCCGGGGGCGGAGGGCGTGTCCGGGGGCGGGTTCCGGGGTGGGGGCCGGTCAGCATGGCGGGCATGGCGGAGCACGTGGGCAGATCATCGGATTATTCCTTCCGTCGGGTGAGTGCCGGGTTACTCGTGGTGGTCCTGCTCGTCCTGCCCGGCGCGGTCCTCTCCGAGGGCGCGGGGTGGGCCGGCGGGGTCGGGGACGGGAACCTGCGGCTGACCGTGACCGTGAACGGCCGGGCCGACAGCGACCTCCGGCCGCCGGAGGTACGGGTCGGCGCCCGGGTCGTGAAGCGGTACCGGCTGCTGAACCTGAGCGAGGCGGACCTGCACCGGGTGCGGGTCCTCGACCCCGGCGCCCCCGCCGGGTCCGTGCGGTGCCCGGCGGGGACGCTCCCCGCGGCCGAGGAGGTGGAGTGCGTGGCCCGCTTCCGGGCGGTGGCGGGGCGGCACGTGCATCCCGTACGGGCCGAGGGCGACGTCCCCTCCCTGCACACCCGGCTCACCGCGACCGCCCGCGCCGGGTACGCCGGGGTCGCCGGGATCCTCCGGCTCACCGAGGAGGTGGTGGTCGCGACGCCGGGTGCGGGGGCGGGTGCGGGCGTGGCCGACGTGACGTACACCGTCGCCAACCGGGGGAACCTTCCCCTCTACGCCGTGCGGGTCGAGGACCCCGGGCTCGCCCTCGCGCCCGGCGCGCCCGACTGCGGGGGGCGGGGCGGGACCGTGGCCGTCCTCGCCCCGGACACCTCCGCCCTCTGCCGGGCGACCGTACGGCTCCGCCCGGGGACCTACCGGAGCACCGGCCGCGTCTCCGGGAGCGACCGGGCGACCACGCTCGGGGCGGGGGGCGAACAGGTCTCGGCGCCCGTGCTCACGGCCGGGGCCTCGGCCGTCTTCGTGGTGCGGGAGGCGCCGGCTCCGAGGCCTCCTGTTCCCAGGGCGCCGGCTCCGGGGGCTCCCGTTCCCGGGGCGGCCCCTGCTCCGGGGGCCCCGGCGGCGGCCGGGGCGACGGCGGGCGGGGCTGCCGCGGGCGGGGCTGCCGTGGGAGGCGGTGGGGTGCCGGGGGCTCCCGGGGCCCTCGCGGGTACGGGCGCGGGTACCCGTACGGGGGCGGACGGGCGGCCCGTGGACCCCGCCGTTCCCGGCGCGGGAGCCGTTCCCGGAGCCGTACCCCCGGCGGGCGCCGTTCCCGGGGCCGTGTCCCCCGGAGCCGTACCGCCCTCCGCCCCCTCCCCCGTCTCCCCGCCGGCCCTCCACCGGGCCGACGCGCTCGACGGCGAGGGGTTCCTCGGGCGGGTGCGGCGGCGGGGGCGGGAGGCGGCGGAGTTCGGGGTGGCGACGACGTTGCTGTTGCTCCTGATCCCGGCGGCCGTCGCCGCCGCGCTCCTCGGCAGTAGGAGGAAGTGACCGTGGCCCTGCTCGAAACCCTCGTCGTCGTCCTCGGGGTCGCGCTCGTCGCCGCCCTCTCCGTGTTCGCCAAGACCAGGCTCTTCCCGGTCGGGGAGGACGAGGAGCCGCGCGAGGACGTGGCCGAGTACATCGCCATGATGGTGTCGGTCCTCTACGCCGTCGTCCTCGGCCTCTGCCTGGTCTCCGTCTGGGAGACGCGCTCGGCCGCCGCCGGCCACGTCCAGGCCGAGGCGAGCGCCCTGCACCAGACGTACCTGCTCGCGGACGCGCTCCCGCTCGCCCAGCGGCAGCCGGTGCGCGACGCGGCCCGGACGTACGCGAGCCACGTCGTGGACGTCGAGTGGCCCGCGATGGCCGGCCGCGAGCCGCTCGACGCCGCGGGCTGGACGCTGCTCGACCAGTTGCGGCGGGCGGGCGAGGTGACCCGCTCCGACCGGGTCTCCGAGCAGATCGCGGCCCAGGAGATCCTGGCCCAGCTCGGCTACGTGGACGACGCGCGGCGCGGCCGGGAGGCGGCGGCGCAGGAACGGCTGTCGCCCGTGCTGTGGACGGGGCTGCTGATCGGCGGCGTGCTGACCCTCGCGTTCATGTTCCTCTTCGGGATCAGGCGGAGCGCGACCCACGTGGTGATGGTGATGGGCCTGTCCGGGTTCATCGCCTTCACGGTGCTGCTGATCCACCAGCTCGACTCGCCGTTCGGAGAGCTGCTCGGGGCGAGTCCGGACGCGTTCACCCGCTACTTCCGGTGAGAAGCGGCTGCGACGGGGCAGGAGTGACCGGGTGAAATATCTCGTACGGGACAAGATCTTCGCGATCGGCGACGACTACTGGATCGAGGACGAGTACGGCCGCCACGCCTTCCTCGCCGACGGCAAGGCCCTGCGGCTGCGCGACACCCTGGAGCTGAAGGACCCCGAGGGGCGGGTCCTGATCACCCTGCGGCAGAAGATGTTCGGTCTGCGGGACGCGACGACGATCGAGCGGGACGGGCAGCCGCTCGCGACCGTGCGCCGCAAGCGGCTCTCGCTGCTGCGCAACCACTACCGGGTGACGCTGGTCGAGGGCACGGAGCTGGACGTCAGCGGCCGGATCCTCGACCGGGAGTTCACCGTCGAGTACGAGGGCGAGCTCCTGGTCCACGTCTCCCGGCAGTGGTTCCGCGTCCGCGACACGTACGCGGTGAACGTGGTCCGGGAGGACGCGGACGCCGCCCTCATGGTCGCGGTGGCGGTGTGCGTGATCCGGATGGCGGAACGGGAGGACTGAGCCGCCGTCAGGCCGACCTCTTCAGGACGGCTTCTTCAGGCTGACTCCTTCAGGCCGACTCCTTCAGGCCGCCCTCTCCAGGGCCTGGTCCAGCGCCTGTTCCAGGTCCGTCCACAGGTCCTCGACGTGCTCGATGCCGACCGAGATCCTGACCGTGCCGGCGCCGATGCCCGCCGCCGTGAGGGCCGCCGCGTCGAGCTGGTGGTGGGAGGTGGAGGCCGGGTGCATGACCAGCGTCTTCACGTCGCCCAGGGAGACGCTGAGCGAGGCGAGCCGGACCGCCTCCACGAAGGTCCGGCCCGCGTCCCGGCCGCCCGCGAGGTCGACCGAGACGACTCCGCCGCCCCCGGCGGGCAGCAGGCGCGCGGCGACCTCCCGGTCGGGGTGGCTCGCGAGGGACGGGTGGCGGACGGCGGCGACCGCCGGGTGCGCGGCGAGCCGGGCCGCCAGCTCGGCGGCGTTGGCGCACTGGCGCTCCATGCGCAGGGAGAGGGTCTGCAGGCCGCGCAGGGTGAGCCAGGCGGCGAACGGGTCGGTGGAGGCGCCCTGTTCGACGGCATGGCGGCGGACCCTTCCGTACAGCTCGCGGTCCTTGAAGACGGCGATCCCGCCGAGGACGTCCGCGTGCCCGGCGAGGTACTTGGTGGCGGAGTGGATCACGATGTCGGCGCCGTGGTCGAGGGGGCGGCAGAGCAGTGGGGAGGCGAAGGTGTTGTCGACGGCGACCGGGACGCCCGCCCCGGCGGCGACGGCGGCGAGGGCGGGCAGGTCGGAGACGCGGGTGGTGGGGTTGGCGATGGTCTCCAGGTAGAGCAGGCGGGTCTCGGGGCGCAGGGCCGCCCGCACCTCCTCCGGGTCCGTGCCGGAGACGTACGTGACGTGGACGCCCCAGCGGGCGGCGAGGTCGGTGAGGACCGCGTACGTGCCGCCGTACAGGCAGGTCTGGGCTACGACGTGGGCGCCGGAGCCGAGGAGGGCGAGGAGGACGGCGTTGACGGCGCCCATGCCGGAGGCGAAGGAGAGGCCGGAGGCGCCGCCTTCGAGTCGGGCGACGGCGTCCTCCAGGGTGCGGACGGTGGGGTTGCCGAGGCGGGCGTAGAGGAAGGCGTCCGGGGAGGTGAAGCCCTCGGCGAGGGCGTCGGCGGAGTCGAAGGCGAAGACGTGGCCCTGGTGGAGGGGGACGCCGAGGGGGCGGCTGCCGGTGAGCTCGACGTGGGGAGGGTGGACGGCGAGGGTCTCGGGGCGGGGGTGGAGGGAGGGCGGGGTGTCGGGGCGGACAGAGGACGGGGTGGTGGGGCGGGCAGAGGACGGGGTGGTGGGGCGGGTCATGAAGTCAGTCTGGGAAAGGGGCGCTTGCCTTCCCAGGTCCAATCCCGGCAGATTGGTCCGGCGATGGAGCCAATCGAATCCCTTCCCCCTCCCCCCGCCCTCGACGTCCTGGTCGCGCGGCTCGGGCGCTGGTCCGCCGGGCGCGGGCCGCTGTACCTGCTGCTCGCCGCCCGGCTGCGCCGGCTCATCGACGAGGGGGTGCTGCCCCCGGGCACGCTCCTGCCGCCGGACCGGCGGTTCGCGACGGCCCTGGCCGTGGGCCGTACGACGGTGGTCGCCGCCTACGACGCGCTGCGGCGGGAAGGGCGGCTCGTACGGAGGCAGGGCAGCGGTACGCGGGTGGCGCCGGCCGCACTGTCGGCGAGGCGGCTCCGGTCGGCGGGGGCGGGGGCGGGCGCGGGTGCGGGAG
>JNWL01000012.1 GCA_000716465.1 Streptomyces bikiniensis
GGCGGGGGCGGTGGGGGCGGGGGCGGTGGGGGCCTTGTCCCGGGGGGCCCGGGGGGCCCGGGGGCCACGGGGGTCCCGGGGGTCTTGGGAGTCCTGGGAGTCGCGGGGGCCCTGAGGGTCCCGGGAATCGTGGGAATCGCGGGGTGCCGTGGTCGTGCTCACGCGGCTTCCTCCTCGGTGAGCTGGGAGAGGACGATCTCCCGGTAGGTGGGGTCGTCCCGCAGGAGGGACGCGTGGGTGCCGGTGGCGACGACCCGCCCCCGGTCGAGGACGACGATCCGGTCGGCGTGGCGGACGGTGGAGATCCGCTGGGCGACCACCACCACGGTGGAGCCGGCCGTCTCCTCGGCGAGCGCGGCCCGCAACCGCGCGTCGGTGGCGGCGTCGAGGGCGGAGAAGGAGTCGTCGAAGAGGTGGAGGCGGGGGCGGGCGGCGAGGACGCGGGCGATGGCGAGCCGCTGGCGCTGGCCGCCGGAGAGGTTGGCGCCGCCCTGGGAGACGGGGGCGTCGAGGCCCGCGTCGAGTTCGCGTACGAAGTCGGCGGCCTGGGCGGTCTCCAGGGCGCGCCACAGCTCCTCGTCGGTGGCGTCGGGCCGGCCGTAGCGGAGGTTGGAGGCGATCGTGCCCGAGAAGAGGTACGGCTTCTGGGGGACGAGTCCGACGGTCCGCGCCAGGAGGGCGGGGTCGAGGGTGCGGACGTCGGCGCCGTCGACCAGGACCCGGCCCTCGGTGGCGTCGAAGAGGCGGGGCACGAGGCCGAGGAGGGTCGACTTGCCGCTGCCGGTGGAGCCGACGATCGCGGTGGTCTCGCCGGGCCGGGCGGTGAACCGGACGTCGTGCAGGACGGGTTCCTCCGCGCCGGGGTAGCGGAAGCCGACGCCGTCGAGTTCGAGCCGGCCGGGGCCGTGGAGTTCGCGGACCGGGTGGGCGGGCGGGACGACGGAGGAGCGGGTGTCGAGGACCTCGCGGACGCGTTCGGCGCCGGCCTCGGCGCGCGGCATGTGCATCAGGAGGAAGAGGGCCATCATCACGGACATGGAGGTCTGGAGCAGGTAGCCGAGGAAGGCGACGAGCCCGCCCGGCTGGAGGGCGCCGGAGTCGATGCGGTGGGCGCCGACGTACACCAGGGCGACGGTGGTCAGCTCCCAGATCACCAGGACCGTGGGGAACATGACGGCCTGCAACCGGCCGGCCCGCAGACCGACGGCGAACAGCTCGTCGTTGGCGGCGGCGAACCGTTCCCGCTCGTGCCGGTCGCGGACGAACGCGCGGACGACCCGGACGCCGGTGATCTGTTCGCGCAGGATGCGGTTGGTCCGGTCGACGCGGAGCTGCATGCCCCGGAAGAGGGGCCGCAGGCGCAGCACGACGGTGCCGACGGCCCCGGTCATCACGGGTACGAAGAGGACGAGGACGAGGGCGAGCGGCACGTCCTGGCGCAGGGCCATGGCGATGCCGCCGACGCACAGGAGCGGGGCGGCGACCAGCATCGTCAGGACGAGGACGGTGAACGTCTGGATCTGCTGGACGTCGTTGGTGGTGCGGGTGATGAGGGAGGCGGCGCCGAAGCGGCCCCGCTCCCGGGCGGAGAACTCCTGGACGCGCCGGAAGACCTCGGAGCGCAGGTCGCGGGCGACGCCCATGGCGATGCGGGCGCCGGTGTAGGTGGCGGCGGCGGCCGCCGCGACCTGGAGGAGGGTGACGGCGGTCATGGTGGCGCCGCCGGAGAGGACCCGGCCGGTGTCGCCGCGCAGCACGCCGTGGTCGATGAGGCCGGCGTTGAGGGCGGGCAGGGCGAGGGAGGAGAGGGTCTGGACGAGCTGGAGGCCGACGAGGAGGGCGAGGAGGGCCCGGTACGGCCGGAGACGGGGGAGGACGATCCGGAACAGCACGGTGCCGCCTCCTCACGCGCCGTACGGGCGGACGGACTTGGCGTCCCGGAGGGCGTGGCCCCACCAGGCGAGCTGGTCGAGGAGGGCCTTGGCCGCACCCTCGGCCCCGGCCGGGTCCTTGTGCCGTCCGTCCTCGTCGAACTGCTCGTGGGCGTGCTGGAAGGAGACGGTGTCCCGGACGGTGACGGCGTGCGTCTCGGCGAAGACCTGGCGGAGCTGTTCGACGGCCCGCAGGCCGCCGGAGATCCCGCCGTAGGAGACGAAGCCGACGGGCTTGGCCTGCCATTCGGTGTAGTGCCGGTCGATCAGGTTCTTGAGGGCGGCGGGGAAGGAGTGGTTGTACTCGGGGGTGAGGACGACGAAGGCGTCGGCGGCTTCGAGGGCGGGGGTGACCTTGGCGAGTTCGGCGCGGACGGCCGGGGAGGGGGCGTACGAGAGGGAGGTGGGGAGGTCGACCCCGGCGAGGTCGACGACCGTGGTGGTGAAGTCCTCGCGCTCGGCGAGGCGGGAGAGGAGCCAGTCGGCGAGGACGGGGGCGAAACGCCCTTCGCGGTCGCTCGCGACGACGAGGGCGAGGGAGAGGGGGGCGGGGGGAGCGGAAGGGGCGGAAGCGGTGGGGGGAACGGTGGGCTGCGTGGAGTTCGTGAGGTCCATGCCGGTGATCGTGGTACCTCAAGTTTGGTTGAGGTCAAGCGGTGTCCGGGACCGCGCGGCGGGAACGGCCGGGGCCCTCGGTCACCCGTTCGGCACCGGTCGCGAGCCGGCGTGTCGAAAACGCCTCCGACCTGCGAAAACGTACGGTTTCCAGGCGGCGCGCCGTATCGAACGGCCCCATCCTGATGCCCCATCAGCAGGCGGAGGGGGCGCGGCGGTCCTTATCTCGGTCACAGAAGGTCCGTCTCCGGGAAGTCCCTCCCGGGAGGACCGTCCCGGCATGACCGCACGCGCGCTTCGGAGGACCCCATGCGCACCACTGCCCGCCTGCTCACCGGTACCGCCCTGACGGTCGCCGCGCTCGGGGCGTTCGCCGTCCCGGCGGCGCACGCCGGCGAAGAGTGGAACGACTCCGGGGGGCGGCACGAGACCCTTGAGATCTACCCGTCGTCCGCGTCCCCCGGCACCACCGTCACCGTGAACACCCTCGCCTGCGGCAAGAACGGGCGCGGCGTCGGCGACGCGAACGCGCTCGGCGCGGGCGAGTTCCACCTGAAGCCGAGCACCCACAAGGAGATCGTGGTCGGCCAGTTCACCGTGCCCCAGCACGCCAGGGCCGGTACGTACGGCATCAGCGTGGCCTGCGACAACGGCAAGACGGCCCGGGGCGACCTGACCGTCACGCACCGGCGTCCCAGCGGCCACGTCCAGACGGGTGTCGGGGGCAGCGTCGGCCCCGACACCGCCCAGGTCGCGGCGGGCGCGGCGGTGCTGGCCGCGGCCGCCGTCGGCGGTGCCCTGCTCCTGCGCCGCCGGGCGAGCGGCGCGCGGGGGCACTGAGGCACCGCCCCTTCCTGCCCCCGCCGCACGCCCGCACGGGCCCGGCGGGGGCAGGACCACATCCCGGCGCGTTCCGGCGGCGCCGCGAGGGACCGAAGAGACGGACCCGAGGGACCGAAGAGACGGCCGCGAAGGGCGCGAAGGACCGAAGGACGCGACGGCCCGAAGAGACGGAAGGGAGCCGGGCAGGTGAGCAACAGGAGCAAGGGCTGGGGCATAGCGGTGGCCGCCTGCGTGGGCGTCTGGCTCGTCCAGAACGGCTCGGCGGACGTCACCCCGCCCGTACCGTCCGCCGCCCAGGCCTTCGCCGCCGGGCCGAGCGTCCACACCGACGCCGCCGCCGACCCGCTGCCGCCCTCGGCGCCCGTACGGCTGCGCATCCCCGAGACCGACGTGGACGCCCCGGTGACGGGGCTCGGCCTGGCGGCGGACGGCTCGCTCGAAGTGCCGCCGGCCGGGGACAGGAACCTGGCGGGCTGGTACGAGGGCGGGACCGCGCCCGGCGCGAAGGGCACCGCGATCGTCGCGGGCCACGTCGACAACGCGGAGGGGCCGGCCGTCTTCTACACCCTCGGCGCGCTGAAGAAGGGCCACCGGATCGAGGTGGACCGGGAGGACGGGCGCACCGCCGTGTTCACGGTCGATGCGGTCGAGGTGTACGAGAACGACGCCTTCCCGGACGACAAGGTGTACGCCGAGGCGGACCGGGCCGAGATCCGGGTCATCACCTGCGGCGGCGGCTTCTCGAAGAAGAACGGCTACCAGGGGAACGTGGTCGCCTTCGGACACCTCATCGGGGTCAGGGGACCCGCCTCCTGAAGGTTCGGGCCCATCGACGGCTCAGGACCGCTGACCGCTCACGCCCACTGGTCGAAGGCGAGCTTCGCGACCAGCGAGAAGACGACCACGAGCAGCACCCCGCGCACGAACCCGGCGCCCCTGCTCAGCGCCATCCGGGCCCCGACCGTCCCGCCGACCAGGTTGAAGACCGCCATGACGGCGGCGAGCTGCCAGTACACGGTGCCCTGGTACGCGAACATCGCGAGGGCGCCCGCGTTGGTGCAGACGTTGACGATCTTGGCGGTGGCGGAGGCGGTCACCAGGTCGAGGTGGAGGACGGCGGTCAGGGCGAGGACCAGGAAGGTGCCGGTGCCCGGCCCGAACAGACCGTCGTAGAAGCCGATCCCGCCGCCGACGACCACGATCGCGGTCACGATCCGGGCCCGGGTCAGCGGCCCCCGCTCCTCCCCCTCGGCCCGCGCGCCGAAGGAGGGCCGGAGCATCACGAAGGCCGCCACCCCGAGCAGCACCACCATGATCACCGGGCGCAGCACGTCGCTGCTGATCCCGGCGGCGAAGAAGGCGCCGGCCATGGAGCCGGTCAGGGCCGCGAGCCCGATCCGCACGGCCGTCCCGACCCGGACGGGCGCCTTGCGGACGTAGGTGACGGCGGCGCCGGTGGTGCCGACGATGGCGACGGCCTTGTTCGTGCCGAGGATCTGCGCGGCCGGGGCGTGCGGAAGCCCGAGCAGCAGGGCGGGCAGCAGGAGCAGCCCGCCACCGCCCACCACGGCGTCGATCCAGCCCGCCAGGAGCGCGGCGAGGCAGAGCAGGACGAGGGCGGTCAGCGATGTCTCGGGCATGGGCACGACCCTAGGGACGTGATCGTTGGCCCGTCCATCAATCCCGGGAGAGTTGAGCTACGTCAGAGCTTGCCGTGCCCGGCGGGCGGTCGGGCGCGGGCGGCGCGGCCGGGGTGACGGTGGCGGTGAGCAGGGTCGCGGCGAGCGCCCCGGTGCCGAGGAGCCCGGCGGCGAGGAGGCGGCGGGCCCGTGCCACCGGGGAGGCCGGGGCGCCGTGCCCGGCGGTGGCCGGAGCCCCGGCGGGAGTCCTGGTCGCGTTCGCGGGTCTACGCACGGTCGAAGTCCTCGCTGTGGATGCGGGCGGCCGGGACTCCGGCCCGGCGCAGGGAGGCGGTCGCGGCCCGGGCCATCGCGGGCGGGCCGCACAGGTACACGTCGTGGGCGGCGAGGTCGGGCACGAGGTTGCGCAGGGCCCGGGGCGCGAGGGGGTCGAAGGAGCCGTCGGAGGGGCCGAGGAGGAAGTGGAGGGCGGCCCGCCGCTCGCGGGCGATGGCCTCCAGCTCCTCGCGCAGGACGACGGAGGCGGCGTCCGGGGCGCGGTAGAGGAGGGTCACGTCGCCGGGCCCGCCGGGCAGGGTCTCGAAGAGGGCCCGCAGCGGGGTAATGCCGACCCCGCCCGCGAGCAGCAGGACCTTGCGGCGGGTACGGCGGTGGGCGGTGAGCGCGCCGAAGGGCCCGGTGGCGAGGACGCGGGTGCCGGGGCGCAGCCGCCGGACGCGGCGGGTGTGGTCGCCGAGCGCCTTGACGGTGATCCGCAGGGTGTCGTCGCGGACGGGCGCGGAGAGCGAGAAGGGCAGGGCGGTGGCCCACAGGCCGCGCCGCAGAAAGCGCCAGCGGAAGAACTGGCCGGGTTCGGCGCGCAGGTGGTCCACTCCCCTGCCCCGGATCAGGACCGAGACGACCCCGGGTCCCTCGTCGCGGACCTCGGCGACCCGCAGGTCGTGGCGGAGGGCGGCGCGGACGGGGACGACGATCCGGTACCAGACGAGGAGGACGGCGACGAGGGCGTGCGCCAGGGACCAGAGCCAGCGGGTGAGCAGGCCGCCGGCGATGTCGGGGCCCGCGAGCTGGTGGACGAAGCCGAGCGCGGCGGCGAGCAGTGCGCCGAGGTGGACGGCCCGCCAGGTCTCGTGCCGGAGCCTGCGCCGTACGGAGCGGGCGGAGGTGATCCCGACGGCGACGAGCAGGGCGGTGCCGGCGGTGGCGGCGGCGATCGCGCCGTACGAGAGGAGGTCCCCGGCGGCGGTGAACAGGTCGGCGTGGGTGTGGACGGCGTGGCCGCAGAGGGCGAGGACGCCGTGGGCGGCGATCAGGCCGAGGACGTACCGGCCGCCGAGGGCGTGCCGGCGGGCGAGCCGGTCGGCGCCCACGCCGTGTTCGACGGCCGGGACCCGGGCCATGAGCAGCAGCAGGACGAGGACGCCGTACCCGGCGAGGAGCCCGGTGAGGTGGGCGCCGGACGCGAAGAGGACGTCGAGCCGGGCGGAGGGCCGGGCCTGGAGGCCCCAGAGGAGGCCGACGCCCCCGGCCCCGGCGGCGATCCCGGTCCGCAGCCGCCCGGGGGCGAGCCGGAGGGCGGGGACGGGCGGGGCGGCGGGCGGGACCGGAGGGCGCCGTCGGCGGCGGGGCTCTTCGGCCCGCGGCGCGGCGAGGGGCGCGAGGGGTACGTAGAGGGGGTGGCTGGCCTCGGTGGTCACATCCGGCACCCTAGGGGCGCCCGTATACGGGAATCCGCAGCTCAGCCGCGTCCGTCCGATCCTTAAGGCGGCCTTGAGGCGAGGCTGACCACGGGTTAACCCCGGGGCCGGTCCGGCGGGTCTCGCGGCGGACGGGGCCGGGTCCCTCACGGCGAGCGGGCCCACGGCCTCTCACGGCGAGCAGCCTCGCGGCCTCTCACAGCGAGTGGGCCGGCGGTCCCTCACGGCGAGCAGCCTCGCGGCCTCTCACAGCGAGCGGGCCCACGGCCTCTCACGGCGAGCGGCCCGGCGGTCCCTCACAGCGGGCGGGACCGGGAGCGGAGATCAGCGTTCCGTACGGGAAACAGACGGGATGCCGCCGGGTAACACCGGCCCCGCACGCTTCCGGCATGAGTACACGGATCGTGGTGGTCGGGGGCGGGACGGCGGGCGCCCGGCTCGCCCGGCGCCTGCCCGTCACCCTCCTCGGCGAGGAGCCGCACGCACCGTACAACAGGGTGCTGCTCGCCGACGTCCTCGCCGGGCGGTACGCCCCCGAGGTGATCGCCCTGCCCGGGACCCGCGAGCCGGCCCGGCTCGGGACGCGGGCGGTGCGGATCGACCGGGCGGCCCGGACGGTGGAGTGCGCGGACGGCTCGCGCGTCGGCTACGACCGGCTGGTCCTGGCGACGGGCTCCAACCCGGTGCTGCCCCCGCTGCGCGGACTGCGCGGGGCGGCCCTTCCGGCGGGCGTCCACCCCTTCCGCACGATCGACGACTGCCTGGCGCTGCGCGCGGCGGTACGGCCCGGAGTGCGGGCCGTGGTCGTCGGCGGCGGGCTCCTCGGGGTGTCGGCGGCCCGCGCGCTCGCGGAGGCCGGCGCGGACGTGGTCCTCGCCCAGCAGGGCGAGCGCCTGATGGAGCGCCAGCTGGACGTCCACGCGTCGGCGCTGCTCCGGGAGCACGTCGAGTCGCTGGGTGTCGAGGTGCACACCGAGTGCCGGGTCGGCGGCCTGCGGCAGCGGGACGGGGCGGTCACGGCGGTCGAACTCGCCGACGGCTTCGTGCTCGACGCCCGGGTCGTGGTCCTGGCCTGCGGGGTGCGGCCCCGGGTGGCCCTGGCCCGGGAGGCGGGGCTCGACGTCGCCACCGGGATCGTGGTGGACGACGAGCTGCGGACCTCCGACCCGCTGATCCACGCGGTGGGCGACTGCGCGGAGCACGCGGGCCGGGTGTACGGGCTCGCGGGCCCGGCGCTCGAACAGGCGGACGCACTGGCGGAGGTGCTGGCGAGGGAGACCGGGGCCGGGGCCTCCGACGCGCCCGCGTCCGGCACCACCGGAGCCACCGGAGCCACCGGCACCACCGGCACCACCGACACCACCGGCACCACCGACACCGCTGGCACCACCGACACCGCTGGAGCCCCGCCCGCCTACACCGGCACCCGCGCCCTCACCCGGCTCACCCTCACCGGCCCGCGCCCGCTCGACCTGGCCGCCTTCGGCGAGGTCACCGCGCGGCCGGGCGACGACACCGTCCAGCTCACCGACCCCACCCGCGGCGCGTACCGCAAGGTCGTCGTCCGGGGCGACCGGCTCGTCGGGGGCGTCCTCCTCGGCGACCTGGCCGCGGTCGGCGCGCTCGCCCGGGCCTGGGAGGGCGACGAAGCCCTCCCGGAGGCCCCCCTGCTCCACCTGCTCACCCACGACGGAGGCTCCTGACATGAGCGCTGACGCTGACACGCGTGCCCGCACGAGCGCCGGTACGGCCGCGCACACCCCGACGATCGTCCTGGTCGGCCACGGAATGGTCGGACAGCGCTTCCTGGAGGCGCTCGCCGACCGCGGCGTCACCCGGCGGGCCCGGATCGTGGTCCTCTGCGAGGAGCCGCGCCCGGCCTACGACCGCGTCCAGCTCACCTCGTACTTCTCCGGGAGGACCCCCGACGACCTCTCCGTGGTCGGGGCGGGGTTCATGGAGGAGCACGGCATCGAGCTGTACGTGGGGGACGCGGCCGAGTCGGTGGACCGGGCGGCCCGGACGGTCACCGCCCGCTCGGGCCGGGTCTTCGCGTACGACACGCTCGTCCTGGCCACCGGCTCGTACCCCTTCGTCCCGCCGGTGCCCGGCAGGGACGCCCGGGGCTGCTTCGTCTACCGCACGATCGAGGACCTGCTCGCGATCGAGGAGTACGCGAAGACGGCGACGACCGGCGCGGTGGTCGGCGGCGGGCTGCTCGGTCTGGAGGCGGCGGGCGCGCTCAAGGGCCTCGGCCTGGAGACGCACGTGGTGGAGTTCGCGCCGCGCCTGATGCCGGTGCAGGTGGACGAGGGCGGCGGCGCGGCCCTGCTGCGCACGATCGAGCGGATGGGGCTGAGCGTCCACACGGGGACGGGGACGCAGGAGGTCGTGACGGCGGACGGCGCCGTGACGGGCATGCGGCTGTCGGACGGCTCCGAACTGGACGTGGACATGGTCGTGTTCTCGGCGGGCGTACGGCCCCGGGACCAGCTGGCCCGGGACTGCGGCCTGGCCGTGGGCGAGCGCGGCGGCATCGCCGTGGACGAGCGGTGCCGGACCTCGGACCCGGCGGTCTTCGCGATCGGGGAGTGCGCGCTCGCGGTCGACGGGCGGGTCTACGGCCTGGTGGCGCCGGGCTACGAGATGGCGCAGACGGTGGCGGCGGTCCTCTCGGAAGAAGTGGACGAGGAGGACCGGGGGTTCACGGGCGCCGACGTGTCGACCAAGCTGAAGCTGCTCGGCGTGGACGTGGCATCGTTCGGTGACGCGCACGGCACGGCCGAGGGCTGTCTGGACGTCGTGTACTCCGACTCCCGCTCGGGCGTCTACAAGAAGCTGGTGGTGGACGGCGAGGGCGTGCTGCTCGGCGGCGTGCTGGTCGGTGACGCCGACTCGTACGGGCTGCTGAGGCCGCTGACCGGTACGGTGCCGCCCGTCTCCCCCGAGCAGCTGGTGCTTCCGGCGGGCGCGGGCGCGCCGGTGGCGCTCGGCCCGTCGGCGCTGCCGGACGAGGCGGTGATCTGCTCCTGCCACAACGTCACGAAGCACGCGATCGGCCAGTGCTCCTCGCTCGCCAAGGTGAAGAAGTGCACCAAGGCCGGTACGGGCTGCGGCAGTTGCGTGAAGGTGATCGAGAAGCTGCTGCCGGCCCCCGCCGACCAGGGGCTCTGCGGCTGCTTCCCGTACGGCAGGAGCGAGCTGTACGAGATCGCCCGCACCCTGCGCGTGACCTCGTTCGCCGCGCTGCTCGACTCGCACGGGCGGCCGGAGGCGCGGGGCGGGGAGGGCTGCGAGGTCTGCAAGCCGACCGTGGGCTCGATCCTGGCAAGCCTCAACAACGGCTACATCCTGGACGGCGAGCAGGCCTCCCTCCAGGACACCAACGACCACTTCCTCGCCAACATGCAGCGCAACGGCTCCTACTCGGTGGTGCCGCGCATCCCCGGCGGCGAGATCACCCCGGACAAGCTGATCGTGATCGGCGAGGTGGCCCGGGACTACGGCCTCTACACGAAGATCACCGGCGGTCAGCGGATCGACCTGTTCGGCGCGCGGGTGGACCAGCTCCCGGCGATCTGGACGCGGCTCGTGGACGCGGGCTTCGAGTCGGGGCACGCGTACGGCAAGGCGCTGCGCACGGTGAAGTCCTGCGTCGGGCAGACCTGGTGCCGGTACGGCGTGCAGGACTCGGTGAGGATGGCGATCCAGCTGGAGCTGCGCTACCGGGGCCTGCGCTCGCCGCACAAGCTGAAGTCGGCGGTCTCGGGCTGCGCCCGCGAGTGCGCCGAGGCGCAGTCGAAGGACTTCGGGGTCATCGCGACGGCGAACGGCTGGAACCTGTACGTCGGCGGGAACGGCGGCGCGACCCCGCGCCACGCGGACCTGCTGGCCCAGGACCTGTCGGACGCCGAACTGGTCCGGCTGATCGACCGGTTCCTGATGTTCTACATCCGGACGGCGGACCGGCTGGAGCGGACCTCGACCTGGCTGGAGCGCCTGGAGGGCGGGCTCGACCACCTCAGGGACGTGGTGGTGCACGACTCGCTCGGGCTCTGCGACGAGCTGGAGTCCCTGATGGCGGCGCACGTCGACGCCTACCAGGACGAGTGGGCGCAGACCCTGGACGACCCGGAGCGGCTGCGGCGCTTCGTCTCCTTCGTGAACGCCCCGGACGCGCCGGACCCCTCGGTCCGGTTCGTGCCGGAGCGCGACCAGATCAAGCCGGACCTGACGTTCCTCACCCTGGAAGGGGTCGCCTCCCGATGAAGACGCCCGAACCGCGGAAGACGCCCGAACCGCTGAAGACGCTCGAACTGTCCCTCTCCCCCGAGTCCTGGATGACCGTCTGCGAGGAGAGCCGGCTGACCCCGGGCCGCGGCGTGGCGGTGCTGCTGCCGGACGGCCGGCAGGCGGCGGTCTTCCGGGACCGGTCGGGCCGGACGTACGCGATCGACAACCGCGACCCGTTCACGGGGGCGCAGGTGCTCTCCCGGGGGCTGATCGGCTCGGCGGGCGGACGCCCGTTCGTGGCCTCGCCGCTCCTGAAGCAGCGGTTCGACCTGGAGACGGGCCGCTGCCTGGACGACGAGGAGGTCGCGGTGGCGGTGTATCCGGTGCGTGCGGTCCAGCTCGATCCGGCGCTCCCCTAAGGAACTTGACCGATCGTTCCAGATAAATCTAGGGTCATGTCGTGGCCAGGACCAAGGAATTCGATCCGGACGCCGCGCTCCGGGCAGCCCTCGAACTGTTCTGGGCGCGCGGCTACGAGGCGACGACGATGGCGGACCTCGTGGAGCACCTCGGGGTGGGCCGCGCCAGCATCTACGCGACCTTCGGGAGCAAGCACGAGCTGTACCTGAAGGCGCTGGACCGGTACGCCGAGAGCCAGGACCCCCGGCTCGTCGAGGAGCTGTCCGCGCCGGGCCCCGCCCTGCCGGCCGTCCGGGCGCTCGTCCGCCGCTTCGCCGCCGAGGCGGCGACCGACGGGGAGCGCCTGACCGGCTGTTTCGTCACCAACTCGGCGGCGGAGCTGGGGCCGCACGACACGGCGGTGGCCCGCCGGGTCGAACTGAGCTGGGAGCAGCTGGAGACGCTGCTGCACGCGGCGCTCGTCCGGGCCCGCGCCGGGGGCGAGCTCCCGGCCGGCCGCGATCCGCGCGCGCTGGCCCGGATGCTCCTGGTCCTGCTCCAGGGCGTCCGGGTGGTCGGCAAGGCGTCGAGCGACCCGGCCAGGGTGCGGGACGCGGCGGAACAGGCGCTGACCCTGCTGGACTGAACGATCCGCCGGCCTGGACGGTCCGGGGACGGGCACCCTCGCGGGTGCCCTTCCTTCGGTCCTCATATTGGAACGTACGGTCAAGAATTTGCCGTCACGACAGAAGGAGTCCCTCGTGTCCGCACGCTTCACCGATCGCGTCGTCCTCGTCACCGGAGCCGGTTCCGGTCTCGGCCGGGCCGTCGCGCTCGCCTTCGCCGCCGAGGGCGCGAAGGTCGTCGCCGCCGGACGCACGGCGGAGACGCTGGAGGAGACGGTCGCCCTGATCGGGGCCGCCGGGGGCACCGCCGCGGCGGTCACCGCCGACGTGACCGACGCCGACTCCACCCGGGAGCTGGTCCGGCGCACGGTCGAGCTCTTCGGCGGCCTGGACGTCGCCGTGAACAACGCGGGGATCTTCCGGGGCGGCGGCCACAGCGCCGCCGACCTCCCCCTGGAGGACTGGAAGGCCCTGCTCGACGTCAACGTCACGGGGGTCCTGCACGCCCTCCAGGCCGAGGTGGCGCACATGCGGGCGCACGGCGGCGGGGCGATCGTGAACGTCTCGTCCAACCTGGGCGCGCACGTCCGGGTCCCCGGCGTCTCCGGCTACCAGGTCTCCAAGGCGGCGGTGTCGGCGCTGACCCGGGCCGCGGCCCTGGACCACGTCGGCGACGGGGTCCGGATCAACGCGGTCAGCCCCGGCGCCTCGGAGTCCACGATGTCGCTGCGGCCCGGCGAGACCGAGGCCGAGCGGGAGGTCCGGATGAAGGGCGAGTCGCCGCTGGGCCGGATCTCGTCCGCCGCGGAGGTGGCGGCGGCGGTCCTCTACCTCGCCTCGGACGCGGCCGGCTCCGCCGTCGGCACGGACCTCGTGGTCGACGGCGGCGTCGCGGCCTGAGTCCCCGCCCGGTCCGGGGCTCAGCCCTGGTCGGCGGCCGGGTCCATCCAGAAGACCTCCCAGTGGTGGCCGTCCAGGTCGGTGAAGGAGCGCCCGTACATGAAACCCATGTCCATGGGCTCCTTCGCCGGCGTGCCACCGGCGGCGAGGGCCGCGTCGGCCAGCGCGTCCGCCTTCTCGCGGCTCTCGGCGCTCAGGGTGATCAGGACCTCGGTGGCCTTCGTGGCGTCGGAGATCTCCTTGCCCGGGGCGGTGAACTCCTTGAACTTCTTCTCGGTGAGCAGCATCGCGAAGATCGTGTCGCTGATGACGAGACAGGCGGCGGTGTCGTCGCTGAACTGCGGGTTGAAGGAGTAGCCGAGCTTCTCGAAGAAGGCCTTGCTGGCGTCGAGGTCCTTCACGGGCAGGTTCACGAAGATCATCTGCGGGGCCATGGCGTTCTCTCTTCCTCGGTCGGCCGGCCCGCTCGGTGCGGTTCCGGCGCTTTCAAGAGGTAGGACGGGGACGCCGCCCGGAACTCATCGCCGTTCCGGAAAGAATTTTTTCGCCCGGCCCGGCCCGCCGAGGTCGGGTGGGGTCGGGCGGGGTCGGGCGGGGTCAGGCGACGGTACGCAGCCGGAGGGCCGCCAGGGGGACGAACCCGCCGTTTCCGCCCCCCGTGGACGCGTCGGGCCCGGCGAGCCGCCGCAGCATGGCCAGGGCGATCCGCTCCCCCTGCGCCTTGGCCCGCTCGGCCCGCGGCCCCGCGTGGAGGCCGTCGACGGAGGCGCGCCAGAGCTGCACCCAGCGCCCGAAGTGGGCGGCGGTGAGCGGCCGGACGGCGTGGAGGGCGGCGTGCGGCGCGAAGGCGTCCCGCCCGTAGGAGGCGGTACGGAACAGGGCCCGCTCCCAGAAGTCGGTGATCCCCGGCAGGTGCGCCTCCAGATCGGTCCCGGCGACCTCCGTGAAGAAGGGCCCGACGAGCGGATCGGCGAAGGCCTCGCCGTAGAAGCGGCGCAGCAGCACGTCGAGGTCGGCGCGGTCGCGGATGTCGCGGGTCGCGCGGGTCTCCCTGGTCTCCCTGGCGGCGGACATGCCCCCAGTCTCCCCCGGACCGGGCGGCTCCCCCAGTGCCGAAGGTCCCGGGCCCCGCGCCCGGCCCCGCTGCCCGGGCCTCGGTCGTCCGCCGCGCTCCAGCGGTGCAGCGTCCCGCCCTCGTCGTACGTGAGCCGGGTGCCGTCGCCGTCCGGGCTCGCCGAGGCGCCGCCCCGGCCCCGGTCCGGCCAGGGCATCGGGAGGACGGCCGAGGGCGCCGACTCCCCCGCGAACAGGTCCTCCAGGTCGTGGACCTCCGGGTCGTCGCCGTGGAGGAGCGGGGCGCGGTGGGGCGTCCCGGCGGATCTCGAGGGCGGTGCCCCGGACCAGGGACGCGGCGCCCGGCAGCCGTACCGAGTCGAGCGGGCGGGCGCGGACCGGCCGCACGGTGACGGACACGGTCCGAAGGCAACGCCCACCACCGACAGCCCGCCCCCGGCCCCGGCCTGCTCCAGCCGCCCCCGGCCTCCTCCGGTCACCCCCATGCCCCCCCCCGCATCCCGGCCTCCTCCGGTCGCCCCGCACCCGCCGTCTCCCCTTCACCGCTCGTTGGCGCCCCGTCAACTCCCCGCTCCTAGGTTCCGGAGACGCGCGACCCCGGCGCCGACCGGTGCGGCGGGGCGGTTCACCATCCTTCTCGGGAGTGAGACGTGGAGCGACGCGGTTTCCTGCGCGGAGCGGTCATCGGTACCTCGGCCGCCGCCTTCGGCGGCAGCCTGTGGCACGGTGCGGCCTTCGCCGCCCCGGCCCAGCCCGGCACCGGCCCCTACGGGGCGCTCGGCCCGGCGGACGCGAACGGCATCCAGCTTCCGGCCGGGTTCACCAGCCGGGTGATCGCCCGGTCCGGCCAGACGGTCAGCGGCACCTCGTACACCTGGCACAGCGCCCCCGACGGCGGCGCCTGCTTCGTCGACGGCACCGGCTGGATCTACGTCTCGAACTCGGAGATCAACCCCAACGGCGGCGCGAGCGCGGTGAGGTTCAACGCGTCGGGCACGATCACCGGCGCGTACCGCATCCTCTCCGGCACCCGGCAGAACTGCGCGGGCGGCGCCACCCCGTGGAACACCTGGCTGTCCTGCGAGGAGGTGTCCCTCGGGTACGTCTACGAGTCGAACCCGTGGGGCGGCACGGCGTACCGCCGGGACGCGATGGGCCGCTTCAAGCACGAGGCGGCGGCGGCCGACCCGGTCCGCAGGGCGATCTACCTGACCGAGGACGAGTCGAACGGCTGCTTCTACCGCTTCCTGCCCACCACCTGGGGCAACCTCTCCTCCGGCACCCTCCAGGTCCTCAAGGCGTCCACGGCCACCTCCGGCACCTTCACCTGGCAGAACGTGCCGGACCCGGACGGTTCCCCGACCGCCACCCGCGACCAGGTCTCCGGCGCCAAGCGCTTCAACGGCGGCGAGGGCTGCTACTACGCGGACGACACCGTCTGGTTCACCACCAAGGGCGACAACCGGGTCTGGCAGGTCAACCTCGCCGCCGGCACGTACGAGCTGGCCTACGACGACTCGCTGGTCTCCGGCGGCGCCCCGCTGACCGGCGTCGACAACGTCACCGGCACCTCCTCCGGCGACCTGTACGTCGCCGAGGACGGCGGGAACATGGAGATCTGCGTCATCACCCCGGACGACGTCGTCGCCCCGTTCCTGCGGATCAACGGCCAGTCCGGTTCGGAGATCACCGGACCGGCCTTCTCCCCCGACGGCAGGCGGCTGTACTTCTCCAGCCAGCGGGGCACGAGCGGCAGCTCCTCGGGCGGCATCACCTACGAGGTGACCGGCCCGTTCCGCGCGTAGCAGCGCAGCTCCACCTTCTTCTGCTGGGCGCCGCCGAGGAGTGCGGCGCCCAGCGGCGTCAGGGTGTGCAGGACCGCGTTGCCGTGGCGCAGGGTCGCGATGAGCCCGGCCTCGCGCAGGACGCCCGCGTGCTGGCTGGCCGAGGCGAGCGACACCCCGGCGCGGCGGGCGAGTTCGCTGGTCGTGCCGCCGTCCCCGATGGCGTGCAGCACCGCCGAGCGGGTCTGGCCGACGAGCTTGGCGAGCGAGGAGCCGCCCGGCGCGCGGACGGTCGGCGCCTCGCCGTGGGTGACGGGGTAGACGAGGACCGGCGGCAGCGCGGGGTCGCGCAGCACGACCGGGGTCCCCCGGCAGAAGTACGAGGGCTGGAGCAGCAGCCCCCGCCCGTCGAGGTGCACGTCCCGGTCCACCGGGTAGTCGGCCTCCAGGACGGGCGCGCGCCAGCGCAGCATCGGCGGCAGCGAGGCGAGCAGTTCCTCGGCGCCGCCGTCCAGGAGGGCCCGGCCGCGGCGGGCCCGGTCGGCCTCGACGCGGGCCCGGATGTGCGGCCAGTACGGCTCGACGACGGCCCGGTGGTAGCCGCGCAGGGCCCCCAGGAGCCGGTCGAAGGGCTCCGCTCCCCCGTCGGCGAGGGCGCGCAGCGAGTGGGGCACGGTCCGTCCGCCGGAGCGGTCGGCGGCGAGCAGCGAGAGCTCCCCGCGCAGCCGGCCCGGGTCGGTCGCGCGGATCGCCTGCAGGCCCTCGTCCAGGCCGTTGACGCCCTCGGCGGGCGTCAGGAAGTCGGGGAAATAGCCCCTGCTGGGGACGAGGGCGGCGAGGAGCCGGGTCTCACCGCCGAGCCGCGTCCGGACCTCGGAGCGCCATTCTCCGTAGACGACGGGGCCGCGCCGGTCCCTTAAACGGTGAAAGCTCAGAATCGTTTCCCACAGAACATCCGGCCGGGCCGCCGTCCGCACCCCCGCCAAGTCGTTTCCGGTGAAATGAATCCGCAGCATGAGGTCCCCACCTGTGCACTCGCAACCACCCCCGACGACGAGTATGCACAGCATCACTGCACGTTACCAGGGTGTTTCAGCCACAGTTGAAAAGCATCGCGGCGAACGAGGCGGAACCGAAAAGCTGTACGGGTCGGGCAGGAAACCTTCTGGACCGAGGTGACGTGGTGAAGACCGTGGGGGGCTTTGCCCGTCCGGCGGCGGTCGGCGAGGGTTGCGGCTCACCTGCCCGGCATCGGTAAAGGGCGCGGCCCCCGGGTGGGGATCCGGGGGCCGCGCCCGCCCCGCCCTTTGCGGCGCGGAAACAGAAAAGTTCAACGGCGAATAATTCAAACGGCCGTAATTGAACACGAATCCACATCCGAACGACGGCCCGGCGAAATGAGCGGCCGCCCCCCGGGAGAAACACGACGGGACGGACACCTCCGCACAAAGGTGTCCGTCCCGTCCCTGTGAATCCGGAGCCGCCGCCCGCCGGTGAGGGTGGTGAAGTGGACCGGCGACGGCCCCGGGGGTTCGGTGAACCCGCTGCTGAACGGGGGTTCAGCAGGAGTTCGGGCCCGTTCCTGAACCGGGGTTCAGGAGTGGCCGGGCCTCCGGCCGGACCGGAGCCCGGCGGAGGCCCGTACCGCCTCAGCGGCTGTCGCTGCCCTTCGACTCGGCCGCCGCGCGGCCCGCCTCCAGGCGCGCCACCGGGATCCGGAAGGGCGAGCAGGAGACGTAGTCGAGGCCCACCTCGTGGAAGAAGTGCACCGACTCCGGGTCGCCGCCGTGCTCGCCGCAGACGCCGAGCTTGATGTCCGGGCGGGTGGCGCGGCCGGCCTCGACGGCGCTGCGGACCAGGGAGCCCACGCCGTCCTTGTCGATGGTCTCGAAGGGACTGACGCCGAAGATGCCCTTCTCCAGGTACGCGGTGAAGAAGCTGGCCTCGACGTCGTCGCGGGAGAAGCCCCAGACCGTCTGCGTCAGGTCGTTGGTGCCGAAGGAGAAGAACTCGGCGGCCTCGGCGATCTGTCCGGCGGTCACGGCGGCGCGCGGCAGCTCGATCATGGTGCCGAGCGCCAGCCTGAGGTCGACGCCGGTCTGCGCCCGGACCTCCTCGATGACCTGCTCGGCCTCCTCGCGGACGATCTCCAGCTCCTGGACGGTGCCGACGAGCGGGATCATGATCTCGGCGCGCGGGTCGCCCTTGGCGTCGATCCGCTGGGCCGCGGCCTCCGCGATGGCCCGGACCTGCATGGTGAACAGGCCGGGGATGACCAGGCCGAGGCGGACGCCGCGCAGGCCCAGCATCGGGTTCTGCTCGTGCAGCCGGTGGACGGCCTGGAGCAGGCGCAGGTCGTTCTCGTGCGGCTCCTTGCGGGACTCCGCGAGGGCGACGCGGACCGACAGCTCGGTGATGTCGGGCAGGAACTCGTGCAGCGGCGGGTCGAGCAGCCGGACCGTGACGGGCAGCCCGTCCATGGCCTCGAAGAGCTCCACGAAGTCCTGCTTCTGGAGCGGCAGGAGGGCCTTGAGGGCGTCCTCGCGCTCGGCGTCGGTGTCCGCGAGGATCAGGCGCTCGACGTACTGGCGGCGCTCGCCGAGGAACATGTGCTCGGTGCGGCACAGGCCGATGCCCTGGGCGCCGAAGCGGCGGGCGCGCGAGGCGTCCTCGGCGTTGTCGGCGTTGGCGCGGACCCGCAGGCGGCGGACGCGGTCGGCGTAGGCCATGATCCGGTGGACGGCCTGGACCAGCTCGTCGGCGTCGTCGGCGCCGGCGTGCATCCGGCCCTCGAAGTACTCGACCACCGGGGACGGCACGACGGGCACCTCACCGAGGTAGACCTTGCCGGTGGAGCCGTCGATGGAGACGACGTCGCCCTCCTCGACCACCTGGCCGTCGGCCGTGGTCATCCGGCGGCGCTTGGTGTCGACCTCCAGCTCCTCGGCGCCGCAGACACAGGTCTTGCCCATGCCGCGGGCGACGACGGCGGCGTGCGAGGTCTTGCCGCCGCGCGAGGTGAGGATGCCCTCGGCGGCGATCATGCCGTCCAGGTCGTCGGGGTTGGTCTCGCGGCGGATGAGGATGACCTTCTCGCCGGAGCGGGACCACTTGACGGCCGTGTACGAGTCGAAGACGGCCTTGCCGACGGCGGCGCCCGGGGAGGCGGCGATGCCGCGCCCGATCTGCTCCACCTTCGCGTTCTCGTCGAACTTGGGGAACATCAGCTGGGCGAGCTGGGCGCCGTTGACGCGCTGGAGCGCCTCGGCCTCGTCGATCAGGCCCTGGTCCACGAGCTGGGTGGCGATGCGGAAGGCGGCACCGGCGGTGCGCTTGCCGACGCGGGTCTGGAGCATCCAGAGCTGGCCGCGCTCGATGGTGAACTCGATGTCGCAGAGATCCTTGTAGTGGGTCTCCAGGGTCTCCATGATGTGCATGAGCTGGTCGTACGACGCCTTGTCGATCGACTCCAGGTCGGCGAGCGGCACCGTGTTGCGGATGCCGGCGACGACGTCCTCGCCCTGCGCGTTCTGGAGGTAGTCGCCGTAGACGCCCTGGTGGCCGGAGGCGGGGTCGCGGGTGAAGGCGACGCCGGTGCCGGAGTCCGGACCCAGGTTGCCGAAGACCATCGAGCAGACGTTGACGGCGGTGCCGAGGTCGCCCGGGATGCGCTCCTGGCGGCGGTAGAGCTTGGCGCGGTCCGTGTTCCAGGAGTTGAAGACGGCCTCGATGGCGAGGTCCATCTGCTCGCGCGGGTCCTGCGGGAAGTCGCGGCCGGTCTGGGCCTTCACGATCTTCTTGAACTGCTTGACGACCTTCTTGAGGTCGGCGGCGTCCAGGTCGGTGTCGCTGGCGACCTTCTTCGCGGCCTTGACCTCGTCGAGGGCGTCCTCGAAGAGCTCGCCGTCCACGTCGAGGACGGTCTTGCCGAACATCTGGATGAGCCGGCGGTACGAGTCCCAGGCGAAGCGCTCGTTGTCGGCCTGCCGCGCGAGGCCCACGACGGACTCGTCGGAGAGGCCGATGTTGAGGACCGTGTCCATCATGCCCGGCATGGAGAACTTGGCGCCCGAGCGGACGGAGACGAGCAGCGGGTTGTCGGCCTGGCCGAGCTTCTTGCCCATCGTGCGCTCCAGGGCGTCGAGGTGGGCGGTCACCTCGTCGCGGAGCTCGACCGGCTCCGAGCCGCTCTCCAGGTAGACCTTGCACGCCTCGGTGGTGATCGTGAAGCCGGGGGGGACCGGGAGGCCGAGGTTGGTCATCTCCGCCAGGTTCGCGCCCTTGCCACCGAGCAGGTCCTTCAGGTCCCTGTTGCCCTCGGTGAAGTCGTAGACGAACTTCTGATCATTGTTTTCCGACACGGGCCACGACTCCTCGACGACTCGGTTGGCTGCCCTGACGGCGAGGAACATACCCAGATCGAAGGCTTCTAGGGAGGTACGCCTAGCGGTCAGCTGGTCTTAACCACCCGTCCGCCAGCGCTTCGAAAGTAACCGAGCGGTAGCTTCCGCTTTCAGGGCCCGAAGACGCGATGACTCAAAACAGAGGTAAGCCGCTCAGGTGAGCGATCATCGCGACTTTTGCGTTCAACTCCTGAACACAAAAAGGGTGGCACCGGGTGCCACCCTTCAGGCGGTGCAGTCGCCCGTAACCTGCTCATGTGAGCACCTACCCCCTCAAGGGTGGCGAGGATCACTCCCCGGGAAAGGCCGGATCTCAGCCGCCGGACGTGTCCAGCTCGGCGTCCTCGCTCACGCCGGAGCAGTCGTACGGGTCCTTCAACCAGCCGTCCGGCAGGACGACTCGGTTGTTTCCGGACGTACGGCCCCGAGGGCCGTCCGCGCCGACGGGCCACGGCTGGTCCAGGTCGAGCTCGCTCAACTGAGCGCGCAGCTCGTCCAGGGACGAGGTGATCGCCAGCTTCTTACGCATCTCCGAACCGACCGCGAAGCCCTTCAGGTACCAGGCCACGTGCTTGCGGAAGTCGATGACACCGCGTGCCTCGTCCCCGAGCCACTCGCCGAGCAGCCGGGCGTGGCGCACCATCGCGTCCGCGACCTCCCGCAGCCCCGGCTGCGCGTACGAACCCGTGCCCTCGAAGCCCGCCACGAGGTCCCCGAAGAGCCACGGGCGGCCCAGGCAGCCGCGTCCGACCACCACTCCGTCACAGCCGGTCTCGCGCATCATCCGCAGGGCGTCGTCGGCCGACCAGATGTCGCCGTTGCCGAGGACCGGGATCTCCGGCACGTGCTCCTTGAGGCGCGCGATGGCGTCCCAGTCGGCCGTGCCGCCGTAGTGCTGGGCCGCCGTCCGCCCGTGCAGGGCGATCGCCGTGACGCCCTCCTCGACCGCGATCCGGCCCGCGTCCAGGAAGGTGATGTGGTCGTCGTCGATGCCCTTGCGCATCTTCATCGTGACCGGCAGGTCGCCCGCGTTGGTCACGGCCTCGTGCAGGATCGCCCGCAGCAGCGGCCGCTTGTAGGGCAGGGCCGAGCCGCCGCCCTTCCGGGTCACCTTGGGGACCGGGCAGCCGAAGTTCAGGTCGATGTGGTCGGCCAGGTCCTCGTCCACGATCATCCGCACGGCCTTGCCGACCGTCACCGGGTCCACTCCGTACAGCTGGATCGAGCGCGGCTTCTCCGTCGCGTCGAACCGGATGAGCTGCATCGTCTTCTCGTTGCGCTCGACCAGGGCGCGCGTCGTGATCATCTCGCTCACAAACAGCCCCTTGCCGCCGGAGTACTCGCGGCAGAGGGTGCGGAAGGGGGCGTTGGTGATGCCGGCCATGGGGGCGAGCACCACCGGCGGCTGCACGATGTGCGGCCCGATGGCGAGGGGGGTGAACGCGGTCATCCGCCCATTGTCGCGCACGGCGGCGGTCACGGGTCGGCCGTACGGCCCGAACATGCCCGACCTCACATCCGGGCGGCGTCCTGCGGGGGTACGGGCGGCGGCGGCCGCCGCCCGTACCCCTGTGCGCCTTCCGGTCCCCGCCACCAGCGGACGGGGGCGGTCCTCGGGTCGTCGAAGACGGCGTCGCCCCGGCCGGTCCGGAGCTTCAGCGTGCCGTCGGCGTCCCGGGCGGGGATGTCCGCCCTCCCGTCCCCGACGACGGTCTCGGTGGAGGTCCAGTTCCGGACGGCGGGCTTCTTCGGCTGGAAGGTGCCGTCCGGTCCGCGGATCCACACCATGAGATCGCCGGAATCCACGGCCGCCTTCCTCCCGACCGCGAAAAGGGCCCGGGCGGGGAACGCCTCGGGCCCTTCGTCGTGCGGTGCCGGTTACTCCCGGCCGGTACCGGTCGTATCGGCGCTCCCGGCGCCCTCCGTGCCGCTCGCGGCTTCCTGCGCGCGCTCGCGCATCTTCCTCAGGAGTTCCTGCTTCTGGTCGGCGGCCGTGCGCCGGTCGGCGGCGCGGCTCCGGGTGGTGGCCTGCTGGTCGGCGCGGGACAGCTTCTTGCGCTGTCCGCCGACGCCGAGGAGGTTGTTGCGGCTCTTCGCCACGGGGTTCTCCCGTCGTTCGGTGAGGTGGTCGGTGGTCGCGGGCCCGGTCAGCCCCGGCGCTGGGCGCTCACTCGTAGATCTGGAAGAACGAAGACATGCCGGGGACGCTACCCCGGCCGCTCCCCGGAGGCACCCGGTTTTCCCCGCACCACTCCAAGGAATGACAGATATTGAAATCTGTCATCGCCCATGTCAAGGTTGAACCATGACCACGACACCGAGCACCACCCCCGCCCCCGACCGCATCCCCACCCGCCGGCTGGGCGCCGCCGGCCCCCGGGTCTCCGTCCTCGGCCTCGGCTGCATGGGCATGTCCGCGCTGTACGGCGAGAGCGACCGCGCCGAGTCGATCGCGACGATCCACGCCGCCCTGGACGCCGGGGTGACCCTCCTCGACACCGGCGACTTCTACGGGATGGGGCACAACGAACTGCTGATCGCCGAGGCGCTGCGGACCGCGCCCGCCGGCGCCCGCGAGCGGGCCCTCACCAGCGTGAAGTTCGGCGCGCTCCGCACCGTCGAGGGCGATTTCACCGGGTACGACGGGCGGCCGGCCGCCGTGAAGAACTTCGCGGCGTACTCGCTCCAGCGCCTGGGCGCCGACCACATCGACGTCTACCGGATCGCCCGCGTCGACCCGGACGTGCCGATCGAGGAGACCGTCGGCGCCATCGCCGAGCTGGTCGAGGCGGGACACGTGCGGCACGTCGGGCTCTCCGAGGTCGGCGCGGACACCCTGCGTCGGGCGGCGGCCGTCACCCCGATCTCGGACCTCCAGATCGAGTACTCGCTGATCTCCCGGTCCATCGAGGAGAAGATCCTGCCGACCGCCCGCGAGCTGGGCATCGGGATCACGGCGTACGGCGTGCTCTCGCGCGGCCTGATCAGCGGCCACTTCACCCGGGACCGGGAGCTGGCGCCGGGCGACTTCCGGGGCATGAGCCCGCGCTTCCAGGGCGAGAACCTCCGGCGGAACCTGGACCTGGTGGACCGGCTGCGGGCGCTCGCGGAGGCGAAGGGCGCCTCCGTCGCGCAGATCGCCGTCGCCTGGGTCCTGGCCCAGGGCGAGCGGCGGGGCGCGGACGTCGTGCCGCTGGTCGGCGCCCGGCGCCGGGACCGGCTCGCGGAGGCGCTGGGCGCCCTGGACGTCGTGCTCGACGATGCCGACCTGGCCGCGATCGAGGAGGCCGTCCCGGCGGGCGCGGCGGCCGGCGAGCGGTATCCGGCGGCGCAGATGGCCCACCTGGACAGCGAGCGGTCGTGAGCGCCGACGGCCCCCGGCCGCCGGGTACTGTCCTTCCATGGCCGCCACCGAGACCCTGACCGCAGAGCGCATCCTCGAAGCCACCGAGGAGGTGCTGCGGCGCTACGGCCCGGCGAAGGCGACCGTGGTGGACGTGGCCCGGGTCCTCGGCGTCAGCCACGGCAGCGTCTACCGCCACTTCCGCACCAAGGCGGCGCTGCGCGAGGCGGTGACCGAGCGGTGGCTCTCGCGCACCGAGACCGCCCTCGCCGAGCTGACCGCGGCCCCGGACCGGCCGGCGCCGGAGAAGCTCCACGCCTGGTTCGCCCACCTCTTCGAGGCCAAGCGGCACAAGGCGGGCGACGACCCCGAGCTGTTCGCCACGTACAACGTGCTGATCGACGAGAACAGCGGAGTGGTCGAGCAGCACATCGGCGTCCTGATCGACCAGGTGCGGTCGATCGTGGCGGAGGGCGCCCGGGAGGCCGAGTTCACCGCCCCCGATCCGGACGCGACCGCCCGCGCCCTCTTCGACGCGACCTCCCGCTTCCACGACCCGGCCTACGCGCCGGAGTGGCGGCGCCCCACGATCGAGACCGAGTTCGAGGCCGTGGTGGGACTGCTCCTGCGCGGCCTGCGCGCCTGACGCCCGGCGGGTTCCGTACGACAGGGAAGCCCCCGGCTCCGTGGTCCGGAACCGGGGGCTTCGCCGTACTGCCGTATGACAGAGGTGCCGCGACTCAGCAGCCGAGGAGGCGGCTGCCCAGGTAGCCCTGGATCTGGTCGAGGGAGACGCGCTCCTGCTTCATGGTGTCGCGCTCGCGCACGGTCACCGCGTTGTCCTCCAGGGTGTCGAAGTCGACGGTGATGCAGAACGGGGTGCCGATCTCGTCCTGGCGGCGGTAGCGGCGGCCGATGGCGCCGGCGTCGTCGAACTCGATGTTCCAGTTCTGGCGCAGGTCCGCCGCGAGGCCTTTGGCCTTCGGGGAGAGCTGCGCGTTGCGGGAGAGCGGCAGGACCGCGGCCTTGACCGGGGCCAGGCGGTGGTCGAGGCGCATGACGACGCGCTTCTCCATGACGCCCTTGGCGTTGGGGGCCTCGTCCTCGGTGTACGCGTCGAGGAGGAAGGCCAGCATCGTGCGGCCGACACCGGCCGCCGGCTCGATGACGTACGGCGTGTAGCGCTCGTTGGACTCCTGGTCCAGGTAGGTCAGGCTGGCGCCGGAGGCCTTGGAGTGGGCGCTCAGGTCGTAGTCCGTGCGGTTGGCGACGCCCTCCAGCTCGCCCCACTCGCTGCCGCCGAAGGAGAAGCGGTACTCGATGTCGGCGGTGCGCTTGGAGTAGTGGGAGAGCTTCTCCTGCGGGTGCTCGAACCAGCGCATGTTCTCCTCGCGCAGGCCCAGGCCGGTGTACCAGTTCCAGCGCTGCTGCATCCAGTACTCCTGCCACTCCTCGTCCTCGCCCGGCTTGACGAAGAACTCCATCTCCATCTGCTCGAACTCGCGGGTCCGGAAGATGAAGTTGCCCGGAGTGATCTCGTTCCGGAAGGACTTGCCCATCTGCGCGATGCCGAACGGGGGCTTCTTCCGCGCGGTCGTCTGCACCTGGGTGAAGTTGGTGAAGATGCCCTGGGCGGTCTCGGGACGCAGGTACGCGACGGAGCCGGAGTCCTGGGTCGGGCCGAGGTGGGTGGAGAGCAGGCCCGAGAAGTTCTTCGGCTCGGTGAAGGTGCCCTTGTTGCCGCAGTTGGGGCAGTTGAGGTCGGCGAGGCCGTTCTCGGGGAGACGGCCGTGCTTCTCCTCGTACGCCTCCTCCAGGTGGTCCGCGCGGAAGCGCTTGTGGCAGGAGGTGCATTCGGTCAGCGGGTCGGTGAAGGTGGCGACGTGACCGGACGCCTCCCAGACCTCGGTCGCCAGGATGACCGACGAGTCGATGCCGACGACGTCCTCGCGCGAGGTGACCATGTAACGCCACCACTGGCGCTTGATGTTCTCCTTGAGCTCGACGCCCAGGTGCCCGTAGTCCCAGGCGGCGCGCTGACCGCCGTAGATCTCACTGCAGGGGAAAACGAAGCCACGGCGCTTGCTCAGGCTGACGATGGTGTCGATCTTGTCGGCGGCCACGGTGCTCTCTTCATTACGACGACGAAGTGCGAATGCCACAGGTTACCGGCGCCCGTACCCTCCGCATCAAATCGGTTCCCGGTACGAAGGGGGTCGGGGCGTCGGGCGGCCGGGCGGGGCGTCGCGTGGGAAGGACCACATACACGGCAATTGACAACCGTTTCCAATTTTGTTGAAAATGAGTGTCATGAACGTACGCCGTCTGATACCCACCACCGCCCTCGCCGGAGCCGTCGCGCTCGGCCTCGTCTCCCTCTCCGCCTGCGCCGGGACCTCCGACGCCGCCGACGGGGACAAGGGCGGCAAGCTGGACGTGGTGGCGTCGTTCTATCCGATGCAGTACCTGGCCGAGCGGATAGGCGGCGGCCACGTCGCCGTCGAGACGCTCACGAAGCCCGGCGTCGAGCCCCACGACCTGGAGCTGAAGCCGAGGCAGATCGGCGCGCTCGGCGAGGCCGACGTCATCCTCTACCTCAAGGGCGTCCAGCCCGCCGTGGACGAGGCCATCGCCCAGGCCGGCGTCGAGAACACGGTCGACGCCACGACCCTCACGAAGCTCGAAGCGCACGGCACCGGGGCCGGTCACGATCACGGCCACGGCGAAGAAGGCCACGACCACGCCGACGAGCACGCCGGCGAAGAGGGCCACGACCACGGCTCCGAGGCCGGCGCCGACCCCCACGTCTGGCTCGACCCCGTGAAGTACGCCGAGGTCGCCAAGGGCGTCGGCAGCGCCTTCGAGAAGGCCGACCCGGACCACGCCGCCGACTACAGGAAGAACACCGACGCCCTGGTGAAGAAGCTCGGCGACCTGGACACCGAGTTCGAGACGGGCCTGAAGAACACCGCGACCCGCACCTTCATCACCACGCACTCCGCCTTCGGCTACCTCGCCGAGCGCTACCACCTGGACCAGGAGGGCATCTCCGGCCTCGACCCCGAGTCCGAGCCGAGCCCCGCCCGCATGAAGGAGCTCCAGGAGATCGCGGCCAGGGACAAGGTCTCCACGGTCTTCTTCGAGACCCTGGCGAGCGACAGGACGGCGAAGACCCTCGCGGGCGACACCGGTCTGAAGACCGACGTGCTCGACCCGCTGGAGGGCGTCACGGACAGGTCCCGGGGCAGCGACTACATCGAGGTCATGCGCTCCAACCTCACCGCGCTGAAGAAGGCCCTCGGCGCCAAGTGACCACAGCACAGCAGGAGGTACGGCCCATGGACCGGGAACCCGCAGCGACACCCGTCATCTCCGTCCGCGGAGCCGCCGCGGCCCTCGGCGCCCGGCCCGTCCTCCGGGGCGTCGACCTCACCGTCCACCGCGGTGAGGTCGTCGCGCTGCTCGGCGCCAACGGCTCCGGCAAGTCCACCGCCGTCCGCTCCGTCATCGGCCAGGTGCCGCTGACCGGCGGCACGATCGAGCTGTTCGGCACCGAGCAGAAGCGGTTCCGCGACTGGGCCCGCGTCGGCTACGTGCCGCAGCGCACCACCGCCGCGAGCGGCGTCCCCGCCACCGTCCGCGAGGTCGTCACCTCGGGCCGCCTCTCCCGCCGCCGGTTCGGCCGGCTCGCCAAGGCCGACCGGGCCGCCGTCGAGCGGGCCATCGCCCTCGTCGGCCTCGCCGACCGCGCCGGGGGCCCCGTGGACGCCCTCTCCGGCGGCCAGCACCAGCGGGTCCTGATCGCCCGCGCGCTCGCCTCCGAACCCGAACTCCTGATCATGGACGAGCCGATGGCGGGCGTGGACCTCGCCAGCCAGGAGGTCCTGGCCTCCACCCTGCGCGAGCAGGTCGCGGGCGGCGCCACCGTCCTGCTCGTCCTGCACGAGCTGGGCCCCCTGGAGCCGCTGATCGACCGGGCCGTCGTCCTGCGCGACGGCTGCGTCGTCCACGACGGGCCGCCGCCCGAGGCCGTCGGCCAGCACGCCCTGCCCGGCCACGACCACGTACATCCGCACGCGGCCGGCGAGCCGCTCCGCACGGGACTGCTGAGCTGACCATGGAATTCCTCGAACCCGCCTTCATGCAGCGGGCGCTGATCGCCGCCCTCCTGGTCGGGATCACCGCCCCCGCCGTCGGCGTCTACCTCGTCCAGCGCCGCCAGGCGCTGATGGGCGACGGCATCGGACACGTCGCCATGACCGGTGTCGGCCTCGGCTTCCTGCTGAACTCCAGCCCGGTCTGGATGGCGACCCTCGTCGCCGTCGCCGGCTCGGTCGCGATGGAGCTGATCCGGGCGTACGGCAAGACCCGCGGCGACCTGGCGCTCGCCCTGCTCTTCTACGGCGGCATGGCGGGCGGCGTCCTGCTGATCAACCTCTCGCCGACCGGCTCGAACGCCAACCTCACCTCGTACCTCTTCGGCTCGCTGACCACGGTCTCGCCGGAGGACGTCACCGCGATCTCGGTCCTGGCCGCCTTCGTGGTCCTGGTCACGGTCGGCCTGCGCCGCCGGCTCTTCGCGGTCAGCCAGGACGAGGAGTTCGCCCGGGTCACCGGCCTGCCGGTGCGCGCCCTGAACCTGCTGATCGCGGTCACGGCCGCGGTGACCGTCACCGTCGCCATGCGGGTCGTGGGCCTGCTCCTGGTCAGCGCGCTCATGGTGGTCCCGGTCGCGGCGGCCCAGCAGCTCACCCGCTCGTTCCGCGCCACGTTCGCCGGCGCCGTCCTCATCGGGGTCGTCGTCTCCCTGTCGGGCACGCTCACCACGTACTACGTGGAGGCCCCGCCCGGCGCGACGATCGTGCTGTACGCGATCGGGGTCTTCGTCCTGCTCACGCTGCTCGCCACGCCGCTCGCGAGGCGGCGGGCGCGGGCGGCCGAGGCGGAGGCGGCGGACCCGGCGGCCTGCGACGTACGGGTTCCGGCCGGGCGGCGGCCGGGCGACGACGCGAGGGTGTGAGCCACGACCGGTCCCGGGGGCGCGGGGGGCTGGCAGAATGGCGGGGGCAGACAAGCATCCAAGGAGGCCCCCGTGGTGACGGCAGGACCCCCCGTACGCGGCCGCTCGACCAGGCAGCGGGCCGCCGTGTCGGCGGCACTGAACGAGGTGGACGAGTTCCGCAGCGCCCAGGAGCTGCACGACATGCTCAAGCACCGCGGCGACTCGGTCGGCCTCACCACCGTCTACCGCACGCTCCAGTCCCTCGCGGACGCGGGCGAGGTCGACGCGCTGCGCACCAGCGACGGCGAGACGGTCTACCGCCGCTGCTCGACCGGCGACCACCACCACCACCTGGTCTGCCGTCTCTGCGGCAAGGCCGTGGAGGTGGAGGGCCCGATGGTGGAGCAGTGGGCCGAGGCGATCGCCGCGGAACACGGCTTCGTGAACGTGGCGCACACGGTGGAGATCTTCGGCACGTGCGCGGAGTGCGCCGAGAAGTGACCCGACATACGCGGGACGCACGCAGGGCCCGCACCGGACGGTTCCGGTGCGGGCCCTGCTCCGTCTCCGCGGCTCAGCGCTTGTCGAGGACGGCCAGGTCGGCCGGGTCGACGCCGCCGAAGCGGCGGTCGCGGGAGGCGTACTCGACGCAGGCGCGCCACAGGTCGCGGCGGTCGAAGTCCGGCCACAGCACGTCCTGGAAGATCATCTCGGCGTAGCTGCTCTGCCAGATGAGGTAGTTCGAGGTGCGCTGCTCGCCGCTCGGGCGCAGGAAGAGGTCCACGTCCGGCATGTCCGGGTAGTACAGGTACTTCTGGAAGGTCTTCTCGTTGACCTTCGACGGGTCCAGCCGGCCGGCCGCCACGTCCCGGGCGATGGCCTGCGCCGCGTCCGCGATCTCGGCGCGGCCTCCGTAGTTGACGCAGAAGTACAGGGTCATGGCGTCGTTGCCGACGGTCTGCTCCTGGGCGATCTGGAGCTCCTGGACGACCGACTTCCACATCTTGGGCATGCGGCCGACCCAGCGGATGCGGATGCCCAGCTCGTCCATCTCGTCGCGGCGGCGGCGGATGACGTCCCGGTTGAAGTTCATGAGGAAGCGGACCTCGTCGGGCGAGCGCTTCCAGTTCTCGGTGGAGAAGGCGTAGAGGGAGAGGTTCTTGACGCCCATCTCCAGGCAGCCCTTGAGCACGTCCAGGACGACGCCCTCGCCGACCTTGTGGCCCTCGGTGCGCGGCAGGCCCCGCTCCTTCGCCCAGCGGCCGTTCCCGTCCATCACGCAGGCCACGTGGTTCGGCACCAGCTCGGCCGGGAGCTTCGGCGGGCGGGCGCCGGACGGGTGCGGCTCGGGGAGCTTGTACTCCCGGCGCTGCCGCCCGAGGATTCCGCGTCGTGCGATGGCCATGGCGATGGATCTCCTACCTAGGTCTTCTCTACGTATCGCAGGGAGCGCAGGCCGCGCTCCAGGTGCCAGTGCAGGTAGGCGGAGACGAGTCCGCTGCCCTCCCTGACGTGACGCGGCTCGCACGCGTCCGCCGTCGCCCAGTCGCCGGTGAGGAGCGCGCTGAGCAGGCCGATGGCCTCCGCAGAGGGTACGACGCTTCCGGGTACCCGGCAGTCGCCGCATATGACTCCGCCCGCCGCGACCGAGAAGAACCGGTTCGGCCCCTGGAGTCCGCATTTGGCGCAGTCCTCGAAGCTGGGCGCGTAGCCGTTCACGGCGAGGGAGCGCAGCAGGAAGGCGTCCAGGATGAGGTGGGGGGCGTGCTCGCCCCGGGCGAGGGTCCGCAGGCCCCCGACGAGGAGCAGGTACTGCTGGACGGCCGGCTCGCCCTCGTGGTCGGTGAACCGCTCGGCCGTCTCCAGCATGGCCGTGCCGGCCGTGTAGCGGGCGTAGTCGGTGACGATCCCGCCGCCGTACGCGGCGATCGTCTCGCTCTGCGTGCAGAGCGGCAGGCCGCGCCCGATCAGCTCGCTCCCCCGGGCGAAGAACTGCACGTCGACGTGGGAGAAGGGTTCGAGCCGGGCCCCGAACTTCGACTTCGTGCGCCGCACGCCCCGCGCCACGGCGCGTACGCGCCCGTGACCGCGCGTGAGGAGGGTGATGATGCGGTCCGCTTCACCCAGCTTCTGGGTGCGCAGCACGATGCCGTCGTCGCGGAACAGACTCATGCGGTCCATTCTCCCGTACGGCACCGACACCCGGACCCGGGGCCGGGCGCCGGCGCCCTACGGGAGGGCCGCGTCGTACGGGAGGGCTACCGGGCCCCGCCGCCGCTCAAGGCACCTCGCCCCGGCTGCGGGCGTTGACGTGCGCGGTGGCGGCGCTCAGCCGCTCGGCCGAGGTCGCCTCCCGCACCCCCTCGGGGTCCACGTCCCACTCGCGCCCTCCGCCGAGCGCGCGGATCTGGACGTAGGGGCCCTCGTGCCCCATGACCCTCCCGACCCGTCCGGTGCGGATCTCGACGACGTACGACCCGATGGGCAGCGTCACGATCGACTCTCCTCCCTCGGCAGTACGGCGGCGGCGAGAAGCCGGGCCGTTTCCACCGTGCAGCATCCCAATTCCACGAGCGGCCTCGGGGGATCGGCGGCGAGGGTGACGACGTCGAGGCCGAGCGAGGGAAGGGTGATTCCCGCACTCGCGAGCGCCTCGCGCAATTCCGCCACCGCCTCCTGTGCGGCTCCGACCGTCCCCGTGGACGCCTTCGTGATGTCTTCCTTCACCAACGTATGCCTTTCTGAATCCATTTCCCGCTTCGCCTCTCCAGGGTGACCCCTGATCCGTAGAATCGACAGCTGCGCACGCCGACAACTGCGCAGTAGGGCAGGGGAGTTAAGCCATGGCCAGAGGCAAGCGGCAGGACGTGTGGGAGTTCTTCGGGGACCTCCTGAAGGAACACAGGGAGGGGGCGGGGCTCTCACAGAGCGAGCTGGGCGGACGGGTGTTCGTTTCGGGCGGTTACATCGGCCTGTTCGAGCAGGGAATTCGAAAACCCCAACTGGACGTCGCGAAAAGAATCGACGAGGTCCTACAAACCGGCGGTATTTTCGAACGAACATGGCGAAAGCTCATCGACAACTCACCGTACGCGTCTTATTTCCACGCGGTGGCCGAGCTGGAGGCCGTGGCGACGAAGATCTGCGAGTTCGCGCCGACGGTCGTGCCGGGTCTGATGCAGACGGCCGAGTACGCACGGGCGGTGACGCTGGCGATGCACCCGTTCGCCACGGAGGAGTTCGTCGAGGAGAAGGTCAGCTCTCGGGTCGAGCGGGCGAAGATCCTCACGGACGCTACAAGGCCCGAGTATTGGGTCATCCTCCACGAGAACGCCGTCCTGATCCCCGTAGGAGGACCAGCGGTGATGGCGGCGGCACTGGAGCACATCGTGGGGCTGATCCGGGGGCGACAGGTCCTGGTGGCCCTGCTCCCCCGCGCGGCCGGAGCACACTCCGTCATGGAGGGCTCCCTGCGGTTGATGGAGTTCAAGGACCAGCCGCCAACGGCCTATACAGAAACAGCGTTTTCGGGGACGCTCCTTGACGATCCGGCGGTGGTGAAGCAGGCACAGCGCGCCTACGATCTGCTCAGGGTCGCCGCGCTGTCGCCGGAGGCGTCCCTCGCACTGATCGAGTCGGCGGCGGAGGACTTCAGACGATGCGCGCGTACGACCTGACCCACGCCAACTGGTTCAAGAGCAGC
This sequence comes from Streptomyces bikiniensis, assembly GCA_000716465.1. Taxonomy (GTDB): domain Bacteria; phylum Actinomycetota; class Actinomycetes; order Streptomycetales; family Streptomycetaceae; genus Streptomyces; species Streptomyces bikiniensis. Next base: position 32,194 of record JNWL01000012.1, read on the forward strand.
TACAGCAATGCGTCGGGCGGCGACTGCGTCGAAGTCTCGTACGACTTCACGGGCGCCGCCTGGCGCAAGAGCAGCTACAGCAACGGCGACGGTGGCAACTGCGTCGAGGTCCTGGACGACGTCCCCGGTGTCGTTCCGGTCCGGGACAGCAAGAACCCCGGCCCCGTCCTCGTGGTGCGGGCCGACGCCTGGGCCGCGTTCGTCGGCGGCCTGACCTCGTGACGGCCGCCTCCCCCCTCGTGCTGCGCGGGCGCGACGGCGCCGTCCTGCGCTTCACGGGGGCGGCGGTCACCCTCGGCCGGGCGGACGGCGAGCACTACATACCCCTGGCGGCGATCGAGAGCGTCTACGCCGAGGGGCGCTCCGTCGAGGTCGAACTGATCTCCCGCGCCGAAGCCGAACCGGTCGTCTACCGGGTCGAGGACGTGAGCGAAGCCGCCGCCACCGCCTTCGTACGGGCCGTCGACGCCGCCCTGCCCGACGAGGTCGCGGACGTCGACGGCTCCACCCTCGTCACCCACCGCCCGCCCGTCCCCCCGGCACGACGCCGTTACCGCGGAGCGGTGGTCCTGGCCGGGATCGCCGCACCCGTCATCGCCCTGGACGTGTTCCTCGGCGTGGTCGGCCGGGCGGAGCACGCGATCGCGTTCTGGCTGCCGCTCGTGGTCACCGCCATCGGCGGGTTCCTGGTCTGGGGCATGGGGCGGGACCTGTACCGGATGTGGTACCTGCCGAGGCACGGCATCACGGTGGCCGCGGAGTTCTCGCACTTCACCAACAAGTCCAGGGTGTACCTCTACAGGGACACCACGGGCGCCACCCACAGGTACACCACCACCACGGCCGGCCCGGTGGAGGTGTCGTACCACCCGCGTGACCCGAGTGTGGCGATCCACCTCGAAGGGTCCTATGTGCGCTGCATGATGGCGTTCATGACCCTCGTCGGCTGCGGCATGGCGGGCGGCGGCGTCTTCTGGGGTGGCGCCCTGGTCGTCTCGGCCCTGCAGGGCTGAGACGCGGAGACCCGCCCCGCCTAGCCCCGCTTATGGAAGTCATAAGGTCGGCTTATGACCCCATAGACCGGGGCCGGGTACCGCTCCGCGTCGTGCATTATTTAGGGTGACCTAAGTGTCGGCGGCTTCGCCGCCATGTCGCTGCGAAGGGAACCCAGTCATGCCCCGCCCCCTCCGGGTCGCGATCGTCGGCGCCGGCCCCGCCGGAATCTACGCCGCCGATGCGCTGCTGAAGTCCGAGGCCGCCGCCGAGCCGGGCGTGTCGATCGACATCTTCGAGCGGATGCCGGCGCCCTTCGGCCTCATCCGCTACGGCGTCGCCCCCGACCACCCGCGCATCAAGGGCATCATCACCGCGCTGCACCAGGTCCTCGACAAGCCGCAGGTGCGCCTCTTCGGCAACGTCGACTACGGCACCGACGTGCACCTGGACGACCTGCGCTCCTTCTACGACGCCGTCGTCTTCTCGACCGGCGCCATGGCGGACCGCGAGCTGAAGATCCCCGGCGTGGAGCTGGACGGCTGCCTCGGCGCCGCCGACTTCGCCTCCTGGTACGACGGCCACCCGGACGTCCCGCGCACCTGGGACCTGTCGGCCGAGAAGGTCGCCGTCCTCGGCGTCGGCAACGTGGCCCTCGACATCGCCCGCATCCTGGCGAAGACGGCGGACGAGCTGCTGCCGACCGAGATCCCGCCGAACGTCTACGAGGGCCTGAAGGCCAACAAGGCGCTCGAAGTGCACGTCTTCGGCCGCCGCGGCCCGGCGCAGGCGAAGTTCAGCCCGATGGAGCTGCGCGAGCTGGACCACTCCCCCAACATCGAGGTCATCGTCAACCCCGAGGACATCGACTACGACGAGGGCTCGATCGCGGACCGCCGCAAGAACAAGCAGACCGACATGGTCGCGAAGACCCTGGAGAACTGGGCGATCCGCGACGTCGGCGACCGCCCGCACAAGCTCTTCCTGCACTTCTTCGAGTCCCCGGTCGAGGTCCTCGGCGAGGACGGCAAGGTCGTCGGCCTGCGCACCGAGCGCACCGAGCTGGACGGCACCGGCAACGTCCGGGGCACCGGTCAGACCACTGACTGGGACGTCCAGGCGGTCTACCGCGCGGTCGGCTACCTCTCGGACGAGCTGCCCAAGCTCCCGTGGGACGCCGTCAGCGGCACCGTCCCGGACCAGGGCGGCCGGGTGATCCAGGAGAACGGCGAGCACCTGGCGTCGACCTACGTCACCGGCTGGATCCGGCGCGGCCCGGTCGGCCTCATCGGCCACACCAAGGGCGACGCCAACGAGACCGTGGCGAACCTCCTGGACGACTTCGCGAACGGGCGCCTGCTCGACCCGGCCACCCCGGAGACGGACGCGGTCGTGGCCTTCCTGGAGGGCAAGGGCGTCACGTACACCACGTGGGAGGGCTGGTACGCCCTCGACGCCGCCGAGAAGGCGCTCGGCGAGCCCGAGGGCCGCGAGCGCGTGAAGATCGTGGAGCGCGAGGACATGCTGCGCGCGAGCGGCGCGATCGAGTAACGGCGGGACGCACAGCACACGACTCCGCGGGGGTCCGGATCTCCTCCGGCCCCCGCGGAGTCGTGTCTCCGCGTCTTTCCCGGGCTCAGGAGACGGTGCGCGCCGAGGTGAGCAGCCGGACGGTGTCGTCCGGGGGCAGCGAGAGCGCGGTGCCGACGGTGCCCAGGACCTCCATCTCGGCCGGGCTGTACGGACCGTCCGCGAGGGCGATCCGGGCGGCCTGGACGAGGATCGACTCCCGTCCGGAGGGGGCGAGGTGCGGGGCGAGCGGTTCCAGGGCCTCATGCAGCTCGATCGCGAGGATCGTGCCCTCGGGGTTCACCTCGGGCATGAAGCGCCCCGTGTCGGCCTCCAGGGCCTCCACGAGGTCCACGAGCTGGACGGCCGTGCACTCCGCGAAGCCGGCGGACCTGACCGCGCTGACGGCCCGGTCCAGGACCGCGCGGGAGCCGGTGCCGCCGGCCGCGAGGACGGCCAGGGCGACGGTGTGCACGCCGTCCCGCAGCATCGCGGAGAAGCGGCTCGTCGTCGGGCGGTCGAGCACCTCCGTACCGAAGTGCGTGTGACAGGCCGCGCACTCGACCACCGGGCCCGTACAGCCCCGGGGCAGGACGGGGACGCCCAGGACGGCGAACCTGCGGCGGCCGGTGCGGCGCCGGTAGTTGCGGTCGCCCCCGCACGCCTCGCAGAAGAACTCGCCGTCCCCCACGGTGTTCCAGGAGGTGCGGATCCCGCAGATGCCCACTTTCCCACCACGTGAATTCCGGGCAGACCGCATACGCACCTCCTCGACGCCCCGGCTGCGCTGCCGGCGTGGGCGTGATGTTAACCACATCCGTGATGTGGCGTCAGTACCCCGTCGTCAGTTCACCGTGGAGATGGCCGAGACACGTCACCGTTCGACCGCCGCGGAATCACCCTCCCGGGTGGTCCCGCACGCCCCTCCCCGCCCTCGCGCGGGCCCGGGCACGACGCTGCCCCGCGTCCTCCGGGAGGGCACGGGGCAGCGGGGTCGGGGCGGGTCAGCGGGCGGCGCGGTTGACCGCTGAGATGACCGCCTTCAGGGAGGCGCGGGTCGTGTTGGCGTCGATGCCGATGCCCCACAGGACCTTGCCGTCGATGGCGCACTCGATGTACGAGGCGGCCTGCGCGGAGGCGCCCTCGCTCATCGTGTGCTCCTGGTAGTCCAGCAGGCGGGCGTCGACGCCGACGTCCTGCAGCGCGGCGAAGAAGGCCGAGATCGGGCCGTTGCCGGAGCCGGTCAGGACCGTGTCGACGCCGTCCACGACCGCCTCGACGGTCAGCGTGTCCGTGCCGTCCGTGTCGGAGGTGGTCTGGCCGGAGCGCAGCTGGATGCGACCCCAACGAGCCGCGGCGTTGTCCGGGTTGGGCAGGTACTCGTCCTGGAAGACGGACCAGATCGCGGCCGGCGTGACCTCGCCGCCCTCGGAGTCGGTCTTCTGCTGGATGATCCGGGAGAACTCGATCTGCATCCGGCGGGGCAGGTCCAGCTTGTGGTCGTTCTTCAGGACGTACGCGATGCCGCCCTTGCCGGACTGCGAGTTGACCCGGATGACGGCCTCGTAGGAGCGGCCGACGTCCTTCGGGTCGATCGGCAGGTACGGGACCGCCCACTCGATGTCGTCCACGCTCTTGCCCTGGGCGGCCGCGTCGGCCTCCATGGCGTCGAACCCCTTCTTGATGGCGTCCTGGTGGGAGCCGGAGAAGGCGGTGTAGACCAGGTCGCCCGCGTAGGGGTGGCGCGGGTGGACCTCCATCTGGTTGCAGTACTCGCTGGTGCGGCGGATCTCGTCGATCTGCGAGAAGTCGATCTGCGGGTCGACGCCCTGGCTGAACAGGTTCATGCCCAGGGTCACCAGGTCCACGTTGCCGGTGCGCTCGCCCTGGCCGAACAGGCAGCCCTCGACGCGGTCGGCGCCGGCCATGACGGCCAGCTCGGCCGCCGCCACGGCGGTGCCCCGGTCGTTGTGCGGGTGGGCGGACAGGCAGACGTACTCCCGGCGGGTCAGGTTCCGGGACATCCACTCGAACCGGTCCGCGTGCGTGGACGGCGTCGAACGCTCCACGGTGGCGGGCAGGTTGAGGATGATCTCGCGGCCCGGGCCCGGCTGCCAGACGTCGCAGACGGCCTCGCAGACCTCCAGGGCGAAGTCCAGCTCGGTGTCGGTGAAGATCTCGGGGCTGTACTGGTAGCCGAAGGTCGTCTCCGGGCCCAGCAGCTTCTCCGCGTACTCCATCACCAGGCGCGTGCCGTCCACGGCGATCTGCTTGATGTCCTCCTTCGAGCCGCGGAAGACGACCCGGCGGAAGGTGGGCGCGGTGGCGTTGTACAGGTGGACGGTGGCGCGCCTGGCGCCGACCAGGGACTCCACGGTCCGCTCGATCAGGTCCTCGCGGGCCTGGGTCAGGACGGAGATGGTGACGTCGTCCGGGATCGCACCCTCTTCGATGATGGAGCGCACGAAGGCGAAGTCGGTCTCGCCGGAGGACGGGAAGCCGACCTCGATCTCCTTGTAGCCCATGCGTACGAGCAGGTCGAACATCTCGCGCTTGCGGGCCGGGGACATCGGGTCGATCAGGGCCTGGTTGCCGTCGCGCAGGTCGGTGGACAGCCAGCGGGGGGCCTTGGTGATGCGCCGGTCGGGCCAGGTGCGGTCGGGGATCTCGACGGCCTCGTACCGGCCGTACTTGTGGATCGGCATCCCGGACGGCTTCTGCAGCGGGGCCTCGTTGGTGACGGGCGTGGGGCGGCCGATGAACGGGGACTGCGACATTGCGTGGGGCTCCTCGGGTCCAGCAGGGGGAGGACGGCCGACTGTCGAACGCAACACCAGGTCCCGCGGGGAGGGGGTCGGCCTACGACTACAGGCCCTCGCCGCGGCAGCTAAGGAGAAGCAGCCCGAAACGCATGATGTGCCGCAGCTTAGCCCAGGGACGTGGAGGCGGACGTCCCGTTCCAGTATGCGGGACGCTCCCGGAATCAAACTCGAACAGTGACGGATCACTCCATTTCGCCAATCGCCGTCTCTCCTAGTGACAGCTTCGTCACGCACTGCCACATTGCTGGAATGAGCGCACACACGCCTGTCTTCTGTTCGATCGTGCCGCCGCACCTCCTGGAGCACCTGGCGCACTCTCCCCGCGCCGCCGTGGCCGCCGTCGCCCGTCGCACCCTGGCCGCGGACGCCTCGGCCCGCGCCGCCCGGGCGCTGCCCCGGCCGGGCTCTCCCCCGACGGCCGCGCCCCGCGCCGCCGCCCGGCCGCACCGCACCGTCCACGACTGCCGGCACGGCACCGACCTGCCGGGCGGGAAGGTCCGCGCCGAGGGCGAGGAGGCGACCGGCGACGCCGCCGTCAACCGCGCGTACGCGGGCCTCGGCGCCACCTTCGACCTCTTCCTGAACGCCTTCGGGCGCGACTCGATCGACGGTTCGGGGCTGCCGCTGATCGCCTCCGTCCACTACGACCGGGACTACGCCAACGCCTTCTGGAACGGCGAGCAGATGGTGTTCGGGGACGGCGACGACGAGATCTTCCTCGACTTCACCCTGCCCGTGGACGTCATCGGCCACGAACTGGCCCACGGCTTCACCCAGCACACGGCGAACCTGGAGTACTTCAGCCAGTCCGGCGCCCTCAACGAGTCCGTCTCGGACGTCTTCGGCTCCCTCGTGAAGCAGTACGCCCTCGGGCAGAGCGCCGAGGCCGCGGACTGGCTCATCGGCGAGGGCCTCTTCCACCCGAACGTGCAGGGCAGGGCCCTGCGCTCCATGAAGGCCCCGGGCACGGCGTACGACGACGACGTCCTCGGCAAGGACCCGCAGCCCGCCCACATGGACGACTACGTCCGCACCAGCGGCGACAACGGCGGGGTGCACATCAACTCCGGCATCCCCAACCACGCCTTCTACCTGGCGGCGACCGAGCTGGGCGGCAACGCCTGGGAGCGGGCCGGGCGGATCTGGTACGACGTGATGACCGGCGGGACCCTCACCCCCGGGACCCGGTTCGCGGAGTTCGCGGCGGCCACGGTGAAGGCGGCGAAGGACCGGTACGGCGACGGGGCGGAGATCCAGGCCGTCCTGAAGTCCTGGGCCGCGGTGGGCGTGCCGGTGGACTGAGCCGGGGTAGGGAAGGGCTCATGCGGATTCGGGTACGGCGCACGGGCGGTTTCGCGGGGATCGAGCGGTCGGCGGAGGTGGACACCGCGGGCCGCCCCGACGCCGGGGAGTGGGCCGCCCTGGCGGGGGCGGCCCTCGCGGCGGCCGGCGCGGGCGACGGGGACGGTGACCGCTCCCGCGTCCCGGACGGCTTCTCGTACGAGATCACGGTCGACGGCCGCACGGTCCGCTGCGGGGACCCGGGCCTGACGGAAGCGCAGAGGACCCTCATCACGAGGGTCCTCAAGGAAGGCGCGTGACTCCGTGACGGGGCTCTAGAAGCCGAGCTTCCTGAGCTGCTTGGGGTCCCGCTGCCAGTCCTTCGCGACCTTCACGTGCAGGTCGAGGAAGACCGGGGTGCCGAGAAGGGCCTCGATGTGCTTGCGGGACTTCATGCCGACCTCCTTGAGGCGGCTGCCCTTGGGGCCGATGATGATGCCCTTCTGGCTGGGGCGCTCGATGTACACGTTGGCGTGGATGTCGAGCAGCGGCCGGTCCGCCGGGCGGTTCTCGCGGGGGATCATCTCCTCCACGACCACCGCGATGGAGTGCGGCAGCTCGTCCCGTACGCCTTCGAGCGCGGCCTCGCGGATCAGCTCCGCGACCATGACCTGCTCGGGCTCGTCCGTGAGGTCGCCCTCCGGGTAGAGCGGCGGGGACTCGGGGAGCAGCGGGATGAGCAGGTCCGCGACGAGCTGGACCTGCTTGTCGCCCACGGCCGAGACGGGGACGATCTGCTGCCACTCGAAGCCCAGCTCCTTGCCGAGCTGGTCGACGGCGATGAGCTGCTCGGCGAGGGTCTTGGAGTCGACCAGGTCGGTCTTGGTGACGATCGCGACCTTGGGGGTCTTCCTGATCTCCGCCAGCTCCTTGGCGATGAAGCGGTCGCCGGGGCCGAGCTTCTGGTCGGCGGGCAGGCAGAAGCCGATCACGTCGACCTCGGCCCAGGTGGTGCGCACGACGTCGTTGAGCCGCTCGCCCAGGAGGGTGCGCGGCTTGTGGAGCCCGGGGGTGTCGACCAGGATCAGCTGCGCGTCGGGGCGGTGCACGATGCCCCGGACGGTGTGCCGGGTGGTCTGCGGCCGGTTCGAGGTGATGGCCACCTTCTGGCCGACCAGAGCGTTCGTGAGGGTGGACTTGCCCGCGTTGGGGCGGCCGACGAAGCAGGCGAAGCCGGCCCGGTGGACGGCTTCGGTTTCTTGGTTGCGAGCGCTCATGGGGGCCATTGTCCCCGATGAGCGCCCGCGCCACGCACCCAGTGGGTACGGAGGGGCCGGCGGCGCGCCTCAGCCGGCCGTGACGGCCTTCCGCAGCCGCCCGTCCGGGCCCGCGAGCAGGACCGGGGTCCCGGGGCCGCCGAGGTCCCGCACGGCCGCGCGGTCCTCGTCCGAGGCCGCCTCGGCGGTCGTCACGACGGCCGCCGCCTCCAGGGACTCGGCACCGCTGGCCACCGCCATCGCGACGGCGGTCCGCAGGGCGCTCAGCCGGAGCGAGTCCAGGGCCACGGTCCCGGCCACGTAGGTCCGGCCGGTCTCGTCGCGCACGGCCGCGCCCTCGGCCACGCCGTTGCGGGCCCGTGCGCTCCGCGCCAGGGTGATGATCTTGAGGTCCTCGGCGCCGAGGTCGCCGTGCTCGCTGCTGAGTGTCATGGACCGAGCATAGGTCGGCTCCCCGGGCGGCCCCGGGTCAGGGGCGGTCGAGGCGGAGCCGTACCGCCTTCGGCAGGCCCGCGACGACGAGGTCGTACGAGTCCTCGACCAGCTCCCGGACCATGGGGGCCGGGAGCTCGCCGACGGTCACGGTGTTCCAGTGCCGCTTGTTCATGTGGTGGCCGGGGGCGATCGCCGGGTGCTCCGCGCGGAGCCGTACGGCCTCGTCCGGGTCGCACTTGAGGTTGACCCTCAGCGGCTCGGAGTCGAGGGCCGAGAGCGCGAAGAGCTTCCCGGCGACCTTGAAGACGGAGGTGTCCGGGCCGAAGGGGAACTCCTCCGTGGCGTCGTCGAACTCCAGGCAGAGGGCACGCAGCTCGTCGGGGGTCACTCGGGCTCCTCGGGGGTCACTCGGGTTCCTCGGGGGTCGACTCCGGCTCCCCGGGGGTCACTCCGACTCTTCGGGGGTCACTCCGGCTCTTCGGGGGTCACTCCGGCTCTTCGGGGGTCACTCCGGCTCCTTCTCCGCCGCGACCGGTTCCACCGGCTCCACGAGCACGGTGACGATCTTGTTCCGCCGGCCGGCCGGGGACTCGGCGGTCAGCCGCAGCGAGCGCCCGTCGGGCAGCTCCACGACGGACTTCGCGCCCGAGATGGGGACGCGGCCGAGGGCCTTGGCGAGCAGGCCGCCGACGGTCTCCACGTCCTCGTCGTCGTACTCGTCGGGGCCCAGGCCGTACAGCTCGCCGAGGTCCCCGATGTCGAGGCGGGCGGTGACCCGGTAGCGGTCCTCGCCGAGCTCCTGGACCGGCGGCAGCTCCCGGTCGTACTCGTCGGTGATCTCGCCGACGATCTCCTCCAGGATGTCCTCGATGGTGACGATCCCGGCCGTGCCGCCGTACTCGTCGACGACGACGGCGACGTGGTTGCGCTGCTGCTGCATCTCGCGCAGCAGGTCGCCGGCGTTCTTGGTGTCGGGCACGAAGGCGGCGGGCCGCATCGCGGTCGACACCAGATCGGACTCCGACTCCCGGTTGACGTGCGTCCGGCGGGCCAGGTCCTTGAGGTACACGATGCCGACGATGTCGTCCTCGTTCTCGCCGGTGACCGGGATGCGGGAGAAGCCGGAGCGCAGGGCGAGGGTGAGGGCCTGGCGGACGGTCTTGTACCGCTCGATGCAGATCAGGTCGGTGCGGGGCACCATCACCTCGCGCACGAGGGTGTCGCCCAGCTCGAAGACGGAGTGCACCATGCGGCGCTCGTCGTCCTCGATCAGCGACTCCTGCTCGGCGAGGTCGACCAGGGCCCGCAGCTCGGCCTCGGAGGCGAAGGGGCCCTTGCGGAAGCCCTTGCCGGGGGTGAGCGCGTTGCCGATGAGGATCAGGAGCTGCGGGATCGGGCCCATGATCCGGGCCAGCGGCACCAGGACGTACGCGGCGGCGGTCGCCGTGTTCAGCGGGTGCTGGCGGCCGATGGTGCGCGGCGAGACGCCGACGGCCACGTACGAGACGAGGACCATGACGGCGATCGCGATGAGCAGCGCCTCCCAGGTCTCCGGGAAGGCCTCCAGGCAGGCGTACGTGACGAGGGCGGCCGCCGCCATCTCGCAGGCGACGCGGACGAGCAGCGCCACGTTGAGGTAGCGGGTCGGGTCGGAGGTGACCTGGGCGAGCTTCCCGGCCCCGCGCCGCCCGGACCGTACGGCCTCGGCGGCGCGGAAGCTGGAGATCCGGGCGAGACCGGCCTCGGCGCAGGCGGCGAGCCACGCCACGACGACGAGCGCGACCGCCCCGAGGATCAGCGAGACGTCCATCGGGGTCAGGAGACGGTGGGCGCCGGGGAGGGGCCGGTCAGGCCCTTCTCCGCGCGCCAGCCGTCGACGATCGCCGCCTGGAGGCCGAACATCTCGGCCTTCTCGTCGGGCTCCTCGTGGTCGTACCCGAGGAGGTGCAGCACCCCGTGGACGGTGAGGAGCTGGAGCTCCTCGTCCATGGAGTGCTGCGTCGGCGCGTCCTTGCCCTGCTGGGTGGCGACCTCGGGGCAGAGCACGATGTCGCCGAGGAGCCCCTGCGGGGGCTCCGCGTCGTCCTTCGCCGGCGGACGCAGCTCGTCCATCGGGAAGGACATGACGTCGGTGGGCCCGGGCAGGTCCATCCACTGGATGTGGAGCTGCTCCATCGCCTCCGCGTCCACGACGATCACCGAGAGCTCGGAGAGGGGGTGGATGCGCATGCGCGCGAGCGCGTAGCGGGCGATGTCGAGGATCGACTGCTCGTCGACCTCGGTGCCGGACTCGTTGTTGACGTCGATCGACATGGTGGTTCTGTGACTACTTCCCGTTGCGGCCGTTGCGGCTGTCGTACTGCTCGTACGCGTCGACGATACGGCCGACGAGCTTGTGCCGGACGACATCCTGCGACGTGAGCGTGGAGAAGTGGACGTCCTGGACCCCGTCGAGGATGTCGCGGACCTGCCGCAGACCGCTCTTCGTCCCGTTCGGCAGGTCGACCTGGGTGACGTCACCGGTGATGACGATCTTCGAGTCGAAGCCGAGGCGGGTGAGGAACATCTTCATCTGCTCGGGGTTCGTGTTCTGCGCCTCGTCCAGGATGATGAACGCGTCGTTCAGGGTGCGACCCCTCATGTACGCCAGGGGCGCGACCTCGATCGTGCCGCTCGCCATGAGCTTGGGGATGGAGTCCGGGTCCAGCATGTCGTGCAGGGCGTCGTAGAGCGGGCGCAGGTACGGGTCGATCTTCTCGTAGAGCGTGCCCGGCAGGAAGCCGAGCCGCTCGCCCGCCTCGACGGCGGGCCTGGTCAGGATGATCCGGTTGACCTGCTTGGACTGCAGGGCCTGGACCGCCTTGGCCATGGCGAGATAGGTCTTGCCGGTGCCCGCGGGGCCGATGCCGAAGACGATCGTGTGCTTGTCGATGGCGTCGACGTACCGCTTCTGGTTGAGCGTCTTGGGGCGGATCGTGCGGCCCCGGCTGGACAGGATGTTCTGCGTGAGCACCTCGGCGGGGGTCTCCTCGCCGCCCTCCGCCGATCCCTCGCCGCCCGCCCTGAGCATGGCGATCGAGCGTTCCACTGCGTCCTCCGTCATCGGCTGACCGGTGCGGAGCACCAGCATCATCTCGTCGAACAGGCGCTGGATCAGGGCGACTTCCGCCGCGTCGCCGACCGCGCTCACCTGATTGCCCCGGACGTGGATGTCGGTGTCCGGGAAGGAGCGCTCGATCACCCGGAGCAGGGCGTCTCCGGAGCCGAGCAGGGTCACCATCGGATGCTTGGCCGGGACGGTGAAGTGGGCGCGGGCCTGTCCGCGCGCCCCGTCGTGGGACGCTCCGTCGCGGGCTGTGGGTGTCTGAGTCATGGGCCGGCACTGTGGCCTGCGCATACCTCCCGTCGCAGGGTTCTCGCTGCTCGACAACCTCTGGATCACCAAGCCTACGACTTGGCACCGACAAGACCTAAGGGGTTTACGGAGGGCCGTTCGAGTGGAGCGCGTCCTTCCGGGCGGGGCGTCCTACGAGGCGGCCGCGCGGAAGCCGATCGTCGGGACCGCCCTGCGCAGCGGCCAGGGCCGGGCGGGGGCGGGCAGGAGGCGCTCCAGGAAGGCGTAGCGGCCGCGCAGGGCCTCGGGGTCCTGCCGGGCGTGGCCCTGGACCCGCTGCCACCAGGCGGCGACCTCGTCCCAGGTGGGGGCGGAGAGGGAGCCGCCGAACTCCTGGACGGAGAGGGCGGCGGTGAGGCCCGCGAAGGCGAGCCGGTCGGCGAGGGGCCAGTCGGCGAGGGTCCCGGTGACGAAGCCGGCGACGAAGACGTCCCCGGCGCCGGTCGGGTCGAGCGCGGAGACCTGGATGGCGGGGACCTCGGCGGTCTCGCCGGTGGCCCCGTCGACGGCGTAGGCGCCCTCGGCACCGAGGGTGACCACGGCGTAGCGGACCTTGTCGGCGAGGGCGCGGGCGGCGGCCCGGGGGCAGTCGGTGCGGGTGTAGCGCATCGCCTCGGCGGCGTTGGGCAGGAACGCCTCGCAGTGCTCCAGGTCGGGCAGGGCCGCCAGGTCCCAGCGGCCGGTGTCGTCCCAGCCGACGTCGGCGAAGACCTTGGCCCCGGCGCGGGCGGCCTGGGCGACCCACTCCTCGGGGCGGCCGGGGGCGAGGGAGGCGACGGCCGCGCGCGCGTGCGGCGGACAGGCGGGCAGGGCGCCGTCGGGCGGCGGGGCCTCGTGGCCGTGGGAGACCATCGTGCGCTCGCCCTCGTAGGCCATGGAGACGGTGACCGGGGAGTGCCAGCCGGGGACGGTGCGGGAGAAGGAGAGGTCGATGCCCTCGCCCTGCTCCAGGGCGTCCCAGCAGTACTCGCCGTAGTGGTCGTCGCCGAAGGCCGCGGCGAGGGAGGTGTGCAGGCCGAGGCGGGCGAGGGCGGTGGCCATGTTGGCGACGCCGCCGGGGCTGGAGCCCATGCCGCGGGCCCAGGACTCGGTGCCGCGGACGGGGGCGCTGTCGAGGCCGGTGAAGATGATGTCGAGGAAGACCGTGCCGGTGAGGAAGACGTCGCAGGCGGGGTCGGTGGGCTCGCGCAGGCGCTCCAACGGGTCGACCTCGGCGTCGTGTTGCGGCTGCTCTCCCCTTGCTGTGGTCACGGCGGACTCCCCGGTCGCGGTGCGGATCCGCCCAGTGTGCCCGATGGGGGGCGGGAGACGGGTGGGACGCACGAGGAAGGCGGTTCCTTTACCCGAAAACCGCCCCGCCAAACCTCCAGTGACCCGGATCACGTGGCGTACCGGCGGATACCGTCTTCTCCCGCCCCTCGCCCGCTTGATACACATGGTTCCGCGACCCCGTGCCCCTCGCGCACCACCGGGCGCTCCACCCCTCCCCTTCTTGTTCCTGGGAACGCCCATGTCGTCGCGGTCTCGCGGCGCGGGGGCCCTCGTCGCCCTCGTCGCGCTCTTCACGGCCGGTTACCTGGCCCCGTACCTCCTGCCGACCGTCGTCGGCCGGCTCTCCGCCGGGCTCGGCCTCACCCCCGCGCAGGCGGGCCTGGTCGGCTCCGTGCTGCTGCTCGGCTCCTCGACCGCCGGTTTCACGCTCGCCGCGCGCGGCGAGCGGATCGGGCCGCGCCGGGCGGCCCGCGCGGGCCTGCTCGCCATGATCGTCGGGTACGGCTCCGCCGCCGCGGCCGGCACCGTGCCGCTGGTGGTCGCGGGCGCCGTCCTCGGCGGCCTCGGCTCGGGCACGGCGACGGCGGTGGCCGCCGCCGGGATCGCCGGGCGCCGGGACCCGCACCGGGCCTCGACCCTCGGCCTGCTCTCCGTCTCGGCCGCGGCGGGCGCCCTCTACCTGACGCTCCCCCACCTGGGCACCGGCCACGCGCCCCCGTTGCTCGCGATCGTCTGCGCGGCAGCGCTGGTGTGGCCGGTGACGGGGCGTCTGGAGGGCGGTGCGCGGGCGCGTGCGGATGCGGATGCGGGTGCCGCGCATGTGGCGGGGCCGCTGCCGTACCGGCGGGCGGGGGCCGTCCTCGCGGGCGGCATCCTGTGCTGGTCCCTCGCGCAGAACGCCCTGTGGGGCGTGAGCGGACGCATCGGGACCACGCAGGCCGGGCTCTCCGAGGTCACCGTCGGCGCGGTCTTCGCGGCGGCGCTCGGCGCGGGGCTCGCCGGGGTCACGGCGGCGGGGGCGCTCGGCTCGCGCCTGGGCCGGGCGGTGCCGATCGGGGCGGGCACGGTGGTCATCGCGGGCTGTGTGCTGCTCAGCTCGGCCGCCGGGGACCTGGTGTCCTTCGCGGCCGGCGAGATCCTGTGGAACGCCGTCTACCCGGTCGTCCTGTCGTACCTCCTGGGCCTGGCCGCCTCACTCGACCCGCGCGGCCGGTGGGCCGTCCTGGTCGGCTCGGCGTCGTCCCTGGGCGTGGCCTGCGGTCCGGTGACCGGCAGCCTCCTCTCGGAGGGCGCGGGCTATCCGGGCATGGGCGCGGTCCTCTGCTGCCTGCTCCTCCTGGTGGCCGCCCCCATGACGGCCGTGGCCCGCCACGCCGCCGGACGCCCCCTGGTCCCCGGCTCGGTCCGCCGCCGCGGCGGCGCCCCGGCGGCCGTCCTCGCCGGCAGCGCGTCGGCCACGCCGTCCCTGGTGCCCCAGGTGGGGGCTCCGGAGCAGCCGGTGGCTTCGATCCGGGTGCCGGTCGCGGCGGGCCGGCGGCGCTTGACGAAGTCGACGTTCGGGTTGGCGAGGCCGAGCGATCGGGGATGAGGGGGGTGGAGGCCTGTGCGGGGCGCCTGCGGCGGGCTTGTCCCCCACCCCTCCCCGCATTCAGCCCGTCCGGCGTTTGAGGACACGCCCGCAGGGCGTACGGGGGTCCGGGGGCCCGCCCCCGGTTTCGGGAAGGCGCGGGGTGGGGAAAGGGCCCCGCGCAGCGGCCCCGGCCCCGGCCCCGGCCCCGGCCCCGGCCCCGCGACCCCGCTCCCCTACCCTCCGAACTCGTACGCCTCCACCTCCGCCAGATACCGCTCCCTCCGCTCCTCCTCGTCCTCCAGGAACGACGCCAGGAAGGAGTTCCGGGCCAGCTCCCGCAGCTGGTCCTGCGTGAGGCCGAGCGCGTCGCGGACGCCGTCGTAGTTGTCGCCCGCGTAGCCGCCGAAGTAGGCGGGGTCGTCGGAGTTGACGGTGACGAGGAGGCCGGCCGACATCATCGCGCGGAGCGGATGGTCGGCGAGGGTGTCGATGACGCGGAGGCGGACGTTCGACAGGGGGCAGAGGGTGAGCGGGACCCGCTCGCGGGCGAGCCGGGCGACGAGGTCGGGGTCGTCCATGCAGCGCAGCCCGTGGTCGATCCGCTCGACGCCGAGGACGTCGAGCGCCTCGCGGACGTACGCCGCGGGCCCCTCCTCGCCCGCGTGCGCGACGCGGCGCAGACCGAGCCGGGCGGCCTCCTCGTACACCTCGCGGAACTTGGCCGGCGGGTGGCCGACCTCGGCCGAGTCGAGGCCGACGCCGGTGATCCGGTCCAGGTACGGCTCCGCGGCCTCCAGGGTGGCGAGGGCCGACTCGGCGGACTCGTCGCGCAGGAAGCACATGATGAGCCGGGTGGAGACGCCGTACCGCTCCTCGGCGCGGTCGAGGGAGGCGGTCAGGCCCTCGATCACGGTGTCGATCGGGACGCCCCGGGCGGTGTGCGCCTGCGGGTCGAAGAAGATCTCGGCGTGCCGGACGCCCTGGGCGGCGGCCCGCTCCAGGTAGGCGTCGGCGAGTTCGGTGAAGTCCTCGGCGGTGCGCAGGACCGCCATCAGGCCGTAGTACAGGTCCAGGAAGGACTGGAGGTCGCTGAACCGGTACGCCTCGCGCAGGGCGTCGGTGTCCGCGTACGGCAGGGTGACGCCGTTGCGCGCGGCGAGCGCGAAGGCCAGCTCGGGTTCGAGGGTGCCTTCGATGTGGAGGTGCAGTTCCGCCTTGGGTACGGGCATGTTCACGTTCGTTTCGGTACGGGGACCCTCATGAGGTCCTGGGCAATGCTCAGCTCGCCGTCGAACCCGGCCGCCCGCGCCTGCCGTTCGAACGCGGCGGGGTCGTGGTAGCGCTGCGAGAAGTGGGTGAGGACGAGGTGCCGCACGCCCGCGTCCCGGGCGACCGCCGCGGCCTGTCCGGCCGTCAGGTGCCCGTGGTCGGTGGCGAGGCGGACGTCCTCGTCCAGGAAGGTCGACTCGATGACGAGCATGTCGGCGCCCTCTGCGAGGGCGTGCACGCCCTCGCAGAGCCGGGTGTCCATGACGAAGGCGAAGCGCTGGCCGCGCCGGACCTCGCTGACCTGGCCGAGGGTGACGCCGTTCAGGACGCCGTCGCGCTGGATCCGGCCCACGTCGGGTCCCTCGATGCCGTGTGCGGCGAGCTTCTCGGGCAGTATGCGGCGCCCGTCGGGCTCGACCAGGCGGTAGCCGTAGGACTCGACGGGGTGGGAGAGCCGGTGCGCTTCCAGGGTGTACGCGTCCGTGACGGCGAGGGGCCCGTCGGCGGAGACGGGCGCCTCGACCAGCTGCACGGTCTCGCGGTAGGCCGTGGCGTACCGCAGCCGCTCGAAGAAGCGCTGTCCGCTCGCCGGGTAGTGGGCGGTGACCGGGTGCGGGACCTGGTCGAGGTTGATCCGCTGGATCACCCCGGCCAGGCCGAGCGAGTGGTCGCCGTGGAAGTGCGTGACGCAGATCCGGTCGAGGTCGTGCGCGGCGACCCCGGCGCGCAGCATCTGGCGCTGGGTGCCCTCGCCGGGGTCGAACATGATGCCCCCGCCGTCCCAGCGCAGCAGGTAGCCGTTGTGGTTGCGGTGCCGGGTCGGGACCTGGCTGGCGGTTCCGAGGACGACCAGTTCGCGTACGGACACGGCTTATCCGGGGGGCCAGTTGAGGCCGCGGCCGCCCAGGACGTGCGCGTGGGTGTGGAAGACGGTCTGGCCCGCGCCCGCGCCGGTGTTGAGGACGATCCGGTAGCCGGTGCCGTCGGTCTTCTCCTGGGCGGCGACCTCGCCGGCCTCGCGCAGCAGGTCGGCGGCGACGTCCGGCGCTCCGGCCGCGAGGGAGGCGGCGTCCGGGTAGTGGAGGCGCGGGATCACCAGGACGTGGGTGGGCGCCTGGGGGTTGATGTCGCGGAACGCGACGGTCGTCTCCGTCTCGCGCACGATCGTCGCGGGCACCTCCCCCGACACGATCTTGCAGAACAGGCAGTCGCTCTGCGGCTCTCCGGCCATGGTCCGGGCCTCCTCGCCTCCGTCGGTCAGTACACGCGCATGCTATCCGCCGACGCCGACAAGATCGGTTCCGTTGTCCACAGGGGCGGGGCCGGTCCTCGGGCGGGGCCGGTCCTCGCGCGGGGTCGGTCCTCGGGCGGAGTCAGTCCTTGGGCGCGCGCCGGTTCAGGAACGAGCGGCTCACCCAGTACGTGATGATCACGGCCCAGAACAGCGGTGTGCCGAGCCCGCCGACCGCCCCCGCGTCGAGGTTCCAGAGGGCCATCGTCACCACCGAGTACAGCCCGAGCAAGCCCACGGCCGTCGCCATGGCGAGCACCGGCCGGCAGCCGCGGGCCACCAGGAGCAGCGGACGGCGCAGGCGGGGCGGCAGCCGGCGGCCCATCCACAGCACCCAGCCGCCCCAGGCGCCGACGAGGACGGCCGCGCCGATCAGGAACGGGACCAACGCCTCGGCCCCGGTCGCACCGGTACGGACGGGGGCGGAGCCGAGCGCGGAGGCGACGAAGCCGAGCAGGGCGACCCAGCGGGCCCCGGCGGCGGTGTTCCAGGCCATGGCCTCCAGGTTGTAGCGGGCCTTGCGGTCCTGGAGGTCGAGCGCGGCGGAGGCGACGAACCCCTCGGCGGCCTGCGTCCACGCCCCGCGCCGGAACCAGCGGCGCCGCAGCCGGAGCAGCGAGAGGTTGTTGTGGGCCTCGCTGCTCTGCGGGTTGAGGCGCAGCGCCGTCTCGTACGCGCGCTGCGCGGTGGCGTGGTCGCCCCGGCGCTGGGCGGTGAGGCCGACGAGGAAGTGGGCCGCGTCCTCCTCGGGCGCGAGGTGCACGGCGGCCCGGGCCGCCTCGTACGCCTCGACGGTACGCGCGGGCGTGCGCGCGTGCTCGCCGTGCTCGGTGAGGGCGGTGCCGAGCGCGTAGTGGGCGCCCCAGTACTGCGGGGCGAGCGCGACGGCGTGCCGGGCGGTGGCCTCGGCCTCCTGGAACCGCTTCTGGGAGAGGAGGATCTGGACGCGTATCAGCCAGGCGCCGAGCAGTTCGGGATCGGCCCGCAGCGCCTGGTCCGCGGCGGCCAGGGCGGCGGGGTGGGCGCCGTCCCGGTGGTGGCAGCGGGCGAGCAGGACGAGGGCGTCGGCGTCCTCGGGGTCGGTCGCCAGGTGCTGGGCGGCGAGCGCCCCGGCCTGGGCGTACCGCCCGGCCTCGTACAGCGCCTCGGCGCGCCGCAGCGCGGCGCCGGGGAGGCCCGGGGTGTCCTGGGCGGTCACAGCTTGCGCTTCCGCTTGAGGTGGGCGAGCAGGTCGTCGTAGAGGCCGCCCTCGTTGGCGAACATGGCGACGTTCCGGGCGGCAGCGAACCACGGCTCCGTGGACGGCTTGATCTGCTTGGCCGCGCCGAGCAGGTCCTTGGTCGTGATCAGGCGTACGGAGCCGCTGCGGGCGGAGTCGAGGAGCGCGGCTTCGGCGGCCGTCTCGCAGACGTGGGCGAGGTCGGCGCCGGAGAAGTCCTCGGTGGCCTTGACGAGCTTGCCGAGGTCGACGGCCTCGATGGGGCGCTCGCGCAGGTGGTAGCGGAGGATCGCCTCGCGGGCGGCGGCGTCGGGCGGCAGCACGAGCAGGGTGCGGTCGAGGCGGCCGGGGCGGCGGAGGGCGATGTCCACGTCCCAGGGGACGTTGGTGGCGGCGAGCACGAAGACGCCCTCGTTGCCGGCGCCGCTCGCGATGCCGTCGAGCTCGGTGAGG
The DNA here is from genome assembly GCA_000716465.1 of Streptomyces bikiniensis. GTDB lineage: Bacteria > Actinomycetota > Actinomycetes > Streptomycetales > Streptomycetaceae > Streptomyces > Streptomyces bikiniensis. Next base: position 51,039 of record JNWL01000012.1, read on the forward strand.
AGCTGGTTGACGACGTTGCGCAGGCCGCTGTGGTGGGTGCGGGAGCGCTTGGCGCCGAGGGCGTCCAGCTCGTCGAGGAAGACGACGCAGGGGGCCTGGCGGCGGGCGGTCTCGAAGATGTCGTGGATGTTCTTCTCGGAGGCGCCGATCCACATGTCGAGGACGTCGGAGAGCGAGACGGTGAGGAAGCTCGCGCCGAGTTCGCCCGCGACGGCCCGGGCGATGAAGGTCTTGCCGCAGCCGGGCGGGCCGTAGAGGAGCAGGCCGCCGCGCAGCGACTTGCCGTACAGCCTGCGCAGTTCGGGGTTGCGCATGGGGGCGAGGAAGGCGGCCTCCAGGCGGTCCTTGACCTCCTCCATGCCGCCGACGTCGGCGAGGCGCACGGTGCCGGGGGCGTCGACGTCCCAGGCGGCCGCGTCCCCGGCGGTCCCGTCGCCGTCGGCGGCCTGCGGGTCCTCCAGGAAGCGGGGTCCGACGAGGTCCTGGACCTGCTGCTCGGCGGCGTCCCAGTCGAAGGAGGGGGCGGGGGCGCTCGGGGCGGGGGCTTCTGTGGTCGTCGGTTCCGGGGCCGGGGCCCCTGCGGCCGTCGGTCGCGGCGCCGCGGGCATCCCCATCGCGCGGACCATCAGGGCGCGGGCGTTCTCGTCCCCGGGCGCGTGCTGGAGGGCGACGGCCGCCTCCGCGACGGCCTCGTCGCCCCGTCCCTCCGCGAGGAGGAGTTCGGCGAAGTGGAGGCGCAGGGGCACGTCGCCGGGGGCGGCGGCCACGGCGGCGCGGAGACTGCGGATCAGGGGGGACTCGTCGGCCATGCGGCCACCCTAAGGAGCCCCCGGGGGCGGCCGTCCACCGGGTTCGTCACATCTCCTCGCCGCGCCGCCCTCCGTACACTGCGCCGCATGAGACGGGACGGGGCGCTGCGCAGGCTGACGGTGGACGACGGGACGGTCTGGCTCTGGAACGTCCGGCACCGGCACCCCGACTGCCGGACCGTGCTGGGCCTGCGCCGCGCCGGTTCCCCGCGGGCCGTGCTGCGGCTGGTCTTCCGGGAGGAGCCGGGCCGCGCGGTGGCCGGTTTCACGATGGGTCGGCACGAGGTGCTCGCCGTCGGGGGCGGCTGGCTGAACCTCGACGAGCCCGGGGTCGTCCGCCGGTTCCTCGACGCGGCGGTGGCCCGCGGCCTCGTCCCGGCCGCGAACGGGGTGCGGGAGGAGGACGGGTGGCCGCTGTTCGACGCGCTGACGGCCGACGCGTCCCGTCCTCCGGCGCCCTAGCTCCAGCGGCCCGTCCGCCCCAGGACCAGCGCCGTCGCCGCCGTGCCCGCCGTGGAGGTGCGCAGCACGCTGCGGCCCAGCCGGTACGGCTCCGCCCCGGCCGCCCCGAAGGCGGCCAGCTCCTCCGGGGAGACCCCGCCCTCGGGCCCGACGACCAGGACGACCGAGCCCTTCGCGGGGAGGTCGGCGGTGGCGAGCGCGCCGCTGGGGTGGTCGCGGTCCTCGTGCAGGACGGCCGCGAAGTCGGCCTCCGCGAGGAGGGCGGCGACCTGCTTCGTCGTCATGAGGTCCGCGACCTCGGGGAAGCGGGTGCGGCGCGACTGCTTGCCGGCCTCGCGCGCGGTGGACCGCCACTTGGCGAGCGCCTTGAGGCCCCGGTCGCCCTTCCACTGGGTGATGCAGCGGGAGGCGGCCCACGGGACGATCGCGTCCACGCCGGTCTCGGTCATCGTCTCGACGGCCAGCTCGCCCCGGTCGCCCTTGGGGAGGGCCTGGACGACGGTGATCCTGGGCTCCTCCTCGGGGTCCTCGTGGACCTCGGCAACCCGTACGGTGAGCTGGTCCTTGCCCTCGGCGGCGACCACCGCGCAGGCGGCCCAGCGGCCCCGGCCGTCGGCGAGGACCAGTTCCTCGCCCTCCCGCAGCCGCTTCACGGAGACGGCGTGCCGCCCCTCGGGGCCGTCCAGGAGGAAGTTCCCCGCGCCGGGGACGGCGTCGACGACGAAGACGGGTGCGGTCACGAGGTGCTCCTGTGGGGCAGTTCCGAGAGGGCGGTGTCGAGTTCGGCGGCGAGGACCCCGACCAGTTCCCCGGCGGGGAGCGCGCGGGCGAGGCGGTGGCCCTGGCCGGCCCAGAGGGCCATGCCCTGGGCGTCGCCCGCGGTGGCGGCGGCCCTGCGCAGCGGGGCGGTGAGGTGGTGGACCTCGGGGTAGGCGGCGGGGGCGTACGGGCCGTGCTCGCGCGTGAAGCGGTTGACGAGGCCGCGCGCCGGGCGCCCGGAGAAGGCCCGGGTGAGGGCGGTCCGGGTGAACAGCGGGTCGGTCAGGGCCCCCTTGTGCAGCGGGTGGGCGCCCGACTCGGGGCAGGGGAGGAAGGCGGTGCCGAGCTGGGCGGCGCCGGCCCCGGCGGCGAGGACGGCGGCGATCTGGGCGCCGCGCATGATCCCGCCGGCGGCGACGAGCGGGAGGCGGACGCTCTCGCGGACCCGGGCGACGAGGGTGAGCAGTCCGGTGCCGGGCGTGCCGTCCTCGTCCGGGTCGTCGCGGTGCGTCCCCTGGTGCCCGCCGGCCTCGACGCCCTGGACGCAGACGGCGTCGGCCCCGGCGCGCTCGGCGGCCAGGGCCTCCTCGGCGGAGGTGACGGTGACGATCGTGTACGTGCCGGCGCGCGCGAAGGCGGCGAGGACGTCGGGCGCGGGGCAGCCGAAGGTGAAGGAGACGACGGGGACCGGGTCCTCCAGGAGGATGGCCAGCTTGGCGTCGTAGGCGTCGTCGCGGGAGTCGTCGGTCTCGCCGAGCCGGGTCGCGTACCAGTCGGCCTCTCCGGCGAGCTGGTGGCGGTAGACCTCGACGGCGGCCGGGTCGGCGGGCCGTCCGGTCGGCGGCATGAAGAGGTTGACGCCGAAGGGGCGCGCGGTGAGCCCGCGTACCTGCTTGATCTCCTGGTAGAGCCCTCCGGCCGTCTTGTAGCCGCCGGCCAGGAAGCCGAGCGCCCCGGCCTCGCAGACGGCTCCGGCGAGCTCGGGACAGGAGGCGCCACCCGCCATGGGGGCCTGCACGATCGGGAACGGAGAGAGATCGTTCAGTGCGGTGGTGGACATATGGGCATCGTGTCATGCCGCAGGGAGGGGTATGGAAAGGGGCGGTATCCATACATGGATACCGCCCCTCCCTGTAGGTGAAGCCGTACGTGAAGCCGTACGTACGACGGACCTACCGCCCGTTGAACGCGTCCTTCAAGCGCGAGAACAGCCCCTGCTGCCCCGGCTGACTGTGCTGACCCGGGGGACGACCCCCGGACCCCCGGCAGAGCGCCTACCGCCCGTTGAACGCGTCCTTCAGCCGCGAGAACAACCCCTGCTGCCCCGGCTGGAACTGGCCGGTCGGCCGTTCCTCGCCGCGCAGCTTGGCGAGCTCGCGCAGAAGGCGCTCCTGCTCCGCGTCGAGCTTGCTCGGGGTCTGGACCTCGACGTGCACGATGAGGTCGCCGCGCCCGTTGCCGCGCAGGTGGGTGACGCCGCGCCCGTGGAGCGGGATCGACTGGCCGGACTGGGTGCCGGGCCGGATGTCGACCTCCTCGACGCCGTCGAGGGTCTGCAGCGGCACCTTGGTGCCGAGCGCGCCCGCCGTCATCGGGATCGTCACCGTGCAGTGCAGGTCGTCGCCGCGCCGCTGGAACGTCTCGTGCGGGGTCTCGTGGATCTCCACGTACAGGTCGCCGGCGGGGCCGCCGCCGGGGCCGACCTCGCCCTCGCCCGCGAGCTGGATGCGGGTGCCGTTGTCGACGCCGGCCGGGATCTTGACCGTGAGGGTGCGGCGGGAGCGGACCCGCCCGTCGCCCGCGCACTCGGGGCACGGCGTGGGGACGACGGTGCCGAAGCCCTGGCACTGCGGGCAGGGCCGGGAGGTCATGACCTGGCCCAGGAAGGACCGGGTGACCTGGGAGACCTCGCCGCGGCCGCGGCACATGTCGCAGGTCTGCGCGGAAGTGCCGGGCGCGGCGCCCTCGCCGGAGCAGGTCGTGCAGACGACCGCCGTGTCGACCTGGATGTCCTTGGTGGTGCCGAAGGCCGCCTCGTCGAGGCTGATCTCCAGACGGATCATGGCGTCCTGGCCGCGGCGGGTGCGCGAGCGCGGGCCGCGCTGCGAGGCCGTGCCGAAGAAGGCGTCCATGATGTCGGAGAAGTTGCCGAAGCCGCCCGCTCCGAAGCCGCCCGCGCCGCCTCCGCCGGAGGACGAGAGCGGGTCGCCGCCGAGGTCGTAGACCTGCTTCTTCTGCGGGTCCGAAAGGACCTCGTAGGCGGCGTTGATCTCCTTGAAGCGTTCCTGCGTCTTCGGATCGGGATTGACGTCCGGGTGCAGCTCGCGCGCGAGCCTCCGGAAAGCCTTCTTGATCTCGTCCTGGGACGCGTCGCGGCGCACGCCGAGTACGGCGTAGTAGTCCGTGGCCACTTACGACTCCGCCAGGATCTGTCCGACGTAACGTGCCACTGCGCGTACCGCTCCCATCGTTCCGGGGTAGTCCATGCGGGTCGGTCCGACCACGCCGAGTTTGGCGACTGCCTCGCCGCCCGAACCGTAGCCGACCGAGACGACGGACGTGGAGCTCAGCCCCTCGTGGGCGTTCTCGTGCCCGATCCGTACGGTCATGCCCGATTCCTTGGCCTCGCCGAGCAGCTTGAGGAGGACGACCTGCTCCTCCAGAGCCTCCAGGACGGGCCTGATCGTCAGGGGGAAGTCGTGTCCGAAGCGGGTGAGGTTGGCGGTGCCGCCGATCATCAGCCGCTCCTCGTGCTCCTCCACGAGGGTTTCGAGGAGGGTCGCGAGCACGGTCGAGACCGTGGCGCGGTCCTCGGCCTCCTCGAAGGACTCGGGGAGGTCCTGCACCAGCTGCGGCACGTCGGCGAACCGGCGGCCGACGACCCGGCTGTTGAGCCGGGCCCGCAGGTCGGCGAGGGAGGTCTCGCCGAAGGGCGCGGGGCAGTCGATCACCCGCTGCTCGACCCGGCCGGTGTCCGTGATGAGGACGAGCATCAGGCGGGCCGGGGCCAGCGCGAGGAGTTCCACGTGCCGGACGGTGGAGCGGGTCAGCGAGGGGTACTGGACGACGGCGACCTGCCGGGTCAGCTGCGCGAGCAGCCGGACCGTGCGGCCGACGACGTCGTCCAGGTCGACCGCGCCGTCCAGGAAGTTGTGGATGGCCCGCCGCTCGGGCGTCGAGAGCGGCTTGACCCCCGCGAGCCGGTCGACGAAGAGGCGGTAGCCCTTGTCCGTCGGGATGCGGCCGGCGCTGGTGTGGGGCTGGGCGATGTAGCCCTCGTCCTCCAGCACGGCCATGTCGTTGCGCACGGTGGCGGGCGACACGCCGAGCTTGTGGCGCTCCGTGAGCGCCTTGGAGCCGACGGGCTCCTCCGTCCCGACATAGTCCTGGACGATGGCGCGCAGCACTTCGAGTCTGCGTTCGCTGAGCATCGTGCGCACCTCCAGCTGTCGTCGGTCGTTCCGGTTGCTCCGCTTTTGGCACTCGCCCTGTCCGAGTGCCAGCGATCCCGGGCCAGTGTACGGCGGCACACGTCGCTCCTGGCAAGGAGGCGGCGCCCCACCGGTTAGCGTCGCCGTATGGATGTCGACTGGGAAGCACGAGGATGGGAACGGCTCGCGGACGGGGTGGGCCGGCGGCGGCTGCCCGGCTGGGACGCCACGGTGGGGCTCGTCGTGGGCGAACGGGCGGTGCTGCTGTACGACACGGGGTCGTCCCTCGCGGAGGGCGCGGAACTGCGGGCGGAGGTGGCGGAACTCACGGGCGGCCGGAGGGTGACGCACATCGCACTGAGCCACCCGCACTTCGACCACGTGTTCGGCACGGCGGCCTTCGCGGGCGCGGAGGTCTTCGGCGCGGTCGGCCTGGAGGAGCTGCTGGCCCGGGAGCGGGACCGGGAGGAGCTGCGGTCGGACGGGGTGAGGCAGGGCCTCGACCCGGCGGCGGCCGCGGAGGCGGCGGACGTGCTCGTGGCCCCGCGGCACGTGGTCTCCGGCGAGTGGACCCTCGACCTGGGCGGCCGGCAGGTCCTCCTGGCGAACGTCGGCCCCGGGCACACCGGCCACGACCTGGCGCTCCTGGTGCCGGGCCCGCCGGAGGTGGTCTTCTGCGGGGACCTGGTGGAGGAGTCGGGCGAGCCGCAGGCGGGCCCGGACGCGATCCCGTCCCGCTGGCCGGACGCCCTGGACCGGCTCCTGTCGCTCGGCGGCGGGGACGCGGTGTACGTGCCGGGGCACGGGGCGGTGGTGGACGCCGCGTTCGTACGACGCCAGCGCGAGGAACTGGCGACGCGCTTCTCCGTCGCATAACGTCGCCCGAATGCGCAGCTACAACCCGGACCTGACGCCCCCTTGGAAGCGCTCGGCGCCCGTGCCGGAGGTTCCGGCCGACCGCGATCTCGTCGTGGAGGAGGTGGCGACGGGGTTCTGCGGGGCGGTGATCCGCTGCGAGGCGGGCACGGTGACCCTGGAGGACCGCTTCGGCAAGCACCGGGTCTTCCCGCTGGAACCGCGCGGCTTCCTCCTGGAGGGGAAGGTCGTGACCCTGGTCCGCCCGTCCGCCGCGCCGGCCCGCCCGACCCGTACGGCCTCCGGCTCGGTCGCGGTGCCGGGCGCACGCGCGCGCGTGGCGCGGGCCGGCCGGATCTACGTCGAGGGCCGCCACGACGCGGAGCTGGTCGAGCGGGTCTGGGGCGACGACCTGCGGATCGAGGGCGTGGTCGTGGAGTACCTGGAGGGCGTCGACGACCTGCCGGCGATCGTCGCGGAGTTCGGCCCGGCGCCCGACGCGCGCCTCGGCGTCCTGGTGGACCACCTGGTCCCGGGCTCGAAGGAGTCCCGGATCGCGGCCCGGGTGACCTCCCCGGACGTCCTGGTCGTCGGCCACCCGTACATCGACGTCTGGGAGGCGGTGAAGCCGTCCTCGCTCGGCATTCCGGCCTGGCCGACGGTCCCGCGCGGCCAGGACTGGAAGACGGGCGTCTGCCGCGCCCTGGGCTGGCCGGAGAACACGGGCGCGGCCTGGCAGCACATCCTGTCGAGGGTGACGTCGTACAAGGACCTGGAACCGGCGCTCCTCGGCCGGGTCGAGGAACTGATCGATTTCGTGACGGCGCCGTAGGACGACCATCGTGCGGGCGATCGTCCCGCGGGGCGGGACGGGTGGGCGCACGGGACGGCGCCCTCGCCGGGCCTGGGCTCCCGCTCCTACGGCGCCCCCGAGTACGCCGCTCAGTCCACCAGGTCCCGCACCACCGCGTCCGCGAGCAGCCGGCCCCGCAGGGTCAGGACGGCCCGCCCCGCCCCGTACGGCACGGGGTCGAGCAGGCCGTCCGCCAGGGCCTTCCCGGCGGCGGCCAGGCCGGCCGGCCCGAGCAGTTCCAGCGGGCAGCCGTCCCGCAGGCGCAGTTCGAGCAGGATCCGCTCCACCCGCCGGTCCTCCTCGGAGAGGAGCTCGCGGCCGGCGCCCGGCGTCCTCCCCGCCGCGAGGGCCGCCGCGTACGCGCCCGGGTGCTTCACGTTCCACCAGCGGACCCCGCCCACGTGGCTGTGCGCGCCGGGCCCGGCGCCCCACCAGTCGGCGCCGCGCCAGTACAGCTCGTTGTGGAGGCAGCGCCCGGCCTCCGAGGTGGCCCAGTTGGACACCTCGTACCACTCGAAACCGGCCCCGGACAGCACCTCCTCGGTGATCAGGTACCGGTCGGCGTGCACGTCGTCGTCGGTCATCGGCACCTCGCCGCGCCGGATGCGGCGGGCCAGCTGCGTGCCCTCCTCCACGATCAGGGCGTACGCGCTGACGTGGTCGGGTCCGGCGCCGATCGCCGCGTCGAGCGAGGCCCGCCAGTCGTCGTCGGACTCGCCGGGCGTGCCGTAGATCAGGTCGAGGTTGACGTGGTCGAACCCGGCGGCCCGCGCCTCGGCGACGCACGCCTCGGGGCGCCCGGGCGTGTGGGTGCGGTCGAGGACCTTCAGGACGTGCTGCCGGGCGCTCTGCATGCCGAAGGAGATCCGGTTGAAGCCGCCCGCGCGCAGCTCGGCCAGGTAGGCCGGGTCCACGGACTCCGGGTTCGCCTCGGTCGTGACCTCGGCACCGTCCGCGAGCCCGAACTCGTCGCGGATCGCCCCCAGCATCCGTACGAGGTCGCCGGCGGCGAGCAGCGTGGGCGTGCCGCCGCCGACGAAGACGGTCCGGACCGGCCGGGGGTCGTCGCCGAGGACCTTCCGGGCGAGCCGGACCTCCTCGGCGAGCTGGTCGGCGTAGTTGTCCCGGGAGGCGAGCACGCCCCCCGTGCCGCGCAGTTCGCTCGCCGTGTAGGTGTTGAAGTCGCAGTACCCGCAGCGCGTCGCGCAGTAGGGCACGTGCAGGTAGAACCCGAGCGGGCGCTCCCCGGCCCCTTCCAGGGCGTGCGGGGGCAGCGCCCCGTCCTCGGGAACGGTCTCACCATCGGGCAGTACGGAAGGCATGAGCCCATTGTCCCGTACTGCCCGGGGTGGGCCGGCTGCCCGTGGACAACCGGCTCCCCTGCCGGCCGGCCCCGGTGCGGGGCCGCCGGTCAGGCCTCGCGCGAGCCCGCGTACATCTCGTCGATGAGGTGCTTGTACTCGCGCTCCACGACCGGCCGCTTGAGCTTCAGGGACGGGGTCAGCTCGCCGTGCTCGATGTCGAGGTCGCGCGGCAGCAGGCGGAACTTCTTGATCGTCTGCCAGCGCTGCAGGCCCTCGTTGAGCCGGTCCACGTACCCCTGGATCAGCTTCTCGGTCTGCGGGGCGGCGACGACCTCGGCGTACGGCTTGCCCGCGAGGTCGTGCTCGGCGGCCCAGCCGAGGATGGAGGGCTCGTCCAGGGCGATCAGGGCGGTGCAGAAGTTCCGGTCGGCGCCGTGGACCAGGATGTTCGAAACAAACGGGCAGACGGCCTTGAACTGGCCCTCGACCTCGGCCGGCGCGATGTACTTGCCGCCGGACGTCTTGATCAGGTCCTTCTTGCGGTCGGTGATCCGCAGGTAGCCGTCGGCGGACAGCTCGCCGATGTCGCCGGTGTGGAACCAGCCGTCGGACTCCAGGACCTCGGCCGTCTTCTCCGGCAGGCCGTGGTAGCCCTCCATGATGCCGGGGCCGCGCATCAGGATCTCGCCGTCGTCGGCGATGCGGACCTCGGTGCCGGGGAGCGGCTTGCCGACGGTGCCGGTGCGGTAGGCCTCACCCGGGTTGACGAAGGAGGCGGCGGAGGTCTCGGTGAGGCCGTAGCCCTCCAGGATGTGGATGCCCGCGCCGGAGAAGAAGTAGCCGATCTCGGGGGCGAGGGCGGCGGAGCCGGAGATGCACGCGCGCAGGTTGCCGCCGAAGGCCTCGCGGATCTTGCCGTAGACGAGGGCGTCGGCCACCTTGTGCTTGATGCCCAGGCCGAAGGGCGCGGAGGCGGTGCCGGTGCGGCGGAAGTTGTCCTGGGTGGTCTTCGCGTACTCGCGGGCGACCTCGGCGGCCCACTGGAAGATCTTGTATTTGGCGCCGCCGGCGGCGCGGGCCTTGGCGGCGACCCCGTTGTAGACCTTCTCGAAGATGCGGGGCACGGCCGCCATGTAGGTCGGCTGGACCACCGGCAGGTTCTCGATGATCTTGTCGACGCGGCCGTCGACGGCGGTGACGTGCCCGACCTCGATCTGGCCGGAGGTGAGGACCTTGCCGAAGACGTGGGCGAGCGGCAGCCACAGGTACTGGACGTCGTCCCGGGTGACGAGGCCGGTGGCGGCGATGGCCTTGGCCATGTACGACCAGTTGTCGTGCGGGAGGCGGACGCCCTTGGGGCGGCCGGTGGTGCCCGAGGTGTAGATGAGGGTGGCGAGCTGCGTGGAGGTGATCGCGGAGACCCGCTCCTTGACCGCCTCGGGGTGCTTCTCCAGGTACGCCCGGCCGCGCGCCTCCAGCTCGGCGAGGGTGAGGACCCAGTCGCCGTCGCTCTCGACGCCGGCGGCGTCGACGACCACCACGTGGCGGAGGTTCGGCAGGTCGGCGCGGCGCTCGACGGCCTTGGCGAGCTGGGAGGCGTCCTCCGCGATGAGGACCTTCGACTCGGAGTCCGAGAGGATGAACGCCGACTCCTCGGCGTTGGTCTGCGGGTAGACCGTGGTGGTCGCGGCGCCCGCGCACATCACGCCGAGGTCCCCGAGGATCCACTCGACCCGGGTGGAGGAGGCGAGGGCGACCCGCTCCTCGGGCTGCACCCCGAGGTCGACGAGACCGGCGGCGATCGCGTAGACCCGCTCGGCGGCCTGCCCCCAGCTGAGCGACTTCCAGTCGTCCGGTCCGGAGCCGGACGCGGCGGGGACCGGGTAGCGGTAGGCCTCCGCGTCGGGAGTCCGCTCGACTCGCTCAAGGAAGAGGGTCGCCACGGAGGGCGGCCGGTTCTCGATCTGGGTCTGTGTGTCGCTCACGACGTCCTCCGGGCGGCGGCGGTGCCTTCTGGCGGTTCGTAACTAACTGGCGAGTAACCTTCGAGCCGGGATCAGAGTAAAGGCCCGAGGTCCGGCGCGTAAGGCCTTGCAGTCCGTCGCTTCATAACGAACGGGTCCGCGCGCACGATGCGCGTGGACCCGTTCGTGTCTCCCGTGGAGCGGGGGAGGCCGCTGCGGCTCCGCCCGCCGTCACGCCCTCCGGCCGTCTTCCGACGGTCCGGGATTGGCTACTTCTTGCCCTTGCCGGAGGACTCGTCGCTCGACAGGACGGCGATGAACGCCTCCTGGGGCACCTCCACCGAGCCGACCATCTTCATGCGCTTCTTGCCCTCCTTCTGCTTCTCGAGGAGCTTCCGCTTCCGGGAGATGTCACCGCCGTAGCACTTGGCGAGGACGTCCTTGCGGATGGCGCGGATGGTCTCGCGGGCGATGACCCGGGAGCCGATCGCGGCCTGGATGGGCACCTCGAAGGCCTGCCGGGGGATGAGCTCGCGCAGCTTGGCGACGAGCCGCACGCCGTAGGCGTACGCCGCGTCCTTGTGGGTGACGGCGGAGAAGGCGTCCACCTTGTCGCCGTGCAGCAGGATGTCGACCTTGACCAGGCTGGAGGCCTGCTCGCCCGTGGGCTCGTAGTCGAGGGAGGCGTACCCGCGCGTCTTGGACTTCAGCTGGTCGAAGAAGTCGAAGACGATCTCCGCGAGGGGCAGGGTGTAGCGGATCTCGACCCGGTCCTCGGAGAGGTAGTCCATGCCGATCAGGGTGCCGCGCCGGTTCTGGCAGAGCTCCATGATCGCGCCGATGAACTCGCTGGGCGCGAGGATCGTGGCCCGGACGACGGGCTCGTACACCTCGCTGATCTTGCCCTCGGGGAACTCGCTCGGGTTCGTGACCGTGTGCTCGCTGCCGTCCTCCATGACCACGCGGTAGACCACGTTGGGGGCGGTGGCGATCAGGTCGAGGCCGAACTCGCGCTCCAGGCGCTCGCGGATCACGTCCAGGTGGAGCAGGCCGAGGAAGCCGACGCGGAAGCCGAAGCCGAGCGCGGCGGAGGTCTCCGGCTCGTAGACGAGCGCGGCGTCGTTGAGCTGGAGCTTGTCCAGGGCCTCGCGGAGGTCGGGGTACTCCGAGCCGTCCAGCGGGTAGAGGCCCGAGAAGACCATCGGCTTCGGGTCCTTGTAGCCGCCGAGCGCCTCGGTGGCGCCCTTGGACTGCGAGGTGATCGTGTCACCGACCTTGGACTGGCGGACGTCCTTCACACCGGTGATGAGGTAGCCCACCTCACCGACGCCCAGGCCGTCGGCCGACAGCATCTCCGGCGAGTTGGTGCCGATCTCCAGGAGCTCGTGGGTGGCGCCGGTCGACATCATCTTGATGCGCTCGCGCTTGTTGAGCTGCCCGTCCACGACACGCACGTACGTGACGACGCCCCGGTACGAGTCGTACACCGAGTCGAAGATCATCGCGCGGGCGGGGGCGTCGGCGACGCCGACCGGGGCCGGGACGTCCCGGACGACGCGGTCGAGCAGCGCCTCGACGCCCAGGCCGGTCTTGGCGGAGACCTTGAGCACGTCCTCCGGCTGGCAGCCGATGAGGTTCGCCAGCTCCTCCGCGAACTTCTCCGGCTGCGCGGCCGGCAGGTCGATCTTGTTGAGGACCGGGACGATGGTGAGGTCGTTCTCCATCGCCAGGTAGAGGTTGGCGAGGGTCTGCGCCTCGATGCCCTGCGCCGCGTCCACCAGGAGGATCGTGCCCTCGCAGGCCGCCAGGGACCGCGAGACCTCGTAGGTGAAGTCGACGTGCCCCGGGGTGTCGATCATGTTCAGGATGTGCGTGCGCCCCTGCTCCGGCCCCTCGGTGGGAGCCCACGGCAGACGGACGGCCTGGGACTTGATCGTGATGCCGCGCTCACGCTCGATGTCCATCCGGTCGAGGTACTGGGCGCGCATCTGCCGCTGGTCGACCACACCGGTGAGCTGGAGCATCCGGTCGGCGAGCGTGGACTTGCCGTGGTCGATGTGCGCGATGATGCAGAAGTTGCGGATCAGAGCCGGGTCGGTACGGCTCGGCTCGGGCACGTTGGTAGGAGTCGCGGGCACGCAGGCTTCTCGTCTCGGGCGATGTTCTGAACGGATACGTAGGCTCCATGGTCCCATGCCCGGCGGCCGACGCCCGGTTTGGGCGGTCGCGAGGGCGGCTGATACCGTGGACAGCTGTGCCTCGTCTGCCCTCTCAGCTCGCGGGGCGCTTCCAGAAGGAACACCGAACCTGTAAAGGCTCTTTTCGTGGCGAACATCAAGTCCCAGATCAAGCGGAACAAGACGAACGAGAAGGCGCGCCTGCGCAACAAGGCCGTCAAGTCGTCGCTCAAGACCGCGATCCGCAAGGCCCGTGAGGCTGTCGCCGCCGGCGACCTCGAGAAGGCCACCGTCGCCGCTCGTGCCGCCTCGCGTCAGCTCGACAAGGCTGTCTCGAAGGGTGTCATCCACAAGAACGCCGCCGCCAACAAGAAGTCGGCGCTGGCCACCAAGGTTGCCTCCCTCCAGGGCTGAGCTCTGATGTGACCGGCCGTACGGGACCCAGCGGGCCCTCTCTCCCGCTCCCGCCCGGCCACCCCGGACTCGCGCGCGGACGCGTTCGCCACGCGGGTGCGAGCCCACTTGATCGAACGTCGAAGGCCCTGTCGCCTCCTTCCCCAGGAGGCGACAGGGCCTTCTTCGTACGACGGGCCCTGCCGTGTGCGGCAGGTGTCCCTCGTGCGTCTACGTATACGTGTACGGGACGGGGCGGGCGTCCCTGTCCCGGGCGCCCTGTCCCGGACGCCGGGCCCGGTCAGACGTCCCGGCGCGTCCTCGCCGCCCGGGCCACCGCGACGACCGCCTTCTCCAGGGCGTACTCGGGGTCGTCGCCCCCGCCCTTCACGCCCGCGTCCGCCTCGGCGACCGCGCGCAGGGCCAGCGAGACCCCGTCCGGGGTCCAGCCGCGCATCTGCTGCCGTACGCGGTCGATCTTCCAGGGCGGCATGCCCAGCTCCCGCGCGAGGTCGGCGGGGCGGCCGCCCCGGGCCGAGGAGAGCTTGCCGATGGCCCGCACGCCCTGGGCGAGCGCGCTGGTGATCAGCACAGGCGCGACCCCGGTGGAGAGCGACCAGCGCAGGGCCTCCAGGGCCTCCGCCGCCCGCCCCTCGACGGCGCGGTCGGCGACGTTGAAGGAGGAGGCTTCGGCGCGGCCCGTGTAGTACCGCCCGACGACGGCCTCGTCGATCGTCCCGTCCACGTCGGAGGTGAGCTGCGTGACGGCGGAGGCGAGCTCGCGCAGGTCGCTGCCGATCGCGTCGACCAGGGCCTGGCAGGCCTCCGGCGTGGCCGAGCGCCCGAGCGCCCGGAACTCCTGCCGCACGAACGTCAGCCGTTCCGCCGGCTTGGTCGTCTTCGGGCAGGCCACCTCCCGCGCCCCCGCCTTGCGCGCGGCGTCGAGCAGGCCCTTGCCCTTGGCCCCGCCCGCGTGGAGCAGGACGAGGGAGATGTCCTCGATCGGGTCGCCGAGGTAGGCCTTGACGTCCTTGACCGTGTCGGCGGAGAGGTCCTGGGCGTTCCGCACGATCAGGACCTTGCGCTCGGCGAAGAGCGAGGGGCTGGTGAGCTCCGCGAGCGCCCCGGGCTGGAGCTGGTCGGGAGCGAGGTCGCGCACGTCCGTGTCGGCGTCGGCGGCGCGGGCGGCCGCCACCACCTCCTGGACGGCGCGGTCGAGGAGCAGGTCCTCCTGTCCCACGGCGAGCGTCACGGGACCGAGGAGGTCGTCGGGGGAAGTCTTCCTGGTGGCCATCGCGGTCCAGCATCCCACGGGCCGCTGACAGCCGCGCCCACCGGCGACCGCGTCCGCCGGCGGTCGCGCCCGTGCCCATGCCCGCGCCCATGCCCGAGAATGACGGGGTGAGCGAACGACACGTACTGGTGCTCCCCGACCGCGACGCGGCCGAGGAGGTCGCCGAGGAGCTTCCCGACCGCTTCGGGGTCGCCGAGGAACCGCAGCTCGTCCGGGACGCCCTGGCCGGGGAGGACGACGCCGAGGACGCGCAGTGGCTGGTGGTCGTCGAGGACCCGGACGGCCGGCTCGACCCGGCGGCCCTCGACGGCCTGGCCGCCGAGTACGAGGGCTGGCTGGAGGCCCCCTGACCTTCCCCGGCCCCGTCAGCTCCCCGGCTTCTTGGGCACGATCTGGACGTCGAGGTCGATGCTGATGCTGGACCCGACGGCCGCGATGCCGCGCGCGAGCAGCGTCTGCCAGGTGAGGGTGAAGTCCTCGCGGTGGAGCTCGGTGGTGGCGCGGCAGGCGCACCGGGTCTCGCCCTCCAGGCCGCTCCCGAGGCCCAGGTACCGGGTGTCGAGGGTGACCGTGCGGCTCACCCCGTGGAGGGTGAGCGCCCCGGTGACGGCCCAGCGGCTGGCGCCCCGGTGGGTGAAGCGCTCGCTGTGGAACTCCAGCGTCGGATACTTCCCGACGTCGAGGAAGTCGCCCGAGCGCAGGTGGTCGTCGCGCATCCGCACCCCGGTGTCGATGGAGGCGGCGTCGATGACGACGTGCATCGCGGAGTGCTCCATGCGGTCGGCGATGCGGACCGCGCCCGCGAAGCCGTTGAACCGGCCGTGGATCCGGGCCAGTCCGATGTGGCGCGCCGTGAACCCGATCTGCGAGTGCGCCGGGTCGATCTCCCAGTCGCCCGGCTCCGGGAGCGGGGGCTGCGGAGCGACCTGGAGCATGACGTCGCCGAGGCCGGTGTGGACGCCCTCGGCGACGACGGCGGTGCCGTGGTGCGGCGTGTAGCCCTCGGCGGTGACCGCGAGCCGGTACTCGCCGGCCGGCACGGTCGCGAGCGCGGTGCCGTACGGGTCGGTCTCCCCGGCCAGCACCTTGCGTCCCGCCGTGTCGCTGACGACGAACTCGGCCTGCCGGACGGGCTCGTGCACGGGGTCGAGCACCCGGCAGCTGAGCACTCCCGCCGAGGACGGGACGGTGAGGCCGGCGAGCGGTCCGCCCCGCGCGGCGTTCCCTCCGTGCTTCCCGAAGAGACGATCGAACATTCTTCACGCACCCCCGTGCGACTCGTTCATTGTGCAACGAAGTCGCATTCGATCACTGCTGGGGCGTTCGAGGCAAACCGGAGCAAGTGTCGGCAAGTGTTACCGGGAGTCCGAATTGACGCTCTCTTCCCCGTACGAAGGGCTGCGACACGACGGATCGCACGGCGGGCGGCGGGCCACTCGGCCGGCGCCGGGCTACGTGGCCGGCGGCGGGCTACGTGGTCGGCGGCGGGACGACGGGCAGCGCGTCGAGCTCGATGCCGAACAGCTCCCGGTACGCCTTCCGCACCTCGTCGTCCCCGCCGAGGATCCGCTCGTCGCGCTCGCCGTGGGCGCTGGCGATCAGCTTCCTGCCGCTGAGGGTGATCCGGCCGCCCTCCTCGGTGAGCCGGGAGCAGATGAGGGAGCGCGTGAAGTGCGAGTCGGGCGAGGTCCGGTGGTACCAGGCCCCGGCCGTGAAGTCGGCGAGCTCGCGCGGCCGGGTCTCCGCCAGGTACTGGGGCTTCCCGTCCCGCAGCACCTCCAGGTCGCCGTCGGAGGTCTCCGCGATCCGGAAGACACCGCCCGGGTCCTCCTGGTCGTCGCGCGCGTCGAAGGCCAGCGGGAAGTGGCTGTGGTCGCCGAACCCGACGTCGGCCAGCCACCGTTCCCCCTCCGCCGTCTCCACCCGCAGCGCCATGTGGTCGTACGGGATGCCCGGCTTCCCTCCCTCCCCGACGACCCGTGCCTGAAGCAGCTCGACCCCGTACCCGAGCCCCCTCAGCAGGACGGCGAACGCCGTGTTGATCTCGTAGCAGAAGCCGCCCCTGCGCGCGCCGACCACCTTGTCGAGGAGCGCCTTCCCGTCCAGGACGACGGGCTCGCCGAGGTGGATCGAGAGGTTCTCGAACGGCACGGTCCGCAGGTGGCGCAGGTGCAGCTCGCGCAGCGCGGCGGCGTCCGCGCGCACCGGCCGCTCCGCCCCGATGCGGCGCAGATAGGCCTCGACCTCGGAGGGGGCGGGAACGAAGGGCACGGGCTGCGCGGTAGGCCCCTGCGTCGCCGGGGGCTCGGACGGGACGGCGGGTGCCGGCTGTGTGGTCATACGAACAGTCTGCCGCCTCCCGCCCCCCGACCCGGCCCTTCGCGCCACCGATTCCCCTTCCCGTACGGGGAGTTCACCCGCCCTTCGCTACTGCCGTGAGCCCCCTCCCCGCCCCCGTCACCGCGATCGCCCCGTCCCGGTCGGTCCGCAGCACCCGCGCCCCGCCGTCCCGCAGCGCCTCCAGCGTCCGGGGCGACGGATGGCCGTACGGGTTGTCCCGGCCGGCCGACACGAGCGCGATCCTGGGCCGCACGGCCCGCGTCAGCGCCGGGTCCTGGTGCGCGGACCCGTGGTGGGCGACCTTGAGGACGTCCACGGGCGCGAGGCCCGGATGGACCCGCAGCAGCGCCCGCTGCGCCGGCGGCTCCAGGTCCCCGAGGAGCAGCAGGCTCACCCCTCCGACCGCACGGACGAGCAGCGCGACACTGGCGTCGTTGGGCCCCTCGAAGGGCCCCCCGACTCCCGGGACCCACCCGGCGTCCACAGCCCCCGGGGCCCTCCCGGCGGCCATGGCTCCCGGGGCCCTCCCGGCGACCATGGCTCCCGGGGACCTCCCGGCCACCGGCCACGGCCAGAGGACCCGCCACTCCAGGGCCCCGATCCTCCGCCGCTCCCCCGGCCCGGCGCGGATCACCGGCACCCCGGCCGCGGCCGCCGTCCGCCGCACGAACGCCGCCTGGGCGGGTGGTTCTTCGAGCCCCGTCGTCTGGATCGCCCCCACCGACCGCCCCCGCAGCACTCCCGGGAGCCCGGCCACGTGGTCCGCGTGGAAGTGGGTGAGCACCAGCAACGGCACCCGTCTCACCCCGAGTTCGCGCAGGCAGCGGTCCACCGGCACGGGGTCGGGCCCCGCGTCCACCACGACGGCGGAGTCCCCGCCCGCCGCGAGCACGGTCGCGTCCCCCTGGCCCACCTGACACATCGCGAACACCCAGTCCGGCGGCGGCCATCCGGTGGCCCACCTTGCCAGCGGCGCCGGCCGCACCACGGCGAGCAGGAGCAGGCCGACGACGAGGACGCCGAGCACACCCCGGTGCGGCAGCCTGCGCGCCCCGACGACCACGGTCGCGGTGAGCAGCGCGAGGGCTAGCCCGCCCCACCATCCGCCGGGCCAGGCCAGCTCCGCCCCCGGCAGCGCGCTCCCGGTGCGGGCCACCCACGCGATCCACCGGACCGGCCATCCCGCCACCCACGCCAGGCCCTCCGCCGCCGGCATCCAGATCGCCGCCAGGGCCAGCGCTCCGAACCCGCACACCGTCGCGGGCGCCACGGCGAGTTCGGCGAAGAGGTTCGCCGGGATCGCGACCAGGCTGACCCGGGCCGCGAAGACCGCCACGACCGGAGCGCACACCGCCTGCGCCGCCAGGGCGGCGGCCAGCGCCTCCGCCAACCGGCCGGGCACCCCGCGCCGCCGCAGGGCGTCGCTCCACCGGGGAGCGATCGTCAGCAGCGCCCCCGTGGCCAGGACCGAGAGCAGGAACCCGTAACTCCGCGCGAGCCAGGGGTCGTGGAGCACCAGGACGAGGACGGCGGCGGCCAGTGCGGGGACCAGCGATCTCCTGCGTCCCGTACCGATCGCGAGCAGCGCGACGAGGCCGCAGGCGGCGGCGCGCAGCACGCTCGGGTCGGGCCGGCAGACGATCACGAAGGCGAGCGTCAGCCCTCCCCCGGCCACCGCCGTGACCCGCAGCGACAGCCCGAGCCGGGGTGCGAGCCCGCCCCGCTCCGCCCGGTGCGCCCGCCCGGGCCGCCCGACGAGGAGGAGCAGCACGACGGTGAGGTTGCTTCCGGACACCGCCAACAAGTGCGTGAGGTCGGTGGCTTCGAAGGCGTCCCGCAGCTCGGGGCCGACCCGGGAGGTGTCCCCGACGACCAGCCCGGGCAGCAGGGCCCGCGCGTCGGGGTCGAGCCCCTCGGTGGCCCTCCGCAGCCCCGCGCGCAGCTCCCCCGCCGCCCGCTGCGGCGCGGTCGGCCGGCCCACGACCTGTGGCGGGGCCGAACCGTCGGCCTTGAGCACCGCCGCGAACGGTTCGCCCGGGTGCGCCGGCGGCGCGAGCCGGCCGCCGACCCTCAGCCGGGTGGAGGGCAGGAGCCGCAGCCACGCCTCACGCCCCTCCCCCGGCGGCACGATCAGCAGGACGGGCGCCCGGGTCCGGTGGGCCGTGCCGTCCGACCGCTCGACCCGGGTCACCTCGCCGTTCAGGACGACCGAGACCGGGGCCATGGCGTTGCCCCGCACCTTGGGCCGGGTGAGCCGCGGATCGGAGGTCACCGCCACCTCGAAGCGCGCCCGCGCGTACTCCTCGGCGAGGACCGGCACGGGCCCGCGCCGCAGGTCAGCCGTGTGCAGCCCCGCCGACGCGGCCCCGGCCGCGGCACACAGCAGGACCCCGGCCCACGCGGTGACCCGCAACCGCCGTCCGCCGAAGCCACCCGGCGGAGCGGCCCCACGACCGCCCTCGGAACCTCCGCGCCGCCCTGCCACCCCAGGGACCTCCCCGGAACCTCCGCGCCGCCGGACCGCGCCCCGTATCCCTTCCGGTCCTCCCCGCCGCCAGGCCGCTCCCCGGACCAGCAGGACCGCCGCCCCCGCCAGACAGGCCGTGACACCGGCCACCGCCCACCACCCGGGGACGCCCACGGCCCAGGCCGCCGCCGCCCAGGCCGCCGCCGCGAGGGGAACGAGCCGCAGATCGGCCGGCCCTTCCCCCCGGTCCGGCCCCCTCGGCTCCGCCTCCGCACCTGTCTCCGCTTCTCTCCCCGTCTCCGCCTCTCTCCCTGTCTCCCCCTCCATCCCCGTTCCTGCCCTCGTCCCCGTCCCCGCTTCCGTCCTCTCGGCCGGCTCCCCGCCCCGCTTCACGGCCGGACCAGTGGTTCGAGGTCGGCGAACCGCCGCTCGCCGATGCCACTGACCTCCCGCAGTTCGGCCACCGACCGGAAGCCGCCGTGTTCCGTGCGGTGGTCGACGATGTGCTGGGCGAGGACCGGCCCGACGCCCGGAAGCGTGTCGAGCTGTTCCACCGTGGCCGTGTTGAGGCTCACCGGCGTCCCCGGAGCATCTCCCCCTCCAGCCGCTCCCCCGCTCCCGGGACCCGGCGCGGCGACCTGCGCCCCCGGCACGTCGACCAGGACCTGTTCGCCGTCGGACAGGACACGCGCCCGGTTGATCCCGGTGAGGTCGGCGCCGGACCGCACCCCGCCCGCCGCCCGCAGGGCGTCCGCCACCCGCGACCCCGCGGGCAGGGTCAGTACGCCCGGCCTGCGCACCTTCCCGCCCACGTCGACGACGACCTCCCCGCCGGAGGACACGGACGGGACGGGCGGGACGGGCGGGACGGGTGGCGGTCCCACCTCCTCCCGGGCCTCCGGCTCCGGCCCTGACCGCCCGGTGGACGCGACCGTCGCGGGGGCGGCCCGGACGAGTTCGGGGGCGCGCACCGGCTCCGGCCGGCCCGTCCAGAAGTAACCGCCCGCGAGCCCCGCGGCCACGAACAGGACCACCGTCAGCGCGGCCAGCGTCCTCGGCTCCAGCCCGCACCGCGTCTGCACCCACAACGGGAGCCGGTCGCGGGCCCCCGCCACCAGCCGCTCCCGCACCCCGGGCGGAGGGGCAGGTAGAGCGGTCCGTCCCGGGGTCTCGGCCGTCTCCGCCCCGGTGGGCGGCTCCGTCGGGAACAGGGCGTCCCCCCGCCGCCGTACGACACCTCCGGGCACGTCGGACGGCCGTCCGGCCCGGATGCGCCGCCGTCCTCGCCCGGGAGGCGAACCGCGCCCTCCGGAACGACCCCGTCCGTCCGAACCGGCTGCCCTCCCGGGCCCGCTCGTCGGACCGCGAGACGTCCTCACCGCCCCAGGGGCAGCCGTATCCGTATCCGTGTCGATGTCCGTGGTACCGACGGCGGTGGTGGCGGCGGTGGTGCTCGATGCGATGGATGTACGAATCGTCATGCACGTGACGGTAGGGATCGCGGACACCCCGTGCCGGGCTCATCCCGGGTCGGTGGACAGCGGCCCCGCTGTGGAAAACTCCGTCACCCTCACGGGCGACGGACGCACGACGGGCCCACGACGGACTCACGACCGACGCACGACCGACGCACGGCCCGGGGGCTCAGCGGGGCGAGACGACGACCGCCAGGAGCCCGGGTCCCGTGTGGGCGCCGATGACCGCGCCCACTTCGCTGACGTGGAACTCCCCGATCCCCGGGATGCGCTCCCTGAGCCGGCCGGCGAGCGTGGCGGCACGCTCCGGCGCGGACAGGTGGTGCACGGCGATGTCGACGGCCCCGGAGCCGGCCCGCTCCACCGCGATCTCCTCCAGGCGCGCGATGGCCTTCGAGGCCGTCCGCACCTTCTCCCGCAGCTCGATCCGCCCGCCGTCGAGTTCGAGGAGGGGCTTCACCGCGAACGCCGAGCCGAGGAGCGCCTGCGCGGTGCCGATGCGCCCGCCCCGGCGCAGGTAGTCCAGGGTGTCGACGTAGAAGAAGGCGGAGATCCCGGCGGCGCGCTTCTCGGCCGCCGCGACCGCCTCGTCGAGCGAGCCCCCGGCCTCCACGGTCCGTGCCGCCTCCAGGGCGCAGAAGCCCAGCGCCATTCCCATCATGCGGGTGTCCACCACGCGTACCGGCACGGGGGCGTCCTTCGCGGCGAGGACGGCCGCGTCGTAGGTCCCGGAGACCTCGGCGGACAGATGGAGCGAGACGATGCCCCGCGCACCGGCCCCGGCGGCCTCGCGGTAGGTCTCCGCGAAGACCTCGGGGCTGGGACGGGAGGTGGTGACGGACCGCCGCTTCTGGAGGGCCTGGGCCAGGGCCCCGGCCGAGATCTCCGTGCCCTCCTGGAGGGCGCGGTCGCCGATGACGACGGTCAGCGGGACCGTGGTGATGCCGTGCCGCTCCGTCGTCCGGGGTGGCAGGTAGGCCGTGGAATCGGTGACGATCGCGACATGCCGGGACATGAGCGGGAGGTTACCCGCAGGAGCCCCCGCACGGCAGCCCGGCCCCCCGACGAGCCGCCGGGCAGGCCCCGGGACGATCGTGGCGTCAGGTGGTGGTCTCCGGGCGGGTCGACTTCTCCCAGGGGTACGCGGTCAGCCGGGGGTCGGGCCCCGTGATCGCGGACGGCTCGCTCCGGGGCCCGGCGTCCGCCGCCCGGCCGGTGGCCCCGGTGGGGGTGCCGGCAGGGCGTCCCCGCTCCTCCGTGCCGGCGGAGGCCGCGTCCGGCGCGGGCTCCGGGTCGGTCCAGTGGCGCAGGGCTCCGGCCTCGACGTCGATCTGGGCGCTGAGCGTCGACAGGTCGTCCTCGGCGAACCGCAGGGCCCGGTCCCGGGCGGCGCGGCGCAGCGCGTCGGCCGAGCTCGTGATCCGCTCGGTCCGCGCGGTGAGTTCGGGGAGCTGTCCGGCCACCCACGCCCGGTCGGGCTCCCGCTCCAGGCGCTTGAGGTCCGCGTCGAGTTCGAGGCCGTGCGCGCTGAGCCGGTTGAACAGGTCGAGCGACTCCTTCAGCGAGGCGTCCTGGCCGACTCCCGCCTGCAGGGCCTCCTGCGTGGCGCGCATCGAGGTGCGCAGCGAGAGCCGCAGCCGGGCCAGCTCGCCCGCGGCCCCGGCCTGGCCGAAGCTCTTGGCCCGCAGCGTGGTGTCCTCGACCGTGCGCCGGGCCTGGTCCAGGGTGCGGTCGACACCGCGCTTGGCGGCCTTCGTCACCTTCACGGCGGCATACACCCCGAGCGCCACGAAGGCGACGAAGAGCAGCGCCATGATCGTGAGAATCGCGGCTTCCATGGGCGCCCCTCCGGCATCGGTCGACTCACCACACGATTGTGGTTCCTCCACGGTAAACGGAACGGGCAGGCCGGGGGTTCCATCGGAACCCCCAACCTGCCCGTAGGGGAAACCCCTATGCGCGGTCGGTCACCGGTCGCGCATCAGCCGCCGCGCGCGCCGGCGATCACGCCTCACCGACCGCACGTCAGCCGTTCCCTAGCCCGCGACGATGTTGACCAGCTTCGGCGCGCGCACGATCACCTTGCGGATCTCGGCACCGCCCAGGGCCGAGACCACGTGCGGGTCGGCCAGGGCCAGGGCCTCCAGGTCCGCGTCCGTGATCGACGGGGAGACCTCCAGGCGGGCCTTGACCTTGCCCTTGATCTGCACGACGCAGGTCACGGTCTCGTCCACGACGTACGCCGGGTCGGCGACCGGGAAGTCCTGGTGGACGACCGACTCGGTGTGGCCCAGCCGGCGCCACAGCTCCTCGGCGATGTGCGGGGCCAGCGGGGCGACCAGCAGCACCAGTCGCTCGGCGACCGTGCGGGAGACCGCGCCGCCGGACTTGGTCAGGTGGTTGTTCAGCTCGGTGATCTTGGCGATGGCGGTGTTGAAGCGCATCGCGGCCATGTCCTGCGCGACGCCGTCGATCGCCTTGTGCAGGGCGCGCAGCGTGTCCTCGTCGGGCTCGGCGTCGACCACGGTGACCTCGCCGGTCGACTCGTCGACGATGTTGCGCCACAGCCGCTGCAGCAGCCGGTACTGGCCGACCACCGCGCGCGTGTCCCAGGGGCGGGACACGTCCAGCGGGCCCATCGCCATCTCGTACAGGCGCAGGGTGTCGGCGCCGTACTCGGCGCAGATCTCGTCCGGCGTCACGGCGTTCTTCAGGGACTTGCCCATCTTGCCCAGGACGCGGGAGACCTTCTCGCCCTGGTACCAGAAGCCGCCGTCGCGCTCCTCGACCTCGGCCGCCGGCACGGCGATCCCGCGCGCGTCCCGGTAGACGAAGGCCTGGATCATGCCCTGGTTGTACAGCTTGTGGAAGGGCTCGGCCGAGGAGACGTGGCCCAGGTCGAACAGGACCTTGGACCAGAAGCGCGCGTACAGCAGGTGCAGCACGGCGTGCTCGGCGCCGCCGACGTACAGGTCGACGCCGCCGGTCGGCATGCCCTCGCGGGGACCCATCCAGTACTGCTCGACGGCCGGGTCGACCAGCTTCTCGGAGTTGTGCGGGTCCAGGTAGCGCAGCTCGTACCAGCAGGAACCGGCCCAGTTGGGCATGGTGTTGGTCTCGCGGCGGTACTTCTTGGGGCCGTCGCCCAGGTCCAGGGTGACGTTCACCCAGTCCTCGTTGCGGGACAGCGGGGTCTCCGGGCGGGTGTCCGCGTCGTCCGGGTCGAAGGTGCGCGGCGAGTAGTCGTCCACCTCCGGCAGCTCCAGCGGCAGCATCGACTCGGGCAGCGAGTGGGCGACGCCGTCCTCGTCGTAGACGATCGGGAAGGGCTCGCCCCAGTACCGCTGGCGGCTGAACAGCCAGTCGCGCAGCCGGAAGTTGACCGTGCCCTCGCCGATGCCCCGGTCGGCCAGCCAGGTGGTGATCCTCGCCTTGGCCTCGGTGACGCCCAGGCCGTCCAGGGAGATCTCGTCGTTGGCGGAGTTCACCAGCTTCGCCTCGTAGGAGGCGAAGGCGTCGTCCCAGGTGGACGGGTCGGTGCCGCGGTCGTCCGAGGGCTCCACGACGCAGCGCATCGGCAGCTCGAAGGCGCGCGCGAAGGCGAAGTCGCGGCTGTCGTGCGCCGGGACGGCCATGATGGCGCCGGTGCCGTAGCCCATCAGGACGTAGTCGGCGATGAAGACCGGGACCCGCTCGCCGCTGACCGGGTTGGTCGCGTACGCGCCGGTGAAGACGCCGGTCTTGTCCTTGGCCTCGGCCTGGCGCTCCACGTCGGACTTGGAGGCGGCCTGCTTGCGGTAGGCGTCGACGGCCTCGGCGGGGGTGGCGTGGCCACCGGTCCACACGTCGTGGGTGCCCTCGGGCCAGGCGGCCGGGACGATCCTCTCGACCAGGTCGTGCTCGGGCGCCAGGACCATGTAGGTGGCGCCGAACAGGGTGTCCTGGCGGGTGGTGAAGACGGTGATGGACCCGGCGTCGCCGACCTGGAAGTCGACGCGGGCGCCCTCGGAGCGGCCGATCCAGTTCCGCTGCTGCAGCTTGATGGCCTCGGGCCAGTCCAGCGCGTCCAGGTCGTCCAGCAGGCGGTCCGCGTAGGCGGTGATCCGCATGTTCCACTGGCGCAGCTTGGACTTGAAGACGGGGAAGTTGCCGCGCTCGGAGCGCCCGTCGGCGGTGACCTCCTCGTTGGCCAGGACGGTGCCCAGGCCGGGGCACCAGTTGACCGGCGCGTCGGAGGCGTACGCCAGGCGGTACTCGCCCAGGACGTCGGCGCGCTCGGCGGCGTTCAGCTCGCTCCACGCGCGCGTGGTGCCGGGGACCTCACGGGTGCCGTCGGCGAACTGCTCGACCAGCTCGGCGATCGGACGGGCCTTCCCGGCCTCCGTGTCGTACCAGGAGTTGAAGATCTGCAGGAAGATCCACTGGGTCCACTTGTAGTACTCCGGGTCGATCGTGGCGAACGACCGGCGCTTGTCGTGGCCCAGGCCCAGCCGGCGCAGCTGGACCTTCATGTTCTCCATGTTGGCCTCGGTGGACACCCGCGGGTGCGTGCCCGTCTGCACGGCGTACTGCTCGGCCGGCAGGCCGAAGGCGTCGAAGCCCAGGGTGTGCAGCACGTTGTGGCCGGTCATGCGCGCGTGGCGGGCGAAGACGTCCGTCGCGATGTAGCCCAGCGGGTGGCCGACGTGCAGTCCCGCGCCCGAGGGGTACGGGAACATGTCCATGATGAACTTCTTGGGGCGCGCGGCGACCGCGGGATCGCCCGCCAGGTCACCGGTGGGGTTCGGGGCCTCGTAGGTGCCCTCGGCGTCCCAGAAGTCCTGCCAGCGTGCCTCGATGTCGGCGGCCATGGCCGCCGTGTAGCGATGCGGGGCCGCCGTCTCGGCGGCCGTATTGATCTCGGTCATGGTCCTTGAAGCTCCATCGATCGTCTCTGCCCACGGCCACTGACTGCCCGAAACGAAAAATCCCCTCGCACAGGAGGGGATGCCGCGCCGACTCCGACGGAACGTCTGTCGTCCGTCGGGACTGGTCAGCGCGGCTCGGTAAGCAGGAGGCGTACGGCACGCATGGCGCCAGGGTACCGCAGCGGCCGCGCGGGCCGCACCGGCGTTCCAGGGGCGGGACACGAGAAAGCGGGCCACCCGATCCGGGTGGCCCGCTTTCTCCTCCACGAAGATCCGTGGAGTTCCTGTGGAGCTAAGGAGAATTGAACTCCTGACCTCCTGCATGCCATGCAGGCGCTCTACCAACTGAGCTATAGCCCCTTGCTTTCCGTCTCCGTTCCGGTTTCCCTCGCGGCGACAGACAGAACATTAACCGGCTCCCCGGCAGATCTCCAAATCGATTACCGGGGCCCCTCCGGGCCGCCGGGTAGGGTCGCCGACTGTGTCCGTCTCCGTGCTCTCGAAAACCCGTGCCCGGCCGTGGCCCCTGGTCACCGCCGCGGCGGTCTGCCTGCTCTCGTTCGCGGCATTCTGGGTGGCGCAACGCCTCGCCCACGTGAACATGCTCGACGTGATGGTCTACCGGGCCGAGGGCGAGACGGTCCGGGCCGGCGGCGACCTGTACGCGATGCGCGCCACCTCGGCGAACCTCGGCATGACGTACCCGCCCTTCGCGGCCCTGCTGTTCGTCCCGCTGACCCTGGTGGGCGTTCCGCTGATGCGGACGCTCACCACCGGGGGGAACCTGCTCCTGGTGGTCACCCTGGTCCAGCTGTCGGTCCAGCTGGTCCGCCCGTCCCTGTCCCGCGCGGACCTGTGGCGCGCGACGTTCTGGATCGCCGCGGTGGTGGTCTGGTGCGAGCCGGTGTGGACGACCCTGCGGTACGGCCAGATCAACCTGCTCATAGCCGTGGCGGTGCTCTGGGACCTCACGCGGCGCGAGGGCAGCCGCTGGGCCGGCCTGGGCATCGGCCTGGCGACCGCGGTGAAACTCACACCGGGGCTCTTCGTGGTCCTGCTGCTCGTCGCGGGCGTGCTGCTGTGGCGCGGGGACCGGTCGTGGAACTGGTGGCTGCGCACGGCGGCGACGGCGACCGGGGTGTTCCTCGGGACGACGCTGGCCGTGGCGGTCGTCCTGCCCGCGGACTCGAAGAAGTTCTGGACGGAGACGCTGTTCGAAACGGGCCGGGTCGGCTTCGCCGAGGAGACCGCCAACCAGTCGATCCGCGGCGTCCTGGCCCGGCTGATGCACACCGACGACCCGGGCATGTGGTGGGCGGTGACGGCGGCCCTCATGGGCTGCGCCGCGATGGTGGTGGCGGTACGGGCCGCGCTGCGCGGCGACAGGGCCGTGGCGGTGGTCGTCTGCGCGTTCACGGCGCTGATGATCAGTCCGATCTCGTGGTCCCACCACTGGGTGTGGTGCGTGCCGCTGCTGATCCTGCTCGCGGACCGCGCCACGCGCGCGTGGCGGGTGGCGGGGCCGGTGGCCCTGGTGTTCGCGTCGTTCGCGCTGTGGTGGGTCCCGCACGACCCGGGCCGCCCCGAACTGGACCAGAACGCGGGCCAGATGCTGCTCTCCGCCGTCTATCCGCTGACGACGACGGTGCTGCTCGCGGGGTACGTGCTGACGCGACGGAAGCTGCGCGGGACGGAAGCCGGGCACGGGGAGGGGGCCGGGCGCGGGACGGGGACCGGTACGGGGACGTCGCAGCCGCTCCTGGAGGCCGTACCGGAACAGGAGCGCCAGGTCACGCCGGAGCAGGAACCCCGGACCGCGCCGGAGCGGGAGCCTCAGGCCGTGGCGAAGGAGTAGAACCGCTTGAGGGTGCAGTGCTCGTCGAGGAGCCGGCCGTAGATCGGCTCCCCCTCCAGCTCGCGGTAGGTCTCGATCGGGTCGCCTTTTATGATCAGCGCCCGAGCGCACTCCTCGCACCAGTACTGGAAATCCGGGTTGACGGGATCCATGTCGCGCACGATGGGCGTGCCGCTGCCGCACCAGTCGCACTTCCGCCTGTGTGCACCCATCAGTCAGCTCCAGCTGTGGCCGCAGGTCGCGCGCCCCGTCGTACACCTGGTCGTGCACCAACAGGACACCCTGCCGTTGTCGCCGAGCACGTGGGCCACCCTCCCGTCCGGATCCTGTCCCCCTCCGGCCGTCCGATTCTGCCATGGCTCCGCAAGGGGGCCGGCGTACTCGGCACAACGGGGCGAAACGACGAATCCCGCCCCCTGGTGGGGACGGGATTCGGTGACTGTGGAGCTAAGGAGAATTGAACTCCTGACCTCCTGCATGCCATGCAGGCGCTCTACCAACTGAGCTATAGCCCCTCGTGTTCTTCGCGCTCCGCGCTGCGAACAAGAAGAACTCTAGCCTGTGACCTGCCGGAAAGTGAAATCCGGGTCCGGCGGGCCCGCCGCGGGGCTCGACGGGGCTCAGTCGTCGTCGCCGAGGACCGGCTCGGGCAGTGTGCCGGCGTTGTGCTCCATCAGGCGCCAGCCGCGCGCGCCCTCGCCGAGGACGGACCAGCAGCAGTTCGAGAGCCCGCCCAGGCTCTCCCAGTGCCGGGACTCCAGGCCCAGGAGCCGGCCGATGGTGGTACGGATGGTGCCGCCGTGGCTGACCACGACGAGCGTGCCGTTGTCCGGGAGCTTGTCGGCGTGCTCCAGGACCACGGGAGCGGCCCGGTCGGCCACCTCGGTCTCCAGCTCGCCGCCGCCCCGGCGCACGGGCTCGCCGCGCTTCCACGCGGCGTACTGCTCGCCGTACCGCGCCACGATCTCGTCGTGGGTCAGTCCCTGCCACTCCCCCGCGTACGTCTCGCGCAGCGCGGCGTCGTGGGCGACGTCGTGGCCGGTGAGCGCGGCGAGCTCGGCGGCGGTGGCCGCCGCCCGCTTGAGGTCGGAGGCCACGATGGCGTCCGGCTGGAGCGCGGCGAGTAGCCGTGCGGCCCGGCGTGCCTGGGCGACGCCGGTCTCCGTCAGCTCGATGTCGGTCGAGCCCTGGAAGCGCCGCTCCAGGTTCCAGGAGGTCTGGCCGTGGCGCCAGAGGACGATGCGGCGGCCGGTGCCGCCCCTGGTGGCGCTCAGCTCAGCTCACCGTCCGGTCCGTCGGGGAGGCCGGAGGCGTGGCCGGAGGTGTCGACGCCGGTCAGGGCGGCGTGCTCGGCGCCCTTGCCACGGGTCTTCACGGCGTCCTCGGGCAGCTCCAGCTCGGGGCAGTCCTTCCACAGCCGCTCCAGGGCGTAGAAGACCCGCTCCTCGCTGTGCTGGACGTGGACGACGATGTCGACGTAGTCCAGCAGGATCCAGCGCGCGTCGCGGTCGCCCTCGCGGCGGACCGGCTTGGCGCCGAGTTCCTTGAGCAGTCGCTCCTCGATCTCGTCGACGATCGACTTGACCTGGCGGTCGTTGGGCGCGGAGGCGAGCAGGAAGGCGTCGGTGATCGACAGCACGTCGCTGACGTCGTACGCGATGATGTCGTGCGCGAGCCGGTCGGCGGCCGCCTGGGCGGCGGTCTTGACGAGCTCGATGGAACGGTCCGTAGCGGTCACAAGCAGGCTTTCGTCGGCGGTCCAGTACCCCTCCAGGGTCTCACGGACCGCCGACGGCGCCGTCTGGCTTTTCCGGGGCGCGGCCGGCGGCGCCCCGGTCGGCCCCGGCCATGATCCGCCGGACAGGCCCTAGCCGGCTCCGGAGGCCTTGTAGTCGCGGCCCAGGACGACGGTGACGGCGGCCGTCCCCGTGGTCTCGCCCTTGCGGACCGAGGTGTCCGGCAGGCCCAGCGTCTTGGCGACCTCGGCGGCCGCCGCCTTCCGGGCGTCGTCACCGTAGAGGACCTGCGACTTCTCCTGGGCCGGTGCCCCGGTGGCGCCCACGATGGCGTAGCCGCCGTTGGCCAGTACGATCCGGGCCGCCTCGGCGGCGTTCCTGCCGGAGCCGTCCTTCAGGGAGACGCGGGTGATGCCGTCCGCCTCGGGGGCGGTGACCTTGCCTCCGAGGATGTCCTTCACGACGCTGTCGCTCGCGCCGTCGGTCAGGGCGCCGTCCTCCTCCACCGGGAGCACGGCCGTCTTGTAGGCGCCTACCTTGGCGTGTTCGGCGAGCTTGGCCAGGGAGGCGCCGAGGTCCTTCTCGGGGAGCGAGGGGTCGAGGATCTGCTGGAGGGTCTCGATGGTGACCGTGGCGGCCGCGGGGTCGTCGGAGATCTTCCGCAGCACTCCGTACAGGACCTGACCGAAGCGCTGGAGCTGCTTGGCGTCGGCCTCGCCGGGGGCCCGGTAGGTGGCGTAGGCGACGGCGGCGCGGCCGTTCAGCGTCTGCTTCTCGCCCTGCTTGACGAGTGGCTCGCCGCCCTTGGGGGCGGGCACGTCGGTGTCGGTGTCGGTCTCGATGCCGCTGACGACCTCGACCAGGTTCTCCAGGTACGGGGTGTCCAGGCGCCAGGTGCCGGTGATCCTGGTGCCGAGGAGGTTGCCGATCGACTCCCGGGTGCCGCTGGAGCCGTCGTCCTCGACCGACTTGCCGAGGGTGGTCGCGGAGCCCTCGGCGTCGGCGACGACGACGGAGTTGGGGAGCAGGACGGTGGTGCCCTGGCGGGTGGTCGCGTTCTCCACGAGGAGGGCGGTGGAGGTTCCGCCGTTCGCGGTGTCGTGGAGGTGGACCACGATGGTGTCGCGCTTCTGGGGGCCGGTCGCGGTACCCCCCTTCTCCTCGGGGGCGGAGGTGCCGGGGAGCAGACCCGCGGACCACAGGTAGCCGACGCCGCCGACGGCGGCGAGCACGAGGACGACGACGAGCGCGACGATCCGGTTGCGGCCCCGCCGCCTGGCCTCCTCGCGCCGCTCCGAGCGGCTCTCGGTGAACTTGAGCCAGTCGATGACGTCCTCGGAGTCCTCGTCGGGCTCCTCGATGAACGAGAACTGCTCGGTGCGGTACTCGCGGTCGTCGCCGCCCGTACGGGACGGGGCGGGGCGCTCGGAGGGGGTCCGACCCGGGGCGGACCGTTCGGAGGCGGGGCGCTGGCCGGGGACGCCGGGCGGGGCGGCGACGGGCGCGGCCGGGGCCTCGGGGGCCGGCCGGACGGACTCGGACCGGACCTGCGGCTGGGCCTGCGGCTCAGGACGGTGCTGCGGCTGGGTCTGGGGCTGCTGCGGCTGGACGGCCCACTGCTGTCCGGTCCCGGCCCCCGTCCCGGCGTCGTAGGAGTCGTAGGAGGGGTAGGCGTAGCCCTGCTGCCCGTACGGGTCGTACGAGGGCTGCTGCGGCTGCTGGGCCTGCTGCGGCTGCTGCTGGGCGTAGGGGTCGTAGCCGTACGTCTGCTGCTGTTGTTGCTGCTGCCGCGAAGGCTGCTGACCGTACGGGTCGTAGTGCTGCGCGGGCTGCTGCTGCGCCTGCGGCTGCTGGTACACCGGCTGTCCGTACTCGTCGTAGCCGATGATCTGCGGCTGCGGACGGTACGGATCGTACGGGTGCTGCTGGTCGTTCACCGGTGCCCCTCCCCGAAGCTCACTGGCCGCGGTACAACTGGCGCTTGTCGATGTAGCGCACCACGCCGTCCGGCACCAGATACCAGACGGGATCGCCCTGCGCGACCCTCGCCCGGCAGTCGGTGGAGGAGATGGCGAGCGCGGGGACCTCGACGAGCGAGACCCCTCCCTTGGGCAGCCCGTCGTCGGTGAGGTCGTGCCCCGGGCGGGTGACGCCGATGAAGTGGGCGAGCGAGAAGAGTTCCTCCGCGTCGCGCCAGGTGAGGATCTGCGACAGCGCGTCGGCCCCGGTGATGAAGAAGAGGTCCGAGTCGTCGTTGAGGGAGCGCAGGTCCCGCAGGGTGTCGATGGTGTAGGTCGCGCCGCCGCGGTCGATGTCGATCCGGCTGACCGAGAACTGCGGGTTGGACGCCGTGGCGATGACCGTCATCAGATAGCGGTCCTCGGGCGCGGACACGGCCTTGTGGCTCTTCTGCCACGGTTGCCCGGTCGGCACGAACACCACCTCGTCGAGGTGGAACAGGGCGGCGACCTCGCTGGCCGCCACCAGGTGTCCGTGGTGGATCGGGTCGAAGGTTCCGCCCATCACGCCGAGTCGGCGCTTGCCGCGCCCGCCAGTAGGCACTTCCTGCTCTCCCATGCGTGCAGAGCCTACTGGCACGGCGACGGCCGCCGGATCAGCGGTGCCGGTTCAGCGGTCGCGGTTGAAGCGGGTGGTGATCCACAGCAGCAGAAGCAGGGCGCCCAGGGCACCGAAGCCGGTGAGGTAGGGGTTGAGGCTTTCGTGGTTGCCGCCGTGCTCGGCACCCTCGGCGAGGGTGACCAGGTGGGCGGCGGCGCTGTGGAGGCTCATCTTCGGCAGACCTAACGATCGGGGATGGGAGCGGAGACTTCGCGCACATCGTATGCGGGGCATCCGGACGCGCTCACGCCGACTCAGGCGTTCGCGTCGCGCTCCGTGTTGTCGCCCGTCCCGGCGGTGCCGTCCCCGCCCGGGGCGGCCGTGTCGCCGGTGTCGCCGGTGCGGTAGCCGCGCAGCAGGAACCAGGCGAGCAGGACCCCGCCCACGATCGAGGCGAGCAGCACGGTCCGGAGCGTGTCGCCCGGTCCCTGGTCCGCGGCGGCGGCGAGCAGGGCGGCCGCGGCGTCGATGGTGGCGGCTGTGTCCGGCATGTCGGTCGTGCCCTTCGGTCGTCCTCGGTGCCCGAGTTATCCACAGGCCCCGCCCCACGGTAGCGCCAGCGCCTAGTCTGGGGGCAGTCAGGGGGACGAGCACCGACTCGTACGAACAGGGGGCATCCATGACCGAGAACGACCACGGGAGCGCGCCGAGCAGGCAGCGGAAGCGGTTCCCGGGCATCTCCTCGCGGGCCTACGAGCATCCGGCCGACCGCTCGGCGCTGGTGGCGCTGCGCAAGCTCAGCGGCTTCGACACGGCCTTCAAGGCACTCAGCGGGCTGTTGCCGGAGCGCAGTCTGCGACTTCTCTACCTCTCGGACTCCGTCCGGGTGAGCGACGCGCAGTTCAGTCACCTCAACGACATGCTGCGGGACGCCTGTTACATCCTGGACCTGGAGAAGGTCCCGCCGATGTACGTGACGCAGGACCCGAAGCCCAACGCGATGTGCATCGGTCTGGACGAGCCGATCATCGTGCTCACCACCGGCCTCGTGGAGCTCCTCGACGAGGAGGAGATGCGGGCCGTCGTCGGCCACGAGGTGGGGCACGCCCTCTCCGGGCACGCCGTGTACCGCACGGTCCTGCTGTTCCTCACCAATCTGGCGCTCAAGATCGCCTGGATTCCGCTGGGGACGGTCGCGATCACGGCCATCGTGACGGCGCTGCGCGAGTGGTTCCGCAAGTCGGAGCTCTCCGCCGACCGGGCCGGGCTGCTCGTCGGGCAGGACGTGCGGGCCTCGATGCGCGGTCTGATGAAGATCGCCGGCGGCAACCACCTGCACGAGATGAACGTGGACGCGTTCCTCGCCCAGGCCGACGAGTACGAGAAGGCCGGGGACCTGCGGGACTCGGTCCTGAAGATCCTCAACGTGCTGCCGCGCTCGCACCCCTTCACGGCCGTCCGGGCGGCGGAGCTGAAGAAGTGGTCGGAGAGCCGGGACTTCCAGCGGATCATGGACGGGCACTACCCGAAGCGCTCGGAGGACAAGGACGCCTCGGTCTCGGACTCCTTCCGCGAGTCGGCCGGGCACTACGCCGAGACCGTGCGGAACAGCAAGGATCCGCTGTTCAAGCTGGTCGGGGACATAGCCGGCGGCGCCGGTGACCTGGCGGGCGACCTGGGCGGCCGGCTGCGCAACCGGTTCGGCGGCCAGGGCTCCGCGAAGGCGGACGGCGGCAAGGCCTCGGCCGGGGACGACGAGGCCCGGGGCGACGCCGGGAACGGTCAGAACGAGGGCTGAGCCCGCGGGGCCAGCGCTCCGCACAGCGAGGGGGCGGCGGGCCGGTCCGTGGCGTACGGGTCGGTGACCGCCGGGCCGCCGCCCGCCTCGGCGGCCCGCGCCCCCGCCAGGAGCGGCTTCAGGGAGCCCGTGGTGTCCGTGTCGCAGGCCTGCGGTCCGGCCTCCGAGGTGCTGCTCAGGAGCTCGGCGCGGTGCGCCCGCAGGTCCTCGCGGTCGAAGCGGAAGTGCACCACGCGGTGGACGGTGAAGAGGGACGCCGCGGCCACCGGTCCGGCGCCTCGGGCAGCCGGGCGGAGGGCGTAGGTGTACGTGTGGTCCGCCGTGACGTCCAGGGTGTCGGGTCCGGTCTCCTCGAAGCGGAGGGTGCCCTGGACCCGGACGGCGGGGTCCGCGAGGGCGACCTCCCGGGGGTCGAAGCGGACGAGCCAGGCGGCGAGGGCGTGGCGGCCGTCGTCGGCGGGCGTTTCGACGCTCCGGTCGAACTGCGCCAGCTGGTCGGGGTCGAGCAGCAGGCGTACGGGCCGCACGGTGGCGCCGCTCAGGACCTCGGGGTCCAGGGAGGAGGCGGTGAGGTACTTCCTGGCGATGTCGAGGGCGGCGACGACCTGGCTCGCGGCGAAGTGGGTGGTGCGTCCGGCGACCGGCAGGTTGACGCCGGCGGCTCCGACGCGGTACTCGGCGGCCGGGCTGCGGGCGAAGAGCCACGCGGGTTCGCCGCCGGGGACGGGGTCCCGGGGGGCGAGCCGGACGAGGGTGGTCCGCAGGGGTTCGGCGCGCTGGTCGACGGGGGGCTGGTAAGGGTTGCGGACGCCCAGGTAGACGGCGGTGCCGAAGGCGAGGAGGACGAGCAGGACGAGCAGGAACGCCTGGCGGGAGCCGCTCCGGGCGGTTTCGGTGGGGAGGCTGCGGACGGCCTGGGCGTGTTCGCCCATCCGCTCCCGGGCCGAGAACTCCTGAAGGTGGGCAGCACGGACGAACGCCTCGTCGAAGACGACGGATCGGTACTCGTCCTCACCACCGCCGGGGAACCCCTCGGGTGTCCCCTCAGGCGGGTCGCCACGCCCTGCCATACCTTCAGGGTAGGTCTGCGGGGGCTTCGGTAAACGCCCAGGTACACGACAAGTTCCGAGGAATTCCGCCATCGGGGTCACACGGGGAGTGACGGGGCGCTCACGGAAACGCAGCGGGGTCACGGCCCGGCGAGGGCTCGGAGAAGGTGCGGGGCGGTCCCGGGGCCGATTCGGATCCGGAGGGCCGGGTGAGGGCTATCCGGGGGACGCGGAGCGTACGGCGGGGGCGTGGGCCGCGGGCGGGGCCGGGTTCGGGGTCGGTGCGTCGACCCCGGTGGTGGCGGGCGGCGGGACCTGGTCCTGGCGGTTGGCGGCGGCGCCCCGGTAGACGGCGCTGAAGGCGAGGGCGACCATGCCGACCCCCATGACGAGGGCGAGGACCCAGGCGACGGGCCGGTGCCAGCGGGCGCTGCCCCGGTAGGGGCGCAGGGCGCCGCCGTGGGGCCCGTAGGGGCTGTCGTCGTCACCGATGTCGTCGGGCTCGTAGGTGAGGCCCAGCGGGTCGTGGCCGTCCTCGTAGAGGTCGTCGTCGGCCGGCCCGCCGCCCGCGCGGGCGCGGGCCGACTCGGCCTCGGCACGGGCCTGGGCGGCGGCGAGGAGCCGCTCGACCGCGGTCGGCTCGTGGACGGGGGCGGCCCGGACGAACTCCTCGTCGAAGACCACGGCGGCGTGGACCTCGTCAGCGCCTCCGCGGTCGACAGAGTCCTCGGGGTCTCCGCCGTTCTGGAACGGCCTGTCCCCCACGTCGTCCGGCACGGGTTCAGGGTAGCCCCGGAAGGGGGTTTTGGGCAGGGAGAGTGCGAACCCTCCCTGCCCGTCCCGAAAGCCCGTACGTGGCGAAAAACGGAAGTGGATACCGAAGGAGGTGTTACCGCACGTGACCGTCGCCGGTGACGATGTACTTGGTGGAGGTCAGCTCGGGAAGGCCCATGGGACCCCTGGCGTGCAGCTTCTGGGTGGAGATGCCGATCTCGGCGCCGAAGCCGAACTGGCCGCCGTCCGTGAACCGGGTGGAGGCGTTCACGGCGACCGTGGTGGAGTCGACCAGCTGGGTGAAGCGGCGGGCCGCGGCCTGCGAGGTGGTGACGATCGCCTCGGTGTGGCCGGAGGACCACGTCCGGATGTGCTCCACGGCCTTGTCGAGGGAGTCGACCACGGCGGCGGCGATGTCGTACGAGAGGTACTCGGTCTCCCAGTCCTCCTCCGTGGCCGGGACGACGGTGGCCTTGGAGCCCTCGGCGAGGGCGAGGGTCCGCTCGTCGGCGTGGACGGTGACGCCGGCCTCCGCGAGGGCGTCGAGGGCCCGGGGCAGGAAGGCCTCGGCGACGTCCCGGTGGACGAGGAGGGTCTCGGCGGCGTTGCAGACGCTGACCCGGTGGGCCTTGGAGTTGATCAGGACGTCCACGGCCGTGTCGAGGTCGGTCTCGGCGTCGACGTAGACGTGGCAGTTGCCGGTGCCGGTCTCGATGACCGGGACGGTGGACTCCTCGACGACGGTCTTGATGAGGGAGGCGCCGCCGCGCGGGATGAGGACGTCGACGAGGCCGCGGGCGCGCATCAGCTCGCGGACCGAGTCGCGGGACTCGCCGGGGACGAGCTGGACCGCGTCGGCGGGCAGCCCGGCGCCCCCGACGGCGTCGCGCAGGACGGCCACCAGGGCGTTGTTGGAGGCGTACGCGGAGGAGGAGCCGCGGAGGAGGACGGCGTTGCCGGACTTGAGGCAGAGGGCGGCGGCGTCGACGGTGACGTTCGGGCGGGCCTCGTAGATGATGCCGACGACGCCGAGGGGGACGCGGACCTGGCGCAGGTCGATGCCGTTGGGGAGGGTCGAGCCGCGGACGACCTCGCCGACGGGGTCGGGCAGCGCGGCCACGTCGCGGACGTCGGCGGCGATGGCCCGGACGCGCTCGGGGGTGAGGGTGAGCCGGTCGACGATG
This sequence comes from Streptomyces bikiniensis, assembly GCA_000716465.1. Taxonomy (GTDB): domain Bacteria; phylum Actinomycetota; class Actinomycetes; order Streptomycetales; family Streptomycetaceae; genus Streptomyces; species Streptomyces bikiniensis. Next base: position 87,484 of record JNWL01000012.1, read on the forward strand.
GCCTCGCTGGTCCCGGCCTCGCGGGCCTTGGCGATGTCCACGGCGTTGGCCTCGACGATCTCGGCGGTGCGCGCTTCGAGGGCGTCCGCGACGGCGAGGAGTGCCTCGTCCTTGACCGCGCGCGGGAGTGGCGCGATTTCGGCGGCGGCGGCGCGGGCCCGGTGGGCGGCCCGGGTGACCGGGGAGAGGTCGTCGAGGGGCGTGAGCGAGGTCATGTCCGCAGGGTACTGGCACCCCTGCGGACATCCCTCACGTATCCCGCACTCCGAGACGTATCCCTGGACGGGCTCCCGGGCACGGCCCGGGGCGTGCCCCCGGACACGGCCCGGACGCCCTGGTCGGGGGTCCCGCCCCTCAGTAGGGGTGGACGCCGACCGGGGCGGCGGGCGGCGGGCCGTAGCCCTCCGCGATCCGCTGGTGGTAGGTCTCGCGGTCGATGACCTCCAGGCCCACGATCTCCCAGGGCGGCAGCTTGGCGGTCTGCCGGTGCTCGCCCCACAGGCGCAGGGCGACGGCCGCGGCGTCGTGCAGGTCGCGGGCCTCCTCCCAGTACCGGATCTCGGCGTGATCGTTGGCGTAGCGGCTGGTCAGCAGGAAGGGATGGTCGTGGGCCAGCTGTTCGAGCCCCCGGCGCACCTCCTTCAGCGGCGACTCCACGCCCGAGACGCTGAGGGTGATGTGCCAGAGCTTGGACACGGGCCGTTCCTCGGCGCGTGCCTCACGTGTCTCGCGTGCCTCATGCGTGTCGGTGGTGGTCTCGGTCTTCCTGTCCGTGGACCCGTCCCGTGACGCGTCGAAGTCGGCTCCGGCCTCGACGCTGGTCAGGACGCGTTCGGCAGTCCCACGGGGCGGCGCCCCTGGGCGCGCTCGTCTCACCGGCGACCTCCTGTGTGATGCGTGTGGTGCTGTACCCCGCCTTGCTCTTAACCCCCGAGACAAAGTTGACCAGTCCGAGGCGGCACTTGGGGCGGTTTTGGTGAACGTCCCTTCCGGATGGCCGCAGTTTCAGCCGTTTCGGCGGAGGCGTTCGACGGATGGCGTACGGTGCGCGGCACGCGGCCGGCGAGACGCCCGGCCGAGGGCGCGTCCGGCCGGGGGCGCGTCCGACTGGGGGTGCGTCCGGCCGGGGCGCGCGGTCAGGCGATGACGACGAGGTCGTCGCGGTGGACGACCTCGCGCTCGTACTCCGGCCCCAGCTCCCTGGCGAGCTCGTGGGTGGAGCGCCCGAGCATCCGGGGGAGCTCCTTGGCGTCGAAGTTGACGAGGCCGCGGGCGACGGCCCGGCCGGCGGCGTCGCGCAGCTCGACCGGGTCACCGGCCACGAAGTCGCCCTCGACGGCCGCGACACCGGCCGCGAGCAGGGACTTCTTGCCCTCGACGACCGCGCGGACGGCCCCGTCGTCGAGAGAGAGGGAGCCCTGCGGGGTGGAGGCGTGGGCGAGCCAGAGGAGCCGGTCGGCGGAACGGCGGCCGGTGCGGTGGAAGTACGTGCCGGTGTCCCGGCCCGCGAGGGCGTCGGCGGCGCGGCTCGCGGAGGTGAGGACGACGGGGATGCCGGCGGCGGCGGCGATCCGGGCCGCCTCGACCTTGGTGACCATGCCGCCGGTGCCGACGCCCGCCTTGCCGGCCGAGCCGATCTCGACGTGGGCGATGTCCTCGGGGCCCGTGACCTCGGTGATCCTCGACGTGCCGGGCTTGGACGGGTCGCCGTCGTAGAGCCCGTCGACGTCGGAGAGCAGCACGAGCAGGTCGGCGCGGACGAGGTGGGCGACGAGGGCGGCGAGCCGGTCGTTGTCCCCGAAGCGGATCTCGTCCGTGGCGACGGTGTCGTTCTCGTTGACGACGGGCAGCGCGCCCATGGTGAGGAGCTGGTCGAGGGTCCGGTACGCGTTGCGGTAGTGGGCGCGCCGGCTGGTGTCGTCGGTGGTGAGGAGGACCTGGCCGACGCGGACGCCGTAACGGGCGAAGGAGGCGGTGTAGCGGGCCACGAGCAGGCCCTGGCCGACGCTGGCGGCGGCCTGCTGGCGGGCGAGGTCCTTGGGGCGTCGGGTGAGGCCGAGCGGGGCGAGGCCCGCGGCGATGGCGCCGGAGGAGACGAGGACGATCTCCTTCTCGCCGCCGCTGCGGACCTTGGCGAGCACGTCCACGAGGGCGTCGACCCGGTCGGCGTCGAGGCCTCCGGAGGCGGTGGTGAGGGAGGAGGAGCCGACCTTGACGACGATCCTGCGGGCCTCCGTCACGTACTGCCTCGCGCTGTCCGTCTGACCCGTCACCTGCGTCGTCACCTGCGTCGTCCTCACTCGCCGTCCGTGGCGCCGGGCGCTGCGCGCTCCGGCCGCCAGGGCAATCTACGCGAGCCGGGAGGGCTGCCGCTCGTCCGTTTCGCTCCCCGGACCGGACGGGCCGGACGCGGCGGACGCGCCGGGGGCCGCGTCGTTGCCGCGGGGCACCAGGATCCGCTGGGAGATCAGGTAGGTGAAGGGGATCGCGACGACTGCCGCCACGAGTGGCGCGATCCTTTCGTTCATTCCGGCCAAGGTGACGAGCACGAACAGGCCGGTGCTCTGCACCACGAAGTTGGTGAGGTTGGCGAGGGGGAAGAGGGCGAACTTCTTCCAGGTGGGGCGGGTGCGGTAGGTGAAGTAGGTGTTGAGGAAGAAGGAGCCGATCATGCTGAGCACGAAGGCGAGGGAGTTCGCGGCGAGGTACGGCATCCACGGGTGCAGGAGCAGGTAGAACCCGAAGAACGTGCCGGTGTTGATCCCGCCCACCAGACCGAAGCGGATGATCTCCGCGAGCCGCGCCCGCCGGGCGGAGGCCCGTCCGGCGGAACCGGCGCCCCCGGCGGAACCTGAACCGGAAACGGCAGGTCCTGCACCCTCGGCGGGACCCGGACCGGGACCGGGACCGGGACCGGAACCGGTTCCGGAGCCCACAGGTCCGGCACCCTCACCGACCGCGTGACCGGTCTCTCCGACCGGGCCGGGTCGCTCCTCCCGGCCCGTCCCCATCAGCGCTCCCGCTCGGTGGTCGCGACGCGCAGGTGGTCGGCGGCGCGGTCGGCGATGGTGCGGCCGGCGGTCGCGCTGTCGAGGGAGCGGTGGGTCTCCTTGACGAGGAAGTGCGGCCGGCGCTTGGTCTCGTAGTAGATGCGGCCGATGTACTCGCCGATCAGCCCCAGCATCATCATCTGCACACCGCCGAGGCCCACGATGATCGCGACCAGGGTGACGTAGCCGGGCGCGTCGACGCCCTGGGTGATGGCGTTGACCGCGACCCAGACCGCGTACACGGCGGCGAGGCCGGTCAGCATCATGCCGAGCCAGAGGGCCATCCGCAGCGGACGGTTGTTGAAGGAGATCAGCCCGTCCATGCCGTAGTTGAGCAGGGAGCTGAACTTCCACTTCGTCTCGCCGCCCTCGCGCGCGGCGTTCTGGTAGTCGAAGGTGACGGTGTCGAAGCCGATCCAGGAGAAGAGGCCCTTGGAGAAGCGGTTGTACTCGGGGAGCGAGAGCAGCGCGTCCACGGCGGGCCGGGAGAGCAGCCGGAAGTCGCCGACGCCGTCGGTGAGCTCCACGTCGACCCAGCGGTTGACGGCCCGGTAGTAGGTGCGGCTGAGGGCGCTGCGGATCTTCTTGTCGCCCTCGCGGGTGCGTCGCGCTATCACCTGGTCGTGGCCCTGGTGGTAGAGCTCCAGCATGCGGCCGAGCAGCTCCGGCGGGTGCTGGAGGTCGGCGTCCATGATCACCACGGCGTCGCCGACGGCCTTGGTCAGGCCCGCGAGCATGCCGGCCTCCTTGCCGAAGTTGCGGCTGAAGGAGGCATACTGGGTGCCGTTCGGGTGCCGGGAGGCGATCTCCCGCAGCTTGCCCAGCGTTCCGTCGGAGCTGCCGTCGTCCACGTAACAGATCTCGTAGTCGACCGCGAGGGTGTCGAGCACCTGACGCATCCGCGCGTCGAAGAGCTCGATCACGTCCTCCTCGTTGAAGCAGGGGACGACGACGGAAAGCTTGGTCATGGAACGGTCACTCCAGAAGGATGGACGAGAGCACGCTCTGAGGGGCCACCACCGGGCTCTTCTTCAAGCGGCACCGCGCGGTACAAGGTGGTGATGACCGTCCGGCGCGCCCTGCGTGGCCGTCCCGGTCGGCATGTCGTCCATACAATAAGGCATCGGGAAAGACCTTGGAAATACGCGGCATTTCACTCATTCGTCCCGTATGAGACATCCCGAGGTCGACAGAAGTCACCATCGGCGAGACAGGATCTCCCCCCTCGGAACGGCCGGAACAGTCGAAACGGCCGGAGCGACCGGAGCGACCGGAGCCGCCGCCATTCCCCGGTCCCGCCCCGCGGAACCCCGGGGCGGTGTGTTTCCCGTCACTCCGCCCGGCCCGGCGTGAGAGGGTTCGCGGTGGCTTCTCCCCCCGTACGCGGCCCCATGTGAACGGTGCCGGTGAGGAAACGCCCGTACGGGCGACTCCCGACACGCGGGGATGATGGTCACGCGGGCCCGTTCCTTCCGCCACGATCGGAACGCGGCGGGCCCCGCGCCGCCGAAAGGCACGAAGAGCCGGACGGGGAACACCAGGTAGCTTGGGTGTGTCTGGAGGAAAGACAAATGGATCGAGGTGCAAGTGCCTGACGTCTCCGTGGTCGTCATCGCCTACAACGACGCAGAGCGTCTCCCGACGGCCGTCCGGTCGGTGCTGGATCAGACCCTGCACGGCGTCGAAGTGGTGATCGTCGACGACTGCAGCAAGGACAGCACCTTCGAGGTCGCCCAGGCGCTCGCCGCCGCGCACCCCGACCGGGTGAGGGCCTTCCAGCTGCCGCAGAACAGCGGCGGCTGCGGCGCTCCCCGCAACTACGGCATCCAGCGGTGCGCCGGCGACTACGTCATGTTCCTCGACAGCGACGACGTCCTCGAACGCAACGCCTGCCGCAACATGCTCGACGCCGCCGAGAGCACCGGCTCCGACATCGTCTCCGGCCTCTGCGTCCGCGTGCACCTGGACAGCCGCCACAAGAAGACCACCCCCTGGTACCCGTGGATCTACTCCACGACCCGGACGATCGAGTCGATCACCGAGCTGCCGGACCTGCTGACCTTCGACACCCTGTCGACGAACAAGTGCTACCGCCGGGAGTTCCTCCTGGAGGCCGGCCTGGAGTTCCCGGTCGGCATCCACTACGAGGACCTGCTCTTCTCGGCCCAGGCCTACGTCGCCGCGCGCCGGATCACGCTCATCCCCAACACGGTCTACCACTGGAACGTGCAGGAGAGCGCCGCCGCCAAGTCGATCAGCAACCGGCGCCACGAGATCGCCAACTTCGTGCACCGCATGGAGATACACCGCCGGGTGGACGCCCTGCTGGAGAGCAAGGGCTACGACGAGCTCAAGTACCGCAAGGACATCAAGTTCCTCAAGCACGACCTGGTCCTCCACTTCCGCGACCTGTCGCTGCTCGACGAGGACTACCGGCGCGAGTTCGCCGAGCTGGCCAACGGCTACCTCGCCGAGATCGACCCGAGGGCGTACGAGGAGGTGCAGCCGCTGCACGCCATCTGCGCCTACCTGCTGAGCAAGGAGGACTGGGACAACCTGCTCCCGGCCACCGAGGCGCTCACCAACGCGGGCCGCCTCACCTCCCCGCTCGCCGAGGTCGACGGGCAGGTCTACTGGTGCGACCGGCACCTGGACACCGAGCAGGGCCGCCAGGTCCTCGACGTCACCGCGCGCGGCTTCCACACCCGCCCGCTCACGACGCTCGCCCTCGGCAACCGGCTCACCTCGTACGAGAGCACCGACGGCGTCGTCAGGCTGGCCGGCCGGGTCGTCAACCCGCTGGGCCGGATCGCCCCGGACGCGAAGCTCGGCGCGGTCCTGGAGTTCTCGGCCCGCCGCAGCGTCGGCGGCAAGGCCGCCCGCATCCCGGTGACCTCGGTCCGGCACGCCGGCGAGTGGATCGAGTGGGAGGGCACGGCGGACGTCGCCCGCACCGTGCGCCCGCTCGGCATCATCGACGCCGTCTGGGACGTCCGCCTGATCCTCACGGTCGACGGCCAGGAGCTGCGCACCCGGGTCTCCGTCGGCGGCACCCCCCTGGACAACGCGCGCTCCCTGAAGGTCCGTCCGCGGCTGACGACGCTGGTCTCCGACCGCTTCGTCCCCGAGATCACGAAGAAGGGCAACCTCTCCTACGTGCTCTCCGCCGAGGGCAAGGCGGCCGTGCACACCTCCTCGATGATCGAGGGCGCCATGCACGGGCGCACCGCCCAGCTGGCGAAGACGAGCCTGCGCCGCCTCCTGAAGGCCAAGAAGGACCTGAACTCGGGCGAGACCAAGCTGCGCGTCTACCACGAGTTCTACAGCAAGCTGCCGATCCGCAAGGGCCTCGTGGTCTTCGAGAGCCACCTCGGCAAGCAGTACAGCGACAGCCCCAGGGCGATCTACGAGGAGATGCGCCGCCAGGGCGTCCGCTTCGAGGCCGTGTGGTCCTACGAGGGCGCGAAGCCGACCGGCTTCCCCCAGGACGCCACCCTCGTGAAGCGCTGGAGCTGGCAGTACCTGCGGGCGCTCGCCCAGGCCGAGTTCTGGATCGACAACCAGGGCTTCCCGCTGCGCCTCGCCAAGCGCCCGGGGACCACGTACATCCAGACCTGGCACGGCACCGCCCTCAAGCGGATGGGCTTCGACGAGCCCAACACCAAGGCGCGCGGGCTCGCCGCCCAGGCCGCCTTCCAGAAGTCCCTGGACCGCTTCGACCACTTCCTGATCCGCGGCGAGCACGACCGGCGGACCCTCGCGAAGGGCTTCCGGCTCCGCGACGAGGTGCTGCTGCCCGTCGGCTACCCGCGCAACGACGAACTGGCCGAGACCCGCCGCAAGGAGGCCGAGACCGGCGTCCGGGAGCGCGGCGAGCTCGCCGCGAAGCTGGGCATCGCCCCGGAGAAGAAGGTGCTCCTGTACGCGCCGACCTTCCGGGCCGCCCCGGGCGGCAAGGTCCGCGCCTTCAAGGCCCCGTTCGACGTCGAGGAGTTCGCCGAGCGCTTCGGCGAGACCCACACGCTGCTGATCAGGACGCACTACCTGAACAGCGTGACGCTGCCGCCGTCGGTGCGGGGACGGGTCGTCGACGTCTCCTCCCACCACGACATCACCCCGCTCCTCGCCCTCGCGGACGGGCTGATCACCGACTACTCGTCCGTGATGTTCGACTACGGGCTGCTCGACCGCCCGATGGTCTTCTTCACCTACGACTACGACGAGTACGCCAAGGAGAACCGAGGCACCTACTTCGACCTGAAGGAGCGCGCGCCGGGCCCGGTCGTGGCCACGGCGGAGGAACTCTTCGGAGTGATCGCCAACTTCAAGGACGAGGCCGACACCAAGTACGCGGCGGCCCGCCAGCGGTTCAACGCAGAGTTCAGCGAGTACGACCGGGGCGACGCGGCCCGCCGGATCGTCGCCAAGTTCTTCACCGGGAGCGGGAAGTGACCAACCAGACCGCCGCGTCCGGCGGCCGCGACGTCTTCATCGTCTCCAACAGCGTGGACGAGATGGGCGGCGTGACCACCTGGACGCACCAGATGGCCCGCGAGTTCACCGCCCGCGGCCACCGGCTGCACGTCATCGGCATCACCCCCGCCCCGGCCGGGCGGCGGCACGAGTTCCCCGAGCCGCTGCCGTACGACACCACCACGCTGTACGACGCCCACCCCCCGCAGGTGAAGCCGCTGCGCGGCCTCAAGGGCCGGCTGAACGCGGCGGAGCGGCGGCGCCGCGCCGCCCGGGCCGCCGGGATGCGGGAGCGCGCGGACCGGATGACGGCGCTCTTCGCCGCCGCCCGGCCCGGCGCGGTCGTGATCGTGACCCAGGTGTGGGCGATGGAGTGGGTGGCGCTCGCCGACACCAAGGGCCTCCTGGTGATCGGCATGAGCCACGAGTCGTACGCGGCCAGTGCCGCCTCCTCCCGGCTCGCCCGGGTGAAGCGGCACTACCGGGACGTCGACCGGCTCCTCGCCCTCACCCCGGGCGACGCGGACCAGTTGATCCGCGCCGGCATGGACAACGTCGGGCACATGCCGAACGCCCTGCCGTTCATGCCGTCGGCGCCGGTGCCGCGCGAGGAGAAGGTCGTGGTCTCCGTCGGCCGCCTCTCGCACGAGAAGGGCGTCGACATGCTGCTCGACGCCTGGGCCGAGACCGCCCCCCGCCACCCCGACTGGAAGCTGCGGATCTACGGCGCCGGCGACGAGGAACAGGCGCTGCGGCGGCAGACCACCGAGCTGGGCCTCGACGGGTCCGTGGAGTGGATGGGCCGCACCAACGACGTGCTCGGGGCGCTCTCCGGGGCCTCGGTGTTCGCGCAGGCGTCCCGCGCCGAGGGCTTCCCGATCACCCTCCTGGAGGCGATGGCGGCGGGCGTGCCGTGCGTCGCGTTCGACTGCGCGCCGGGCGTCCGGGAGATCATCCGGGACGGCGAGGACGGGCTGCTCGCCCGGCTCGGCAACGCGGCGGAGCTCGGCGGGCACATCAGCACGCTGATCTCCGACAAGGAGCTGCGCGACCGGATGGGCGACGCGGCCTTCGAGAACGTGAAGCGGTACTCGCCCGACGAGATCACCGACCGCTGGGAGGCGCTGTTCGCCTTCCTGGAGCGCTGACGGACCGCGACGCGAGACCGTCGTACGGGGCTTCGTACGGGAAAGGGCCGGGGAGGGCGACTCCCCGGCCCTTTCGCGTGCGTTCCGTACGGCGTCAGACGGCGGCGGCGGCGCGGTTCGCGACCCAGCCGGCCCAGGCCGACTCGATCATGTCGCGCACGTCGTGGCGGGCCTTCCAGCCCAGCTCGGCGGCGATGCGGTCGGCGGAGGCCACCACGCGGGCCGGGTCGCCGGGGCGGCGCGGGGTGACCAGGGGCTCGGTCGTGTGGCCGGTGATCTCGTTGATCAGCGCCACCATCTCGGTGACGGAGACGCCCTCGCCGCGGCCGATGTTGACCGTCAGGTCGCGCGGCTCGCCCGCCTCGGCCCACTCCGCGAGCTTGCGGGCGGCGACGAGGTGCGCGTCGGCCAGGTCCTCGACGTGGATGTAGTCGCGGACGCAGGTGCCGTCGGGGGTGTCGTAGTCGTCGCCGAAGATCCGCGGGGCCTCCCCCGCGTCCAGGCGCTCGAAGACCATCGGGACCAGGTTGAAGACCCCGGTGTCCGCCAGCTCGGGGGTCGCCGCGCCGGCCACGTTGAAGTAGCGCAGGCAGGCCGTGGAGATGCCGTGGGCGGCGCCCGTCGCACGGACCAGCCACTCGCCCGCCAGCTTCGTCTCGCCGTACGGACTCAGCGGCAGGCAGGGGGTCTCCTCGGTGACGAGGTCGACGTCCGGCATGCCGTAGACGGAGGCGGAGGAGGAGAAGAGGAAGTTGCGCACGCCGGCGGCGGCGACGGCCTCCAGGAGGACCGTGAGGCCGATGACGTTCTCGCGGTAGTAGTGCAGCGGCAGTTCGACGGACTCGCCGACCTGCTTCTTGGCGGCGAGGTGGACGACGCCGGTCACGCCGTGCTCGGCGATCGTACGGTCCAGGACCTCGCGGTCGAGCGTCGAACCGACCACCAGCGGCACGCCCTCCGGCACCCGGGTCTCGTAGCCCGTGGACAGGTCGTCGAGGACGACGACCCGCTCGCCCGCCCGCGTCATGGCGCGGACCACGTGCGAGCCGATGTATCCGGCACCACCGGTGATCAGATAAGTCATAGCGCCCCAAACCTTTCACTGAGAACTGCGGACGAACCGGCGGAACCGGGCCCTGACCACCCGGAAGCCGTCCCGGGCACCGGACACCATCCGTACCGCCAGCGAACCGTTCGCCGTCGTGTACTGCTGCACCAGGAGTACACCGTACCGGCTGCTCGGAAGCACCGACCGCCGCTGGGTTCCGGCCACCGGCCGGAGCGCGGTCGTGTACGTCTCGCCGTTCGCGCAGGTCACCGTCACGGAGAAGTCCCACAGCTGGACGCCCCGGCGGCCGATCCGCCGTCCGGCGCCGACCAGCCGGTTGAGCCGGACCGGGGCGCGGCCCGTCCAGTGGGGCTCCGTTCCGTCCCCGTCGGTCCCGGCCCGCAGCTCGACCCGTTCGGTGTGGACGGGCTCGGCCCCGCCGCGCGGCAGGAACGCGACCTCGGCGGTACGGGGGACGGCCTCCGCGAGCCGCCCGTACAGGTCCCGTGCCGTGAGGGTCAGGTCGCCGGGGCGCAGGACGGCGTCGACGACGAGCGGCAGTTCGCCGAGCGGCAGCCGGTCCACACCGTCGAGGCGGGCCTCCGGCAGGTCCTCGGCCCAGACGGCGTCGGCGGGGGTGCCGGCGTACGGCGGGAGCAGCCGGCCCGGTTTGGCACACAACCGTGACAGTCGGAGCAGGTCGCGCGGCTCCTTCGCGGCCAGCAGGAAGCGGGCGGCCCAGCGGGCGGGGGCGACGGCGGCGGCGATCTCCGGCTCCCGAAAGCCGGCCAGGTGCTCGCGGGTGGCCTCCCACCACTCGGCGCGGTGGCCGGCGTCGCGCCGCCGCAGGTCCCGGGCGTACATCCGCAGGTCGTGTTCGAGGAACTTGGTGCGGCAGGCGGCGGCGAGGTCCGTCCGCCCCGCCCCAGCGAAGGTCTCGACGGCCGCGCGGTGGGCGGCGATCCGGGAACGCCAGTTGGAGACGTCCTTCCGGTCGAGGGAGATCGACAGCTGGGCGGCGGTCCGGCGCACGTGCCAGACGTAGACGGTGTCGGGGACCACGGCGACGCGGGGGGCGGCGGCGTACACCCGGGCGGTGAAGAGGAAGTCCTCGTAGACGAACCGGCCGTCGGGGAAGCGGATGCCGTGCGCGTCGAGGAAGGCGCGGTCGTAGACCTTGTTGACGCAGAGGGTGTCGTGGACGAGGGGGCGCAGCTCCTCGGGGGTCTCCAGGACGGCCGGTTCCCGGTAGAGGGCGGGCTGCCAGCGCACGTCCCTGCCCTCGGGGAGCTCGCGGCGCACGCAGACGCCGACGGCGACGGGGGCGCGGTGCCGCTCCGCGGCGGCGACCAGGGCCTCGGCGGCGCCGGGCGGCAGGACGTCGTCGCTGTCGAGGAACATGACGTACGGGGCGGTGGCGGCCGCGATGCCGTCGTTGCGCGGGGTGCCGCAGCCGCCGCTGTTCTCCGTGCGGCGCACCACCCGCACCCGGGGGTGCAGGGCGGCCAGTTCGTCGAGCACCCCCGCCGTGCCGTCGCCGGAGCGGTCGTCGACCGCCACGACCTCGGCCACCACGGGACCCTGGTCGAGCGCGGACCTGACGGCCTCGCCGACCAGCTCCTCGTCGTTGTAGGCGATGACGACGACGCTGAGCAGGCCCGCGGTCTCGGGCGGGGGAACGGTACTCACGGGCAGGATCCTACGGGAGCCCCCGGACCCCTCCCCCGGCCGGTCGAGGGGCTTCCCGGCCCCGCTCCGACGGGCCGGGACCTGCCGGAACGGGACCGGGGCCGGCTGGGAACGAGACCGGGGACAGGGCCCGCCGGAGGGGGCCCGGAACCGCTGGAACGGGACTGCTAGAACGGGTTGAACTCGTCGAACTCGCGCTGCGCCTCGTCGCGCTCCGCGTCCCGGTCCCGGCGCCGCTGCGCCGCCGGGCGCGGGGCCTCCAGACGGTGGTCCTCGCCGCGGCGGCCGAGCATCTCGGCGCCGGCCATCATGGTGGGCTCCCAGTCGAAGACGACCGCGTTCTCCTCGGAGCCGATCGCGACGCCGTCGCCCGCGCGGGCGCCCGCCTTCATCAGCGCGTCCTCGACGCCGAGGCGGTTGAGGCGGTCGGCCAGGTAGCCCACGGCCTCGTCGTTGTTGAAGTCGGTCTGGCGGACCCAGCGCTCCGGCTTCTCGCCGCGCACCCGGTAGACCTCCTCGGCCTCGTCGTACGCGACCGTGAAGCCCGCGTCGTCCACGGCCTTCGGGCGGATGACGATGCGGGTCGCCTCCTCCTTCGGCTTGGCGGCGCGCGCCTCGGCGACGATGCCGGCGAGGGCGAAGGAGAGCTCCTTCAGACCGGTGCGGGCCACGGCGGAGACCTCGAACACCTGGTAGCCGCGCTCCTCCAGGTCCGGGCGGATCATGTCCGCGAGGTCCTGGCCGTCCGGGATGTCGATCTTGTTGAGGACGACGATCCGGGGCCGGTCGTCCAGGCCGCCGTACTGCTTCAGCTCCTCCTCGATGACGTCGAGGTCGGAGACCGGGTCGCGGTCGGACTCCAGGGTCGCCGTGTCCAGGACGTGGACGAGGACCGAGCAGCGCTCCACGTGGCGGAGGAACTCCAGGCCCAGGCCGCGGCCCTGGCTGGCGCCCGGGATCAGGCCCGGGACGTCGGCGATGGTGTAGACGGTCGAGCCGGCCGTGACGACGCCCAGGTTCGGGACGAGGGTGGTGAAGGGGTAGTCCGCGATCTTCGGCTTGGCGGCCGACAGGACGGAGATCAGGGAGGACTTGCCGGCGCTCGGGTAGCCGACGAGGGCCACGTCGGCGACGGTCTTGAGCTCCAGGACGATGTCCTGGAGGTCGCCGGGCTCGCCGAGCAGCGCGAAGCCGGGGGCCTTGCGGCGCGCGGAGGACAGCGCGGCATTGCCGAGGCCGCCGCGGCCGCCCTGGGCGGCGATGTACGTGGTGCCGTGGCCGACCAGGTCCGCGAGGACGTTGCCCGCCTTGTCGAGGACGACGGTGCCGTCGGGCACGTTCAGGACGAGGTCCTGGCCGTCCTTGCCGGAGCGGTTGCCGCCCTCGCCGGGCTTGCCGTTGGTGGCCTTGCGGTGCGGGGAGTGGTGGTACTCCAGGAGGGTGGTGACGGACTGGTCGACGACCAGGATCACGTCGCCGCCGCGGCCGCCGTTGCCGCCGTCGGGCCCGCCGAGCGGCTTGAACTTCTCCCGGTGGACGGAGGCGCAGCCGTGGCCTCCGTTACCCGCGGCGACGTGCAGCTCGACGCGGTCCACGAAGGTGGTCATGGTGGTGCCTCCAGGGTGTTACGTATGGAATGTCTATCTGGTAACACGCGAAAGGCGGACCCGCTTCCCGTGCCGGGAAGTGAGGTCCGCCTCCGCGAAAGATCCGATCAGGCGACCGGAACGATGTTCACGACCTTGCGGCCGCGGTGGGTGCCGAACTGCACCGAACCGGCCTGCAGGGCGAACAGCGTGTCGTCGCCGCCACGGCCGACGCCCGCGCCGGGGTGGAAGTGGGTGCCACGCTGGCGGACCAGGATCTCACCCGCGTTGACGACCTGACCGCCGAAGCGCTTCACGCCGAGCCGCTGGGCGTTGGAGTCGCGACCGTTCCGGGTGGACGATGCGCCCTTCTTGTGTGCCATTGCTCAGTCCCTCTTTACTTCGCGGCCGTCGGGATCGCGGTGACCTTGATCGCCGTGTACTGCTGACGGTGACCCTGGCGACGGCGGTAGCCGGTCTTGTTCTTGTAGCGCAGGATGTCGATCTTGGCGCCCTTGTGGTGATCCACGACCTCGGCCTCGACCTTGATGCCGGCCAGGACCCACGGGTCGCTGGTCACGGCGTCGCCGTCGACAACGAGCAGGGTCGAGAGCTCGACCGTGTCGCCAACCTTGGCAGTGGAAATCTTGTCAACCTCAACGATGTCGCCGACAGCAACCTTGTGCTGGCGACCACCGCTGCGCACGATGGCGTACACGCGGATCTCTCTCTCACTCGGGATGAAACCTCTGACGCCAGCCGCCCGCACGGACCCGAAGGTCCGCGACGGTCCGGAATCGGACGAGCGGCCTCTCCCGACGAGCGGGAGGAAGGTGCTCAGAGGCGCGGCGCGCCGACAGACGCGCCGACGGTCTAGGTTACGGGCGGCCGACGCGGGGGGTCAAATTCGCCCCAGACGGCACGGGCCGCCCTCCCCCGCACTGTGCGTACGGAGGGGGGCGGCCCGTGCCTGCCGGTCAGTCCTGGGCCGGAGAGGCGGTCTTCTCGGCCGCCTTCTTGGGCGTGGTCTTCTTGGCGGTCGTCTTCTTCGCCGCGGTCTTCTTGGTCGCCGCCGTCTTCTTGGCGGCGGTCTTCTTGGCCGTGGCCTTCTTCGCCGTGGTCTTGCGCGCCGCCGTCTTCTTGGCGGGGGCGGCCTCGGCGTCCGCGGCCCCGGGCTCCTCGGCGGCCGGGGCCGCGGCGACCACGACGACGGCTTCCTCGGCACCCGCGGGCGAACCGGCGGGGGCGGTGGCCTTGCGGACCACCCGGCGGCGGGCGCGCGGCGGGGCGGCCACGGGGGCCTCCTCGGGAGCGGGCCCGGCGGGCTGCTCCGGGGCGGTCTCCTCGGCCACGACGGCCTCGGGCTCCACCACGGGCTCCGGCTCCGGCTCCGCGACGGTCTCGGCCGCGGGCTCGGTCGCGGTCTCCACGACGGTGACCGGCTCGGCCGGCTCCGTGGTCGAGACGACCGGGGAGGTCGCCCGGCGGGTGGCACGGCGACGGCCGCGCGGGGCCGGGGCCCCGGTCTCCGCCGCGGTCCCGGTCTCCACCACGGGCGTGGGCTCGACGGCCTCGGGCCCGGCGGCCGGCTCGGCCACCGGCTCCGCCACGACGGTCTCGGCCTCGGTCACGGTCTCCACGACGGGAGCCGGGGCGACCGGCGTCGGAGCGACCGGCGTCGAGGCGACCGGGGCGGTCACCCTGCGGGTCGCGCGACGGCGGCCACGGCCGCGCGTGGCGGCCGCCTCCGCCTCGGCGACGGAGCCGTACAGCTCCTCGTCCGGGGCGATCGGCACCGGCACGGCCACCGGGGCGGCCAGCTCCGCCGCGACCTCGGCCTCGGTCTCGGTCTCGGTCTCCTGCGCCTCGGTGTCGGCGCCGGTCTCCACGGCCTCGGCGTGCTCGTGCTCGTGGGCGTGGCCCTCGCCACCACGGCCGCGCTTCTTCGCGCGCTTGCCGCCGCCCCCGCCACCGGAGGTGGTCGGCTGCTCCATGTGGACGATGACGCCGCGCCCGTTGCAGTGGACGCAGGTCTCGGAGAAGGACTCCAGGAGGCCCTGGCCGACCCGCTTGCGGGTCATCTGGACCAGGCCCAGCGAGGTGACCTCGGCCACCTGGTGCTTGGTCCGGTCCCGGCCCAGGCACTCCAGGAGGCGGCGCAGCACCAGGTCGCGGTTGGACTCCAGGACCATGTCGATGAAGTCGATGACGACGATGCCGCCCAGGTCGCGCAGCCGCAGCTGGCGCACGATCTCCTCGGCCGCCTCCAGGTTGTTCCTGGTGACGGTCTCCTCCAGGTTGCCGCCCTGGCCGGTGAACTTGCCGGTGTTGACGTCGACGACGATCATCGCCTCGGTCTTGTCGATCACGAGGGAGCCGCCGGACGGCAGCCAGACCTTGCGGTCGAGCGCCTTCATCAGCTGCTCGTCGATCCGGTACGTCGCGAAGACATCGACCTCGCTCGTCCACTTGGACAGGCGGTCGGTCAGGTCCGGGGCGACGTGGCTCACGTACCCGTGGATGGTCTCCCACGCGTCGTCGCCGCTGACGATGACCTTGGAGAAGTCCTCGTTGAAGATGTCGCGGACGACCCGGACGGTCATGTCCGGCTCGCCGTAGAGCAGCGTCGGGGCGTTGCCGTTCTTCGCCTTCTTCCGGATGTCCTCCCACTGCGCCTGCAGGCGCTCGACGTCGCGGCGCAGCTCGTCCTCGCTCGCGCCCTCGGCGGCGGTGCGCACGATGACGCCCGCGTCCTCGGGGACGATCTTCTTGAGGATCGTCTTCAGGCGCGCGCGCTCGGTGTCGGGGAGCTTGCGGCTGATGCCGGTCATCGAGCCCTCGGGCACGTACACCAGGTAGCGGCCGGGCAGGGAGACCTGGCTGGTGAGGCGGGCGCCCTTGTGGCCGATCGGGTCCTTGGTGACCTGGACGAGGACCGACTGGCCGGACTTGAGGGCGGTCTCGATGCGGCGCGGGCCGTTGCCCATGCCGAGCGCCTCGAAGTTGACCTCGCCGGCGTACAGGACGGCGTTGCGGCCCTTGCCGATGTCGACGAAGGCGGCCTCCATGGACGGCAGGACGTTCTGGACCTTGCCCAGGTAGACGTTGCCGACGTACGAGGTGGCCTGCTCCTTGTTGACGTAGTGCTCGACCAGCACGTTGTCTTCCAGGACGCCGATCTGGGTGCGCTCGCCGTTCTGGCGGACGACCATGACGCGCTCGACGGCCTCGCGGCGGGCGAGGAACTCGGCCTCGGTGATGATCGGGACGCGGCGGCGGCCCTGTTCGCGGCCTTCGCGGCGGCGCTGCTTCTTGGCCTCCAGGCGGGTCGAGCCCTTGATGGACTGGACCTCGTCGGCGCCGGTGCCGGGCTCGGCCTTCTCGCGGGCCGGGCGGGGCTCGCGGACCTTGACGACCGTACGGACGCCGTCCTCGTCGCCCGCCTCGGCCTCGGCGGCGTCCCCGCTGCGACGGCGGCGACGGCGACGGCGACGGGAGCTGCTGGAGCCGCCGGTGAGGCCCTCGGCCTCCTCGGTCTCCTCCTCGCCGTCCTCGGTCTCCTCGGACCCGTCCTCGGCGTGCGGCTCCTCGCCCTCCTCGGTCTCCTCGACCTCGGCGAGCTCCCCGCGACGGCGGCGGCGGCCACCGCGGCGACGGCGGCGGGAGGGGCGGTCCTCGTACTCGTCCGCCTCCTCGGCCTCCTCGGCCTCTTCGAGCGCGTCGGCGGCGGCCTCGACCTCGGGCTCGTCGGCGACGGTGGCCGGGACGGGCTCGACGGCGACGGGCTCGCCGCGGCGGCGGCGACGGCGACGGGAGCCGGACTCGGCCCGCTCGGCGGGCTCGGGCGTCTCCACGGCCTCGACCGTCTCGACGGTCTCCTCCGTCTCGTCGCTCTCCTCGGGCTCCGGCTCCACGGGCGCGGCGGCGGCGGCCGCGGCGGCCGTCTCCGGGGTCTGGAACATCGGCTCGGCGAAGACCGGGGCCTGGAAGACGGCGACGGCCGGGCGCGCGGCGCGGCGCGGCTCGCGGGCCGGGGCCGGCTCGGAGGTGAACTGCGGCGAGGAGACGCGGCGGCGGCCGCGGCCGCGCGTGGCGGCGGTCTCGGCGGCGGCGACCTCGGCCTCGTCGGCGGCGATCTGCGCGACGGCGGCCTCGGGCAGCGACTCGCCGGCGGCGGGCGCCTCGGCGGCCGGGGCCCGGGTGGCCTGCGGCTCGGCGGCCGGCTCGGGCGCACCGGCCGGAGCGGTGGCCTTGCGGGTGGCACGGCGGCGCGTACGGGCCGGCGGAGCGGCGTCGGTCTCGGCCGGAGCGGCGTCGGTCTCGGTCTCGACCGGAGCGGCCTCGGGCACGGCCTCGGCCTCGGCGGCCGGAGCGGCGGTCTCCTCTGCGGCGGCGGGCGCACCGGCGGGAGCCGTGGCCTTGCGGGTGGCACGGCGACGGGTACGGGCCGGCGGAGCGGCGTCGGTCTCGGTCTCGACCGGAGCGACCTCAGGTGCGGCCTCGGCGACCGGCGCGGCAGCGGCTTCCGGCGCCGGGGCCTCGTCGGCCGGGGCCGGGGAGGTCACCGGAGCGGTGGCCTTGCGGGTGGCGCGGCGGCGGGCCGGGCGCGCCGGAGCGGCCTCGGGGGCCTCTTCGGCGGTCTCGGGCGCGGCCTCGGCGACCGGCTCGGCGGCGGGCGCGGCGGTCTCCTCGGCGGCGGGCGCACCGGCCGTGGCCTTGCGGGTGGCGCGGCGACGGGTGCGCGGCGCGGGTGCGGCCTCGGTCTCGACCGGCTCGGGAGCCGCTGCGGGCTCCGGCGCGTCGGCGGCCGGGACCTCGGTGGTGCCGGTGGCCCCGGTGGTGCCGGCGGTCTCGCCCGTCACCGGCGGACCGGCGGGGCGGGAGGCGGCGCGGCGCCTGCGGCGCGGCGGCAGCTTGTCACCGGGGGCATTGGTGTCTTCGTTGGACTCGGGCATGCGGGGTTCTCCCGTCACGCTCCCGGGCGCCGCGCCTGGTTCCGGTCCGGCGGCACGGTCACGCCTGTGGCGAGGTGCCGCCGTCCGGGGCGCGGGCGCCGCACGGGAGCTGTATGTCTGGCTCGCCGGTTCCGTACGCCCTGTGCGGACGGCCTGGCGAAAGTCTTCTGGTCAGTGCGCGGCCCGACCCAGGTGGCTCCCGAGTACCAGGGCTGCGCTGCGACGACCGCTCCCTACGCGGTGTCCGTACCCGGCGCCGTCGCCGGGGCGGTCGCGGCGGCCGTGGGTGAAGCGGCCGTGACTGCCTCGCGGTCGGGCGCGAGCGGGTCGGTCACCGTGCCGGACTCCTCGTCGAAGAGCCCCTGCGCCAGCCTGGTCACCGCGGCGGGGACCGGCGGCGCCAGGTCGGCCACAGCTCGGAGACCGGACAGGACGTCGTCGGGTCGTACGGCAGGTGTCACGTGCCGAACAACCAGCCGCAGTATCGCACAGGCGCTGTCCAGCGGCCCATCGTCCCGGGGTTCGCCCTGGGGACGGACGGCCGTCAGCTCGGTGACCGCGGAACGGGTGTCGAAGGTGCGGACGCCGTTCTTCGTCTTGCGCTGTACTTCCACGGTCCCGGCCGCGAGAAACGCCTCCACGGCCTTCTCCGCCGCCTCGGGGGCGACGCCTTCGAGGCGCAGCTCCCAGACGGAGGCGGTGAGCCGGTCGGCGAGGCCCGGGGTGCGGGCCTCGACCGCGTCGGTGATGTCGAGGCCGGCCGGGAGGGACTCGTCGAGCAGGGCCCGCAGGACCTCCGGGTCGCGCGCCTCGGTGAGGGCGATCTCCAGGTACTCGGCCTCGGAGCCCGTGCCGGTCGGGGCGGCGTTGGCGTACGACACCTTGGGGTGGGGGGTGAAGCCGGCCGAGTACGCCATGGGCACCTCGGCGCGGCGCAGGGCGCGCTCGAAGGCGCGCTGGAAGTCGCGGTGGCTGGTGAACCGGAGGCGGCCGCGCTTGGTGTAGCGCAGTCGGATGCGCTGCACCGCCGGTGCGGGCGGCGGGCCTTCGGGCTGTCGCTTGCCCAGTGGTTCTTCTCCTCGTTGCGGGGCGGCACGGGCGTGCGCCGTCCACGAGCTGTACGGGTCGTCTCGGGGGGTCCGCCCGGTTCACCCCCGCTTCCGCAGGGAGATCTCGGGGGCGGGCACCGCGCCGGAGACGTTCGTTGTACTACCCAGAGTACGCGCACGGGCCGCCGCCGGTTCCCGGGGCTCGACCGGCCGGGCCGCGCCGACGAGGGCGCGCCAGGCGTCCCGGCGGGCCTCCCGGACGGTGGCGCGGGCGGAGGCGAGCGCGTCCTTCGCGGCGTGTCCGGCCTCGACGGCGGCGCGGCGGGCCGGGGCCCAGAGGGCGTCGCGGACCCAGTGCCCGGCGGGCCGGAGGACGGACGCCCGAATCCGGGCGGCGGGCCGCGCGACCAGGTGCCGGCCGCACCACCGGAGCCCGTGCCACACGTGGACCAGCGGCCGTCCGAGCAGGTTCCGCGCGAGCCACTTGAGCCCGCGCCCGACGGCCCGCGACACGAACCCGGCGACCCGCCAGCACAGCGCGAGCGCGTCCCGCACCTCCCGGCCGACGGGCGCGAGGACCCGCTTCCAGAGCCAGAGGGCGGGGAGGACGACCCCGTACCGGACGACGGGCGCGACCACGTACCGCCAGAGCCCGGCCCACGGCCACACGAACAGCGCGAGGCCCAGCCGGGGCAGGAGCCGGCCCAGACCCCGCCCGGCCTGCCGGAACGCCCACCCCAGGCCCTCCCCCAGCGGGACGAGCACACGGCGGTACAGCCACACGGCGGGAACGGCGGCCCCGTAGCGGAACAGGGGGGCCAGGACGTGCCGGAAGAGCGCGGCGAGCGGGACGAGGACCAGCTTCTCCAGGAGGAACAGGCAGCCGGCGCCGAGCGGGGAGAGGACCCGCCGGTACAGCCACCCGGCCGGGACGGCGACCCCGTACCGGGCGACCGGCACCACCACGTACCGCCACGGCCACACGAACACCGCCCTGAGCAGCCGCTCCAGGCCCCGGCCGAGCCACCCGGCCCCGATCGCGATCCCCCGGCCCGCCGGTGCGAGGAGCCATCGGTACAGCCACCGGGCCGGGAGGACCACCGCGTGGTCGAAGAGCCACTCCAGGCCGCGGCCCGCCGGGCGGAGGAGGACCCGGTCGAGGAGCCGTCCCCCGGCGGCGAGGGCGTCCCAGGCCATCCGGACCGGCAGGACGGCGACGAGCACGACGATCCGGACGGGAACGCGGATCAGCGCGGGTGGCGTCGGGCTTTCCAGGCTCATGCCGAACATGACGCGACGGCCCGGCGGAGGGTTCACCCCTCGCGCCGGGCCGTCGTGGAACGTCCTTACTTGACGACCGTCAGCGGCAGCAGCTTCTTGCCGGTGGGGCCGACCTGGATCTCGGTCTGCATCGCCGGGCACACGCCGCAGTCGAAGCACGGCGTCCAGCGGCAGTCCTCGACCTCGGTCTCGTCCAGGGCGTCCTGCCAGTCCTCCCAGAGCCAGTCCTTGTCGAGACCGGAGTCCAGGTGGTCCCAGGGCAGGACCTCCTCGTAGGTGCGCTCGCGGGTGGTGTACCAGGCGACGTCCACGCCGTACTCGGGGAGCGTCTTCTCGGCGCAGGCCATCCAGCGGTTGTACGAGAAGTGCTCGCGCCAGCCGTCGAAGCGGCCGCCGTCCTCGTACACGGCGCGGATGACGGCGCCCAGGCGCCGGTCGCCGCGCGAGAGGAGGCCCTCCACGATGCCGGGCTTGCCGTCGTGGTAGCGGAAGCCGATCGAGCGCCCGTACTTCTTGTCGCCGCGGATCTTGTCGCGGAGCTTGCGCAGGCGCTCGTCCGTCTCCTCGGCCGAGAGCTGCGGAGCCCACTGGAAGGGGGTGTGCGGCTTGGGCACGAAGCCGCCGATGGAGACGGTGCAGCGGATGTCGTTCTGGCCGGAGACCTTGCGGCCCTCGGCGATCACGTTCATCGCCATGTCGGCGATCTGCAGGACGTCCTCGTCGGTCTCCGTCGGCAGGCCGCACATGAAGTACAGCTTCACCTGGCGCCAGCCGTTGCCGTAGGCGGTGGAGACGGTCCGGATCAGGTCCTCCTCCGAGACCATCTTGTTGATGACCTTGCGCATGCGCTCGGAGCCGCCCTCGGGGGCGAAGGTGAGGCCGGAGCGGCGTCCGTTCCTGGTCAGCTCGTTGGCCAGGTCGACGTTGAAGGCGTCCACGCGGGTCGAGGGGAGGGACAGGCCCACCTTGTCCTCGGTGTAGCGGTCCGCGAGGCCCTTCGCGATGTCGCCGATCTCGGTGTGGTCCGCGGAGGAGAGGGAGAGGAGGCCGACCTCCTCGAAGCCCGTCGCCTTGAGGCCCTTGTCGACCATCTCGCCGATGCCGGTGATGCTTCGCTCCCGCACGGGGCGCGTGATCATGCCGGCCTGGCAGAAGCGGCAGCCGCGGGTGCAGCCGCGGAAGATCTCGACGGACATGCGCTCGTGGACGGTCTCCGCGAGCGGGACGAGGGGCTGCTTGGGGTACGGCCACTCGTCGAGGTCCATGACGGTGTGCTTGGAGACGCGCCACGGCACGCCGGACCGGTTGGGCACGACGCGGCCGATGCGCCCGTCCGGCAGGTACTCGACGTCGTAGAAGCGCGGGACGTAGACGCCGCCGGTCCTCGCGAGGCGGAAGAGGACCTCGTCGCGGCCGCCCGGCCTGCCCTCCGCCTTCCAGGCGCGGATGATCTCGGTCATGTCGAGGACGGCCTGCTCGCCGTCGCCGATGACCGCCGCGTCGATGAAGTCCGCGATGGGCTCGGGGTTGAAGGCGGCGTGGCCGCCGGCGAGCACGATCGGGTGGTCGACGGTCCGGTCCCTCGCCTCCAGCGGGATGCCCGCGAGGTCGAGCGCGGTGAGCATGTTCGTGTAGCCCAGCTCCGTGGAGAAGGACAGGCCGAACACGTCGAAGGCGCCCACGGGGCGGTGGCTGTCGACCGTGAACTGCGGGACCCGGTGCTCGCGCATCAGCTCTTCGAGGTCCGGCCACACGCTGTAGGTGCGCTCGGCGAGGACGCCCTCGCGCTCGTTCAGCACCTCGTAGAGGATCATGACGCCCTGGTTGGGCAGGCCGACCTCGTACGCGTCCGGGTACATCAGCGCCCAGCGGACGTCGCACTCGTCCCAGGGCTTGACCGTGGAGTTCAGCTCTCCGCCGACGTACTGGATCGGCTTCTGCACGTGCGGGAGCAGGGCTTCGAGCTGCGGGAAGACAGACTCGGCAGCAGACATCTCGAACCTTCGTGAGCGGGCAGGGGGCGACTCTCAAGCGTACCCCGGTGCCCGGTGGCCCGGAGCCGCCCCGCGGCGCTCCGGGGTCAGAGGGGCGCGGCCCCCGCCCAGGCCCCGGGCAGCGCGCGCTCGGCCGCGTCCGCCGCCGCCTCCTCCCTGCCGTACAGGAGTCCCCAGGTGAAGGCGGTCTCGCCGGCCGTGTGGGCCTGGAGGGCGAGGTCGCGGAGGGTGGCGCGGGCCACCACGCCGTCCTGGTGCTCGCCGAGCAGGGACTGGACCTTCTTCACCCGTTTGGCGAACTTCTTCGCGGACTTCCCGAGGACGGGGCGGGCCGCGTCGGCGGCGTAGCGGGTGCGTTTGGCGGCCTTGCGGGCCTCGTGGAGGGCGAGGTCGCGTTCGTGGCCGGGGGTGAGGGAGAGGGCGCGGTCGACGCGGGCGGCGAGCCGGGCGTGGTCCTTGCGGACGGCGCGGGCGAGGACCTTCGCGGCGTCGCGGGAGGCGGCCTCGCGCAGCGGCGGGTCGGCGAGGAGGGCGTCGAGGCGGTCGAGGAGGGCGAGGTACCGGTCGGAGTCGAGGGCGGCGACGGCCCTGCGGCGGGCGTCCTCGGTGCGGGCCGCGTCCCAGATCCGCAGCCGGGCCTTCACCGGGCCGAGGCGAAGGGTCCGGGGGACGTCGGCGAGGTGGGCGCGCAGCCGCTCGGCGAGCACCTCCTGGTCGCGGGCGGCGCCCAGTTCGCCCGCGAGCCACTTGAGTTCGCCGCCGAGGGGGTCGGTGGCGTTCCGGTCGAGGACGGAGCGGTACGTCTTGAGGGCGCTGCGCAGGCGGCGGCAGGCGACGCGGAGCTGGTGGACGGCGTCGGGGAGGTCGCGGCGGACGGCGGGGTCGAGGGCGACGACCGCCTCGGCCTGTTCGCGCACGTAGGCGAGGACGGCGGCTCCGGCGGTGCCGGGTTCGCCGGGCGGGGCGGTGTCGAGGGGGGTGTCTCCGGGGGCCGTCTCCGCGAGGGCCCTGGCCAGTTTGGAGGGGGCGTCCGAGGGGCGGATGCCGGCCTTCCGCAGGCGCTTCTCGACGGCGTCGAGGATGCCGGGGTCCGCCCCGTCGGCTGCTTCGACCTCGATCTCGGTCCAGGAGGCCCGGGGGCCGTCGGGCAGGCGTTCGGCGCGGACGGTGTCGACGGAGAGTTCGGCGAGGGGGCCGCCGTCGGCGTCGAGGAGCCGGCGGACGTCGCGGGCGGAGCGGAGGCGGACGACGGGGACGACCTCGCCGCCGCGGACGCGGGAGCGCAGCAGGGCCGCCAGGTCGGGCGGGAGGGTGTCGGAGAGCGGGGCCCTGATCTCGTCGCGGACGCCGACGGCGACGGGGAACTTCAGGTGCCAGCCCGCGTCCGAGCCGCCGGTGCGCCGGCGCAGGGTGATCGAGTCGGCGGCCAGGCGCAGGTCGGGGGTGTCGTGGTAGACGGCGTCGAGTTCCGTGACGCCGTCGTCGGCGACGGTCGCGACCTCCCGGACCCGGCTGAGGTCCGGGACGTCGGTCCCCGCCGCGGCTTCGTACTTCCGCTCGATCTCGCGCTTCGTCTCGGCCATACCCCACGTCTAACCGCCGAGGGGCCCGCTTACTCGGCCGAAGGGGCGGAAAGGCCGGTGTCAGGCCGTCATCGGGCGCTGGACGCGGATCGACTGGAGGAGTCCGATCGCCACCCACACCGCGAACATGGACGAGCCGCCGTACGAGACGAACGGCAGCGGCAGGCCCGCGACCGGCATGATGCCGAGGGTCATGCCGATGTTCTCGAAGGACTGGAAGGCGAACCAGGCGATGATCCCGGCGGCGACGACCGTGCCGTACAGCTCGGTGGTCTCGCGGGCGATCCGGCAGGCGCGCCAGAGGACGACCCCGAGCAGGACGAGGATGAGGCCGGCCCCGACGAAGCCCAACTCCTCGCCCGCGACGGTGAAGATGAAGTCGGTCTGCTGCTCGGGCACGAACTGGCCGCTGGTCTGGTGCCCCTTGAAGAGGCCCGTGCCGTAGAGGCCTCCGGAGCCGATGGCGATGCGGGCCTGGTTGGTGTTGTAGCCGACGCCGGCCGGGTCGAGGTCGGGGTTGGCGAAGGCCGCGAAGCGGTTGATCTGGTACTCGTCGAGCATGCCGAGGGTGGTGACGAGGACCGCGCCGAGGACGCCCGCGCCGATCAGGCCGAGGACCCAGCGGTTGGACGCGCCGGAGGCGAGCAGGACGCCGAGGACGATGACCGCCATCACCATGACCGAGCCGAGGTCGGGCATCAGCATGACGATGCCCATGGGGAGGGCGGCGAGGACCAGGGCCTTGGCGACGGTGCCGTGGTCGGGGTGGAGCTGGTCCCCCGCGTCGACCTTGGCCGCGAGCAGCATCGCCATGACCAGGATGATCGTGATCTTGACGAACTCGCTGGGCTGGAGGGAGAAGCCGCCGCCGATCACGATCCACGCGTGCGCGCCGTTGATGGTGGCGCCGAGCGGGGTGAGGACGGCGAGGATCAGCACGATGGAGATGCCGTAGAGGACCGGCACCGCGCCGCGCAGGGTGCGGTGGCCGAGCCAGATCGTGCCGACCATCAGGGCGAGGCCGATGCCGGTGTTGAGGAGGTGCCGGAAGAGGAAGTAGTAGGGGTCGCCCTGGTTGAGCTGGGTGCGGCCCCGGGTGGCGGACCAGACGAGCAGGGCGCCGAGCAGGGAGAGCGCGAGCGCCGAGAGCAGCATCGGCCAGTCGAGGCGGCGCAGGACCGAGTCGCGGGCGGTGAGCTTCACGAGCGGGCCGCGCTGGGGGGCGTAGCGGGAGACGGAGAAGCTGGTGCGGGTCGGCATCGGGTCAGTCCCTCCAGACGGGCGGCGGTCCGGCGAGCGGCGGCTGTCCGTCGCCCTCCTGCGCGGGACCGTCGCTCTTCGCGGGGTCGGCCTTCTGCGACGCGGGATCGTACGGCTTGACCACGGGGGCGTCGATGGTGCCGTAGCGGTTGATCTTCGGCAGGGTCTTCTGGGGCTGGGGCAGCAGGGCCTTCCTGAGGTCCTGGTTGCCCTCGTCGTCCAGGCCGTAGAGGGCGTCGTAGATGTTGCGCACGGCGGGGCCGGAGGCGCCGGAGCCGGTGCCGCCCTGGGAGATCGTCATGACGATGGTGAAGTCGTCGGTGTAGGTGGCCAGCCAGGAGGTGGTCTGCTTGCCGTAGACCTGGGCGGTGCCGGTCTTGGCCCGCATGGGGATCTTGTCCTGGGGCCAGCCGCCGAACCGCCAGGCGGCGGTGCCGCCGGGCTCGACCACGGAGCGCAGGCCCTTGTCGAGGTCCCGGATGGTCTGCGGGCCGACCGGGAGCTTGCCGTGGGCCTTGGGCTTGATCTCCCGGACGCTCTTGCCGTCGGGGCTGATCACGGCCTTGCCGACGGCGGGGTCGTAGAGGGTGCCGCCGTTGGAGATGGCGGCGTAGATGGTGGCCATCTGGATGGGGGTGACGAGGACGTCGCCCTGGCCGATGGCGAAGTTGATGCTGTCGTACGCCTTGAGCTGGTTGCCTTCGAGGCAGCTCTCGTAGGCGATCTGCTGGACGTAGGTGCCGCCCTTCTTGCCCTGCTTGCACCAGACGTCCTTGTTGGCCGCCCAGAAGTCCTGCTTCCACTTGCGGTCGGGGACGCGGCCGGTCACCTCGTTCGGCAGGTCGATGCCGGTCTCGGCGCCGAGGCCGAAGTCACGGGCGGTGCGGTAGAACCAGTCCTTCGCGTCCTTCTTGGGCGTGAGCCCGCCGTCGCGCTGCCACTCCTGGTGGCCGAGGGCGTAGAAGACGGTGTTGCAGGAGTACTTGAGGGCCTCGCCGAGGGTGATGGGGCCGTGTCCCTGGGACTCGAAGTTGGCGAAGCTCCGGCTGCCGAGGCTGTAGGAGCTGCTGCAGTTGTACCTGTCGTTGAAGTCGTGGCCGGCCCGCACGGCGGCGCTCGCCGAGATCACCTTGAAGATGGAGCCGGCGGCGGCCTGGCCCTGGATGGCGCGGTTGAGCAGCGGGTAGTTGGAGGCCTTGCTGGTGAGGGTGGAGTAGTCCTTGGCGGAGATGCCGCCGACCCAGGCGTTGGGGTCGTAGTCGGGCTGGGAGGCCATCGCGACGACGCGACCGGTCTTGGTCTCCATGACGACGACGGCGCCCGCGTCGGCCTCGTACTTCCGGCCGGTGATCTTGTCGGTCTCCTTCCGGACCTCCTTCATCGCCGCGTGGAGCTCGTACTCGGCGACGGCCTGGACGCGGGCGTCGATGCTGGTGACGAGGGTGGATCCGGCCACGCCCGGGTCGGACTCGGCCTGGCCCATGACGCGGCCGAGGTTGTCGACCTCGTAGCGGGTCACGCCGGCCTTGCCGCGCAGCTCCTTGTCGTACGTGCGCTCGATGCCGGAGCGGCCGACCTGGTCGGAGCGGAGGAACGGCGAGTCGGTGTCCTTGGCCTTCTCGATCTCGGAGTCGGTGACGGGCGAGAGGTAGCCGAGCACCTGCGCCGTGCGCGCCTTGCCGGGCGCCGGGTAGCGGCGGACGGCGGTGGGTTCGGCGGTGATGCCGGGGAAGTTCTCCGAGCTCTCACGGATCGTCAGCGCCTGCTGGGTGGTGGCCTCGTCGGTGACGGGGATCGGCTGGTAGGGGGAGCCGTTCCAGCAGGGCTTGGGGGTCTTGGAGTCGCAGAGCCGGATCCTGTTGATGACGTCCTGGGGCTTCATGCCGAGGACGCCGGCGAGCCGGGTGAGGACCGCCTTGCCGTCGTCCTTCATCTTCATCAGCTCGGTGCGGGACGCGGAGACCACGAGCCGGGTCTCGTTGTCGGCGAGCGGGACGCCGCGGGCGTCCAGGATCGAGCCGCGGACGGCGGGCTGGACGACCTGCTGGACGTGGTTGTTCTTCGCCTCGTCCGTGTACTCCTTGCCGTTGCGGATCTGGAGGTACCAGAGCCGGCCCCCCAGGGTGAGGAGCAGGGAGAAGACGAGGATCTGGATGACGACGAGCCGGATCTGGACCCGGGGGGTCCGGCCGGTCTCGGGGATGTTGCTCATGCTGCCTTGGCCCCCTCGGTCACAGTCGCTTGACTCCCTTGATGCGTCCGGCCCGTGTGGCCCGGTTCCGGGCGGCCTTCACGCGCAGTCCGCCGCGCTGGGCGCCGATCCTGAGGCCGGTTCCGGAGGAGAGCCAGCCGGAGGCGACGTCGGTTCCGGCGCCTCCGCCGGCGTCGGCGAGCGGATCGTTCTCGGCGCGTCGGGCCAGGGCCATGATGAGCGGCACCGTGAAGGGCGCGAGGAGCAGGTCGTACAGGGCCGCGGTGAACAGCAGGGAGGTCAGGCCGACGTGGCGGGCGGCGGTGTCGCCGACGAGGGCGCCGACGCCCGCGTAGAGGAGCGTGGAGCCGACGGCCGCGGCGACGACGACGGCCATGGGGCCGGCCGCGGAGGTGAGCCGGCCGTTCTCCGGGCGGGCCAGGCCGACGAGGTAGCCGACGAGGCAGAGCACGAGGGCGTAGCGGCCGGCGGCGTGGTCGGCGGGCGGGGCGAGGTCGGCGAGGAGGCCGGCGCTGAAGCCGATGAGGGCGCCGCTGACGTGTCCGTAGACGAGGGCGAGGCCGACGACGGTGAGGAGGACGAGGTCGGGGACGGCGCCGGGGAGCTGGAGGCGGGCGAGGACGGAGACCTGGACGACCAGGGCGACCACGATCAGGGCGGCGGAGAGGAGGATGCGGTTGATCTTCACGGTGTCGCGTCCCCCTGGTCCTGGGCCTGGTTCTGGCCCTGGTTCTGACCGGCCTGGTTCTGGTTCTGTGCCTGTTCCGGCTGCCCGCTGCCCGTCGGTTTCGGCGTGACCGTGACGGTGACGGTCGGCGCGGGCTTGGGCTTCTGCGGCAGGACCGCGTCGCGCGGGTCGGAGCGCGGGGCCTGGACGACGACGCCGACGATGTCGAGCTTGGTGAAGCCGACGTACGGGCGGACGTAGACGTTGCGGGTCAGGCCGCCGCCCGCCGGGTCGACGCGGATGATCTCGCCGACCGGGACGCCGGGCACGAAGGGCTTGTCGGCGCGCGAGCCGAAGGTGACGAGCCGGTCGCCGGGCTTCACCTCGGCCTTGCCGTTGAGGAGCTGGACGCGCAGCGGGCTGTCGCCCTGGCCGGTGGCGAAGCCGAGTTCGTCGCTCTTCTCCATGCGGGTGCCGACGGTGAAGTCGGGGTCGTTGGCGAGGAGGACGGTGGAGGTGGAGGGGCCGACGGTGGTGACGCGGCCGACGAGTCCGGCGCCGTTGAGCACCGTCATGTCCCGCCGGATGCCGTCGCGGGAGCCGACGTCGATGGTGACGGTCCAGGAGAAGCCCTGGGCCGCTCCTATGGCGATGACCTGGGCGCCCTTGATGCCGTACTGGCCGGCTCCGGCGGTCTTGAGCAGGGTGTCGAGCTCGTTCAGCCGGCTGCGGTTGCGGTCGTCGCTGCCGAGCCTCGCCTTGAGCTCGGCGTTCTCCTTCTCCAGGGCGGCGATCCGGGTGTGCCGCTCGCCGGAGTCCCGTACCGCCCCTATGGCGTTGCCGACGGGGTCGACGGCGGCGGCCACACCGTTCTCGACCGGCCCGAAGACCGCCGCCGCGGCCTGCCGGGCACCGTCGACGGGTGACTCCTGGCCGCCGCGGATGTCCACCGTGATCAGCGCGAACGCGATGGCGATCAGCAGTACCAGGAGCAGCCGGCTCTCTCGTGTGTCCCTCACGTGCGGCGGCCGTGCCTTTCCTCGTGGTTCGTCTGTTCCGTTGTTCCGTGGTGCGAGCTGCGGTACGAGCTGTGGTGCGCGTACGGGTACGGGTACGGGGTCGGTGCGGTAGTTCTACCGCACCGGTCCCGTTCGCGCCGCTAGCGGCGCGGCTGCGCGTCGAGGACCTGCTGGAGGGCCTCGAACTCCTCCACGCACTTGCCGGAGCCGAGCGCCACCGAGTCCAGCGGGTCCTCGGCGATGTGGATCGGCATGCCGGTCTCGTGGCGGAGCCGCTCGTCGAGACCGCGCAGCAGGGCGCCGCCACCGGTGAGAACGATGCCTCGGTCCATGACGTCACCGGAGAGCTCCGGCGGGCACTTGTCGAGGGTGGTCTTCACGGCGTCGACGATCGCGTTGACCGGCTCCTCGATGGCCTTGCGGACCTCGGCGGCGGAGATGACCACGGTCTTGGGCAGGCCGGAGACGAGGTCGCGGCCGCGGATCTCGGTGTGCTCGTCCTTCTCCAGGTCGTAGGCGGAGCCGATGGTGATCTTGATCTGCTCGGCCGTGCGCTCGCCGAGGAGGAGCGAGTACTCCTTCTTGACGTGCTGGATGATCGCGTTGTCCAGCTCGTCGCCGGCGACCCGGATGGACTGTGCCGTGACGATTCCGCCGAGGGAGATGACGGCGACCTCGGTGGTGCCGCCGCCGATGTCCACGACCATGTTGCCGGTGGCCTCGTGGACGGGGAGGCCCGAGCCGATGGCCGCCGCCATGGGCTCCTCGATGATGTGCACCTGGCGGGCGCCGGCCTGGGTGGAGGCCTCGATGACGGCGCGGCGCTCCACTCCGGTGATGCCGGAGGGCACGCAGACGACGACCCGGGGGCGGGCCAGGTAGCGGCGCTTGTGGATCTTGAGGATGAAGTAGCGGAGCATCCGCTCGGTGATCTCGAAGTCGGCGATCACGCCGTCCTTGAGCGGGCGCACGGCGACGATGTTGCCGGGGGTCCGGCCGATCATCTTCTTCGCCTCGGCACCGACCGCGAGGATGCCGCCGGTGTTGGTGTTGATCGCGACGACGGACGGCTCGTTCAGAACGATGCCTCGACCCCTGACGTACACCAGCGTGTTGGCGGTCCCGAGGTCGACAGCCATGTCACGGCCGATGAACGACATTGAGTTCCCCTTGATTTCCCATGGCTGAGAGTGGTGCGGCGTGGAGTTTTCCATCGTAGTGCTGCCCGCCCGGATGCCGCGCGGTGGTCCACCTCTGTACAGGTGACGGCAGGATGCGGCGATCCGTTCCCGGGATTGTCGTTCATATGCCTGGGGGCGACCGAATTCCTTCGGTCGCCCCAGTGGGATGGTGCGTTCGGCCGACGCCGGGTCAGGCGGGACCCGGCGCAGACGGAGTACGGACCGGACCGCGTACGGACCGGACCGCGTACGGATCAGGCGAGGCCCGGGAAGAAGATCTTCAGCTCGCGGAGGGCCGACTCCTCGGAGTCCGAGGCGTGGATCAGGTTCTCGCGGACGATGGTGCCGAAGTCGCCCCGGACGGAGCCCGGCGCGGCGGCGATCGGGTCGGTCGGGCCGGCGAGCTGCCGGACGCCCTCGATGACCCGCTCGCCCTCGACGACGAGCGCGACGACGGGGCCGGAGGACATGAAGCCCATCAGCGGCTCGTAGAAGGGCTTGCCCTTGTGCTCGCCGTAGTGCTGCTCCAGCGTCTCCTGGTCCAGCTCGCGCAGCTCCAGGGCCGCGAGCGTCCAGCCCGCCTTGCGCTCGATGCGGCCGATGATCTCGCCGACCAGGCCGCGGCGGACGGCGTCGGGCTTGAGCAGGACGAGCGTGCGCTGGCTCACGGGGGAACTCCTTCGGGAAAAGCGGTGTGCGGGCCTCCGAGGCTACAGGGCCCGCACGTGCCCCGATTACGCAGCGTCAGGCTCTGCCGGGCCCCGGGCGGCCTGGTCGGCCCAACGGGCCTTGACCTCGTCCACCTTGCGGCCGTAGTGGACCGAGGCCCACCACAGGGCGGCGAAGGCCGCGCCGAGGAAGAACATGACCGGGACGAAGAAGCCGCTGGCGACCAGGCCGATCTGGAGGGCCCAGCCGAGCTGGACGCCTCCGGGCCGGGTGACCATCCCGCACAGCAGCACCGAGAAGACCATGGCCACGCCGCAGACCCACCAGACGGTGGACATCGCGAGCGTGTCGTCCTTCATGGCGACGAGCCCGGCGAAGCCGATCACGAAGAACTCGCCGATGAGCGTCGAGGAACAGAGCGTGCGCATGGGTTTCAGCCCCTCTTGAGCAGCAGCCGGGCGTCGCCGACCGTGAAGATCGAACCGGTCACGAGGACACCCGCGCCGCCGTACTCGGCCTCTTCCTCCGCGAGGGTGATCGCCGCCTCGATGGCGTCGGGGAGCCGCGGCTCCACGACGACCCGGTCCTCGCCGAAGACCTCGACCGCGAGCGCGGCGAGCGCGTCCACGTCGGTGGAGCGGGGGTTGGAGTTCGTGGTGACCACGACCTCCGCGAGGATCGGCTCGAAGGCCTCCAGGACCCCCTTGGCGTCCTTGTCGGCGCTCGTGGCGACCACGCCGACGAGCCGGGAGAAGCCGAAGGCCTCGCTGATGCCCTCGGCGGTCGCCCGCGCGCCGTGCGGATTGTGCGCGGCGTCCAGGACGACGGTCGGCGAGGAGCGGACGATCTCCAGGCGGCCGGGCGAGGCCACCCGTGCGAACGCCTGGCGGACCGTGTCCACGTCGAGGGTGCGGGCGTGCTGCGCGCCGATGCCGAAGAAGGCCTCGACGGCGGCGAGCGCCACGGCCGCGTTGTGCGCCTGGTAGGCGCCGTGCAGCGGCAGGAAGACGTCCTCGTACTCGCCGCCGAGCCCGCGCAGGGTCAGGAGCTGGCCGCCGACCGCGACCTCGCGGGAGACGACGCCGAACTCCATGCCCTCGCGGGCCACGGTGGCGTCCGCCTCGACGGCCTTCTTCAGGAGGACCTGGGCCGCGTCGACGGGCTGCTGGGCCAGGATGACGGTCGCGCCCGGCTTGATGATCCCGGACTTCTCGGCCGCGATCTCGGCCGGGGTCTCCCCCAGCCGGTCGGTGTGGTCGAGGTCGATGGGGGTGACGACGGCGACGGAGGCGTCGATGACGTTGGTGGCGTCCCAGGTGCCGCCCATGCCGACCTCGATCACGGCCGCGTCGACCGGGGCGTCGGCGAAGGCCGCGTACGCCATGCCGGTGAGGACCTCGAAGAAGGAGAGCCGGTACTCCTCGCGGGCGTCGACGAGCTCCACGTACGGCGCGATGTCCCGGTACGTCTCGATGAACCGCTCGGCGGAGATCGGGGCGCCGTCGAGGCTGATGCGCTCGGTGATGGTCTGCACGTGCGGCGAGGTGTACCGGCCGGTGCGCAGCTCGAAGGCGCCGAGCAGGGCCTCGATCATGCGGGCCGTCGACGTCTTGCCGTTGGTGCCGGTGATGTGGATCGTGGGGTACGCGCGCTGCGGCTCGCCGAGGACGTCCATCAGGGCGGCGATGCGGGTGACCGAGGGCTCCAGCTTGGTCTCGCCCCAGCGCGTGGACAGCTCGGTCTCGACCTCGCGCAGCGCCTCGTCGAGCTCCGGGTCCTCGGGGCGGCTCGGCACGGGGTCGCCCTGGGGCGGTCCGGCCTGGGCGCGCAGGGTGCGGCTGCCGGCCTCGATCACCGCCAGGTCGGGATCGCGGTGGGTCTCGTTGTCGACGATCTCGTCGAAGGCGTCGGGGGCGCCGGTCGGGTCGTCGGGCGTGTCGGACGGGTCGCGGGGCTCACTCACGGGGCCAGTCTACGGAGAGCCGCGCTAGTCGTTTTACGGACCTGCCCGTCGAGCTTCGGGCAGGTAGGAGGGCTCCGCCACGAAGTGGCGGAGGAGAAGCGCTAATCGCTCAGCGCTCCAGCCCCGCCGGAAGCGTCGCCCGCACCACGTACTCCCCGCCCTCCGGGCCCGCCGTCAGCGTGCCGCCCATGCTGGTGACCCGTTCCTCCATGGAGAGCAGTCCGGTGCCGGCCGAGACGGGGGCCCGGTCCGGCGGCGCCTCGGGCAGCGGGTTGCGGACCTCGATCCGCAGGTCGGCCCCCTCCAGCGCGATCGCGACCGCCACGGGCAGGCCGGGCGCGTGCTTGGCGGCGTTCGTCAGGCACTCGCGGACGACCCGGTGGACGGCCGTCTGCCGGAGCGGCGACAGCGACTTCGTCTCCTCGGCGACCGCCAGTTCCACGGGGGTGCCCATCCGCCCGCTCTCCCGGACGAGGGCGGCGAGCCCGTCGAGGCCGGCGGTGGCCGGATCGGCGGATTCCCGGTCGGCGCGCCGCACGATCGTCTCGTTGAGCATCCGGTGGGCGCGCCGGGCGGTGTCCGCGAGCTCCTCGAGGTCCTGCCGTCGGTCCTCGCCCCGGGCCCGCGCCGCGAGGACCTCGGCCCGTACCGCGAGGACGGTGAGCTCGCGGCCGACCAGGTCGTGGACGTCCCGGCCGACGGAGATCCGCTCCTCCTGCACGGCCTGCCGGGCGGCGGCCTCGCGGCGCTCGGTCTCCAGGGCGCGGACGAGGTCCTGCCGGTACGCGGCGATGCCGACGCCCGCCGCGAGGACCCCGATCGGGACGACGACGCTCAGGAAGTCGCTCAGGGTGTAGCCGTGCAGGGGCCGGCCGGGCGTCTGGAAGAAGGCGTACGCGACGGCGCCGTACAGCGCGGTCGCGGCGACGGCGGCCCGCCGGCCCCGGAAGCGGCCGAGCGAGTACAGCGCGAACTGGATCATGGTGAGCTCGTGCAGCCAGCCCAT
This sequence comes from Streptomyces bikiniensis, assembly GCA_000716465.1. GTDB lineage: Bacteria > Actinomycetota > Actinomycetes > Streptomycetales > Streptomycetaceae > Streptomyces > Streptomyces bikiniensis. The sequence goes on from JNWL01000012.1 coordinate 121,317, forward strand.
CAGGACGAGTGCCACCAGGTACGGGACCCACGGCAGCCGGCGCCGGAGGAGCAGGGTGGCCGCCCCGGCCGCCAGGACCAGGGTGGCGGTGGCGCCGGTGAGGGAGTTGTCCTCGCGGGCGAGCCCGGGCACGTCCAGGAGCATGAGGCCGAAGGCGCCGAGCGCGGCGACGGCGTCGAGGGCGCGGGGCGAGCCCGCCCACCGGTCCGCGCGACGGCGCAGCGCGGGGACGACGGGGAGACGGAGCATGCCTTCCATCATCCAGGGTCGCGAACCCTGTGCCGGGCGCTCGGCACACCCGTACGGGAAGGGCCCGGAACCGGGCGATCGGTTCCGGGCCCTCCGTCGATGACTGACGGAACTAGGCAGTGTCTTCAAATGATCACCGCTGGTGGATCATGGTGTTGTGATACGTCGCCATGAACTGTCGGACGCCGAGTGGGAGTTCGTCCGGCCGCTG
>JNWL01000013.1 GCA_000716465.1 Streptomyces bikiniensis
CCGCTTCCCCCACCCCTCCCACCGCCCCCACCGAGGAGCTCTCGGCATGACCGGATTCCTCTTCGAGCTGACGTTCTACCTCGCGGCGCCCGTCTGGTTCCTGATGATCCTCGCGCCCCGGTGGCGGTTCACCGAGCGCATCGCGGCCTCACCGCTGACCGTCCTCCCCCTCCTGGTCCTCTGGGCGGTGTCGGCCGCCCCGGTGCTGCCCGAGTTCTGGGCAGCGGTCGGCGCTCCGGACCTCGACGCCTTCCGGGACCTCGCGGCGCTCGCGAACGGCGCCGGCGCGATCTGGGCCCAGGTCCTCGCCTGGGACCTGCTGCTCGGCCAGTGGATGTACCGGGAGGGCCGGCGCCTGTCCGTACCGCCCCTCCTGATGGGTCCTCTGCTCTTCCTGACGATCCTCCTCTCTCCCGTCGCCCTGCCGATCTTCCTGGTGGTCCGCGCCCTCTGGACCGCACGCGCACGGCACGGGGAACGCGACCCGGCCCCCGCACCGGCGTGAACCGGCGGCTCCCCGCACCCTCCCCCGAGCCGTGGGGAGTCCGAACTCCCCGACTACGCTGGCCCGATGACGGACATCGACCGCGCCGTGGGCGCAGTCCTGGGCTCCGCCGCGGGTGACGCCCTGGGCGCCCCCTTCGAGTTCGGCCTCCCCGGCGTCTTCCGGGAACGCTTCCCCGAGGGTGCCGGCGAGCTGTGCGGAGGCGGCGGCTGGGACCCGGGCGAGGCGACGGACGACACCCAGATGGCCGTTCTGCTCGGGGAATCGCTCCTCGAACGGGGCGGCCTCGACCTGCCGGACGTCTTCGACCGCTTCCGGCGCTGGGCGGTGGCCGACCCCAAGGACATCGGCCTCCAGACCGAACAGGTGCTCCTCGGCGGCGACCCGTGGGACCTCGCCGCCGCCCGCCACTTCCAGGTCAACACGCACGCCGCCGGGAACGGTTCGCTCATGCGGGCCGCCACCTCCGCCGTGTACTTCGCGGGGCGGGGCCGCGCGGAGACCATGGACGCCGCCCGCCGCATCGCCGCCCTGACCCACGGCGACGGCGCGGCCTGGGAGGGTACGGCGGTCCTCCACGAACTGGTCCGGGTCGCCCTCCTCGGCGGGGACCCGCTCGCCGCCCTGCCCGCCGCCCTCACCGAAGTGGCCCCCGCCCACCGGGACCGGTGGGCGACGGTGCTCGCCCCGGACTGGCACCCGAACGACGCGACCGAGTTCAACGGCGCGGTCTGGCCCTGCCTCGGCTCGGCGGTGTGGGCGCTGCGCACCACCCGCTCCTTCGAGGAGGCGCTCGTCGCGGCGGTCGACCTGGGTGGCGACACCGACACGGTGGCGGCGGTGACCGGCACCCTGGCGGGCGCGGTGTACGGCGCCGTCGCCGTCCCCGCCCGCTGGCTGCCCGTCCTGCACGTCCCCCTTCCCGGCTTCGGCGGCCGCGTCCTGCGCGCCGACGACCTGCGGGACCTGGCGAGGGCCCTGGTCTCGGCCGGCTGAAGGCCCGAACCGGTCGCAGGCCCGGCCGTAGGCCCCATCACAGGCCCGGTCCCGGTCTCACTCCCGGTCCAGGCCCAGGTCCAGGCCCAGGTCCAGGTTCGGGTCCAGGTCCAGGTCTCAGCCTCTGGCCCGGACCGTCGCCAGCACGTCGCGGTCCGGCTGGAGGGTGAGGCTGGGGACCGGGCGTATCCCGTCGGCGGTGACGTCCAGGTGGAAGCGGCGGGCGAGGACCGCGAGGACGAGGACCGCCTCGACGAGGGCGAAGCGGGTACCGAGGCACACGCGGGGACCGCCGCCGAACGGGAACCAGGCGTACTCGGGTATCTCCTCCGTCCCCTCGGCCGGTCCGGCGCCCTTCCCCTCCTCCAGGTCTGCGGTCAGCCAGCGCTCGGGGCGGAAGGCCTCGGGGTCTCCGTACCAGCGGGGGTCCCGGTGGGTGACCCACTGGCTGGACCAGACACGGGTGCCGACGGGGACGGGGGTGCCTCCGACGGTGGCGCCCTCCTTCGCCAGGCCGGTGATGAGCCAGATGGTGGGGTAGAGCCGCAGGGTCTCCTTGACGACGGCCTGGGTGTAGGTGAGGGAGGCGTAGTCGTCGTATCCCGGTTCGTGGTCGGCGAGGACCCGGTCGAGTTCTTCGGTGAGGGCGTCCCGGACCCGGGGGTCGCGGGAGAGCAGGTGCCAGGCCCAGACGAGGGTGGAGCTGGTGGTCTCGTGGCCCCCGATGTAGAGGGTGACCGTCTCGTCGCGGATCTCCCGGTCGGAGAGGCGGGCGCCGGTCTCGTCCCGGGCGGCGAGGAGCCGGCTGAGCAGGTCGGGGCGCTCGGTGTCGCCGTCGCGGTGGCGGGAGACGATCCGGGAGACCTCGGCGTCGATGACGGCCGTGGCGCGTTTGATGCGGGCGCGTCCGGGAGTGGGGACCCAGTCGGGCAGCAGGGCTCCGATGCCGCTGAACTCGGCGCCGATCTCCTTCTGCGCGACGTCCATCGCCCGGCCGATGGACTCGGCGTCGGCGGCCGTGTCGACGCCGAAGATGGTGCGGACGGCGATGAGCTGGGTGAGGGCGGCCATCTCCCTCTTGACGTCGATCCGTTCTCCGTCGGTCCACCGGTCGGCGAGGTCGACGGCGCATTCGGTCATGGTCGCCGCGTAGGAGCGGACCTGCTTGGGGCGGACGGAGGGCTGGACGAGGGAGCGCTTGCGCCGCCAGTCGGCGCCCTTGGCGACGACGACGCCGTTGCCGAGGAGGGTGCGGAAGGCGATGCCGAGGTCGGGCTGGTCGAAGGTGCGCTCGACCTCGGTGAGGAGTTCGCCGATGTTGTCGGGGTGGGCGATGAAGAGGGCGTGGCTGCGGCCGAAGCGCCAGCGGACGAAGTCCCCGCGGTCCCTGAGCTGTTCGAAGAAGGCGAGGGGGTCCTTGCCGAAGGCGGGCAGGTTGCCGAGGAGGGGCACGCCCCGTGGTCCTTCCACGAAGGCCGCCGGCTTCTGGGCCGAAGTCCCCGTCGGTCGTTCTCCGTCGCGCGCCCGGGCATCCGGACCTGTGTGTACGGCCATCCGCTTCCCCTCCCCAACTGCCCTTCCCTGCATGTGAGTCCATGCAAGCGGAAGGGTCGGGCTCCGCGCCACCCCTGTGGACGACGGCCTGTGGACAACGGCGGTGAGAACACGACGGAGGCCGGGGCCCGTGGCATGATCGCCATGGGCTCCGGCCGGAACTCACCCGATGGGGTGAGGGCGGTCAGCCCACTGAGCTGTAGGCGACGACGCCCCGCAGCAGCGAGTCGACGGCCTTGCGGGCGTTCTTGGCGACGGTGCTGTTCTCCTTGGGAGCTGCGGCGGCGATCTGTCCGAGGACGTCGATCACCTGCTTGCACCAGCGGACGAAGTCTCCGGCGGGCATCTCCGCCTCGCGGAGGACCTGGTCGAGGCTCTTGTCGGAGGCCCACTGGTAGGCCGCCCAGGCGAAGCCGAGGTCGGGCTCGCGCTGGCCCACGCCTTCCGCCTGGTTGATCCTGAACTCCTCTTCGAGGGCGTCGAGGCGTCCCCAGATCCGGACCATCTCGCCGAGTGCCGCCTTGGCGTTGCCGGTGGGCAGCTTGGGCGCGACGGCGTCGTCGGCCTGGCGGGACTCGTACACGAGGGCGGAGACGCAGGCGGCGAGTTCGGGCGGGGTGAGGCCTTCCCAGACGCGGTCGCGGAGGCATTCGCTGGCCAGCAGGTCGAGTTCGCCGTAGAGGCGGGCGAGCCGCTTGCCGTTGTCCGTGACCTCGTCGCCGCGCAGGTAGTCGAGTTCGGTGAGGAGCGCGACGATCCGGTCGAAGGTGCGGGCGATGGTGTTGGTGCGGCCCTCGATGCGCCGCTCCAGCTGCCGGGTGTCGCGCTGGAGGCGGTGGTAGCGCTCGGCCCAGCGGGCGTGGTCCTCGCGTTCGTCGCAGCCGTGGCAGGGGTGGGCGCGGAGGGCGGTGCGCAGCCGGGCGATCTCGCGGTCGTCGGCGGCGGCGGAGCGGTTCTTGCGGTGCCGCTCGGGGTTGATGTGGCCGGCCTTGCTGCGGAGTGCGGAGGCGAGGTCGCGGCGGGACTGCGGGGAGCGCGGGTTGAAGGACTTGGGGATCCTCATGCGCTCCAGTGCCTCGACCGGGACGGGGAAGTCGATGGAGGCGAGTCTCTTGACCTGCCGCTCGGCGGTGAGGACGAGCGGGCGGGGTCCGTCGTGGTGCTCGAAGCCGCGGTGTCCGTTGGTGCGGCCCGCGGGGATGCCGGGGTCGAGGACGAGGGCGAGTCCGGCGAACTTGCCGGTGGGGACGTGGATGACGTCGCCGGGCTTCAGCTTCTCCAGGGAGCTCGCCGCCTGGGCGCGGCGCTGGGCGGCGCCCTGCTTGGCCAGTTCCGTCTCGCGGTCCTTGAGTTCGCGGCGGAGCAGCGCGTACTCCTCGAAGTCCCCGAGGTGGCAGGTCATGCCCTCGCGGTAGCCTTCCAGGCCTTCTTCGTTCTTCTGGACCTGGCGGGAGATCCCGACGACGGAGCGGTCGGCCTGGAACTGCGCGAACGAGGTTTCGAGGAGTTCGCGGGACCGGTGCCGGCCGAACTGGTCGACGAGGTTGACCGCCATGTTGTACGAGGGCTTGAAGCTGGAGCGCAGCGGGTACGTGCGCGTGCCGGCGAGTCCGGCGAGGTGGCCGGGGTCGAGGCCGCGCTGCCAGAGGACGACGGCGTGTCCTTCGACGTCGATGCCGCGGCGTCCGGCACGGCCGGTGAGCTGGGTGTACTCGCCGGGGGTGATGTCGGCGTGCTGCTCGCCGTTCCACTTGACGAGCTTTTCGAGGACGACGGACCGCGCGGGCATGTTGATGCCGAGGGCGAGGGTCTCGGTGGCGAAGACGGCCTTGACGAGGCCGCGGACGAACAGCTCCTCGACGACCTCCTTGAAGGTGGGGAGCATGCCCGCGTGGTGGGCGGCGATGCCCCGCTCCAGGGCTTCGAGCCACTCGTAGTAGCCGAGGACGTGGAGGTCTTCGGCGGGGATGGAGGCGGTGCGCTCCTCGACGATCTCGCGGACCCGTCGGCGGGCCTCGTCGTCGTTGAGGCGGAGTCCGGCGTGGAGGCACTGCTGGACGGCGGCCTCGCAGCCGGCGCGGCTGAAGATGAAGGTGATGGCGGGCAGCAGGCCCTCGGCGTCGAGGCGGTCGATGACCTCGGGCCGGCCGGGGGTCCAGATGCGGGAGCGCTGGCGGCGCTCGCGCTCGCGGTCGGCCTCGCGGACCATCTTGCCGCGCCGCCGGTCGCGCGGGTTGTACGTGCGCGTGTTCTCGGTGCGGGCGAGGCGGAGGAGGTCGGGGTTGACCTCGCGGCGGGAGGCGCCGCGGCCGCCGTGGTCGGTCTCCTCCTCGAAGAGGTCGTACATCCGGCGTCCGGCGAGGACGTGCTGCCAGAGCGGTACGGGGCGGCTCTCGGAGACGATGACCTCGGTGTCGCCGCGGACGGTGTCGAGCCAGTCGCCGAACTCCTCGGCGTTGGAGACGGTCGCGGAGAGTGAGACGAGGGTGACGGATTCGGGGAGGTGGATGATCACTTCCTCCCAGACGGCACCGCGGAAGCGGTCCGAGAGGTAGTGCACCTCGTCCATGACGACGTATCCGAGGCCGGAGAGGGCCTGGGAGCCGGCGTAGAGCATGTTGCGGAGGACTTCGGTGGTCATGACGACGATCGGCGCGTCGCCGTTGACGCTGTTGTCCCCGGTGAGCAGGCCGACCTTGTCGGCTCCGTACCGCTTGACGAGGTCGGCGTACTTCTGGTTCGACAGCGCCTTGATGGGGGTCGTGTAGAAGCACTTGCGGCCCTGGGTGAGGGCGAGGTGGACGGCGAACTCGCCGACGATGGTCTTGCCGGAGCCCGTGGGCGCGGCGACGAGTACCCCCTTGCCCGCTTCGAGGGCCTTGCACGCCTCGATCTGGAAGGGGTCCAGGTCGAAGTCGTACATCTCGCGGAAGGGGGCCAGCGCAGTGGCTCGCTCGGCGTTGCGGGCGAGGGCGGCCGCGTACGCCTCGGCTGGTGTGAGGTCCTCTGTCATCGTGTTGTCGAGCCTACCCGCCACCTCTGACAGTGACGCGATCTTTATCGCGGGACGTGGGGCGGCGGGGAGGGTGCCGGGGCGGCTGCGGTCAGGCGGGTCCGGGGGCGGCCGGGGCGAGGACGCGCAGGGCTCCGGGGACGCACTCCACGGCGAGGGGCAGCGGGCCGAGGGGCTCGCCGTCGGCGTAGCCGGTGGTGTCCGGGGCGTCGAGGGCGAGGGTGCGGGTGCGGTACGTGGTGACCTTGGGGTGGTCGAGGTGTGTGCCCTTGTAGACGCGGGGGAAGACCTTGATCAGGGTGGTGCGGTCGCAGTCCCCGACGACCGTGACGTCGAGGAGGCCGTCGTCGGTGCGGGCGTCGGCGCAGATCCGCATGCCGCCTCCGTAGGAGGTGCCGTTGCCGACGGCGACGAGGGTGGCGTCGACCTCCACGATCCGTCCGCCGTCGAGGGTGAGGCGGTAGGGGACGGGGCGGAAGGCGGCGAGTTCGGCGAGGATCGCGAGGTCGTACTTGAAGCGTCCGGCGGGAACGCGCATGCGGTTGCCGCGGTCGTTGACCCGGGAGTCGAAGCCGGACGCGAGGACGGTCGCGTACCAGCGGGTCCCGGCCTCCGGGATGGCGGTTCCTGCGGTGGTGGTTCCTGCGGCCGCGGCCCCTGCGGCTGTGCTCCCGCCCGTGACGCGGCCGAGGTCGACGGCCCGGCCGCCGGTGTCCTTCAGGGCCGCGGCGGCGGCGCGGGCCGCGGTGGCCGGGTCGCGGACGGGCAGGCCGAGGGTGCGGGCGAAGTCGTTGCCGGTGCCCGCGGCGACGATCCCGAGGGGGACGGAGGTTCCGGCGACGACCCGGAGGGCGAGGGAGACCATGCCGTCACCGCCGACGGCGACGAGGGCGCCGGTGCCGTCCGCGACGGCCTCGCGGGCGCGTCGCAGGGCGTCGGCGGCGTCGTGCCCGAGGACGGTGCGGACGGTGAGTCCGGCGTCCCGCAGGGCGTCGAGGGCGGGCCGGGCGGCCTGGGCGCCCCGGCCGCGGCCCGCGGTGGGGTTGACGAAGAGGGTGATGTCGCTGGTCATCGGTGGTCCCCCCGGACGGAGTCTGGGGGGACCCTACAAGATCAGGTGATGTCGTCGTAACCGTTGAGGCGCCGGACGCCGCCGTGGTCCCCGGTGGCCTGCTCGGGCAGGGCGCGGGGGGCGTTCACGGGCTCGACGGCACCGACCGTCTCGGGGGTGAGGTCGAGCACGGAGGCCTCGTCGTCGTCGAGCCCGGCGTCGGGGTTGTTGCGCCTGCGCCGCCGGTCGTTGAGGAGGGAGAAGCCGACGGCCCCGAAGTACAGGACGGTGATGGGCCCGGCGAGGGCGATCATGCCGACGGGGTCGGTGGTGGGGGTGATGACGGCGCCGAAGACGAAGACGCCCATGATCACGCCGCGCCACCAGCCGGCCATGCGGCGGCCGGTGAGGACACCGGTGAGGTTGAGCATCACCAGGACGAGCGGGAGCTCGAAGGCGAGGCCGAAGACGAGCACCATGCGCAGGGTGAAGTCGAGGACGTCGCCGAGCGAGAGGATGTTCGCGGAGCCCTCGGGCGTGAGGCTGATGAGGACCTTCACGCTGATGGGGAGGATGAGGTACGCGAGGTAGGCGCCGGCGGCGAAGAGCGGCACGGCCGCGCCGACGAAGGCGTACGTGTACTTCTTCTCGTTCTTGTGCAGTCCGGGCGCGACGAAGGCCCACAGCTGGTACAGCCAGATCGGGCTGGCGACGACGAGGCCCGTCGTCAGCGACAGCTGGATCGTCGTGCTGAAGGGGGCCATCAGCGTGTTGAAGGAGACGATCGCGCAGTTTCCGCCGTTGCTGGTGACGTCCGGCGCGCAGGTGGGCACCGACTTCGTCAGGAACTGCATCAGCTCCTCGCTGTACACGAGGGCGACGATCGTCACCGCTGCGATGGCGAGGAGGCCCTTCGCCATGCGGTTGCGGAGTTCGCGGAGGTGCTCCACGAGGGGCATCCGGCCCTCGGGGTCCTTCTCCTGCTTGCGGGCAGACTTGAGCAACCCACGTCCTCATCTCGTGCGGCAGCCGCCGCCCGGTGCGGCGGCCGCGGCGGACCGGGTCAGCGCTTGGTGGTGTCCGTGGGCTCGGTCACGGGACGCGCGCTGGTCACGTCGCCGGGAGCGGCCTGGATGGTGCGCGGGGCGGGCTGGTCCGGCGTTCCGGTTCCGGCGTGCGGCGGGTCGGCGGGCGCGCTCTGCTGGTCGTCGGACTTCATCGCCTTGGCCTCGCTCTTGAGGATGCGGGCCGACTTGCCGAGCGAGCGGGCCATGTCCGGGAGCTTCTTGGCGCCGAACAGCAGGATGATGACGACGAGAATGAGGATGATCTCGGTGGGGCCGAGCCTACCCATAGCTTTTACCTTCTTCACCGAGGCGACATGGTGTGCGTGCCCGGCGGGTCGGACAGGTGTCCGGCCACCGCGCTGTCTGCGATCGTAACCCGCAGGAGTAAACGGGGGGCAATGCCCGTGCGTACTCCCGATTGCGTCCCGCGCGCCTGGCCGGGGCCGCTTCCCGCAGCGTACGGCACAGGTTCAGCGGAGCGTCTCGCCGGTGCGGGCGAGGCCGGTGGCGGCGTCCTCCAGCTCTTCGGCGGCCCGGGTGATCCGCTCGGTGGTGCGGGCCACTTGGCGGCCGAGGCGCTGGACCTCCAGGAAGACCTTGACGGCGAGGACGCCGAGGACGGCGAGGCCGAGGAAGCCGAGGGCGATGGCGATCATGGGCCAGAACATGGGACGAGCCTAGACGTTGGGCGGCGGCGGCCGGTTCGGACGGGCGGCGGTTCAGACGGTGGTGTGGAGGCGCAGCGTCCGGACGCCGCCGCCGGTGAGGAGTTCGACGATGCGCTCGCCGGCGGGCTTGCGGACGGAGCTTCCGCATGCGGGGCAGGTGAAGGAGTAGAAGGTGGTGCGGCGGCTGGCCCCGATGGCGAGGCGCAGGGCGTTGGCCGAGAGTTCGAAACGGGAGCGGCAGTCGGGGCAGGCGGCCTTGAAGAGGACCGGGGCCACCGTCGCCGCAAAACCGTGCATCACGGACATCTCCCTCATCTCTCCCACTCCCGATCCCTTCATCCCACCGGCCTGAAACCCACCGGTCCGAGCCCTACCGGCCCGAGCCACTCCAGTCCGAGCCCTACCGGTCCGAGCCACTCCAGTCCGAGCCCTACCGGCCCGATCCCTACCGGTCCGAGCCACTCCGGCCCGAGTTCCACCGGCCCGAGCCACTTCGACCCGAGCTCCACCGGCCCGAGCCACTCCGGCCCGGAACTCACCTGCCTGGAACTCACCGGCTCGCGGCTCTCCGGCCCTCGGCGGTCCGCCCGCCGGACCGTCCCCGCCGTGCCTCACTCGCTCTCGTACGCGGCGAGCGCGGCCGCCGCCGCCGTCCTGGCGCTGTCGGCGAGCTCGGCCGGCGCGACGATGCGCCCGTCGCTGCCGAGCCGGAGCGCGAGCCTGCGCAGCGAGGCGGGGTCGGGCGTCCGCAGGGTGATCCGCAGGCCGCCGTCGGGCAGCTCGTCGGCCCGGTCGTGCGGGTAGTACTCGGCGACCCACCGGCCGCCGGGGCCGACCTCGACCACGACCTCGGGGTCGTCGGCGGAGGGCTGGACCAGGTTCTCGGAGAGGTCCCGCAGCTCCAGCTCCGGCGGCGCGGCGGGCTCGTCGAGGAGGCGGATCTCCGCGACCCGGTCGAGCCGGAAGGTGCGGCGCGCCTCGGAGAGGCGGCACCAGGCCTCCATGTAGGTGTGACCGACGGCGAAGAGCCGGATCGGGTCGACCTCGCGCTCGGTGAGCTCGTCGCGGGCGGGCGAGTAGTAGCGCACCCAGAGCCGGCGGCGCTCGGAGATCGCCCGGTCGACCTCGGCGAAGACCCCGCCCTCGGCCTCGAAGGTCACCGAGAGCCGGGCACTGGCCCCGGCGGCCTCGCCGGCCGCGGCCTCCAGCTTGGCGGTGGCGCGCAGCAGGGCCTCCCGGTCGCTCTCGCGGAGGCCCGGCAGGGTGGCGACGGCGCGGGCGGCGACGAGCAGGGCGGTCGCCTCGTCGGCGGCGAGGCGCAGCGGGGCGGCGACGTCGTCGGGGTTGTGCCACCAGATCCGGTCGCCGTCGGTGTCGATGTCGAGGAGGTCGCCGCCCCGGAAGCTGGTGCCGCACATGGGCAGCACGTCCAGGTCGGAGATCAGCTCGTCCTCGGTGATGCCGAAGGCGCGCGCCACGTCGGCGACGTGGGCGCCGGGGCGCTCGCGGAGGTAGGTGACGAGGGAGAGCATCCGCCTCGTCTGGTCGATCGCGTTGGCAGCCATGCGTCCGTCTCCCCCTCAGCCCTTGGCCACGGCGCGCAGCCGGTCCACCACGTCGGCCCGCAGATCGGCCGGTTCCAGTACGACGACGTCGGGGCCGAACTCGACGAGCCAGGCGTCGAGGCCGTGCCCGTACGGGATCTCCAGCTCGTCCCAGCCGTCGGCGCCCTCCCGCACGGACTGGGCGCGGGCCCGCAACGGGTAGCCGGCGCCGGCGCGGAGCCGGATGCGGGCGGAGCGGGTGGCGGTCTCGCCGGCCCAGCTCTCGACGGTCTCCCGCACGGTGACGACGTCGGGCACGGGGGCGGTGAAGGCGCCGGCCCGGGAGCGGACCTTGCCGGTGATCCGGGAGAGGCGGAAGACGCGCTCGGCGCCGCGGTCGCGGTCCCAGCCGGCGAGGTACCAGTGGCCGCGCCAGCATTCGAGGGTCCAGGGCTCGACGTGGCGGGTCTCCGGCCGGGCGGCGTTGGCCTTGCGGTAGTCGAAGACGACGGGCCGCCGGTCGCGGCAGGCCAGCATGAGGGGCTCGAAGGCGGCCTCGCGGACCGGGATGCGGGGTTCGAGGGCGCTGGGCTGGACGTCGTACGAGTCCTCCGCCTCGGGCATGCCGGCGGCGCGGAGCTTCTGGAGGGCGCCGCTGGCGGCCCCGGCGAGGCGGGCCTGCTGCCAGACCTTGGCGGCGAGGCCGAGCGCGGCGGCCTCCTCGGCGTCGAGGGTGATGGGTGGCAACCGGTTGGAGTCGCGGCGGGCCAGGTAGCCGGTCTCGCCGTCCAGGTTCTCGACGGTCTCGATGACGAGGCCGAGTTCGCGGAGGTCGTCCTTGTCGCGCTCGAACATGCGGTTGAAGGCGTCCTCGCCGCTCGCTTCGAGGTACGCCTCGATGGAGCCGCGCAGTTCGCGCTTGCTGAGCGGGCGGCGCGTCCCGAGCAGGCACAGCGCGAGATTCATCAGCCGCTCGGACTTGGCAATCGCCATCGACGCCCCGCACCTCTTCCGCCGGTTGCACTTCTCGGACGTCCGACCGTACCGCCCCGGGGTCCCGGGAACCAAAGCCGAGGGCCCCCGCCGTGGACGGCGGGGGCCCTCGGTGCCTCGTCGGACCGGATCAGCGCTTGCCGACGGCCACGAGGTCACAGACGAAGATCAGCGTCTCGCCGGGGGCGATGGCGCTGCCGGCACCGCGGTCGCCGTAGGCGAGGTGCGCGGGGATGACCAGCTGGCGGCGACCGCCGACCTTCATGCCCTGGACGCCCTGGTCCCAGCCCGCGATGACCTGGCCGACGCCGAGCTGGAAACCGAGCGGGGTGCCGCGGTTCCAGGAGGCGTCGAACTCCTCGCCGGTGGAGAAGGCCACGCCCACGTAGTGGACCTGCACGGCGTCGCCGGCCTCGGCGACCTCGCCGTCGCCCTCCCAGATGTCCTTGATCTCCAGGTCCTTCGGCGGCTCGCCACCCGGGAAGTCGACCTCGGGCTTCTCGATGCTCACTGCTGTGTGCTCCTTCTTGTGGTGCGTCGATCCGGAACAGTCTCACAGATCGGTGATCGGATCGGTGATGCCGGTGATCGGATCGGTGAGGGGATCGACGATCAGGCCCGCGATCGGGCCGGTGATCGGGCCGGCGATCGGGCCGGCGATCGGGCCGGCGATCAGGCGACGCCCAGGATGTCGACGGAGAAGACCAGGGTGTTCTTCGCCAGCTCGCTGCTCGGGTTGGCTCCGTAGCCCAGTGCCGGGGGGATCACCAGGAGCACGCGGTCACCGACGTTCTTGCCGACCAGGGCCTTGTCCCAGCCCTGGATGACCGCTCCGGTGCCGATCTGGAAGGCGGTGGCGCCCCCGTGGTCCCAGGAGGAGTCGAACTTCTTGCCGTCCTCCCACTTCACGCCGGTGTACTGGGCGATGAGCCCCTGGCCCGCCTCGACCTTGGGGCCGGTGCCCTTGATGAGCACCTGCTCCTTGAGCTCGGTGGGGGCCTTCTGCCCCTTCGGGATGGTGATCGTGGCGGCGGCCTGGGAGGGGGCCTTCACCTCGGGCATCCCGGCCGCGGGCGCCGCCTGGGTGCCCTTGGCCTCGGCCTTGGAGTCGACCGTGGCGGCCCCGGCGACGTCGACGACCCAGACGAGGGTGTCGGTGGCCTTCAGGCCCGACTGCGGGTTCAGGCTCTCGCCGACCAGGTCGCCAGCGGTCCCCTGGACGAGGAGGCGGGAGCCGACCTTCTTGCCCTCCACCGCGTTGAGGACCTTGTCCGGCAGCTGCTGGCTCGGCTGGCCGAGCCGTTCGACGGCCTGCGGGTGCGTCCCCTTGGCGGCGGGCGTCTGCTGGGCCCACGTGCCGCCGAGCGGCTTGTCCTCCTGCCACTTCTCGACCGTCCAGTCCAGCCTGACGAAGTCGCCCTTCTTGACCGTCGCCCCGCTGCCCTCCGTCACGGTCTCGATCACCGTCTTGTCGGCGGCCTTGGCGTCCTTGGGGACGACGACGTCGGGCTGGGCGCCGAACTTCCCCTTGACCTCGGCCACCGCGCCGTCCGAGGAGCCGCCCTTCTCCGAGTCCGAACCGCACGCGGCGGTGATCAGCAGGACGGGCACGGCGAGGAGCGCGGCGATACGTCGCTTCGTGTTGTAGTTCATCAGTCCAACTGGGAGTCGGGGCCATGGGAACGCCCACACTCTACGGTGCGGCCCCTGCCCCGCAGGGGTTCTGCCGCACCCCGACCCGCAGAACCGGGGCCGCGCCCCCGGAGGGACGCGGCCTTCGGCGCACGGAGCGGGCCCGGGCCCCGGGTCAGCTTCCGTACACCGTGTTCACCCTTGCGGTGACGCGGTGGTCCGGTGATCCGGTGATCCGGTCACATGCCGGCGATCAGCTTCTCCACCCGGTCGTCGACGGAGCGGAACGGGTCCTTGCACAGGACCGTGCGCTGCGCCTGGTCGTTGAGCTTGAGGTGGACCCAGTCGACGGTGAAGTCCCGGCGCTGCTCCTGGGCTCGGCGGATGAAGTCGCCGCGGAGGCGGGCCCGGGTGGTCTGCGGGGGCACGGACTTGCCCTCGAAGATCTTCAGATCGTTGCAGATGCGGGCCGCCTGCCCGTTCTTCTGCAGCAGGTAGTACAGGCCGCGGCGGCGGTGGATGTCATGGTAGGCGAGGTCTATCTGCGCGACCCTCGGGTTCGACATGGTCATGTTGTGCTTGGCCCGGTACCGCTCGATGAGCTTGTACTTCATGACCCAGTCGATCTCGGTCTCGATGCGGTCCAGCTGCTCGGCCTCGATCGCGTCGAGCGTACGGCCCCAGAGCTCCAGGACCTGGGCGACGGTGCCGCTGCGGATGCCGCGCCGGTCGACGAAGTCCACGGCCTTCTCGTAGTACTCGCGCTGGACCTCCAGGGCGGAGGCCTCGCGGCCGCTGGCGAGCCGGACCTTGCGCTGGCCGGTGATGTCGTGGCTGACCTCTCGGATGGCCCGGATCGGGTTCTCCAGGGTCAGGTCGCGCATCACGGTGCCGGCCTCGATCATGCGGAGGACGAGGTCGGTGGCGCCGACCTTGAGCAGCATGGTCGTCTCGGACATGTTCGAGTCGCCGACGATGACGTGGAGCCTGCGGTAGCGCTCGGCGTCGGCGTGCGGCTCGTCCCGGGTGTTGATGATGGGGCGCGAGCGGGTGGTGGCGGAGCTGACGCCCTCCCAGATGTGCTCGGCGCGCTGGGAGACGCAGTAGACCGCGCCGCGCGGGGTCTGGAGGACCTTCCCCGCCCCGCAGATGAGCTGCCGGGTGACGAGGAAGGGAATGAGGATGTCCGCGAGCCGGGAGAACTCACCGTGGCGGGCGACGAGATAGTTCTCGTGGCAGCCGTAGGAGTTTCCGGCCGAGTCGGTGTTGTTCTTGAAGAGGTAGACGTCGCCCGCGATTCCCTCCTCGTGCAGGCGGCGTTCGGCGTCGACGAGCAGGCCTTCGAGAATGCGCTCGCCGGCCTTGTCGTGGGTGACCAGTTCGGTCACGTTGTCGCATTCCGGTGTGGCGTATTCCGGATGCGAACCCACGTCCAGGTACAGGCGGGCGCCGTTCCGCAGGAAGACATTGCTGCTGCGGCCCCATGACACGACACGGCGGAAGAGGTAGCGCGCCACTTCGTCAGGAGACAGTCGGCGCTGTCCCCTGAACGTGCACGTGACGCCGTACTCGTTCTCCAGCCCGAAAATGCGGCGGTCCATGACTGAACATTACGCCTGACGGCCTGTGCTGAAACCGGGTTGGACACTCACGTTCGGATCATTTTCCGATCAGGGCGTGTTCTTTTCGCCGTGCGCGGCGGCGGGAACGTCCGCGCCGGCGGCGTGTCGCGCCCCGGCACCGGGGGTTTCGGGGGCCGTGGAGGCGTCCAGGACGCGGGTAGTGGCGAGGAGGACGGCGAAGGCGACGAGGCCGCCCGCTCCGGCGACGGCGAAGCCGGACGCCGTTCCGGCGAGTTCGACGGCGGGTCCCGCGACGGCGGAGCCGAGGGCCGAGCCGACGCCGAAGGTGGTGACGAGCCAGGAGAAGGCCTCGGTGACGGTGCCGCGCGGCGCGTGCCGGTCGACGACCACGAAGGCGCAGGCGAGGGCGGGGGCCAGGAAGACGCCGGAGAGGACCGAGAAGCCCGTCATGGCCGCGGGGCCGGGGACGAGGACCAGCGGCAGGTAGCAGACCGCGAGGAGCAGGACGAGGGCGCGCAGGCGCCGCTCGGGCTCCCCGGCCCACTGCCGGGCGCCGTAGGCGACGCCGCCGAGGAGCGCGCCGAGGCCGAGCGCGGCCATCAGCCAGCCGTAGACGGCGGGGGTGCCGCGGTCGTCGGCGTAGGCGACGGCGGCGACGGTGATGGAGCCGAGGGCGAGGCCGACGAAGAAGAAGGAGCCGAGGAGGGCGAGGAGGCCGGGCGAGCGCAGGGCGCCCAGCCAGTGGGCCTCGCGGGGCGCGGAGCGCCAGGCGCGGGAGGGCTCGGAGAGGACGACGGCGAGGGCGCCGAGGACGCCCAGGGCGTTGATGACGAGGAGGGCGGCGGCGGGCGACCACAGGGAGACCAGGAGGGTCAGGAGGAGGGGCCCGGCGGTGAACATGACCTCCTGGGCGACCGCGTCGAGGGCATATGCGCGGTGGACCCGGTCCTCGCGGCCGAGGACGCTCGGCCACAGGGCCCGCAGTCCGCCCTCCAGGGGCGGGGTGAAGAGCCCCGCGAGGACGGCGGCGGCATAGGCGAGGCCGAGGTGGCCGATGCCGGTGAGGGCGAGCAGGAGCATTCCGAGGGCGGAGAGGACGGCGGCGGGCAGCTGGACCCGGGGCTGGCCCTTGAGGTCGACGGCCCGGCCGAGGAGGGGCTGGCCGAGGGCGGTGGCGACGCCGTAGGCGGCGATGAGGCCGCCGGCGAGGGTGTAGCTGCCGCCCTGGTCGCGGACGAAGAGGGTGAGGGCGACGGGGCCGACGGCATGGGGCAGGCGTCCCACGAGGGTGCCGGCGAGCAGCCGGGCCGCGTGCGGCGCCCGGAGTATGTCGAGATAGCCGCCGTGCGGCGGTGCCTCGGTGGCCATGTCGGTCTCCCCTCGCCCGGGATCCCCCGAGGTTTTACGTATAACGTGCGACGTCATACGTACCATGTCGGCTGTACGCGGGTCCACCCCGCGCCCCTGGGACCGTCCGACGCGGAGGCTTGTGTGCAGACCCCGGAGCCGCTCGGCGGCGCCCGCCCGACCAGCCGGGACGTCGCCCGGGCGGCGGGCGTCTCGCAGGCCACCGTCTCCCTGGTGCTCGGCGGCAAGTGGCGCGGCCGGGTCTCCGAGCGCACCGCGGGCGCCGTGCGGGAGGCCGCCCGGGAGCTCGGCTACCGGCCCAACCTGGCCGCCCGCAACCTCCGGCTCGGCCGCACCAGGACGGCCCTGCTCGTCGTCCCGGCCCTCACCAACGAGTTCTTCGCCCACGTCCACACGGGCGCCGCCGCGGCGGCGGCCCGGCACGGCTTCGGCGTCGTCCTCTACCCCTCCCCCGACGGCGTGGGCCCGGCCCGGGACCCCTTCGCCTCGGCGCAGGCCGCCCTCGACGGCGTGATCGCCTCCTCCATGGCGACCGACGCCCTGGACGCCTTCCGGGGCACCGACCTGCCGCTCGTCATGCTCGACAGCGACCCGGCCGGCACCGGCGCCGCCGCCCATGTGAACCTCGACGTCGCGGACGGGATGCGCCGGGTGACCGGGCACCTGCTCGGCCTCGGCCACCGCCGCTTCCTGCACCTGGCGTCCGCGGCCCCGTCCTGGACCTTCGACGTCCGGGCCGACGCGCTCGCCCGGGAGCTGCGCGGCACGGACGTGCGCACCGTGCGGTCGCCGCTGAACGTCGCGGACGCGCGGGAGGCGGCGGAGCGGGCCCTGACCGACTCCGGGCCCCGTCCCACGGCGGTGGTCTGCGACGACGACATCCTCGCGGCCGGCGTCTACAAGGCCGCGCGCCGGCTCGGGCTGCGCGTTCCCGAGGACCTGTCGGTCACCGGCTTCGACGACATGACCCTGGCCACGGTGGTGGAGCCCGGGCTCACCACCGTCCGGCTGCCCGCCGAGGAGTTCGGCCGACGGGGCATGGAGGCGCTCCTCGCCGTCCTCGCGGGCGAACCGCCCCGTCCGGAGACCCTTCCCGTCGCCCTGGTCCCCCGGGGCTCCTCCGGGCCCGCCCCGGCCGCCTGAGGCGCTTCCGGAAGCGGACGCGCCGAGGGGCCCCGGCCGCTCGCGCGCGCCGGGGCCCCTCGGACCGTGCCGTCTACTCCTCGGGAGCCTCGTCGGAGGGCTCGTCCGTCTTCGTCACCGCCGCGTCGTCCGCCTCCAGGAGGCGGGAGAGCTGCCGGCCGACGATCCGCTTGAACTTGCGCTGCTGCGGGCGCGTGCGGTCCAGGACCGCCACCTCCAGGCGCTCGGCGGGAATGTCCCGCTCGCTGCCGTTGGTGTCCCGCGAGAGCGCCTGCACGGCCAGCTTCAGGGCCTCGGCCAGGGACATGCCGTCCCGGTGCCGCTGGTCCAGGAAGGAGCTGATCTGCTCGGCGTTCCCGCCGACCGCGACCGAGCCGTGCTCGTCGACGATCGAGCCGTCGTGGGGCAGCCGGTAGATCTGGTCGCCCTCCGGCTCGGTGCCGACCTCGGCGACGACCAGCTCCACCTCGTACGGCTTCTCCCCCGCGCTGGAGAAGATGGTGCCGAGCGTCTGCGCGTAGACGTTGGCCAGGCCGCGCGCGGTGACGTCGTCCCGGTCGTAGGTGTACCCCCGCAGGTCGGCGTAGCGGACGCCGCCGATGCGCAGGTTCTCGTACTCGTTGTACTTGCCGGCGGCCGCGAAGCCGATCCGGTCGTAGATCTCGCTGAACTTGTGGAGGGCGCGGGACGGGTTCTCGCCGACGAAGACGATGCCGTCGGCGTACTGGAGGACGACGAGGCTGCGGCCCCGGGCGATGCCCTTGCGGGCGTACTCGGCCCGGTCGGCCATGGCCTGCTGGGGTGAGACGTAGAACGGAGTGGACACCGGCGGTCCGTCCCTTTCTTCTGGGCTTCTGGAGCGACGAGTGGTCAGAGCAGGGCGGCGCGCGGCCCGTCGGGCTGCTCGAGCCGTCGCTCGGTGATCGACCGGGCAAGCTCGGAGGACTCGGCCTCGGTGAGCCTGCGGAAGCCCTCGTCGGTGATGACGGTGACGATCGGGAAGATCCGGCGGGCCAGGTCCGGGCCGCCGGTCGCGGAGTCGTCGTCCGCCGCGTCGTACAGCGCCTGCACGACCAGCGTGGTGGCCTGCTGCTCGGTCAGGTCGTCGCGGTAGAGCTTCTTCATCGAGCCGCGCGCGAAGATCGAGCCCGAGCCGGTGGCGGCGAAGCCGTGCTCCTCGGAGCGGCCGCCGGTCACGTCGTAGGAGAAGATCCGGCCCTTCTCCCTGCCCTCGTCCCAGCCCGCGAAGAGCGGCACGACGGCGAGGCCCTGCATGGCCATGCCGAGGTTGCCGCGGATCATGGTGGAGAGGCGGTTCGCCTTGCCCTCCAGGGAGAGCGTCGCGCCCTCCACCTTCTCGAAGTGCTCCAGCTCCAGCTGGAACAGCTTGACCATCTCCACCGCGAGGCCGGCGGTGCCGGCGATGCCGACCGCGGAGTACTCGTCGGCCGGGAACACCTTCTCGATGTCCCGCTGCGCGATCATGTTGCCCATGGTGGCGCGGCGGTCGCCGGCGAGGACGACCCCGCCGGGGAACGTGGCGGCCACGATGGTCGTGCCGTGGGGGGCCTCGACGATGCCCTCCGGAAGCTTCCGGTTGCCGGGGAGCAGATCCGGCGAGTGCGCGGACAGGAAGTCCATGAACGAGGACGAGCCCGGCGTCAGGAAGGCCGCCGGCAGACGCCCGGTGCTACGAGGGTTGGCTTCCACGCGATTCCTTCCGGGTGGGAGAGTCGGCCCGCCGTGGGGAGCGCGGGCCGATCTTGCTTGCTGTGCACGGACCTTACCCGTGCCACGGCCTGTCACCCGTCCCCGGACCCGCGGCTTTCTCCGGGGCTCCGGGGACGGAGGACGACAGGTGCGCGAGGGGGCTACTCGCCGCCCTTCTGCACGAACGATCGAACGAAGTCCTCGGCGTTCTCCTCCAGGACGTCGTCGATCTCGTCTAGGACGGAGTCCACGTCCTCGCTCAGCTTCTCCTGGCGCTCCTGGAGGTCGGAGCTCGCCTCCGTGGTGGTCTCCTCGACCTCCTCCGTGGAGCGCGTCGCCTTCTGCTGTCCGCCGCCGGTGTCCTTGGTCGCCATATCCCTCACCCCGCTCGAATCGGCCCGCTCGGTTGAGTCCTTGCAAGATCAGACCCTATAGGTCGGGTCCGACTTCGGCCTCGTGGTTTCCACAACGCCCGGGCACTGTTTCCATGATTCCCAGTGCCGGGGCATTTCAGGCTCGTACCGGGCTCCCGGTTCAGTCGCCCGAGAGCACGCGCACCAGTTCCTCCGCCGTGCGGCAGCGGTCCAGGAGCGATTTCACGTGCGCCTTGGTGCCCCGGAGGGGCTCCAGGGTCGGGACGCGCTGGAGCGAGTCCCGGCCCGGCAGGTCGAAGATCACCGAGTCCCAGGAGGCCGCGGCGACGTCGTCGGCGTACTGCTCCAGACAGCGGCCCCGGAAGTAGGCGCGGGTGTCCTCGGGGGGTGCCGTCTCGGCCCGCTCGACCTCCGCCTCGTCCAGGAGCCGCTTCATGCGCCCGCGGGCCGCCAGGCGGTTGTAGAGACCCTTGTCGGGGCGCACGTCGGCGTACTGGAGGTCCACCAGGTGCAGCCGAGCGGCGTCCCAGTCCAGGCCGTCGCGGCGTCGGTAGCCCTCCATGAGCTCCCGCTTGGCGATCCAGTCGAGCTCGCCGGCCAGGCTCATGGGGTCGTTCTCCAGCCGGCCCAGGGTGTCCTCCCAGCGGGTCAGGACGTCCCTGGTCTGCTCGTCCGCGTCCGTGCCGTACCGCTCGTCCACGTACTTCCTGGCCAGCTCGAAGTACTCCATCTGGAGCTGTACGGCGGTGAGTGTCCGGCCGCTGCGGAGCGTGACCAGGTACTGGAGGGAGGGGTCGTGCGAGACCTGGTGGAGGGTGCGCACCGGCTGGTCGACGGCGAGGTCGACGGTGATGAAGCCGTCCTCGATCATCGACAGGACCAGCGAGGTGGTGCCCAGCTTGAGGTAGGTCGAGATCTCGGAGAGGTTCGCGTCGCCGATGATCACGTGCAGCCGGCGGTAGCGCTCGGCGTCGGCGTGCGGTTCGTCCCGGGTGTTGATGATGGGCCGTTTGAGGGTGGTCTCCAGGCCGACCTCGACCTCGAAGTAGTCGGCGCGCTGGCTGATCTGGAAGCCGTGCTCCCGCCCGTCCTGGCCGATGCCGACCCGTCCCGCGCCGGTGACGACCTGGCGGGAGACGAAGAAGGGGGTGAGGTGGCGCACGATGTCCGAGAAGGGGGTCTCCCGCTTCATCAGGTAGTTCTCGTGCGTGCCGTAGGACGCGCCCTTGTTGTCGGTGTTGTTCTTGTACAGGTGGATGGACTGGGCCCCGGGGAGCTGGGCGGCGCGCTCGGCGGCCTCGGCCATGATCCGCTCGCCGGCCTTGTCCCAGAGGACGGCGTCGCGGGGGTTGGTGACCTCCGGGGAGCTGTACTCCGGATGGGCGTGGTCCACGTAGAGCCGGGCACCGTTGGTGAGGATCACGTTGGCCAGGCCGATGTCCTCGTCGGTGAGCTGGCTGGAGTCGGCGGCCTCGCGGGCGAGGTCGAAGCCGCGGGCGTCCCGCAGCGGGTTCTCCTCCTCGAAGTCCCAGCGGGCGCGGCGCGCCCGGTGCATCGCCGCCGCGTAGGCGTTGACGATCTGGGACGAGGTGAGCATGGCATTGGCGTTCGGGTGTCCCGGAACGGAGATCCCGTACTCCGTCTCGATGCCCATTACTCGCCGTACGGTCATGCGGCCCTCCTTGCCCGGCGGCGCTCACTGTGCGCGACTCGGCGGTACCGAAGAGCCTAGATCGGCTCCGCGCTGGTGGGGAGATCGTTTGCGGTATTTCCCTGAGCCTGTGGTGCCGGGGGAAATGCTGGATGGAATGCGACGGCTGCGGATGCCCGGTTTCCGGACATCCGCAGCCGGTGGGCGTTCTACAGGTACTGACCGGTATTGGCCACCGTGTCGATGGAGCGCCCGGTGTCCGCACCCTGCTTTCCGGTGACGAGCGTGCGGATGAACACGATCCGCTCGCCCTTCTTTCCGGAGATGCGGGCCCAGTCGTCGGGGTTGGTGGTGTTGGGCAGGTCCTCGTTCTCCTTGAACTCGTCCACGCACGCCTGGAGGAGGTGGGAGACCCGGATGCCCTTCTGGTTGTGGTCGAGGAAGGCCTTGATGGCCATCTTCTTGGCCCGGTCGACGATGTTCTGGATCATCGCGCCGGAGTTGAAGTCCTTGAAGTACAGGACTTCCTTGTCGCCGTTGGCGTACGTGACTTCGAGGAAGCGGTTCTCCTCGGACTCCGCGTACATCTGCTCGACCACGGACTGGATCATTCCGTGGGCCGCGGCGGCCTTCGATCCCGCGTGCTCGGAGACGTCGTCCTCGTGCAGCGGCAGGTTGCCCGTGAGGTACTTCGCGAAGATGTCCTTCGCCGCCTCCGCGTCCGGACGCTCGATCTTGATCTTGACGTCGAGCCGGCCGGGCCGCAGGATCGCGGGGTCGATCATGTCCTCGCGGTTGGAGGCGCCGATGACGATGACGTTCTCCAGGCCCTCCACGCCGTCGATCTCGGCGAGCAGCTGCGGGACGATGGTGTTCTCCACGTCCGAGCTGACACCGGATCCGCGGGTGCGGAAGAGGGATTCCATCTCGTCGAAGAAGACGATGACGGGGGTCCCCTCGCTCGCCTTCTCCCGCGCACGCTGGAAGACGAGGCGGATGTGCCGCTCGGTCTCGCCGACGTACTTGTTGAGGAGCTCGGGGCCCTTGATGTTGAGGAAGTAGGACTTCCCCGCGGGCTGACCGGTCACCTCGGCGACCTTCTTGGCCAGGGAGTTGGCCACGGCCTTCGCGATCAGCGTCTTGCCGCAGCCGGGCGGGCCGTAGAGCAGGATGCCCTTCGGCGGCCGCAGTTCGTGCTCCTTGAAGAGGTCCGGGTAGAGGTACGGGAGCTCGACCGCGTCGCGGATCAGCTCGATCTGGTTGCCCAGACCGCCGATCTTCTCGTAGTCGACGTCCGGGACCTCTTCGAGGACGAGCTCTTCGACCTCGCTCTTGGGGACCACTTCGTAGACGTAGCCGGACCGGGGGTCGAGCAGCAGGGCGTCGCCGGAGCGGATGGTGACGTCCAGCAGGGGCTCGGCGAGCCTCACCACCCTCTCCTCGTCCGTGTGCCCGACCACCAGGGCGCGCTCGCCGTCCTCCAGGATCTCCTTGAGGGTGACGATGTCGCCGGCGCGCTCGAACTCCATGGCCTCGACCACGTTGAGCGCTTCGTTGAGCATGACCTCCTGGCCGCGCTTGAGCTCTTCGAGCTCGATGCTCGGGCTGACGTTCACCCGGAGCTTGCGACCACCGGTGAAGATGTCGCACGTGCCGTCCTCGTTGGCCTGCAGGAAGACACCGAAGCCGGCCGGCGGCTGCGCGAGCCGGTCGACCTCCTCCTTGAGGGCCACGATCTGGTCGCGGGCCTCACGGAGCGTGTTCGCCAGACGTTCGTTCTGCGCGGACACGCCGGCCAGGTTGGTCTGCAGCTCGACGATCCGCTCTTCGAGAATCCTCGTGTGACGCGGAGAGTCGGCGAGCTTGCGGCGCAGGACGGCGATTTCCTGCTCGAGATAGGCAACCTGGCCGGCGGGGTCTTCAGACCCCCGCCCCGGCCGGATGCCGCGGTTGATGTCGTCGTCGTGGGCTGCCACGGTCCTCACCTCCTCCAAGGGGAGCTGGACGCTTCCTGACCCTACCTGCGTGGGTGGTGATTGAAACCCCTAGATCAAAAAGACTCCGGGGTGTGTCCGATCTTCACCCTTGCGCTTCCCCTCTCGCCAGGGGAATACCCACCCTTCACCATCTGAAAGCGGGCGGTTGTATCGTCGTTACCGGCCAACACCCGCCAAGGGTGGCCCGACTTAACGCGCGAAGCAGAAACGGCAGGAGACATGACCGTGCAGAACGAGGCCCCGGCGACGGGCGCCGGCGAGGCGCTGGAGGTCTGGATCGACCAGGACCTGTGCACGGGGGACGGGATCTGCGCGCAGTACGCTCCCGAGGTCTTCGAGCTGGACATCGACGGGCTCGCTTATGTGAAGAGCGCCGACGACGAGCTCCTCCAGGACACCGGTGCCACCGCCCCGGTGCCGCTGCCGCTGCTCCAGGACGTGGTGGACTCCGCGAAGGAGTGCCCGGGCGACTGCATCCACGTGCGCCGGGTCGCGGACAAGGTCGAGGTGTACGGCCCCGACGCGGAGTGACGGGTCAGGCGCCGCGCGCCTCGTCCTGCCCGGCGCGGACGAAGGCGCCGCCCTTCCAGCGCCAGCTGACCTGCTCCTTCTCGTCCGGGCAGCAGCGGGGCACGTCGAGGGACGAGTAGCCGAGGAGGGTGGCGAGCACCGCCCCGTCGCGTACGGCGAGCTCGGTGACGCTGCGGTGCCGGTCCGGTGCGACGAGCGTGGCCACCACGCGCGCGGGTGCCTCCGCCCCCTTGCCGCGGGTGAGGACGTAGACGCCGCTCGGCGGGGTGCCGGAGCCGGCTTCGCAGTGCACGACCGCAACGGTCTCGGGGTTCCCGTCGCCGTCGAGGTCCCCGGAGACCCGTTTGGCGACCGTATGGGAGCCTCCTCCGCATTCCAGGGGGTACGCGACTCCGGCGGCCTCGGGAGCGGCCGCCGGGCGCGGGGCGGCGGCGGCCGTGGCGGCGGTGGTCCCGGCGGGGCCGGGCTGGAGGAGTCCCGCGAGGGCGACGACCGCGGCGGTCGCGGTGGCGGTGGCCAGCCAGTGCATCGGCCCGGCGTGGGTGTGCGCGAGGTCGGTGAGGTCCGGGGCGGCGGGGAGCTGCACGCGAGACGTCTCCTGTGGGGTGGTGCGGCGAGGGTTTCCGGCATCGTGCCACACGTCACAGGGGGACGGAACACGTGGGGTGAGCGGCGGACGGCCGCCTCGCGGGGGCTCGAACATGAGGACGCCGCCGCCGAGTTCCGCCCGGGGCGGGAACTCGGCGGCGGCGTGCCGCGGGTGTCGGGACGTCAGCCCTTGTTGGGGCCCTCGTAGTCCTCGCCGTAGGCGCCCTTGGCGGGGCGGCGGCGGCGCATCGGGGGTTCGACCCCGTCCGCGAGGCGGCGGGCGGTGACGAGGAAGCCGGTGTGGCCGATCATGCGGTGGTCGGGGCGGACGGCGAGGCCCTCCACGTGCCAGTTGCGGATCATGGACTCCCAGGGCTGCGGCTCGGCGTAGCAGCCGAACTCGCGGATGGACTCCACGGTGCGGGCGAGCTGGGTGGTGGTCGCCACGTAGCAGCAGAGGATGCCGCCGGGGACGAGGGCCTTGGAGACGGCCTCCAGGCACTCCCAGGGGGCGAGCATGTCCAGGATGACGCGGTCGACGTCGGTGTCGGACAGGTTGTCCTGGAGGTCGCCGACGGTCAGCTGCCACGCGGGGTGGGGGCCGCCGAAGTAGCGCTCGACGTTGCCCTTCGCGATCTCGGCGAAGTCCTCGCGGCGCTCGTAGGAGTGCAGCATGCCGCTGTCGCCGATGGCGCGCAGGAGGAAGCTGCTCAGCGAGCCCGAGCCCACCCCGGCCTCCACGACGCGCGCACCGGGGAAGATGTCGGCGAAGGCCAGGATCTGCCCCGCGTCCTTGGGGTAGACCACGGCGGCGCCGCGGGGCATGGACAGGACGTAGTCGGGGAGCAGGGGGCGCAGCGCGAGGTAGGCGACGTTTCCGGTGGTGCGGACAACGCTGCCCTCGGGGGCGCCGATCAGTTCGTCGTGCGGGAAGGAACCCTTGTGGGTGTGGAAGTTCTTTCCCTCTTCGAGCGTGAACGTGTAGTGACGGCCCTTGGGGTCGGTCAGCTGAACCTGGTCCCCGACCTTGAAGGGCCCGCGTCGGCGGGCGGCACCGGTCGGTTCGGACATACGAGCAGGATACCGGGGTTACGAGCCGGGTCGTGCCATGGCCCTGACGAAGGCCCGTTCGACGTCCGCGGTGGACAGGACGCCGTAGATCTCGCCGGTCTCCTCGACCACCAGGTACTCGGTGGCCGGGCTGGCGCGGAGGTGGTCGAGGAGGGGCTGTCCGGTGAGCTCAGCCGGGACCCGCATGCCGTCGGCGAGGTCCTGGGAGAGGGCGCTGACGGCGACCCAGGGGCGCCGGTGCTGGGGCACGGCGGCGATGGCGGCCTCGCGGACGATGCCGGTGGGCTCGCCGGTGCCGTCGACTACGACCAGGGCGCGGGCGCCCGCCTCGTTGGCCCGGCGGAGGGCCTCGGAGAGCGGGGTGGCGGGCTCCACGGGGATGGCGCGCCGGGTGAGGGAGCGGGCGCCGAGCCCGGGCAGGTGCTCGCGCAGCCGGGCCATGCGGAGGCTGTTGCCGGCGCCGGTCCAGATGATGGCGGCGAGGATCGCGGCGAGCAGGGCGTCGGTGACGGTGTCGAAGCCGCTGATGTCCTCGGTGGAGTTGCCGAGGATTCCGGTGCGGGTCAGCAGGGGCAGGCCGACGAGGACGAGGACGGCGAGGGCGCGGCCGACCCAGGCGGCGGCGACGGTGCCGCTCATGGGCTTGCCGGTGATCTTCCAGATGACGGCGCGGAGCATCCGGCCGCCGTCGAGCGGGAGGCCGGGGAGGAGGTTGAAGGCTGCGACGATCAGGTTGGAGATCATCAGGCCGGC
Source organism: Streptomyces bikiniensis (assembly GCA_000716465.1). Lineage (GTDB taxonomy): Bacteria > Actinomycetota > Actinomycetes > Streptomycetales > Streptomycetaceae > Streptomyces > Streptomyces bikiniensis. Next base: position 25,793 of record JNWL01000013.1, read on the forward strand.
GAGGAGGACGCCGGGGACGGTGCCGGGCTCGACGGCGTACAGGGAGAGGTAGAACAGGCCGGCGAGGACGAGGGAGAGGAGGGGGCCGACGAAGGCGAGGACGAACTCGCGGCCGGGGGTCTCGCTCTCCTTCTCGATCTCGGAGACGCCGCCGAAGAACTGGAGCTGGATGCGGCGCACGGGCAGCTTGAAGCGGAGCGCGGCGATCGTGTGGGCCAGCTCGTGGACGAGCACGGAGGCGTAGAAGGCGACCGCGAAGAAGAGGGAGACGAGGTAGCGGGCGGCGCCGAGGTCGGGCAGGACGCGTTCGATCTGGTCGCCGAAGACCCAGGTGATGAGGGCGGCGACCAGGAACCAGCTGGGGGCGACGTAGACGGGCACGCCGAAGGGCCGGCCCATGAGGATGCCTCCGCCGGGCTCCTCGGTCCGCTGCGGCTTGGGCTCGTCCTGGTTCACGGGTTCCTTTCGTCGCGCCGGTGTGACCCGCGTCGGTGCGTCACGGTTCGATCATGCAGTGCGACGGGGTCCCGGGTCGATGGTATGCGGCCGGTTGTCGGTGGCGGGTCGTAGGGTCGGGGTCATGAGTACGAGCGAGCGGGTGCCGGTGGAGCCGAGGCCACCCATGTCGTTGTCGCCCTCGCGGGCGAGCGATTTCATGCAGTGTCCGCTGCTGTACCGGTTCCGGGTGATCGACCGGCTGCCGGAGAAGCCGAGTGCGGCGGCGACCCGGGGCACGCTGGTGCACGCCGTCCTCGAGCGGCTCTTCGACGATCCGGCGGCGGAGCGGACGGCGCCGCGGGCGAAGGCGATGGTGCCGGGGCAGTGGGAGCGGCTGCTCGCGTCGAAGCCGGAGCTGGGCGAGCTGTTCGCGGAGGACCCGGACGGGGAGCGGCTGGCGGGCTGGCTGGGCGAGGCGGAGCGGTTGGTCGAGCGGTGGTTCACGCTGGAGGACCCGACGCGCCTGGAGCCGGCCGAGCGCGAGCTGTTCGTGGAGACGGAGCTGGATTCGGGGCTGCGGCTGCGCGGGGTGATCGACCGGATCGACGTGGCGCCCTCGGGCGACGTGCGGATCGTCGACTACAAGACGGGCAAGGCGCCCCGGCCGGAGTACCGGGACGGCGCGCTGTTCCAGATGACCTTCTACGCGCTGGTGGTCCGGCGGCTGAAGGGGGTGGTCCCGAGGCGGCTCCAGTTGGTGTACCTGGGCAGCGGGGAGGTGCTGACGTACGACCCGGTGGAGGCGGACCTGCTGCGGGTGGAGCGGAAGCTGCTCGCGCTGTGGGAGGCGATCCGGCTGGCGACGGAGACGGGCGACTGGCGGCCGCGGCCGACGAAGCTGTGCGGCTGGTGCGACCACCAGGCGGTCTGTCCGGAGTTCGGCGGGACTCCCCCGGTCTATCCGCTGGAGATCGTTTCGGTGCGGCCGCCGGAGTCGGGCGAATCCGGGCAGGGCAGAATGGACCCGGCCCCGCCCGCACCGTAGGGGCCCGCCCGTACCTCGGGGGCCGGCCCGCGCCCCCGTGGGTCCAGCACCGTGAGTCCAGCCCCGTGAAGGAGCCCCCGTGACGATCCGCGTCCTCCTGGTCGACGATCAGCCGCTGCTGCGCACCGGCTTCCGGATGATTCTGGAGGCGGAGCAGGACATCGCGGTGGTGGGTGAGGCCGGGGACGGTCTCCAGGCGCAGGAGCAGGTGCGCGCCCTCCAGCCGGACGTGGTGCTCATGGACATCCGGATGCCGCGGATGGACGGGGTGGAGGCGACCCGGCAGATCACGGGTCCGGGGCGGGACGGTCCGGCGAAGGTGCTGGTCCTGACCACCTTCGACCTGGACGAGTACGTGGTGGAGGCGCTGCGGGCCGGTGCGAGCGGCTTCCTCCTGAAGGACGCTCCGGCGAACGAGCTGGTGCAGGCGATCCGGGTGGTGGCCGCGGGCGAGGCGATGCTGGCGCCGTCGATCACGCGCCGGCTGCTCGACAAGTACTCGGCGCACCTGCCGACGGGCGAGGAGCAGGTCCCGGACACGCTCGGTACCCTGACCGACCGCGAGGTGGAGGTGCTGAAGCTGGTGGCTCGGGGCCTGTCGAACGCGGAGATCGCCGCGGACCTGTTCGTCAGCGAGACGACGGTGAAGACGCACGTGGGGCACGTGCTGACGAAGCTGCGGCTGCGGGACCGGGTGCAGGCGGCGGTGTACGCGTACGAGAGCGGTCTGGTGCGGCCCGGCGGCAACCAGTAGCGGCGCGGACGGACGACGGGAGGGGCCCGGCGCACCCGCGCCGGGCCCCTCTCGTCGTGGGGGACACGTGTCTCCGTCAGCTCTTGCGGAGCTCCCAGAAGCGGAAGACGGTCGAGGCGTCGAGGGTCCATTCGAGGCCGGTGACGCCCGTGCGGGAGACGGCGTACTGCTTGCCCTGCCAGAGCGGCAGCATGGGCAGTTCCTCGGCGACGATGTCCTGGAGCCTGCCGTACTCGTCGGTGGTGGAGGCGCGGTCGGCCGCGGCGGCCGTCTTCGGGAGGAGGGCGCCGGTGATGGCGGCGTTCTCGTAGTGGTTGCCGAGGACGTTGTCCTCGCCGAAGAAGGGGGCGGTGAAGTTGTCGGGGTCGGGGTAGTCGGGGACCCAGCCCTTGACGTAGACGCCGTACTTGCCGGCCGCGACGTCCTTCTCGTACTGCTCGAAGGCGACGGACTTGACGTCGGCCTCGAAGAGGCCGCTGGCGTTGAGCTGGCCGGCGATGGCCTTGAGCTCCTGGTCGGTGGAGGGGCCGTAGCGGCTGGGGGTGGACCAGAGGGTGAGCTTCACCTTGTCGGTGACGCCGGCGGCGCGCAGGGCCTTCTTCGCCTTGGCCGTGTCGGGGGTGCCGTAGGTGTCGTAGAAGGCGGTGTTGTGGCCGGTGATGCCGGCCGGGACGATCGAGTAGAGCGGGGTGGCGGTCGACTTGTAGACGTCCTCGACGAGCGCCTCGCGGTCGACGAGGTGGGCGATGGCCTGCCGGACGCCGAGCTTGCCGACGACCGGGTCCTTCATGTTGAAGACGAGGTGCTGGACCTCGGCGCTGCTGCCCTGGACGACCTCGATGCCCCGGTCGTCGGTGGTCTCGGAGGTCTCCAGGGTGGCGATGTCGTCGGCGGAGAGGCCCCGGTAGGCCACGTCGACCTGGTCGTCGGCGAGGGCCTTGGCGAGGGCGGCGCGGTCGCCGCGGTAGAGCTTGAGGGTGACCGACTCGCTCTTGCGCTCGGCCTCGCCGCGGTAGCCGGTGTTGCCGGAGAAGGTGGCCTCGGTGTCGCTGAGGGAGTCCAGCTTGTACGGGCCGGAGCCGATGGCCCTGCCGTCGGTGCGCAGCGCGTCGGCGGGGTACTCGCGGTGGTCGACGATGGAGCCGGCGCCGGAGGCGATCTTGCTGGGGAAGGTGGCGTCCGGGACCTTGAGGCGGAAGACGACGGTCTTCTCGTCGGGGGTCTCGATGGTGTCGATGCCGGCGAGCAGGGGCGCCGGGCCGTTCGGGTCGGCGATCTTGATGGCCCGCTCGAAGGAGTACTTGACGTCCTCCGAGGTCAGCTTGTTGCCGTTGGAGAAGGTGAGGCCGTCCCGCAGGGTGCAGGTGTAGACCTTGCTGCCGGCGGAGAAGGCGCACTCGTCGGCGGCGTCGGGCTCGGGTTCGAGGCCGCCCTTGGGGAAGGTCAGGAGGGACTGGAAGACGTTGTTGAACAGCAGCCAGGAGCCGGGGTCGTAGCCGGCCGCCGGATCGGTGGCAAGGATCTCGTCGGACATGCCGACGCGTATGCCGTCGCCGGAGCCGCCGGAGCCGCCGCCCTGTTCGGTGCCGCAGCCGCTGAGGAGGGCGGCGGACAGGCCGGCGGCGAGCGGGGCCGTCAGCCACTTGTTGTGTGCCTTCACAGTCGTGCCTCTTGATCTCTTGCCATGACCGGCCGCGCGGGCGCGCGGCCGGGACAACGAAGGGGTCAGGCGGTGCCGCGACCCAGTTCCCAGAGCAGCAGGTCGGAGGAGGTGTTGAGCGCGTACTCGACTCCGCTGAGGTCGTTGCGGGCGGCAACGTACTGCTTGCCCTGCCACAGGGGCAGGACGGGGACGTCCTCGGCGACGATCTTCTGGATCTGCGCGTAGACGGGGGCCGCGGCGGTGCGGTCGGCCTGGCGGCGCGAGCGCGGGATGAGCTGGTCGCGGACGACCTTGTTCACGTACGGGGTGTTGAGGAAGTTGTCGCTGTCCAGGAAGGGCGCGATGTAGTTGTCCGGGTCCGGGTAGTCGGGGAACCAGCCGAGACCGTAGACGGCGTAGTCGCCGCGCTTCTGGGCGGTGCGGAAGGTGGACCACTCGGTGCCCTTGACGGTGGCGTCGAAGAGCTCGCTGGCGTTGAGCTGCTTGCCGAGGGCTTCGAACTCCTGGGCGGTCTCGGCGCCGTAGTGGTCGGTGGTGTAGTTCAGGGTGATCTTGACCGGGGTCTTGATGCCGGCCTTCTTGAGGATCCGGGCGGCCCGGTCGGCGTCGGGCTCGCCGTACGCGTCGAAGAAGGGGGTGGCGTGGCCGGTGATGCTGGAGGGGATCAGCGAGTACAGCGGCTGGGCGGTGGGGCCGTAGACGAGGTTGACCAGGGCGCCGCGGTCGACGACGGCGGCCATCGCCTGGCGCACGGCCTTCTGCTCGACGGAGGGGGCCTTGGTGTTGAAGCCGAGGTAGCGGATCTCCAGGCCGGGGACCTCGACCGTCTTGATGCCCTCCTTGGGCTTCTCGGCGAGGTCCTTGATCTGCTTCTGCGACAGGGAGCGGGCCATCATGTCGATGTCGTTGCTCTCCAGGGCCTTGCCCATGGCGGCCGAGTCGGCGAAGGGGCGCAGTTCGACCTTGTCGTTGCGCAGGGTGATGTCGCCCTTGTACTTCGGGTTCTTGGTGAAGACGAAGCGGTCGACCTTGTCGCCCTGGCGCTCGACCTTCATGGTGTACGGGCCCGAGCCGTCGACGTCGAAGCCGTCGCGGAGGCTGTCGCCGGCGTACTTGTCCTTGCTGAGGATGCCGGCGACCGGGGTGGAGAGCTTGTACGGGAAGGTGGCGTCGGGGGTCTTGAGGTGGAAGACGATCCCGTCGGCGCCCTGGGTCTCGACGGTGTCGACGTTCGAGAGGAGGGCGGCCGTTCCGTTGTCCGACTTGATCTTCAGGACGCGCTCGATGGAGTACTTGACGTCCTCGGCGGTGATGGGGGTGCCGTCGGAGAAGGTGAGGCCGGGGCGGAGGGTGCAGCGGTAGCTCTCGCTGGCCTTGTCGGAGAAGCCGCAGCTCTCGGCCGCCTCGGGGACGGGCTCGCCGCCTTCGCGGGGCACGTGCAGCAGGGTCTGGACGGTCTGCCGCAGGATGTTCCAGGCGCCGGTGTCGTAGGCGTAGGCCGGGTCGAGCGGGGCGGGGGCGTCCTCGGTGGCGATGAACTGGTCCGTGGTGCCGACCACGATGGCCCGGTCGCCCTCGGATCCGCCGCAGGCGGCGAGAAGGGGGGCGAGCAGGCCGGCCACGGCCGGGAGCACCAGGGTCTTGCGGTTCATCAGGGACGATCTCCTCATCCGGCACTGGGTTGCAGCGTTCAGTGACACTCCGCCGCCTGCCGCCCGGTCGGGGCGGGAGCGATCGGGCCGGGTGTTGCGATCGGTCCTGTGTTCACGGCGACTTGGGTGTGCGCCGGTGCACGCGGTTATGCGGCGAAGTACTCGCGAAAGATTAGTGGGCCGCGCCCCTATTGCCGGACCACGGCCCGGGGGCGGGGGTAATCGCACAGTGATCATGAATGCGCGCGGTTCGATAGTCATGCGTCGGACGATGCGGACGGGCGCGAGCGAATCGGGGCACATGGGGGCGTCGAAAGCACGCATTCCGGGCCTTGGACGAGGACGGGCCACCCGCCGTCCGGCACTCTGAGTGACCAAGGTCACGCGGGGTTCTTTTCGGCAAATGACCTGATCGTTTTCCCGGGGGAAAGCTCAGTGAAAGCTCAGATTCCCGTGATCAACGTGCGGAGAAAGGGCACGTCGACCTCTTCGAGCGAGCGCACGACGACCCGGCCCGGGGAGGGCGCGATCGGGGCGACGGAGGGCACGGCGACGACCCGGCAGCCGGCCGCCTCCGCCGCCGCGACACCGGTCGCGGTGTCCTCGACGACGGCGCAGAGCGCGGGGTCGGCCCCGACGCCCCGGGCGGCCGCGAGGTACGGCTCGGGGTGCGGCTTGGTCCGTACGACCTCGTCGCCCGCGACGGTGAGGGAGAAGCGGTCGTGGCCGAGCGAGGCGAGGACCCGGTCGATGATCCGGCGGTGCGAGGCGGAGACCAGGGCGGTGGGGATGGAGTGCCGGGCCAGCTCGGCGAGGAGCCGTTCGGCGCCGGGCATGAGCGGGACGCCCCGCTCGATGCGCCGCTCGAACTTCTCGTTGAGGAGGACGGTCAGCTCGGGGAGCGTGATGTCGGCGCCGGTGGCCTCGATGAGGTAGCCGGCGCTGCGGGTCATCGGCCCGCCGACCACCACGTCCCGCCAGGCCTCGTCGAGCCGGTGCCCGAGGTCGGCGAAGGCCTCGACCTCCGCGTCCCACCAGAAGCCCTCCGTGTCCACGAGGGTCCCGTCCATGTCGAGGAAGACCGCCTGCAGGGCGGAGCTGCCGTTCGCACGGAACAGGGACGCGGGAACCGTACTGGTCATCCGGCACACCTCCATGAAGGGACGAGAAGGCCGGTCTTCCTCCCGTGCGGGAGGAGGACCGGCCTGCTGGACGGACAAGTGTACGTCCCGATCAGTGGAAACGCGTCCCTTTACGCGTCGGCGGCTTACGGGAGGTCAGCGATCCGTCACCGCGCGTTGAAGTACTTCGCCTCCGGGTGGTGGAGGACGATGGCGTCGGTGGACTGCTCGGGGTGGAGCTGGAACTCCTCCGAGAGGTGCACGCCGATCCGCTCCGGCCGCAGCAGGTCCGCGATCTTCGCGCGGTCCTCCAGGTCGGGGCAGGCGCCGTACCCGAGGGAGAAGCGGGCGCCGCGGTACTTGAGCGCGAACATGTCCTCGACATCGGCCGGGTCCTCGCCGGCGAAGCCGAGCTCGGCGCGGACGCGGGCGTGCCAGTACTCGGCGAGGGCCTCGGCGAGCTGCACGGAGAGGCCGTGGAGTTCGAGGTAGTCGCGGTAGGAGTCGGACTCGAAGAGCTTGGCGGTGGCCTCGCCGATCCTCGAACCGACGGTGACGACCTGGAGGCCGACGACGTCGGTCTCGCCGGACTCCTCCGGGCGGAAGAAGTCCGCGAGGCAGAGGCGGCGGCCGCGGCGCTGGCGCGGGAAGGAGAAGCGGGTCCGCTCGTTGCCGGCCTCGTCCAGGAGGATCAGGTCGTCGCCCTTGGAGACGCAGGGGAAGTAGCCGTGCACGACGGCCGCCTCCAGGAGGTTCTCGGTGTGCAGGCGCTCCAGCCAGCCGCGCAGCCGGGGCCGGCCCTCGGTCTCCACCAGTTCCTCGTACGCCGGTCCGTCGCCGGCCCGGTTCTGCTTCAGGCCCCACTGGCCCTTGAACAGGGCGCCCTCGTCGAGCCAGGAGGCGTACTCCTTCAGCGGGATGCCCTTGACGACGCGGGTGCCCCAGAACGGCGGGGTCGGGACCGGGTTGTCGACGGCGACGTCGGAGCGGCCGCCGGGCTCCGGCTCCTCGACCTGGAGGGCTGCCGCGTCCCGCTTGGGCACGCGGCGCTGCTTGAGCTCGGGCAGGGCCGCGCCGGGCACGCCGCGCTTGATGCCGATGAGGGCGTCCATGAGGCGCAGGCCCTCGAAGGCGTCGCGGGCGTAGCGGACCTCGCCCTGGTAGATCTCGTGGAGGTCCTGCTCGACGTAGGCGCGGGTCAGGGCGGCGCCGCCGAGGATCACGGGGTACTTGGCGGCCAGCTCGCGCTGGTTGAGCTCCTCCAGGTTCTCCTTCATGATCACGGTGGACTTCACCAGGAGGCCGGACATGCCGATGACGTCGGCGTTGTGCTCCTCGGCGGCCTCCAGGATCGCGGAGACCGGCTGCTTGATGCCGATGTTGACGACGTTGTAGCCGTTGTTGGACAGGATGATGTCCACGAGGTTCTTGCCGATGTCGTGGACGTCGCCGCGGACGGTGGCGAGGACGATGGTGCCCTTGCCCTCGGCGTCGGACTTCTCCATGTGCGGTTCGAGGTAGGCGACGGCCGTCTTCATGACCTCGGCGGACTGGAGCACGAACGGCAGCTGCATCTGACCGGAGCCGAACAGCTCGCCGACGACCTTCATGCCGTCGAGCAGGATCTCGTTGACGATGTCCAGGGCGGACGTGGTGGTCAGGGCGTCGTCGAGGTCGGCCTCCAGGCCGTTCTTCTCGCCGTCGACGATCCGCCGCTTCAGGCGCTCCTCCAGCGGCAGGGCGGCCAGCTCCTCGGCCTTGCCGGCCTTGAGGGACTTGGTGGTGGCGCCCTCGAACAGCGCCATCAGCTTCTGCAGCGGGTCGTAGCCCTCCGCGCGCCGGTCGTAGATCAGGTCCAGGGCGGTGGTGACCTGCTCCTCGTCGAAGCGGGCGATGGGCAGGATCTTCGAGGCGTGCACGATCGCCGAGTCCAGGCCGGCCTTCACGCACTCGTCCAGGAAGACCGAGTTGAGCAGGATGCGGGCGGCCGGGTTGAGGCCGAAGGAGATGTTCGACAGGCCCAGGGTGGTCTGCACCTCGGGGTGGCGGCGCTTGAGTTCGCGGATCGCCTCGATGGTGGCGATGCCGTCCTTGCGGGACTCCTCCTGCCCGGTGCAGATGGTGAAGGTCAGGGTGTCGATGAGGATGTCCGACTCCTGGATCCCCCAGTTGCCGGTCAGGTCCTCGATCAGGCGCTCGGCGATCGCGACCTTGTGCTCGGCGGTGCGGGCCTGGCCCTCCTCGTCGATGGTCAGCGCGATGAGAGCGGCGCCGTGCTCCTGGGCCAGCCGGGTGACCTTGGCGAAGCGGGACTCGGGTCCGTCGCCGTCCTCGTAGTTCACCGAGTTGATGACGGCCCGGCCGCCGAGCTTCTCCAGGCCGGCCCGGATGACCTCCACCTCGGTGGAGTCGAGGACGATCGGGAGGGTGGAGGCGGTGGCGAACCGCCCGGCCAGCTCCTCCATGTCCGCCACGCCGTCGCGGCCGACGTAGTCCACGCAGAGGTCGAGCATGTGCGCGCCCTCGCGGATCTGGTCGCGGGCCATCTCGACGCAGTCGTCCCAGCGGGCCTCCAGCATGGCCTCGCGGAACTTCTTGGAGCCGTTGGCGTTGGTGCGCTCGCCGATCGCCATGTACGAGGTGTCCTGGCGGAACGGCACGGTCTGGTAGAGCGAGGCGGCGCCGGGCTCGGGCCGGGGGGAGCGCTCGGGGGGCGTGAGGTCCCGGACCCGCTCGACGACCTGCCGCAGGTGCTCGGGCGTGGAGCCGCAGCAGCCGCCGACCAGCGACAGGCCGTAGTCGCGCACGAAGTGCTCCTGCGCGTCGGCCATCTCGGACGGGGTCAGCGGGAAGTACGCGCCGTCCTTGGTCAGCACCGGCAGGCCCGCGTTCGGCATGCACATGAGCGGCGTGCGCGAGTGCCGGGCGAGGTAGCGCAGGTGCTCGTTCATCTCGGCCGGGCCCGTCGAGCAGTTCAGGCCGATCAGGTCGATGCCGAGCGGCTCCAGGGCGGTCAGGGCCGCGCCGATCTCCGAGCCGAGCAGCATGACGCCGGTGGTCTCGAAGGCGAGCGAGCAGATCAGGGGCACGTCCACGCCCAGGGCGTCCATGGCGCGCCGCGCGCCGACCAGGCTCGACTTGGTCTGCAGGAGGTCCTGGGTGGTCTCCACGATCAGGGCGTCGGCGCCGCCGGCGAGCAGGCCCTCGGCGTTCCGCTGGTAGCCGTCGCGGAGCACGTCGTACGTGATGTGGCCGAGCGACGGCAGCTTGGTGCCCGGGCCGATGGAGCCCAGGACCCAGCGCTGGCGGCCGTCCCCCGCGGTGAACTCGTCGGCGATCCCGCGGGCGATCCGGGCGCCCGCCTCGGAGTGCTCGAAGATCCGGTCCGCGATGTCGTACTCGCTCGCGGCCGAGTGGTTGGAGCCGAAGGTGTTCGTCTCGACGCAGTCGACGCCGGCCTCGAAGTACTCCCGGTGCACCGAGCCGACGATGTCGGGCCGGGTGACGTTCAGGATCTCGTTGCAGCCTTCGAGGTCCTGGAAGTCCTCCAGGGTGGGGTCCTGGGCCTGGAGCATGGTTCCCATGGCTCCGTCGGCGACGACCACCCGGGTCGCGAGTGCCTCGCGGAGGGCGGCGACGCGGTTCCGGCTGTCTCCGGAGACGGCGGCGGAAGGGGACGGCAACGAGGCCATGGGCGATCTCCCTGGGATGCGACGGCTGTCGGCTTTGCACGCTCGGTGGAGGGTGCACGGAGCCAGCGTAACCGCGCTCGGGCCGGGGTGGACACGGCGTCCCACGGGCCGGACGGCATCCTGTGTCCGGGGACTCCCGGTCCTGCCCCTCCTTGACCGACACTGTGGAATGTGACGCGAGGTCGGCATCGACCGATAGTGTTCAGCATTGTCGAACAGCGTGAGAGGGATAGGGGCCGGGCGATGGCGAAGAACATCCAGTCGCTTGAAAGAGCGGCGGCCATGCTGCGACTGCTCGCGGGCGGCGAGCGCCGGCTCGGCCTTTCCGACATCGCGTCCTCGCTCGGGCTCGCCAAGGGAACGGCCCACGGGATCCTGCGCACCCTCCAGGCGGAGGGCTTCGTGGAGCAGGAGGCGGCCTCGGGCCGCTACCAGCTGGGCGCGGAGCTGCTGCGGCTGGGCAACAGCTACCTGGACGTGCACGAGCTGCGGGCGCGGGCCCTGGTCTGGACGGACGACCTGGCCCGGTCCAGCGGCGAGAGCGTGCACCTGGGGGTGCTGCACCAGCGGGGCGTACTGATCGTGCACCACGTCTTCCGGCCGGACGACAGCCGCCAGGTCCTGGAGGTGGGGGCCATGCAGCCGCTGCACTCCACGGCCCTGGGCAAGGTCCTCTCGGCGTACGACCCGGTGGCGCACAGCGAGGTGGTGGAGGCCGAGCGGGAGGCGCTCACGCCCCGGACGACGACGGCCCTGGGGGACTTCGAGACGCTGCTCGACACGGTGCGGGCCCGGGGCTGGGCGGCGGACGTGGAGGAGACCTGGGAGGGCGTGGCGTCGGTGGCGGCGCCGATCCACGACCGGCGGCGGATGCCGGTGGGGGCGGTCGCGGTGACGGGCGCGGTGGAGCGGCTCTGCCCGGACGGCGAACTGCGCCCGGAGCTGGTGGCGGCGGTGCGGGACTGCGCCCGCGCGGTCTCGCGGGACCTGGGGGCGGGCCGCTTCTGAGACCTCCGGGGCCCCTGCGCCCCGCCTCCCCCGCACCCCCTCCTCCCCCCCTGGCGACCCGCCGGTAACGATCGCGTTATCGGCGGGTTTTTCACTTCCCAGACCCTTGACGCGCTGTTAACCCCGGGGCAAAACTTCCGTTCATCGGTCGGCATTGCCGAACACCTAACGGCAATACGCGCTAGAGTGTGGCAGTGCCAAGGGCCGGCAACGCCCTCAACACGAGGGTGCGGACCATCGGAGGGACCCGTGGTTCGCCTTCCCCTGGACGAAGGACAAAGGAGTCGCGGGTGTCCAGCTCCGACATCTTCCTCGGCGAGACCATCGGTACCGCCGTACTCATCCTGCTCGGCGGCGGTGTGTGCGCCGCCGTCACGCTCAAGAGCTCCAAGGCCCGGGGCGCGGGCTGGCTCGCGATCACCTTCGGGTGGGGCTTGGCCGTGATGACGGCCGTCTACATGACGGCTTCCCTCTCGGGCGCCCATCTGAACCCCGCCGTCACGGTCGGAATCGCGATCAAGGACGGGGCCTGGGGCGACGTGCCCGTCTACTTCGCCGGCCAGATACTCGGCGCGATGATCGGCGCGGCGCTGGTCTGGGTGGCCTACTACGGCCAGTTCCGGGCCCACCTCACGGACCCGGAGACCATCGGCGAGAAGCCGATCGAGGGCCCCGGCCCGGTGCTCGGCATCTTCTCCACGGGCCCCGAGATCCGCAACACCTGGCAGAACCTGGCCACCGAGGTCATCGGCACCGTCGTGCTCGTGCTCGCCGTGCTCACCCAGGGCCTCAACGACAGCGGCAAGGGCCTGGGCACCCTGGGCGCCCTGATCACCGCCTTCGTCGTGGTCTCCATCGGCCTCTCGCTCGGCGGCCCGACCGGTTACGCCATCAACCCGGCCCGCGACCTCGGCCCGCGCATCGTGCACGCCCTGCTGCCGCTGCCGAACAAGGGCGGCTCCGACTGGGGCTACGCCTGGATCCCGGTCGCCGGTCCCCTGATCGGCGGCGCCCTCGCCGCGGGTATCTACACCCTCGCGTTCGCCTGAGCCGTCCTTCTTCCAGACCCCCCTTGGAGCACACCGTGACCGACGCCCACACCTCCGGCCCCTTCATCGCCGCCATCGACCAGGGCACCACCTCCTCCCGCTGCATCGTCTTCGACAAGGACGGCCGGATCGTCTCCGTCGACCAGAAGGAGCACGAGCAGATCTTCCCCAAGCCGGGCTGGGTGGAGCACGACGCCGCCGAGATCTGGACCAACGTCCAGGAGGTCGTCGCCGGCGCCCTGGAGAAGGCGGAGATCACCGCCGCCGACGTCAAGGCCATCGGCATCACCAACCAGCGCGAGACCACGCTGCTGTGGGACAAGCACACCGGCGAGCCCGTCCACAACGCCCTCGTCTGGCAGGACACCCGCACCGACGCCCTCTGCCGGGAGCTCGGCCGCAACGTCGGCCAGGACCGCTTCCGCCGCGAGACCGGCCTCCCCCTCGCCTCGTACTTCTCCGGCCCCAAGGTCCGCTGGCTGCTCGACAACGTCGAGGGGCTGCGCGAGCGCGCCGAGCGCGGCGACATCCTCTTCGGCACCATGGACTCCTGGGTCATCTGGAACCTGACCGGCGGCGTCGACGGCGGCGTGCACGTCACCGACGTCACCAACGCCTCCCGCACCATGCTGATGAACCTCCACGAGATGGCGTGGGACGAGCGCATCCTGCACTCCATGGACGTCCCGGCCGCCGTGCTGCCGGAGATCCGCTCCTCCGCCGAGGTGTACGGCACGGTCAAGGGCGGCATCCTCGACGGCGTCCCGGTCGCCTCCGCGCTCGGCGACCAGCAGGCCGCCCTGTTCGGCCAGACGTGTTTCGCCGAGGGCGAGGCCAAGTCCACGTACGGCACCGGCACCTTCATGCTGATGAACACCGGCGAGAAGATCATCAACTCCTACAGCGGCCTGCTGACCACGGTCGGCTACCGGATCGGCGACGAGAAGCCGGTCTACGCCCTGGAGGGCTCGATCGCCGTCACCGGCTCCCTGGTGCAGTGGATGCGCGACCAGATGGGCCTGATCAAGTCCGCCGCCGAGATCGAGACCCTCGCCTCCTCGGTCGAGGACAACGGCGGCGCCTACTTCGTCCCGGCCTTCTCCGGCCTGTTCGCCCCGTACTGGCGCTCCGACGCGCGCGGTGTCATCGCCGGCCTCACCCGGTACGTCACCAAGGCGCACATCGCCCGCGCCGTCCTGGAGGCCACCGCCTGGCAGACCCGCGAGATCACCGACGCCATGACGAAGGACTCCGGCGTCGAGCTGACCGCGCTCAAGGTCGACGGCGGCATGACCTCCAACAACCTGCTGATGCAGACCCTCTCGGACTTCCTGGACGCGCCCGTCGTGCGCCCCATGGTCGCCGAGACCACCTGCCTCGGCGCCGCCTACGCCGCCGGCCTGGCCGTCGGCTTCTGGCCGGACACGGACGCGCTGCGCGCCAACTGGCGCCGCGCCGCCGAATGGACCCCCCGCATGGACGCCGACAAGCGCGACCGCGAGTACAAGAGCTGGCTGAAGGCCGTCGAGCGCTCCATGGGCTGGCTCGAAGACGAGTCCGACGAGCAGTAAGAGCGAGCAGTAAGAGGAGTAAGCGACATGACCACCCTGCAGAGCGTCCCCGCCCTGGGGACGCGCCCGGCTGCCGGTTCCCTGCCGAGCCGCGCCGAGACCCGGGAACAGCTCTCCAAGGCGACGTACGACCTCCTGGTGATCGGCGGCGGCATCCTGGGCATCTCCACCGCCTGGCACGCCGCGCAGTCGGGCCTGCGGGTGGCCCTGGTGGACGCCGGCGACTTCGCCGGCGCCACCTCCTCCGCCTCCTCCAAGCTGCTCCACGGCGGCCTGCGCTATCTGCAGACCGGCGCGGTGAAGCTGGTGGCGGAGAACCACTTCGAGCGGCGCGCGGTCTCCCGCCAGGTGGCCCCGCACCTCGCCAACCCGCTCACCTTCTACCTGCCCGTCTACAAGGGCGGCCCGCACGGCGCCGCCAAGCTGGGCGCCGGCGTCTTCGCGTACTCCGCGCTCTCGGCGTTCGGCGACGGCGTCGGCCACCTGCTCTCCCCCGCCAAGGCCGCGCAGGACGTGCCGGAGCTGCGGACCGACGACCTGAAGGCCGTGGCCGTCTACGGCGACGACCAGATGAACGACGCCCGGATGGCGCTGATGACGGTCCGCGCCGCGGTCGACGCCGGCGCCACCGTCCTCAACCACGCCGAGGTCACCGGTCTGCGCTTCACCCGCGGCCGGGTCACCGGCGCCGAGCTGAAGGACCGCACCGGCGGCGAGGAGTTCGGCGTGAACGCCCGTCTGGTCCTCAACGCGACCGGCCCGTGGGTGGACCACCTGCGGAAGATGGAGGACCCGAACGCGGCCCCCTCCATCCGCCTCTCCAAGGGCGCGCACCTGGTCCTCAAGCGGACCTCGCCGTGGAGGGCCGCGCTCGCCACCCCGATCGACAAGTACCGCATCACCTTCGCCCTCCCCTGGGAGGACATGCTGCTGCTCGGCACCACCGACGAGGAGTACGAGGGCGACCCCGGCCAGGTCGAGGTCACCGAGAAGGACACCGCCCAGATCCTGGACGAGGCCGCCTTCTCCATCCGCGACCAGCAGCTGTCGCGCGACCTGATCACGTACGCCTTCGCCGGTCTGCGGGTGCTCCCCGGCGGCCCCGGTGACACCTCCAAGGCCAAGCGCGAGACGGTCGTGACCGAGGGCCGCGGCGGGATGCTGTCGGTGGCCGGCGGCAAGTGGACGACCTTCCGCCACATCGGCCGCACGGTCATGAAGAAGCTGGAGTCGCTGCCCGGGCACCCGCTCGGCGAGGACTACGAGCCGGTGTCCGCGCTGCCGAAGCGGCTGCCGCTGCCCGGCATAGCCAACCCGAACGCGGTCGCCCACCGGCTGCTCGTCGACGGCCCGGCGCCCGGTCCGCGCATGGCCGCCGACACCGCCAAGCACCTGGCGACCCACTACGGCTCGCTCTCCTTCGAGATCGCCCGCATGGCGAACGAGAACCCGGAGCTGGCCCGCCGCGTCCACCCGGACGCGCCGGAGATCTGGGCGCAGGTCGCCTACGCCCGCGACCACGAGTGGGCCGAGACGGCCGACGACGTGCTGCGCCGCCGCACGACGCTGACCATCCGCGGCCTGGCGACGGACGAGGTCCGCGCCGGGGTCGAGGCGATGCTCGGCAAGTAACGCGCCGCGGAAGCGAGTCACCCCCAGCGGGTCACCCGCGGCAAGTCGCCCGCTTCCAGGGGCGGTTCCTCTCCGAGGGACCGCCCCTTCGGCGTGCCACGTCCCGTCCACACGCCCGCAACACTCCGCGCGCAGAGTTGAAGCATGAAGTTTCAGGTGCTCACGATCGTCCACCACTCCCCGCACCCGCTCACCGGCGAAATCCTCTCCGCCGCCGACCGGTTGGAGCAGGTCGTCACGCTCGGCGAGACCGCCGAGCGGCTGGGGTTCGACGCGTACGCGGTCGGCGAGCGGCACGCGGGCCCGTTCCTCTCCTCCGCCCCGACCGTGCTGCTCGCCGCGCTCGCCGCCCGCACCACCCGGATCCGGCTCCTCACCGGCGTGACCGTGGTCGCGATCCTCGACCCGGTCCGGGTCGCCGAGGACTACGCCACCCTCGACCAGCTCTCCCGGGGCCGGGTCGAACTCGTCGTCGGCAAGGGCGCGGAGGCCGGCCACTTCGACCTCTTCGGCCTGGACGAGGAACGGCAGTGGGACCTCCAGAAGGAGAAGTACGAGCTGCTGCGCCGCCTCTGGACGGAGGAAGGCGTCGACTGGGAGGGCGAGTTCCGTCCCGCCCTGAAGGGCGTGACCACGGTGCCGCGCCCGTACGCCGGCCCGCCCCGGGTCTGGCACGGCTCGGCCACCAGCCTCAACTCCCCCGAGCTCGCGGCGAAGGACGGCGACCCGCTCTTCACCGCCAACGCGATCCAGCCCCGCGAGGCGTACGCGCGGCTCGTCGCCCACTACCGCGAGAAGTTCGAGGAGTACGGGCACGATCCGGCCCACGCGCGCGTGGCGGCCGGTTCCGGCGGCCTGCTCATCGCCGACACCCCCGAGCAGGCGGTCGCCCGCTACAAGGACCTGTACGAGGCGAAGGTCCGGCAGAGCTTCCGGCCGCACCTGGAGGGGAAGGCCGGCTACAACACCCCGTTCCGCACGATCGAGGACGCCGTCGCGGGCGGCCCCCAGCTGATCGGCTCGCCGCAGCAGATCATCGACAAGATCCTCGGCTACCACGAGCACTACGGGCACGACCTCCAGTCCGTCACGGTCGACACCTTCAACCAGTCGACGGCCGAACAGATCGAGACGCTCCAGCGGTTCGCCGAGGAGATCGCGCCGGTGGTCCGGAGGGAGGCGCCCAGCACGCTCTGGGAGGAGTGACCCCGCCGTGTGCGGAGGCGAGTTCCTGGGTAGTCGATCAAGGCCGCACGGGTTTTCGGGGACGTCCGGGGGCTGCGGACGGACCGCCGGAAAGCCGTAAGGTTGGTCCGTACGACAGGAACTTCGAGAAGGAGGCGCTGGGTGATCGAGCTCGAGGGGGTGCCCGAGCTGATCGACCCGGTCATGGTGGCCGCGTTCGAGGGCTGGAACGACGCCGGGGACGCCGCCTCCACCGCGGTCGCCCATCTGGACCGGGAGTGGAAGGGCGAGGTGTTCGCGGCGCTCGACGCCGAGGACTACTACGACTTCCAGGTGAACCGGCCCACGGTCTTCCTGGACAACGGCGTGCGGAAGATCACCTGGCCGACGACCAGACTCTCCGTGGTCCGGGTGGGCGGCGACAAGCCCCGTGACCTGGTGCTCGTGCGCGGGATCGAGCCCTCGATGCGCTGGCGCTCCTTCTGCAACGAGCTGCTCGCCTTCGCGCACGAGCTGGGCGTGGAGATGGTGGTGATCCTGGGCGCGCTGCTCGGGGACACCCCGCACACCCGGCCGGTCCCGGTCAGCGGGGTGACCTCCGACCCGGACCTGGCGCGCACGATGGACCTGGAGGAGACCCGCTACGAGGGCCCGACGGGCATCGTGGGCATCCTCCAGGAGGCGTGCACGCACGCGGGCGTGCCGGCGGTGAGCCTGTGGGCCGCGGTGCCGCACTACGTGTCGCAGCCGCCGAACCCGAAGGCGACGCTGGCGCTGCTGAACCGCCTGGAGGACCTGATCGGGCTGCGCATCCCGCTGGGCGAGCTGCCCGAGGACGCGCGGGCCTGGCAGCTGGGCGTGGACCAGCTGGCCGCCGAGGACAGCGAGGTCGCCGAGTACGTGCAGACCCTGGAGGAGGCGCGGGACACCGCGGAGCTCCCGGAGGCGTCCGGCGAGGCGATCGCCCGCGAGTTCGAGCGGTACCTGCGGCGGCGCGAGCCGGGCGCGGGGCCGGGCTCCGGTCCCGGGGTGGCGACGGAGGGCGGGGACTCCCCGTTCCTGCGGGACCCCGGCAGCGGCCGCACGCGCCCGCCGAAGCCGGAGCAGCCGGGACCGGAATCGGTGCCGGGCGCCACCGGGGACGCCGGGGGGAACCAGCCCGACGAGGGGCCCGAGAACGAGGGTCCGGAGAAGGAGAGTCCGGAGAGCGAAGGCCCGGACGGCGAGGGCCCGGAGAACGGTGGGGCCCCGGACGGCGACTCCGGCACGTAGCCGGCGAAGGGCGATGCGGAAGGAGGGGCGTCCGGTTCCGGGCGCCCCTCCTTCATGCCGTCACGTGCGTACGGGACCTCTCCGGCGTCCTACAGGGCGACGCCCAGGAGCGCGTCGACCGTGCGGGAGACGAGCCCGGGGGCGGACTCGTCGGTGCCGCCGCCGGACTCCTGGAGCGCGGCCCAGCGGTCGACCGCGGCGAGCGCGGCCGGCGCGTCGAGATCGTCGGAGAGGGCCTCGCGGACCTCCTCGACGAGGGCGTCGGCGGACGGCCCGTCGGGGCGGGAGACCGCGGCGCGCCAGCGGCCGAGGCGCTCCACGGCGTCCTGGAGGACCCGGTCGGTCCACTCCCAGTCGGCGCGGTAGTGGTGGGAGAGGAGCGTGAGCCGGATGGCGGCCGGGTCGACGCCGTCGCGGCGCAGCTTCGAGACGAAGACCAGGTTGCCCCTGGACTTGGACATCTTCTCGCCGTCGAGGCCGACCATGCCGGCGTGGACGTACGCCTTGGCCATCGGGAACTCGCCGGTGAGGGCCTGGGCGTGCGAGGCGCCCATCTCGTGGTGCGGGAAGACCAGGTCGGAGCCGCCGCCCTGCACGTCGAAGCCCATGCCGAGGTGGTCGAGGGCGATGGCGACGCACTCGATGTGCCAGCCGGGTCGGCCCGCGCCGAGGCTGCCGCCGTCCCAGCTCGGCTCGCCCTCGCGGGCGGCCATCCAGAGCATGGGGTCGAGCGGGTTCTTCTTGCCGGGGCGCTCGGGGTCGCCGCCGCGCTCGGCGGAGAGGTGGCGCATCAGCTCGGTGTCGTAGTGCGAGACCTGGCCGAAGTGCGGGTCGGCGTCGACGGAGAAGTAGACGTCGCCGTCGAGCTCGTAGGCGGCGCCGGAGTCCCGCAGGCGCTCGACGAGCGGGACGATGCCCGGTATGGCCTCGACCGCGCCGATGTAGTGCTGCGGCGGCAGCATGCGCAGGGCGGTCATGTCCTCGCGGAAGAGGGCGGTCTCGCGCTCGGCGAGACCGACCCAGTCGATGCCGTCGCGGATCGCGCGCTCCAGGAGGGGGTCGTCCACGTCCGTCACGTTCTGGACGTAGTGAACCTGCCGCTTGGTGTCGAGCCACACGCGCTGAACGAGGTCGAACGCGTTGTAGGTCGCCGCGTGACCCATGTGGGTCGCGTCGTACGGGGTGATGCCGCAGACGTAGATACGGGCGACGGGGCCGGGGGCGAGGGTGACTCGTCCGCCGGTCGCTGTGTCGTGGATCCGGAGGTCGCGGCCCTTGCCGGGAAGGGCGGGGACCTCAGAAGCGGGCCAGGCATGCATGACCCGAGCGTAACCGGACAGGTGTTCCGGATACGAACCGGATCCGGGATCTTGACCGATTAGGCGGTCTTGCGGGACGAATGCGTGCGTGCGTACCCCTGGGGGGTGCCTTTCGACGCCGCTCGGCTTGGCCGAAACCTTTCGGTCGAACCCCTGGGGTGCCGGGGTCGTACGGGACCGGGAGCGACGTCCGGGACGGCGGTTCTCAGACGGGCGGCCAGGGGATGGCGGGCCACTGCCCCGAGGGCTCCGGGTGGCGGCCGCTCGCCCGCATCGCCTCCACGCGGGCGCGTACCGCCGCCACTTCGGCAGCGGTGAGCAGTTCGGCCAGTCGGGTGGCGAGCGGCGCCCCCGGCTCCAGGGACCGGCCGAGCCCGTCGAGGACCTCGACCGCCTCGGCGGGCAGCTCCTCGCCCGCCCACCCCCACAGCAGGGTGCGCAGCTTGTCCTCGACGTGGAAGGTGACCCCGTGGTCGATGCCGTACAGGTGTCCGCCGGCGGCCGGCAGCAGGTGACCGCCCTTGCGGTCGCCGTTGTTGATCACGGCGTCCAGGACGGCGAGCCGCCGCAGCCCGGGGGTGTCGGCGTGGACGAGGAGGGCGGTGCGGCCCTCGCCGACCTCGGCCTCCCCGACGGCCTTCCAGCCCTCCCCCGGTTCCCCGTCCTCGGTGAGGGCGAGCAGCCGCGCCCCGGGGTCGGCCTCGATCCAGAGCTGGACCATGCCCTCCCCGTACGGGCCGTCGCGCAGGACCGTCGGCGGGACCAGGCCCCAGCCGGTGGCCTCGGAGACCTCGTACGCGGCGACCTCGCGCCGGGCGAGGTTCCCGTCGGGAAAGTCCCACAGGGGCCGCTCCCCCGCGACCGGCTTGTAGACGCAGGCCGCCTCCTGGCCCTCGTGGGCGACGGAGCAGTACAGGACGGCGTTGGAGGCCTCGCGGATCCTGCCGCGCACGGTCAGCTCACCGCGGGCGAGCAGGTCCGCGCCCGGCAGGGTCTGGGGGCTGCTGCTCATGCTCCGCGGCGGTATCCGTTCTGGCGGGGGCAGACGTGCCCCTCGGGGTCGAGCGGCAGGCTGCACAGCGGGCACGGCGGCCGGCCGGCGTTGACGACGTCCAGGGCGCGCTTGGCGAAGGCCCGGGCCTGGGCGCCGGTGAGGCGGACCCGGAGCATCGGCGGGCCGTTCTCCTCGTCCTGGAGCAGTCGCTCCTCGGCCTCGGCGAGGTCCTCCTCGGACTCCGCGTCGAGCTCCACGAGGGCCTGCGCCTCGACGATCATGCGCTGCTCCTCGCCGTCCCAGGCGAGCGCCATGGTGCCGACCCGGAACTCCTCCTCGACGGGCACGTCGAGGGGGGCGGTGTCCGCGATCTCGGCGGGGGCGACGGCGGGCACGGGCGCGTTGCCGCCGGTGCGGCGCACGACCTCGTCGAGGAGTTCGTCGATGCGCTCGGCGAGGGCGGCGACCTGCATCTTCTCCAGGGCGACGCTGGTGACCCGGCCGCCGGCGGACGCCTGGAGGAAGAACGTACGGCGGCCAGGCAGCCCGACCGTACCGGCCACGAAACGCTCCGGTGGGTCGTAGAGGAACACCTGACGGGACACGTTCCCGGCTCCCTTGCGTCTCGACGGTCGTACTACAGCGGCGCGTCCACCCTACTGCGCGGAGGGATCACGGTGCGCCCGCGCCGCCACCGACCTCGGCCGCCCCGGCGTCCCCCGGGCGCTCGCGGGGCGCGAATCCGGCGAAGTCCCCCGTGTCGCCGAGCCGGAGGAGGAAGGGACGCAGGCGCGTGTAGCGGATGACGGTGACCGAGCAGGGGTCGACGTGGAGGCGCTGGAAGAGGTCGAGGTGGAGGCCGAGGGCGTCCGCCACCAGCGACTTGACGATGTCGCCGTGCGAGCACATGACGTAGCAGGCGTCCTCGCCGTGCTCGGCCTCGATCCGCGCGTTCCAGTCCCGTACGGCCTCGACGGCGCGGTTCTGCATGGCGCGCATGGACTCGCCGCCGGGGAAGGCGGCGGCGGAGGCGTGCGCCTGGACGACCTCCATCAGGGGCTCGTCGTTGAGTTCGGCGAGCTTGCGGCCCGACCAGTCGCCGTAGTCGCACTCGTTGATCCGGTCCTCGACGTGGAGCGGGAGGTCCGGGCGGGCGTCGAGGAGGGGTCGCAGGGTCTCCCGGCAGCGCTGGAGGGGGCTGGAGACGGCGGCGGCGAGCGGGACGTCCGCGAGGCGCGCGGGGAGGGCCGCGGCCTGCGCGGCCCCGCGCTCGTCGAGCGCGATCCCGGGCGTGCGCCCGGCGAGGACCCCGGAGGTGTTGGCGGTGGAGCGTCCGTGCCGGACGAGGATCAGCGTGGCCATGGCGGCCAGCCTAGGCGGTGTCCCGGACGGACCCTCCTCCCCGGCCGTCCGTACGCGCGTGCGTGCGTGCGGAACGGTCAGGACGTCCGGTGGGCCCGTACGCGCGCGTGCGGAGCGGCCGGAGGGCCGTGGACCCGTACGCGCACGTACGGAGCGGCCGGAGGGCCGCGCGAGCCGTACGCGTGCATGGCGGGTCCGCACCGGGGAAAATGCGCCCCGTGATCGTGGACTCTGCCATCTACCGGGACGGGCACCGCACGGACGGACCCGCCGACCTCTCCGACGCCTTGAAGGAGGCGCGGACGACGGGTGACGACGCGTTCCTGTGGGTGGGTCTGCACGAGCCCTCGGAGGAGGAGTTCGACCACGTGGCCTCGGAGTTCGCGCTGCACCCGCTGGCCGTCGAGGACGCCCTCAAGGCCCACCAGCGGCCCAAGCTGGAGGTCTACGACGACTCACTGTTCATGGTGCTCAAGCCGGTCGTGTACGAGCCGGAGAGCGACCGGGTCTCCTCGGGCGAGCTGATGCTGTTCGTGGGCGACTCGTTCGTGGTCACGGTCCGGCACGGCGAGGGGGCTCCGCTGGCGGAGGTGCGCCGGCGCCTGGAGGCCGACCCGGAGGTCCTGAAGCACGGTCCGACGGCGGTCCTGTACGCGGTGAGCGACGCGGTCGTGGACCACTACCTGGAGATCGCGGGCGAGCTCCAGGTGGACCTGGAGGAGCTGGAGGCGGACGTCTTCGCGCCCACCGGGGACGCGGCCTCCAACACGGCGGCGCGGATCTACACGGCGAAGCGGCAGGTCCTGGAGTTCCGGCGGGCCAGCGGTCCGCTGGCCGGGCCGATGGCCCGCCTGACGGCCGGTTCGGTGCCGTTCGTGAACGAGCACTCCCAGCCGTTCTTCCGGGACGTCAACGACCACCTGATGCGCTCCAACGAGCAGGTGGAGGGCCTGGACCGGCTCCTGTCCGACGTGCTCTCGGCCCATCTGGCGCAGATGGGGGTGCGGCAGAACGACGACATGCGGAAGATCTCGGCGTGGGCGGCCATGGCCGCGGTCCCCACCATGGTCGCGGGGATCTACGGCATGAACTTCGAGCACATGCCGGAGCTGCGCTGGGGGATGGGGTACCCCGCGGTGATCCTGGTGATGACGGGCGTCGTCGTCGTCCTGTACCGGATGTTCAAGCGGCGCGGCTGGATGTAGGAACGTTTCCGCCGCGCCGGAGCCCGGGCCGGAGGGCGGGGCCCGGAAGGCGGGGCCCCGAAGGCGGAGGCTCAGAAGGCGGGGGCGGGGGTCATGGGGCCCCCGAGCGCGTCGAGCCGTTCGGGCATCCTGAGGTCGATCATCTTGTGCCAGCCGGCGAGGCGCTCGTACGCGTACATGCCGTGGATGCCGGCGGCGAGGGCGAGGGCCTTGGGCTTCGGCCACTCCAGGATGCGGCCCATGTGGCGCATCACGGCGAGGCTGACGTCCCGGTAGACCCGGATCTCGACCAGGGCGGACTCGCGCAGGGTCTTCTGGATCAGCCGGCCGTGGCCCTGGCGGGCGAGCCGGAGCAGTTCCTCGTGGCAGTAGGCGAGGTGGTTCGCCTCGTCGTTGTCGATCATGTGGATGGCCCTGCCCAGTTCGGGGTGGTCCCCGAAGTACGTGACGAGCATGTCCATCTGGTCGGCGGCCCGCTGCTCGGTGACCCGGCTGTGGGCGAGGTAGACGATGATGTCCCGCTCGGTCAGCGGCTCGTCGCGGCGGAGCTTGTCGTGCGCGAGGCCGATGCCGCGCTGTTCGAGCAGCATCGTGTAGTCGGTGTCGGGGGGCACCGGGACGGGTTCGAGGCCGCGTTTCCTCATCAGCGCGTTGAAGATCCGGCCGTGCTTGTCCTCGTCGGCGCCGTGCCGGGTGATCTTGGGCGCGAGTTCGCGCATCCCGGGGGCGACGAGGGCCGCGATCCGGCCGTTCTCCCAGCCGCCCTGGGCCTCGCCGCTCGCCGCGATCGAGCAGAAGAGCCGGAAGGACTCGTCGTTGTCGATGATTTCCTGGAACAGGCCCTTGGCCGTGAGCATCGCCGCCACCTCCGTGCGGACGTTCGCACTCCGGTACGTCCGGGGAGCACCCCGTCCGGGGAGAACGAGTCAAGTCCGGTCCCGGACGGCGGGCAACACGGGGGCGGGAAGGGCTCGGCCGAAAGAGTGACCCCCGGAGCCGTAACCGGGGACCCGCCGGAGCCGTTGTGCTGCGTGACGGCCGTGGCGGGGAAGACCCCCGAGCCCCCACCACGGCCGCAGACCTCTCCGGCGGCTCCGTACGGGACATGCGTACGGAGCCGCCGACACGTCACGTGCTCGGCGCGTCACGTACGGAGCCGTCAGCGCGCTGCGTACGGAGTTGTCGGCGTGTATCGGCGTGTCACGCCAGCCCGGCCCGCTCCAGGGCCTCGACGCCCGCCCGCAGGGCCGCCACCCGCTCGTCCAGGGTGAGGCCGGCCGGGGCGACGGTGAGGGTGGTGACCCCGGCGGCGGCGTAGGCCGCCATCCGGTCCGCGATCCGCTCGACGGAGCCGAGCAGGGTGGTCCGGTCGATCAGCGAGTGCGGCACGGCGGCCGCGGCGCCCGTCTTGTCGCCGGCCAGGTACTTGTCCTGGACCTCGGCGGCCTCCTTCTCGTACCCCATGCGCCGCGCGAGCTGGTTGTAGAAGTTCTGCTTGCGGCTGCCCATGCCGCCGACGTACAGGGCGGTGTACGGGCGGAAGACGTCGGCGAGCGCGTCGACGTCGTCGCCGAGGGCGAGCGGCACGGTGGGACAGACGTCGAAGCCGTCCATGGTCAGGCCGGCCTTCTCGCGGCCCGCGCGGATGTGCCGCAGGGCCGTGTCCTCCAGGTGGTCGGCGGAGGGGAAGATCAGCAGGGCGCCGTCCGCGATCTCGCCGGTCTGCTCCAGGTTCTTGGGGCCGATCGCCGCGATGTAGAGCGGGATGTGCTCGCGCTGCGGGTGCACGGTGAGCTTGAGGGGCTTGCCGGGGCCGTCCGGGAGCGGAAGGGTCCAGTGCTCGCCCTCGTAGCTGAGCCGCTCGCGGGTCATGGCCTTGCGGACGATCTCGACGTACTCGCGGGTCCGGGCGAGCGGCTTGTCGAACTTCACGCCGTACCAGCCCTCGGAGACCTGGGGTCCGGAGACGCCGAGGCCGAGGCGGAAGCGGCCGCCGCTGAGCGAGTCGAGGGTGGCGGCGGTCATCGCCGTCATGGCGGGCTGCCGGGCCGGGATCTGCATGATGGCGGAGCCGATGTCGATCCGCTCCGTCTTCGCCGCGACCCAGGCGAGGACGGTGGGCGCGTCGGAGCCGTAGGCCTCGGCGGCCCAGCAGACGTCGTACCCGAGGCGGTCCGCCTCCTGCGCGACGGCGAGGTTGTCGCCGTCCATACCGGCGCCCCAGTAGCCGAGGTTGATGCCGAGCCGCATTCCACGCACCCCTTACCCATCGGTAACGTCTCTTGGGCCGGACTCTAGCGCGCGGTCGGCGCCGCCGACAGGACGTGGTTGTCCACAGGCCCTCTCCGCGTGCTGCCCCGGCCAGTAATCTCGCGCCCATGGAGCAGAGGCATCTCGGACGTACGGGCCTGCGCGTGTCGCGCATCGGACTCGGCACCCTCACCTGGGGCCGGGACACCGACGAGCACGACGCCGCCGAACAGCTGAAGGCGTTCTGGGACGCGGGCGGCACGCTCGTGGACACCGCCGACGTGTACGGCGGGGGCGAGGCGGAGTGCCTGCTCGGACGCCTCATGGAACGCCTCGTGCCCCGGCAGGACCTCGTCCTGTCGACCAAGGCGGGCAGCGTCCCCGACCCCGACCGGCGCACGGACGGCTCGCGCGGCCATCTGCTCGCCGCGCTCGACGCCTCCCTCGCCCGGCTCGGCACGGACCACGTGGACCTGTGGCAGCTGCACGCCTTCGACCCGCACACGCCCCTGGAGGAGTCCCTGCAGGCGCTCGACATCGCCGTGCGCAGCGGCCGGGCCCGGTACGCGGGCGTGGCGAACTTCTGCGGCTGGCAGCTCGCCAAGGCGGGCACCTGGCAGCTCGGCGGGGACCGGACCCGGCTGGCGGGCGCGCAGCTGGAGTACTCGCTGCTCCAGCGGGGCGTGGAGCGCGAGGTGCTGCCGGCCGCCCTGGACCTGGGGATGGGCCTGCTGCCCTCCTCGCCGCTGGGGCGCGGCGTCCTGACCGGGAAGTACCGGAGCGGGACGCCGTCGGACTCGCGGGGCGCGTCGGAGACGATGGCGCCCTTCGTGGAGCCGTACCTGGACGACGCGGCGAGCCGGATCGTGGACGCGGTGACGACGGCGGCCGACGGCCTCGCGACGACCCCGCTGCACGTGGCGCTCGCCTGGGTCCGCGACCGGCCCGGGGTGACCGCCCCGATCGTCGGCGCGCGCACGGCGCGCCAGCTCACGGCCGCGTTGTCGGTGGAGACCCTTAGTCTTCCTGACGAGATCTGCCGGGCGCTGGACGACGTGTCGGCGCCCGTGCACCGCTATCCGGATCACGACTGGAGCACCTTGTGACCGAGCCTTCCGGGGAGACCGCGCCCGAGGCACCCGAGGACGTGGAGCCCACCGAGGACGTACGGGAGGGGACCGGGGAGTCCGACGCCGCCGAGGAGGCCGGGGAGACCTCCGGGGAGCCGGCCGGGGACGCCGTGGGCTCCGACGCGCCCGGGCTCAGCGAGGCGCAGGCCGAGCTGGCCGCGCAGCGGGAGCTGCGGGCGAGGATCGAGGCGCGGAAGGCCGAGAAGGGCGGCCCGGTCGCGGCCGGCGCCAAGCTGAGCGGCACCGCCGCGGACCTCCTCGCGGCGGTCCGGGCCGTGGAGGGCGGTGCGGCCAGGGGCAGTGCCTTTTACGAGGCGGCCGACCCGGTGCCCGAGCCCTCCGTCCCCGAACGGGCCCCGGTGGCGGCCCCCCGGCCCCCCGCACCGGAACGACCGCCGACCCCGGCACCCGCCACCACGGCCGCCGTCCGCGAGGTCCTGGCCCGGGGCGGCGCCCCGGAGGCGCTGACCGGGCCGGTGGCCGCCGCGCTCGGCGAGGGCGCGGCCGCGCTGCTGCTCGACGACCCCTGGCAGCTCCTCGCGGTGGCGGGGGTGCGCCCGGAGCAGGCCGACGGCTTCGCGCGGGCGCTGCTCGGCCCCGAGTGCGGCCCCGGCGACCCGCGCCGGGCGGTCGCCCTGACCGTGTGGCTGCTGGAGCGGGCCGCGCTCCGGGGGCACACCGCCCTGGAGGCCGGGACCGTGCGCGCCGGCCTCGCCGCGCACTCCGTGCCCGACCCCGGGGAGGCGGTCGACACGGCGGTCTCCGAGGGGGCGGTCCACCTCTTCCAGGAGGAGCGGGAGGTCCCGGAGGAGACGGAAGAGGAGGGTGCGGAAGAGGAGGCGGAGGGAGCCGGCGAGAACGGCGGGAGCGGCGAGAGCGGCGAGAGCGGCGGGAGCGGCGGGGAGCCGCCCGCCCTGCTCGGCCTCGACCGGTACGCGCTCGCCGAGGAGAGCCTCGCGGAAGGCCTCGCCCGCCTCGTCAGGACGGCGACGGCCGACGCCTGGGAGGGCTCCGAGCTGGAGCGGGCCGCCGGGACGCACGGTCTCGTCCTGCACACCGGCGGCGAGGCCGCCCGCGCCGAACCGGTGGCGCTCGCGGCGGCGGCCCGCGGCCGGGGCCTCCGCACCCTGGTCGCGGTCCACTCCGACGACGGGCGGCGCGCGCTCGGCGCCGGGGGGACGGAGGCCGTGACGGTCGCCGCCCTGCTGTCCGGGGCGGCCGGTCCGGGCCGGGACGAGGACGGGGCCCTCGCCCTGGACCTCCTGGTGGTGCTCGACGCGCCGCAGCTGGACGTGGAGACGGCCGCGACGCTCGTGGAGTCGCTGCCGGACGGCTGCCGCCTGGTCCTGAGCGGCGACCCGGAGGTCCTCGGGGCGCCGGGCGCGGGCCGGGTCTTCGCCGACGCGCTCGCCGCCAAGGTGTGCCCCCGGATCGCCTCGCGCGTCCCCGACCCGGGTCCGCTCGGCGAGCTGGTGTCGGGCATCGGCGTCGGCGAGCTGAACCAGGTCGAGGCCCCCGGCAAGGAGATCGTGATCGTCCCGGTGCGGGACGCGGGCGAGGCCGTGCACCGCACCGTCCAGCTGGTGGCCGACTCGGTGCCCCGGGCGATCGGGGTGCCGCCGGAGCGGACGCAGGTCGTCACGGTCGGCCACGGCGGCTCGGCCGGGACGCGCGCGCTGAACGCCGCCCTCAAGCAGCGGCTCAACCCCGGCCCCGGCCGGTTCGGCGGCTACGACCCCGGCGACCGGGTGGCGTACGCGCCGGTGCCGGGGCGGACGGTCACCGGCACGGTCCTGTCGGCCGACGCCGAGGGCCTGCGGCTGCGCTGCGGGGACGAGGAAATCCTCGTGCCGAAGGAGCGGGTGGAGGCGGCGCTGCGGCACGGCTGGGCGCTCACCGCGCACCAGGCGGCCGGGACGCGCTGGCCCGCCGTGGTCGCGGTGCTGCCCGGGGACGCGGCCGGGGGCCTGAGCCGGCCGTGGGTGTACACGGCCTTCGGCCGGGCGGAGCGCCATCTGTCGGTCGTGCACGGCGTGGACCAGGCGCTGCCCCGGGCGGTGGCCGAGGGGGTGGCCCCGGAGCGCACGACGCGGCTGCGGCCGCTCCTGGAGGCGCTGCTCGCCGCTCCCGGGGAGTAGGACGGCGCCGGAACGACGGGAGGGCCGGGACGCCTCGTACGGTGTCCCGGCCCTCCCGCGTTCCCGCGTCGGCCGCGGGGTCAGGCGCGGGCCCTCCCGGCGGGGCCGTCGCCGTCGTCGCCGTCGTCCTCCTCGTCGAAGACGGAGCTGACGTCGAAGCGGCAGACGATCCGCTCCGGATCGGCGTGCTCGAAGGGGGCGTTGAGCCACTCCCCCGGTTCCGGGAGCTCGTCGGCCGCGACGACCCAGAGCGTGGAGTCGCCCTCCTCCAGACCGAAGTCCTTGTGCCGGGAGGCGATCTCGTCCGGTTCGTACTCGCCGAAGAGCACGCCGAGCGCGGCGAGGGGCGAGACGCCGGCCTTGGCGGCCGCCCCGGTGACGTCCTCGCCGCCGCTCTCGGCGACGCGGCGGGCCTGGGCGAGCAGGCGTCGGGGTTCCGCCACGGCGTAGTCGCGGCGGATCAGGAGGCTGAGGGCGTGGGGTTCGTCGGGCCCGGTGTACGGCGGCAGGGAGCCGTCCGCGCCGGGGATCTCGAAGGGGGTGACCTCGTCGTAGCGTTCGTAGAGGAGTTCGTCGTAGGTCTCGGCCGCCGAGGCCAGGGCGTTGAAGGCCTCGTAGACGGCCGGGTCGTCGTCCCCCGTGCGGCGTTCGACCGCCGCGAGGTGACGGTCCAGTGCGGCTTTGACCGCCTCGGCGGCGGCACGTACCTCGGCAGCGGTGGGCTGCGCAGCATCAGACATGGGAGAGACGCTATCCGTACCGGGGCCGTGCCCGCACAATAGATGCGATGCCGGAATACGAATTTGTCGACGTGTACGTGCCGCGCGGTGTCTCCCGCAAGGAGGCGACGCGGCTGCTGACCGACCATGCCGAGTACGGACACTGGGAGTTGGACCGCCTGAGCCTGCACAGGGACGGGAGCCGCAGGGTGCGGCTGAAGCGGCGGATCATCCGCCAGGTCAGGGCGACCTGGTAGACCGGAGAACGACGAGAAGGGGCCCCGCGGTGTGCGGGGCCCCCGTGCGTGGTGCGCGTCCGCGCGTGGTGCTCGTCACACGGCCCCGGGCCGTGCGGCCGGTTCAGCCGGCGCGGCGGGCGCGGCGGTAGATCAGCGAACCGGCGAGCAGCAGTCCGGCGCCGGCGGGGACGATCACGCCGAGCGGCCCGGAGCCGGTCTCGGCGAGTTCCTCGACGGCCCGCGGCGGCGTCACGACGTGCGTACTGGGGGTGTTCGACCCGCCGTCGGTCCCGGGGGTGCCGGGGTTCCCCGGGTTGCCCGGATTTCCGGGGGTCTCCGGCGTCCCGGGGGTCTCCGGCGTCTCGGGAGTCTCCGGGTTCCCCGGCCGCGTCGGCTCGACGCCGTTGGCGCAGTCGTTGCCCGCGGCCGGGTTGAGGAGCCCGACGACCGAGACGCTGTTGCCGCACACGTTCGCCGGGACGTCGACCGGCACCTGGACGTTGTTGCCGGAGCCCACTCCGGGCGAGCCGCTCGTGTGGCCCCCGGCGGAGGACCCGCCGCCGGGCTTGCCCGGCTTCCCGGAGTCGGAGACGTTGGCGCACTTGTTGCCCATCGCCGGATTCAGCAGTCCGACGGCGCTGACGGTGTTTCCGCAGACGTTCACCGGCACGTGCACCGGGACCTGGACGGAGTTCCCGGACGCGATGCCCGGGGAGTTCACGGCCGCACCGTTCGCGCCGGAGTCGGCGTGCGCATGGCCGCCGCCGACCGCGGCGAAGACGCCACCGGCGGCCGCGACGGTGATGAGGCCCTTGCGCGTGACCTGTCGCATAGCTTGTTCCCTGCCTGCTCGGCTTCCAAGGAGTGCCACCGGGCCGAGGGCCCGGGGCGGAAATGGCCACCGGCCCCGGAGTGCATGGCACGCACTCCGGGGCCGGACCGGCTCACACCCTCACGGGGCGAGGGACGACGTCAGTCGTTGACGCAGGCGTTGCCGAAGGCGGGGTTCAGCAGACCGATCACGGAGACCGTGTTGCCGCACACGTTCACGGGAACGTGAACCGGCACCTGGACGACGTTGCCGGAGAGGACACCGGGGGAACCGATGGCCGCACCCTGGGCACCCGCGTCGGCGACGGCCATGCCCGCACCCGCGAGAACGAGACCGCCAGTGGCAGCCGCAGCAGCGACGACCTTCTTGATCATTATTCCTCCTAGTTGGCAATGCGGCCCCAGCCGCGGACCGCACACCTGTAACGAGGGGGAAGGGTGGGGGCTACGAGCCTCCGGGTTCATTCACTCTTTTCGGGCAAAGGCGAACGCACGGACGAATGCGGCGCGCATCGGCGGCGGCCCTTCCGGCGGAGCCCCCTCAGCAGGCGTCCAGGAAGCGGTCCAGGACGCGGGCGCCGAACCTGAGGCCGTCGACCGGGACCCGCTCGTCCACGCCGTGGAACATGCCGGCGAAGTCGAGCTCCGGCGGCAGCTGGAGCGGGGCGAAGCCGAAGCAGCGGATGCCGAGGTCGTCGAAGGACTTGGCGTCGGTGCCGCCGGAGAGCATGTACGGCACGGCACGGGCGATCGGGTCCTCGGCGCGCAGGGCCAGCTGCATGGCGTCCACCAGGGCGCCGTCGAAGCTGGTCTCCAGGGCCTTGTCGCCGTGCACGTCCTCGCGCTTCACGCGGGGCCCGAGGATCCGGTCCAGGTCGGCCAGGAACTCCTGCTCGTACCCGGGCAGGAAGCGGCCGTCGACGTGCGCCGTGGCCTGGCCGGGGATCACGTTCACCTTGTAGCCGGCGCCGAGCATGGTCGGGGCGGCCGAGTTGCGCAGGGTGGCGCCGACCATCTTGGCGATGCCGCCGAGCTTGGCGAGGGTGGCGTCCATGTCCTCGGGGTCGAGGGGGGTGCCCAGGGCGTCCGAGAGCTCGTCCAGGAAGGACCGGACGGTCTTGGTGACCCTCACCGGCCACTGGTGGCGGCCGAGGCGGCCCACGGCCTCGCAGAGCTCCGTGATGGCGTTGTCGTCGTTGGTCATCGAGCCGTGGCCGGCGGTGCCCTCGACGGTCAGCCGCATCCAGTGCATGCCCTTCTGGGCCGTCTCCACCAGGTAGAGGCGCAGGTTCTCGTTGACGGTGAAGGAGAAGCCGCCGACCTCGCCGATCGCCTCGGTGACCCCCTCGAAGAGGTCCCGGTGCTCGTCGACCAGGTACCGGGCGCCGTAGGTGCCGCCGGCCTCCTCGTCGGCGAGAAAGGCGAGGACGACGTCGCGCGGGGGCTTGCGGCCGCTGCGCAGCCGGTCCCGCACGACCGCGAGGGTCATCGCGTCCATGTCCTTCATGTCGACGGCGCCGCGGCCCCAGACGCAGCCGTCGGCGATCTCCCCGGAGAAGGGGTGGTGGGTCCAGTCCCCGGCGTCGGCCGGGACGACGTCGGTGTGGCCGTGGATCAGCAGGGCGGGCCGCGACGGATCCTCGCCCTCGATCCGGGCGACCGTGGAGGCCCGCCCCCGGTGCGACTCGAAGATCTTCGGTTCGAGGCCGACCTCGGCCAGCTTCTCGGCGATGTACTCCGCCGCCGCCCGCTCCCCCGGCCCCGAGTGGTCGCCGTAGTTGCTGGTGTCGATGCGGATGAGGTCGCGACAGAGGTCGACTACCTCGTCCTCGCCGCGGACGCTCCCGGACGTGTTCGACTCGCTCACGCTGCTTCCTCCCACTACGTGCCCCACGTGATTGCTGGTGGTCGCCCCCATCCTCGCGCGTGGCCCCCTCCCCGCCCAAGACCGGCCGCCGGCCGACATGCGGCCGTCACACGCCGGGGGGACCGGGGGCGCGTCGGGCCGGACCGGGGCCGGCCGGGGGTGGTGATCGACCACCTCGAATGTTTGCTATGGTTTTCCTCGTCGGAAGGGCCCAGCGGCCAGGAAGACAGACACCTTGTCCGGGTGGCGGAATGGCAGACGCGCTAGCTTGAGGTGCTAGTGCCCTTTATCGGGCGTGGGGGTTCAAGTCCCCCCTCGGACACCACACGGAGTCCCGGTCGAGATCTTCTCGGCCGGGACTTCCGCATGAGCGCGCGAGGCGGAGTGGTGAGACGCAGGACCAAGGCCCCCGCGTCGCCACTGCCCCAGCGGGACGGGATCGATCCCGTCCGGGTGCGGCTGCCGGAGGATCCGGAGGGCTCCTGGGCGACCGTGCGGGACCACCTCCTCGGCCGGTACGGGGCGGCCGTCGGCGCCGGGCGGGTCGAGGAGATGCTGCGGGAGGGGCGGTTCGTCGGGACCGACGGGCCGGTCTCCGGGGACGAGCCGTACGCCGAGGGGCGGTGGATCTGGTTCCACCGGGACTTCCCGCCGGAGGTGCCGGTGCCGTTCGGGGTCGGGGTCGTGTACCGGGACGAGCGGATCGTGGTGGCCGACAAGCCGCACTTCCTGGCGACGGTGCCCCGGGGGCGGCACGTCGTGGAGACCGCGACGGCGCGGCTGCGCCGGGACCTGGGGCTGCCCCGGCTGCAGGCGGCGCACCGGCTCGACCGGCTGACGGCGGGGCTCGTCCTCTTCGTCGTGCGGGAGGAGGACCGGGGGGCGTACCAGACGCTGTTCCGGGACCGGGCCGTGCGCAAGGAGTACGAGGCGGTGGCGCCGTACGACCCGGCGGTGGGGCTGCCGGTGACGGTGCGGAGCCGGATCGAGAAGGAGCGCGGGGTGATGGCCGCCCGGGAGGTCCCGGGCGAGCCGAACGCCGAGAGCAGGATCGCGCTGGTGGCGCACGCGGGCGGGCTCGGCCGGTACCGGCTCGAGCCGGTGACCGGGCGGACGCACCAGCTGCGGGTGCACATGAACGCGCTCGGGCTGCCGATCCTGAACGATCCGGTCTATCCGGTGGTCCGCGAGGACGGGCCGGAGCACTTCGGGCGTCCGCTGGGCCTGCTGGCGCGGACGCTGGAGTTCACCGACCCGTTCTCGGGCCGTGCGGTGCGCTTCGAGAGCCGGCTGCGGCTCAGTGGCCCCGGCTGATCCACTCCTGGAGGTGGGGGGCCTCGGCGCCGATCGTGGTGGTGTCGCCGTGACCGGTGCGCACCACGGTGTCCGGCGGCAGGGTGAGGAGCTTGTCCCGGATCGAGTCGACGATCGTGGGGAAGTCCGAGAAGGACCGGCCGGTGGCGCCGGGGCCGCCCTGGAAGAGGGTGTCGCCGGTGAAGACCGTGCCGAGGTCCGGTGCGTACAGGCTGACCGCTCCGGGGGCGTGGCCGGGGGTGTGCAGGACCGTGAGGTCGGTGCCGGCGATGGTGAGGACCTGGCCGTCGGCGAGGTCGCCGTCCGGGCTGTGGTCGGGGTGGGTCTGCTTCCACAGCGGCAGGTCGGCGGGGTGGAGCAGGATGCGGGCGCCGGTGGCGGCCGCGAGCGCCGGGGCCGCGTCCACGTGGTCGTCGTGGGCGTGGGTGCAGACGATGGCGCGCAGGGTGCGTCCGTCGAGGGCGGCGAGGATGGCCCCGGCGTCGTGGGCGGCGTCGATGACGATCGCCTCGGTGTCGTCGCCGACGATCCAGACGTTGTTGTCGACGTCCCAGGTGCCGCCGTCGAGGCTGAAGGTGCCGGAGGTGACGAGGTGGTCGATGCGGGCGCCCATCACAGCACCACCACCGAGCGCAGGACGTCGCCCTCGTGCATGCGGGCGAAGGCCTTCTCGATCTCGCCGAGGCCGATGGTCTCGGTGACGAAGGCGGCGAGGTCGATGCGGCCCTGCCGGTGCAGGTCGACGAGCATCGGGAAGTCGCGGGAGGGCAGGCAGTCGCCGTACCAGGAGGACTTGAGCGCGCCGCCGCGGCCGAAGACGTCGAGGAGGGGCAGTTCGAGCTTCATCTCGGGGGTGGGGACGCCGACGAGGACGACGGTGCCGGCGAGGTCGCGGGCGTAGAAGGCCTGCTCGTACGTCTCCGGGCGGCCGACGGCCTCGATGACGACGTCGGCGCCGAAGCCGCCGGTGAGTTCGCGGATCGCCTCGACGGGGTCGGTGGAGCGGGAGTTGACGGTGTGGGTGGCGCCCATCGTCTTCGCCGTCTCCAGCTTCCGGTCGTCGATGTCGACGGCGATGATCCTCGCGGCTCCGGCGAGGCGGGAGCCGACGACCGCCGCGTCGCCGACGCCGCCGCAGCCGATGACGGCGACGGTGTCGCCGCGGCCGACGTCGCCGGTGTTGATCGCGGCGCCGATGCCGGCCATGACGCCGCAGCCGAGGAGGCCCGCGACCTCGGGGGCGACCTCGGGGTCGACCTTGGTGCACTGGCCGGAGGCGACGAGGGTCTTCTCGGCGAAGGCGCCGATGCCGAGGGCCGGGGAGAGTTCCGTGCCGTCGAGCAGGGTCATCTTCTGCTTGGCGTTGTGGGTGTCGAAGCAGTACCAGGGGCGGCCGCGCAGACAGGCGCGGCAGTTTCCGCACACGGCGCGCCAGTTGAGGATCACGAAGTCGCCGGGGGCGACGTCGGTGACGTCCTCGCCGACCGACTCGACGATTCCGGCGGCCTCGTGGCCGAGGAGGAAGGGGAACTCGTCGTTGATGCCGCCCTGCTTGTAGTGGAGGTCGGTGTGGCAGACGCCGCACGCCTGGATCTTCACGACGGCCTCGCCGGGGCCGGGATCGGGGATCACGATCGTCTCGACCCGTACCGGTTCGTTCCTGCCGGGGGCGATGACCCCCTGGACGTGCTGCGGCATCGCGAACTTCCTTCTCTGCGAACGGATCTTGTAAGGCTCCTGCGTACCACTATCTCCTGACAAAAGGCGAGACCCCCGCAGGCCGTGCCCGCGGGGGTCTCGTGGGGGGCGCGTCAGTCGCGCGGGGTTCCGGCGGTCGCGCGGACCCGGCCGCGGACCAGGAACCAGCCGCCGACCAGGGCGGCGGCGATGAGCGGGAGGCAGTTCACGGTGGTGCGGCTGATGCCTTCGTCCATCCACATCAGGACGAGGACGGAGCCGAGGAAGAGCAGGGTCACGATCTGGGTGTACGGGGCCCAGGGCAGCCGGTAGCCGGGCCGTGCGAGCCTGCCCTCCTCGGCCCGGCGCCAGAACAGCAGCGAGCAGACCATGATCATGGCCCAGGTGCCGATGATGCCGATCGAGGCGAGGTTGAGGACCAGTTCGAAGGCCTCGCCGGGCATGACGTAGTTGAGGCCGACGCCGAGGACGCCGAAGCCCGCGGTGAGCAGGATGCCGCCGTAGGGGACGCCGCCCTTGTTCATGACGCCGGTGAAGCGGGGCGCGGAGCCGGCCAGCGACATGGAGCGCAGGATGCGGCCGGTGGAGTACAGGCCCGAGTTGAGGCTGGAGAGGGCGGCCGTGAGGACGACGAGGTTCATCACGCCGGCGGCGCCGGGGACGCCCAGCTTGTCGAAGACGGTGACGAAGGGGCTCTGGTCGCCGGAGTAGGCCGTGTACGGCAGGAGGAGGGCGAGCAGGACGACGGAGCCGACGTAGAAGAGGCCGACGCGCCACATGATCGAGTTGATCGCCTTCGGCATGATCTTCTCGGGGTTCTCGGTCTCGCCGGCGGCGACGCCGCACAGCTCGACGGAGGCGTAGGCGAAGACGACGCCCTGGATGAGCAGCAGCATCGGCATCGTGCCGTGGGGGAAGACGCCGCCGTTGTCGGTGATGTTGGCGAGGCCGGGGGTGCTGCCGCCGACGTCGTGGGAGGTCACGACGAGGAAGATGCCGACCAGCATGAAGACGACCAGGGCGGCGACCTTGACGATGGCGAACCAGAACTCCATCTCGCCGAAGTACTTCACGGAGATGAGGTTGGCGGCGAGGACGACCGCGAGGGCGATCAGGGCGAGGATCCACTGCGGGACGTCGCTGAACATCGACCAGAAGTGGGCGTAGGTGGCGGCCGCGGTGATGTCGGCGACGGCGGTGGTCGACCAGTTGAGGAAGTAGAGCCAGCCGGCCGTGTAGGCGCCCTTCTCGCCCATGAACTCGCGCGCGTAGGAGACGAAGGCGCCGGAGGAGGGGCGGTAGAGGACCAGCTCGCCGAGGGCGCGGACCACGAAGAAGGCGAAGACGCCGCAGACGGCGTAGGCGATGAAGAGGGAGGGCCCGGCCTGGGACATGCGGCCGCCGGCGCCCAGGAAGAGCCCGGTGCCGATGGCGCCGCCGATGGCGATCATGTTGATGTGCCGGGACTTGAGGTCCTTGCGGTATCCGGCGTCGCCGGCGTCGACGTGGGGGGTTGCGGCCGTGGTCCCGCCGGATGCCGCCGGTGCGGCGGACAGCGGGTCGGCCGCGGTGACGCGGTCACTCATGGAGTTGTTCGCCTTCGTGAGGGGGCTGTGCGGTACCCGGTCGCACCCGGTGGGGGGTCTCCCCGGTACGACCAGCGCACATCCTCACGGCAGGGGGCGGTGACTGACTGTGGCGCATGTCACTGAACGCCCATATTTGAGCTAGTTCAGAGCTTGCGCCCGGTACTCACGGCTCCCCATGGCTTCTCACGGCCTTCACGGGGCGAGGACGTCCAGCTCCTGGAGGGCGCCGACCGCGATCTGCCGGGTCAGCTCCTCGGCGCGGGCCGCGTCCCGCTCCCTTACGGCCTCGGCGACCTGGACGTGGAGGGTGACGGCGGCCGGGTCGGGGTCCTCGAACATCACGTGGTGGTGGGTGCGGCCGGTGAGGACCTCCGCGACGACGTCGCCGAGGCGGGCGAACATCTCGTTCCCGGAGGCGTTGAGGACGGCCCGATGGAAGGCGATGTCGTGGACGAGGTACTCCTCCAGGCGCCGGCCGCGCGAGGTGGCGACCATGCCGAGGGCCTGCTCGGTGAGCTCCCGGCACTGCTCGGGGGTGGCGTTCTCGGCCGCGAGGCCCGCGGCGACGGGCTCGACGGCGGAGCGGAGGACGGTGAGCGAGCGGAGCTGGCGGGGGCGGTCGGCGCCGGCCAGGCGCCAGCGGATGACCTGGGGGTCGTAGACGTTCCAGCTCGCGGCGGGGAGCACGGTCACGCCGACGCGGCGGCGGGACTCGACGAGGTGCATGGACTCCAGGACCCGGACGACCTCGCGGACCACGGTCCGGGAGACGTCGAAGCGCTGGGCGAGCTCGTCGGTGCGGAGCACGGTGCCGGGCGGGTACTCGCCCGCGGTGATCGCGAGGCCCAGGGCGGCCAGGACGTGGGAGTGGAGCCCCTGGGCCTGTGTCGTCATGGGGTCAGCCTATGCGGGTACGCGGGAGTGATCACCCCTGAAGCACACCCCCGAACAAAAAGTACGACTTTTATGTCACAGTCTCTTGAATACGTCGTACTCAATGGGTTTCATGAGCGCGACGGACAACGGAATCGATGTCGAAGAAGACAGCGAGGCACCCCATGAGCACCACTCCCCAGGCCCCTCCCGTCGTCGTCGTGATGGGCGTCTCGGGGACCGGCAAGACCACCATCGGTCCGCTGGTCGCCGATGCCCTCGGCCTCCCCTACGCCGAGGGCGACGACTTCCACCCGGCGGCGAACGTCGCCAAGATGTCGGCCGGCGTCCCGCTGGACGACGAGGACCGGGGGCCCTGGCTGGACGCCATCGGGAAGTGGGCGCACGGCCGGGCCGGACTCGGCGGCGTGGTGAGCAGCTCCGCGCTGAAGCGGGCGTACCGGGACCGGCTGCGTGCCGCCGCGCCCGGTGTCGTCTTCCTGCATCTGACCGGTGACCGGGAGCTCATCGAGGGCCGGATGGCCGAGCGCAAGGGGCACTTCATGCCGACGGCGCTGCTCGACTCGCAGTTCGCCACCCTGGAACCGCTCCAGGACGACGAGGCCGGCGTCGCCGTCGACGTGTCCGGCACCCCGGAGGAGATCACCGCCCGCGCCGTCGCCGCCCTGCGCGGCCGGACCGGCTGACCCCCTCCGCCCCTCCTTTCCTCTCTCCTGCTTTCTTCTCTCCTGCCCGTACGAAGGACACCACCGTGACCAGTCTCAGCGTCGAGATCCTGGCAGCGGACGCCGCCGAACCGATCACCTCGGCAGGCAACGCCCAGCTCGGAATCGCCGTGCTCGCCGGCATCGCCGTCATCGTCCTGCTCATCACCAAGTTCAAACTGCACGCGTTCCTGGCGCTGACCATCGGTTCCCTGGCGCTCGGCGCGTTCGCGGGCGCGCCGCTCGCGGACACCATCAAGTCCTTCACCGCGGGCCTCGGCAGCACCGTGGCCGGTGTGGGCGTGCTGATCGCCCTCGGCGCCATCCTCGGCAAGCTGCTCGCGGACTCCGGCGGCGCGGACCAGATCGTGGACACGATCCTGGCGAAGGCGAGCGGCCGGGCCATGCCGTGGGCGATGGTGCTCATCGCCTCCGTGATCGGCCTGCCGCTCTTCTTCGAGGTCGGCATCGTGCTGCTGATCCCGGTCGTGCTGCTCGTCGCCAAGCGCGGCAACTACTCCCTGATGCGGATCGGCATCCCGGCCCTCGCCGGCCTCTCCGTGATGCACGGGCTCATCCCGCCGCACCCCGGCCCGCTCGTCGCGATCGACGCGGTCGGCGCCAACCTGGGCGTCACCCTGGCCCTCGGCCTCGTCGTCGCGATACCGACCGTGATCATCGCCGGTCCGGTCTTCTCCCGGTACGCGGCCCGCTGGGTGGACATCCCGGCCCCCGAGAACATGATCCCGACGCGGCCCTCCGAGGACCTGGAGAAGCGTCCCGGCTTCGGCGTCACCGTCGCGACCGTGCTGCTCCCGGTCGTCCTGATGCTGGTGAAGGCGCTCGTCGACATCGTCGTGGACGACCCGGAGAACGGCGTCCAGAAGGTCACCGACGTCATCGGCTCGCCGCTGATCGCGCTGCTCGCCGCCGTCATGGTCGCGCTCTTCACCCTGGGCCGGGCGGCCGGCTTCACCAAGGAGCGCCTGTCCTCGACCGTCGAGAAGTCGCTCGCCCCGATCGCGGGCGTCCTGATGATCGTCGGCGCGGGCGGCGGCTTCAAGCAGACCCTGATCGACATCGGCGTCGGACAGATGATCCTGGAGTTCTCCGAGGACTGGTCCATCCCCGTCCTGCTGCTCGCCTGGCTGATCGCGGTCGCGATCCGGCTCGCGACGGGTTCGGCGACGGTGGCGACGATCTCGGCGGCGGGGCTCGTGGCTCCGCTGGCGGAGGGCATGTCGACGGGCGAGACGGCGCTGCTGGTCCTCGCGATCGGTGCCGGTTCGCTCTTCTTCAGCCATGTCAACGACGCCGGGTTCTGGCTGGTGAAGGAGTACTTCGGCATGAGCGTCGGCCAGACGATCAAGACGTGGTCGGTGATGGAGACGATCATCTCGGTCGTGGGCATCGTGTTCGTGCTGCTGCTGTCGCTGGTGTTGTAGCGGCGCGGGAAACGAACGGTGAGGGCCGGTCGTGGCTGACAGACTGTCGGCCATGACCGGCCCTCACGCGCTCAAGCCCTTCCTGCTCGCCTTCCCCGGCCCCCTCCGGGACCGGCTCGTCGCGGCGGTCCTCTCCGGGGAGAAGACCGCCACGACGGGGCTCCTCCTGGAGTACGAGGCCGAGAAGGAGGAGCTGCCCGAGGTCGGCGAACGGTCGGCGGTGATCGACTCGGACGGCCGCGAGGTGGCGGTCGTGGAGATCACGGAGGTCCAGGTCCTGCCCCTGCGCGACGCGGACCTCCGCCTCGCACGCGCCGAGGGCGAGGGCTACCGCTCGGTCGCGGAGTGGCGCGCGGGCCACGAGGACTTCTGGCACGGCGAGGAGATGCGGGAGGCGCTGGGGGACCCGGGGTTCGTGGTGGACGGGGACACGATGCTGGTGGTGGAGTGGTTCCGGGTGGTGGAGGCCCGTCAGGGCTCCTGAGGAGCGAGGAAGGTCGCCAGGCCGCCCAGGGCCAGGGCCGCGCCGACTGCGGTGAGGACCACGCGTTTTGTCACACCGTCATCTTGCCCCGGCACGGGACCCCGCGTCAGCCCACCGCCTTCGCCGCCGCCCGGCGCAGGGCCCCGCGTCAGCCCACCGCCTTCGCCGCCGCCCGGCCCGCCGCGCGGCCCGAGAAGATGCAGCCGCCGAGGAAGGTGCCTTCGAGGGAGCGGTAGCCGTGGACGCCGCCGCCGCCGAAGCCGGCCGCCTCGCCCGCCGCGTACACGCCCGCCAGGGGTTCGCCGCCCTCCGTCAGGACACGGGAGTCGAGGTCGGTCTCCAGGCCGCCGAGGGACTTGCGGGTGAGGATGCTGAGGCGTACGGCGATCAGCGGGCCCGCGCCGGGGTCCAGGATGCGGTGCGGGGTGGCCGTGCGGATGAGCCGGTCGCCCAGGTACTTGCGGGCGCCCCGGATCGCCGTGACCTGGAGGTCCTTCGTGAAGGGGTTGGCGATCTCGCGGTCGCGGGCGGTGATCTCGCGGCGCAGGGCGGCCTCGTCGATCAGCGGCTCGCCGGTGAGCGCGTTCATGCCCCGGACGAGGGCGGAGAGGTC
The DNA here is from genome assembly GCA_000716465.1 of Streptomyces bikiniensis. Taxonomy (GTDB): domain Bacteria; phylum Actinomycetota; class Actinomycetes; order Streptomycetales; family Streptomycetaceae; genus Streptomyces; species Streptomyces bikiniensis. Next base: position 66,670 of record JNWL01000013.1, read on the forward strand.
CTTCTCGACCACGAAGTCGACGCCCTTGTCCATGAAGGCCCGGACGGGTCCGGGCACGTCCGCCCGCGCGCGCCCGATGACGTCGCGGACCGACTTGCCGGTCAGGTCCGGGTTCTGCTCGGAGCCCGAGAGGGCGAACTCCTTGCCGATGATCTTCTTGTCGAGGACGAACCAGGTGTGGTCGTGCCCGGTCCGCGTGATGTGTTCGAGGGTGCCGAGGGTGTCGAAGCCGGGGAAGAGCGGCACGGGCAGGCGCTTGCCGGTGGCGTCGAGCCAGAGGCTGGAAGGTCCGGGGAGGATGCGGATGCCGTGGCGGGCCCAGACGGGGTTCCAGTTCTCGATGCCCTCGGTGTAGTGCCACATCCGGTCGCGGTTGATGTGGCTGGCGCCGGCCTTCTCGGCGATGCCGAGCATCAGGCCGTCGACGTGCGCGGGGACGCCGGAGAGCAGCTTGGCGGGCGGGGTGCCGAGGCGGGCGGGCCACTGGGCGCGGACCAGGTCGTGGTTGCCGCCGATGCCGCCGGAGGTGACGACCACGGCCTGGGCGCGCAGTTCGAAGGAGCCGGTGGCCGCGCGGCCGCTGGCGGTGCCGCGCGGGACGGCGGAGGGTTCCAGGACCTCGCCGGTGACGGTGTCGACGGCTCCGGCGGTGCGGCCGAGGCCGGTGACGCGGTGGCGGAAGCGGAACGTGACCAGGCCGCGGGCGACGCCCTCGCGGACCTTCCGCTCGAAGGGGGCGACGAGGCCGGGGCCCGTGCCCCAGGTGATGTGGAAGCGGGGGACGGAGTTGCCGTGCCCGGTGGCGTCGTAGCCGCCGCGCTCGGCCCAGCCGACGACGGGGAAGAAGCGCACCCCGCGCGCGTGGAGCCAGGCGCGCTTCTCGCCGGCCGCGAAGTCGACGTACGCCTCGGCCCACTTCCTCGGCCAGTGGTCCTCGGTCCGGTCGAAGCCGGCGGTGCCGTACCAGTCCTGGAGGGCCAGGGCGTGGCTGTCCTTGACGCGCATCCGGCGCTGCTCGGGCGAGTCGACCAGGAAGAGGCCGCCGAAGGACCAGTGGGCCTGGCCTCCGAGGGACTGCTCGGGCTCCTGGTCGAGGAGGATCACGGTGCGGCCGGCGTCGACCAGCTCGGCGGTGGCGACGAGTCCGGCGAGGCCGGCCCCGATGACGATCACGTCAGCGTCGTAGGACATGGACCGCATCTTGGATACACCGGTGTATCGAGTCAACCGTTCGGGCGTTCTCCCGTTCACGGAGGACCCTCGTCGCTTTTTAATGCTCAGCATTAACATGGTCGCATGGCCAGGACATCGGGTCCCGAGACCCGGGAGAAACTGATCCGCGCGGCCGAGGAGCTCTTCGCCGCCCAGGGCGTCCACGGCGCTCAGTTGCGGGACGTCGTGGCCCGTGCCGGGCAGGCGAATCCCTCCGCCGTGCAGTACCACTTCGGCTCGCGCGCCGGGCTGCTCGACGCCGTGATGGCCGGGCGCCAGGCCCGTACGGAAGCGGTCCTCGCGCCGCTCCTGGAGGGCGCGGACGGCGATCTGAAGGGGCTGGTCACGGCCCTGATCACCGCCGAGGCCGGTGAGCTGCGCACCGAGCGGGGCCGGCGCTGCCTGCGGATCTCCGCGCAGCTCAGCCACGAGAGCGGGGTCCGCGCCCGCACGCCCCATCCCGCGCTCGCCGGCACCGCCCACTGGCGCCTGATCGAGCGGATCGCGGACCGCCTCGCCGCCGCGGGACTGCCCGAACCCCTCCTCCTGGAACGCCTCGACCTGGCACTGACCGTGGTCGGCGCGGCCCTGGCGGACCGGGCCCGGCAGTACCTCGACGGCACCGAACCCCTCACCGGCGAGGCGCTCTTCCTCGCGGACCTCGCCGAGACCACCACCGCCCTGCTGCGCGCCCCCCGGCCGGAGCCGGCGGACCACCGAAAGGATTCCTCGTGAACGACCTCACCGGCAGGACCGTCCTCGTCACCGGCGGCGCCCGGGGCCTGGGCGCCGAGGCCGCCCGGCAGGCCGTGGCCGCCGGGGCGAACGTCGTGCTCACCGACGTCCTGGACGAGGAGGGGGAGGCGACCGCCGGCGAGCTCGGCGAGCGGGCGCGGTTCCTCCACCACGACGTGACCTCCGAGGAGGAGTGGGCGGCGGCCGTCGCGTACGCGGTGGCGGAGTTCGGCGGGCTGCACGGCCTGGTGAACAACGCCGGCGTCTCCACCGGCGCCCTTCTGGAGACCGAGTCCGTCGAGCACTTCCGCAAGGTCCTCGACGTCAACCTGACCGGCGTCTTCATCGGCATGAAGGCCGTGGTCCCCGCGATGCGGGAGGCGGGCGGCGGCTCGATCGTCAACATCTCCTCGGCCGCCGGTCTGATGGGCCTGGCCCTGACCGCCGGTTACGGCGCCTCCAAGTGGGGCGTGCGCGGCCTGACGAAGATCGGCGCGGTGGAGCTCGGCACGGCGCGGATCCGCGTCAACTCCGTGCACCCGGGCATGACCTACACCCCGATGACCGCCTCCGTCGGCATCGAGCGCGGCGAGGGCAAGTACCCGAACACCCCGATGGGCCGGGTCGGCGAGGCCGGGGAGATCGCGGGCGCGGTCGTCTTCCTGCTCTCGGACGCCGCCTCGTACGTGACGGGCGCCGAGCTGGCGGTGGACGGCGGCTGGACGGCCGGTCCGACGGTCGAGTACGTCATGGGGCAGTGAGGCCGGGCCGCGCGGCTTTGTTTGGATGGCGGCATGAGTTCCGCTGAAGAGATTCTCGATGTCGTCGACGAGCAGGACCGGGTGATCGGGCGGGCCCCGCGCGGCGAGGTGTACGCGCGGGGGCTGATCCACCGCTGCGTCTTCGTCCGCGTCCGGGACGCCGGGGGCAGGGTCTTCGTCCACCGCAGGACGCCGACGAAGCTGGTCTTCCCCTCGATGTACGACATGTTCGTCGGCGGTGTCGTCGGCGCGGGCGAGTCCTACGACGAGGCCGCGCTGCGCGAGGCCGAGGAGGAGCTGGGGGTAAGGGGGCTCCCCCGCCCCGAGCCGGTGCTGCGCTTCCTGTACGACTCCGGGGGCGTGGCCGGGAAGTGGTGGTCGGCCGTGTACGAGGTCCGCTGCGAGCTGCCGGTGGACCCGCAGGTCGAGGAGGTCGCCTGGCACGCCTTCCTGACGGAGGACGAGCTGGCCGCGCGGCTCGGCGAGTGGGAGTGGGTGCCGGACGGGCTCGCCGCGTACGAGCGGCTGCGGGCGGAGGAGGAAGCGGCGACGGAGGGGCGGGGCTGAGGGGTCGGCTCCCGGGAGCCCCGGCGGAGGGTCTGAAGGGTCGGCTCCTGAGAGCCCCCACGGGGGGTCTGAAGGGTCGGCTCCCGGGAGCCCCCGCGGGGTGAGTACGGCACCCCCTTCGACGTGCCGCAGGAGGGCCGGGCTCCCGGAAGCCCCGGCGAGGGAGCCGAGGGGTCGGCCCCCGGGAGCCCCCCTGCGGGGCGGGGCCGGGGAGGGCCTGACCCTCGGAGCCCGGCCGGGCAGGGCCTTTCGGGCACGTCCCGGGGCCCGGTTCGGGGCCGGACGTGCCGGGCGGGGCGATCATCCGGCCGTTAGGGTGCACGTGTGAGCGATTTCGTGCAGAGTCTGCGGCTCTGGTTCGCGCCGCAGCGGATCCGGGACGAGGGGGACACCCCCGACTACCGCTTCTCCCTCGCCAACGAACGGACCTTCCTCGCCTGGATCCGGACCGCGCTCGCCCTGGTCGGCGGCGGCTTCGCCGTCGACCAGTTCCTCCCCGACCTGCGCTGGGGCGTACGGGTCGGGCTCGCGCTCGCGCTGCTCGCCGCCGGTGTCCTCTGCGCCCTGCGCGCGGTGAACCACTGGGTGCGCTGCGAGCGGGCGATGCGGCGCGGCGAGGACCTGCCGGTCTCCCGGTTCCCGGCGCTGCTCAGCCTCGCGGTGGCCGTGGTGGCGCTCGCGATGGTGGTGGTCGTCCTCTTCGGCTGGGCCGGGTAGTGGAGGGGACGCCGGACGCGGTGGTGACCCGGGACCCCGGCCTCCAGCCGGAGCGGACCCGGCTCGCCTGGCGGCGCACCACGCTCTCCTGCACGGTCGTGGCGGTGCTCGCCGTCAAGCTGGCCGTCCAGGACGAGGCCACGCCCAGGGGCCTTGCCGGACTCGCCCTCTCCGCCCTCGCGTGGCTCCTGTTCCTGGGGGTGGCCCACCGCCGGATCCGCTCCCTGGACGCGGCCCGGCCGCGTCCGCTCACCCACCGGGGCGCGCTGCTCGCCGCCCTGTGCACGATCGGGCTGGCCGCCTTCGGGGCGGCACTGATCTGGTGAGCCCGGCAGGGCCCCCGTAAGGGAATCCGCAGGGGAGACCGCAGGGGGAGACACGGACGCGGTGGACCTTCCGAACCAGGACGAGACGGTCGTATCGGACTAGCCTGGAAAGGTCAGCCGCTCCCTCACAGAGGCCATGTGATGACCGTTCTCCACCACGAACACCCCACGCACGCCCACGCCCACGGCCCGGACTGCGGCCATCGGGCGGTGGACCACGGGGACCACGTCGACTACGCGCACGACGGGCATCTGCACCGCGAGCACTCGGGCCACTGGGACGAGTGCGAGCCGGCCGGTCACGTCTCCCACGAGGCGCACGCGCACGAACACGGGCCCGACTGCGGCCACCGGTCGGTGACGCACGGCGACCACCTCGACTACGTACACGACGGACACCGGCACGCGGCGCACGACGGGCACTGGGACGACCACTGATCCGGTGAACGAACCCGCTCCTCCTTCCCCCGGCCCGGGGCCGACTGGCACTCTTCCCCCCTGTCAGGTCCGGCTCTCACCCGGGGGAATCCCTTGTCTTCCAACGGCCCTTCCAGCGGTTCTTCCCGCGCGTTCTCCACCGACCCCTACGTGGTGGCCCTCGCCCCGCGCGTCCACGCCTTCGTCCAGCCCGACGGCGGCTGGTGCCTGAACAACGCCGGCTTCCTCGGCGACGCGGACGAGTCGCTGCTCGTCGACACCGCCGCCACCGAGCGGCGGGCCCTGCTGCTCCGCGAGGCGGTCCTCGCCGCCGGCCTCCCACTGCCCCGGACCGTCGTCTCCACCCACCACCACGGGGACCACACCTACGGGAACGGGGTGTTCGCCCCCGAGGCGCGGATCGTGGGCCACGAGAACTGCCGGACCGAGCAGCTCGCGGCCGGGCGCCAGCTCCATCTGATCTGGCCGCAAACCGACTTCGGGCGGGTCGACGTCCTGCCCCCGGCCGTCACGTACACCGACCGGCTGACGCTGCACGTCGGCGGGATCGAGGTGCGGGTGATCCACCCGGGCGCCGCGCACACCACGGGCGACTCGATCGTGCACCTCCCGGAGCAGGGGATCGTCTTCACCGGCGACCTGGTCTTCCAGGGCGGGACGCCGTTCCTGCCGATGGGTTCGCTCGCCGGTTCGCTGCGCGCCCTCGCCCTGCTCCGCTCGCTCGACGCGCCGACCGTGGTGCCGGGCCACGGCCGGGTGACCGACCCCTCCGCGTACGACGCGACGGAGCGGTACCTGCTGTGGGTGCGGGAGCTGGCCGCCGAGGGGTACGCGAAGGGGGACCCGCCGCTGGAGACGGCGCGGCGGGCGGAGCTCGGCGAGTTCGCCGCGTGGCGGGAGAGCGAGCGCCTGGTGGCGAACCTGCACCGGGCCCACGCGGAGCTGGCGGGCCTGCCGGAGGGGCACCCGCTGGACCCGGTGGCGGTGTTCGGGGACATGGCGGCGATGAACGGCGGGGAGCCGGTGGCCTGCCACGCCTGAGCGGCGCGGAGGGCGTGCGGGGGGCGTCCGAGGAGTGTGGCGGACACCCCTCTGGACGACATACCGACTGGTCGGTCATCATGAGGGCCGACCGAAGCCGATCCGGAGGTACGTCCGATGAGCTCCGCCCCTGACCCGCGGTCCACGACGCGGGAGGTGCCCCCACCAGGTCTCGACCCCGAAGGGCTGCGCCGTTTCCTCGACCGGGAGCGGCCCGGCCTGGTGGCCGGCCCCCTCGAAGCCCGGCTGATCGAGGGCGGGCGCTCGAACCTCACGTACGCGGTGACCGACGGCACCGCCGCCGGCCGCTGGGTCGTCCGCAGGCCCCCGCTCGGCCACGTCCTGGCCACCGCCCACGACATGCGGCGCGAGCACCGGGTGATCAGCGCCCTGCGGGCGACGGACGTGCCCGTGCCCGCGACGGTCCTGCTCTGCGAGGACGAGTCGGTGCTCGGCGCGCCGTTCTACGTCATGGAGTTCGTGGAGGGCACCCCGTACCGCTCGGCCCGCGAACTCGCCCCGCTCGGCCCCGAGCGCACCCGCGCCGCCGTCCTCGGCCTGGTCGACACCCTGGTCGACCTGCACGCCGTGGACCCCGACGCGGTCGGGCTCGGGGACTTCGGGCGCCCCGACGGCTTCCTCGACCGGCAGCTGCGCCGCTGGGGCAAGCAGCTCGACGCCTCGCGGGGCCGGGAGCTGCCCGGCGTCGACGAGCTGCACGCCGCCCTCGGCCGGGCGCTGCCCGCCTCTCCCCCGCCCACCGTGATCCACGGCGACTACCGGCTCGACAACGTCCTCGTCGGTCCCGACGACCGGATCCGGGCCGTCCTCGACTGGGAGATGTCCACGCTCGGCGACCCGCTCACCGACCTCGGCCTCCTCGTCATGTACGGCACCCCGCTCGACCTGCCGGGCTCCCCCATCTCCACGACCGCCACGGCCGCCGGGCACCCGAGCACCGCCGAGCTGGTCGAGCGCTACGCGGCCCGCTCGGGCCGCGACACCTCCGCCCTCGCCTGGTACACGGCCTTCGCCTGGTTCAAGCTCGCCGTGATCCTGGAGGGCATCCACTACCGCTACACCCTCGGCCAGACGGTCGGCGCCGGCTTCGACCGCATCGGCGAACTCGTCCCCGTCTTCATCGAGCACGGCCTGACCACCCTTCAGGAGGGCTGAACCCCATGGACTTCGCCTACGACGCGCGCACCGAGGAGCTGCGCGCGAAGCTCCTCGCCTTCATGGACGAGCACGTGTACCCGGCCGAGGCCGTCGCCGAGGAGCAGCGCGCCCTGCTCACCTCCCCGTGGGACACCCCGGCGGTGGTCGAGGAGCTGAAGGCCGAGGCCAAGCGGCAGGGCCTGTGGAACCTCTTCCTGCCGGACGCCGGGTACGGGGCGGGCCTGACGAACCTCCAGTACGCGCCGCTCGCCGAGATCACCGGCCGCAGTCCGCAGCTGGCCCCGACCGCCCTCAACTGCGCCGCCCCGGACACCGGGAACATGGAGCTGCTCGCCGAGTTCGGCGACGAGGCGCAGAGGAAGCAGTGGCTGGAACCGCTGCTCGCGGGCGAGATCCGTTCGGCGTTCGCGATGACCGAGCCCGAGGTCGCCTCCTCCGACGCCACCAACATCGAGACCCGCATCCGGCGCGACGGCGACTCGTACGTCGTCGACGGGCGCAAGTGGTACATCTCCGGGGCGATGAACCCCGACTGCAAGGTCTTCATCGTCATGGGCAAGACCGACCCCGACGGCGCCGACCTCCGCCGCCAGCAGTCGATGGTCCTGGTGCCGCGCGACACCCCGGGCGTCGAGGTCCGGCGCGCGATGAAGGTGTACGGGTACGAGGACCACTACCACGGCGGCCACGCCGAGGTGGTCTTCGACGGCGTCCGCGTCCCGGCCGCGAACCTGGTGGGCGAGGAGGGCGGCGGCTTCGCCATCGCGCAGGCCCGGCTCGGCCCCGGCCGCATCCACCACTGCATGCGCCTGATCGGCATGGCGGAGCGGGCCGTGGAGCTGATGTGCCGGCGCGCGGTCTCCCGTACCGCCTTCGGCAAGGCGCTCGCCCAGCAGGGCGTCGTGCAGAACTGGATCGCGGACGCCCGGGTCACCATCGAGCAGCTGCGGCTGCTGGTCCTCAAGACGGCGTGGCTCATGGACACCGTCGGCAACCGGGGCGCGCACACCGAGATCCAGGCCATCAAGATCGCGACCCCGCGCGCGGTGGTCGACATCATCGACAAGGCCGTGCAGGCGCACGGCGCGGGCGGGGTGTCGCAGGACTTCCCGCTGGCCGAGCTGTGGGCGGCGGCGCGGACGCTGAAGCTGGCGGACGGGCCGGACGAGGTGCACCAGCGGTCCCTCGCACGCCGGGAGCTGAAGAAGTACCTGTAGGCCTCGCGGTCGGCCGCGCCCCCCTCTGCGGGGGGGGTGCGGTCAGGGGCGCAGGGCCCGGAGCAGCAGGTCGGCGAGGTGGCCGGCGACCTGCTCGGGGCTGAGGGGGCCGTCCGGGCGGTACCAGGTGGACAGGTGGTGCACGGAGCCGAAGTGGTAGTCGACCACCAGGTCGGCGGGGGTCGCGGAGGAGAACACCCCGGACTTCTGGCCCTCCTCGATCAGGGCCCGGAACCGCTCGTGGTAGCGGCGCCGCTCGGCCCGCACCCGCTTGTTCTTCTCCGGGCTCAGGTGGTGCATGGAGCGGAAGAAGATCGAGGCGTCGTCCAGGTTCTCGATGGTGGTGACGACGACGTCGGCGGCGGCGTCGCGCAGCCGCTCCTCCACGGGCGCGTCGGCGTCCGCGAAGGCGTCGAGCCGTTCCTGCTGGAGGCGCAGGACCCGGGAGTAGACCTCCTGGAGCAGGTCTTCCTTGGAGCCGAAGTAGTGGTAGAGCGCGCCCTTGGTGACTCCGGCGGCCTCCACGATCTCCTGGACGGAGGTGCGGTCGTAGCCCTGCTCCGCGAAGAGCCGGGTGGCGGCGGCGAGGAGCCTCTGGGGGACGGGCGTGCCGCTCCCTTCCGTCGTCCTGGCCATGCTCCGCCGCCTTCCTTCGTGCTGCTTCGACAAGTGTTCTCGGTGATCGTTTTCGGTCGGGGGAACGCGTTCCCGCCGCTAGATCTTCCCATCCGCCGGAGTCTGCGGCCGACCGGCGCCCGTCTCCCAGGTCCGCTGGACGTGGTTCATGGTGCCGAGCCAGCGCTCGGGGTCGGTGGCGCGGTTGCGGTAGTAGCCGGCGACCTCGGGGTGGGGCAGCACGAGGAAGCGGTCCGCCGCGATGGCCTCGATCAGGGCGTCCGCGACGTCCTCGGGCTCGATGGCGGTGGGCGCGAGGACCAGCTCGCCCGCGCTCCCGGCGGCGGTGAGCATGTCCGTGCGGACGCCCTGCGGGCAGATGGCGTGGACGGAGAGGCCCCGGTGCCGGTAGGTGAGGGAGAGCCATTCCGCGAAGGCGTACGCGCCGTGCTTGGAGACGCTGTACGGCGCCGCGCCGATCATGGTGAGGAGTCCGGCGGCGGAGACGGTGGAGACGAAGCGGCCGCCGCCGCGCTCCAGCCACTCGGGGAGCAGGGCGCGGGCCGCGCGGACGTGGGCCATGACGTTGACGTCCCAGGCGGCGGCCCAGACGTCCTCGTCGGCGAGGGCGTCGCCGGGCGAGGAGAGGCCGGCGTTGGCGCACCAGACGTCGACGGCGCCGCCGAGGGCCTCGCGGGCCTCGTCGACGACGGCGGAGGCGTCACCGGGGACGGCGACGGCGCCGATCTCGGCGGCGACCGCCTTCGCGCGGTCGGCGTCGAGGTCGTTGACGACGACGCGGGCGCCCTCGGCGGCGAAGCGGCGGGCGAGGGCGGCTCCGATGCCGCCGCCCGCGCCGGTGACGACGACTCCGGCGCCCCGGAGGTCCGCCCCGGCGCCCCCGGCCGTCTCCGTGCCCGTGCTCGTGTCCGCGCCCATGTCTGGACCCACCTCTCCGCGACTCTCCGGCCCGTCCGGCTTCCCCGGGACGACGACCCCGGCAGACTAACCGGTCGGTATGCAGGGAGGGAAGGGTCGCGGGAAGGGCGGCGGAAGGGAGGACCCCTCCGCACGCCTCGTTCCCCCGGGCGGCCGGGGACGCTAGCGTGCGTGCCCCTGTCATGCGCCCCGGCCGGGGCCGCGATCGAGGAGGTTCGCGCATGGGTCTGTCGCGACGGAGTCTGCTGGCCGCCGGAGGCGCCCTGGGGGCGGTGGCGGCGACCGCGCACCCCGCCACCGCCGGGACACCGGGCCGGGAGACGGTGGCTCCGGGCCGGGAGGCCGGGGCTCCGGGCCGGGAGAACGGGCGGCGCCGGGTGCGGACCGGCTTCGAACGGCTCGCGGCGGACGGGTACGCGCGGCTCGCCGGGCAGCGGGTCGGCGTCGTCACCAACCCGACCGGCGTGACCCCCGACGCCCGCCACCTCGTGGACGTGATGCACGCCGACGAGCGGGTGGACCTGACCGCCGTCTTCGGCCCCGAGCACGGCTTCCGGGGCACCGCCCAGGCGGGCGGCTCGGAGGGCCGGTACGACGACCCGGCGACCGGACTGCCCGTCTACGACACGTACCTGAAGAGCGGGCAACCGCTCGCGGACGTCTTCACCGCCTCCGGCGTGGACACGGTCGTCTTCGACGTCCAGGACGCCGGCGCGCGCTTCTACACCTACATCTGGACGCTGTACGACTGCATGGAGGCCGCCGCCCTCGCCGGGAAGCGGTTCGTGGTCCTGGACCGGCCGAACCCGGTGACCGGGCGCGCGGCGCTCGGGCCCGTCCTGGACCGGGCGTTCGCCACCTTCGTCGGGCGCGAGCCGATCGCGCAGGCGCACGGCATGACGGTGGCCGAGCTGGCGCTGCTGTTCAACGGCGAGTTCCTGGCCGCGCCCGTCGCCCTGGAGACCGTACGGATGTCGGGGTGGCGGCGGTCGGACTTCTTCGACGCCACGGGGCTGCCCTGGGTGCCGCCGAGCCCGAACATGCCGACGCCGGAGACCGCGCTCGTCTACTCCGGCACCTGTCTCTTCGAGGGCACGAACCTCTCCGAGGGCCGGGGCACCACCCGCCCCTTCGAACTCCTCGGCGCCGAGGGGATCGACCGCCGGTGGGCGGAGGCGGCGAACGCGCTCGGCCTGCCCGGGGTCCGCTTCCGCGAGGCGTACTTCGCGCCGACCTTCTCCAAGTTCCAGGGGAGGACGGTGGGCGGGGTGCAGCTGCACGTCCACGACCGGGAGGCCTTCGACCCGGTACGGACCGGGATCGGGCTCCTGGTCACCGCCCGCCGCTCGTGGTCCGGCTTCGCCTGGCGGCCGGACCACTGGATCGACAAGCTGACCGGCTCCACCCGGGTGCGGACCCTGATCGACGCGGGCGCGGACACGGACGAGGTCGTCGGGGCGTGGCAGAAGGACCTGGCGGCCTTCCGGGCGGTGCGGAAGGAGTACCTGCTGTACCGCTGAGGACTGTCCCGGGAGGGGGTCGTCCCCCGCGTCCCGACCCGGCGCGCGCGACCGCCCGGGCCGGTACCGAGTGCGCGCACGGCACCGGGGCGCCGGGCGAGCCGCTGCGGGTCTCCGCCGTCGGCCCGCTCGGGCCCGACGGCGGCGCCCACGCCCTGGACCGGGTCGCGGACGAGCCGTTCCACCCGGACCCGCGGCGGACGACTCCCGCCGCGCGCGACCGGCCGGGGACGCCCCGGCAGACCCGGCACCTCGGCACCGCCCACCCCCGGCCCGGCGCCGTCCTGCCCCTCCGGGTCTCCGCCTCGTACGACCTGCCGGTCCACTTCCCCCGGATCTCGGCGGCCCGGCCGCGCCGACTCCCCGTCGCGGGTCTGGGAGGGCCCGTGCGCGGGCATGCTGGCCGTGGAGCCGCCGCCCGCGCACGGGGCGCACTCGGTGCCGCGGCCCCCTCGAAGCGGAGGGACGGTCGTGCCGTGGCCGGGATGAGTGTGGAGCCGTACCGGGAGATCACCTTCGACCAGGACGGCGACGGTCCTCCGGAGCAGGCGGCGGCGCTGGCCGCGCTGGCCCGGCAGGGGGTCTCGGACCTGTTCCTCCTCGCACACGGACGAAACGGTTCGCCGTCCGGCGCGACCCGGCTCTGTTCGGACTTCTTCGCCCCCTTCCCCGGGCTGCTCGCCCCGGGGGCCGAGGCCGGGTACGCGGGGGTGGTGTGGCCCTCGGCGGTGTGCACGGGCGAGCCGGGGCCCGACTACCGGGCGCTCGCGACGGTCCTCCCGGAGAAGGAGCCGGTCCTGGAACGGCTCACCGACCTCCTCACCTCGGCACCGGCGGGGGAGGCGGCGTTCGCCGAGTTCGGTTCGCTGCTGCGGGAGCTGGCGGGCGTGGCGGACGCCGAGGGGCCGGTGCCGGCGTTCCTGGCGGCGGACCCGGCGGAGGTGTGCGACCTGTTCGCCGAGGCCCTGGACCCGGGGCTCCCGGAGGGGCCGGAGCGGCGTCGGCAGGGGGCCCGGGAGGCGCTGCGGCAGGCCGCGTACCACGTCCTCGGACGGCGGGCCGGACACGTCGGGGAGTACGGGCTCGGGCCGTTGCTCGGCCGGGTCGCCCGCGCGGCCCCCGGGCTCCGGATCCACCTCGTCGGGCACGGCACGGGCGCCCGGCTCGTCGCGTACGCGCTGCGGGGGCTGCCCGCCGGGGCCCGGCCGGTCGCCTCCGTGACGCTCCTTCAGGGCGCCTTCCCGCAGTACGCGTTCGCGGCGCGGCTGCCGGACGCGCCCGAGCGGTCCGGGGCGCTGCGGGACGTGCACCACCGGGTCAGGGGGCCGGTGGTGGCCTGTCACTCGCGGTACGACACGGCGCTCGGGGTGCTGTACCCGCTGGCGTCGCGGCTCGCGGACGGCCCGGGCCCCGCCGGGGCGGTCGGGTTTGGCGGGATGCGCGGGGTGCCGGGGACCGTGGCGCGGAGCCTGGCGGCGGTCCTGCGCACGGGGGTGCCGGGGGCGGGATGCGTGAACGTGGACGTGGCGGAGGCGGTCCGCTCCCACGACGACCTCTGCCGGCCGGAGCTGGCCCGGGTGGTGGTGGCGGCGTCGGGGACGGGCCGGTGAGCCCGACCCGGCCGCCCCCGGACTCAGTGGTTCCGCCCCGTCCCGCGGGACCCTCCCGCCCCACTGATGGCTGCCATCCGCATTTCGATGGAACACAGACGGCTTCCCGTTCGTCCCTCTGATACCGCGGAAGGACCAGCGACGGAGGTGGCGGGAGATGGCCGGTTTCCGGAGTCTCGCGAGACAGGTGCGCGATCCGGGGTGCGACACGGCGCTGCGCAGGTACTCGCTGCGCAAGTGCCTGGAGCGGTTCGCCCCGTACGGGCACCGCGCGACCTGGGACCACCTGTGCCGCAGGCACAGGTTCGGGCCGGAGGACCGGGAGCTCGACCCGGGACGGCTCGTGGCGGCGCTCGACGAGCTGGAGGAGGCGCGGGCCGTGTGGCTCGCGTACGAGGAGGAGTTCGCCGCCCGGCGGCGGCGCGAGAAGCACGAGGGGCTGCGCCGGCCCGGCGCGCTCGACGACTGGCACCGGCGGGTCTGGGGCGGCAACGGCGTGGTCCGGTGCGGCGATCCCGAACTGCACCCGTCGGACCCGCTGCCGGAGGTGCTGCGGCGGCTGATCGCGGCCCTGGAGCGCGGTCCGGGCGAGGCGTGCCCGGTGTGCGCGGGGCCCCGGATCGCGTGGGCGGACCCCGCCGACCGGTACGAGCCGTGGCACGGCCCGGTGTGCGCGGACTGCGGCGTGGGCGTTCCGCGCGCGGTGCTCACCTCGGGGGCGCTGGCCCGGGCGCGGGCCGACCGGGGCCGGCGGCTGGCGTCGGCGGCGTGACCTCCGGGGCGCCGGGTTCGGGAGGTCCCTGAAGCGCCCCGTACACGCGTCTTCGAGCGCCGTACGAACGCCCTCGGCGCCGTACACGCGTCCTCGCGGGCGCCGGCCGTCCGCGCCGCCTACCCCTCGGCGCTCTCCGGGGCCGGGCGGCGTACCGGGAGGAGGCGGGAGCCCGCCATCCGCTCGCCGAAGACGTCGTCGGGGTTGGACAGGACGCAGGTCTCCAGGGAGAGGCAGCCGCAGCCGATGCAGTCCGTCAGGTGGTCGCGCAGCCGGCCGAGCTGCTTGATGCGCTCGTCGAGTTCGGCGCGCCAGGCCGCCGAGAGGCGGGCCCAGTCCTCGTGGGTGGGCGTGCGCTCCTCGGGGAGCCGGGCGAGCGCCTCGCGGATGGTGGCGAGGGGGATGCCGACCCGCTGCGCGGCGCGGACGAAGGCGACCCGGCGGAGGGCGTCGCGGCCGTAGCGGCGCTGGTTCCCGCCGGTGCGGCGGCTGCTGATGAGCCCCTTGGCCTCGTAGAAGTGCAGGGCGGAGACGGCGGCCCCGCTGCGGGCGGAGAGCTGGCCGACGGTGAGCTCGTGGATCTTCTCTGGAATCTGCGGCACCCCGCGACCCTACGGGAACGGACCCGCCGTCCGGCCGGGCGTTGACAGGGGTCCGCCCGCACCACAATGCTGAGCAAGCGCTTGGACAGCGCGACCGGAGCGTGCGGGGGCGTCCGGGGAGAGCGTGACGAGAGGGAGCAGGGACATGGCCGAGCCGAGGATCTTCACCTCCGCCGAGGAGCTGCGCGCGGGGGTCGGCGAGCAGCTGGGGCACAGCGACTGGCTGGAGGTCGACCAGAAGCGGATCGACCTCTTCGCGGAGGCCACCGGCGACCACCAGTGGATCCACGTCGACCCGGAGCGCGCCGCCGCCGGTCCGTTCGGCACCACCATCGCGCACGGCTACCTGACGCTGTCGCTGCTGCCGGTGTTCGTCCCGCAGGTCCTGGCGGTCGAGGGCGTGAAGATGGGCATCAACTACGGCACGGAGAAGGTGCGCTTCCCCGCCCCCGTGCCGGTCGGCTCACGGCTGCGCGCCACGGCCGTCCTGGCGAAGGTCGAGGAGGTCGCGGGCGGCGTGCAGGTGACGGCGGCGGTGACCGTGGAGCGCGAGGGCTCCGAGAAGCCTGTCTGCGTGGCCGAGTCGGTCTCCCGCTACTACTTCTGAGCGCCGACCATCCTGAGGACGAGGTCGGCGTAGAGCGCGCCGACCTCGTCGGGCGTCCGGCGCCCCTGGGTGTTGAACCAGCGCGAGACGTCGATGCAGAGGGACAGCACGGCGACGGTGGTGCCGGCCACGTCGGGGACGTCGAACTCCCCCGCCGCCACGCCCTCGTCGATGATCCGGCGCACGGTCGCGTCGGACTCGCGGCGCAGCTCCACGATCTCGGCGCGGTGCTCGGGGCCGAGGGCGTCGAGCTCGTACTGGACGACGCGGGCGGTGGTGTGGCGCTCGGCGTGCCAGCGGACGAAGGAGCGGACGGCGTCGGCGAGCCGCTCGGCCGCCGTGCCCCCGCCGTCGGCGGCGGCCCGGAGGATCTCCAGGGCCCTGTCGTGACCGATGCGGCTGATCCGGTGGAGCAGCTCTTCCTTGGTCTTGTAGTGGATGTAGAGCGCGGCCGGGCTCATGCCGGCGCGGCCGGCGATGTCCCGGGTGGTGGTGGCGTGGTAGCCGCGCTCGGCGAACGCCTCGACGGCGGCCACCAGCAGCCGCCGCGCCGCCTCGGGCGTGACCTCGCCCCAGGGCACGTCCTCGCCCCCGGGCGTCTCCTCCGCCGCGCTCATCCCACACTCCTCCTCGGTCCCCGTCAGCACGGACACCTTATCAACGAGGGTGAGCAAGCGCTTAGGGTCGCCGCCGGGGCCGGACGGGCTCAGAGCTTCTGGAAGGGGTCGTGTTCGGCGAGGAGCTTCTCCAGGCGGGCCTGGTCGACGCGGCTGACGATCCGGCCGGCCTCCTGGCGGTCGCGGACGACCTTGGCGAGGGTGAAGGCCGAGGTCGTGAGGTAGAGGACCGAGACCGCGAGGAAGGCCCGCACCCAGGCGCTGGCGTCGAGCTGGTAGACGCCGACGGCCACGGCCGCGAGCGCGATCCCGAAGGAGATGACGGCCTGCATGTAGTAGGCGGCGGTGTTCTGCTGCTTGACCGGTGTGTCGCTCATGCCGGACAGCATCGGACGGATGTGGTCCCCGCCACATCCGTCCGTGTACTCAGGGGCGCGCGGCTCCGTACTCAGAAGGCCGAGACCCCCGTCAGCGCCCGGCCGATGATGAGCTTCTGGATCTGGCTGGTGCCCTCGTACAGGGTCATCACGCGCGCGTCGCGGACCAGCTTGCCGACCGGGTACTCGTCGATGTAGCCGTAGCCGCCGAAGACCTGGAGCGCGTTGTTGGCGGCGCGGACGGCGGCCTCGGAGGCGTACAGCTTCGCCTGGGAGGCGGCGGTGGCGAAGTCCCGGCCGCGGTCGATCAGGTCGGCGACCCGCCAGGTGAGCAGCCGGGCGGCCTCCACGTCGACGGAGATGTCGCTGATCAGCTCCTGCACCAGCTGGTACGAGGCGATCGGCTTCCCGAACTGCCCGCGCTCCCCCGCGTACCGCAGGGCCGCGTCGAGGGCCGCCCGGGCGATGCCGACGCAGCCGGCGGCCACCGACATGCGCCCCTTGGCGAGGGCGGACATGGCGACGGCGAAGCCCTTGCCCTCGGGGCCGAGCATGGCGTCGGCCGGGACGCGGACGTCCTCCAGGACCAGTTCGGCGGTGGCCTGGCCGCGCAGCCCGAGCTTGCCGTGGACGGGGCGGCGGGTGAGGCCGGGGCTGTCGGCGGGGACGAGGAAGGCGGAGACGCCCTTGTGGCCGGGGGTGTCGTTCGTGCGGGCGAAGAGCAGCACCACGTCGGCCCAGGTGCCGTTGGTGATGAACATCTTGGTGCCGTTGACGACGTAGTCGCCGCCGTCCCGGACGGCCCGGGCGGCCAGGTTCCCCGCGTCGGATCCGGTGCCCGGCTCGGTGAGCCCGAAGCAGCCGAGGGCCTCGCCGGAGGCGAGCCGGGGCAGCCACGTCCGCTTCTGCTCCTCGCTCCCCCAGGAGGCGATCGTCTTGGCGACCAGGCCGAGCGAGACGGAGACGATGCCGCGCACGGAGGAGTCGCCGCGGCCCAGCTCCTCGGTCACCAGGCAGTACGCGAGGTGGTCGCCGCCCGAACCGCCGTACTCCTCCGGGATCGTGAGGCCGAGGAAGCCGACGGCGCCGAGCTTCTTCACGATCCCCCGGTCCACCTCCTCCGCGCGGTCCCACGCGGTGGCGTGCGGGGCCACCTCACGTGCGACGAAGTCCTCGGCGAGCCGCCGTACGGCCTCCTGCTCCTCGCTCAGCGCCAGATCCACCGTGCCACCTCACCCGTCCGACCGCGGTCACTTTAATTACCACTGCTAGTTTTCCAAGCGCAGGCCTACTATGTGCGCCATGGCCCGACCGCGCAAGCCCCTGCTCAGCCGAGACCGCATCGTCGAGACGGCGGGCGCGCTGGTCGACGCGGAGGGGCTCGCCGCGCTCTCCACCCGCCGGCTCGCGGCCGAGCTCGGGGTGAGCGGGCCCTCGCTCTACAACCACTTCCGCACCAAGGACGAGATCCTCGACGCCGTCGCGGACGCGGTGAGCGCGAAGGTCGACCTGTCGATGTTCGCGGCGGACGACCCCCGCGACTGGCGGACGGCGCTGCACGACTGGGCGGTCTCCTACCGCGCCGCCCTCGCCGACCACCCGCACATCGTCCCGGTCCTCGCCCGGGGGCCCGGCCGCCGCCCGGCCGGACTGCGGGTCGCCGACGCCGTCTTCGGCGCGATGGTCCGCGCGGGCTGGCCCCCGGCCCAGGCCACGCACATCGGCGCCCTGATGCGGTACTTCGTCACCGGCTCGGCCCTCGGCTCCTTCGCCGGCGGCTTCGTCGACGACGAGACGGCGTACGACCCCGCCGAGTACCCCCACCTCGGGCAGGCCCACCTGCTCGCGGAGCACCGCCGGCAGGTGGACGAGGGCGCCTTCGAGACGGGCCTGCGGGCGCTCCTCGACGGCCTCGCCGCGCAGTACGCGGCCCGGACGGCCGGAATCCGCGACGCTTCGGCCGCCGCCGAAGGGTGAGTACGGCAGCCTGGGGGCATGACGGCCAGTGACCTCGCCGCGCTCGCGGCGCTCTTCGCGGACGGGACCCGCGCCGCGTTCCTGCTCGCCCTGCTCGACGGGCGGGCCTGGACCGCCGGGGAGCTCGCCCGGCACGCGGGGGTGGCCCCGTCCACCGCGAGCGAGCACCTCGGAAGGCTGGTCGGGGGCGGGCTGCTCACCGAGGAGCGGCAGGGCCGGCACCGGTACGTGCGGCTCGCCGACCCCGGGATCGCGCAGCTCGTCGAGGACCTGGCCGCCCGGTCGGGTCCCCCGGTGCCCGCGCGGCCCCGCTCGCTGCGGGAGGCGAGCGCCGGGGAGGCGATGGCCCGCGGCCGGACCTGCTACGACCACCTCGCCGGGCGGCTCGGCATCGCGATCGCGGAGGCGATGACCGTCCGGGGACTGCTGCGGCAGGACACCGGGTTCGCGCTCACGGACCGGGGCCTGGCCTGGTTCGGAGAGCAGGGCATCGCCCTCGTACGGAAGGGGCGGCGGCCCGTCGCGCGCGGCTGCCTCGACTGGACCGAGCGTCGGCCGCACCTCGCGGGGGCGGCCGGCGCCGCGCTCTGCCGCCACGCGCTCGGCGCCGGATGGTGCGTACGGATCGGGTCCGGGCGGGCCGTGAAGGTGACCGCGGCGGGCGAGGCCGCGCTGCGGGCGTGCCTGGGGATCACGGCGGGGGCGCTGCGGTGACGGTTGCGGCGGGGCTCAGTCCGTCCACTGCCAGGCGATGCCGTACGCGCCCGGTGGGCACTTCACGGGCAGCAGGTGCGCCGTGCGGAAGCCGTCCAGGGGCGCCGGCTGCCGGTTCCGGGGCTCGGCGCCGAGGTGCCCGCGGTAGTAGTGCCAGCACCTCGACGGCACCGCCGAGGGGTGGAAGCGGACCTGGAGCAGATAGGTCCGCAGGGGCGTGGTGACACGGCGTTCGTGGTGGTGGGAGACGCCCTCGGCGGGGGCGGAGCGGAGCGTGTACTCGACGACCGCGGTCTCGTTCCTGGCCAGTCGGCGGCCGAGCGGGATCTCGGCGACCACGCAGTTCAGCTCCGGCCGCGCCCGGACGCTCGGGGGCGGCCCGTGGGGGACGGCGAGGTCGACCGCGCCGGCCTGCGCCGTGTCCAGGGTGTGGACGACCGTCAGGTGCCGCACGTCGTCGCGGACGGCCCTGACCACGACGGTGACGCGCATCTCGTCCACGAGGCGGTGCTCGTTCACGTTCACCGCCTCGTGGACGACCAGCTGCCGCAGACCGGCGTTGAAGTACGGGAAGGTGTCGCCGAGGGCCTTTTCGAGGTCGGAGTCCTCGCCGTAGAGGCCGCGGAGGGCGGCCGGGTCGTGCTGCGGGACCCAGCCGCGCGGCCGGCGCCTCAACAGCGAGCGCAGAGCGCCGCGCGGGAGGCCGAGGAAGGGCTCCAGGACGTCGACGGCGCGCAGGGACTGGGGCTTCTCCGGCAGGCTGCGGCCGCTCTGCCAGTAGCTGAGGGTGGCGAGGCTGAGGGTGATCCCGTACGACTCCAGGTGGTCGCGCACGCGGTCCAGCGGCAGGCCGCGCCGCCGCAGGGCCTCTCTGAACACGGCAGCGAACATGGCATCCGGGCCGTCGGGGCGGGGAACGTTCGGGCCGTCGGTGTGGGAGGTGTCCGGGCCGTCGGTGTGGGGGGTGTCCGGCATGGCGTCTTCCAGCGGGCGGGGACGACGGGCGGGTGGGGCGCGGGCTTCTGTCGAAGGGCGGGCGGGACGCGGGGCGCCGGCGGAGAGCGGGTGGGACGCGGGGCGCCGGCGGAGAGCGGGTGGGACGCGGGGCGCCGGCGGAGGGCCGCTCGCCTTGTTCCGCGAGCGGCCCCGGCCGTTCCTCTTACGGATGCGCTCAGTTGGTGTTGAGCGTCAGACCGTAGTACTTGAGGGCGTCGTCGAGCGGCTGGAAGTACGAGGAGCCGCGGGAGTTGACCCCACCGGTGCACTCCTGGCCGATCGGGCCGCCGGAGGTCATGCCCTGGGCCTGGTTGCCGGAGATGTACGCACCGCCGCTGTCACCGCCCTCGGTGCAGACGCTGGAGGTGGCGAGGCCGGTGATGACCGTGTCGGGGCCGCCGTTCAGGTCCTTGTAGGTGACGGTGTTGTTGTAGGAGCCCACCTTGCCGCAGGTCCAGCCGGTGGTGGCGCCGGACTTGCAGAGCGCGGCGCCGGACGCGGCGCGGCTGTAGCCCTTGACGGCGACCGTGCTGGTGCTGCCCTGGCCCCAGGTGCCGACGGCGGTGGTGATCGAGTGACCGGAGTTGACGGTCAGGATGCCCATGTCGACGCTGTTGGTGCCGAGCTTGTAGCGGGTCTTGTACCCCTGGGCGAAGGCCGTCCCGTCGTAGCGCAGGGTGTTGGTGACGCAGTGCCCGGCGGTCACCAGGTACTGCTTGCCGGAGCTGTCGCGGGCGCCGTAGCCGACGGAACAGTAGTTGCTGGTGTTGTTGAACGTCATCTTGCTGCCGGGGTAGATCGCGGCCTGGGGCGCGAACTCCTGCTGGCCCCGCACGATCCGGACGGCGGCGCCGTGCTTCGCGGCCGCGGCGAGGAACGCCTTGGCGGCGGCGCCCCGGTCGTTGTTGACCTTGACGGTCACCTTGTCGGAGGCCAGGTCCACGGACCAGCCGACGACCCCGGAGGGGGTCTTCTTCGCCGCGAGGGCGTCCAGCTCGGCCTTGATCCCGTCGAGTGCGGCCTGGCCCCGGGCCGGCACCCGGGCGGCGAGGCCGGCCTTCTCGATCCTGGTCGCCTCCGCCTTGTCGCCGGCGTTGACGGTCAGCTTGCCGGAGGCGTCGAAGAAGGCGCCGTCGCCGGATATCCCGCTCTTCACCAGCTCGGCGAGCCTGGCCTGCTGGGCGTCCTGCCGGTCCAGGCGGTCGACCGCGGCCTTCTCGCTCACGCCGAGCGAGGCGGCCAGCGCCTTGACCATCTCGGGCTGGTAGCGGGGGGTGGACGCCGTGTCCTGCGCCTGCGCCAGGGTCTGGGTCCCCAGGACCGCCGAGGCCGAGAGCGCGATGCCCGCCGCGGCCAGGCGGTACTTACGAGAGTTACGCACGTTGATTCCTTCCGGATGACAGCCAGGAACCCGATGGGGGGTGTATCGCCGAAATGCGTCAAAAACGCACCGTCGAAGGGCAGTTCCTGCCTGACGGAGAGTGGGAAACTCGCCGCGGTCCGAACTATCGCCCAGCGGTCGAATGAACTTCAAGACACGCGCGCCGGGCAGTTTTCAACAGAATTCACGGAGTTCCTGTTGACCGGAGAGCGCACCGCCGAAATCGGATCGTCGTGCGCCGGGGCACCGACCGGCCCGCGCGGCGATCGGGATACGTACGGGCCGGGATACGCGGGACGCGTGCGGGATACGTATAGGTGATTCGCCGTTTCCGGATATTCAGGACCCGGTCCGGTTCGTAGGTTGATGGGGTCCGGCCGGCGGTCGAGCGGACGTGAAGCCGAACGGCCCGAAGGGGCGCAGCCCGCCGCACGGGAAAGCGCGGAACCGAGGAGACGGCACCATGGCCAAGGTCTACTTCCAGGTCAATGTCCCCATAAAGAACTCCGTACGGCCCGAGCAGTGCGGGCTGCACGTCCTCACCGGGCCGGCCGACACCTGGTCGGACGCCCTCCGCATCGCGCGCGAGACCTGCGACACGGCGGCCGCAGCGCAGAGGGCGGGCTTTCCGCTGCCCCGCAGGCGCCCGGACGGCTGGGGAGCGCGCGGGCTGCGCCCCGGCTGGGTCTTCGACTGGACGGCCGCGACCGTGGACGCCTGGGCCCACGACGGGACGTTCCGGGACTACGGGTCCGCCCTGCCCCGGCGGGGCCTCCTCTAGGAAGAGGCCCCCAGCCGGTGGGCGAGGTCGCGGCGGGAGAGCGCCCCGGTCTTCCGCATGGCACGGGCGATGTGCTGCTCCACCGTCCGGGGTGAGAGGTGGAGGGTGGTGGCGATCTCCCGGTTGGTCAGGCCGGAGACCGCGAGCTGGGCCACCTCCGCCTCCCGGGGGGACAGCTCGTCGGCGTACGAGGGGCGTCCGGGGGGCCGCCCCTTCTTCGCCGGCAGGCGGGTGCGCAGCAGGGCCCTGGCCCGCGCCGCGTCCCAGACGGCCCCCAGCTCGGTGAAGCTCCAGGCGCAGTCCTCCAGTTCGGCGATCGCCGCCGGGGTGGCGGAGCGCTCGGGGGCCGGGTCCGGTGACGCGGCGGTGTCCCCGGTGTCCGGCTCGACGCCCGCCCCGGTGCCGGGCCCTGCCTCCGGTCCGGCGCCCGGCCCGGTGCCGGACTCCGCGCCCGGCCCGGCGTCCGGCCCGGTGTGCGCCGCGAGTACGCAGCGCGCGGCGCCCTCCGCGGTCAGCGCCCGGGTGTAGGGGCGGGGCAGCTCCGCGTAGGCCGCCGAGGCCTCCCGGTACAGCTCCGCGGCCCGCAGCAGTTCGTCCCGCCCTTCCCGTACTTCCCGCCCTTCCCGTCCGTCCTGCCCTTCCCGCTCCGGCGCCTCCGTCTCTGCGAGTACGGCCCTGCTCCAGATCAGCGCGGCCCTGGCGGCGGGCGCGTCGCTCCGCCCGAGGCCCCGGGAGAAGTCCCGTACCACGGCGTGCGCCGCCGCCCCGTCACCCGCGCGCGCCAGCGCCTCCACGGCCCACGGCGCGAGCTCCGCGGCCCACGGCCACACGCCCTTCCCGGCCACCACCGCCCAGGCGGCACGCGCCTGTTCCGCCGCGGCCTCCACCTCCTGGCGGGCCAGGGCGAGGCGGATCATGCCGCCGGCCGCCGTCGCGCCCAGGGGCACGGGCAGCTTCTCCGTCCCGAACGTCCCCCGTTGGGACAGCCAGGACACCGCCTCTCCCCAGTCCCCCTGGGCGACCGCGAGCAGGCCGCGCACGACGTAGGCGTCGGAGGCGATGAACGGCATGTCGGCGGTGGCGGCGACGAAGTCCTCGCACCGCTCGGCGAGCCCGGGCCACCGGCCGGTCCACCACTCCTGGAGCAGCCGCGTCCCCAGTGCGTTGTACTCCGTGTACGGCGCGCCGCTCCGGGCGGACAGGTCGCTCCCCGCCGCGAGAAGGTCCTCCGCCCGCTCGTAGAAGCCGAGCCAGACCGCGAAGTCCGCCGTGTTGCACAGGCCGCGCGCCGCCTGCCGGGCGCACGCGGGGTCCGTGTCCTCCGCGGGCAGTTCCCTCGCCAGTTCCCACGCCCCCGGGTCGGCGCAGCTCATGGCGAGTCCCGCCCGGCCGGCCAGGACCGCCGTGCGCATGGGTTCGTCCCCGCTGGCGTCCGCCGCGGCGGTGGCCTCGGCCAGCCATCTCCGGTGGACGTCGAGGGAACTGCCCGGCCAGTAGGGGCTGGACAGTGCCGTCATGGCGCGCGCGGCCAGGCCGGGCCGGACCTCGCGCAGCTCGGCGGCGGCGATCTCCAGCATCCGCCATCCCTCGGGGAAGCGGCCCATCTGGTTGCACAGCATCAGCCCCAGGTCGAGCCGCAGCTCTCCGCGTACGGCCGGGGGCAGGGACGCGTCCCGCACGATCTGCGCGAGGACCTCCACGGTCCGGTCCGAGCGCAGTCCGGTCACCGCGCTGCGGGCGAGGAGCGGTGCGAGACGGGCCCGGCTCCGCGGGGGCAGGCCGGGCGTGGCGAGGGTCCGTTCGAGGAGCGCGACGGCCTGCTCGTGCCGGCCGGACGCCGCCGCCGACTCGGCCGCCCGCTCCACCGCCCCGAGCCATCTGCGGGTGTCGCCGGCCGCCCTGTGGTGTTCGGCCACGTCGGCCCAGGGCACGGGCCGTCTGCCGCTCAGCGTCCTCGCCGCCCGTCCGTGCAGGTCCTGGCGGACGGGTCCGGGCACGGAGGCCCGTACGGCAGGAGCGGCCAGCGGGACGGCGAAGCCGTAGCGGCCCTCGACCGGCTCCGCCAGGGCGGCGGTCTCCAGGGCCCGCAGCAGCGCGTCGCCTCCCGCCGCGGCTCCGAGGCCCGAGACCGCGACCAGCTCGTCGCGGCCGGCGGGTTCGCCGAGGACGGCGGCCGCCCAGACCACCGGGCGGTGGGCCGGGGACAGTGCGTGCGTACGGCTCAGCACCAGCTCGGCCAGGCGGGCCGGCACCCCGGCCGCCTCCACCTCCGCTGCCGTACCGGCGAAGGGCGGATGCCGTTCCCCCAGTACGGCGAGGAGGTCGACGACCACCCGGGGGACGCCGCCGGTCAGTTCGCGCAGCCTGCGCACCGCTTCGGGGGTGCAGTCGGCCTCCAGCGCCTCCGCGGCGGCGCGGCGGACGCGTTCCTCGTCCCAGGGCGCCGGGCGGTGCCGGAGCACCGTCAGGCGGGAGGGGTACGTCAGCGGCGGGCCGCCCAGCGGCAGTCCGGGCACGGGAAGTTCCTCGGGGCGATAGGCCACGGCCGCCGCCGAGCCCGGCCCCAGGCCCTCCAGGACCCGGCGCAGCCGCCGCAGCTCGTCCTCGTCCGCCCGGTGCACGTCGTCCACCAGCCACAGGGTCGGCACCCGCCGGTGCGCGTCCCCGTCCGGCGGCCCGCCGTCGGCCCCGCACCGCCACCGCACGCGGACCGTGTCCACCGTCCCGGGCAGGTCGGCGAGTTCCTGGAGCAGATGGCTCTTCCCGGTGCCGGCGGGGCCTTCGACGAACAGCAGCACCGGTTCGGCACGCCCGTCGGCGAGGACCCGGGCCAGGGGCCGCAGAGCGGAACCACGCGCCTCGTTCACGCCGCCATCCCCGCTCTCCCTCTTCCGACCTCTGTCGCCCGCTCTCGACTTCTGCCGAGCTCTGCCGACCTCTGTCGCCCGCTCTCGACTTCTGCCGACCTCTGCCGACCTCTGCCGCCCGCTCTCGGCCTCCGCCGAGCTCTGCCGACTCCTGCCGTCCTCTGCCGACTTCCGTCGGCGGAATTCCGCGCGAGTCGATTCCGGAACCGTATCAAGGAGCCGACGGCGGCACACGGAAACGGGAGCGGGATTTCCACCTCCCTTCCCGCACGAAACAGAAAAAGGCCGCGCGATGTGAAGCGCGGTCCGAAATCGGCGGTGGGAGGCGGCGCGGATTCGCGAGGGGCTGCTCGCGTTCTTCCCGGAATTCCACGGGAACGAGTGCCCGGGCGCGCGGAAGAGCCTTCGGCGACGGGCGCGCCGCGGAGCACGCCCGTCGCCGACTGCGAAAAGCAGGGCGCAATGCCATCCGGCCGGGACTGCCCGAGGGCGGCGCGCACAGCTCGTTCCGCACGCCCGTGCACCATACCGGCCGACCGAGGCTGGACCGGTCCCGCGCAGCTTTCGTACGGAACCGCGAGTCCGGTCGGCCGGCACCCGAACCTAGGGTCCCGCCCGCACCCCCGAACATCCGGAGAGCCGGTTCCACGGATACGCAATCAACCCTCCGGTGCCGCCCCGGGCGCCGCCCACCGCTCCCCGGCCGTCGCGGTCCGCGTCGAGATAAATAGGTGTCCGTATGTGCGGCTCCCCGGATGGTCTTCCGGCCGCCCCCGTTCGTAGGTTTCCGCCCACCGGTCGATCACCCGCCCCCCACGGCGGCCGACCGCGCCACGACGGGCCCGGGCGCACCGGCCCCTCCCCCGGTGCCCGAGCGGCCCCGGCGGCCTGCCCCGCCGGGGCCGCTCGGCATCGCGTCGGCCGTCCGCCGACGACTCCCCCCACGCAGAAGGAAGACGATCACATGAAGCGCAGAGGCCTCGGCATCACGGCGGGAGCCTGCGTGTTACTGGCGGCCTGCGGGTACCGGCTGCTGCCGTTCACGACCCCGCCCGAAGAGCCCGTCGTCATCGGAACGGCGAACGGCCTCACCCACCTCGACCCCGCCGGGGGTTACGACAGCGGGTCCTGGGCGCTGTACAGCAACATCTACCAGGCCCTGCTCACCTTCGACCCCGGGGCGACCGTCCCCCGGCCCGACGCGGCCGAATCGTGCGGGTTCACCGAGTCCCTGACCACCTACCGGTGCAAGGTGCGCGGGGACCTCACGTTCTCCAACGGGCATCCGGTCACCGCCGAAGCCGTGAAGCACTCGTTCGACCGCATCCTGGGCATCCGGGACCCGCTCGGGCCCTCGCCGCTGTTCGCGAACCTCCTCTCGGTGGAGGCGAGCGGCCCCTTCGTGACCTTCCGCCTCTCGGCGGAGGACGCCACCTGGCCCTCCAAGATCGCCACACCGGCGGGGTCCATCGTCGATCCGGCCGAGTTCCCCCGGAGCGGGCTCCGGACCGGGCGGACCTTCCCGGGCTCGGGGCCGTACGTCGTCTCCTCCTACGAGAAGGGCGCCCGGATCGCGCTCGTACCGAACCCCTCGTACAGGGGTGCCGTCCCCGGGAAGGGCCGGCCGGTCGAGATCCGCTACTACAAGACCTCCCAGGAGGTGGAGAAGGCGTGGAACGCGAAGGAGATCGACATCGCCCACGCCGGGCTCACCGCCGCGACGCTGGCGACCCTCGAGAACGGCGAGGACCCGGACGTGCGCCTCTCCGTCGGGGAGAGCACGGTGGCGCGCCACCTCGTCCTGAACACGCGCCCGCCGCACCGCCCCCTGGGGAACGTCGCGGTCCGCGGAGCCGTCGCCGCGCTCGTCGACCGGGGGCGCCTGGCGGACGCGGTGTTCAAGGACACCGTGTCGCCGCTCTACTCGCTCGTCCCGCGAGGCGTCACGGGGCACAGCACCGACTTCTACGACGTGTACCCCGAATCGGACCCGCGGTGGGCGGCGCGGCGGCTGCGCGAGGCGGGCGTTCGCACTCCGGTACGGATCACCCTGGGCCACCAGGTCGGCAGCGCCGCCGTCGAGGCGCGCGAACTGAAGACGCAGTTGGAGCGGAAGGGTCTGTTCCGGGTCGAACTGGTCGAGGAGGCCGACTGGGTCACGTACCAGGAGCGGTACAAGAGCGGTGAGTTCGACGCCTACGTCCTGCAGTGGAGTCCCGACTTCCCCGATCCCGACACGTTCGTCCAGCCGCTGGTGGGGAGCGGCAACGCCCTTCACAACGGCTACGCGTCGGCCGAGATCGACGGCTCCATCAAGGTGACGCAGCGGTTCGTCGAGCGCGACAGGAGCGTCGACCGGTTCCGGGCGATCCAGCGGGTGGTGGCGAAGGAGGTCCCGCTGGTGCCCCTCTGGCAGAAGAAGAACTACGTGGCGGCCCGGCCGGCGGTCACCGGAGGCCACTACCTCGTCGCGGACAACAGCGGGGTGTGGCGCCTGTGGGAGCTGCGCCGGGAGCGGTAGACGGGGCAGCCGCGTCCTCGGGGATATTGCGGTGGGCCCCGAACGGTCCTCCGCCTACCGTCGGGGCATGCAGAAGTCGTCCTCCCGGCTCGCGTTCGCCGCGGCCGGTGTCACCGTCGTCCTGTGGGCCTCCGCCTTCGTCTCCATCCGCACCGCGGGGGCCGCCTACTCCCCCGGCGCGCTCGCGCTCGGACGGCTCCTCTCCGGGGCTCTGGTCCTCGGCGCCGTCCTCCTGGTGCGGCGGGAGGGATTGCCGCCCCGGGCCGCGTGGCCGGGGATCGCGGTCTCGGGGCTGCTCTGGTTCGGGGTGTACATGGTGGTGCTCAACTGGGGCGAGCAGGAGGTCGACGCGGGCACGGCCGCGATGGTGGTGAACGTCGGGCCGATCTTGATCGCCCTGCTCGGCGCGCGGTTCCTCGGGGAGTCCCTGCCGCCCCGGCTGCTCGCGGGCATGGCGGTCTCGTTCGCGGGCGCGGTGACCGTCGGCCTCTCGATGTCCCGGGGTTCCGCCGGCGGCCACGCCTCGGTGCTGGGGGTCGCCCTCTGCCTGCTCGCGGCGGTGGCGTACGCGGGCGGGGTCGTCGCCCAGAAGCCGGCGCTCGCGCACGGCAGCGCGCTCCAGGTGACGACGTTCGGCTGCCTGGTGGGGGCGGTGGCGTGCCTGCCGTTCGCCGGGCAGCTGGCCGGGGAGGTGGGGCGGGCGCCGCTGTCCGCGACCCTGAACATGGTCTACCTCGGGGTGTTCCCGACCGCGCTCGCGTTCACGACCTGGGCCTACGCCCTGGCCCGTACGACCGCCGGACGGATGGGCGCGACGACGTACGCCGTGCCCGCCCTCGTGGTGCTGCTCGCGTGGGCTTTCCTGGGCGAGCTGCCCGGGCCGCTCACCCTCGCCGGGGGCGCGCTGTGCCTCGCGGGCGTGGCGGTCTCCCGCTCCCGGCCGCGGAGTTCCGCCGCCACGGCGCCGACCGAGTCCGCCTGACGGGGCGGGCTCCGGGACGGACGTTCGAGTCCGCCTGACGGGCCGGGCTCCGGGGCGGACGTTCGTACGACTCCGCTCCGGAGCCCGGCCCTCCCGAGGAGTTCTCAGACCGCGTTCCCCGACCGCAGCAACTGGCGGGCGAAGGACGTCAGCGAGCGGCCGACGCGTTCGACCGACAGGCCGAGTTCACGGCGCTGGAACTGGAAGAGCTCCGGCGACAGGGGGCTGAGCGCGATGTCGGTCAGCGGGTCCGGGTCCTCGACCCCGTGGTCGACGAGGAGCGTCCGGACGTGGACGCGCCAGAAGCCGTACGCGCCCGTCCGGAAGCGCGCCGGGCCCGTCTCCGCCCCCAGGGCCAGCGGCAGGTGCCGTTCGAGGAGGTCGAGCATCGCCAGGTAGAACGCCGCGAGCCGCTCGTCCGGCGGCGCGCCGGGTCCGAGCGGCGGGGGTCCGTGGACGAGCTGCCCCTGGAGCCGGCGCTCGTGCTCGTCGAGCAGCGCGACGGCGACCGAGGAGGGGTCGGCGAAGCTCCGGTACAGGGTGGCGCGCCCCACTCCGGCGGCCTTGGCGATCCGGTCCATGGTGACCGACCGGGGGTCCTGTTCGGCGAAGAGCCGCTCGGCCGCGGCCAGGATCTGGGCGCGGTTCCGCTCGGCGTCCGCGCGTCTGCGCGGGGCGACCGGCCGCTCGTCCGCGGCCTGGAGGTCGCCGAGGAGCCCGCCGGCCCGGTGCGCGGAGCCGGCCCCGCCGCCCCGCTGCTCGTCGTCGCTCATGGGCCCGACCCTACTTCCCTCATGTTCTCCCTTTTCCTTTCCGACTTCCTCCCGGCTCCCTCCGGCTTCTTCCAGCTCCTTCCGGGTCTCTTCGGCTTCCTTCCGACTCCCTTCCAGAATAAGTGGACACCTTGTCCACTTGGCGTATTGAGTGGCATGCTAAACGGACTCAGTGTCCACTTGCTGCTCGCCATCCCGCCCCAGGGAGATCCCATGCACACCGCGCTCCTCGCCGCGGCCCTCCTGGTCGGCTGCCTGCTGGCCGTCCAGGCCTCGGTGAACCTCCAGCTCAACTCGGCCGTGGGCACCCCCTACGGCGCCTCGACCCTCCAGCTCGGCGTCGCGACCGGCCTGCTCGTCGTCCTCGCGGTGGCGGCCGGGGCGCTCGGCGCGCTCGGCGGACTGCCCGACGTCGAGCCCTGGCAGCTGCTCGGCGGTCTCGCCAGCCCGCTCTACATCACCAGCGGCATCCTGCTCTTCCCCCGGCTCGGCGCCCTCGCCGCCGTCGGGCTCTTCGTCACCGGCCAGATGTTCGCCTCGCTCGCGCTCGACCTCTTCGGCCTCCTCGGCCTGGAGCGGCAGGAGCTGAGCGCCGGCATCGTCCTGGGCGCCGTGGCGGTCCTCGCGGGCATCGTCGTGATCATCCGGGGCATGAAGGCCGCGGCCCCCGCCGGCGCCCCCGGGACGTCGAGCGCCGGACGCGCCGGGCGCGCCGGACGGCTCGCCCTCGGCATCGTGGCCGGCGGCGCGCTGCCGGTGCAGGGTGCGGTCAACGCCCAGCTGCGCGCCCAGCTCAAGGAGCCCCTCACCGTCGCGGTGATCAGCTTCGCCGTGGCGACCTTCACCATCGCCGTCGTCCTGCTCGTGCTCTACGCGACCCGGCGCACCCCGAAGCCCAGGATCGCCCCGCTGAAGAAGATGCCCTGGTGGGGCTGGCTCGGTGGCGCCTGTGCCGCCGCCTACGTCACCGGCACCTTCCTGCTCATCCCGTCCATCGGCGCGGCGGTGACCATCGCCCTGACCGTGACGGGCCAGCAGCTGACCTCCGCGCTCATCGACCACAAGGGCCTGTTCAAGCTCCCGCAGCGCTCCCTCACCAAGCCGCGCGCCCTGGGCCTCGCCCTGCTCCTCGCCGGCTCCCTGACCATCCAGCTCGTCTGACCGGGGTGTCACGAAAGACACGACGTGAAAGCCAGGACGTGCAAGACACGTCACGAAAGCTGCGTCACGAGAGGTGCGTCATGAAAGGTGCGTCATGAAAGCGTCGTACACCGCCGGGCCGGACCTCCACGTCCTCCCCTCGGCCCTGCCCGTCCCCGGTCTCGGCGACCAGCCGGTGAACGCCTTCCTCCTACGGTCCGGACAGCCCGTCCTGGTGGACACCGGCATGCCCGTGGACCGGGAGGGCTTCCTGGACTCCCTGTGGTCGCTCCTCGACCCCGCCGACCTGCGCTGGATCGTCGTCACCCACGACGACCGCGACCACACCGGCGCCCTCACCCGCGTCCTGGAGGCCGCCCCGTGCGCGAAGGTGCTCGCCAACGCGACAGCGGTGACGCGCATGTCCGAGGAGTTCGGGATTCCGCAGGAGCGCCTGGTGACCGCCAACCCGGGGAACCGTGTGAGGACCGGCGACCGCGAGCTGAGCTTCCACCGGCCGCCCACGTTCGACTCGCCCGGGACCCTCGCCGTGTTCGACCACTCCGACGGCACGCTCTACAGCTCCGACAGCTTCGGCACGGTGGTGGAGGGGAGGGTCCAGGACTTCGCCGACCTCGACGAGGAGGAGTTCTTCCACGGGTTCGAGGTGCTGAACCGGGCGATAGCGCCCTGGACCGCACTGGTCGACGAGGCGAAGTTCCTCCGGCCGGTGCGGGAGCTCGCCGCCCTGAAGCCCGCGCGCCTGCTGAGCGCGCACGGGCCGACCGTGCGCGAGGACGCCGTGCCCCGGCTCTTCGACGCCATGGCCCGCATCCCCTCGCTGCCCGCCTGGCTGCCCGGCGCCGACCTCGACCTCGAAGCGGCGCTCGACGCCCACGAGTCCCCTGCCGGCTGAGCCCCCTGCACCGCCCCCCGTTCGCTTCCGCCCTCCACGAACCGAGGAGAACCATGCCCGGCCCCGCCCTCACCGACCCGGCCCCGCCGCCCGGCACCATCACCGTCTTCTCCGACATCTGGTGCTCCTTCGCGCACATCGCCGTCCACCGGCTGCACACCACCCGGGCCCGGCTCGGCCTGGAGGAGCGGGTCTCCTTCGATCTGCGCGCCTTTCCCCTCGAACTGCTGAACGACGCCCCGAGCCCGCGCCCCGGCACGGACAGCGAGGTGGCCCGGATGGCCGGCCTGGAGCCGGGCGCCGGCTGGCAGTTGTGGCAGGCCAAGGACTGGCTGTACCCCTCGACCACGCTGCCCGCCCTGGAGGCGGTCCTCGCCGCGAAGGAGCAGGGCCCGCGCGCCTCGGAGCGGCTCGACCTCGGGCTGCGCCGGGCCTTCTGGGCCGAGTCGCGGTGCATCAGCCACCGCAAGGTGATCCTGGACGTGGCCGCGGCCACCGGCGCGGTGGACGTCGACGCCCTCGCCGAGGCGCTGGACGACGGGCGGGCCCGCCGGGCCCTCGCGGACCAGACCGCGCTCTCCCGGACCGACCGGATCGACTGCAGCCCCCACCTGTTCCTGCCCGACGGCTCCGACCACGCCAACCCCGGCATCGACGTGCGCTGGGAGGGGGCGTACGGCATCGGCTGGCCGGTGGTCGCCTCCGACGACCCGGAGGTGTACGAGGACATCCTGCTCCGGGCCGCCGCCGGGTGACGGCCGCGGTGCGGTCGGATCCGCCGCCGTCACCGCGCGGGCCGCTCGCGCGGCCCACGCCCCGTCCTCGGTCCGTACCGCCTCAGGGGAAGACGACCAGGGCCCGGCCGCCCTTGCCCGCGAGCATGTTGTCGAAGGCGCCGGGGATGCCGTCCAGGGTGATCCGCTCGGTGACCAGGGAGCCCATGTCGAACCGGCCGGCCCGGATGTGTCCGGCGAGCACCGGCAGGTCCTCGGCCGGGTTCGAGTTGCCGTAGACGCAGCCGGCCAGGGTGCGGCCCCAGTGGAAGATCTCCAGGGCGTTGAAGGTGACCTGCTGGTCCTTGCCGCCGATGCCGACGACCGTGGTCCGGCCACCGCGCCGGGTCGACTCCCAGGCGGTGCGGATGGTGACGGCGCGGCCCACGCACTCCACGGCCACGTCGACGCCCTGACCTCCGGTCAGCTTCCTGACGTCCTTCGCCGTGGTGTCGGAGGCGACGACGTACTCGGTGGCCCCGGCCGCCCGCGCGAGGGCCTCCTTCTCCGGGGAGACGTCCACGGCGACGATCGTCGGGGCGCCCGCGATCCGGGCGGCCTGGAGCGCGGCGAGGCCCACGCCGCCGACGCCGTACACCGCGACGGTCTCGCCCTCCCGGACCCGGGCGGAGTGGTGGACCGCGCCCCAGCCGGTGAGGACGGCGCAGCCGAGCAGGGCGGCGTCGGCGAGCGGGACGCCGTCGGGCACGGGCAGGACGCAGCGGGCGGCGACGACCGTCTCCTCGGCGAAGGCGGCGACGTTGAGGCCGGGGTGGAGCTCGGTGCCGTCCTGGGTGCGGGCGTGGACGTTGCCCGCGCCGGTCAGGGCGTCGGCGCAGAGCCAGACCTCCCCGAGCGAGCAGGCGTGGCACGCGCCGCAGGAGGGGGCCCAGTTGAGGACGACCCCGTCGCCGGGGGCCACGTGCGTGACGCCCTCGCCGACGGAGACGACGGTGCCGGAGCCCTCGTGGCCGAGGACGGCCGGGACCGGTACGCGCATGGTGCCGTTGGAGAGGGAGAGGTCGGAGTGGCACACGCCGGCGGCGACGAGGCGGACCCGGACCTGGCCGGGGCCGGGCTCCGGGAGCTCGATGCCGGCTATCTCCAGCGGAGCACCGACGGCGGGCAGGACGGCGGCGCGGATCAGGCTCACGTGCGGTGCTCCTCGGGACTCGGGACTTGGGACTCGGGACTTGGGACTCGGGACTTGGGGCTTGGGGCTTGGGGCTGGGGACCGTGTCGAGGAAGGGCGCGGGCTCAGAACTGCAGGGACTTGGTCTGGAGGTACTCGGCGAGGCCGTGCGCGCCCAGCTCCCGGCCGACGCCGGACTGCTTGTAGCCGCCGAAGGGGGCCAGCGGGTTGAAGCGGCCGCCGTTGATGTCGACCTGGCCGGTGTCCATGCGGCGGGCGAAGGCGACGGCCTCCTCGGGGTCGCCCCAGACGGCCCCGGCGAGTCCGTAGACGGTGCCGTTGGCGATGGCGAGGGCCTCCTCCTCGTCCTCGTACTTCAGGAGCGAGACGACCGGCCCGAAGATCTCCTCCTGGGCGATGGTCATGTCCGGGGTGACGTCGGCGAAGACGGTCGGGAAGACGTAGTAGCCGGTCTCGCGCGGGGCCTCGGGGCCGCCGGCGACGAGCCGGGCGCCCTCCTCGATGCCCTTCTCGATGTAGCCGCGGACGCGCTCCTGCTGCTTGGCGTTGACCAGCGGGCCGACGCGCTCGCCGGGGACGTACTTGGCGACGGCCTCGGCGGCGAGCGCCACGGCCTCCTCGTACCGGTCGGCGGGGATCAGCATGCGGGTCCAGGCGCTGCATGTCTGGCCGGAGTTGGACATGACGTTGGCGACGCCGACGGCGACGGCCTTGGGCAGGTCGGCGCTCGGCAGGATGACGTTGGCGGACTTGCCGCCGAGTTCGAGGGCGACCCGCTTGACCGCGCCGCCCGCGAGGGCGCCGATGCGGCGGCCGACGGCGGTGGAGCCGGTGAAGGAGACGAGGTCGACGTCCGGGTGCTCGGCCAGCGCCTGGCCGGCGACCGGGCCGAGGCCGGTGACCAGGTTGAAGACGCCGGCGGGCAGGCCCGCCTCGTGGACGGCCTCGGCGAAGAGCTGCGCGGTGAGCGGGGTGTCCTCGGCGGGCTTGAGGACGGTGGTGCAGCCGGCCGCGAGGGCCGGGGCGACCTTGGCAACGATCTGGTGGAGCGGGTAGTTCCAGGGGGTGATCGCGGCGACGACGCCGACCGGCTCGGCGTAGACGGTGGAGTTGCCGACCTTCTCCTCGAAGGGGTGGGTGGCGGCGAGTTCGGCGTACGTGCCGGCGACGGCGATCGGCAGTCCGGCGTGGACGGCGGCGGCGAGCTGCGGCGGGGCGCCGAGCTCGGCGGTGACGGTGGCGGCGATCTCCTCCGCGCGGGCGGCGAGCGCGTCGCGCAGGGCGGCGATGCGGGCGGAGCGCTCGGCGGGCGGGGTGGCGGCCCAGCCGGGCAGCGCGGCGCGGGCGGCGCGTACGGCGGCGTCGACGTCCTCGGCGGTGCCGGCCGGGACGTGGCCGACGACCTGCTCGTCCGCCGGGTTGACCACCGAGATGGTCTCCGTGGAGGAGGCGGGGCGCCACTCCCCGCCGATGTACATCGCGTCGTGCGCCTTCATCCGCTGTCTCCTCACGTTACCGACGGGTTCGTCGCCCATCCAAACTAGCGCCGTTAGTTTTCCGGCGCCAGGGTGGTGGAGCGTGCCCCGGGTCTCAGTGCCGGACCGGCCCCGGCGCCTCTGCGGGGTTCCGGTACGGAGCCGATCGTGCCGCCCGGGGCCGGGCGCCGTCCACGGCGGAACCGGACAGGCGCGGGGCGGCGGAACTGGGACGTTCCGCCTTGCCGCCGGGTCCGCGGCCCGGGCATGCCGCCGCGTCCGGTGGGCACGCGCCGGGCGGCGCGGCCCGCCGGACGCGGCGGGAGGGGGGTGGCGGAGCGGAGGGCGGGCCGACGGAGCGAAGGGTGGGTCGACGGAACGAAGGGTGGGTCGACGGATTTTCTGCGCGATGTCTCAGATCTTCTGGGCGATGTCGGTGAGGTGGGCGAAGACGACGATGTTCGCTTCGTAACCCGTCTTGCGGTCGAAGGCTCCGCCGCAGGTGAGCAGCCGCAGTTCGGGCCGCTCGGTGGCGCCGTACACCTCCTTGTCGGGGAAGTCGTCCTTGGCGTACGTCTTGACGCGGTCGACCGTGAAGACGGCCACCTTGCCGTCGGCGCGGGCGACCCGGACGGTGTTGCCGGGGTTGAGCACGCCGAGGTTGAGGAAGACCGCGGGCCCGGTGAGGGTGTCGCGGTGACCGACGACGATGGCGTTCCCGCGCTCCCCCGGCGTGACTCCCTTGGCGTACCAGCCGACGACGCTGGGGTTGTCGACCGGCGGGGCGGCGAGCTGGCCCTTGGCATCGAGGCCGAGGTCGATGACGGGGGCCTCGATGGTGATGGCCGGGACGGCGACGGCGGTGGGACGCGAGCGGGGGAGCGGCGCGGGCGCCCCCTGGGACGTGCCCTTCGACCGGGGCGCGGCCTTCGGAGCGGGCGCGCTCTTCGGTGCCGGGGCGGGCTTCGGCGCCGGGGCGGACTTCGCGGTGGGCGCGGACTTCGGGTCCTGAGCGGGCTTCGGGTCAGGTGCGGACTTCGGAGCCGGGGCGGACCTCGGAGCGGGCGCGCCCTCCGGCGGGGACGCGTTCTCCGGCGGGGACGCGTTCTCCGGCGGGGCCTCGGGGTTCGCCTTGCGGTCCAGGGCGGCCGGCGCTCCGGCCGCCGCGGCCGCCCCCGCCGCCCCGGCCTCGCCGGAGGCGGCCGGAGCGGCGGCGAGGGGCGGGGCGGGGGGCTCGTCGTCACCCGCCCACCAGAAACCTCCGACCACCAGGACCACGAGCACCGTCACGGTCCTGGCGAGCCGGAACAGGCGCCGGCACCTGCGCGTGATGCGGGACCTACGCGGCGCCATCGTTGCGGCGGCGCGAGCGGCGGATCATGACCAGTCCGGCCGTGCCGGCGAGACCGGCGGCGACGGCCGCCCCGACGCCGAAGGCGGAGGACTCCTCGGCGGCGGCGAGTTCCACGCCGCCACCGCCCGCGCCGACCGGGCCCTGCGGGGGCCGGCCCTGGCCGTTGCCGGACCAGTTGTTGTCGCTGCTGTTGTGGGCGCCGTTGTTGCCGTTGTTGCCGTTGTGCGGGCCGTTACCCGGACGTCCGCCCGGCCCGTTGCCGTGGCAGTCGACCGTGAAGACCTTCTGCTTGCCGGTGGGGGTGGCGCCCGGGAAGGTCCAGGTGACCCGGTACTGCCCCTCGGGCAGCGTCAGCGGGTTGGTGTGGCCCATCCCGGTGTTCAGCGCGACGCGGCCGCTGAGGGTGGGGACCTCGGGCCGGGGCGGCTGCGGGGTGATCTCCCAGCTCACCTCCTGGAGGATGTCGAAGTTGAAGGCCGCGAGGTAGAACTTGCAGACCCTCGCCTCGTCGTTCAGGTCGCCGTAGGGGCTGCCGACCTTGTGGACCTTGATGTCGCCGTTGTCGCCGGGCGCGGCGAACGCGGCCGGGGCGCCGGCGAGGGCGAGGCCGCCGATGGCCGCCGTGGCCACGAGGGTGGCGGCGAGGGGGCGGAGAGCACGAGCAGGCATGCGGGTTCCTCCAGGAAAGGACATGTCGGGTGTTTCAGCCGATAATCCGACTATCCGTCAATATCCAATTTCAGAGGGTAGCGACATGCGTGTGTCGATCTCCGAGTCGCCCGTCCGGCCCAGAGGCCACCGGATCCGCCCGTGTCCCCCACCGGGACGCCCGCCCGTGACCGGACACTTCAGACGATCCCGAAGAGGACCGCCGCCGCCAGCACGACCAGCGAGGTCAGCGCGGCCCACTTCACCGTGAACCTGGTGTGGTCGCCGAACTCCACCTTCGCCATGCCCACCAGCACGTACACCGCCGGCACCAGCGGGCTCGACATGTGCAGGGCCTGGCCGACGATCGACGCCCGGGCGATCTCCAGGGACGACACCCCGTGGGCCGCGCCCGCCTCCGCGAGGACCGGCAGCACGCCGAAGTAGAACCCGTCGTTCGACATGAAGTAGGTGAGCGGAAGACTCAGCACACCGGTGACCAGGCCCATGTGGGGCCCCATGCCTTCGGGGATCGCGCCGACGAGCCAGTCCGCCATGTGCTTGACCATGCCCGTACCGGTGAGGACACCGGTGAAGACGGCGGCGGCGAAGACCATGCCGGAGACGTTGAGGACGTTGTCGGCGTGGGCGGCGATACGGGCCTTCTGCTCGGCCATGTCCGGATAGTTGACGGTGAGCGCGAGGGCGGCTCCGAGGAGGAACAGCACCGGGATCGGCAGCAGTTCGAGGATCATCGCGGTGAGCAGCGCGACCGTCAGCCCGGCGTTGAACCAGTACAGCCGGGGACGGAGCGTGGCACGGTTCGAATCGAGCCCCTGGAACCCGTCACCGTCCCCGTCCCCCTCCCCCGCACCGGAACCGGAACCGCGACTGGAATCGGAACCGACCTCGGTCCCAACCCCGGCCCCGGTTCCAGCCCCCGCGCGGCCGCCCGCGTCCTTGCTTGCGCCTCCTGCGCCGCCCCCACCGGCCGCGACCAGCACCGTACCGGTCTCCGGCACCAGAGCCTCGTCGAGCGTGAGGTAGCCGATGCGCTTGCGCTCGCGGCGACCCAGGACGTACGCGAGGGCGAAGACGAAGAGCAGGCCCACGCCGAGCGCGGGGATCATCGGCACGAAGATGTCGGCGGCGTCCAGTTTCAGGGCGGTCGCGGCGCGGGCGGTGGGGCCGCCCCAGGGCAGGGTGTTCATGACGCCGTTGGCGGTGGCGGCGACCCCGGTCATGACGACCAGGCTCATCCCGAGCCGCTTGTAGAGCGGATACATCGCCGAGACGGTGATCATGAAGGTGGTGGAGCCGTCGCCGTCCAGGGAGACGATCGCGGCGAGCACCGCCGTACCCACGACGATCCGTACGGGGTCGGCCTTGCAGAAGCGCAGGATGCCCCGGACGATCGGGTCGAAGAGGCCGACGTCGATCATGACGCCGAAGTAGACGATCGCGAACATCAGCATCGCGGCCGTCGGCGCCAGGTTGCCGACGCCGTCGATGACGTAGTCGCCGAGGCGGGCGCCCTGTCCGACCGCGACGCAGAAGAGCGCGGGAATCAGCACGAGCGCCGCGATCGGCGACATCTTCTTCGTCATGATCAGGACCAGGAAGGTCGCGATCATGGCGAAGCCGAGGACGGTCAGCATGGAGGACACCTCACGTTCACCCTTGAACTGCCGCCGAGCGGCGGTCCGGACGACCGTAGGTGCCCCCTTCCGTCGTTAACAAGGTGTTGACGCGTGAGCAATACGAGCAAAACCCCAGGTCAACACAGGGTTGCAGCTCGGAGCCACAGCAGGACGGCGTCCGATCACGGCGGGGCGGCACTCCGGATCACGGCACGGCAGCGCTCCAGATCACGGCACGGCAGCGCTCAGGACCACGGCACGGCAGCGCTCCGGAAGCCGACAGAGGCCCTCCGGGCACCGACAGGGGCCCTCCGGGTGCCGACAGGAAACCCTCCGGATCACGGCAGGAAACCCTCCGGATCACGGCAGGGGCGACACCTCGACGGGGAAGCCGTTGAGCACGGCGGTGCCGGAGAGGGGGTCGATCCGCGACCCGTCGAGCAGCTGGTTGACGTTGACGCCGGGGCGGGCGGACGCCACGGCGAGCCGGGTGCCCGCCCGGTCGTGACCCCAACCGTGCGGGAGGCTCACCACCCCCGGCCGCACCCCGTCGGTGACCTCGACCGGCACCTCCAGCTCGCCGCCCTCCCCCTTGACCCGGGCGAGCCCGCCGTCGGTCAGCCGCAGCCGGTCCGCGTCCCGGGGGTGCACCTGGAGGGTGCAGCGGTTCGAACCCCCGCCGAGCGCCGGCGTGTTGTGTAGCCAGCTGTTGTTGGACCGCAGGTGCCTGCGCCCGACGAGCCGGAGGGTGCCCGGGTCGGGTACGGCGTGGAGCGCGGCGCGCAGCCGGGGCAGGTCGGCGGCGAGCGGCGCGGGGAGGAGCTCGATCCGCCCGCTGCGGGTCTTGAGGAGCTGGGGCAGGCGGGGCTTGAGCGGACCGAGGTCGATGCCGTGCGGGTGTGCCTTCAGCTCGTCGAGGGTGAGCCCGTACGGTCCGAGCCGCAGCATCAGGTCGAGCCGCCGCTCGGCTCCGGTGTCCCCGGTGAGCCGGGCCGCGAACTCCTCGGGGTCGGCCCCGTACGCCGGCGAGTGCTCCTGCGTCACGGCCTTGGCGAGGGTGGTGCGGACGGCGAGGTCGTCCACGGCCGAGGGCGGCGTGCCGTGGAGGCCCGAGACGGCGAGGATCAGCCGGGCGTGGATCTCGCACTCGTCCATCCGGTCCGGTTCGAGGGGGACGGCCGCCGGGGTGTGGCGGACCTGGTCGCGGACGGCGAACCCGTTGAAGGCGAAGTCGAAGTGGGCGCTCCGGGAGGGCGGGGGCGGGGGCAGCAGGACGTCGGCGTGGCGGGTGGTCTCGTTGAGGTACGGGTCGACGGCGACCATGAGGTCGAGGGAGCCGAGGGCCGTGTCGAGGCGGTCTCCGTCGGGGGCGGACAGGACGGGGTTGGCGGCGAGGGTGAGGAGGGCCCGGACGCGCCCCTCCCCCGGGGTCTCGATCTCCTCGGCGAGCGCGACCAGCGGCAGCTCCCCCTTGACCTCGGGGTGGTGCGAGACCCGGCTGTGCCGGCGGCCGAGGGCGAACCCCCTGCCGGGTCCCGCGGGGCGCGGGGCGGGCGCGGTGGCGGAGAGCGGGAAGAGCGCGCCGCCGGGCCGGTCGAGGTTGCCGGTGAGGACGTTGAGGACGTCGACCAGCCAGTTGGCGAGGGTGCCGTACTCCACGGTGGAGCTGCCCATCCGCCCGTAGACGGCGGCGGTGGGCGCGGCGGCGAGCTCCCGGGCGAGGGCGCGGACGGTGGCGGCGTCCACGTCGCAGGCGGCGGCGACCGCCTCGGGGGTGAACTCCCGTACCGCGGCCCGTACCTCCTCGACGCCCTCGACGTGGGCGGCGAGCGGTCCGAGGTCGGTGAGGTCCTCCGCGAAAAGGGTGTGGACGAGGGCGGCGAGGAGCAGCGCGTCGGTGCCGGGGCGGATCGCGACGTGCCGGTCGGCGAGGCGCGCGGTGCGGGTGCGCCGGGGGTCGACGACGGTGAGGGTGCCGCCGCGTCCTCGGAGGGCCTTGAGCCTGCCGGGGAAGTCGGGGGCGGTGCACAGGCTGCCGTTGGAGGCCAGCGGGTTGGCGCCGAGGATCAGCAGGTGGTCGGTGCGGTCCAGGTCCGGCACGGGGACGGCGAAGGGGTCACCGAAGAGCAGGCCGCTGGAGACGTGCTTGGGCATCTGGTCGAGCGTGGACGCCGTGAAGAGGTTCCTGGTGCGCAGCGCGCCGATGAGCAGGGGCGGGTAGAGGGCTCCGGCGATCGTGTGCACATTGGGGTTGCCCAGGACGATACCCACCGCGTCCGGCCCGTACTCCTCGATGATCGGACGGATTCGGGCGGCGATCGTGTCGAACGCCTCGTCCCAGTCGACCTCCCGGAGCTCGCCGCCCTTCCTTACCAGGGGGCGGCGGAGCCGGTCCGGGTCGGCGTCGATCTCGGGGAACGCGGCGCCTTTAGGGCAGACGAACCCCTGGCTGAAGACGTCGTCGCGGTCGCCGCGCGCCCCGGTGACCCGGCTCCCTTCGAGCGTCAGGGTCAGTCCGCAGGTCGCTTCGCAGAGGGGGCAGATACGCAGGGCCGTGGGCATGGCGTCTCCCTGGGGCGTCGGGTGGCGCCGAGCATACCGACCGGTAGGGAGGGAGGGGAGGGGTGTGCCCGAAGCAGGCGTGCGCCCGCACTCCTCCCCCCGCTCGTCAGGAGCCCGCCGTCGCGGGGCGGGAGGCGCTCGTCGTGGTGCGGGAAGCCGTCGTCGCGGCCCCGGCCCCGGCCCCGGTGAAGTGCAGTTCCGGGTCGGCGACGCTGTCGGTGCGGAGCAGCTTGACGTCCGAGTGGTAGTCCATCGAGGTCAGCCACGGCATCCGGTCCCCCTGGCGGGGCAGTCGGTCGACCGCGCGCCGGATGTAGCCGGCGTCGAAGTCGAGGAACGGCCGGGTCGGCATCGCCGGATCGGCCGGCTCGGGCCGGCAGACGTCGTGACCGGAGGCGTCCATGTGGGCGAGGAGACGGCAGAAGTGCTCGCACAGCAGGCCGACCTTGAGCGTCCAGGAGCTGTTGGTGTAGCCGATCGAGAAGGCCAGGTTGGGCACTCCGGAGAGCATCATGCCCTTGTAGGCGACGGTGTCGGGAATACGGACCTCCTCGCCGTCGACGGTGATCCGGATGCCGCCGAACGCCTGTACGTCCAGACCGGTCGCGGTGACGACGACGTCGGCCTCCAGCTCGCGGCCGGATGCGAGCCGTACCCCGTTCTCGGTGAAGGTGGCGATCCGGTCGGTGACGACCGAGGCCTTCCCGGCGCGGAGGGCCTTGAACAGGTCCCCGTCTGGCACGGCGCACAGACGCTGGTCCCAGGGCTCGTACGGCGGGTTGAAATGCTCGTCGACCGGGTAGCCGGCGGGCAGCTGCCTGGTGTTGGCCCACCGGATGAGCCGGCGCGCGGCCTTCGGGTACCGCCGGCAGAAGGCCCAGACGAAGCGCTGCCGGGCGATGTTCTTGCGCCGGGTCAGCGCGTAGCCCCGCTCCTGCCCGAGGCACTTCTTCAGGGCGTTGGCGATCACGTCCCGCTTCGACACCGGCATGATGTAGGACGGGGTCCGCTGGAGCATCGTCACGTGCGCGGCGGTTCCGGCCATCGCGGGCAGCAGCGTGACCGCGGTGGCTCCGCTGCCGATCACCACCACCCGCTTGTCGGCGTAGTCGAGGTCCTCGGGCCAGTGCTGCGGGTGCACGATCGCGCCGCGAAAGCGCTCCCGGCCCTCGAAGTGGGGGGTGAACCCCTGGTCGTAGCGGTAGTAGCCGCCCGCGCAGAACAGCCAGGAACACGTCAGCGTCGTCCGCTCGCCGGTGTCGGCGCGTTCGACGTGCACCGTCCACCGCGCCGGGTCGCTCGACCAGGCCACGGAGAGCACCTTGTGGTGGTAGCGGATGTGGTCGTCGAGGCCGTTCTCGGTCGCGGTCTCGCGCAGGTACGACAGGATCCGGGGCGCAGCGGCGATGGACTCCTCGTCCCGCCACGGCTTGAACTCGTAGCCGAAGGTGTGCAGGTCGGAGTCGGAGCGGATCCCCGGGTAGCGGAACAGGTCCCAGGTTCCGCCGGAGGCGGCCCGGGCCTCCAGGATCGCGAAGGTCTTCGACGGCAGTTCGGTCTTCAGGTAGTGGCCGGCCCCGATGCCGGAGATCCCGGCGCCGACGACCAGGACGTCGAGGTGTTCGGCGGCGGGCTGGGCTGAGGAAGCGGGCATGGACGACGACTCCAGACGACGAGAACGAGCCGGGGCGAAGCGCGGGCGGGGACGCGAGAACGGTACGACAGGGGCGGCCGTACGAACGGAGCAGCAGGACGACGCCGTACAGTCCGATTTTTCGCGGTCCGACGCCTTACAGACCGGTATTGCGCGGTCCGATGCCGTACGGTCCGATATTCCGCGGTCCCACGCCGTACGGTCCGGTATTCCGCGGTCCGAGGCCGTACGGTCCGGCCATGGCGGGGCGTGGACGGCGGGGCGGCCGAGCACGGAGTGCGCCGGAACGGCGTGCGTACGGTGCGATGTGCCCCACTGGCACGAACGCGGCTGACCTGGGGCGGGCCCCGGGAACCGGCACTTCCAAGAACCCCACGAACTCCACGGCCTCCACGAACCCCACAGGCCCCACGCGCCCTACGAGAGAGAGGGCCCCAGATACGCGTAGAGGAGGAGGCGGGTCTCGTCGACGAGCGCCGGGTCCCCGGCGGGGTCCGTGCGGAAGGCCAGCCGGACGAGGGCGTCGGCGGTCTCGACCCCGACGAGCACCTTCCGGTGCAGTTCCTCGTCGGCGGGGCGGCCCAGGTGCGCGGCGAGGAGACCGCAGATCCGCTCGGCGACGAGCCGGTTGGGATCCTCGGTCTCGTCGTGCGGGGCCACGTCGTCCCCCGGGGCGGCGCCGGGGTCACCGGCGACGCCGGGCCCCTGGTCGGCGGGGGTGTCGGAGGCTTCTCCCGGTGCGGCGGCGGGCACGCCGAAGTCGACGAGGGCGAAGCCCGGGACGGTCCGCTTCATCGCGATGAACTCGTCGAGGACGCCGTCGATGGCGCCGTGCGCGTCGAGGAGCGGTGTCGCGGCGAGGCGTTCGGAGACCCGCTCGGCGTACCGGTCGAGGTTGCGGAGGGCGAGGGCCGCGACCATCGCCCGCTTGTTGCCGAAGAAGCGGTAGACGGAGCCGATGGGGACACCGGCGCGGACGGCGACGGCCCGGGTGCTCAGCCGCTCGTACCCGGTCTCGTCGAGGAG
This sequence comes from Streptomyces bikiniensis, assembly GCA_000716465.1. GTDB lineage: Bacteria > Actinomycetota > Actinomycetes > Streptomycetales > Streptomycetaceae > Streptomyces > Streptomyces bikiniensis. The sequence goes on from JNWL01000013.1 coordinate 109,855, forward strand.
TACGGCGCAGGCGTCGAGGATCCGGGCGAGCCGCTCGGCGCTGCGCTGCTGCACGGGGGCGCGGCGGAGTGCCGGAACGGTCTGGGGACGGGTCTGGGGCACGGGGTCCATGATGCCGCTCCGGTGGGGGCGGGCGAAGCCGGGGCCTCAGGCGACGAGCAGGCCGATGCCTCCGAGGGTGTACGCGATCATCAGCAGGAACAGGGGGAGTTGGCCCGCGACGGCCCTGGCCGGCGGGAAGAGGCGCACGGACCGGTCGTGGGCGGCGACGACGCCGAGGACGTGGCCGGTGACGACGGCGCCGACCTGAAGGGCCGCGAGGCCGCCGGGGTCCAGGGGTGGAGCGGGGGCGGGGGCGTTGTCAGCACCTCCTGCCATGATGACGATCCGTGAAAATTCGGTGACTAGGAGTGAGAAGTAGTGGGCAGTGAGATAACCGAGGGCGATGGGCAGCAGGGAGTGGGCGAAGGAGGTGAGGGGGGTGGTGAGTTCGCGGTCCGTGAGACGCAGGACGCCGGCGCAGAGGCCGTAACAGGCGGAGACGAGGGCGACGGCGGCGAGGAGGCCGAGAGTGGCGGTGGGGACGGGGCCGAGGGGTGAGGTCTGGAGGGTGGTGATCCAGCGGGGGTTGTCGGAGAGGCCGTCGTAGGCGGTGGAGCCGAGGAGGACGCAGACGGTGGCGACGAGGCCGGGGAGCCGGGGGGTGGAGTCGAGGCCGTCGAAGGGGGAGCGCAGGACCAGCCGGCCGTCGGCGCGGCGGCCGAGCGGGGAGAGTCGGGCGAGGAGAGAGGAGTACACCTCGAAGGGGTCGGCGTGGGCGAACCAGCGGTCGCCGTAGCGGGCGGCACCCAGGAGCTGGACGCCGAGGTGGAGGGCGAGGGCGGTGAGGAGGGTGGCGCGGGAGGTGTTGTCGGGGGCGACGAGTTCGAGCCAGGCGAAGAGGAGGAGGCACGCGGCGGCGGGGCGGAGGCCGAGGGCGGCGGGCAGCGGGCGGGGGTTCCGCGGCGGGTGGAGCGCGTGGAGGGTGCGCAGGGGGTTGAGCAGGCGCCAGACGGGACCGAACAGGAGGGAGGCGGGGACGAGTCCGACCCAGAGGAGGACGTAGAGGGCGCCGGGGGCGGGGTTGCGGTCCGGGTCGTCCGGGCCGAGGAGGAGGTGGAGGAGGAAGACGAGGGCGACGGCGGCGCCGAGGAGCCGGAGTGCGGTGCGGGTGGACGGGGCGTCGGCGGCCCGTTGGAGGGCGGTGGGGAGCGGGCGTCCGGCCAGGTCGCCGCGGAAGCGGGAGGAGGACCAGAGCAGGCCGAGGGCGAGGAAGGAGACGAGGAGAGCGGTGAAGGCGCCGGCGTAGGCGTAGAAGGGGGAGAGGGGGAGGTCGTGCCGGGAGCCCACGCCGTGAGCGAGGGCACGGGTGGGGACGGAAACAGGGGCGAGGAGCGCGGTCATCGGACGACGAGCTGGGTCAGCACGAGTCCGGAACCGTGCGTCTCGACCTCGAAGAGGCCGGTGCGGTCCGCGGTGAGGGTGAGGGTGGCGGGGATGCCGGCGGAGAGCGGCAGTTCACGGTCGTAGCCGTGGACGTGGAGGGTGTCGTCGCGGTCGCTGGTGACATGGAGGGTGAGCCGTTCGCCCTTCTTCAACTCGATGCGGGAAGGAGGCGGTTGGACGGTTCGACCGGTGATGGTGAGGGTGGCGGTCCGGCCGGGTTCGGTGGGGCGGGGGCTCGGCGGGGAGGATGCGGCGGGGGTTCCGGCCAGGGGGACGGTGGCCTGGACGGGGACGCCGTCGGCGGCCCAGACGGTGTGGTCGTCCGCGTGGAGCCGGACGGTCAGGGTGCGGGCACCGGCCGGTACGTGACCCCAGGGGCCGTAGAGGCGGCCGGTCTCGCGGCCGTCGACCAGGAGGCGGGCGTGGCCACGGCCCGGGACGGCCGCGCCGCCGGTGCTCTCCGGGGTGAAGAGGAACCTCTCCACGGTGAGGTGGACGTTCCAGCCGCCCTCGGAGTCGGGGCGGACCTCGGCCCGGACGGTGGGGGCTTGCGCCGCGGGAAGCTCCCGGAGCCGGTGCCCGGTCTCGTCCCGGGCCGGCAGCAGGGTGCCGCTGCCGCCGGTGGCCTCCTGGTGGCCGGTACCGGGCTTGTGATGGGTGGTGGCCCGGCCGCCGCAGCCCGCGAGGACCGGCGCGGCGGCCAGGACCAGCACCAGGCAGAGACCGCCGAACCGGCGCCCGAGGGGCAGTGCTCCGGGTATGCGCATCATGCGGGCCCCTCCCCGCGATGCGGACGGGCCTCGGAGGCCTTCGGGGGCACGGGGCTGGGGGCAGGGGCGGAAGCGGAGTCGCTGCTGGGGGCGGCGGCGTCCCCGGGTGCGGTCGGTTTTGGGGTCGGGGGGCGGGTGCCCGCCGCCACCACGGCCCAGAGGATCCAGACGACGCCGAGGAGGAGGCGGAGCCAGGCGGGGCTCACGGGGATGCCGGGGATCATGAGGACCGCTTTGTCGAAGGCGTCGAGGAGGGTGAGGGCGCCGAGGGCCAGGGTCGTCAGGCCGAAGGCGGGGCGGGTGGGGCGGAGGGTGAGGCCGAGCAGGGTCCACCAGGCGCCGGTGAGCAGGAGCGCGGCGGCCGGGACGGCGGTCGGGGTGAGGGCGAGGGTCGAGCCGGCCACGTCCAGGGCGAGGCCGGCCAGGCCGAGGAGGGTGGCGGCGCCCGCGAGCCGGTTGCCGCGCAGTCGGCGCCACCACAGGGCGCCGCCGGTGAGGGCGAGGAGGAGGGCGCTGCCGAGGGCGAGTTGGGTCTCGACGCGCTGGACGCCCCGGGCGCCGTACCAGTCGCAGCCGGCCGGGAGGCGGCGGGCCTGGACGTCGTAGTCGGCGCAGACGAGGAGCTGGGCGAGTTTGACGGGTTCGCCGATGAGGCGGTCGGCGGCGCCGGAGACCTCGCCGCACCGGGCGCCGCACTCGGGGAGGGCGCCGGGGCTGGTGGCGCCGGCGTCGGCCTGCCAGCAGTTGCCGCTGCCCTGGCCGTCCCACCAGACGTCGGTGCGGTTGGGGCGGGAGGCGCCGGAGCGGTCGGTGCCGAGGTGGTTGCCGGCGTAGCGGTTGTGGTGGGAGGTGTCGGTCTGCTTGCCCCAGGCGGACTCGCCGCGGATGAAGGCGGGGACGGCGTTCAGGTGGAAGGCGGCGCGCTGGTGGCCGTACACCCAGTTGTCCTCGTAGAGGTTCCAGTTGCCGCCCGCGGTGATGATGCCGGTGCCGGGCGGCATGGAGATCTGGGGGCAGACGACGCCCCGTTCGTAGCCGCGTTCGACGGGCGGCTTGGCGCAGGTGCCGTCGGCGACGTACGGGTAGTAGTTCTGGTTGTTGTCGTGGATCAGGTTGCGTTCGAAGCGGGCGTGGTTCTGGGGCAGGCCGGGGTGTCCGGGGAAGGCGGAGTCCATGGAGGCGCCGCCCATGTTGTGGTCGAACTCGTTGTCGTGGACCCAGACCGAGTCCCCGGCGGTGCCGGAGTAGCCGACCATGTTGTGGTGGCTGCGGCAGCCGGTGATCTCGATGGAGTAGCGGGGGACGTCGTAGCCGCGCCCGTCGTTGATGTTCGAGGCCGAGCCGGGGTAGATGCCGGAGTCGCCGTTGCCGTAGGACTCGCAGTTCTTGTAGAGACCGTGGTCGGAGGCGAAGGTGAGGAAGCCGTACTCGTCGTTCCAGCGGGTGAGGACGTCGTCGATGACGAAGCCGTCGGCAGCGAGGACGTACAGCGAGTTGAAGGTGGTGCGCTGGGCGGTGAAGTTGCGGAAGTAGACGCCGTCGGAGCCGTCGGCCCGGATCGCGTTGAGCTTCTGGTACTTGGCGTCGATGACGACGTCGAGGCGGGAGGCGCCGGTGCCCTCGATCTGGAGGTCCTTCTTGCCGAGGATGGCGACCAGGTTCTGGTTGTGCGGGCACTGCCGCTGCTGCTCGTAGCTGAGGATCTGGTAGCCGAGTGCGGAGTCCGGGGCGTCGAGGGAGGCACAGGCCCCGGTGGGCGGGGGCTGCGAGGGCTCCTCCTCGTAGAGGCCGGGGAGGATCGCGATGGTGAGGCCGGGCCGGTCGACGGCGTCGACGGCCTGCTGGAGGTGGCGGTACCCGGAGGCCGCGCAGCGCTCGAAGAGGGCGAGGTTGCGGGCCTTGAGCGCGGGCGGGAAGGCGGAGGTCCGGCGCGCGAAGCCGGCCCGGTCGGTCTTGCAGACGAGGAGGTCGGGTTCGCCGGTGCGAAGCTTCGGCACGCTGCCGGAGCCGTCGGGGAAGGTGACGGGCCGCTCCTCGTGGGCCTGGGCCCCGGGGGCGGTGAAGAGGGCCGCGGCGAGCGCCGCGAGCACGACCGAGAGCGCGAGGACGAACCTTCGGGTCCGGGACATGCGCGTGAGAGTAGAGCAATGTTCATCTTTTTTGACCCCCTCGCGCACGCATCGGCCCTCACCCCCTCACGCGCGTCAGCCCTCGCCCCCTCACATGCATCAGCCCTCGCCCCGCCCACATGCGCCGACCCGAGCCCCCTCGCGCACGCTGAGCCGAGCTCCCTCGTGCACACCGGCCCATGCGCCCTCGTGCACACCGGCCCGCGCCCCCGCACACACCGGCCCGCGCGCCCCCGTGCACACCGGTCCACACCCCCCGCACACACACCGACCCACGCGCCCTCGTACCCACGCACCGTTGACGGGAGGCGCGCAGAATCCTACGGTCTCCCATAGGATTCCCTTGCGGGCTCAGGACAGGAGCGGGCGATGACCACGGAGCAGGCCAGGAAGACGGCCGAGGCGCTCACCTACGGCACCGGTTTCGGCAACGAGCACAGCTCGGAGGCGATCCCCGGCGCACTGCCGCACGGCCGCAACTCGCCGCAGCGCGCACCACTCGGCCTCTACGCCGAGCAGCTCAGCGGCAGCGCCTTCACCGAGCCGCGCGCGCACAACCGCCGCTCCTGGCTCTACCGCATCCGCCCGTCGGCCGCACACCCGCCGTACGCCCGGATCGACAACGGGGCGCTGCGGGGCGCCCCCTTCACCGAGACCGTGCCCGACCCCAACCGGCTGCGCTGGAACCCCCTGCCCGACCCGGCGCCGGGCACCGACTGGCTGGCCGGCCTGTGGACGCTCGGCGGCAACGGCGACGCGACCCAGCGCACCGGCATGGCCGTGCACCTCTATCACGCCAACGCCTCCATGGAGCGGGTCTTCGGCGACGCGGACGGCGAGCTGCTGATCGTCCCCGAGCGCGGCGGCCTCCTGCTCCGCACCGAGCTGGGCCTGCTCGCCGCCCGCCCCGGCGAGGTCGCGCTGGTCCCGCGCGGGGTCCGCTTCCGCGTCGAGCTGCTCGACGAGACCGCCCGGGGCTACGTCTGCGAGAACTACGGCGCCCCCTTCCAGCTCCCCGACCTCGGCCCGATCGGCGCCAACGGCCTGGCCAACGCGCGTGACTTCCGGTCCCCGGTCGCCGCCTACGAGGACGTCGAGGGCCCGGTCGAGGTCGTCAACAAGTACTGCGGCAACCTCTGGTCCGCGACGTACGGGCACTCCCCGCTCGACGTCGTCGCCTGGCACGGCAACCACACCCCGTACGTCTACGACCTGCGCCGCTTCAACGTCATCGGGTCGATCTCCTACGACCACCCCGACCCGTCGATCTTCACGGTCCTCACCTCGCCCACCGACACCCCGGGCCTCGCGAACGTGGACTTCGTGGCCTTCGCCCCGCGCTGGCTGGTCGGCGAGGACACCTTCCGGCCGCCGTACTTCCACCGGAACGTGATGAGCGAGTACATGGGCCTGATCGAGGGCGCGTACGACGCCAAGACGGCCGGGAAGGGGGGTTTCGTGCCCGGCGGCGGCTCGCTGCACAACATGATGTCCGCGCACGGCCCCGACCGGGAGACCTTCGACAAGGCCAGCGCCGCCGACCTGAAGCCGCAGAAGGTCGACGACGGCCTGGCCTTCATGTTCGAGACCCGCTGGCCGGTGACCGCGACCCCGCAGGCCGCGAACGCCGACCATCTGCAGAAGGGGTACGACGACGTGTGGCAGGGTCTGGAGCGCCATTTCCGGCCGTGACGTCCCGGCCGTAAGCCCGTAGCCCCGTACGGAGGACCCGTGACCGCCTTCGCTCCCGACTCGCTGGTCCTGAACCGCAAGCTGCCGCTCTGGTACCAGGTCTCGCAGTCGCTGCGCGCCTCGATACTGGGCCGCACGCCCGACGCCTCGCTGCGGCTGCCCACCGAGGAGCAGCTCGCCGCCCACTACGGCGTGAGCCTGCTGACCATGCGCCAGGCCCTCAAGGAGCTGGAGGAGGAGGGCCTGATCAGCAGGCACCGGCGGCGCGGCACCTTCATCGAGCCGGGAGCCCGCCGCTCCACCCCGCGCCGGCTGCTCGGCTCGATCGACGCGATCGTGGCCCAGCAGTCGGGCGAGCGGACGACGGTCCTCGGGCACGGCAGCGAGCCGGTGCCCGGGGAGCTGGCGGAGTTCTTCCCCGGCGTGCCGGAGGTCGTGGCGTACCGGCGGCTGCGCAGCGACGGGGAGAGCGGCGAGCCGACGAACTGGGCGGAGAACGCGGTGCTCCCCGAGCTCGCCGCCACGATCGACCCGGCGGACCTGGAGCGCTGGCCGATGACCAAGGTGCTGCGGGACGTGGTCGGGGTGCGGATCAGCCGCATCACGGACACCGTCGAGGCCCGCCTCGCCGACCCGGAGACGGCGGGCCTGCTCCAGGTCCCGCTGCTCTCCCCGATCCTCCACTACACGGGCGTGACCTACGACGAGGACGGCAGGGTCGTCGACGTGGCCCGCATCCGCTACCGCGGCGACCGCTTCTCCTTCACGGTCACGGTCGAAGCCCACTGACGTGCTGGAGGCGCACCGACGGCGGTCGTTAGCATGCGGGGCGTGACCGATGACGCCCGGCCGCAGGACGCGCCCCTCCTCGACGAGTTGATGCCGTGGTCCGTGGCCCCGCTGCGGTTCGGCCGTTCCTGGATCGTCGCCCCCGACGTGCGGACGCTGCGGACCCGCTGGGACCGGCTCACGGCCGCCGAGGGGGCCGAGCGGGAGGCGCTGTTCCGGCCCAGTCGGGCGCGGACCCCGGCGAGCGCGGTGACCTCGCTGCCCGGACAGCGCACCGGGACGGTGCGGTTCGCGCGCGAGGCGGGCCCGTGCCCGGCGCCGGTGCGGGTGGCCTCCGGGCCGTTCGACGAGCAGTGGCTGCTCCCCGACCACCGGCTGATCGACACCGCGCGGCCGGAGCTGTGGCGGGTCGCCGGGGAGCCGCAACTCTTCGCCGTCGAGCAGGGGTACGTGCCGGGGGCGGCCGGGCCCGCGCTCCTGGTGACGGCCGCGCTGCCGGAGGGCCGATCCCCGGCGGGCCGTCCGGGCCGGATCCGGCCGCTGTTCCGGCGCCCCGGCGGCCGCGAGCCCAACCTCGCGCCCGGCCTTCTGGACTTCCTCGGGCAGCGGTACGGAAACGGGGTCGGCGCCCGTGACTGGCTGGCGTGGACGGTGGCGGCGGCCCGCCCCTCCCCCGCCGGGTGCCGCGTCCCGCTCCCCGCCGACCCGGAGGTCTGGGCGGCGGGCGTGGCGCTCGGCCGGGACCTCCTCGACGTGCAGCTGCGGGGCGCCCTGAGCGGGACGAAGCCCCGCCTGCCGGGCGGCCGCCGCCCCTACGTGCGGGCCGCGGTCCCGGCGCGCCCGACGACGATGGCGTACGACTCCGAGGACGAGGCGCTGGTCCTCGACGGGGGCCGGATCTCCCCTGTACCGGCGGAGGCCTGGGAGTTCCGGGTGGGTGGGGCCCGGATCCTGGAGCAGTGGTTCGCGCACCGGACCGCTCCGGCGGAGCCCGGCTCCCTGGAGGCGATCGGGCCGGCCGCCTGGCCGCAGGAGTGGACCTCGGAGCTGCTCGACCTCGTCACCGTGCTCGCGCTGCTCGGGGCGCGGGAGCCGGAGCGGGCGGCCCTCGCGGCCGGGGAGGGCGGGGGTGCGGCGGCCCTGCGCGCCGCCGGGGTGCTGCCGCCGCCCGCCCGGGCCCGCCGCCCCGCCTCCGTACTGGACCACCGGGAGGAGGGCCCGGAGGGGCAGTGCGCGCTCCTGTGACCGCGACGGGACGACAGGGAGCGGGTGACGCATCCCCTGATGACAAGGGCCGGTCCGGCAGGGTAGGCAGGGCGGTCATGAGCACTCAGCCACTCCCCCTCGAAGGGATCACGGTCGTCGCCGTCGAGCAGGCGGTCGCCGCGCCCTTCGCCACCCGCCAGCTCGCCGACCTCGGTGCCCGCGTCGTCAAGGTCGAGCGCCCGGACGGCGGCGACTTCGCCCGCGGGTACGACACCGCCGCCCGGGGCCTGGCCTCCCACTTCGTGTGGTGCAACCGCGGCAAGGAGTCGGTGGCGATCGACCTCAAGGACCCCCGGGGCCTGGCCCTCGTCCGGCGGATGGCGGCCGGCGCCGACGTCTTCGTGCAGAACCTGGCGCAGGGGGCGGCGGCCCGCCTCGGCCTCGACGCCGCCACCCTGTGTGCCGCGCACCCGCGGCTGATCGCGGTGGACGTCTCGGGGTACGGGGCGGAGGGACCGTACGCGCACCGGCGGGCGTACGACATGCTCGTCCAGTGCGAGGCGGGCCTGGTGTCGGTGACCGGCACCCCCGGGCAGCCCGTCAAGTCGGGCATCCCGGCGGCCGACATCGCCGCCGGGATGTACGCCTTCTCGGGCGTCCTCGCCGCGCTGGTGCGGCGCGGCGCTACCGGCCGGGGCGGGCCGGTGGAGGTCTCCCTGCTCGACTCGCTCGCCGAGTGGATGGGACATCCGCTCCACCACGGGATGCACGGGGGAACGGCCCCGGCGCGCACGGGGCTCGCGCACGCGGTGATCGCCCCGTACGACGCCTATCCGACGGCGGACGGGGGCCTGGTGCTGCTCTCCGTGCAGAACGACCGGGAGTGGCGGCGGCTCGCCGGGCAGGTGCTCGGCAGGGCCGACCTCGCCGACGACCCGGCCTTCGCGACGAACGCGGCGCGGGTCGCGGGGCGCGCGGCGACGGACGCGGCGGTCGCGGAGGCGCTGGCTCCGCTGACGGCGGAGGAGGCGCTGGCCCGGCTCGACGCGGCGGGCATCGCCTGCGCCCGGCTCAACTCGGTGGCGGAGCTCGCGGACCATCCGCAGCTGACGGCCCGGGGCCGGTGGCGGGAGGTGGAGTCGCCGGTCGGGCCGCTGCGGTCGCTGCTCCCGCCGATCGTGTTCCCGGACGCGCCGGAGCCGCGGATGGACCGGATCCCCGCCCTCGGGCAGGACACGGACGAGGTGCTCGCCGAGCTCGGGCTGCGGGAGGCGGAGGTGAAGAAGCTCAGGGAAGCGGGCGTGGTCGCCTGACAGGCGCCTGGCGGCACCGGTGGAGCCGACGGAGCTGATGGGGCCGACGGAGCTGGTGGGGGCGGCAGGACCGATGCGGCCTACAGGACCGGTGCGGCTGGTGGGGCGGGTGGGACCGACGGGGCCGGTGGGCCGCCCGACGGGTCGGGGTGCGGACGGCCGGAGAGGCTGCGGGCGGCCGGGAGGAGGGCGAACGGCCGGAAAGAGGCAGGCGGTACGGGCACGACGAACGCCGGACGGGCGGGGACACGTCCGGCGGAGTCGTGGTCGGGGCCGTACGGGCGGCCGGGACCCGGTCGGGCTAGCGGCGGGTGCCGAAGAGGGAGCGGCGGAGTCGGCGGAGCGGGGCGAAGAGCGAGACCCGGGCGCTGCGGCTGCGGTGGCCGTGCACCGGTGCCTCGTGCGTACGCGTCGTCAGCTCCCGCATCAGCAGGGTCGCCTCGGCCGCCTCGCGCTGGGGCACGGCGGGTCCGCCGAGCACCGCGAGATGACGGTCGAGCCGCGAACTGGTCGCGCTGCTCCCGCAGGTGATGGCAGGCACTCGGGGCCTGCTGCGCATTGCTATCTGTTCCATGTCACTCCCCACCCGTACAAGGGCACCCGACCCGGGCAGGTTAACCCTATCGCCCCGTCATGACACCCGTGTATCCCGGCGACGGGATTCAACGCACTCGTACGGGGGTTGACGATCACCCTCCGAATACATGCGATTCCAGGGCGAGTTGGACAGGGCTCGAACACCTGTCGAACCGTCACGAACCATCCTGCACTCCGGGACGGCCGCCGGGGGTACGGAGGCCCCTGTGATCTCCACCACCAAGATCCGCCGCGAGACCCGCCGACGGTTCGCGTCACCCCGGGCCGGTGCCGGACGGGGGCCGGAGGGGCGCCCCTCGGCTACCGTGGATCCATGACGGTGATCGCGGGTCGTTACCGGCTTCTGGACGTCCTGGCCGAGGGGGCGACGGGCACCGTCTGGCGCGCCCTGGACGAGACGAACGGCCGCGAGGTGGCCCTGAAGGAGTCCCGGGTCCCGCCCGGACTCCCGGCCGACGAGGTGCCCCTGCTCCACGCGCGGCGGGAGCGCGGCGCGCGGGCCGTCGCGCGCGTCTCCCACCCCTCCGTCGTACGGGTCCTCGACGTGGTCTCCGAGGACGGCCGGCCCTGGGTGGCGACGGAACCGGTCCGCGGCCTCACCCTCGCCGAGACCCTGGAGGCGGGCGGGCCGCTGCCGGCGCGCGAGGCCGCGCGCGTCGGCGCCGAGGTCCTGGCCGGGCTGCGGGCGGCACGGGAGGCGGGCGTCCCCCACCGGGGCGTGGAGCCGGGGGACGTCCTCCTGGGGAACGACGGCCGGATCGTCGTCACCGGCTTCGGCGGCGCGCCGGAAGCAGGCTCGGGCCCGGAAGCAGGCGCGGACGCGGGTCCGGCGGCGGAGCTGCGCCTCCTCGGCGCGCTCCTGGAGGCGGCGGCGGACGACCGGTCCGGCCCGCTGGGCGCCGTGATCGACGCGCTCCTGGGCGAGGCCCCGGAGGGCCCGGTCACGGCGGACCGGGCCGAGCGGGAGCTGCGGCGGGTGGCGGGCGGCGGCACACGGACGCCCGCGGGCGGCGCGGGGGCGGTCGGGGACGGCTCACGGAAGGACGGGGGCCGCTCACGGGCGGACGGGGACGGCTCACGGGAAGGCGGGGGCGCGCCGAGGACCGGGGCCGGACCGGCAGGCGCGTCCGTCCCGCACCGGAGCGCCCGCGAGGACGGCACGGGCGGCGCTCCACCGGCCCGGAAGGACAGGGCGCCCCGCCGGGTCCCCGTCCTGGTGGCCGGGGTCGTCGGGGCGCTGCTCATCGCGGGGGCGCTGATCTACCACGCCGTACGGGACGAGGGTCCGGGCGCCGGTCCGGGCGCGCCGGGCGGTGTCACGAGCACCGTTCCGGCCGGTTCCGGCGCCACGGGGGCGGAGGGCGTACCGGCTACACCGCGTTCCTGAACGGCGGCAGGTAGCCGCCGGACTGCCCGGCGGCGGTCGGGTGGTACGACTCGCCGATGTTGAGCCAGTTGACGCTGTGCAGCCAGGCCGAACCGGAGCAGATCTCGTGCCCGGTGAAGGCGGAGACGACACTGGCGAAGGTGTAGCCGTGGTCGGCGGCGCGCTTGGCCACGGCCGCGTTGAGGTGGTCGGAGGCTCCGTTGATGGCGCGGCGCTCGCCCTCGCTCAGACCGGCGACGCAGCTGCCGTTCAGCTGGTAGAAGCGCGGGTAACCGAGCACGACCACACGGGCGTTGGGCGCCTTGTTCCTGATGGCGCTGTACACGGAGTCGAGCTTGCCGGGCAGGGTGGAGTCGACGTAGGCCTTGGCCTGATTCACGCGGTTGACGCAGGTGGACTCGGACTGGAGCACACAGGTCGTCATGACGTCGGCGAAACCGGCGTCATTTCCCCCGATCGTGAGGGAGACCAGGTCGGTGGCGGCCGAGAGCGGTCCGAGCTGATTGGCGGTCACATCACCCGTTCGGGCACCCGAGCAAGCGGTGAAGGCGAACGAGGAGGGGGCGTTCGCGTTCTTCCAGAGGACGGGGTACGCCTTCGTGGAGCGCTTGCAGTCGCCGCTGGCGCTGTCGTAACTGCCGGCTCCCACGCCGGAGGAGTACGAGTCGCCCAGGGCCACGTAGTCGAGTGCGGCGGACTCCGCCGCCTGGGCGGCGCCCGCCCCGGTGAGGGCGAGGACGGCACCGAGCAGGAGCGAGGAGGAAAGCGCAGTGAATCGGGACAGTCTCATGGAACCTCCTGTAGCAGGGTCTCTGCGTTACCAGGTAGTAGCAGTGAAACCGCCGAGCAGGAAGTGTTCATGCCAAAACTGGGGGTGAACTTCCTCCGCTCCACCCTCAGGGACCGGCGAAATCCGGCCACTAGAGGAAGCGGACCCTCCGGTCCCGCTCAGGGCCCGGTCGGAACCGCGGCACATTCACACTTCCATGCACAGGGGTAAGCCCTCGCCCCACCGTTCCCCGACGCGTCACGGGACTGATCGAATCCGATCGGGACGGTCGCACATTCGATCACTGAAGCGCCGTCAAAATACAGAAAAGCGGGCCACCGAACCGGGACTTGCCATACAGTCCCATTCATCAATACCGTCGTACATCTCACCCGCACCGGTTCCTCATGCAAAGTGGCCCAGGGGAGGGCTCCAGCATCACGAGGGTTCCGGTACGGGGCGCGGTAGGGGGGTGCCGTGCTCGGTGTTCGAACACGAGCCGAGCCACGGGTACCGCGCGGCCGGCCATGCCAACTCGGCGATCCCGCAAGGCGATCGCCTCCGTGCGGCATGGCGACAACCCCCCTTTCGCACCGGACACACCATCGGGTCGCCCAAGGGGTGGGCGGCCCACCGGACGAGAGGGAAAAAGACCCATGAGCTCGTTCCTGCGCCCGGCCGCCACGGGCCAAGAAATGACCGAGCCGAGTCGAATAGCCGCCCAGTACCGGGCCATCACCTCGCACCTCGCGATCACTCCACCGGTGAGCGTCGTCATTCCCGCCATGAACGAGGCCGAAAACCTTCCGTACGTCTTCAAGACGCTGCCGGAATGGATTCACGAAGTCGTCCTCGTCGACGGAAATTCCACCGACGACACGGTCGACGTCGCCCGTGGGCTCCGGCCGGACGTCAAGGTCGTCAAGCAGGTCGGAAAAGGCAAGGGCGACGCGCTGATCAGCGGTTTCGCCGCCTGCACCGGCGACATCATCGTCATGGTCGACGCGGACGGATCGGCCGACGGCCAGGAGATCGTCTCCTACGTCTCCGCACTCGTCGGCGGCGCGGACTTCGCCAAGGGATCCCGTTTCGCCAACGGCGGCGGAACGGACGACATGACGCCCCTCCGAAGGCTCGGGAACTGGGCCCTCTGCACCCTCGTCAACCGCAAGTTCGGCGCCCGCTACACCGACCTCTGCTACGGCTACAACGCCTTCTGGCGCCACTGCCTCGACAAGGTCACCCTCGACTGCACCGGATTCGAGATCGAGACCCTGATCAACATCCGGGTCGTCAAGGCCGGCCTCAAGGTGCAGGAGGTGCCGAGCCACGAGTACAACCGCATCAACGGCGTCAGCAACCTCAACGCCGTGCGCGACGGCATCCGGGTCCTGAAGGTCATCCTCAAGGAGAAGTCCCCCGCCAGGGCGGCCCGCCGCCGGCCCGCTCCCTTCTCGGTCAGCGTCCCCCGGGGAGAGGCGTCTTGAGCGACGGCACGTCCCCGCACGGCTTCTCGGTGGTGATCTGCGTCTACACGGAGGACCGGTGGGAGGACGTCCTCGCCGCCGTCGACTCCGTACGGAAGCAGTCCCTGCCGGCCCTGGAGACGCTCCTCGTGGTCGACCACAACGAGCGTCTGCGCGCACGGCTCGCCGAGGAGTACGCGGACGCACGGCTCGGGGAGGAGGTGCGGGTGCTCGCCAACGCAGGCCCCCGCGGGCTCTCCGCCGGCCGCAACACCGGAATCGCCGCCGCCCGCGGCGCGTTCGTGGCCTTCCTCGACGACGACGCCGTCGCCGAGCGGGACTGGCTCCACCACTTCGCCGCCGCCTACGACGACCCGCGCGTCATGGCCGTCGGCGGCCGGACCCTGCCCGCCTGGGCCTCCGGCCACCGCCCGGCCTGGTTCCCGGAGGAGTTCGACTGGGTCGTCGGCTGTACGTACCGGGGCCTGGCCCCGGGCCGCGTCCCCGTGCGGAACGTGCTCGGCGGCAACGCCTCCTTCCGCCGTACGGCCTTCGACGCGGCGGGCGGCTTCGCCACCGGCATCGGCCGGGACGGCGACCGGCGGCCCCTGGGCGGCGAGGAGACCGAGCTGTGCATCCGGCTCTCCAGGGCGCTGCCCGGGGCGGTCCTGCTCATGGACGACCGGGCGGTCGTCCACCACAAGGTGCCCGCAGCCCGCGAGCGCTTCGACTACTTCCGCACCCGCGTGTACGCCGAAGGGCTCTCCAAGGCGCTCGTCGCGCAGAGCGTCGGCGCGCAGAAGGGCCTGGAGTCCGAACGGCGCTACACCACCCGGGTGCTGCCCGCCGGCGTCCTGCGCGGGGTGGGCGACGCGCTGCGCGGCCGCTCCGGCGGCGCGGGCCGCGCCGGGGCCATCGTCACCGGGGTCGCCCTCGCGGCCGGCGGCTACGCCCTCGGCCGGCTCCGGGCCCGCCGCTCCGGCACCACCTTCTCCTGGGGGCCGATCGAGCGCGCCGACGGGCCGACCGCCCCGCGCGCCGGGGACGGGGCCGCCACGAGCGGAGCCGCCGGGGGAGCGGCCGCGTGACCGGGACAACGGCCGGTGCCGGCCCCGTGCCCATCCTCATGTACCACGCCGTCGACCGGGACCCGGCCCCCGCCGTCCTCGGGCTCTCCGTGACGCCCGAGGCGTTCGCCGCGCAGATGGCGGTGGTCGCCGAGCGGGGGTTCACGCCGCTGACCACCGCCGGGCTCGCCGCCGCCTGGCGGGACGGGGCGCCGCTGCCCGCCCGGCCGCTGCTCATCACCTTCGACGACGGCTACGAGGGCGTGCACCGGCACGCCCTGCCGGTCCTCGCGAAGCACTCCTTCGCGAGCACCGTCTTCGTCTCGACCGGCTGGCTGCGCGGCAGGCACGACGAGGGCGGCGCGCCCGACACCATGCTCGACTGGGCGCAGGTGCGCGAACTGGCCGACGCCGGGGCGGAGATCGGCGGCCACAGCCACAGCCACCCGCAGCTCGACCAGCTCGACGCGGCACGGCTCCGGTTCGAGACGCTGCGCTGCCGGGAGGTCGTCGGCGAGGAGCTGGGCACCGCCCCCGTCTCCTTCGCCCACCCGTACGGGTACTCCAGCCGGCGGGTCCGCCGGGCGGTCCGGGAGGCCGGGTTCGCCCAGGCGCTCGCCGTCGGCAACGCGCTCGCCCGCCGCCGCCAGGGGCCGTACGCCCTGGAACGGGTGACCGTGCGCCGCTCCACCGGCACCGAGGAGTTCGTCCGGCTGATCGAGGGCCGCGCGATCGCGCGGAACTTCGCGGCCGACCGGGCCATGACGAAGGGGTACGCGCTCGCCCGGCGCGCCCGGGGCGCGCTGCGGGGCCACTGGATCTGACGTACCGCCACTCCGGCGACCGGGGGCGCGCCCCGCCCAAAAGACGGTGCGCCGCGCACCCGGTTGCCGGATCATGGGCGCCATGGCTGACACCCCACCGGCACCGTCCGCACCGCAGCGGTCGCTGCCGATCCGGCTCAACCTCGACGACAGCGACTCGCCGTCGGACGTCGTCGACGCGCTGTTCCTCGGCCGCTTCGCGACCGGCGAGCAGCCCCACGCGCACAGCACCACCCTGGACCGGGTCAAGCCGGAGGCGACGCTGCTCCCGGCGGGCGCGCGCGTGCTGCGGGCCTCGAAGGACGACGACCGCAGCGCCCTGCTCGCCGAGGGCGAGGGCTGGACGCTCCTGGTCTCCCGCTGGAACCGGGGCGCGGACGTCACCGTGACGGCCACGGACGAGGAGCTGGCGAAGCGGATCCTCGGCGAGGCCACGGACGGGGCGAAGGACGAGCCGGAGCCGCAGCCCGAGAACGTGACGATGGGCTTCTGGCACATGTCGCCCCGGCGCGGCCCGCACCGCACCACCCGGCAGATCAGCGCCGGGACGTGGGAGGAGGTCCGGCCCCACTACGCGGCGCCGGTGGCCGAGTCCATGGACCGGCTGATGAAGGTGACGCCCGACTCCGTCGCGGGCCGCCTCCTGCTGCTGCACGGGCCGCCGGGCACCGGCAAGACGTCCGCGCTGCGGACCCTGGCGCGGTCCTGGCGGGACTGGTGCCAGGTGGACTGCGTGCTCGACCCGGAGCGGCTCTTCAACGACGTCGGCTATCTGATGGACATCGCCATCGGGGAGGACGAGGGCACGGCGAAGGGCCGCTGGCGGCTGCTGCTCCTGGAGGACTGCGACGAGCTGATCCGGGGCGAGGCGAAGCACACCGCGGGCCAGGCCCTGTCCCGGCTGCTCAACCTGACGGACGGGCTGCTCGGGCAGGGGCGGAACGTCCTGGTCGGGGTCACCACCAACGAGGACCTGGAGCGGCTGCATCCGGCCGTGGTCCGGCCGGGCCGCTGCCTGGCCCGCATCGAGGTGGGGCCGCTGAGCCGGGCCGAGTCGGTGGCGTGGCTCGGGCGCGAGGAGGGCGTGCCGCGCGAGGGCGCGACGCTGGCGGAGCTGTTCGCGCTCCGCCGAGGCACGCCCCCGGCGGACCTCCCGGAGCCCCGCGCGGCGGGGGCGGGGCTGTACCTGTAGGGGTCAGTCGTCGTACGCGGCCCGCAGGGCCTCGTTCATCGCCGCCTCGGCGGCCTCGCGGCTGAGGCCGAGGCGGCGGGTCTCCTCGGCGTACTGGGCGGCGGCGCTGGCGGCCCGGCGGCTGGCCGCGTCCCCCGCGGCGGCGACGAAGGTCCCGTGGCGCCCGCGCGTCTCGACGACCCCGTCCGCCTCAAGGGCCTTGTACGCCTTGGCGACCGTGTTCGCTGCGAGCCCCAGCTGCTCCGCGAGTCCCCGTACCGTCGGCAGTTTGTAGCCGACCGGCAGTCCGCCCGACCGGGCCCGCTCCGAGATCTGGGCACGCAGTTGTTCGTAGGGAGCGGTGGTGGATTCGTGGTCCACGACGATGGTGAGTGTCACCCGCCGATTCTGCCCCCACCCCACCGGAAAAGGGGAGGCGGCGGTGCGTCCTCTGCCCGTAGCGTGCGCCCACATGACTCTGATCGTCCGTTACGTGCGGGACGGGGACGCCGAGGGCTTCGCCCGGGTCCGCCGTGCCGCGCTCCCCTTCATGCTCGCGACCGCCGAACAGCTCGTGTTCGACTGGGCGCACGCCCACCCCGACAGCCACGCGCGCCCGCTCGTGGCCGTGGACGGGGACGGAGAGGTCGTCGGCACCGTCCAGCTGCGGATCGCCCACGACTCCCCGGAACCGGGCATCGGCTCCCTCAACGTGTACGTGGACCCCGCCCACCAGGGGCGCGGCGCGGGGACGCTGCTGCTGCGCGCCGCCGAGGAGCACCTGGCCGCGCACGGCGCGCGCACCCTCTACAGCTGGGTCCTGGACGCGCCGGAGCACCGGGCCTGGGCGGAACGGCGGGGGTACTCCCCCAGCCGGTCGGCCCACTTCCTCCGGCTCGACCTGGCACGGGCCGGGCTGCCGCCCCTCCAGGCGCCGCCCGCCGGTGTCGAGCTGCTGACGGCCGAGGACTTCGCGGCCGATCCGCGGCCGCTGTTCGAGCTGGACGCGGTGACGACCGCGGACGAGCCGGGCGACGTGACGGTCGAGCTGGACGACTACGCGCACTGGCGGGAGACCACCTGGGAGCACCCCCTCCTCGACCGGTCGCTGACGACGGTGGCGGTGGTGGACGGGGTGCCGGCCGCGTTCAGCGTGGCGCAGACGGACGGTCTCGGCCAGTACCACACGGGGATGACGGGCACGGCGCCGGCCTTCCGGGGCCGGGGGCTCGCCAAGCTGGTGAAGAACGCGTCGCTGCACCGGGCCCGGGAGGCGGGCTGTACGGAGGCGTTCACGGGGAACGACGCCGGCAACGGGCCGATGCTGGCGATCAACGCGTGGTTCGGCTACGAGATCGCGGCGACGGAGGTGCGGCATGTCCGGACGCTCGGTTGAGGTCACCCTGACGAAGGCGGGCCGGACGAAGATCCGCTACCCGGCCGAGGTGCTCGTGGAGGGGCCCGGCCGGCTCTCGGTGCGCGCGCCGTGGGCGGCCGAGGGGGTGCGGGACTTCGGCTTCGTGCGGTTCGAGCCGGGCGACGTGTTCGTGGAGCACTACTGGCGGGGCCGCTGGTTCACGGTCAAGGAGGTGCGGTCCGGCGACGGCGTCCTCAAGGGCTGGTACTGCGACGTCACCCGGCCGCCGGTGATCGGCGGCTCCGGGGTGGTGGTCGAGGACCTGGACCTGGACCTGTGGGTGTCGGCGGACGGCAGCGAGGTGCTGCGGCTCGACGAGGACGAGTTCGCGGCGAGCGGCCTCGCCGCCTCCGATCCGGAGGCGGCGGACCGGGCCGTGGCCGCCCTCGACGAGCTCGAGGCACTCGGCCGCTCCGGTCTGGTCGGCCTGCTGGGCGGGTCCCGGTAGGGAGGCGCGTCAGCGCAGCTCGACGTCCGTCTTCTCGGTGGCGAGGAAGCGGGGCAGCGGCAGGCCGGTCCCGCTGAGCTGCATGAGGGTGGCCTCCACGCGGGCGGCGCCGCGGACGTAGGCGGGGTCCTTCACCACGGAGCTGTTGGTCCAGGTGTGGAGGTGCCCGTCGCAGACGGCACGGGTGCCGCCGATGCCGGTGGAGCGGTCCCCCTGGACGAGGGTGGAGCCGACGAAGACGGGGCCCGCGCTGTCGTCGAGGCACCGGTAGCTGCCGGAGAGGGTGACGGTGCTGTCGTCGGCGACGGTTCCGTACGCGTCGACGAAGAGGCCGTTGGTGAAGTGGCCGTCGCGGAGGCGACCGTCGGTGAGGAGGCCGTTGGTGAAGCGGCCGTCATGGAGGTGACCGTCGCGGAGGTGGCTTCCGGCGGGCCGGTCGATGGTGTGGTGGCCGTCGGCCCCTCCCGCGTGGGCGAGAGGGGCGACGGCGGCGGTGAGCAGGGCGGCTGCGGCGAGAACGAGCCGGACGCGCATGGGGGGTCCCTTCGGGGTGGGGGATGGTACTGCCCGCCAGGGATACCCGGATCCGGCCGTCGAATGGCCGAAGTTCATCCCTTCGGTGGGGCGGGGTCCTCACGCCGGGTGACCGCCCGCCGCAGGAGCGGCCAGGCGAGCAGGAGGACGACGACCGCGTACACGGTGATCGAGAACGGGGTGTTCACGAGCCCGGCCGGGGAGCCGTCGCTGATCTGGAGGGCGCGGCGCAGCTGCTGTTCGGCGGCCGGGCCGAGGATGACGCCGATGACGGCGGGCAGCACCGGCAGGCCGTAGCGGCGCATTCCCAGGCCGATCAGGCCGATGACGAGCAGGACGACCAGGTCGAGCGCCTCGCCGCCGACCGCGTACGCGCCGACGGCGGCGAAGAAGAGGATGCCGGCGTAGAGGTACGGGCGGGGGATGCGCAGCAGCTTGGCCCAGACGGGGGCGAGCGGCAGGTTGAGCGCGAGCAGGAGCACCATGCCGACGAAGAGCGAGGCGATCAGGCCCCACACGAGCTCGGGCTCCCGCTCGAAGAGCAGCGGGCCGGGCTGGATGCCGTACTGCTGGAACGCGGCCAGCATCACGGCGGCGACGGCGGTCGTGGGCAGGCCGAGGGTCAGCATGGAGACGAGCGTGCCGGCGGCGGAGGCGGAGGCCGCCGCCTCGGGCCCGGCGACGCCTTCGACGGCGCCCTTGCCGAACTGCTCCCCGTGCTTCGAGAGGCGCTTCTCGGTGACGTACGAGAGGAAGGTCGGGATCTCGGCGCCGCCGGCCGGGATGGCGCCGAAGGGGAAGCCGATGAACGGGCCGCGCAGCCAGGGCTTCCAGGTGCGCTTCACGTCCTCCCGGCCCAGCCAGGGGCGGCCGACCGGGATGGCCTCGCCCGCCGTGCGGCGCAGGTGCGCGGCGACCCACAGGGCCTCGCCGATGGCGAAGAGGCCGACCGCGACGATGACGACGTCGACGCCGTCGGCGAGCTGGAGCGAGCCGAAGGTGAGGCGCTGCTGCCCGGTCATCGCGTCCAGGCCGACCAGGCCGATGGTGAGGCCGACGAGCAGGGAGGCGAGGCCGCGGACGCGGGAGGAGCCGAGGACGGAGGTCACCGCGATGAAGGCGAGGACCATGAGGGCCAGGTAGTCGGGGGCGCCGATGTCGACGGCGAGCGCGGCGACGGTCGGGGCGAGGACGACGAGCAGGATCGTGCCGATCATGCCGCCGGCGAAGTGACCGACGGCCGCGGCGGCGAGGGCCTGCGCACCGCGCCCTGCCTTGGCCATCGGGTTGCCCTCGATGGCGGCGACGACCGCCGCGCTCTCGCCGGGGGTGTTGAGCAGGATGGAGGTGGTGGAGCCGCCGAACATGGCCCCGTAGTAGATGCCGGCGAACATGATGAAGGCGCCGGTCGGGTCGAGTCCGTAGGTCACCGGGAGCAGCAGGGCGACGGCCATGGCGGGGCCGATGCCGGGCAGGACGCCGATGGCGGTGCCGAGGAGCACGCCGAGGGCGGCCCAGAGCAGGTTCACCGGGGTGAGGGCGGTCCCGAAGCCGTCGATGAGGGAGTTCAGGGAATCCACGGGTCAGATCACTCCCATCAGGGGGCCGCCGGGCAGCGGGACGCCGAGCAGCTTGTCGAAGACGGCGTAGGTGAGGAGCGACAGGCCGGCCGCGATCAGCGGGTCGCGGTGGAGGTGGCGGCTGCCGAGGGCGTGGGCCGCTCCCCAGAAGAGGAGGGCGCCGGCGACGGGGAAGCCGACGGGGCCGATGAGGACGGCGAAGCCGAGGAAGACGCCGGCCAGGAGCAGGACGGTGCGCCAGTCGGCGGGTTCGGTCAGGTCGACGTCCTCGCCGCCCTCGGCCTCGCCCCGGCCGCCGCGCAGGACGTCGACGGTGAGGAGGACGGAGACGGCGAGGAGGCCGCAGCCGACGACGAGGGGGACGGTCGCGGGGCCGACCGGGCCGCGTCCGGTGACGGTGTCGTCGAGGGTGAGGGCGTCGGTGAGGACGAGGACGCCGAGGAGGAAGAGGAGGGCTCCGACGCCGAGTTCGGAGCGTCCGCGCAGCCAGGCGGGGACCGCCGGCTTCCTGAGAACGGTCGGCTTCCTGGGAGCGGTCGGCTTCCTGGGGGCGGTCGGCTTCACAGTCCCAGCTCCTTCAGGACGGAGGCGACGCGCCGGTCCTGCTCGGCGAGGAAGTCGCCGAAGCGCTCGCCGGGCAGGAAGGCGTCGTCCCAGCCGTGGGTCTTCATCGACTCGCGCCACTGCGGGGAGCCGTGCAGGGCGGTGACGAGGGCGACGAGCTTGTCGCGCTCGGCGTCGGAGAGGCCGGGCGGAGCGACGATGCCGCGCCAGTTGGTGAACTCGGTGTCGAGTCCGGCCTCGCGGAGGGTGGGGGCGTCGAGGCCGGGGACGCGCTTCGGGCCGGTGACGGCGAGGAGGCGCAGTTCGCCGGCCTCGATCTGGTCGAGGTACTCGCCGACGCCGGAGACGCCGAAGGCGACCTTGTTCCCGAGGATGGAGGCGAGGAGTTCGCCACCGCCGTCGAAGGGGACGTAGTTGACGTCCTTGGGGGCGATGCCTGCGGCGCGGGCCATCAGCATGGGGGCGAGGTGGTCGGGTCCGCCGGGCGAGGAGCCGCCGCCGACGGGCAGCTTGCCGGGGGCCTTCTTCCAGGCCGCGAGGAGGTCCCGGATCGTCTTGTACGGGGAGTCCTTGGCGACCACGACGATGTCCTGCTCCTCGGTGAGCCGGGCGATCGGGGTGGTGTCGGTGAGGGTGCTCGGGGTCTTGTTGGTGTGGACGGCGCCGACGACGCCGAGGCCCATGGACATGGCGAGGCGTCCGTTGCCGCGTTCGCCGACGAGCCGGGTGAGGCCGACGGTGCCGCCGGCGCCGGGCAGGTTGAAGACCTCGACGTCGCCGGTGAGTCCGGCTTCCTCGGCGTTCTTGGCGGCGGTGCGGGCGGTGATGTCGTAGCCGCCGCCGGGGGTGTTGGGGACCATCAGGCGCAGGCCGGGGATCCGGGTGCCGGTGTCGGAGCCGCTGCCCGGGCTGAGCAGCGGCGGACCCACCAGCACGAGCAGCGCCGCTCCGAGGAGGGCGAAGGGGGTGCGCAACCGCACGTGTGGCCGCCTCTCAGGTAGGAGGGAAAGGGGGTGTGAGGTGGCCCACATGTTGCCCGCGCGTTAAGAAGCTGTCTCTCTTCCGCAACCAACGGACGTTGTGGTCGTTGTGGTCGGGACCTAGCGTGGGTCGGCGTGACGAAGGTGCTGGTGGTCGACGACGACTTCATGGTCGCCAGGCTGCACTGCCGCTATGTCTCGGCGGTGGCGGGCTTCACGGTGGCCGGGGTCGCGCACAGCGGCGCCGAGGCCCTGCGCGCGGCCGAGCGGCTGCGGCCCGACCTGGTACTGCTCGACGTGTTCCTGCCCGACATGGACGGCGTCCGGGTGCTGCGGGAGCTGCGCGCGGCGGGGCACGCCACGGACGCGCTCTTCATCACGGCGGCGCGGGACGCGGGGACGATCCGCTCGGCGCTGCGGGCCGGGGCGCTGCACTACCTGATCAAGCCGTTCAGCCAGGCGGCGCTGCACGAGCAGCTGCGGCACGTGGCCTCGCTGCGCAGCCGCCTCGACGACCTGGACGAGGCCCGGCAGGAGGACGTCGACCAGATCTTCGGCACCCGCCCGCGCGGCTCCCGCGAACTCCCCAAGGGCCTCGCCGCCCCCACCGCCGACCTGGTCGACTCGGTCCTGCGCGCCCACCCGGAGGGCCTTTCGGCCACGGAGTGCGCCGAGGCCGGCTCCCTCTCCCGCGTCAGCGCCCGCCGCTACCTCGAATACTTCGCGGAGACGGGCCGCGCGGAGGTCACCCTCCGCTACGGCGGCACGGGCCGCCCGGAACGGCGGTACCGGCGGCTGGGCTGACGGGGGCCCGGAGGGCCGGCCGGGACGGTTCCTCAGGCGTCGCTTAGTGGTTCCTTAAAGGGGGCCTAAGGATGGGCCTCCGCCGCTTCTCACGGGGGTTTTCGCGGTCGTGGGCGGCTAGCTTGCTGGGCGACCCCCGCGTTCACCCCCGTGAAGGAGCTGTCCTCCCATGACCTCTCGTCGTTCGGCCGCAGTCGTCACCGCCGGTACCGTGCTGGCTCTGGTCGGGCTGCCGGCCGGGCCCGCGTTCGCGCACGGGTCGATGACGGATCCGGTGAGCCGGGTCTCGGCCTGTTACGCGGAGGGGCCGGAGTCCCCGAAGTCGGCGGCCTGCAAGGCGGCGGTGGCGGCGAGCGGGACGCAGGCGTTCTACGACTGGAACGCGGTGAACATCGCGAACGCGGCCGGGCAGCACCGGCGGCTGATCCCGGACGGCAAGCTGTGCAGCGCGGGCAACGACAAGTACCGCGGGCTCGACCTGGCGCGGGCCGACTGGCCGGCGAGCAAGCTGGACGCCGGGGCGCACACCTTCCGCTACAAGGGGACCGCGCCGCACAAGGGCTCGTTCGAGCTGTACGTGACGAAGGACGGCTACGACCCGTCGAAGCCGCTCACGTGGTCCGACCTGGAGGAGAAGCCGTTCGTGACGGTGACCGACCCGGGGATGCAGAACGGCGACTACGTCTTCCAGGGGACCGTGCCGAAGAAGTCCGGCCGCCACCTGATCTACTCGGTCTGGCAGCGCTCCGACTCCCCCGAGGCCTTCTACACCTGCTCCGACGTGGTGTTCGGGCAGGACGGCGGCTCCCCGGCGCCGAGCGCCTCCGCCCCCACCGACCAGCAGATCGAGGACGGCAAGGGACAGTCCTCGGTCGAGCACGGCGGGCACGGGGACGACGACCCGGCGACCGGCGCCGGGGACACGGGTGCCGGGACCGGGGGTGCCGGGGGGACCGGCACCGCGGGGACGGGTGCCGAGGGGGCGGCGGCCCCCGCATCGTCCTCCTCGGCGCCCGCCGCCCCGTCCTCGCCCAACGCGCCCGCCCCCGCCGGCACGTCCGGCTCCGGCGTGGAGCTGGCCGAGACCGGCGGCGACGCCGGCACCCCGTACCTCGCGATCGGCGGCGCCGCCGTGCTCGCGGTCGGTGCGGCCGTGCTCTTCGGGACCGCCCGGCGCCGCCGGGCCTGACGCCCGTCCGCTCGGGCAGCCTGGGGCTGCCCGAGCGGGGACGGTGTTCGGCGGCCGGGGCGTCAGGCGTTGCCCGCCGTGCCGGCCGCCCTCGTGTGCCGCACCACGACCGAGGCGGCCAGGGCGACGACGGCCACGGCGCCCAGCAGGGCCACCGCCTTCGCCCAGGCGGACGTGGCACCGAGGCTGCCGCTCAGCAGGTCGACCGTACGGGCGCTCGCGACTCCGTGGAGCGCGATGACGGCGACGCCGAGGCCCGCGGCGGCGGCCCAGGCCACCAGGGTGTCCCGTGCCGCGAGCCACACGCCGCCCACCAGGCAGAGCACGGTGACGACCACGGACAGCGTCTCCGTGTCGCCGCCGGCGCGCAGGCCCGTGAGGTCCGTCGGCAGGTGGACGAGGCCGCAGGCGAGCAGCGCGAGCGCCGCCGGCCAGCGCAGGGCCGACCGCAGCGCCGGGGAACTGCTGTGGCTGCCGGGGCCCGCGGCCAGCGCGCCGTCCAGGGACGCCCCCGTCCGCTTGGCGGCGTCCCGGGAGCGCTGCGGACCGGCGGGAGCCGGGGCGGGCTCCCCGGCGGACCCGGCCTTCCATTCCGCGGTGTTCCCGTGCTCGGTGGGCTGCCAGTCGCTGCTGTCGGTGCCGAGGATGCCGACGAGCCGCACCACGTCCTCGATCGGCCTGCCCACCGCCGCGGCGCGCAGCGTGGTCTCGGCCTGGTGGAGCTCGTATCCCGAGGCGTTCAGGAGGGCGAGCAGCTCGCGCACCTCGTCCAGGGGGCGGGTGACGGCGGCCGCGCGGAGCGCCACGTCCGCGGGGCTGGACAGCTCACCGGTCTCCTGGAGCCGGGCCACGAGCGCGGCGACCTCGTTCACCGGGCGTTCGGTCGCCGCCGTCGTCAGAAGGGTGTGGACCGCCTCGTCGCCGGTCTCGTGCTGGTCCGGGACCTCCGGGACGGCCCGCGCCTCCTCACCGGGCTCGGCCGGGGCGGTCGGCGGGGCGGCCGGGGGGTCGACCGGGGGGTCGACCGGCGGACCGGCCGGCGGATCGAACCGCCACGTCTCCGGCGGGGCCGCGTCGCCCCGGTGGGCGGGATCGACCGGGGCCGCCGGCAGGACCGGGACGTCCGGCGCCGCGTAGGGCAGGGCCGGACGAACGGGAAGGTTCGGCGCGTCGGGTGCCGGGGACGGGGAGACAGCCGACTGAGAGTGCGACCCGGAGACGGGCCCTTCGATCGGCTCTCTTCCTATGTCCTCTTCCGTCGGATGGGTGTGAGGAAGGTCGGTGGTCATGTCACAGGCTCCGTTCGTGGACGCCTTCGGGACGCCCACCATGGCTGTCTCTCGGTGTGCCGGAAACACACACCTGATGACATTTAGAACCCATGTCACGAGGTTGCACCATCAGAGGGCGTTTCTGTTGGGCCGACGGAGCGAAGGCGGACACGGCCGGGTCCCCTTCCGAAGGGCCCGGCCGTGTGTCGAGCGGCGTCTCAGCCGATCACGGAGAGGCAGGTGGTCGGGGTCGCGCGGGCCGGGTCGAGGGCGTTGGCCACCTCGTGGAAGGTCACCCGGTCCACCGTGCCGATCGCCACGTGCTCGGACAGGTCGAGCGCGCACTTGTCCTGGATGAGCACGTTGGTGACGTTCGGGCCGCTCAGGAACTGCGAGCGGTACGGCGTGACGACCTCGTCGTACTGGGTCGCGATGACGTGGTAGCGGACCCCCGGCACGGTGTCGCCGCCCTCGTTGAGCCTGGTGACGAAGGGCGAGCCGGCGACCTGGTCGGCGAGGCCCGGAGTGCTGGAGCTGATGAGGTCCTCGACCCCGGGGAAGTACGGCAGCAGCCTGGTGAGGCCGAGCAGGGTGGTGCCGTGGCTGTTCGGGGCGATGCCGACGAGCGCGTTCACCTTGTCGGCCCCGCCGAGGAACTTCAGGTACCAGCGGGGCATCATGCCGCCCTGCGAGTGTCCGACGAGGTCGACCTCGGGGGCGCCGGTGGCGGCGAGGACCCGGTCGACGTAGGTGGCGAGCTGTCCGGCGGAGGCCTCGACGGGGCCGAGGCCGTGGAAGAAGGGCACGCCCGGGAGCTGCCCGTAGTCGAGCGAGAAGACGCAGTACCCGCGGTTGACGAGGTACGGCGCGAGACCGAGCCAGTTGTCGACGGAGTTGCCGAAGGTGCCGTGGACGAGGACGACGGGGCGCGGGTGCGCGGCCGAGGGCTTGCAGGAGAAGTCGTTCCAGCCACGGCTGGACGCGGCGGCGACGGTTCCGGCCCGGTCGGGGGCGGCGGAGGCGGCGGTGGGGGCGAGGGTGGCGGCGGCGGTCAGCAGCAGGACGGACAGCGCTCTGACGGCGTGCTTCCAGGGCAGCATCGGGCGATCTCCTTGCGGCTCAAGGGGAAAGGTGGGGTGCTGTGCCCTGCGGTCCGGACCACAAGTGGGGATGCGCTTCAGCCAAGCTACGCACGGGTAGCCACGGCTGGGAAGTTACGCGTCGGTAAAAAGTGATGCGCCGTCATGACGATCTGATAATGCGGGAGTTGGCGGCGGCCACGGGACGTATGACGCGGGACGCGGGAAGGCCCCGGCACAGGAGTGCCGGGGCCTTCCGCCTTCCTCACGCCGGGGCCGCTCGCCCCCGCGCGGTTCGCTCAGTACACGCTCACCCCGTACGCGTTCAGCGCCTCCGTCACGGGCTGGAAGAAGGTCGTGCCGCCCGAGGAGCAGTTGCCGCTGCCGCCCGAGGTGAGGCCGATGGCCCGGCTGCCCGAGTAGAGCGGGCCGCCGGAGTCGCCGGGCTCGGCGCAGACGTTCGTGCGGATCAGGCCGGAGACGATGTCGCCGCCGCCGTAGTTCACGGTGGCGTTGAGGCCCGTCACGCTGCCGCTGTGGATGCCGGTGGTGGAGCCCCGGCGGGTGACCGACAGGCCGACCGTGGCGTTGCCGGCGCTCGTGATGTCCACGCTGCCGACGTTGCCGGGCTTGGCGATGGAGCTGTTGGTGTAGCGGACCAGGCCGTAGTCGTTGCCCGGGAAGCTGGACCCGGCGGTGGTCCCGAGGACGGTGGTCTTCGCGGAGTTGGCGTACCAGGTGCGGGCGCCGTCGGTGCAGTGTCCGGCGGTCAGGAAGTAGGAGGTGCCCGCGCTGTCGCGGACGTTGAAGCCGAGCGAGCAGCGCCAGCCGGCGTCGGCGTAGATGGCGTCGCCGCCGGAGATCAGCTTGCTGAAGCGGCCCGGGGTCCGTTCGACCTCGATGGCCGCGGCGTTGGCCCCGGCCCGCTCCTTGATCTTCGCTATCTCCGCCGCGCTGACGGTGGAGTCGGCGGTGAGGACGAGCCGGCCGGTGGCGGTGTCGACGTGCCAGGCCGTGCCTGCCACGTCGGCGGCGCGGACCGCGTCGCCGGTCGCCGCGAGGGCGGCGGCGCTGTAGGTGCCCGCGGTTCCGGCGGAGTCGGCGTTCGCGGTGGGGACGGCGAGCGCCGCGGCGGCGGCGAGGCCCGCGGTGACGGCGAGCAGCCGGATCGTTCTCGTGGGGGTGGTGCGCATGGTCCTCACTTCTCGTTCCTCCCGAGGGGAATCGGGGGCCCGCAGTGGGGTGTCGGGCCCGTGAGGCGCGGCCCGGAGGCCGGCGCTGTGGGGGAGTCTCCGACCGTACGACTTCACGCCGCAAGGGCGCCTTTCAGCCGTACAGCCGTCAACCACCCCGCCGCACCGCGCGGTTGCCGATCAGCCCCGCGCGAGCCGCCGCTCCCCCGCCGGGACGGCCACGTCGAGCGTGTTCCCCGGCGGCGGGAACGGGCAGAGGAAGTGGTCCGCGAAGGCGCACGGCGGCAGCAGCGCCCGGTTGAAGTCCACCGTCACCGTGCCGTCCGCCGCCGGGGCCGGGGGCTTCAGGAAGCGGAAGCGGTGGCTGTCGCCGCCGCTGGTGGCGTCCGCGAAAACCGCCCACAGGGAGCCGCCCTCCTCGACCGCCACCCGGAGCGTGCGCTCGCCGCCGTCCACCTCGAAGACCAGCTCGCCCGCGAGGTCCAGGTCCCGCTCACGGCCGTCGGCGTTCTCGACCCGCACGCCACGGATCTCCCCGTACGGACGGAAGACGCCGGGCACCACCCAGCGCTCGTCGTACGGGGTGGCCTCGATGCCCCGGAAGGTGCGGCGCGGCTCCGCGCCGGGGTCGAAGTCCCGTACGGCCCACTCCCCTTCGCGCCGCAGCACCACGAACCGGCGCTCGCCCGCCGCGACCCGGGACTCCTCGGTGGGCCCCTGGTCGGCGGCGAGCCGGACGGTGCCGGTGAACGGCTTCCCGTCGACGGCGAGGCCGTCCCCGTCGGACGCCGTCAGGACCACCTCGTCACCGTCCGCCCGCCACTCCCCCGGAACGGCCGGAATTCGCCCCTCCGGGTGGCCGGAGAGCCAGTGGTGACCCGTGAGGGAGAGCGGGCCGTACGGGGCGGAGACCGCGGCCTCGCGCGCCTCGTGCCACTCCCGCCAGTCCTGCCGTGGATCCGTGCTCATGCCTTTTCAACCCTTTCGTACGGGCTCGGGAGCCCGAGGTGGGACCGCAGCGTCGTGCCGGTGTACTCCGTGCGGAAGACCCCGCGCTCCTGGAGCAGGGGGACGACCCGGTCGACGAAGTCGTCGAGGCCGCCGGGGGTGAGGTGCGGGACGAGGATGAAGCCGTCGGCGGCGTCCGTGGCGACGAACTCCTCCAGGGCAGCCGCGACCGTCTCCGGGCTGCCGACGAAGGACTGCCTGCCGGTGGCCTCGATGACGGTCTGCCGGATCGACAGGCCCTTGGCCTCGGAGAGCGCCCGCCACTTCCGGGCCGTGCCGACCGGGTCGGCGACCCGCACCCTGCCCTGCACGAGCGTCGAGTCCGGGTCGGGGTCGACGTCCGGCAGCGGCCCGTCGGGGTCGTGACCGGACAGGTCGCGGCCCCAGATCTGCTCCAGGGCGAGGATCGCGTTCTGCGGCGAGACCTGCTGCGCGCGGATCTCGGCGGCCCTCTCCCGCGCGTCGGCGTCGGTGTCACCGAGGACGTACGTCACGCCCGGCATGATCTTCAGGTCGCCCGGCTCCCTGCCGTGGCGGGCGAGCCGGCCCTTGACGTCGGCGTAGAACTCCCGGCCCGCCTCCAGGGTGGAGTGCCGGGTGAAGACGATGTCGGCGCCGGAGGCGGCGAACTCGCGGCCCTCGGGCGAGTCCCCGGCCTGGATGACGACCGGATGGCCCTGCGGGGAGCGCGGGACGGTGAACTCGCCGTCGATCCGGAACTGCGGCCCGCTGTGCGCGAAGGGCTTCGGGGTGCCCTCCGGGGTCCAGGAGTCCCACAGCTCCCGCGCGGTGGCGAGGAACTCGGCGGCCCGGGTGTACCGGTCGGCCCGGTCCAGGTAGCCGCCGCGCCGGAAGTTCTCGCCGGTGAAGGCGTCCGAGGAGGTGACCACGTTCCAGGCGGCCCGGCCCGCGCTGAGGTGGTCGAGCGAGGCGAGCCGCCGGGCCAGTTCGTAGGGCTCGTTGAAGGTGGCGTTGACCGTGGCGGCCAGGCCGAGCCGGTCGGTGACGGCGGCCAGCGCGTTCAGGACGGTGATCGACTCGGGCCGGCCGACGACGTCGAGGTCGTGGATGCGGCCCGCGTGCTCGCGCAGCCGCAGCCCCTCGGCCAGGAAGAAGAAGTCGAAGAGTCCGCGCTCGGCGGTCCTGGCGAGGTGTTCGAAGGAGGAGAAGTCGATCTGCGAGCCGGAGCGCGGATCGGCCCAGACGGTGGTGGAGTTGACGCCGGGGAAGTGCGCGGCGAGGTGGATCCGCTTGCGGGGCTCCCGCGTGCTCATGCGCCCGCTCCCGTCCGGACGCGCGCGCCGGCGGCGTACTGGCTCTCGGGGCGTTCGAGGCCGAGGTGGTCGCGGAGGGTGGTGCCCTCGTAGGACGTGCGGAAGAGGCCCCGGCCGGCGAGCAGGGGCACGGTCACGGCGGCGAACCGCTCCAGGTCCCGCTCCGGGACGACCGGGACGAGGTGGAAGCCGTCGACGGCACCGCCCGCGTGCCAGTCCGCGATCAGTCCGGCGAGCGCCCCGGGCCCGCCCTCGTACGCGTCTGGGTCGACGGTCAGCGAGAGCAGGACGCGCAGCTGCCCGGGGTCGCGGCCGTGGGCGCGGGCGCCCCGGTGCAGTTCGGCGCGGAGCGCGGCGGCCTCCTCGGCGGTGGCGGCCGCGATCAGGGCCACGTCGGCGTGGTGGGCGGCGGTCTCCCGGGCGGCGGGGCGGGTGGCGTCGACGACGGTCACCGGGTTGCCCTGCGGGGGCCGCGGGACGATCGAGGGGCCCTTGACCGAGAAGGTCGCGCCCTGGAAGTTCACGTGGTGCAGCTTGCGGCGGTCGACGAACCGCCCGGTCGCCGCGTCCCGTATCTCGGCGTCGTCCTCCCAGCTGTCCCACAGTTTGCGGGAGACCTCGGCGACCTCGCCCGCCTCCTGCCACAGCTCGGCGGTCGGCGGGGCCGGGCGGCGGCCGAAGAGCCGGGCCTCGGCGCCGGTCGGGGAGACGTCGATCCGCCAGCCCGCCCGGCCCCGGCTGACCCAGTCGAGGGTGGCGACGGCGGCCTGGACGTGGAAGGGCTCGGTGTGCGTGGTGGTCACGGTCGGCACCAGGCCGACGGAGCGGGTCTCCGGGGCGACCCGGGCGAGGACGGCGAGCGCGTCGAGGCCGGGGCGGGCGAAGGAGTCGTCGTGGGTGAGGAAGTCGAGCCCGGCGGCCTCGGCGAGGCGGGCGAGCGCGACCGTGCGCGCGGCGGTGTCCGGGCCGGGGGCGGCCCGGCCGTGGCCCGGGGCGAGCTCGGCGGCGAGGTGGAGCGGTCGGGTGCTGGTCATGCGGTCTCTCTCGGAAGGGTTCTCGCGGTGCGGTGCGGGACCGGACGGCCGGGGCGGCTCGTACGGGGCCGGGGTGCCGGGTTCGCGGTACGGAGCCGGTCACCCGGTCCGCCGTACGGGGCCGGGCGGACCGGCCGGTGGTACGGGGCCCGGCCGGCCGGCTCGCGGCGCGGGGCCGACGGTTCAGTTCTTGGTGCGGGGCAGCCCGGGCGGGTTGATCTCCGACTTCTGCACGGACTCGCCGTCGAGGCCCCAGCGCTTGAGGACCTGCGCGTAGGTGCCGTTCCGGATGACGTGGTCGAGCGCGGCGGCGTAGGCGGCGACGAGCCCGCTGCCCTTCTTCGTGGTGGCCGCGATCTTGCCCTGGAGTCCGGCGCCCGCCCCGGAGAACTTGCCGACGACCTCCGTCTGCCCCGCCGAGAGCACGTGGTAGGCGGCGACGGGGTTGGGGCCGAGGTAGGCGTCGATCCGGCCGGACTGGAGCGCCAGGTAGTAGTCGGAGGTGTTCTGGTAGTACTTGATGTCGACCGGCTTGCGCCCGGCCTTCTCGTTCTGCGCGGACCAGTCGACGAGGATCTTCTCCTGGTTGGTGCCGGAGCCGACCGCGATCGCCTTCCCGGCCACGTCCTCGGGCCCCTTCACCGTCCAGCCGGAGCCCTTCTTGGCCTCGAAGGCCAGGTTGTCCAGGCGGTAGGTGGCGAAGTCGTACTTGTCCTTGCGCTCCTCGGTGACGGTGACGTTGGAGAAGACGCCGTCGTACTTGCCGCTGTCCAGGCCGACGAAGAGGTTCTCCCACGAGACGGCGTTGAAGTCGGGCTTCAGCCCGAGGGTGTCGGCGACCAGGGTGGCGATGTCGACCTCGACGCCGATCAGCGTCTTGTCGTCGGTGGCCCGGAAGACGAGGGGCGGATTGCCGGAGGCCGAGACGCCGAGGACGAGCGTGCCTCTCTCCCGTACGGCCGCGGGGAGCTTGGCGGCGATGGCGTCGACCTTGGCGGTGCGGACGCGGTTCTGCTCCGGGCTCAGGTTGATGCCGTTGCCCTTCTTCCCCTCGGACTTGGCCTCGTTGACGGCGGCTTCGCCCGAGCCGCAGGCGGTGAGGACGCCGAGGGCGGTGAGCGAGGCGAGGGCGGTGAGAAGGGTACGGCGGGACTTCATGGTGACGCTCCTGTCGTGAAAGGAGAAAGCAAGGGGAAGGGAAGGCGGGTCAGAGGACCTTGGAGAGGAAGGCGCGGGTGCGCTCGTGGCGCGGGCTGTCCAGCACGTCGGCGGGCGGCCCCTGCTCGACGATCCGGCCCTCGTCCATGAAGACCACGGTGTCGGCGACCTCGCGGGCGAAGCCGATCTCGTGGGTGACCACGATCATGGTGGTGCCGGTGGCGGCCAGGTCCTTGATGACGTCGAGGACCTCGCCGACCAGTTCGGGGTCGAGCGCGGAGGTCGGCTCGTCGAAGAGGAGCAGGCCCGGTTCGAGGGCGAGCGCGCGGGCGATGGCGACCCGCTGCTGCTGTCCTCCGGAGAGCTGCTTGGGGTACGACTCCGCCTTGTCGGCGAGCCCGACGCGTTCGAGGAGCCTGCGGGCCGCGGCCTCGGCCTCCTTGCGGGGGCGCTTGAGGGCCGAGACGGGGGCCTCGACGACGTTCTCCAGGACGGTCAGGTGCGGGAAGAGGTGGAAGTTCTGGAAGACGAAGCCGATCCGGGTGCGCTGCTTGAGGATCTCGCGCTCGCGCAGCTCGTAGAGCTTGTTCCCGGAGCGCCGGTAGCCGACGAGGACGCCGTCCACGCTGACCGTGCCGCCGTCGACCTTCTCCAGGTGGTTGATGGTGCGCAGGAGGGTGGACTTGCCGGAGCCGGAGGGGCCGAGGACGACGGTGACCTCGCCGGCCCGCACGTCGAGGTCGATGCCGCGCAGGACGTGCAGGGGGCCGAAGTTCTTGTGGACGGCTCGGATCTCGACCTTGGCGGTGGTGCCGGCGGGGGTCTTCTCGACGGTGGTGGCGGAGCTCATCGGGTGCTCCCCTTCGCGTAGTGGCGCTCCACGTAGTGCTGGACGACGGAGAGCGCGGTGGTGAGCAGGATGTACCAGGCGGTGGCGACCATCAGGAGCGGGACGACCCGCCCGTTGCGGCCGTAGACGACCTGGACCTGGTAGAAGAGTTCGCCGATCGCCATGACGGAGACGATCGAGGTGCCCTTGAAGAGCGAGATGACCTCGTTGGCGGCGTTGGGCAGGATGGAGCGCATCGCCTGCGGCAGGACGATCCGGCGCACCTGCCGGAGCTTGGGGATGCCGAGGGAGGCCGCGGCCTCCAGCTGGCCCTCGTCCACGGCGAGGACGCCCCCTCGGACGATCTCGGCCGCGTAGGCCGCCTGGTGCAGGGCGAGTCCGAGGACGGCGGCGCTCATCTCGCCGACCAGGCCCATCGTGTCGAAGGAGAAGAAGCTCGGCCCGAAGGGGATGCCGACGCTCAGCTCCTTGTAGAGGTAGGCGAGGTTGAACCAGAAGAGGAGCTGGACGATGAGCGGGATGGAGCGGAAGGCCCAGATGTAGCCGAAGGCGACCGAGCGCAGGAAGGGATTGGCCGACAGGCGCATGAAGGCGACCACGATGCCGATCGCGAAGCCGAGGGCGGTGCCGTGGAAGGTGAGCTGGAGGGTGACCCAGACGGCCTTGAGGACCGTCTCGGTGGTGAAGAACGCGGCGAAGACGTCCCACTCCCAGCCGGGGTTGGTGACGAGCCCGTGGGCGAACTGCACGAGCAGGACGGCGGTGGCGGCGACGGCCACCCAGCGCCAGGGGTGGCGGACGGGGACGACGACGAGGTCGGTGGCGGGGGCGGCCGGTTCCTTCGTGAGCGGTGCGGCCGGTGGGTCGCTGGTGAGAGCCATGGCGGTTCCTCGGGAGAAAAGCAGGCGGGGTACGGGAGGGGGTCGGCCGGTCGGGTGCGCGGCGGTACGGGAGGGGGGGCCGGCCGGGTGCTCGGCGGTACGGAGGGGGAGCGCGACCGGTCAGGCGCTCAGCGGGGCCGGGAGACGACACTCCAGGTCGCGCAGGAAGGCGAGCGCGGCGCGTGCGGTGGCGTCGTTCTGCCCGAAGGCGACCCCGCCGGTACGGGGCCGGGTGAAGGCCCCGCCGGCGCGGGCGGTGGTGTGCGGGCCGAGCGCGAAGCGGCGCGGGTGCGGGCGCCCGTCGCGCTCCAGGACCCGGCCGTCGACGGGGTCGACGACGAGGAGGCCACTGGCGGTGGCGCGGGCCCCCTCCTCGTAGAGGGTGCGCAGCAGCGGGCTGCCGGTGAACTCCAGGGTGGGGTCCGGCAGTCGGGCCTCGACCAGGGCGCGGGCCTCGGTCCACTCCCCCGGCAGGGCCTCGGAGGAGGCCCGGAAGAGGCCGCGTTCCTCGTCGGTCCCGACGGTGACGCGGGGGCCGAGGAAGCGGACGACGCCGGCGCGGGAGAGCGCGAGGAGCCGGCGGAGCCGGGGTCCGGGCGGCCCGGAGGCGAGGTAGCTGAAGAAGCCGTGCCACCAGCCGCCGGGGTCGATGCGGTCGCCGAGCCGCAGGAGCTGCGCGTAGACGGAGAGTAGTCCGGCGAAGACGGCGGCGTCGGCGCTGTGGGAGGGGTCGTGGCGGCGGGCGAGGTCGGCGGTGATGTAGGCGCGCAGGCCTTCCTGGAGGGCTTCGGCGGTGGCGAAGCGGACGCCGTCCAGGGGGTGGTCGAGGGCGTCGAGGTCGAGCCGGTCGGCGGGGTCGGGGACGGCGTCGGCGACGAGCGCGGCGCGTTCGGGGCCGAGCGGTTCGGCCGCCTCGTAGGCCTTCTCGAAGTCGTCCCAGGGGAGCGCGGTCCGCTCGGGGTGGGTGGAGAAGAGGCGGTGGTAGTGGGCCCAGCCGAGTTCCTTGACGACGAGCGGCCACACGTCGCGCCGGAAGTCGAGCGGGCGGCCGAGCGCGAGCAGGGCGTCGGTCTGCCCGGGGCCGAAGAAGCGGGGCAGCGGGGGCCGTTCGCCGTCGAGGACGTAGCCGATCTTCGAGTGGTACGGGACGCCCCGGCGCGATCCGACGTACAGGACGGGCTCGCGGCCGGAGGGCACGTACACGAGGTCGTCGCCCTCGCCCTCGTACCGGCCGCCGCGGCCCTCGGTGAGGAGGACCATCAGGTCGACGAAGGCGAGGCCGAGGCCGCGGACGAGGACGGGTTCGCCGGCGGGGAGCGCGCCGAGGTCGGTGTCGGCGGTGAAGTCGGGCGGCAGGTGGACGAGGCCGTGGCGGGCGGCGAAGTCCGCGAGGGCCCGCTGCTCCCGGTCGGGTTCGGCGTCGAGGTGGCCGACGGTGAGGACGACCAGGTCGGCGGGGAGGGGCGCGGCGGCGCCCTCCAGCCAGACCCGCTGGCGCCCCTCGCGGGGGCCGGCGACCCGCAGCGCGCCGGTGCGGTGCTCGTGGACGGTGACGGAGGGGGGCAGGGCGGCGCGGGTCCGCTCGTACACCCAGCGCAGGTAGGAGCCCTGGAGGGGGCGGGTGGGGAAGGTGCGGCCGTCGATGCCGGCCCATTCGGCGAGGGTGGGTCCCGGCCGGACGGGCCCTTCGAGGTCCACGGTCTCGTCGGTGAACATGGTGACGTCCTCGGCCTGGGAGTTCATCCAGAGCAGCGGGGACTGTTCGGTGCGCCATATCCGGCCGGGGCCGGGCGGGTGCGGGTCGACGAGGTGCACGTCGAGGGGCCGGTCGCCGTACAGCTCGGGCAGGTTGGCGGCGAGTCGTTCGAGGAAGCCGGTCCCCCGCGGCCCGGCGCCCACCACGACGAGGGAGGGGCGGGTGCTCATCGGGCGCCGGCCGTTCCGCGGGCGTAGTGCCGCTCGACGTAGTACTGGCCGACGCTCAGCACCGAGGTGACGGCGACGTACCAGAGGGTGGCGACGAGGAGGAGCGGGATGACCTCGTAGGTGCGGTGGTAGACGAGCTGGGTGGAGTAGAGCAGGTCCTGGACGGCGATCACGGAGACGATCGAGGTGCCCTTGAGGGTGCCGATCAGCATGTTCCCGGCGGGCGGGACGATGGCGCGCATGGCCTGCGGGAGGACGATCCGGGAGAGGCGGCGCCACCGGCCGAGGCCGAGGGACTCGGCGGCCTCGATCTGGCCCCGGTCGACGGAGAGGATGCCGCCGCGGACGACCTCGGCGGCGTAGGCGGCCTCGTGCAGGGTGAGGCCGACGACGGCGACGGCGATGGGGCCGAGGAGGTTGACCGTGTTCACGCCAAGGATCTGCGGGTAGAGCATGCCGATGTTGAACCAGAAGAGCAGCTGGACCAGGATCGGCGTGGACCTGAAGAACCAGACGTAGCCCCAGCTGACCGCGCGGAGCACGGGGTTGGCGGAGAGCCTGCAGACGGCGAGCAGGGTGCCGAGGACGAACCCGAGGACCATGACGAGGGCGGTCAGCCACAGGGTGAGGCCGAGGCCGCGCAGGACGGACGCCGAGGTGAAGTACCGGGCGATGACGTCCCACTGGAAGGCCTCGTTGCGGACGACCGAGACGAGGCCGAGCGCGAGCAGGACGATCACGGCGCCGGCGGCGGCCCACTGCCCGGTGCGGCGGGTGGGGACGATCCGGAGGGGCGGTCCGGCCGGCGGCGGGGCCGCGGCCTCCTTGGCGAGGGTGGCGAGGGGGGTCGGCATGCGAAGGCTCCGTGGATGCCAGGGGGCGGATCGAACACGGGAGGACGCGGGGA
Organism: Streptomyces bikiniensis; assembly: GCA_000716465.1. GTDB lineage: Bacteria > Actinomycetota > Actinomycetes > Streptomycetales > Streptomycetaceae > Streptomyces > Streptomyces bikiniensis. The sequence continues at coordinate 146,617 of JNWL01000013.1, forward strand.
CGCGGGGGCCGTTCACGCGGGACCACGGACGGCCTTCCCCACGGGGAGGAGGCGGTGGTGGTTCCGGCGGGAACGCGCGGGGCGTCCTCGCGGGTGCACCTTCACACGCACGGCGAGCGGCGAGCGCGGGACCGGGCCCCTCAGCCCGGTGTCCGCCCCGTGAGGCTACGGCCGTCGAGCGGAGTCCTGTCAAGTCCGTCCGGTATATGAGCCGTTCGTCTCACGGCGGTTGACGGGGAAACGGATGCCTGCTCCACTGGGCCCATGCCTTCGCAGCAGCTGGTCACGCGCTCCCACATCGACTTCGGTCGTGTGTGGTCCTCTTCCTGTTGAGCCGACCCCTGCGTCTCCTTCCGCTTCCTTCCCCGCCCGTGGTGTCCCTTCCGACGCCGCCGGCGGCGTTTCCTTCACCCGTGCGGCACTGAGCTTCCCTCCCCTCGCCCCTCCCCTTTCCCGGTTCTCCCGGTTCTCTTGTCCGAAAGAGACGCATGCCTCTCACGCCCAGTCGTGAGTCCGCGCTGTCCGTGCGCCGGACCACGACCGACGACCCGTTGGCGCACCCGCTCCTCGACGAGCTGGCACACGAGTACACGACCCGGTACGGCTCCGCGCACGATCTGAGCCGTTATCCGGCGGAGGAGTTCGCCCCTCCGCACGGCGCCTTCCTGCTGCTCCTGGAGCAGGGCCTGCCCGTGGCGGGCGGCGCCTACCGCCGCTACGACGAGCGCACCGCCGAGCTGAAGCGGATCTGGACCCACTCGGCGCACCGCAGGCGCGGGCTCGCCCGCCGCGTCCTGACCGTGCTCGAACGGGAGGCCGCCGCCCGCGGCTACTCCCGCATCCACCTGACGACCGGACCGCGCCAGCCCGAGGCCAGGGGCCTCTACCTGGCGAGCGGCTACCGACCGCTCTTCGACGTGTCCGCCGATCCCGAGACGATCGGCCCGCTGCCGTTCGAGAAGTTCCTGGAGAACCCGAAGCCATGAGTACGCGCACGAGTTCCGGCCACGCCCGCGCCACCGTCGTCTTCGCGCTGATCACCGCCGCCGCGCTCGGCCTCACCGCCTGCGCGGGCGGTGATCCCGCGACCGCTCCGGCCGGGGCCTCGGGCGTCCCGGGCGGGGCGAAGGACGCGCTGCCCACGGAGGACGTCGTGGCGGGGGTGGAGAAGAACGAGGCGGCGGCGAAGCTGCTCCCCGCCGACGTGCGGGAGCGGGGCAGCTTCGCGGTCGCCGCCTCGGTCGGCTCTCCGCCCAGCTCGTCCTACCTGCCCGACGGCAGGACCGTGGTGGGGGTGGACGCCGACTTCACCGCGGCGGTGGCCAAGGCGCTCGGCCTGGAGGCGAAGCGCGAGGCGGTCGGCTTCGAGGCGATCCTGCCGGCCCTCGGCAGCGGCAAGTACGACGTGGGCACCGGGAACTTCGGCGTGACCGAGGAGCGGCGGAAGACCATCGACTTCGTCACGTACGTCAACGACGGGCAGGGCTTCGCGGCCCGGGCCGACAGTCCGCTGAAGGAGATCACCGCGCTCACCCAGCTGTGCGGCCTGAAGGTGGCGGTGGACGCCGGCACCACCTTCGAGCGGACCCTGGAGGAGAACAGGGGCCGGTGCGCGGCGGAGGGGAAGAAGCCGTACGGGATCGACGTCTACAACCAGACCGGGGCCGTCTGGATGGCGCTCCAGCAGGGCCGCAGCGATGTCGTGATGAGCACGATCAACGGCCTGCGGTACGCGGTGACGCAGCAGAAGGGCATGAAGTTCCTCAACGAGTACCGGCGCCTCGACGTCGGCTTCGCCTTCAAGAAGGGCACCCCGCTCGCTCCGGCCTTCCAGGCAGCGGTGAACGGCCTGAAGGCCGACGGGACGTACGACCGGATCCTGGAGAAGTGGGGGGTGACGGGCTCGGGCATCGAGCGCTCGCGGATCTCCCCGCCGGAGATCCCCGCGCCGGAGCAGTAGCGGTGCGGGCCCCGGCGGAACCCGCGCCGGGGCTTCCCGGCGGGGCCCCTCCGACGTCCCGTCAGCAGTCGCAGCCGCAGTTGCAGTCGCAGCAGCCGCCGTCCCCCCCACCGCAGGAGCAGCAGTTGCTGGAGCAGTCACAGCAGTCGCAGCAGTCCCCGGGGTCGCACTGATTGCAGAGGCCGTCGCGCCGCTCCCGGCTCCAGGGGTCCTCGTACGTTCCGCAGCACATCTGGCAGGTGCAGGCGAGGCCGACCCAGAGGGCGCAGCCGGCGATCAGTCCGCGCCGGCCGGGCGGTCCGGGCGGGAACGGCCCGCCGGGACCGCCGGGCCCCGGGGCGTAGGGTCCGCCCGGTCCGCCGGGGCCGCCGGGTCCGGGCGCGAACGGGTTGCCGGGCCCGGGCCCCTGGGGGGTGTACGGGTTCCCCGGCACCGGCCCCTGCCCGGCGCCGTGCGCCCCGTGCGAGCAGGTGGTGGTGCCGAAGGCGCGGTCCACCGAGGTGCGCAGTTCGTGGGCGAGCAGGACGTGGACCAGCTTGCCGTCGGCGAACCGGGCGTCCTTCAGGGCGAGGCGTATGCCGTGCAGGGCGTCGTCGGCGAGCCGGCGGGCCTCCTCGCGGGAGGTGCCGGTCGCGGTGAGCGGGTTCCAGGCGCCGCTCGCCGCGTCGGCGGCCTGGTCCTCCACGGCGTCGAGGAGGTGGGCGAGCCGGCCGAAGAGGCGGCCGGCCTCGGCGAGCGGCGCGGCGTTCTCCGGGCGGCCCGCGAGGACGGCGGTGTGGGCGAAGGCGGCGGCGGTCGCGGTCTCGGTCGGCTCGGTGACGGCGAGCAGGGACGTGCCGGTCCCGGCGACGGCCTCGATGCCGGTCTGGCGGTCGACGGCGTCGACGAGGACGGCGGTGTCGAAGCCGAGGTCGCGGCCGGTCCTGGCGCCGGCCCGGTCCCAGGAGCGGGCGACCCGGCGGGCCGCGGCGGCGACGGGCCGGCGCGCCAACAGGCCGTCCCGGTCGGCGACGTGGTCCCGTACCTTCGCCGAGGCGAGGACGAGCGAGACGGCGGCGGCGAGCCTGGCCCCCTCGCCCCGGGCCACGGGCGCGGTCCGCATGCCGCGCAGCGGGCAGGGCCCGGCGGTGCGGCGGCCGCTCGCCACGGCGCCGGTCTGAGCCTCCGTCAGGACCGAGACGATGAGCCCGTCGTAGTTGGTGACGACCCGGGCGAACTGGCCGTGGTCGGCGCGGAGCGCGAGGCAGAGGCCGCAGAGGTGGGCCATCCACTCGACCTTGAGGTCGTCGGTGAGCCGGTGCGTGCAGGGTCTGACGATTCCGAACAAGGACTCCCCCGTGAGTCGTGGGCCGGGGCCGCCCGGAGGCCGCCCGGGGACCGGTGCGCAAGGTCGTACGGAGGACCGTACGGAGGACCGCCGAGCGGCCTCGCGGCATCGTAGCGAGCGGTCCCGTTCACCCGTACGCGCCCATCGTCACTCTTCCGGCACGACTTTCATATTTTCATCTGCATGGCCCCTCGCCAGGGACCGCATACCGCACGTTTCCTGACGAATCGCCAGGAAAGGGCCCTCACGTTCTGCACCAGTACCGTCACGAATCCCCTGCACGGCGCTTATCCGCTTGGCGCGCGATCCGCATCATGGACGACGATGGGGACATGCGGAACCACAAGTGACCGCGTTGAAAGGAGGCGTCGATGGGATCGGTGCGCAAGGCAAGTGCCTGGCTGGGACTCGTCGAGGACAACGACGAGCGTTACTACGACGACGAGTACGCCGACGGTGCCGAGAGCGGCGACGCCTGGGTGACGGACCCCCGGGTCCGGGTGGCCACGGACACCGCCGAGGAGCGGGGCCGCCGGATCGCCACCGTCTCCCCGGCCGGCTTCCGGGACGCGCGGGGCATCGGCGAGCTCTTCCGGGACGGCGTCCCGGTCATCGTGAACCTGACGGCGATGGAGCCGGACGACGCCAAGCGCGTCGTCGACTTCGCCGCCGGTCTCGCCTTCGGCCTGCGCGGTTCGATCGAGCGCGTGGCGACGCGGGTCTTCCTGCTGACCCCAGCCGACACCCAGGTCGTCAGCGAGTCCGGCCGGCGCCCGCAGGACGGCTTCTTCAACCAGAGCTGAGCGGGTCCGCCGGTCCGCCCGGACACCTCCCGACGCGTCGGGTCAGTGCGCCGGCCGTCCCCCCGAGCCGGCGGGCTCGATCGCTTCCCGGGTCGCGGGCACCCGCGGCTCGGCCGCCCCGGGCGACCCCGCCTTCCCGACGCGCTCCGTGCTCCGCGGCGGACCGTCCGGGACCGCCCGCACGTCCGCGGCCTCCACGGCCGCCTCCGGGCGCTCCGCTTCCCCGGGCCCCCCGGGGTCCACCGGGCACTCCATGACGCGGGGCAGGCGCAGGGCCATCACCGCGCCGGCGAGCAGCAGCGCGGCGCTCACGCAGAGCGTGACGTGCAGACCGCTCACGAAGGACTGCCGGGCGGCCTGGTGCAGGGCCCCGCCGGCCGTTCCGCCGAGCTGTTCGGCCACCTTGTAGGCCTCGCCGAGCGAGTTCGCGGCGGCCCGGCCCGCCTCCTCGGGCACCCCGGGGACCCCGCGGAGACCGGGGGCGTACGCCGCGTTCATCACGCTGCCGAGCAGCGCGATGCCCATGCCGGCCCCGAGCTGGTACGAGGTCTCGCCGATCGCCGCCGCGCCGCCCGCGCTCCGCGGCGGCGCCTCGCTGAGCATCGACTCGTACGCCGAGAAGAGCGTGGTCTGCAGGCCGAAGCCGAGCAGCACGAAGCCCACCGTGAGCAGCAGCGGCCGGTCGTGCTCCCCCATGAGGACGAGCAGCAGCACGGCACCGGCCGTGAGCACGAACCCCCAGCCGACCATCCGGCGCGGCCCGATCCTGCGCAGGGTGTACGAGCCGGTGGCGCCGGCCGCCATGGCGGCGAAGGTCAGCGGCAGCAGCCGCAGACCGGTCTCCAGGGGGCTGAGGCCGAGGACCAGCTGGAGGTACTGGACGGCGATGAGCTCCAGGCCGACCAGGGCCAGCATGGCGAGGACGATGCAGCCGACCGAGGTGGTGAAGGCGGGGCGGGCGAAGAGGCCCGTGTCGATCAGCGGGTGCGGGCGCCGCTTCTGGCGCCGCACGAAGAGGACGAGGAGCGCCGCGCCGAGCAGCAGCGGCCCGGCGGTGGGCAGGGCGAGCAGCGGGTCGCCGGCCCCGGCGCGCTTGACGCCGAGGACGCAGCCGAGCACGCCGGCCGCGGCCATGAGGGCGCCGAGGACGTCCCAGGGGCCGTCGGCGGCGCCCCGGGACTCGGGCAGCAGGCGGCGGCCGAGCGGCAGGATCAGCGCCATCAGCGGGATGTTGATGAGGAAGACGGAGCCCCACCAGTAGTGCTCGACGAGGAAGCCGCCGAGGACCGGACCGGTGGCGGCGCCGATCGCGGCGACCGCCGTCCAGATCCCGATGGCGGTGGCGCGCTCCCGCCGGTCGGGGAAGACCGCCCGGAGGATGGAGAGCGTGGCGGGCATGATCATGGCGCCGCCGACGCCGAGCAGCGCGCGGGCCGCGATGAGGACGGAGGGCTCGGTGGCGAGGGCGGCGACCGCGGAGGCGACGCCGAACAGCGCGTAGCCGAGCAGCAGGACCCTGCGCCGTCCGACCCGGTCCCCGAGGGTGCCGAAGAGGATCAGGAGCGAGGCGCAGATCAGGGGGTAGGCGTCGACGATCCAGAGCAGCTCGGTGGAGCCGGGCCGCAGGTCCTCGGTGAGCGAGGGGACGGCGACGTGGAGGATGGTCGCGTCCAGGGCGACCAGGAGGAGGCTGACGCAGAGGACGACGAGGACGACCCAGCGGTTGGCACCACCGCCCGCGGCGGCACGGGGTCGTGCTGGGGCCGTGTTCGTCCGCGACATGTACGTACCTCCCGGTGGAACTCTCGCGCTCGGTGGGCCCCGACCAGGGGTTGCCTCCCCCGGAGCGGCCCGGCATCGACGGGCGAGCGAGTCGCCAGCGTACGCGAGTTCAAGCGTCGAGCGCGTGGTGGACCTCTCACCCCGGCGGGGGCACGGGTGTGGCGTACGCCACTCGGGGCGGTCCGCGGGCCGTGCGGAATTCCGCGCGGGCACCCGTTCGGCACAATTCCCGGGCGCTCAAACATTCTTCCGGAACGCCTCTTCGGGAATGGATCCGCAGGTCATCCGATTTCCGGACGGACGTCGGTAATGAGCGGCCCACGAGACGCACTCCACATCACATCGTCATCACGAAGGGAGCGGTTTGACGGGGTCGGCTTCTCACTCCCTGTAACGTCGATTGGGTGCGTACCGACATCTTTGCCCGGCTGGACCGGGAGCCGGAACCGCCGAAGATAGAGGTCCCGGGGATGACCCGCACGCGTCTCGCCCTCTTCGGCGGGACGTCGGCGTTCTATCTCGCCATCGTCGTGGCCGTGCTGCTCTCGACCTGGCTGGTGACCCTCGACTGGAAGATCATGCTGTTCCGGCCCTACCAGCAGTGGCCGGAGCTGCACGCCTTCCTCGACTACTACGTCGTCCTCGGTCAGCGCGGCCCCACGGCCGTCATGGTGGCCGCCTGGCTGGGCTGGCGCTCCTGGCGCCAGCACACCCTGCGCCCCCTGCTGTGTCTCGGCGCCGCCCTCCTGCTGCTCAACGTCTCGGTCGGCTCGGTCAAGCTCGGACTCGGCCGGCTCGGACCCCACTACGCGACGCAGGTCGGCTCCGCCGAGCTCTTCGCCGGCGGCGACATATTCCCCTCCGGTCACACCGCCAACGCGGTCGTGACCTGGGGAATCCTGGCCTATCTGGCGACCACCCCGCGGGCCCGGCGCTATCTGTCGGCGCTCTCCGCCGTGGTCGCGCTCGGCGTCGGCCTCACCACCGTCTACCTGGGCACGCACTGGCTGAGCGACGTGCTGCTCGGCTGGGCGGCCGGCCTCCTGGTCCTGCTCGCGCTGCCCTGGTGCGAGCCGGTCCTGGCCGTGGCGGAGTCGTGGATCCTCGCCGCGCGCGACCGGGTCCGGGAGCGGCTGCGGGACCGCCGTCGGCTCGTGCCCTCGCTGCCGGTGGCGTCCGGAGGGCCCCGGCCGGGGTTCTTCCCGACGCGCCCGCCCGGCCCCGAGGAGCCGGCCCGGGAGCCCGTGGGGGTGGCCAGCGGCCGGCGCACCCCGGCGACCGGGGGCTGAGACCCCGCGCCTCCCCCGTGCACGAGGAATCCTGCGCGAAGAAGGGCCCCGGCCGGGTCGGCCGGGGCCCCTTCCGCGTCCGGGGGCGGGCGTCAGCCGAGCCAGCAGCGGGTGACGGCGCCGTCCTGGACCTCGAAGTTGATGCGCCCGGAGAGGTACTCCATGGTGATGATCGAGCCGGGCGGCAGGGTGCGGACGACGCTCCAGCCCCGGGTCCTGGCGAGCTGCTCGGCGCCTTCCGCGTCGAGGCCCACATAGGACTCGGGGGCGTCGCGGGGCGGTTCGGGAGTGCGCGATGTGGGTGCCATGAGTCTCACGTTAGTACCTTGCCGGTCACGCTTGTGTCACAGGTTCTCGACATATGTCCGCCGCGCTCCGCGCTCTGCGCGCGGGCGGTTAACCGCCGCTTCCCCGGTGCTTCTCCGGTGATTTCCGGGGAACGTCCGGCCCTTCCCGCGCGGGGCCGCGAAGGGCCGATAGGGCGCGGGGAATTCCCTTCCGCCGCGCGGGCCCCGCGAATTGTTCCGGCGGTGCCCGCGCGGGGCGCTCACGCTTTCCTCACACCATGCTTACGCCGCCCGAACATCCGGGAGCACCCGTCAGGAGCCCGCGCGGGGCCCGCCGCCGTCCGCCCGGTCGAGGGCGCGGGAGAGGCGGTCCCTGAGCTCGCGGACCTGCCCGGTGAGCTCCGGCGGCTCGACCACCTCGAAGTCGAAGCCCAGCATCGCCACGTGGATCAGCAGGACGTCGAGGCCGTGCGCTCCCGTCCGCAGCAGGCAGGTGCCCTCCCCGTCGGCCTCCAGGACCCCGTGCAGCGGGCCGACGGCCCCGGCGGCCTCGGCCAGCGGCACCAGCAGCCGGACCGTCCCCTCCGTCGTGTAGGCACGGCTCGACACGCCCTTCGCCACATAGGCGGCCAGGTCCGCGGCGGGCGGTTCGCGGGGCGGGAAGCGGGGGCCGTGCGGCGGGGTGGGCTCGATCCGGTCGACCCGGAACGTACGCCAGTCGGCCCGGTCCAGGTCCCAGGCGACCAGGTACCAGCGCCGCTCGGTGCAGACCAGGCGGTGCGGCTCCACGGTTCTGCGGGTGGTGGAGCCGCCGTGGTCCCGGTAGGCGAAGCGGAGCCGCTCGCTGTCCCGGCAGGCGTGGGCGAGGTCGGTGAGGACCTCCGGGTCGACCCGCTCGTCCGGGGTGCGCAGCAGGGGGACCGTGAAGGCGTTCAGGGCCCCGACGCGCCGCCGCAGCCGGCCCGGCAGGACCTGCTCCAGCTTGGCCAGGGCGCGTACGGAGCTCTCGCCGATGCCCTCGACGCCCTGCCCCGCGGCGGCGCGCAGCCCGACCGCGACCGCCACGGCCTCCTCGTCGTCGAGGAGGAGCGGCGGCAGCTCGGCCCCGGCCCCGAGCCGGTAGCCGCCGCCGGTGCCGGGGGTCGCGTGCACGGGATAGCCGAGCTCCCGCAGCCGGTCGACGTCCCGCCGCACGGTGCGCGGCGTGACGTCGAGCCGGTCGGCGAGGTCGGCGCCGGACCATTCGCGATGGGCCTGGAGCAACGAGAGCAGACGCAGCAGCCGTGCGGAGGTCTCCAACATGCGCCCGAGTCTGACACCCCTCGCGGACAGCTGCGGTCCTCGATACGAACCGCCCGTTCCCGGCCGGGCCCCGTCGGATCAGCGGAAGCGGCGGACCAGGCGGCCCGCCCGGGCCTTCTGGGCGTAGACGGCGTCAACGGCCCGGCCCACGCCCCGGTGGAGCGCCGTCCGCGCCGGTGAGTGCGTGCGGCGGCCCGCGCCCCGGTCGAGGAGTTCCGTCCAGAGCGCCTCGTGCCGGGCCGCGATCCGGGCCGGGTCGAAGCGCTCGGAGGCGGCGAGGGCCGCCCGCGCCGTCTTCGCCCGCAGTTCGTCGTCCTCGATCAGCTCCCGCAGCGCACCCGCGACCGCCGCCACGTCGTCGACCGGCACGAGCCGCCCGTCGACCCCGTCCTCGATGATCTCGCGCGGCCCGTTCGGGCAGTCGGTGGAGACCACCGGGAGGCCGCAGCGCATCGCCTCCACGATCGTCATGCCGAAGGACTCGCGCTGGGAGGTCACGGCGGCGATCGAGCCCTTGACCCACTCCGGCTCCAGCGGGGTGACCGACCCCATGAGGAAGGCCCGCTCCTTGAGGCCCCGCTCCTCGATCAGCCGGGCGAGCGGGGCCCTGAGGTTCTGGACGGCGTCCCCGGAGCCGTAGATCCGCAGCTTCCAGTCGGGGTGGTCCCCGGCCACCCGCGCGAAGGCCTCGATCAGCACGTCGTACCGCTTGACCCGGGTCAGCCGGCCCGCCGCGACGACCGTCTTCGCCGCCGGGTCGGCCGGCGGCAGCGAGGGCGCGGGCACGCTGTTGGGCACGGCCTCGATCCGTACGCCGGGAAGCCCCAGCTTCCGGTAGGCGCGCGCGTCGGCCTCGGTGACCGTGGTGACGGCGTCGAGGAGCGCGTACTCGTGGGCGATGTCCCGGCGCAGCCGGTAGGTGTGGCCGTCCAGGGTCAGGTGCTCCTGGCCGATCAGGACGGGCCCCCGACGGGCCTGCCGGGCGAGGTGGACGTTGAGCCCGGGGCGGGTGGCGACCAGGACGTCGGTCTCCACCCCGCGCAGGTGCTCCCCGATCCGGGCGTCGGTGAGCGCGCTGTACTGCTTCCACCGCCCGTCGCCGCGCGGGAAGACCCGGGCGGGGCGGTGGAAGTCGGGGTGCTCCCCGTCGTACCCGGGGCTGTCCTTCCGCAGGTCGACGAGGTGGCGCAGCGTCACCCCGGCGGGCAGGTCGAGCAGGGGGCGGTCGCGGTGGCGGAACACCGACACGATCTCGACCTCGTGACGCTCCGCCAGTTCCTCGGCGAGCGTGAAGGTGGTGCGGATCGTGCCGCCGTAGTGGTAGCCGTTGTGGAGCAGAAAGGAGATACGCATCGCGCTGCCGGTTCCCCCCGGTCAGTTGGTCGGTCGCCCGACTGTACTTGCCGGGCGGCGCCGGTGCTCACGGACGGTCGGACGGACGGACACCGGACGCTCCGGCGGCCGTCCGGACGGGGCGTCAGAGCGGGGCGATGCGCAGCATCATGCCGACGGCGATCCGGTTCGGATCGGCCCCGATCAGGCTCCGGTTCGCCTTGTGGAGCGCCTGCCAGCCGCCCTTGACGCCGAAGCGGCGGGCGATCGAGCCGAGGGTGTCGCCGGGCTGGACGGTGTGGACGCGCCCGCTCAGGCCGTACCGCTTGGAGCAGACGGGCCAGGCTCCCCAGCCCTGGGTGCGCAGCACCTCCTCGGCGACCTTGATCTGCTGCGCGCGGGTCGCCAGGTCGGCGCGCGGGGCGTAGGCGAGGCCGCCGTGCTCGACCCAGGTGGGCTGCCAGAACTGGAGGCCGCCGTAGAAGCCGTTGCCGGTGTTGACGTGCCAGCGCCCGCTGCTCTCGCACTCGGCGACGCAGCCCCACGGCCACTGGTCCGCGGCACAGGCGTACGCGGGCACGGAGGCGGCGGTCGTACGGGGTGCGGTGGCCGCGGTCGTACGGGGTGCGGTGGCGGTCTGCGCCCGTGTCTGCGCCTGCGCCTGGGCGGGGGCCGGCGCCAGGGTGAGGAGCGCGGCCGCGGAGGCCGCCACGAGGGAGCCGGCCGTCAAAAATCTGATCTTCGACATCGACGCAGGCTAGGCAGCCCCCCGGCGCCCCCGGCCCGTGCCGCGCGGGACTCCGCCGACACCCCACCCGGTCGGCGGCACCCTCCCGCCCCGGGCCCCGGCGGCAACTTGCCCCGCATCCGCGCGTGACCCCGGCCGAGCCTGGCCCGTTGAACTCGGCATGAGACGACCGGGAACGGCCCGGCGTCCGCCCGTACCGAGTCCAGGGAGCCCCCCGTGCCGCGCATGCTCGACGTCAGCGAGGACGTACGCGCCGAGATCGGCGACGAAGAAGCCGACCGGCTGCTCGACGGCGACAACGCCCCGGGCAACTACGACTGCACCTCCTGCCGCACGCCGGGGGACTCCGAGCAGGAGCGCACCAGCACGGTGCTGTTCGTCGGCGAGGAGACGGCGGTCCTCGCGTTCGCCCACGCCAGCTGCATCCCGTCGCAGGTCGTCCGGGTCGCCGAGGAGCAGCTCCAGGGCGCCGTCGCCTCCATCACGGCCTCGGACGCCGCCGACGCGCTGTCCGCCTCCCACCCCGAGCAGGCCGTGCTCGGGGTCACCAGCGGGCTCGTCCTGATCCAGGGCGAGCTGCACCCGGCCCTGGTGGTGGAGCCGACCGCCCCGGTGGCCCGCCCGGGGTCGGACGGCCTCGTCGACGAGTTCCTGCCGCTCCTGGCCGAGCAGGGCTTCCAGCAGGTCATGGACCTCGACACGAAGCCGGCGGTACTGCCGGGCTGGTCGGTCCTGGTCGCCATGGGCCAGCTGCACTCGGTGCTCCAGCCGGGGCCGGGCGGCGCCGGTCAGGCCGCCTGGTGGCAGGCGCACCAGCCGCTCCAGGTCACCGACGGCTGGCGCACGGCGGCCAACAAGTCGCACACGGTCCTGGTCTTCGCCGCCCCGGTGGGCTCGATCGGCCAGCAGCCGCGCGAGGACCTGCTGCGCGACGCCCTGGAGAAGGCCGCCGCGAACGGGCGCCTGGTGGCCGCCGCGATGCCGCTGGCCGGCACGTGACGAAGGACGCGCGGCGGGGCTCGGGGTGGGTGCGGGTCGCCGGTGTGCCGGCGGAGCGGGGGACGCCGGGACCGGGTGCTCCGACCGTGCCGCGCCCTCGGCGGGCGGCCCTTTCGGAGAGCCGCCCGCATCCGACGGGCGGCGGGGTCGTTGGCACCTACGTGCACCCATACGACCCTTTCTCCCCACCGCATCCGAGTCAGATCCCCTCCATGCGCCCCGCGTCGGACGTCACGGCGGGCCCCTCGCCCACGCCGATCTACGACGCCCTGTACTCGGAGTACCGCAGGTCGTTCCGCACCTTGCCGGGCGACCGCAGCGGCGAGGAGGGACTGGCCTTCCGGGCCTTCGGCACGACGCTGGGCGCGGGCGGATCCGGGCAGGGGCGGCGGCACGCGGCGCCGCCCGCGGCGTGGGCGGCGCACGCCCCGGCGCCACCGCCTCCGCAGATTCACCGGGCGGCGCTGCCGCCGGGGCCCCGCGGAGGGCTCTGAAGGGGCCCCTGGTCCCGGAAGGAACCGCACGGCCGGGGGCCGGGACCCGATGCGGGTCCCGGCCCCCGGCCGTGTGCGGTCCTACTTCTTGCGGCCGCGCTTCTCGCGCACCCGGACCGAGATGTGGATCGGGGTGCCCTCGAAGCCGAACTCCTCGCGGAGGCGGCGCTCGATGAAGCGGCGGTAGCCGGCCTCCAGGAAGCCCGAGGCGAAGAGGACGAACCGGGGCGGCTTGGTGCCCGCCTGCGTGCCGAAGAGGATGCGGGGCTGCTTGCCGCCGCGGATCGGGTGCGGGTGGGCGGCGACGATCTCGCCGAGGAAGGCGTTCAGCCGGCCGGTGGGGACGCGGGTCTCCCAGCCGGCGAGGGCGGTCTCGATGGCCGGGACCAGCTTCTCCATGTGGCGGCCGGTCTTGGCGGAGACGTTGACCCGGGGCGCCCAGGAGACCTGCTGCATCTCGGTCTCGATCTCGCGCTCCAGGTAGTAGCGGCGCTCCTCGTCCAGCTCGTCCCACTTGTTGTAGGCGATGACGATGGCGCGGCCCGAATCGACCGCCATCGTGATGATGCGCTGGTCCTGGACCGAGATGTTGTCGGTGGTGTCGATGAGGATGACGGCCACCTCCGCCTTCTCGACGGCGGCCGCGGTCCGCAGGGAGGCGTAGTAGTCCGCGCCCTCCTGGAGGTGGACCTTCTTGCGGATGCCGGCGGTGTCCACGAACTTCCACGTCACGCCGCCGAGCTCGATCAGCTCGTCCACCGGGTCGCGGGTGGTGCCGGCCAGCTCGTTGACGACGACCCGGTCCTCGCCCGCCACCTTGTTGAGCAGGGAGGACTTGCCGACGTTCGGGCGGCCGATGAGGGCGATGCGGCGCGGGCCGCCGACGGCGTTGCCGAAGCGCTGCTCGGGGGCGTCGGGCAGGACCTTGAGGACCTCGTCCAGGAGGTCGCCGGTGCCGCGGCCGTGCAGCGACGAGACCGGGAACGGCTCGCCCAGGCCCAGGGACCAGAGCATGGCGGCGTCGGCCTCGCCGGACTGGCCGTCGACCTTGTTGGCGGCGAGGACGACCGGCTTCCCGGAGCGGCGGAGCAGCTTGACGACGGCCTCGTCGGTGTCGGTGGCGCCGACGGTGGCGTCCACGACGAAGAGGCAGGCGTCGGCGGCCTCGATGGCGAACTCGGCCTGGGCGGCGACGGAGGCGTCGATGCCGAGGACGTCCTGCTCCCAGCCGCCGGTGTCGACGACCTTGAAGCGGCGGCCGGCCCATTCGGCCTCGTAGGTGACGCGGTCGCGGGTGACGCCCGGCTTGTCCTCGACGACGGCCTCGCGGCGTCCGATGATGCGGTTCACCAGGGTCGACTTGCCGACGTTCGGGCGGCCGACGACGGCGAGGACGGGGAGCGGGCCGTGCCCGGCCTCCTCGATCGCGCCCTCGACCTCCTCGGCGTCGAAGCCCTCTTCCGCGGCGAGCTCCATGAACTCCGCGTACTCGGCGTCGCCAAGTGCCCCGTGGTCGTACTGGTCGTTCATGAAGTCCGTTCCTCGATCATTCGTGGTCGGTGGTTCCCGGTCGACGGGTTCCACTACTGAAAGTCTCGCTCAGCGCCCGGTGAGGCGCCTGGCGTTTTCCAGGTGGGCGGTGAGCTTCCCCTGGATGCGTACGGTGGCCTCGTCCAGCGCCTTGCGGGTGCGGCGGCCGGAGCCGTCGCCCGCCTCGAAGGCGTCGCCGAAGACGACGTCCACGCGGCCGCGCAGCGGGGGCAGGGCCTTGACGAGCCGTCCCCGGCGGTCGGTGCTGCCCAGGACGGCGACCGGGACGATCGGCGCGCCGCTGCGGACCGCGAAGTACGCGAGGCCCGCGCGCAGCGACGCGAAGTCGCCCTCGCCCCGGGTGCCCTCGGGGAAGATCCCGAGGACGCCGCCCTGTTCCAGGACGCCCAGGGCGCCCGCTATCGCGGTGCGGTCGGTGCTGTCCCGGTCGACCTTGAGCTGCCCGATGCCCTCCAGGAAGCCGCCGAGCGGGCCGACGAACGCCTCCTTCTTGATCAGGAAGTGCACGGGGCGCGGGGCGGTGCCCATGAGCATGGGGCCGTCGATGTTGTGCGCGTGGTTGACGGCGAGGATGGCGGGGCCGGAGGCCGGCACCCGCCAGGCGCCGAGGACGCGCGGCTTCCACAGCCCGTACATCAGCCCGATGCCGATGCCCCGGCCGACGGCGGCGCCCTTCGCGGAGGGCACGGTCACCTGACGGCCGCCCGCTTCTCCGCGCCTGTGGTCGCGCTCCGCCTCGACTCCGCTCCCGCCGAGTCGCCCTCGCTCGTTCCTCACTCGGAAGCCTCGGCCTGCGCTGCGTCCCGGCCGCGCCGCTCGTCCACCAGGGTGACGACGCACTCGATCACCTGGTCGAGCGTGAGGTCGGTGGTGTCGACCTCGACGGCGTCGTCGGCCTTGGCGAGCGGGGAGGTCTTGCGGCTGGAGTCGGCCGCGTCCCGCTTGACCAGGGCCTCCTGGGTGGCGCGCACGTCGGCGCCCTTGAGCTCGCCGGAGCGGCGGGCGGCGCGGGCCTCGGGCGAGGCGGTGAGGAAGATCTTGAGGTCGGCGTCGGGCAGGACGGTGGTGCCGATGTCCCGGCCCTCGACGACGATGCCGTGCTCGGCGCCCCGGGCGATGGTCCGCTGGAGCTCGGTGATGAGCGCGCGCACCTCGGGGACGGCGCTGACGGCGCTGACCCTGGAGGTGACCTCCTCGGTGCGGATGGGGCCGGAGGCGTCGACGCCGTCCACGGTGATGGTGGGCCGGGACGGGTCGGTGCCGGAGACGATGACCGGCTTGGCGGCGACGGCGGCGATCGCCCCGGCGTCGGAGACGTCCACGCCGTTGCTGATCATCCACCAGGTGATCGCCCGGTACTGGGCGCCGGTGTCGAGGTAGCTCAGCCCCAGCTTGGCGGCGACCGCCTTCGAGGTGCTCGACTTGCCCGTGCCGGACGGCCCGTCGATGGCGACGATCACGGATTCCACGGTGGGAACACCTTCCTGGGGTGGGGTGGCAGGACCCGGCGGGGTCGCGACGGGCTTCCCCCAAGGTTACCGAGTCCCACGCACCCGTTCGGCCCAGCCCGGTTGCGGCCGCGCACGGGGGCGGGCCGCGTCAGCCCGTACGGAGCGCCCAGCCGCGTTCCTGGAGGGCGGTGCCGAGGACCGGGGCGGCCGAGGGCTCCACCATGAGCTGGACCAGGCCGGCCTGCTGGCCGGTCGCGTGCTCGATGCGGACGTCCTCGATGTTGACGCCCGCGCGGCCCGCGTCGGCGAAGATCCGGGCCAGCTCGCCGGGCCGGTCGCTGATGAGGACGGCGACGGTCTCGTAGGCGGCGGGGGCGGCGCCGTGCTTGCCGGGGACGCGGGAGCGGCCGGCGTTGCCGCGGCGCAGGACGTCCTCGACGCCGGTGGCGCCGTCCCGGCGCTCGTCCTCGTCGGAGGACTGGAGGGAGCGCAGGGCGCGGACGGTCTCGTCGAGGTCGGCGGCGACGCCGGAGAGGACGTCGGCGACGGGGCCGGGGTTGGCGGAGAGGATCTCGACCCACATGCGGGGGTCGGAGGCGGCGATCCGGGTGACGTCGCGGATGCCCTGGCCGCAGAGGCGCACGGCCGACTCGTCGGCCTCCTCCAGGCGCGCGGCGACCATGGAGGACACCAGCTGCGGGGTGTGGGAGACCAGGGCGACGGCCCGGTCGTGGGCGTCGGCGTCCATGACGACGGGAACGGCCCGGCAGAGGGCGACCAGCTCCAGGGCGAGGTTCAGGACCTCGGTGTCGGTGTCCCGGGTCGGGGTGAGGACCCACGGCCGGCCCTCGAAGAGGTCGGCGGTGGCCGCGAGCGGGCCGGAGCGCTCCTTGCCGGACATGGGGTGGCTGCCGATGTACGCGGTGAGGTCGAGGCCCAGGGCCTCCAGCTCCCGCTTCGGTCCGCCCTTGACGCTGGCGACGTCCAGGTAGCCGCGGGCGAGGCCGGTGGTCATGGCCTCGGCGAGGGTGGCGGCGACGTGGGCGGGGGGCACGGCGACGACGGCGAGGTCCACGGGGCCCTCGGGCGCCTCGTCGGTGCCGGCGCCGAGCGCGGCGGCGGTGCGGGCGCGGGCCGGGTCGTGGTCGCGCAGGTGGACGGTGACGCCCCGCCCGGCGAGGGCGAGGGCGGCGGAGGTGCCGATCAGGCCGGTTCCGATGACGAGCGCTGTTCTCACTGGGCGATGTCCTTGCGCAGGGCGGCCGCGGCACCGAGGTAGACGTGCGCGATCCGGGGCTTGGGCAGCTCGGTCTCGACGTGGGCGAGGAGCCGGACGACCCTCGGCATGGCGCCCTCGACGTCGAGTTCCTGGGCGCAGATCAGGGGGACGTCGACGATCCCGGTGTGCCGGGCCGCGGCGGCGGGGAAGTCGCTGTGCAGATCGGGCGTGGCAGTGAACCAGATGCTGATGAGGTCCTCGGCGGTGAGGCCGTTGCGTTCGAGGACGGCGGTGAGCAGCTCCTCGACCCGCTCGCGCATGTGCCCGGCCTCGTCCCGGTCCAGCTGGACGGCGCCTCGGACCGCTCGTACCGCCACGTCGTGCTCCTTCGCCTGCGTCAGTGCTCCGTTCAGCCTAGTCAGCGGCGGGGGCCGGGGAGGACGGCGCCCGCTCTCCGAGACGGGGCGGGCGTACGGGACGGGGCGGGCGTACGGGAGAAGGGGGCCGGTGCCACGCGCACCCGCGCGCTCCGCCACCCGGGGTACGGGCGCAGGCGTGTCGCGGGACCCGGCGGCGGGCGCGTGGCCAAGCTGGCGCCATGACGTCCCACAGCACGAGCCGCCGCACCGTCCTGTTCGCCGCCGCGGCCCTGACGACGACGGGCTGCGGCTCGGACGGGGGCGGGGACGGGGGCGACGGCGGTACGACGGCGGGCACCCCCGAGGCGCCGGACGCCCCGGAGACGCCGGAGGCCCCCGATTCCCCGGACACCCCGGACACCCCGGAGGCCCCCGAGGAGGACGGCGAGGCGCTGGCCAGGACCTCCGAGATCCCGGTCGGCGGCGGAACGGTCTTCCGGGAGGAGAAGGTGGTGGTCACGCAGCCGACGGCCGGCGAGTTCAAGGCGTTCTCGGCGGTCTGCACCCACCAGGGGTGCCTGGTGGACAAGGTCGCGGACGGCACCATCGACTGCCCCTGCCACGGTTCGAAGTTCCGTGTCGCGGACGGCTCGGTGGTGACGGGCCCGGCCACCCGCCCGCTCCCCGCCGAGCAGATTATCGTCTCGGGTGAAACGATCACCCTCGCGTAGCCTGCCCGGCATGACTCCGGACGAGCTGGTGCGCGAGCACACGATCTACTCCTGCGTGATGGGATCGCGCGCCTTCGGTCTGGCGACCGAGGGCAGCGACACGGACCTCCGGGGCGTCTACCTGGCCCCGACGCCGCTCTTCTGGCGCTTCGACAAGCCCCCGGCACACGTGGAGGGCCCGGCCCCGGAGCAGTTCAGCTGGGAGCTGGAACGCTTCTGCGAGCTGGCCCTGCGCAACAACCCGAACGTCCTGGAGTGCCTCCACTCCCCCGTGGTCGAGTACGCCGACGACCTCGGCCGCGAGCTGGTCGCGCTGCGCGGCGCCTTCCTCTCCCGGCAGGCGCACCGGACGTTCGTGCGGTACGCGGGCGGCCAGCGCCGCAAGCTGGACGCGGACGTGCGCCAGTACGGGCAGCCGCGCTGGAAGCACGCCATGCACCTGCTGCGGCTCCTGGCGAGCTGCCGCGACCTGCTGCGCACGGGCGAGCTGAGCATCGGCGTCGGGGAGGACCGCGACCGCCTCCTCGCGGTCAGGCGCGGCGAAGTGGCCTGGCCGGAGGTCGAGTCCTGGATGAACCGCCTCCAGGAGGAGGCCGACCGGGCCCACGACGCCTCCCCGCTGCCCCTCGCACCGGACCGCGCGCGCGTGGAGGACTTCCTGGCCCGCGCCCGCCGCGCGTCAGCCCTGCGGGAGCTGTAGCCGGGCCCGTACGACGAGGTCGTGCAGGGCGTCGTGGGCGCGGACCGCATCCGGGAGGCGGGAGGCGGCGCGGGCCTCGTCCAGGACCGCGTGCAGGGCCTCCGTCTCGGCCCGTACGGCCTCGGGGTCCACCTCGGCCCGCCCGTGCTCGGCCGCCGCCTTGGCGGCGACGAGGCCGGGGATCCGGGCGGGGGCCTCGGGGACCTCCTCCACCAGGGTCGGCAGGTGCGCCTGCACCTCGCCCGCCCGCATCAGGTGGATGCCGGTGAGCAGGGCCCGGTAGGTGTAGAGCAGGGGCTTGAGCTCGCCGCTCTTCTCGTACAGCCGCCACTGCGTCCCGGCGAAGCCCCGGTAGTGGTGCGCGTGGTGGTGGGTGAGCACGTCGGGGACGAGCGCGACCAGCTCCGCGTGGACGTCGGAGGTGTGCGCCACCAGCGGGGAGGTGAGCTGCTCCAGGACGTAGCCGTTGCGGCGCAGCATCAGGCGGGCGAACTTCCGCAGGTCGTGGGTGACCAGGTCCATCTCGACCCCGTCGCGGTCCCACATCCGGCTCCGGGTCTCCTCCGGTTCGCGCAGCCCGACCAGCGCCTCGGCCGGCAGCAGGTGCGCGCCGCGCAGGTCCACGTCCGAGTCGCGGGACGGGAACCCGTACAGGTGCGCGCCCGAGACGGTCGCGAAGAGGAGCGGGTCGGGCTGCTCCGCCACGACGGCGGACAGGTCCGTGCCCCGGGAGGGGTCGAGCTGCGAGGGATCGAGGGCGAGCGTCATGGCTCAAGCGTCCCAGAGGGCGCCGAAGGCGAGGAGGTCGCTCCGGTACTCGACGCGGTCCGCCCACTCCGCCGGCCAGGCGTCCGCGCCGAGGTGGGCCCCGGCGAAGGCGCCCGCGAGGGCGGCGATCGAGTCGGAGTCGCCCCGGGTGCAGGCGGCCCGGCGCAGGGCGGTGAGGGGGTCGCCGGGGAAGAGCAGGAAGCAGAGCAGCCCGGTCGCCAGGGCCTCCTCCGCGACCCAGCCGTCGCCGGTGTACGTGCAGGGGTCGAGCTCCGGGTCGGCCGTGCGCTGGACGGCGTCCAGGCGCTCCAGGACCGCCAGGCACTCGTCCCAGCCGCGCTCGGTGAAGTGCCGGGCGGAGGGGTGCTGGGAGCGGGTCCACAGGTCCCCGAGCCACTCCTCGTGGTAGCGGGAGCGGTTCTCGTACGCGTACGAGCGGAGCTGTCCGACGAGTCCGGCCGGGTCCACACCCCGCGCGAGCAGGTGCACGGCGCGGGCGGTCAGGTCGGAGGCGGCGAGCGCGGTGGGGTGGCCGTGGGTCAGCGCCGACTGGAGCTGCGCGGCGCCCGCCCGCTGCTCGTCGCTCAGACCGGGGACGAGACCGATGGGGGTGACCCGCATGTTGGCGCCGCAGCCCTTGGAATGGATCTGGCCGGCGTCCTGCCAGGGCACGTCGGTCGTCAGCAGTTGGCAGGCGACCATGCAGGTGCGGCCGGGGGCGCGGTTGTTCTCCGGCGACCGGTACCAGTCGACGAACTCCTCGCGCACCGACCGGGCGAGGCGCCTCGGGGCGAGGACGCCCCGGTCCATGGCCGTGCGGATGCCCCGGGCGAAGGCGAGGGCCATCTGGGGGCATGACCCAGATACGCCAGAAACCCGCCACGGGATGATCTTGGAGCGAGCGAATCGCTCTCAGCGCGGGTTCCCGGCCACGAGAGCGTTGACGCGGTTCTCGTACTCGCGGCGAGCCTTGCGCTGGGCGGGGATCGCCCCGGCTCCGTCGAGGACCTGGCAGCGATCGAGGAGCTGGCGGTGGACTGCTGGCACGGTGGTGACGCGGAGGGTGTAGCCCGTGCCGCGTCGTACGGCCTGGCCCTGGTCGAGCGCGGCTCGCTCGGCGTCGTCCAGCTCGGCGGTGCGGAGGAAGTCGGCGACCTTGCCGGGCACGTCGAGGGTGACGAGCAGTTCCGGGGGCGGGACAGCTTCGTCGGTGACGTGCTCGGGCAGGAGATCGGCGACGGCGGTACGGATAGCGCCGCGGCTGACGCCCTGCTCGCGGGCCAAGGCGGCGATGGACTGGCCCTCCAGGTATGCGGTGCGTACGTCGGTGACCGTCTCGCCCGCGAGGGCGGGCCGGCGCCCGCCCCTGTTGCCTTTGGCCTCGGCGGCGCGCAGTCCGTCGTACGTCAGCTCGCGCTGGAGGTCGCGCTGGAGTTCGCCGGCGGCGGCGAGGGTCTGCACCATGAACTTCACGGTGGACAGCAGCTCGCCGGTGCGCGGGTGGCGGGCGGTGAGGTCCATGCCGGAGAACGCCCCGTCGTGGATGCGCAGGGCGAGACGGTCGCGGTGCAGGACGTCGAGCACGTCGAGGATGTGCCCGGTGCCGCGTACGAGGCGGAACATCTCGGAGATGTGCACGGTGTCGCCCGGCCGCGCGTAGGTGAGCAGGTCGCCGAACTTCGGGCGCTCCAGTGGGTGGAGGCGGCTGGAGGTGCCGGCCTCCTCCTCGAAGACGACCGGGTCCTCGATTCCGGCCTCGTGAAGGACGAGGTTCTGGCGGTCGGTCGACTGCTGGTCGGTCGACACCCGCTTGTAGACGAGATTGGCCACGCTGTCCCTCGCTTCTGCCGCCCCATCGGACCTCGGGTGTCATCTAACCCTGTCCTCAACGGCCATCGGATCTCATTGGATCCGGGCCGCCGTGAGGCCCCGGAAAGTCCGGGTTCATTGGACGCGGACCGCTCCTGTCTTCATTCGATCCTTTCCCGACAGGCGGAGAGGCTGCAACCTTGGGGAACACTTGTGCCACCGAGCGCTGGTTGTGAACCCGCGGCCCTTCGTCGTCCACGATCTCGGGTCACGGTGGGCTCGGTACGTCGGCGGGTATCAGTTCACCGTAGCCGTGGCGCCCGCGCTGGCGGAGAGGACGACGGTGGTACGGGTGCACGGGCGGCCGTGGACAGTGGCGTGCTCGGCGGGGGCGGTGTGGCCGTTGACGGTGATGGTGGGGTGGGTGCCGTCGAAGTGCGGCTGCCATTTGTAGGCGCGGGTGGCGGAGTGGTTGGTGGCGGTGCTGGAGGTGTGGCCGTCGTGGCGGACGGTGATGCTGTCGGGGCCGAGGGGGATGTGGGCTGCTTGCAGCCAGTCGATGCCAGCGGGCAGGTGGGAGTGAGTGGCAAATGCGTTGCCCGGGGCGTCGGGGGTGATGCCGAGGAGACCTTCGATCGTCTGGTGGATAAGGGTGTAGGAGACCTCGGGGTACTCGCCGTTGGTGCCTTGGCGGGGTACGGGGTGGTCGTCGTTTCGGGCGTCGTAGATGCGCTGCATCCACTGCCAGGCGCGGTCGTTGTGGCCGTGGGGGAAGAACGTGTCGGGAAGGTAGGTGAGGGCCTCGATGTTGTGTGGGCGGGTGTTGGGGTCGCCAACCTGCTGGTGGATGAAGTTGAGGTAGTCGGTGGTGCGCTGGCCTGGGGCGGTGATGTCCTTCATGGGCATGAACCAGCTGTTCTCGCGGCCCCAGCCGGTGAGCGCCTGGCCGCTGGTGGAGTAGGCGCGGATCATGTCGTGGCCGTGGCCGCTACCGGCCCAGGTGGTGTTGAAATAGTCCTTCAGGTCGCGGGCCTCCTGGGCGGCGTGGTCAGCGAGGGTGGTGTCGCCGCGGGCCTGGGCGAGGACTGAGACGGCGAGGTGGGCCTGGTACTGGGAGGCGATTGCGTCCCCGGCCTCTGCAAGTGGCTGGCCGCCTTCGTCGTAGCTGGCGACGCCGCGAAAGATGTCCTGGCCTGGGGCGCGGGCGATGGTGACGCGGTCGTTCTTCGCGGTCCCGTGGGAGCGGAGGAAATCGTCGGTGGTGTGGCGGTAGAACGCCCACAGGGTCTCGTCGGTGATCCAGGTCCGGTCGCCGGTCCATCGGTAGGCGTGGGCGGCTCTTTCGACGAGTTCGAAGGGTGCGGGCAGTTCGCGTACGAAGGAGTCGGTGCCGCGGTAGTCGATGGCGTGCGCGGTGGTGGTGTCGAAGTTCATCGACCACACCGGGTACCAGCCGCGCTCAGAGGTGGCGGAGCGTGCGAAGGACCGCAGCATGGTGAGGGTTTCGGTGTGCAGGCCGAGGAGGAGTGCGCCGGGGACCTGGTGGGCGAAGTCGCGCATGTAGTAGGCGCTGCGGTGGGCATAGCCGGCCCAGAAGCTGGGTCGGTAGGTCGCGGTGGAGGTGCCGGTGGGGTGGTTTTCGTCGGCGTTGACCGGGCCTGGTGTGCCGGCGAGGTGGACCCAGCTGTTGGCCTTGGTTTTCGCCCAGGCGAACATGGCGGCGGCTGTGGGGTTGGAGGAGGTCACCACGGGGTCGGCGGGCGCGGCGGGCGACAGCATCGCGTCGTCGGCGTTGACCCAGGCGTGGGCGTTGGTAAGGGCGACGGTGAGTCGGTCACCGGCCGCGACGGCAACGGCGGGGGTGGTGGAGCGTGTGTAGCGGGCGCGTCCTGGCAGCGGTGTGCTGGCGGGTGCGGTGTTGTCGGTGGAGGCTTGCAGGGTGCCGCCGTCGTTGCCTGCGGCGGTCCAGATCGAGGCCATGACCCGGCACGGGCCGGTTGCGGTCATGGTCTGGGAGACCTGCGTTCCGGGTGTGGCGTCGAGGTAGGCGTGGCGGGTGCCGGTGTGGGGGTTGTTGGTGCCGATGCCGGCGTGTGCGGTGAAGGTCCAGCCGTGCGTGCCCTCCTCGAAGCCGGGGTTCGTCATGAGGAGGGGAGCAAACGGGAGGGCGTTGATCGCGATGTCGTCGATGTTGGTCCAGCCGTCGCCGGACTGGACCGCGATGGTAAGCCGGTCACCGGCGTTTACCGTGATCGCGGGCAGGGTGTGTCGGGTGTAAGGCTGCGCGCTGCTGAGAGGGAACGTCTCGATCAGGATGTCGTTGCGGCTGAGGCTGAAGGTCGCGCCGCCTGCGCCGGTGGCGATCCACGCTGAGGCTTCGTAGGTTCCTGGCGCGGCGGCGGTGACCGTCTGGGTGAGGGCTCTACCCGGCCCCGCGTCGAGGTAGGCATGGTGGATGCCGCTGTGCGGGTTGTTGGTGGCCACGCCCGCGCCGGTGGTGAACGTCCAGCCGAGCGTTCCGTCTTCGAATCCGGGATTGGCCAGGTCCAAGGGCGGCGGTCCCGTGGGGGCGGGCTCGGTGGGAGCAAAAGTGGTGGGGGCTGTGTTGCGCACCGCTTCGGTCATGGAGATTCCTGTTCGCTGGGGCAGGAGGCGCCGGCCCGGGCATACCCCGGAGGGTGCGGTGGCCATGAGGGCGGTCGCGGGCGCGGCACCGAACGCGCTGACAGGCGCAGGGTGCAGCGCCCGCGTGGGCCGGGTCAGTCAGTTGTGGCCGCGGTGGACACAGAGCAGCTGGTCTTTGCGGTCGGAGGGGGCGTGCTTGTCGCGGTAGGCGATCAGCGCCGGGTCGGAGGCCGTCTGGTGACTGGGGAACTTCTGGTCCGGGGACCAGGTGCTCCCGTCGAAGGTCAGCCAGTACATGTTGGTGTCGGTGTGGGCGCCGCGGTGCGCGCAGTACAGCTTGTCCTGGAAGACTTCCAGTGCAGCGCCGGTGGAGGTGCGGTGCTTGCCGCTGCTGGTGACGATCTCCTCGTCCTTGGTCCACGACGACCCATCGAACCGGGTCCACCACAAGGTGGTGTTGGTGTCGGCGCCCTGGTGAACGCAGTACAGGCGGTCCCTGTAGACCGCCAGGCCCGGCTCCGAGGCGGTGGCCTGCCAGTCTGGGAACTTGTGGTCATCAGACCACGAGCTGCCGTCGAAGGTCATCCACCACAGCTGCGGGTCGCCTGCGCCGCGGTGCACGCAGTACAGCCGGTCCCGGTAAACCGCCAGCGCTGGCCCGGTGCGCGAGAAGCCGGGCATTTTGGTGTCGGAGCTCCACGAGCTGCCGTCGAACACGGTGTACCACAGCTGGTCGTCGCCTGCGCCGCGGTGCACGCAGTACAGCTTGTCCTGGAACACCGCGAGCGCTGGTCCTCCGGCGCTGTGGTGCCCAGGGAATCTGTTGTCCTCGCCCCAGCCCTTGTCCGGGTCGTAGACCGCCCACCACAGCGAGTCGTCGTTCGCGCCGCGGTGCACCGCGTACAGCTTCCCGTGGTACTCCGCCAGCGCCGGCGCGTCCCAGCTCTCGTGGCCGGGGAACGCCTGGTCCTTGTTCCAGTGCCACGCGCTTTTGTCGGAGTCCCACGCATAAGTGGTCCACCACAGCTTGACGTCCTGGACCGGCGCGTCCTCGCGCGTGGGGATCAGCATCGCCGGTGACACCCACGGCGAGCTCAGCTTCACCCCGTTGTCCCCCGCCACCGCCTCGATCCACTTGGTCTGCGCCATGACGGCGACCTCGACGACCTCCTTGATCCCCTCAGGCAGAAACGGCTTGAGGACTTCACCGAGGAGTTCGCGGCCCTTGATGTAGTACTTCACCGCCTCGTGGTCGAGATGGAGGTCGAACCCCCACCAATGCGTCTCAACCCACACCTTGCCGTTACTCACCCGCGAACTCCTCACACTCGCAGAAACCGCCGAATGCCGACCATTTAGTCGGCTGTTTGATCCTTGCCCGCTGGTCACGGCCTGCCCAGGGACGATCACCCGGTTGCAGCGCCCGAACGGCGGGCGCACGAATGCGTATACGGGGGCGCATACGTACGGGTCCCGAGCGCCCCAGCTTGAGGCGCACCCGACGCAGTGGAGTCGATCGCGCATGCATTGGCCTGCGCTGACCTCGCCGGGGGCACGGTTGGCGCCCTATCGACTGCCCAGGACGCTCCTGTGTGGGTCTGCCGCTGACGGTCGGCTGCCTCGGTTACTCGGTGCCGGTCTCGTCTTCGTCCAGCTCCGGCGAGTCGACGCGGTGAAGCTGTAACGTCCGACGCGGGACCGTCCACGACACTGGGTTGGTCAGGCCGCCCGGCCGTAGCTGTCCGACGCGGGCGTCGCCTCACCGCGCAGCGGGCTGAAGTCGACGTCCAGGTGCGGGTCGTACGCCTCGGGCTGGATGCCGAGTTCGTGGGTGGAGTACTCGCCGAAGCGGCGGATGTGCTCGGTCAGGTACGGCGAGATGTGGGCCAGGTCCTCGGGGTCGACGACGTAGCCCTCCTCCTGGAGCTGGCGCACGATCTCGGCGATGTCCAGGGCGTTGTGAAAGATCACCGCGTTCGTGAGCAGGGCGTTGAATTTCGCGGTCTTCTCCTGCTCGACGGGGTCGTTGTCGGTGATGACGCCGCCGTTGCCGAAGCCGATCCACTGGGAGAAGCCGTTGAACGCCTCGACCTTGTTCGTGGCGGCGGTCACCCGTCGGCGCAGCGGAGCGTCCGAGAGGTAGCGCAGGAGCTGGATGGTGCGGATGACGCGGCCGACCTCGCGGAAGGCGGTGTAGGTGGCGTTCTTGCGTGAGCCGGCGCGCAGGCGCCGCAGCAGCAGCGTGGAGGAGATGGCGCCCTCGCGTACGGAGACAGCCACGCGCATCAGGTGCCGGAACTGGGATTCGATCAGGTCGAAGTCGATGACGTTGCGGCCCGGCTCTCCGAACAGGGCGTCGATGTGCACGTACTCGGTCCGCTTCGTGGGCCGGTAGAAGGTCAGGTCCTTCCAGTTCCTGATCCTGGGCATCAGGTCGAAGCCCAGCAGGTGGGCGAGCGCGAAGACCGGGAACGACTGGCCCTGCGTATCCGCGTGCACCGTGGTCGGCTTCACCTCGGAGGTGTTCTTCAGCAGGCCCTCGATGATGTAGACGGCCTCCCACACCCCGCACGGGATGAAGTGCGTGAACAACGCGATGTAAGTGTCCGAGATGTGGTGGTAGGCGATGCCGCCCGGCTTGCCGTACCGCACGGACGTCTCGGACAGCAGGTTGTTGAGGTAGGTGTCCATGTGGGTGCCGTCCGCGGCGACCGCGGAGCCGTCGCCCCACGCCTGGGAGATGTCCAGGCGGGCGTGCGCGTTGACCAGGTCGGCGATCGCCTCGTTCAGCGTCGGGATGGAGAAGTGCCGGTTCGCGGCCAGCGACAGCTCGTGCCCGCTCACGCCGGGAATGTGGCGGGCGGCCTCGTAGGGGCCCATGTTCGTGCCCTTCACGAACGTGGTGATCACGTACCGGCCGAAGGGGTCCTTCAGCTTCGGCTCGTTGCCGGAGGCCGGGCCGAAGCGGCGCCACCACTCCACCCAGTACGCCGTGCGGGAGATGATCCCGAGCAGGGAGCGCTCCGGCATCCGGGCCTTGATCTCCTGCTCCAGGGCCTTCGCCGAGGCCCGCTGGCCCTCGGAGCGGTGGGCCTTGAGGGAGGGGATGCCGGTCTCCGGATCGATGACCAGGCCCTCGTTGTCCGGGTACCCGGCATCCGCCGCAGCGGCAGCCGCGGTGAGCTTGTCCTCCAGCTGCCGCCGGAACGTCACCGCGTCGTACGGCGTCGTGTCGCCGGGCTCGGCGAGACCGACCTCCGCCAGGTAGTCGCCCAGCTTTGCCTCGACGGCCTCCCACGGCAGAAGCTGCTCGCTCCAGTCGGCGTACTCCTCGGAGTCGGCCACCGCGACGTCACCGATCCGCAGCTCCTCGGCGAGTGCGGCGAACACCATCGCCTCGAAGTGCTTGCGCACGAAGGCACCCGGCCGGTTCTTGTCCCGTACGGCCTTCTGCCAGTTCAGCGTGGCGAACGAGATGTCGACCGGGCGGCCGTCCTCGTGCCGCTCGGGGATGTAGTCGCGCAGGTTCTTGTGGCGGCGGGCGTGCGCGAGCGCGTCCAGGACGCGGTTGTCCTCGGAGGTTGCCCGCAGTTCCAGGCGGCTGGTCAGGTCGTACATGGTGGAGCGGTCCTTGAGCAGGTGCCCGTACAGCAGCACCTCCCAGTAGTTGCCGTGATGGGCGGCCACCTTCTCGATCTGCTCGTACTGCCCCTCGAACCCGCCGAAGTCGTCCACCGCCGCAGCCGGTGCTCCCAGGGCGCCGGCCTGTACGCGCAGGGCCTTCGCCATCGTGTGCAGCGCGGGTGCGAGCCCCTCGCCGAGCCGGTCCGCGACGGTGTCAGGCCCGGCATCCTGACCGAGCTCCCCGACCACCGTCAGGATCTCGGCAGTCAGCGCGGCCGCCTTCTCCCGCGCGGCCTGCACGGGACTGTCGGAGTCGATGTGCTGGAGCACCGTACGGTAGTTCCCGATCAACGCCTCGACGATGGCCTGCTGCTGATCCCGGATCTGCTCCAGCTCCGCCTTGGCCCGCTTGACCTGCAACGCGATCCGCTTGCAGAACATCGTGGTCAGGTCGTCCCGGGCCCGCATCCGTGCCTTGTGGACCAGGCACACCAGCAGCGCGAGCCGCTTCACCAGGTTGTAGTCCCGCAGCCCCGGCGCATCTGCGGCATCCGCCTCACCGGCGAAATCCGTGATCTTCCCCGAGGTGACGCCAGCCAGCCACAGCCCGGTCTCGCCCAGCTCGTCCACCCACCCCAGATGCTCGGCCTGGGCACGGAAGTGCGACCACGTCGGGGCCTTCGCCGACTGCTTCAGCCGGTTGTACTTCGTGGTGCCCGAGGGGTCCTTCTCCGACAGCAACGCAAGCAGCCGCTCGCGGTGGGCCTCGCTGAGCTGGTCGTAGACGCCCATGCAGATTGAGGCGTTCACCTCGGTGCGGACCTTCGCCGCGAGCGCGTCCAGCGTGGTGAAGCCCGGCAGCTCCAGCCCGGCCTCGACGACCTTCTCCAACGCGATGTTGATCAGATCGGCCGGCCGGTTCTTCGACACCGCCTCGCTCCGCATCACCGCCTCGGCGATCTTCCGGGCCCTCGCCTTGTCGTACGACAGGCCCGTCCGCTGGCGTACGGCGGTTCGCTGCCGTTCCGCCGTACGGTTCGCGGCCTTCGGCACCGTGCCCTCCTGCAGGTCCACAGCGCGGCGGACGAAGTCGACCACTGTCTCCGGGATCTCATCCAGCTTCGGGAAGCACCCCATGCGCTGGTACGACTTCAGAGCGAGCAACTGGGCCAAGAGGTGCTCGTCGCAGTCGGTGCGGGCGGCGGCCCACTCGACCTCGTCCCGGCTCGGCGCGAAGAACAGATGCAGCTCATGCGCGGTGATCAGCCGCTTGAACCGCGGATACGCGGTCCGCTCGATCGAGGTCACAGCCCACCCCGCCCCAGACGAAACCCAACATCACCACCAACGACACTGAGCCGAACGAGTGACGGGACAGGGCACTCAACAACTCAAGATCATCCCGTGGCGGGTTTCTGGCGTATCTGGGTCATGCCCCATCTGGGTGTCGTCGGTGACGCGGCCGTTGCCCGGCAGGTCCAGCTCCCGCCACGGGCCGTACCAGCTGATGATGCGCGGCACGTCGATGAACTCCGTGGGGAGTCCCAGCGCGTCGCCGAGCGCGAGTCCGATCAGGGATCCGGTCGCGGCCCGCTTGGCGGCGGTGCGTGCGTGGTTCACGAGGAGCGTCCTTCCGGTCGCAGGAGGGGCGGGTGGAGGGCCGTGGCCCCGCCCGCCCGGTAGAGGGCGGCCGGTTTCCCCCGTCCGCCGGTGAGGCGCGGCGGCCCCTCCACGGCCCGGACGAAGCCGGGCGTGGCGAGGACCTTGCGCCGGAAGTTGGGGCGGTCGAGCTCGACGCCCCAGACCGTCTCGTAGACCTGCCGCAGCTCGCCGAGGGTGAACTCGGGCGGGCAGAAGGCCGTGGCGAGGCAGGTGTACTCGAGTTTGGCGCCGACCCGTTCGTGGGCGTCGGCGAGGATCCGGTCGTGGTCGAAGGCGAGCGGCGCGTGCGTCCCGTACGGGATCCACCGCGCCTGGGCCGCGTCCCCGCCGCCGCGCGGCTCGGGCGGGTCGGGGACGAGCGCGGTGAAGGCGACGGAGACGACCCGCATCCTCGGGTCGCGGTCCGGCTCGGTGTAGGTGCGGAGCTGTTCGAGGTGGAGTCCGGCGACGGTGGTCCCGGAGAGGCCGGTCTCCTCGGCGAGTTCGCGGCGGGCGGCGGTCTCGGCGGACTCGCGGGGCAGCACGAAGCCGCCGGGCAGGGCCCAGGACCCGGCGTACGGCTCCCGGGCGCGTTCGACGAGCAGGACGCGGAGGCTTTCCTCGCGGATCGTGAGGACGGCGAGGTCGACGGTGACGGCGAACGGCTCGAAGGCGTGCGGGTCGTAGCCCTCGGGGGCCCGGTGGGCGGTCATCGGCGCTCCGGCAGGGGGTCGGTGAGGCGGGGGCCCTCGGCGAGCAGCGCGTCCACGGCGGCGACGGCGGTGGCGAGCCGTTCCTCGTGCGGGCCGGTGAGCACGACCGTGCGGCGGCCGGAGTGCGCGAGCTGGGTGAGGAAGCGGGCGGTCATCCAGGGCCGCAGGTGCTCCCCGTCGCGCAGGCCGTCGTCCTCGAAGTCGACGCCCCGGTGGTCGGTGAGCAGCCAGAGGTGCTGGCGGCCGCGGGCGGCGATCTCGCCGGTGTCGGGGCTGGTGGTGCCCATGTAGCGCTCGTGCCAGATGGTGGTGGCGAAGGCGTCGGTGTCGCAGAAGAGGACGGGCGAGCCGTCGCGGGCGGCCTCCTCCTCCAGTTCGGCCTGGCGCTGGGCGATGACGGGGAAGTCGGAGGAGCGGAAGGCGACGTCCGGCCAGGTGGCGCCGGGGCGTTCGGCCCTCAGCTCGGCGAGCTTGAGTTCGCTGTACTCGCGGCCGTACTCCGGTACGTACCGGGTGCGGGCCCAGACGCCGCCGCGCCGCCGGTAGTGGTCGGCGAGGGCGAGGGCCATGGTGGTGGTGCCGGTGGACTCGGCGCCGAGGACGACGACCCGGCGGGTGAGCGCGGCCCGCACGGGGGCCTCCAGGAAGTCCCAGCAGCCGGCGGGGTCCGCGCGGACGGCGGTGCCGGAGACGGGGAAGCGGGCGCGGTCGGGGTCGACGAGGACGGACGCGGCGCCGAAGCGGCGGCCGAGTTCCTCGCCGTAGGGCTCCGAGGTGAAGACGGCGTCGACGCGTTCGGGCACGGCGGCCCGGAAGACGCGCATGTGGGCCTCCCACACGTCGGGGTCGTGGAGGTCGACGGGGTGGTCGTCGACGGCGCCGACGACGAGGGCGTCGGGGTGGACCTCGCGCATCCAGGCGACGCGCTCCTCCAGCGGCACGGACTCGGCGGAGGAGGCGCAGACGAGGACGGTGAGGCGGTCGCAGCGGGCGAGGGCGGTGCGGACGAGGTGGTGGTGGCCGGCGTGCGGCGGATAGAACTTGCCGAGGACGAGGCCGTGCCCGTAGCGCTCCGGCCGCCCGGTGCCGGGGTCGTCGTGCGTCACGCCGCCGCCTCCACCTGTCGCCGGGCGGTCCCCGCGAAGTCCCTGCTCCAGCCGCGCAGGCCGCTCGCGCAGAGCGCCATGAAGCCGACGTACAGCAGGGAGGTCAGGTACAGGCCCTTGTGGGCGTACAGCGGCACGTAGACGACGTCCGCGGCGATCCAGAGCCACCAGGACTCCAGGCGCTTCCGGCACTGGCCGTAGGTGGCCATGAGGGAGAGCGCGGTGGTCAGGGCGTCCCAGAAGGGGACGGTCGAGTCGGTGGCGCGGTCGAGCAGCAGGGTGAGGGCGAGGGTCCCCACCACCCCCGCCGCGAGCAGCCACGCCCATTCGGTGCGCGTGGTGCGGCGCACCGGAAGGGTGTCGGAGCCTGGTCCACCCCCGTGGGTCCAGGTCCACCAGCCGTACGCGGCGAGGGTGATGAAGACGATCTGGAGGCCGGCGTCGGCGTAGAGCCCGGCCTGCGTGAAGAGCAGGACGAAGAAGAGGTTGTTGGCGATGCCGATCGGCCAGTTGGCCACGTGCTGGCGGGCCACCAGCCAGACGCAGAGCGCTCCGCTGCCGAAGCCCAGGACCTCGGTCCAGCTGACCGGGGTGTCCAGGACGGTGAAGAGCGGTTGCTGCAGGGGTTCGAGCAAAGTCGCGAGGCTCACGCCCGCCTCCTTAAGAGTCATGTTGACTATAAAGGGTGGCGGGCCGCGCCCACAAGGGCCGGGCGGGGACGCGAAGGAGCGGACACGCACACGGAAGGGCCGGGCGGGGACGCGAAAGGGGCCCGTGACCGCCGGAACGGTCACGGGCCCCTTCGTACGGATGCGTACGGGCGCCTCGGCGGCGCTACATGCCGACTTCCTTCATCAGCATGCCGACCTCCGTGTTAGTCAGGCGGCGCAGCCAGCCCGACTTCTGGTCGCCCAGCGCGATCGGGCCGAAGGCGGTGCGGACCAGCTTCTCGACCGGGAAGCCCGCCTCGGCCAGCATCCGGCGCACGATGTGCTTGCGGCCCTCGTGCAGGGTGACCTCGACCAGGTAGTTCTTGCCGGTCTGCTCGACCACGCGGAAGTGGTCGGCGCGGGCGTAGCCGTCCTCCAGCTGGATGCCGTCCTTGAGCCGCCGGCCGACCTCGCGGGGCAGCGGGCCGGTGATGGCGGCCAGGTAGGTCTTCTTCACGCCGTACTTGGGGTGCGTGAGGCGGTGGGCCAGCTCGCCGTGGTTGGTGAGCAGGATGATGCCCTCGGTCTCCGTGTCGAGCCGGCCGACGTGGAAGAGCCGGGTCTCGCGGTTGGTGACGTAGTCGCCGAGGCACTGGCGGCCGTCCGGGTCCTCCATGGTGGAGACGACGCCGGCGGGCTTGTTCAGGGCGAAGAAGAGGTACGACTGGGTGGCGACGGTCAGGCCGTCCACCTTGATCTCGTCCTTCTCCGGGTCGACGCGCATGCCCTGCTCGACGACGATCTCGCCGTTGACCTCGACCCTGGCCTGCTCGATCAGCTCCTCGCAGGCGCGGCGCGAGCCCATGCCGGCGCGGGCGAGGACCTTCTGCAGCCGCTCGCCCTCCTGCTCGGCGCCGGGGAAGGTCTTGGGGGTCTTGATCTCGGGCTTGCCGGCGTACCGCTCCCGGTTGCGCTCCTCGGTGCGGGCGTCGTACTCGCGCGAGCGGGCCGGCGCCGTACGGCCGCCGCCGCGCTGCGGGGACTGCCGGGGGCCGCCCTTGGCCCCGCCGCGCGCCGCGTCGCCGCGACCGCGCCGGGGGGCGTCCGAGCGGCCGGCGAGGCCGTCCACGTCGTAGCTGCGCTCCTCCGGGCGCGGCCGGCGCGTGTTGGCACCGCCCTGGCCTCCCTGGCTCCCCTGCCGGAAGCCGCCGCCCTGGCCGCCGGGGCGACCGCCGCTCTGACCCGGACGGCCACCGCCCTGGCCCGGACGCCCGCCGCCCTGGCGGTCGTCGCGCCCGTTGCCGGCGCCGCGGTAGTTGCCGCGTCCGCCGCCACCGCCGCCGCTTCCACGGCCGCCACCGCTGCCGCCGCGGCCGCCGCTGTTGCCACCACGGCTCCCGCCGTTGTTTCCGCTGCTGTTCCTGCCGCTGCTGCTTCGCATCAAAGTTCCGTCTTGTCGTCTACGTCTGCGTCGGGTTCGAACGACGGGACGCCTTCGAGGGAGTCCGGCTCGACCGCCTCCGCCTCGGGGAGGAAGGGGGCGAGCTCGGGGAGTTCGTCCAGGCCGCGCAGGCCCATCCGCTCCAGGAAGTAGTTCGTCGTCCTGTACAGGATCGCACCTGTTTCGGGTTCCGCGCCCGCCTCCTCCACCAGACCCCGCTGGAGGAGGGTCCGCATCACGCCGTCGCAGTTGACCCCGCGCACCGCCGAGACGCGGGAACGGCTGACCGGCTGGCGGTACGCGACGACCGCGAGGGTCTCCAGGGCCGCCTGGGTGAGCCGGGCCTGCCGGCCCTCCAGGACGAAGGCCTCGACGGCCGGGGCGTACGCGGGGCGGGTGTAGTAGCGCCAGCCCCCGGCGACCTGGCGCAGCTCGAAGCCGCGGCCCTGGGCGGTGTACTCGTCGGCCAGCTCGCGCAGGGCGTCGGCGACCTCCCGGGGAGTGCGGTCCAGGACCTCGGCGAGGTGGGCCTCGGTGGCGGGCTCGTCGACCACCATGAGGACGGCTTCGAGGGAGGGCTTGAGGCCGGTGCCGTTGTCGGTGCCGGTGTCGGGGACGCTCACGCGCGGGCCTCCGTTTCCTGTTCCTGTCCTGGTTCCTGGTCGAACTCGTCGGTGACCCCGGTCTCGCCGTCCCCGCCGGTCCAGGAGACGGTGAGGTCACCGAGGGCGGTCTCCTGGTCGAGGGCGACGGCCCGCTCCCGGTAGAGCTCCAGGAGGGCGAGGAAGCGGGCGACGACGGTGAGGGTGTCGCCGGCGTCCTCGATCAGCTCCCGGAAGGCCGCCGTGCCGCGCTCGCGCAGCAGAGCGGCGACCACGGCGGCCTGCTCGCGGACGCTGACGAGGGGGGCGTGGACGTGCTCGACGTACACCTGCGGCTCGGCCTTGGGCTGCATGGCCTTGACGGCCAGCTTGGCGAAGCCCTCGGCGCCGAGGGAGATGACGACCTCGGGGAGCAGCTCGGCGTGGTGCGGTTCGAGTCCGACGGTACGGGGGTGGCGGCGGCCCTCGCTCTCCCACCGCTCCTCGAAGATCGCCGCGATGCGCTTGTACGCGCGGTACTGGAGGAGCCGGGCGAAGAGCAGGTCGCGGGCCTCCAGGAGGGCGAGGTCGGCCTCGTCCTCCACCTCGGCGGCGGGCAGCAGCCGGGCGGTCTTGAGGTCGAGCAGGGTGGCGGCGACGACCAGGAACTCGGTGGTCTGGTCGAGGTCCCCGTCGGGCCCGAGGGCCCGCAGGTGCGCCATGAACTCGTCGGTGACCTCGGAGAGCGCGACCTCGGTGACGTCGAGCTTGTGCTTGGTGATCAGCTGGAGCAGCAGGTCGAAGGGCCCCTCGAAGTTCGAGAGGCGCACGGTGAACCGCCCCTCGGCCCCACCGGGACCGCCGGCCGGGAGCCCGTCCGCGACGGCCGGAGGCCCGTCCGTGGCGGCCGGGGGCCCGTCGCCGGGCTCCGGGTGTTCCCCGTCGGGCGCGGATCCTCGCGCGGCCCCGGGCTCCCCCGCTGCCGGGGACGCCGCGTCCGGGTCACCGGGACGTACGGTCACGGCCTCTGCGGGGCCGGGTTCCCCGGCGGGGGCCGGGTGCCCCTCACGGGGGGCCGGCTCCACGGGCGCGGAGGGCTCGGAGGGGAACGCCGGGAGTTCCCGGCCGCCCGCGGGCCCTCCCGCGGGCGCGGGGGGCTCGGCGACGGGCCCTGGGGGCTCCCGATCAAGCGCGGGGGCCCGTACGGCCGCCTCGGGGACCCCGGCGGGCGCCGCAGAGGTCCCGGCAGGCACTCCGGGAGTCCCGGCGGGATCCACAGAGGTCCCGGCAGGCACTCCGGAGGTCCCGGCGGGAGCCACAGAGGTCCGGGAGGGTTCAGGGGCCCCGGCCCCCTCCCCCGCCCCCCGCAGGGGTCCCGTGCCCCCGCCGTGCCCCAGAGCGCGGCGGCGCGGCGGGCGGGACGTTTCGTCGGGGGTGGAGTCGGGGGCGTGGTGCATGGAGGTCCAGGGGAGCGGAGGGCGCGGCAGCCCGCAGGCTACCGTCAGCGGCCGCGCAGACGGCGGACGAGGATGCTCGCGTCGCCGCGGGACTCCAGGTCCGCCAGGACGACCGCGACGGCCTCCCGGACGATCCGGCCCCGGTCGACGGCGAGGCCGTGCTCGCCGCGCAGCACGAGCCGGGCGTGCTCCAGGTCCATCAGCTCCTCGGCGGAGACGTAGACCGTGATCTTCTCGTCGTGGCGCTCGCGGCCGCTGGGCCGCCGGCTCGCGGTGCGGCCTCCGCCGCGCCGCCGGGGGGCGGCGGCCGGGGCCGCCTTCTCGGTCTCGGGGGACGTCCGGGCGCGCGGTTCCGCGGCCTCGGAGTCCGCCGCCGTGTGCTCCGCGGAGCCCTCGGCCGCCGCCGGGTCGCTCTCGCCCGCCGGGGCCGGGACGGCCCGGCGGGGTGAGGACGCCTGCAGCGCCGTCCCCCCGGTCGTACGGAAGAGTTCGTCGGCGCCGGGCAGACTCACTCGGCGTGACACCGGGCGAGCACCTCCCTGGCGAGCTGGCGGTAGGCGGCGGCGCCCACGGAGTTGGAGGCGTACGTGGTGATGGGCTCGCCGGCGACCGTGGTCTCCGGGAAGCGCACGGTCCGCCCGATGACCGTGTGGTAGACGTGGTCGTCGAAGGCCTCGACGACGCGCGCGAGCACCTCGCGGCTGTGCACGGTCCGGGAGTCGTACATCGTGGCGAGGATGCCGTCGAGCTCCAGCTCGGGGTTAAGCCGCTCCTGGACCTTCTCGATGGTCTCGGTCAGCAGGGCGACGCCGCGCAGCGCGAAGAACTCGCACTCCAAGGGCACGATGACCTTGTGAGCGGCCGTCAGGGCGTTCACGGTCAGCAGGCCGAGCGAGGGCTGACAGTCGATCACGATGTAGTCGTAGTCGTTCATCAGCGGCTTCAGGGCGCGCTGGAGGGTGGACTCGCGCGCGACCTCGCTCACCAACTGCACCTCGGCGGCCGAGAGGTCGATGTTGCTCGGCAGCAGGTCCATGTTGGGCACGGCGGTCTTCAGGAGGACCTCGTCGGCCGACATGCCCCGCTCCATGAGCAGGTTGTAGACGGTGAGGTCGAGCTCCATGGGGTTCACGCCGAGGCCGACCGACAGGGCTCCCTGCGGGTCGAAGTCGACGAGCAGGACCCGCCGTCCGTACTCGGCGAGCGCGGCGCCCAGGTTGATGGTCGACGTGGTCTTGCCGACGCCGCCCTTCTGGTTGCACATCGCGATGATCTTCGCGGGTCCGTGGTCGGTCAGCGGACCCGGGATCGGGAAGTACGGCAGGGGCCGTCCGGTCGGGCCGATCCGCTCGCGGCGCTGGCGGGCGGCGTCGGGCGCGAGGGTGGCCGCGTACTCCGGGTCGGGCTCGTACTCGGCGTCGGGGTCGTAGAAGTGCCCCTCGGGCACCTCGTCGTAGGCGGCGAAGTGGGTGGACTCTCGGCCCATCTCGTTGCCGGCCGTGGCGTTCACGTGTAGGCCGTCCATCGTCTTCATCGTGTGGGCTGTCGTCACGGGCTGGTGCGTCGCGAAGGTCCGCACCGCGACGGAGCCGATCGGAGCTCCCGGCGCACCACTCCCGGGAGTAAATGTCGACTTATTCACAAGTCGTCTTACCTCCTTGAGCGTGACCAGGAACATTTATCGATAGGTCAGCGTGGCACCATGCCGACGGTTGGCGACTCTATGGCGTGTCACCGGTCCGCAGCAACACAATCCGCCGGACCCGGCCCGATGTGTCGGCAACCGAACACGTCTCTGTCAAGGGTGCGCGGCCACGCATCCGCACGTTTCCGGGGTGTGCGAAACGGTTAAAGAGTTACGTTCGCCGCGAGTTGCCCGAACGTTTCGGCGTGGCCGGAGACACGGCCGGCCGGACCTTGTCGAACAAGGTCCGGCCGGGTGCGCGGTATTGACGGCGCGCGTTGACGCGGTGCCGCGGGGTCAGCCCAGGAGGCTGCTCAGCTCGACGTGCTCCAGGCCGTGGGCCTCGGCGACCTCCTTGTACACCACCTTGCCGTCATGGGTGTTGAGACCCAGGGCGAGGGCGGCGTCGCGGCGCAGGGCCTCGGCCCAGCCGTTGTTCGCCAGCGACACGATGTAGGGAAGCGTGGCGTTGGTGAGGGCGTAGGTGGAGGTGTTCGGGACCGCGCCCGGCATGTTGGCGACGCAGTAGAAGACCGAGTCGTGGACCCGGAAGGTCGGCTCGGCGTGGGTGGTCGGGTGCGAGTCCTCGAAGCAGCCGCCCTGGTCGATCGCGATGTCGACAAGGACACTTCCGGGCTTCATCTTGGCGACGAGCTCGTTGGTGACCAGCTTCGGGGCCTTGGCGCCCGGGATGAGGACGGCGCCGATGACGAGGTCGGCCTCGACGACGGCCTTCTCCAGCTCGTAGGCGTTGGAGACGATCGTCTGCACCTTGGTGCCGAAGATCTTGTCGGCCTCGCGGAGCTTGTTGATGTCCTTGTCGAGCAGGGTCACGTGGAAGCCCATCCCGACGGCGATCTGGGTGGCGTTCCAGCCGGAGACGCCGCCGCCGATGACGACGGCCTTGCCGGCGTGGGTGCCGGGGACGCCGCCGGGCAGGACGCCGCGGCCGCCGGCCGAGCGCATCAGGTGGTAGGCGCCGACCTGCGGGGCCAGGCGGCCCGCGACCTCGGACATCGGGGCGAGCAGCGGGAGGGCGCGGTTCGCGGTCTCGACGGTCTCGTACGCGATGGCGGTGGTGCCGGAGGCGAGCAGCGCGTCGGTGCACTCGCGGGAGGCGGCGAGGTGCAGGTAGGTGAAGAGGGTCTGGTCCTTGCGGAGGCGGTGGTACTCCTCCGCGATGGGCTCCTTGACCTTGAGCAGCAGGTCGGCGGTGGCCCAGACCTCGTCGGCGGTGGGGAGGATCTCGGCGCCGGCGGCGACGTACTCCGCGTCCGTGATCGAGGAGCCGACACCGGCGTTCTGCTCGACGAAGACCTGGTGGCCGTGGCGGACGAGCTCGTGGACACCGGCGGGGGTGATGGCCACGCGGAACTCGTTGTTCTTGACCTCGCGGGGGATGCCGACCTTCATCGTCGATCACGGTCCTTGAATCAGGGAGGGATAACTGGCGCACTGCGATACATACCCGGATGCATCGCGACGCACCGGGGCAGACCACGTTCGAACGCGGCAGAACCAGTCTAATGAAGGAGTTCCTGCTGTCTAGCCTTTCAAAGTACTAATCTTCACCGAACCCACTGCGGATTTCGTAGGCAGATGGTTCCGTTTCCAGCAGTCTCTCCGCCCCGGCCCGGTGCAGCCGGGCCGCCGCCGGGTCGCCGAGCCGGTCGAGGGTGTCGGCGAGGCGCAGCCGGAGCGCCGCCTGGAGCCGGACGTCCTGGGCGCGGCGGGCCCACTCCACGGCCTCCTCGCAGGTCCGCAGGGACTCCTCGGGCCGCCCCGCGTACTCCTGGACCCGGGCCGCCTCGCTCAACGCCCGTGCGTAGCCGGGGAGATCGGAGAGCCTGCGGTAGCCGGCGGCGGCGGCCCGCCAGTTCCGCAGGGCCTCCCCGTACCGCCCGGCGTAGGTCTGCACGGCGCCGAGGCGGGCGTACAGCCGGGCCTGGTCGGCCCGCTCGTCCCGGGCGAGGCGCTGGGCGAGCGCCCGCCCGTACCAGTCGCCGGCCCGCTGCCAGTCCCCCAGCTCCTGATAGGACCCGCCTACGGATTCCATCGCCCGGCCGGTCGCGTACGGGTCATTTGCTGCGCGTCCGGCCTCCAAAGCAGACCGATACCGCAGCAGAGCCTCCTTCGTCCTGCCGGTACGGGCGTCGAGGTCGGCCAGGTTCAGCAGGGCCGCGGCCCGCTCCCGGTGCAGTCCGCGCCGCTCGGCCACGTCCAGGACGAGCCGGTGGAGCCCGTACAGCTCGGGGGCGGCCGCCTCGGCGCCCCGGTGCGCGGTGAGCGCCCGGACCAGGGAGGCGATCAGGCGGCGGGCCAGGGTGTCGAGCTCCCCGTCGGCGACGGCGAGGCGGGCGGAGGCCAGCAGGACGGGCCGCCGGGAGTCCAGCCAGGCCGCTCCGGCGGCGGCGTTCGGGAAGCGCAGGGCGCGCGGCAGCCCGGCCAGCTTCCTGCGGGCGGGCGAGCCCTCGGGTTCGGTGACCGCGCGGCAGGACTGGAGGAGCCGTACGGTCCGCTCCAGCATCCGGGCCCGGGCGAGCTGCACCTCGGCGGGCCGGTCGCGCTCCTCCAGTTGCGCACGGAGGAGGGGCACCAGATGGGAGCGGACCTCGTACTGCCCGTCCTCGCCGGCCGAGACGAGTCCCAGGGCCTCGAAGTCGGCGAGCGTGGTCGCGGCCGCCGAGACCGAGCAGCCGGCCAGGGCGGAGGCGGTGTGGGCGTCGGCCCGGCCGAGCGGGGCGAGGACGAGGAAGCGCAGTATCCGGGCGGCGGTGGCGGGCAGCGCCTCGTGGGCGAGCAGGAAGGCCCGGGTGAGGGGGTCGCCGCCCGGCCCGTGCAGCCGCTTGGCGAGGTCGGCGACGGAGGCCTTGGGGTGGGTGGAGAGCCAGCCGCCGGCGAGGACGACCGCGGCGGGCAGTCCCCCGCACTCCTCGACCAGGGTCTCGGCGGCCTGCGGGTCGACGGTGATGCGGACGGAGCCGGTGAAGGAGGTGAGCAGTTCGATGGCCGACTTGGGGTCGAGGCCGCCGAGGGTGCAGGGCCGTACGTCGGGGATGCCGGTGAGCGGCCCCCCGGCGACCCCGATGACCAGGGTGCCGGGCTCGTCGGGGATCAGCGGGTCCGCCTGCTCGGCGTCGACGGCGTCGTCGAGGATCAGGACGGCCCGGCGCCCGGCGAAGGCCCCGCGGACCAGTGCGGTCAGCTCGTCCTCGGCGGCGCCGGGGGGTTCGGCGACGCCGAGGGCGGCGAGGAGTTCCCGGGCGGCCCGGCCGGTGGGGACGGGCTCGCCGCCGGGCTCGGCGAGCCGGACGCGGAAGGTCCCGTCGGGGTACCGGTCGGCGACCGCGGCGGCCAGTTCCTCGGCGAGGGCGGTACGTCCCGAGCCCGGCTTCCCGGCGACGAGCAGGACCCGGGAGCGGGGTGCCTTGCGGCCGGTGAGGGTGTCGAGACCGGTCCGTTCGATGTCGGCGCGCAGGGCCTTCAACTCGCGCTGGCGGCCGAAGAACCGCCTGCTGCCGGTTGCCGCCACCGCCTGATCCGTCACGGGCCACGCTCCCGTCCACCTGCGCACGAGCCGATCCCGCGGGAGGGGCTCCGCGCGGGCGTTTCCGAGCGTAGTTCAGCGCGGGACGCATACCCGGCGGAGCAGGGCGGACACATCCCTCGATCGGATCAACAGATGGTCACACCGGGACCTGCGTCCGCTCCCGCCGCACCCGGCACGGACCCGGCGGTCCGGCCGGGGCCTACGCCTCGAACGGGCGCGCCGGCCAGGGCGCCTCCGCCGGGCGGAGGGCGTCGAGGCCGTCGCCGGCGCGGGCGGCGGCCAGCGCCAGGACGCCGTTCACCAGGCAGCTGTTGTGCAGGTCGCCCGCGAGGACACCCCGTACGAGGTCCCCGAGCGGCACCCGCGCCACCTCCATGTCGGCCTCCTCCTCGGCCACCTCGAAGCGCTCGCCCTCCGCCTCCGCGAGGTCCCGCGCGAGGAAGATCCGCACGGCCTCGTCGCTGCCGCCCGGGGAGGTGTAGAAGTCGGTGAGGACCCGCCAGTCCTCCGCCTTGACGTGCGCCTCCTCGTACAGCTCGCGCCGGGCGGCGTGCAGCGGGTTCTCGCCGGGCACGTCGAGCAGCCCGGCCGGGATCTCCCAGAGCCGGTGCCGCACCGGGTGCCGGTACTGCTTGATCAGCAGCACCCGGTCCTCCGCGTCCAGGGCCAGGACGGCCACCGAGCCGGGGTGGACCTGGTAGTCGCGGCGCGCGACCGTGCCGTCCGGCATGACCACGTCGTCCGTGCGGACGCCCGTCTTCCCGCCCTGGAAGGGGGTCGCCGTCGCGGCGATCCGCCACTCCTGCGGGGTGTCCTGCAACTCCATCGGTCGTCCTCCCGTAGACACACGAAAACCGGGGTGCGGGACCCGAACGGGCCCGCACCCCGGCAACGTTAGCGCCTGCGCCCTACTTGCCCGTCTTGCGCTCCACCGCGGCCTTCACCAGGCCCGCGAAGAGCGGGTGCGGACGGGTCGGGCGGGAGCGGAGCTCCGGGTGCGCCTGGGTGGCGACCAGGTAGGGGTGGACCTCGCGCGGGTACTCGACGTACTCCACCAGCTTGTTGTCCGGGGAGGTGCCGGAGAAGACCAGGCCGGCCTTCTTCTCCAGCTCCGCGCGGTACGCGTTGTTCACCTCGTAGCGGTGGCGGTGGCGCTCCTCGACGTACGGCTCGTCGCCGTAGACCTCGCGGACGATCGAGCCCTCGGCGAGCTTCGCCGGGTACAGGCCCAGGCGCATCGTCCCGCCCAGGTCGCCCGCGCCCTCGACGTACGCCAGCTGCTCCTCCATCGTGGAGACGACGGGGTGCGCGGTGGCCGGGTCGAACTCGGTGGAGTTGGCCTCGGGGATGTCGGCCAGGTTCCGGGCGGCCTCGATGACGATGCACTGGAGGCCCAGGCAGATGCCGAGCAGCGGCACCTTGTGCTCGCGGGCGTACTGGATCGCGCCGACCTTGCCGCTCACGCCGCGGTCGCCGAAGCCGCCGGGGATGAGGATCGCGTCGACGTCGCCGAGCTGCTTCTCGGCGCCGGCCGGGGTCTTGCAGTCGTCGGAGGTGACCCACTTGACCTTGACCCGGGCCTTGTTGGCGAAGCCGCCGGCCCGCATGGCCTCGGTGACCGACAGGTAGGCGTCGGGCAGGTCGATGTACTTGCCGACGAGCGCGACGGTGACCTCGTGCTCCGGGTTGTGGACGCGGTCCAGGAGGTCCTCCCAGACGGTCCAGTCCACGTCGCGGAAGGGCAGGTCGAGCTTGCGGACGACGTAGGCGTCCAGGCCCTCGGTGTGCAGCACCTTCGGGATGTCGTAGATCGACTTGGCGTCGATGGCGGCGACCACGGCGGCCTCGTCCACGTCGCACATCAGCGAGATCTTGCGCTTGATGGCGGTGGGGACGTCGCGGTCGGCGCGCAGCACGATCGCGTCGGGCTGGATGCCGATGTTGCGCAGGGCGGCGACCGAGTGCTGGGTCGGCTTGGTCTTCAGCTCGCCGGACGGGCCGATGTAGGGAAGCAGCGAGATGTGCACGACGAAGACGTTGTCGCGGCCGACCTCGTGGCGGACCTGGCGGACGGTCTCCAGGAACGGCAGGGACTCGATGTCGCCGACGGTGCCGCCGACCTCGGTGATGACCACGTCGACGTCGTCGGTCGCCATGCGGCGGATCCGGGACTTGATCTCGTTGGTGATGTGCGGGATGACCTGCACGGTGTCGCCCAGGTACTCGCCGCGCCGTTCCTTGGCGATGACCTGCGAGTAGACCTGGCCGGTGGTGACGTTGGCCGAGCCGTCGAGGTCGACGTCGAGGAAGCGCTCGTAGTGGCCGATGTCCAGGTCGGTCTCGGCGCCGTCGTTGGTGACGAACACCTCGCCGTGCTGGAACGGGTTCATGGTGCCGGGGTCGACGTTCAGGTACGGGTCGAGCTTCTGCATCGTGACCCGCAGGCCGCGTGCCTTGAGGAGCGCACCCAGGCTGGAGGCGGTCAGGCCCTTGCCGAGGGAGGAGGCGACACCCCCGGTGACGAAGATGTGCTTGGTCGTCGTGGTGTTGGGCGGCATCGCCAAGAGGGGGCTCCCGTGGTCGCGTTCTGGAGGTGCGTACCGGCGTCCCCTCCGGAAGAATCGGGGGGTGCCGTCGCTGCGGTTGCGGGGTCCTCGGCTGTCGCCGTTTCCCACCGGTCCACGGGGTACCAGGGTATCAGCGACCCGGGGAGACCGCTTCCGGCCACACGTGGCAGCCGGGTGTTCACGGACGGCGACGCACCCGGGGCTCCGGCCGGCTCCGGACGGGGAAAGGGGGTTCACCCGATTGGAGCAGCGACGTCACTGGTGTGATCAACGGATGGTGCGGGCGCAACGTATCCTGCTCGGACATGGCCCGCCGAGCCGGCCGGCCGACGACGCCACCGCCTGTCCCCCCGGGGCCGGACCCCGGGGACCCATCCCGGACCGAGGCTTGTCGCAGACCCCCCGACCGCTGACACACTCGGACCCCGGCCGGCATATGCGGCCGGGCATCTGGAGCAAGCGCCCCGAGGGGCGGACATGGCCGTTCGACTGGAGTGAAGCACGTGGCCGGGCGCATCGAGGATTACGCACTCATCGGAGACATGCAGACCGCTGCCCTGGTCTGCCGGGACGGCAGCGTGGACTGGCTCTGCCTGCCCCGCTTCGACTCGCACGCGATCTTCGCGGGACTCCTCGGCACCGAGGAACACGGGTTCTGGCGGGTGGCCCCCGCGGGCCCCGAGGACGCCGAGCCGGCCCCCGCCGACCGGCGCCGCTACCGGGGGGACTCGCTCATCCTGGAGTCCGAGTGGGACACCCCGCGCGGCACGGTCCGGGTGACCGACTTCATGCCTCCGCGCGACGGCGCGCCGCAGCTGATCCGGATCGTCGAGGGCGTCTCCGGCCGGGTCCCGATGCGGTCCGCGCTGCGGATGCGGTTCAGCTACGGCCGGATCGTGCCCTGGGTGCACAAGGTCGGGGACCGCACGGTCGCGGTCGCCGGGCCCGACTCGGTGTGGCTGGACACGGAGGCCGAGACCCACGGTGAGGACCTCACCACGTACTCCGAGTTCACCGTCGGTCCCGGGGAGCGGGTCGCCCTCACGATCTCCTGGCAGCCCTCCCACAAGGAGCCGCCGGGCCTGCCGGACCCCGAGGGCTCCCTGGAGGCGACCGCCGACTTCTGGCGCGAGTGGGTCGACCACTGCACGTACCACGGCCCCTACCGGGAGGCCGTGGTCCGCTCCCTGATCACCCTGAAGGCGCTGACGTACGCGCCGACCGGCGGGATCGTCGCCGCCCCGACGACCTCGCTGCCCGAGGAGATCGGCGGCGTGCGGAACTGGGACTACCGCTACACCTGGCTGCGGGACGCGGCGATCACCCTCTCCTCGATGCTGCGCACCGGCTACCGCGAGGAGGCCCGCGCCTGGCGGGACTGGCTGCTCCGCGCCGTCGCGGGCGACCCGGAGAACCTCCAGATCATGTACGGCATCGCGGGCGAGCGCGAGCTGGGCGAGGCCGAGCTGGACTGGCTGCCGGGGTACGAGGGCTCCACCCCGGTCCGGGTCGGCAACGGCGCCGCGAACCAGCTCCAGCTGGACGTGTACGGCGAGGTCACCGAGGCCCTGCACCTGGCGCACA
Source organism: Streptomyces bikiniensis (assembly GCA_000716465.1). Lineage (GTDB taxonomy): Bacteria > Actinomycetota > Actinomycetes > Streptomycetales > Streptomycetaceae > Streptomyces > Streptomyces bikiniensis. The sequence goes on from JNWL01000013.1 coordinate 190,751, forward strand.
TGACGGGTCTGTCCCGGAACGACTACGCCTCCCTGCTCCAGCTGAAGCTGATCGAGTACCTGGAGAAGAACTGGGACCAGCCCGACGAGGGCATCTGGGAGGTCCGCGGCCCGCGCCGGCACTTCGTGCACTCCAAGGTGATGGCCTGGGTGGCGGTGGACCGCACGATCAAGCTGATCGAGTCCGGGGACGCCGACGGGCCCCTCGACCGCTGGCGCGAGCTGCGCGACGAGATCCACCGGGACGTGTGCGAGAAGGGCTACGACAAGGAGCGGAACACCTTCACGCAGTCGTACGGCTCCAAGGAGCTGGACGCCTCGCTGCTGCTGATCCCGCAGATGGGGTTCCTGCCGCCGGACGACAAGCGGGTCATCGGCACGATCGAGGCGATCCAGCGGGAGCTGTCCACGGAGGACGGCTTCGTCCTGCGCTACCCGACGGCGGGCGAGGAGGCCGGCGTGGACGGCCTGGAGGGCGACGAGGGCGCGTTCCTGGCGTGCTCCTTCTGGCTGGCCGACGACCTGGCGATGATCGGCCGGGTCGACGAGGCCCGGACCCTCTTCGAGAAGCTGCTCGCGCTCCGCAACGACCTGGGGCTGCTCGCCGAGGAGTGGGACCCGGTGCGCCAGCGCCAGGTGGGCAACTTCCCGCAGGCCTTCAGCCACGTCCCGCTGATCGACACGGCCCTGCGGCTGACGGCGAGCGGCGCGTACGGCGGCTGAGGGGGCGCGCGGCGGCCGGTGGTGCGGCCGGGGCGCACGGGCAGGGGGCCGGACCTACGATGAAAGGGTCCTGTCCCCCGCAAGGAAGGGGGGCACCCCATGGCTCCCCGAACGCCCGTCCCCGACAGCGCCCTGGCCGGTCTCCGCGAGGACCTGGCGGGTGAGGTCCTCGTGCCGGACGACCCCGGCTACGACGCGGCGAGGACCGTCTTCAACGGCATGATCGACCGGCGTCCGGCCGTCGTCGCCCAGTGCGCCACCCCCGAGGACGTCGCCAACGCGGTGCTCTTCGGCCGGGAGACGGGCCTGCCGGTCGCGGTGCGCGGCGGCGGCCACTCCGTCGCCGGCACGGCCCTCAACGACGGCGGCCTGGTGGTGGACCTGCGCCGGATGCACACGGTGGTCGCGGACCCCGAGCACATGACGGTACGGGTCGGGGGCGGGGCGACCATGGCGCACCTGGACCGCGCCTGCCAGCCGTTCCACGTGGCGGTGACCGGCGGCCGGGCGTCCACGACCGGGGTCGGCGGGTTCACGCTCGGCGGCGGTTCGGGCTGGCTGGAGCGGAGGTTCGGCCTCGCCTGCGACAACCTGCTCTCCGCCGAGCTGGTCACGGCCGGGGGGCGGCACGTGCACGCGGACGCCGAGGAGAACCCGGAGCTGTTCTGGGCGCTGCACGGCGGCGGCGGGAACTTCGGGGTGGTGACCTCGCTGACGCTGCGGGTGCACGAGCTGCCGGAGTTCTGCTTCGCGCTGCTGGTGTTCACCCCGGACGCGGGCCCCGAGGCGGTCCGGGCGTACCGGGACGTGTTCGACGCCCCGGCCCCCGACGCGGCGGGCGGCGCGGTGCTCTGTCTGACGGCCCCGCCGGAGGACTTCGTACCGCCGGAGCTGGTGGGGACACCGGTCTACGTCGTGCTCACCACGTACGCCGGGCCGGAGGAGGAGCTGCGGGAGGCGGTGGCGCCGCTGCTCGCGCTCGGCCCGGCGGCGACGGTGGTGGCGGAGATCCCGTACGCCGACTTCCAGTGCATGCTGGACGACCCTCCCGGGCAGCGGAACTACTGGTCGGCCGAGTACCTGGACGCCTTCCCCGACGGGGCCGTGGACCGCTTCTGCGCGCGGGCGGCGGACATGCCGGTGCCGACCGGGACGCAGCACCTGGTGTTCCCGATGGGCGGGCGGGTGGCGGGCGGGCCCCCCGGATACCCGCTGCCGTGGCGCACGGCCCCGTGGGGCGTGCACCCCTTCGGGGTGTGGGAGGACCCGGCCGAGGACGAACGGGTGATCCGCTGGGTGCGGGACGTCCGGGCGGACATGCGGCCGTGGGCGGTCGGCGCCGTGTACCTGAACTTCATCGGCTCCGAGGGCGCGGACCGGGTGGCGGCGGGCCTCGGCGCGGAGAACGTCCGGCGGTTGGCCGGGGTGAAGGCGGCGTACGACCCCGAGAACGTGTTCCGCTTCAACCACAACATCGTCCCGGCGGCCTGAGGGGCGCCCGCCGACCGCCCCGTCCGGGGTGACGCAGGACACACTCGACACACGATCGCGCAATCCCCTCCCGGGGGCGACGAGTTGTCGGGCCGGTGGACGAAGTGTCCGGCGCCGTGACCGTGGGGTGATGTCGCCGGAAGTCGGACGCGGGTAGCGTCCGGGGCCATGGACAACCAGGGCGGGATCACCGTGCAGCGGGCCCTCGAACTCCCCGGCCTGCGCGGCGGGCTCCCGGAGGTCGTCGTCGGCGCGGACCGGCTGCACCGGACGGTGCGCTGGGTGCACGCGGGCGAGGTGCCGAACATCGCGTCGCTGCTCAAGGGCGGCGAGCTGCTGCTCACCACGGGCCTCGGGCTCGGGACCCGGCCGGCCGAGCAGCGGGCCTTCGTGCGGCGGCTCGCCGACCGGGGCATCGCCGCGCTCGTGGTGGAGCTGGGGCCGCGCTTCGCCCGCCTCCCGGCGACGATCGTGGAGGCCGCGCGGACGGCGGGCCTGCCGCTGGTGCAGCTGCACCGCGAGGTGCCGTTCGTGACGGTGACGGAGGAGATCCACACCGAGATCGTCAACGGCCACTACGCCCTCCAGCGACGGGCCGAGGAGGTCCACCGGCAGTGCACGGAGGCCCTGCTCGGCGGCGGCGGGGTCCCGCAGGTGCTGCGGATCCTCTCCGACTTCGCCGCCAACCCGGTCTTCCTGGAGACCCCAGACGGACAGCTCCTGTACGCGGCGGGCACCGAGTCCGCGCCCGCCGACCCGCTCCAGGTGTGGGACGGGCTGCGCGGCGGCCGGGCGGCCCGCGAGTCGGGCCCGCCCACCGGCACGGTCCTGGTGGACGTGCCCGGCGGCGGCCCCGGTACGGGCTCGGTGCGGGCCCGCCTGGTGCTCCTGGCGGTCTCCGGCGCCCTCTCCCCCGTCCACCGGATGGCGGCCGAGCGGGCGGCCGGGCTCCTCGCGGTCGTCCTCATGCAGGCGCGGCAGGAGGAGGAGCTGGCCGCGCGCGGCCGGGGCGACTTCCTGACGGACCTGGCGGAGGGCAGGATCACGGCCGAGGACGCCCCGGCACAGGCCCGGGTCCTCGGCTTCAGGCCCGGGGACGGCCCGCTCCTGCCGGTGGTGATGCGCCTCGCCCCGGAGCTGTCCCCCTCGGGGAACTGGGCGCTGCTGGCCCGGGCGGTCCTGGAGGAGCTGTCCTCCGTCGGAGTGCCCGTGCTGCTCGGTGTCCGCCCGGTCGAGGGCCGGGTCCCGCTCCTGCTCGGCCTGCGTTCGGAGACCGAGCGCACGGCGGTCGCGGACCGGGTCGCGGCGGCGCTGCGCGCGGGCGTGGAGCGGGCCGGCCTGGAACGGGCGGGCACGCACCCGCCGGTGATCGTGGTGGGCGTGGCGGGCGGCTGGGCGGCGGCCTCGGCGGGCCTGCGGCACGCGGCGGAGACGGCGACGGCGGCGCAGGGCCTGTCGGACCTGCCCTGGTACGACGCGCGGCGCCTCGACATCGACCTGCTGCTCTGGCGGCTGCACTTCCACGGGGACACGGTCCTCGCGGCCTTCGTGGACCGCGCGATCGGCCCCCTCCAGGAGCACGACCGCACCTCCCGGCCGCCGCTGCTGCCGACCCTGGAGACGTATCTGGCGCACGCGGGCCGCAAGGCGGAGACGGCCCGCGAGCTGCACCTCAACCGGCAGACCCTCTACAACCGCCTGGCCCGCATCTCGGAGCTCCTGGGCACGGACCTGGACGACCCCCAGACGGTCCTGGCCCTCTCCCTGGCCCTCAGGGCCCGCCGCCACACGCCGTGACCCCTGCTCGGCGCCCGACCAGCTCGGCGTGACCCCCGCTCAGCGCCCCACCAGCTCGTCGTACACGCTGAGCACGTGGGCGACCGTGTCGTCCTCGGTCGGCCACGTGCCCGCCTGGACCCGGCCCGCGGCCGCCAGGTCCATCCGCCGGTCGGCGTCCTCCAGGAGTCCCCGCACCACCGCCGCGAGGGCCGCGGAGTCCCCGTACGGGACCAGTTCGGCGGCGTCGCCGACGAGTTCGGGCACCCCGCCGACCGCCGTGGCGACGAGCGGCACGCCGAGGCGCAGCGCCTCCTGGGCGAGCGGGGAGCGGGCCTCCCAGCGGGACGGGAGGACCGCGACGTCCGCCGCCGCGAGCAGTTCGGCGACGTCCTCGCGGCTCCCGATCAGCCGGACCGGCAGGTCCTCGTCGGTGATCCGCCGCTGGAGCAGGGCCCGTTCGCGCCCCTCTCCGGCGATGACGAGGAGCGGCTGCGGGTCGAGGTCCCGCCACCGCCGGGCCGCGTCGAGCAGGGTCCGGTACCCCCGGCCGCGTTCGAGCGCTCCGACGGCCATCAGCAGCGGCCGGTCGACGGCGCCGAGTTCGGCGCGCGCCTTGCCGTCGTGGAGGCAGACCGGGCCGCGGGCGGCGGGCAGGGTGACGGGGGCGAGCCGGGCGTCGCGGGCGCCGCGCCGCCGGGCCCGGTCGACCAGTTCGGAGGTGGTGGCGAGGACGACGCTCGCGGCCCGCACGGTCCGCCGTTCGAGGAGCCGGAGGACCCCGCCCCGCGCCCCCTCCGCACGGCCGCGGGTGTGCCAGGTCGTCACGAGCGGGACCGGCGCCCCGCCGGAGAGCGCGAGCGCGGCCCGTACGGAGGCCTGGAGGCCGTGCGCGTGGACCACGTCCGCGCCGATGCAGGTGTTGCGCAGGGCGGTGACGGCCGCGGGGTCGCCGAGGCGCGGCAGCGGCACGAAGTGCGCGCCGGCGCCGGGGTAGTCGTGGAGGCGGTCGAGTTCGGGAGGGGCGCACACGGTCACCCGCACGCCCCTCGCCACAAGCCCCGAGGCGAGTGATCGGACGTGCGCGCTGCTGCCCGCGCTGCCGCCGCCCAGCACGTGGACCGTACGGAGCTGTGTCACGCGCCCAAGAATGCCAGTCCGGGCCCGGGACCGTACGCACGTTCCGGCACCGAGATGGAGCCGTTCCCTTGCGCGGAGGGCGCCCGACGCCCCCGCTCACCCCACGGGTTCACCCACACGGGTGAGCGCGTGAAGAGGTCGCGCGCTCCCCCCACACGGCGGCGGCGACGAGCGCGACCGCGTGCGCGGCGAGCCCGAGCCGCCCGCTCCCGGCCACGACGGCGCCGCCGACGGCGGCGCCGAGCGCGTGCGCGCCCGCGTCGCCGAGCATGGTCGACTCCCCGAGGTCGTCCGCGAGGACCGCGGCGACGGCCCCCATGGGGGCGGCGGCGGGCGAGCCGCGCAGCAGTCCGGGGGCGGCGAGCGCGAGCACGGCCAGACCGGCGCGCCCCGGCCGCACGTCCACGAGGTTCACCAGGTGGGCGCTGCCCGCGACGACGATCCCGGCGAGGACCTTGTCCACCGGCCGCTCCTTGAGGAGCGCCCCGGCCACGAGCGAGGCGGCCCCGATCCCGAGGAGCTTGACGGCCCCGCTGGTCACCTCGCCGTCCCGCAGCGCCGCCGAGTGCGCCCGGAGACCGCGCCGGTGATCCCCCCTCACGTCGTCGTACGCCCCGCACGCCCCGGCCGCGAGCACGGCGAACGCGACGGGCGCGCTGCCGCTCCCGGCCGCCGTCCCGAGGACGACGGCGGGCCCGGCGTACAGGTCGACCTCGCGCCCGGCGTGGTTCGTCCGCGTCCACCGCGCGTCGCGCGGGAGCCTCCGCAGCCCCTCGTACACCCCCCGCGTCACCGCGCCGGCCAGGCCGAACGCGGCGAGGCGCCTCACCCGTCCGCCCGTGCCGCCGCGAGGAGTTCCTCCGCGTGGGCGCGGGCCGTCTCGGAGTCCTCCTGGCCCGCGAGCATCCGGGACAGCTCGCGGACCCGCTCCTCGCCCTCCAGGACGGTGACGCCCGAGCGGGTCACGGAGCCGTCGTTGGTCTTCTCCACGAGGAGCTGGCGGTCGGCAAAGGCCGCGACCTGCGGGAGGTGGGTGACGACGACGACCTGCGCGGTCCTGGCGAGCTTGGCGAGGCGGCGGCCGATCTCGACGGCCGCCTTGCCGCCGACGCCCGCGTCGACCTCGTCGAAGAGGTACGTGGGCACCGGGTCCACCCCGGCGAAGACGACCTCGACGGCCAGCATCACCCGGGACAGCTCGCCGCCCGACGCGCCCTTGGCGATCGGGCGCGGCGGGGCGCCGGGGTGCGGGGCGAGCAGCAACTCGACCTCGTCGGCCCCGGACGGCCCGTACGCGACCCGCCGGCCGCCGACCTCGACGCCCTCGGGGTCCTCGGTCTGGGCGAGGGAGAAGGACACGCGCGCGTGCGGCATGGCGAGCGAGGCGAGTTCGGCCGTGACGGCGGCCGCGAACCGGTCCGCCGCCTCCGTCCGCGCGTCGGTGAGCCGCTGCGCGAGCGCCGACAGCTCGTCGCGCAGCCGGTCCCGCTCGGCGGTCAGCTCCTCGATGCGGTCGTCGTCGTTGTCCAGCTCGCCGAGCCGGGCCGCGCTCTCCTCCGCCCAGGCCAGGACGGCCGCCGTGCCCTCCCCGTCCCCGTACTTCCGGATCAGCTGGGTGAGGGCCGCGCGCCGCTCCTCGACGGCGGCGAGCCGCAGCGGGTCGGCGTCCAGGTCGTCGGCGTACCCGGCCAGCTCGGTCGCCACGTCGGCGAGCAGGATGGAGATCTCCCCCATCCGGTCCGCGAGCGCGGCGAGCGCCGGATCGTGCGACCGCACGGCCTCCAGGGCCCGGCCCGCACCCGCGACGAGCGTGGTGGCGTCCACGGACTCGGGGTCCTCGGGCGAGCCCGCGAGCGCGGCGTGCGCGAGCGCGGCGGCGGAGGCGAGGGCCTCGGCGTGCCCGAGCCGCTCGGCCTCGGCGGCCAGTTCGGCGTCCTCGCCGGGCAGCGGGGCGACGGCCTCGACCTCTTCGAGGCCGAAGCGCAGCAGATCGGCCTCCTGGGCGCGTTCCCTGGCCCGGGTGGTGATCTCGTCCAGCTCGGCGGTGACGGCCCGCAGCCGCCGGTACGCCTCGCCGTAGGCCGCGAGCGGCACCGAGACGGCCTCGCCCGCGTACCGGTCGAGCGCGCCGCGCTGCCGGGCGGGCTTGAGCAGGCCCTGCTGGTCGGTCTGGCCGTGGACGGCGACGAGTTCGTCCGCGAGCTCGGCGAGCAGCCCGACGGGCACGGAGCGCCCGCCGAGGTGGGCCCGGGAGCGCCCCTCGGCCGAGACGGTACGGCTGACGAGCAGGACCCCCTCGTCCAGCTCGGCCCCGGCCTCCTCGGCGCGCACGGCGGCGGGCGCGCCCGGGGGCACGCTGATCCGCCCCTCGACCACGGCCGAGGCCGCGCCGATCCGTACGAGCGCCGGGTCGGCCCGTCCGCCGAGCAGCAGCCCCAGACTGGTCACGACCATGGTCTTGCCCGCACCGGTCTCACCGGTCACCGCGGTGAAGCCGGGCGACAACTCGACCACAGCGTCGTCGATGACCCCGAGCGACCGTATCCGCATCTCCTCCAGCACGCCCCAGACCATACGAGGTTTCCCTGGTCCGATGCGACATCGCCCCGGCCGTAACCCTCCGGCGCGCCGATCGTTCCGGTACCCGGCGGGTGCGGGGCCGGTCAGCGCGGGGCGCCCCGCCACCCCGACACGGGAAGGGCGAACTTGGCGACGAGCCGGTCCGTGAAGGAGGCGTGGTGCAGCCGGGCGAGCCGGACCGGGACGGCACCCCGCCGGACCTCGACCCGCGCGCCCGCCGGGAGCTCCACCGTCCGCCGCCCGTCGCACCACAGCACCCCGTGCGGGGTGTGCGGCTCGACCTCGACGGCGAGCACCGACTCGGGGGTGGTCACCAGCGGCTTGGCGAAGAGGGCGTGGGCCCCGATGGGGACCATGAGCAGCGCCTCGACCTCGGGCCAGATCACCGGCCCGCCCGCCGAGAAGGCGTACGCGGTGGAGCCCGTCGGTGTCGCGCAGATCACCCCGTCACAGCCGAAGCCGGTCACCGGGCGCCCGTCGATCGCGAGCACGACCTCCAGCATCCGCTCCGGTGACACCTTCTGCACGGCCGCCTCGTTGAGCGCCCAGTCCCGGTGCAGGACGTCGCCGTTCTGGTAGACGGTGACGTCGAGGGTCATCCGCTCCTCGACCTCGTACGCCCGGGTGACGACCCGGTCCACGACCTTGTCGAGGTCGTCGCGCTCGGCCTCCGCGAGGAAGCCGACCCGCCCCAGGTTGACGCCGAGCATCGGCACCCCGGACGCGCGGGAGAACTCGGCGCCGCGCAGCAGGGTGCCGTCACCGCCGAGGACGACGAGGAGTTCGCAGTCGTCGATCGCCTCGGAGCAGGCCTCGGGGACCTTCTGCACGGAGGACGGCAGCGGCAGGTCCGCCGCCTCGGCCTCCAGGACGCGGACGCCGAGACCGGAGCGCAGCAGCCCCTGGACGACCAGTTCGGCGCTGCGCACGGCGGCCGGCCGGCCGGTGTGCGCGAGCAGGAAGACGGTACGTGGTGCGGTCTCTGGTGGTGCTGTCGTTGAGCTCAACGAGGTCCCTCCGCCACGGCGCGGTCGACATCCGCCGGATCCAGCGCGGGCGCCCCTGCCCGCAGCCACAGAAAGTACTCGACGTTGCCGGAGGGGCCGGGCAGCGGGCTGGCGGTGACGCCGAGGACACCGAGCCCGAGCTCGCCGGCCCGCCGGGCCACGTTCTTCACCGCGTCGGCCCGGAGTTCGGCGGAACGGACGACCCCGCCCGAGCCGAGCCGCTCCTTGCCCACCTCGAACTGCGGCTTCACCATGAGGACGAGGTCGGCGCCGGGCGCCGTGCAGGACGCCAGGGCGGGCAGGACGAGGCCGAGCGGGATGAAGGACAGGTCTCCGACGACGAGGTCGACGGGGACGCCGTCGAGGGCGTCCAACGTCAACTCGCGTACGTTCGTACGGTCCTTCACGGTGACCCGCTCGTCGCTCTGCAGCGACCAGGCGAGCTGCCCGTAGCCGACGTCGACGGCCACGACGTGGGCCGCGCCCGCCCGCAGCAGGACGTCCGTGAAACCGCCGGTGGAGGCCCCGGCGTCGAGGGCGCGCCGCCCCTCGACCACGAGCCCCCGCGGCACGAAGGCCTCGAAGGCCCCTGCGAGCTTGTGGCCGCCGCGCGAGACGTAGTCGGGGTCGGAGGCGTCCTGCGCGACGACGATGGCCGCGGCGGTCTCGACCTGGGTGGCGGGCTTGGTGGCGACGGTCCTGCCGACGGTCACCCGGCCCGCGGCGATCAGCTGCCCCGCGTGCTCCCGCGAGCGCGCGAGCTTGCGCCGGACCAGCTCGGCGTCGAGACGGCGGCGTGCCACTCCTGCCACGTTCTGTTCAGCTCCTGTTGTCGTACGGACGGGGGGCGGGGTGCGCGTCGAGCGAGGTCAGCTCGTCGCGCAGGCCACGGTGTACATCCTCGTACACCTCCAGGTGTCCGTCCGCCGGGAGGGCGTCGACCCCGGCGAGACGCGCGAGGCGGGCGTCGACGGCGGGGTGGCCGGTCGGCTCCCGGACGACCCCGAGCGGGGCGGCGGCGGCAGGCTCGTCCGACGCCTCGCCCGCCGCCGTCCCGAACCCTTCCTCGGCCGGCCCTTCCTCGGCCGGTTCGGTCACCGGTCCCACCACCGGCTCCGGCATCGCGTCGCTCATGCCCCGACGCTACCGCGAAGCCCTGGGGTACCGTCGACGGCGATGGCGACGATCACGGAGTGCCGCGGCGCACTGGACAGACTTTCCGACAACCTCGCGCGGGCCGACGGCGACGTGCGCGGCGCGGCCGCGCTCGACCGCAGCCTGAGCTGCCACGTCACCGACCTGGACACGACCTTCACGGGCCGCCTGGCGGACGGCCGGATCCGGGTGGACTCCACCGTGCAGGGCCCGCCGCAGGCCAAGGCGCAGATCCGGCTCGCGATGACCGGGGACGACCTGGTGGCGATGGTCGACGGGCGGCTGAACTTCGCGAAGGCCTGGGCCTCGGGCCGGGTCAGGCTGGAGGCCGGCTTCCGCGACCTCCTGCGGCTGCGCTCACTTCTGTAGCGCGGCTCACTTCCGCAGCGCGGGCCCCGCCGTCGCGGCGGTGGTGGCGCGCGCCCTCCGCCCGGCGGGCACGACCAGCGGCGTCCCCGTCTCCGGGTCCTCGATGACCTGGCAGCGGAGCCCGAAGACCCGCTCGACCAGCTCGGCGGTCACGACCTCGGACGGCGGCCCCTCGGCGACCACCTCGCCGGCGCGGACGGCGATGAGATGGGTCGCGTACCGGGCGGCGTGGTTGAGGTCGTGCAGGACGGCGACGAGCGTGCGCCCCTGCGTCTCGTGCAGTTCGGCGCACAGGTCGAGGACGTCGATCTGGTGCTGGATGTCGAGGTACGTCGTCGGCTCGTCGAGCAGGAGCAGCGGGGTCTGCTGGGCGAGCGCCATGGCGATCCAGACGCGCTGGCGCTGGCCGCCGGAGAGCTCGTCCACGTACCGGTCGGCCAGCTCGGCGACGCCGGTCGCCTCCATCGACTCCCGGGTGATCCGCTCGTCCTCGGGGGACCACTGGCGCAGCAGCCCCTGGTGCGGGTAGCGGCCGCGCGCGACGAGGTCGGAGACGGTGATGCCGTCGGGGGCCAGGGAGGTCTGGGGCAGCAGCCCGAGGGTCTTGGCGACCTTCTTGGCGGGCAGGGAGTGGATCGACTGCCCGTCGAGCAGGACGCGCCCCTCGGTGGGCTTCAGCATCCGGGAGAGGGCGCGCAGCAGGGTGGACTTGCCGCAGGCGTTCGGCCCGACGATGACGGTGAAGGAGTTGTCGGGGATCTCGACGGACAGATCGCGGGCGATGACCCGCTGCTCGTACGCCAGGGTGACCGCTTCCGCGCTCAGGCGCTGCGCCTGCCGACCGTCCGTACCCGTCATACCCGCGACTCCCGTTGTCCTCGTCCGTGACCGTGGCGGGCGACGACGACCACGAACCACGCGGAGTTAGGTTAGCCTACCCAATTTCCCCCACCGCCCCGCAGGCGCCCGCCACCGCTCCGGGGCTACAGGCCCAGCCGCGCGAGCGCCTTCCCGCCGTCCGGGACGCCCCCGCCGGACTCCGCCGCCGACCACGCGGCCCCGCACAGCGCCCGTACGCCGTCCATGGGATCGGCGTCACCGGCCGACACGGGCTCGACCACCAGCACGCCCCCGCTCACCGAGGCCCGCCACGCCCCGCACACGAACCCGCCGTCCCCCTCGGCGACCACCTCCGGCTGCCCCGTGAGCAGCCCCCGCAGATCGGCCGCCACATAGGTCGGCCGGTGCTCGGGCGCGGCCGCGAGCAGCTGCGGCACGTCCGTCACCCCGGTCAGGACGAGCAGCGAGTCCACCCCGCCGTTGAACGCGCCCTCGATGTCCGTGTCGAGCCGGTCCCCGACGACGAGCGGCCGCTCCGCCCCGGTCCGCAGCACCGTCTCCCGGTGCATCGGCGGCAGTGGCTTCCCCGCCACCTTCGGCTCGTGACGTCCACCGGTGGCGATCCGCACGACCTCCACGGCCGCCCCGTTCCCCGGCCCGATCCCGCGCGCCCCGGGGATCGTCAGATCCGTGTTGGAGGCGTACCACGGCACGCCCCGCCCCACCGCGTACGCCGCCTCCGCGAACCGCTTCCACGGCAGCTCGGGCCCGCCGTACCCCTGTACGACCGCCACCGGTTCGTCGTCCGCCGACTCCACCGGCACCAGACCCCGCTCGCGCAGCGCCACCGCGAGCCCCTCGCCGCCGATGAGCAGCACCCGTGACCCGGCCGGCACCTCGTCCGCGATCAGCCGGGCGACGGCCTGCGCCGAGGTGACCACGTCCCCGGCCTCCGCCGGCACCCCCAGCTCCGTGAGGTGCTGCGCGACCGCCTCCGGCGTCCGCAGCGCGTTGTTGGTGACGTACGCGAGGCGCATCCCGCCGTCCCGGGCCGCCCCGAGGGACTCGACGGCGTACGGGACGGCCAGACCGCCCGCGTACACGACCCCGTCCAGATCGAGGAGGGCCGTGTCGTACGCCCCGCTCAGCGGCTCCGCGCTGCCCCCCGGCCGCGTCCTGCCGCCGCCCTGCCGTCCCTGGCCACCGTGCACCGTCACGCTCGCTCCTCGCCTCACCGGTCGTGGTTCCCGCTCCCCCGATCATCGCTCATGCCCCGGCCCACATACGATGTCGAGATGAACACCTCAGGTCACGCGGCCGCCGATGTCCGCGACGACACCGCAGGGCTGCGCCTGGCCCCGTTCCGCGGGCTCCGGTACGTCCCCGAGCGGGTCGGCAGCCTCGCCGCCGTGACGTCCCCTCCCTACGACGTCGTCGTCCGACCTGACGGGCTGCTCCACCTGGAGTCGGCGGACCCGCACAACATCGTCCGGCTGATCCTCCCTCAGGCGCTCACCGCCGGCACCCGCCACCGCAAGGCCGCCGTCACCCTCGACCGCTGGCTCGCGGACGGCGTCCTGGCCCCCGACCCGGCACCCGCGCTCTACGTGTACGAGCAGCGCGGCGACGGGATCCTCCAGCGCGGGATCATCGGGGCCCTGGAGCTCTCCCCGCCCGAGGCGGGCGTCGTCCTCCCGCACGAGGACGTGATGCCGCACGTGGTCGAGGACCGCGCCGCCCTGATGCGGACGACCGCGGCCAACCTCGAACCCCTGCTCCTCACCTACGTCGGCGAGGAGAACGGCGGCGCGGGCGCGGTGATCGAGCGGACCGCGGAACGCGAACCGCTCCTCTCCACCACCACCGAGGACGGCTTCTGCCACCGCCTGTGGGCGGTGACCGACCCGGCCGAACAGGCGGCCGTCGCCGCGGACCTCGGCCGCCACCAGGCCCTCATCGCCGACGGCCACCACCGCTGGGCGACGTACCTGCGCCTGCGCGAGGAGCACGTCGCGCCGGGCCCCTGGAACTACGGCCTGGTCCTCCTGGTCGACACCGCCCGCCACCCGCTGCGGGTCCGCGCCATCCACCGCCTCCTCAACCGCCTCCCGGTCGCCGACGCCCTCGCGGCCGTCGAGGGCTCCTTCCGGGTGCGCCGCCTCGACGCGCCCCTCCCGGAGGCCCTGGAGGCCCTCGCGTCGGCCGCGGCCGACGGCAACGCCTTCCTCCTCGCGGGCGACGGCGCCTTCCATCTCCTGGACCGCCCGGACCCGGCCCTCCTGGACCGCGCGGTCCGCACGGACCGCCCCGAGGCTTGGCGGACGCTGGACGCGACCGTCCTGCACTCCGCCCTCCTGGAGCACGTCTGGCACGTCCCGGACGCCCCGGAGGACATCGCCTACATCCACGACGCCGAGGCCGCGGTCGCCCAGGCGGAACGCCGCGGCGGTACGGCGGTCCTCATGCACCCGGTGCGCGAGGAGGTCGTCCGGGACCTGGCCCGCCAGGGCATCACGATGCCCCGCAAGTCGACCTCCTTCGGCCCGAAGCCGGCGACGGGCCTGGTCCTCAGAAGCCTCGCGCTGGACTGAGGAACACCGGAGACGCAGAAGGGCGGCGCCCCCGGAGGGGTGCCGCCCTTCTCACTCACCGACCGGGATCAGCCCTTGTCGCCGTCACGGTCGTCACGGTCGTCACGCCTGTCGCCGTCGAGCTCGACGTCACCGGCGACAACGCCGCCGGTCTCCTCCTCGGAGTCCTCGTCGGAGTCGTCGAACGCGTCGACGAACTCGACACCGTCCAGCTCGGCGAGCCGGTCGGAGGCGTCCGTGGCGCCGTCCTTGTCGGCCTCCAGGGCCTTCCCGAACCACTCCCGGGCCTCCTGCTCGCGCCCGGCGGCGAGGAGCGCGTCGGCGTACGCGTACCGCAGGCGCGCGGTCCACGGGTGAACGGCGCCGGAGGCGAGCTCAGGGCTCTGCAGCGTCACGATGGCGGCGTCGAGCTGCCCCATGTCCCGGCGGGCGCCGGCGGCCACGAGCCGCATCTCGACCTGCCCTGCCTTGTCCAGCTTCTGCACCTCGGGCTCACCGGCCATCGCGAGCGCCCGCTCGGGCCGGCCGAGGCCGCGCTCGCAGTCGGCCATGACGGGCCACAGCTCGACACCGCCGCTCATCCGCCGCGCGGCCCGGAACTCGGCCAGCGCCTCGGAGTACTTCTGCGTGGCGTACGCGGCGAAGCCGGCGGCCTCGCGGACGGCGGCGACGCGGGAGGCGAGCCGCAGGGCGACCCTGGAGTACCCGTAGGCCTTCTCCGGGTCCTCGTCGATGAGCTGGGCGACCATGACCAGGTTGCGCGAGACGTCCTCGGCGAGCCCCTTGGGCAGGCTCATCAGCTCCTGGCGCACGTCCGGGTCGATCTCCTCGCCGGTGACCTCCGGCGGGATCGGCAGCCGCTTGATGGGCGCGCGGTCACCACGGTCCCGGTCACGGTCCCGACCGCCCCGGTCGTCACGGCGCCCGTACCCACCACGGCTGTCGCCGCCCCGGTCGTCCCGCCGGAAGCCACCGCCCCGGCTGTCGTCCCGCCGGAACCCGCCGCCACCCCGGTTGTCGTCACGCCGGAAGCCACCGCCCCGGTCGTCACGCCGGAACCCACCGCCACGGTTGTCGTCCCGACGGTCGTCACGCTGGTACGAGGGACGGTCATCGCGCCGGAACGACGGCCGCTCGTCACGCCGGAAGCCACCACCACGGCTGTCACCACCCCGGTCGTCACGACGGAACCCACCGCCACGGTTGTCGTCCCGACGGTCGTCACGCTGGTACGAGGGACGGTCGTCGCGCCGGAAGGAGGGCCGGTCGTCACGACGCTCATCAAACGACGGCCGGTCATCACGCCGGTCGTCACGGCGGAAACCACCGCCACGGTTGTCCCCGCCACGGCTGTCCCCACCGCGCTCGTCACGGCGGAACCCGCCCCGGTTGTCGCCACCCCGGTCGTCACGGCGGAAGCCGCCACCGCGGTTGTCGTCACGCCGGAACCCACCGCCACGGTTGTCGTCCCGACGGTCGTCACGCTGGTACGAGGGACGGTCGTCGCGCCGGAAGGAGGGCCGGTCGTCACGACGCTCATCACTCCCCGGTCGCCACCAGCACCGTCCCTGCGACGCGGCTCGCGCTCCGGACGGTCGTCGGGAGAGTTGGTGGGCATGGTCGTGACTCCTGTCTTCGGGTACTGCAGTCATTCTCGCGCAGCCGGCACTCCGCCGCGCAGTGGAGAAAAATCAGGGAAAAACAAAAGGACCCCTGGTCCCAGCATGAACGCTGGGACCAGGGGTCCTGAAGAATTGTTCGGCGGTGTCCTACTCTCCCACAGGGTCCCCCCTGCAGTACCATCGGCGCTGAAAGGCTTAGCTTCCGGGTTCGGAATGTAACCGGGCGTTTAGTGGACGCGAGCAACTGAGGACAAGCCCTCGGCCTATTAGTACCGGTCAGCTCCACCCTTTGCAGGGCTTCCACATCCGGCCTA
>JNWL01000014.1 GCA_000716465.1 Streptomyces bikiniensis
GACCACCACCCCGGCGCCCCGCCGCACCACCCCGCCCCCACCGCCGCCCACCTCCGGGGAGCGGGTGACCGCCCTCGTCAACCGGCTCCGGGCGGAGGCCGGTTGCGCCCCGCTGCGCACCGACCCCCGGCTCGTCGCCGCGGCCCGCGCGTACGCCCGCGACATGGTCGCGCGGGGCTACTACGGGCACAGCAGCCCGGAGGGCGACTTCGCGGACGCGCGGATCACCGCCGCGGGCTACTCCTGGAGCGCCTGGGCCGAGAACCTGGCCAGGGGCGCGACCGGGCCGGAGGCCGTCGTCGAGGACTGGCGGGACGGCTCGATGCACGAGGAGAACATGCTCGACTGCCGCTACCGGGACACCGGCGTGGCGTCGGTGCGCAGCCCCCGGGGCACGGTCTGGGTGCAGAAGCTGGCCGCGCCCGGGCGGGGATGACGGCCGGATCAGCGCTTGGTGCCGAAGTTCTGCACCCACCAGGGGCCGTTGGAGGTCACGGCCACTCCGACGCCGATGTCCTTGAGCGAGCAGTTGAGGATGTTCGCCCGGTGGCCGGAGCTCCCCATCCAGTCCGCCACGGCCCGTGCCGGGGTCTTCGGCCCGCGGTGGATGTTCTCCGCCCAGGACGACCACGCGTAGCCGGCGCCCTTCATCCGGTCGCCCCCGTCCCGGCCCTCGGGGCTCATGTGCTCGTAGTAGCCGCGGGCGGCCATGTCGGCGGCGTGTCCCTGGGCCGCCGCCCGCAGGTGCTTGTCGGCCCTGAGCGGACGGCAACCGGCCCGGGTGCGCTCGGTGTTGGTCAGGGCGACGACCTCCTTGACGAACCGCTCGCTCTTCCGGGCGGCGGCCGTCCCGCCCCCGGGGACCAGGACGGGCCGCCGCTCCGACAACTGCGCCCGCGCCTGCTCCGGCCGGACCTCCGGGTCCACCCGTACGGGGACGGGGGCAGGCGCGGTCACGGGTGCGGGCGCGGGGGAGACGGCGGACGCCGGGCCGCCGGCCGTCGAGGCGAGGTACGTCCCTGCCGCCACCGTGAGTGCGACGACCGCCGTTCCCGTGACGACGACGGCCGTGCGGAAGCCCGGGCGGTGCCGCCCGCCCGCCCGTGGGGGCCGCGCGGGCCGGTCGGAGGGTCGGGGACGGACGTGGTACCGCATGGGGCTCCGCTCTCTCGCAGGGATCGCCGGACGGCCGGCACCGGGGAGGGCGGCCGGGGCGACGGTGACAGCCCTTTCCGGCCCGGGCCGCCCCGACACCCCGCGTCGACCCGGCGCGTCAGCTCACGTCGAAGCGTTTCAGCCCTGCGGGACGACCGCCACCGGGCAGGGAGCCAGATGGAGGGCCGCGTGCGCGACGGAGCCGATCCGCGGTCCGACGGCCCCGCGCCTGGCCCGCCGCCCGACCACCAGGAGCTGCGCGGCCCCCGACCGGGAGAGCAGCACCTGGCCCGCGCTGCCCAGTTCGACGTGCTCCTCGACCCTGACCTCCGGGTACTTCTCCCGCCAGGGGCCAAGGGCCTCGCGCAGCGCCTTCTCCTCGTACGGGACGAGCCCGCCGGCCTCGTCGGCGAGCCGCATCGAGGCCGGGCTGTACGCGTAGAGGGCCGGCAGGCTCCACGCCCGGACGGCCCGCACGGACGCCCCGCGGGCGGCGGCGGTCGCGAAGGCGAAGCCGAGTGCGGCGGCGCTGTCCTCCGGGGTGCCGAGCTGGCCCACGAGCACGTGTCCGGCGGGCGGTTCGGCCCCTTCGCCGTCGCGGGACCGGACGGCCACCACGGGGCGGGTGGCGGCGGCGATGATCTGCTGCCCGTACGAGCCGAGCAGGAACCCGGCCACGGGGCCGTGGCCGCGCGAGCCGATGACGAGCATCTCGGCCCGCTCCTCGGTGCCGAGCAGCGCGGCGACCGGGGTGTCGGGCAGCACCCCGGCCGAGAGCTCCAGGTCCGGGTGCCGGCGGGCGATCTCCTCCTCGGCCTCGCGCAGGACCGCGTGCGCGGCCCGCCCCTGGGCCTCGGGGTCCTGGACCAGGGGGAGGTCGAGGGGCTCCCAGCGCCAGGCGTGCGCGAGCCGTAGCGGGAGGCCCCGGTGCAGGGCCTCGCGGGCGGCCCAGTCCGCCGCGGCGAGACTCTCCGGGGAACCGTCCACCCCTGCGACGATCTCACGACTCATCGGAATGCCTCCGTCGGTGCGGTGTCGGGTCCGCCGGCCGGCGGACCCTCTCCCCTCCAGCTTGGGCCCGACGGCCGCCCGACGGCAGGGCCGTACGTCCCGACATGCTGTTCTCCGCCGACACGGAGGTGCGGCGGCGCGGCGGCGGAGGCTCCGGCCCGGTCCGGTTCAGGCCAGCAGGGTGAGCCGGGCGTGGGTGCCGTTGAGGTAGTGGTCCCCGATGTCCCGCAGCCGGTGGTCCGCCCGCGTCGGGGCGGTGAGCGCGCGGGCGTTGCGCCAGAAGCGGTCGAACCCCGGCCCGCCGCCCCGGGAGTCGGCGCCCGCCGTGCCGTCGACGAGTTCGAGGATGCGGGTGGTGATGTGGACGGCCGCCCGGCCGGTGACGGTCTCGGCCGCCGCGACGAGGACGGAGATGTCGGCGCGTTCCTCCGGGGTCAGCGACCACTCGGCGTGCAGACCGCGGGCGAGGGCGTCCGTCGCCCGCTCCACCACCGCGGCGGCGGCGTGCGCGGCGGTCGCCAGCTCCCCGTAGGCGAGGAGGAGGTACGGGTCGTCCCCGGTCCCGGCCGGGGCGGCGCCGTCCGCCGCCGGGCCGTCGGCCGGGGCCGGTCCTGCCTGGTCGGCGCGGCTGGTGTCCCGGGCCTCGGCCAGCGCCCCCTCGGCGATGCCGAGGCCGACCTGGGTGAGCAGCAGCCGCAGGGCGAGCGGGGCGAGGGTGGTGAACGGGGCGACGGCGTGCTCGTCGTGCGGAAGGACGCCGAGGACGTGCCCGGGCGGTACGGGGACGTGGTCGAAGGTGACGGTGCCCGCGCCGGCCAGGCGCTGTCCGACCCGGTCCGTGCCCGCGTCGGTGAACACCCCCGGGTGGGCCGGGTCCACCAGGACGACCAGGAGGTCGCCGGTGCCGCCGGGGCGCGCGCCGACGACGAGCCGGTCGGCCACCGTGACGCCGGAGGCGAAGGCGCGGCGCCCGTCGAGGATCCAGCCGCCGCCGCTGCCCTCGGCGGGGGTGAGCACGAGGCCGGGGCCGGTCGCGGTGCGCGGCGGTTCGACGCCTCCGGCGAGCAGCCAGTGCTCCTCGGCCGTACAGGCGTCGAGGGCGAGCGGGCGGAGGTGGGCGGCGCCGGGCCGGTGCGCGCCGTCCGTCCCCGTCGCGGGGCCGGGGTCCTCCGTCGCGGGGGCCCGGTCCTCCGGCGCGGACGCGGCCCGGGGGGCGTGGGCGTCGTGCGCGGGGCCGAAGAAGCGGCTGCTCCAGGACAGCGCGTAGTGGTGGGCGAGGAGTTCGCCCACGGAGCTGTCGGCGGCGGAGATCTCCCGTACGACCGCGCACGCGGCCCGCCAGTCGGCGCCCCGCCGGGACGGCCCGGGGGCCGTGAGGAGGGCGGGCAGCCCCGCCTCCTGGAGCCGGGCGACCTCGTCGAAGGGGGCCTTGCCGGCCCGGTCCCTCACCAGGGCGTCCACGGCGAGGTCGTCGGCGAGCTCCCGGGTGACGCGGGGCCAGATCTCGTCGTCGGCGGGCCGGTCGACGGCCCGGCCGGCCGGTGCGGAGGCGGTGCGTACAGCTGGTCTCTTCGGCGATTTCCTCGGCGTACTCACGTCACCTCACATGATCCCTAGTATTCCCACTGGAATAGTAGGGATAGTGGCAGAGGTGGCCGCCCCTCCCCAAGGGGCGTCCGCAGGCTGGACAGCGTCGTCTTGATTGCCGAGACGGAGTCAAGTCGGCGCACGCCGCGCGGGGTTGACCCGGCCGGCCGGGGCGGGTCGAGGGGCGGGTCAGGGGTTGGTCCAGGCCTCCGGGTCGTCGGCGAGCGCGACGATCCCGGCCGGCAGCTCCGCCGCCGCCACCTCCGCGAGCGAGACCCCCAGGACCTCGCGGACCCCTGCCCGGAGCGCGATCCACAGCGTCAGGAGCGACTCGGCCGGGCCCGTGTACGACAGCTCCGGCGGCCGCTCCCCGCGCACCGAGACCAGCGGGCCGTCCACGCAGCGGATGACCTCCGCGACCGAGATCGTCTCGGCGGGCCTGGCCAGCCAGTACCCGCCGTTGCCGCCGCGCTGGCTCTGCACCAGGCCGCCCTTGCGCATGTCCCCGAGGATGCCCTCCAGGAACTTGTGCGAGATGCCCTGGTCCTCCGCGATGGCCTCGGCCTTCAGCGGGCCCGCGTCCCGGGCGGCGGCGAGCTGGAGGGCGGCACGCACCGCGTAGTCGGCCCTGGCTGAAATGCGCATGCGCGCATTATTCCGTACGGTCGTGACGGATCCGCCCGTCCGCGGGACGCGCCGTACCGCGGGCCGCACCGCCCGTCGCGGACGCGCCGTACCGCGCCGTGAGACGAGTCGTCCCGCACTCTTGACGCCGCCCGTGACCGGTCGGACACTCGGGGACGGGAAAACCGAGCGAACGGGTAGGAAACCATGGGGCGCACCGGCCGGAGGGACACCGCATCCGCCGCGCCCCTGCCGCGCTCCCTGCCCCTGACGTCCCGCCGCCACATCGACCTGCTGCGGGTCTGCAGCGCCGCGTAGCCGCCGCCTCCCGGGCGGCCCGCGCCACCGCCGCCCACCGGGCTCCTCGCCGCGGCCGTCCGTCTCCTCCTGCACGCACCCTCCGCCGCACCGGGCCCCGTTCGGCCCGCGCCGTCGCCGAGCCGCCGCGACCGGCGCCGCCGCCCGCCGCCCCGATCCGGCACCGAGCACCCTCCAGGGAGAAGCATGTCCGTCGTCCCGTCCTCGCTGCTGCCCGCCTCCGCCCTGCCCGCCTTCCGCGGTCGCATCGGCCGCGACGTGCGCAGCGGCCACTACGCCGTACCGCACCGCTACCGCCTCCACGTCGCCCCCTCCGGTCCCGGCTGTCTGGGCATCGCCCTCACCCACGGCCTGCTCGGACTCGACGACACCCTCCCGCTCACGGTCCTGCCCGACACCCCCGACGCGCCCGACGGCGGATACGCGGTCCTTCGCCCGCTGTACGAGGCCAGCGCCCACCTCTACGACGGCCCCGCCTCCGCACCCGTCCTCAGCGACGGCTGGACCGGCCGCATCGTCACCACCCACGTCCCCGACATCCTCCGGGACCTCGCCCTGCGCTTCCGCGGCGACGGCCCCGACCTGCTGCCGGAGGAGCACCGCGCCGAGATCGACGCCGTGGCCGAGCTGTGCGGGCGGAGCGTCAACCGGGCCGCCCAGCGGGCCGGCGAACTCGGACTGGACGACGGGGCCGCCCACCGCGAACCCCTCGGCGTCCTCTTCGCCGCGCTCGACTCCCTGGAGGACCGCCTCGCCCGCCGGCCGTACGTCCTCGGCGACGGACCGACCCTCGCCGACGTGCACGTCTGGATCACCCTCGTCCAGCTCGACACCGTCCACCGCTGGCACCTGGACGCCGCCGCCATGGACCGGGTCGCCGCCCACCCCGCCCTCTGGGCGTACGCCCAACGCCTCGCCGCGCGGCCCGAGTTCGCCCGCCACCTCGACATCGACGCCGTCCTGCGCCGCCACCGCGCCCACTGCCGGGGCCGCGAGGCGGCGGGCGCGGGGATCCGCATCGTCGACTGGTCGGCCGCCCCGCGCTGACGGCCCGGGAACGGGGTCCGGGGAGCACGCCCCCCGGACCCCGGCACCTCGGCGCCCTCCCCCGTCGTCACCCACCGTGTCCGCGCGGGTCGCGGGCGTGGCCGACGGCCGCCAGTATGGAGCGACGCAGGAACAGGAGGACGCCATGCTGCTGCCCGACAGGAACACGGTCGACCGGTTGCTCCGGCACTACCGCGCCCAGGAGCGGACCGTGCTCGCCCGGCCGTGCGACCTGTCGGCCCGCCGGCGCTTCGAGGACACGGCGTACACCCTCTGCGTCCTGATGGGGGAGCGCAGCGCCCGCGCGGCGGTCCGCGCCGCCGAGCGGTACGTGACCGGGAACCGCGCCCCGGCCCGGCCGGCCCTGGAGGGCCTGCCCGGAGCCTGAACCGCCCGGCCGCCCGACCCGCTCCCCGGCCCCGGACCTCCGCGCACCGCCGGGGGAGCCCTTGAGGACCACCGGAGGACCGCTCCGGCGCCACCGGAAGAGATCAGGAATCGAGAAGCGTCGGCACCGTGCCCCCCATTAGCGTGACAGCCACGGGCATCGCGGCCCCTCCCGGGCCGGACGCGATGACCACCCTTTCGGCCCCGCGCGACAGCTGGAGACACGATGAGCAAGGCCCCCAGGCCGGACGAGCAGACGTCCGCGCCGCACGCCGCCGACCGGCACGACCTGATCCGTGTGCACGGAGCGCGCGAGAACAACCTCAAGGACGTCAGCATCGAGATCCCGAAGCGCCGCCTCACGGTCTTCACCGGCGTCTCGGGCTCGGGCAAGAGCTCCCTCGTCTTCGACACGGTCGCCGCCGAGTCGCAGCGGCTGATCAATGAGACCTACAGCTCCTTCGTCCAGGGCTTCATGCCGACCCTGGCCCGGCCCGAGGTCGACGTCCTCGAAGGCCTCACCACCGCGATCATCGTGGACCAGCAGCGCCTCGGCGCCGACCCGCGCTCCACCGTCGGCACCGCCACCGACGCCAACGCGATGCTCCGCATCCTCTTCAGCCGGCTCGGCACGCCCCGCATCGGCCCGCCCAGCGCGTACTCCTTCAACGTCCCCTCCGTGCGGGCGAGCGGCGCGATCACCGTCGAGAAGGGCGCCAAGAAGGCCGTCAAGGCGACCTTCGAACGCACCGGCGGCATGTGTACGCGCTGCGAGGGCCGGGGCACGGTCTCCGACATCGACCTCACCCAGCTCTACGACGACTCCAAGTCCCTGGACGAGGGCGCGCTCACCATCCCCGGCTACACCACCGGCGGCTGGAACTACCGCCTCTACACCGAGTCCGGCCTCGTCGACCCGGCCAAGCCGATCCGCTCGTACACGAAGAAGGAGCTGGACGCCTTCCTCCACCACGAGCCGACCCGGATGAAGATCGCGGGCATCAACATGACCTACGAAGGTCTGGTCCCCCGCATCCAGAAGTCCTTCCTCGCCAAGGACAAGGAGGGCATGCAGCCCCACATCCGGGCGTTCGTGGAGCGGGCCGTCACCTTCACCACCTGCCCCGAGTGCGACGGCACCCGGCTCGCCGAGGGCGCCCGCGCCTCGAAGATCGGGAAGGTCAGCATCGCCGACGCCTGCGCGATGCAGATCAGCGACCTGGCCGCCTGGGTCCGCGGCCTGGACGAGCCCTCGGTGGCCCCGCTGCTCACCGCCCTCCAGCTGACCCTCGACTCGTTCGTGGAGATCGGCCTCGGCTACCTCTCCCTCGACCGCCCGGCGGGCACCCTCTCGGGCGGCGAGGCGCAGCGCGTCAAGATGATCCGCCACCTCGGCTCCTCGCTCACCGACGTCACCTACGTCTTCGACGAGCCCACCGTCGGCCTGCACCCCCACGACATCCGGCGGATGAACGACCTCCTGCTCCAGCTGCGCGACAAGGGGAACACGGTCCTCGTCGTCGAGCACAAGCCCGAGGCGATCGCCATCGCCGACCACGTCGTGGACCTCGGCCCCGGCGCCGGCACGGCCGGCGGCACCGTCTGCTTCGAGGGCACCGTCGAGGGACTGCGGGCCTCCGGCACCGTCACCGGCCGCCACCTGGACGACCGCGCCGCCCTCAAGGGCACGGTGCGCGAACCCACCGGGGCCCTGGAGATCCGCGGCGCCTCCGCGCACAACCTGCGCGACGTCGACGTGGACGTCCCCCTCGGGGTCCTCACCGTCGTCACCGGCGTCGCCGGCTCCGGCAAGAGCTCCCTCGTGCACGGCTCGCTCCCCGCCGGCGAGGAGGTGGTCTCCGTCGACCAGAGCCCCATCCGCGGCTCCCGACGCAGCAACCCCGCTACGTACACCGGTCTGCTCGACCCGATCCGCAAGGCCTTCGCCAAGGCCAACGGCGTCAAGCCGGCCCTCTTCAGCGCCAACTCCGAGGGCGCCTGCCCCACCTGCAACGGCGCCGGCGTCCTCTACACCGACCTCGGCATGATGGCCGGCACCTCCTCCACCTGCGAGGACTGCGAGGGCAAGCGGTTCCAGGCCTCCGTGCTCGAATACCTCCTCGGCGGCCGGGACATCAGCGAGGTCCTCGCGATGTCCGTGACCGAGGCCGAGGAGTTCTTCGCCTCCGGCGAGGCCGCCACCCCGGCCGCGCGGCGGATCCTCGCCCGGCTCACCGACGTCGGCCTCGGCTACCTGACCCTCGGCCAGCCGCTCACCACGCTCTCCGGAGGTGAGCGGCAGCGGCTGAAGCTGGCCACCCATATGGGAGAGAAGGGCGGGATCTACGTCCTGGACGAGCCGACCACCGGCCTCCACCTCGCCGACGTCGAGCAGCTCCTCGGCCTCCTCGACCGGTTGGTGGACTCCGGCAAGTCCGTCATCGTCGTGGAGCACCACCAGGCGGTCATGGCGCACGCCGACTGGATCATCGACCTCGGCCCCGGCGCCGGCCACGACGGCGGCCGGATCGTCTTCGAGGGCACGCCCGCCGACCTGGTCGCCGCCCGCTCCACCCTTACGGGGGAGCACCTCGCGGAGTACGTCGGGGCCTGACCGAGGGGCGGGGCGCGCGGCGCCGACCGGGCCGGGGCGAGCGGCCCTCGTTCCGGTGGCTCCCGCCCCGGCGGCCCTCACTCCTGCGCGGAGCCACCCGCGCCCGCCCGGCGCCGCCATCCCCACAGCCCGAGCGCCGCCGCGCAGGCCGCGCCGATCAGGCCCAGCGGGAGCCCGGCCGACGCGCCCGGGGAAGCCGCCGCAGACGCGTCCTTCCCGAGGGCGGCCGTTCCGGGGGCCTCCCCGACCGGGGCGCCCTGCGCGGGACCGTCCGGTCCCGACGAACCCGCTGCCGCGGCGCCCCGCACGGGAGAACCCGACGCCGGAGCACTCCGGTCCGGGGCGCCCCCGGCGGAAGCGCCCTTCGCAGGGGTGCCCTTCGCGGGGGATTCCCCGGGCCGGGCCTTCCCGGCGGGCCCGGCCCCCGCCGCCTCCGCCCGGGCCGCCGCCGCGGCCCCGTCCCGTCCGTCACGGGCCGCCGCCACGGCACGGGCGTCCGGCTCGGCCTCCGTCCGCTCCGGCAGCAGCGACCCCACCGGCCGGACGCGCCCGGCCGCCTCGAAGCCCCAGTCGAGCAGCGAACGCGCCTCCTCGTACACGGCGTACCCGCCGCCCTCCTGCGGGTTCATCACCGACACGACGAGGGTCCGGTCGCCCCGCTTGGCGGCGGAGACCAGCGTGTTGCCCGCGTTGCTCGTGTAGCCGTTCTTGATGCCGATGAGCCCCGGGTAGCGCTCCACCCCGTTCTCGCCGGTCAGGAGCCGGTTGGTGTTGGCGATGCCGTACGACCACGAGCCCGCCGGGAAGTCCGCGTACCGCGTCGAGCAGTACCGGGTGAACACGGGGTCCTGGAGCCCGGCCCGCCCGAAGACCGCCAGGTCGTACGCGGAGGACACCTGCCCCGGCGCGTCGTAACCGTCCGGGGAGACCACGTGGGTGTCGTCCGCCCCCAGGGAGCGGGCCTTCTCCTGCATCTTCCGGGCCATCGCGTCCCAGCCGCCGTTCATCGCGGCGAGCACGTGCACCGCGTCGTTCCCGGAGCTGAGGAAGACGCCGTTCCACAGGTCCGAGACCTTGTACGTGTACCCCTCCTTGATCCCGACCAGGCTGCTGCCCGCCCCGATGCCGGTCAGCTCGGAATCGGCCACGGTGTGCTGCTCGGACGGATCGTGGTGGGGGAGCGCGGTGAGGGCGAACAGCGTCTTGAGCGTGCTGGCCGGCGGCAGCTTCCGGTGCGCGTCCCGGGCGGCCAGCACCTCGCCCGTGGTCGCGTCCGCGACCACCCACGACAGCGCGGAGGCCGAGGGCAGCCGGGGCGCGCCCGCCAGCGGCTGCACCTGCACGCCCCGCCGGTCGAGCCGGGCCGGGTCGACGGAGCGGCGCGCGGGCGGGGCGGGCTCCCCGACGGCGGAGGCCGGGAGACCGGGCGAGAGGAAGGACGCGGAGGTGACGGAGGGGGCGAACGAGACGACGGAGGAGACGGAGGAGGCGGAGGAGACGGACGGGGCCGTGGGGGCGGGGGAGGCGACGGCCGCCGGAACGGGCAGCACGAACAGCAGGGCCGCGGAACCGGCGGCAGCGTGACGGACAGCTGACGTGACGATCATTCGGCCACCGTAGGGAGGAGGTGACGAACCCGCAGATCGAAGTGCGCCGACCGGGGGAGCGGGTGTGGCGTACGGCGGCGCGTCGTGCGCCGACCGGGTGGTCCCGGGCCGCCACCGGACGCCCGGGCTCCACCGGTGACGCACCCTCACACCCGTACCGGAGCACCCCCGTTCCGTACGGGAGCCCCCGCGTCCCGGCGCACCGCCGCCCCCGTCCGGCCGTCCGGCAGCCCGGCCGGACGGTCCGCCGCGCCGCCCAACCCCGTACGCGGGCGACGGCGTTGACCGTAGGATCCGACCACTCGCGTGCCGCACCGGCCCGTCTCCGCAGACAGGAGCTCCTTCCGTGGACACTGCCCGTACCGAGAACGCCGCCCGTACCGAGGACCCCGCCGACACCGCGAACGCCTCCCCTACCCCACCCAACGCGAACGCGCCGCACTCCACCGCCCCCGCTCCCGCCGACCGGGCGCCCCACCGCATGGACCCGGCGGGCGGCTGCCCGCACGCGGACAACGCGCGGCTGCTCGCCGGGGGCGCCGTGACCCCGGTGGTCCTGCCGGGCGAGGTCGAGGGCATGGCGGTCCTGGGCCACGACGCGCTGCGCGAGTTCCTCGCCCACCCCGACGTCGCCAAGGACGCCCGGCACTTCACCGCCCTCGCCGAGGGCCGCATACCCGAGGGCTGGCCGCTGCGGACCTTCGCCACCGTCCCCGGCATGACCACCGCGGACGGCGCCGACCACCGACGGCTGCGCACCCTGGTCAGCAGCGCCTTCACCGCCCGCCGGGTCGAGCAGCTCCGCCCGCGCGTCGAAGCGGTCACCGCCGGACTCCTCGACGGACTCGCCGGAGCCGCCGAGGCCGGGGACGGCGTCGCCGACCTGCGCCGGCACTACGCGCTGCCGCTGCCGCTCGGCGTCATCTGCGAACTCCTCGGCGTCGACCCGGCCCACCAGGACCGGCTGCACCACCTCTCCGGCCTGGTCGTCGCCACCGACACCGAGCCCGCGCGGGCCGTCGCCGCCAACCGGGAACTCGTCGAACTCCTGGCCTCCGTCGTCACCGCCAAGGCCGCCGCCCCCGGCGACGACCTCACCAGCGCGCTCATCGCCGCCCACGGCGAGGACGGCGACCGGCTCAGCGGGCCCGAGCTCATCGGCACACTCCTCCTGGTGATCGTCGCGGGCCACGAGACCACCCTGAACCTGATCACCAACGCCGTCCGGGCCCTCTGTGCCCACCGCGACCAGCTCGCCCTGGTGGTCGAGGGCAGCGCGACCTGGGCGGACGTGGTGGAGGAGACCCTGCGCTGGGACAGCCCGGTCAGCTACTTCCCGTTCCGCTACCCGACCCGGGACCTCACCGTCGACGGCACCCTCGTCCCCAAGGGCACCCCCGTCCTGGCCGGCTACTCGGCGGCGGGCCGCGACACGAGGGCCCACGGCCCGGACGCCGACCGCTTCGACATCACCCGCACCACGAGGGCGAAGCACCTCTCCCTCGGCCACGGTCCCCACTACTGCCTGGGCGCCCCGCTCGCCCGCCTGGAGGCCACGACCGCCCTGGAAGCGCTCTTCACCCGCTTCCCCGACCTGGACCAGGCCGTCCCGGAGGCGGACCTGACCCGCCACGCCGGCTTCGTCGGCAACAGTGTCCGCACCCTCCCGGTCCGCCTGGTCCGCTGACCTCCCGGCGCGACACCGGCCCGCCCGGCGGGGACCTCAGACCGCCCGCCCCCACGCCGGCGGGGAGAAGGTCCGCAGGGAGGAGACGACGCGCAGCAGCCGGTCCTCGTTCCCGGCGAGGCCGGCCGCGCGGAGCGCCTCGTCGGCCTCCGCCATCGGACGGGTGAGCATCGCCCCCGCGTACGGGGCGAGCCGCGGGTCCGCCAGCACGGCCCGGGTGGATTCGAGCAGCCGCAGATACGCCTGGGCCGCCGCGCGCTCGTCGGCGGTGATCGTGGTCATGTCGGGCTCCCTCTCGACAGTTCGGCTCCCGCCACCCTCTCGCACGCCTCTGACAATCCGGTTCAGCCCCGCCCGCCGAGGTGGGCCGCTCCGGCGGTCCGGTTCAGCCCCGTCCGCCGAGGTGGGCCGCCAGCCGTTCCAGGAAGACCTGCTGCCCCACGACGAGCAGCGGGGCCGCCGCCTCCGGGGCGAACCAGCCGACCCGGTCGATCTCCGGGAACTCCTCCAGACGGCCGGAGCGGGGCGGCCACTCCAGGGTGAAGGTGCCCGGCACGATCCGCTCCGGATCCAGGTCGCCCTCGACGGCCCAGGCGGTGACGAGCTTTCCGTTGCGCTGGCGGCTCTCCCCGAGGTCGATCCAGTCGCCCTCGGGGGCGGCGAGGCCCAGCTCCTCCCGGAACTCCCGGCGGGCCGCCGCGTCGGGCGCCTCGTCCGGCTCGTACTCCCCCTTGGGGAGGGACCAGGCGCCCTCCTCGCGGGACGCCCAGAGGGGCCCGCCCATATGGCCGATGAGAACCTCGGCGCCACCGTCCGCCGTCCGGCGGAACACCAGGAGACCCGCGCTGCGTTTGACCGGCATGGCGCCCAGTGTGGCCGAAGGCCCCCGTCCGCGCAGCCCGCAGGGGAGCCCCCGAAGGTGTGCCCCGGCGCACGCCCGCCGACGCCTCACGCCTCCGGCCGAGGCCCCGCGCCCCACTCCTCCTCCGGCGTCTCAGGCCTCCGCCCCGACCGTCACGGGCCCGCCGGCCGGGTCCACCCCGCGCGTCCAGCCGGGGCCGAGACGTACGGAACGCCAGGGCACGAGCGTGGCGGGCAGCCGCTCCCGGCGCAGCGGCGCGCCGTCCTGCGCGACGGTCAGGACCGGCCGTACGAGACGGCTCTCCGCCCGTACGAGGAGGGGCGCGGCCCCCGGGCCGAGGAGGCCGGGCGCCACCCACCGCAGCGGCCCCACCGTCGTGACCGGCACCGTACCCGTGGTTCGGGGAAGGCCGCCGAGGTGGTCGAGCACCGCGTCGGCCACCGCCCGCCCCTCGGCGGCGGCCACCGGGGCGGGCTCCCCGCCGTGCAGCAGGTCGCCGGCCGCGAAGACCCCCGGAGCGGCGGTACGGAGGGCGCCGTCCGTCACCGGGCCCCGCGTGCCCGGCGCGAGCGGCAGCCCGCGGGCACGGGCGAGCTCGTGGTCCGGGACCCAGTCGCCGGTGAGGACCACCGTGTCGCACCGCAGGACGGACGTTCGGCCGTCCCGCCCCCGGACCGCCACCCCGGTCGGCCGGCCGCGTCCGAGCAGCTCCGTCACGACGGTGCCGGTGAGCAGCGGCACGGGCCCGAACCCGGTCGGTACGAAGGGGAGTCCGGTGACGACCGCCGTCACCGCCACCCCGGCCGACCGCAGCGTCCGCACCGCGCTCCGGGCCACCGGATCGCCGCCGACGACCACCGCCCGCCGCCCCACGTACTCCCGCCCCACGAGCTCCCGGCCCGCATGCCCCTTCCGGCCCCCGAACAGCTCGACCGTCCGCTGGAGTTCCCCCGTGGTCAGCACCCCGGCGGGCCGGGTCCCCGGGAGGAGCCGGGCGCTGCGGGGCCGTTCGCGCGCCCCGGTGGCGAGGACCACCGCCCGCGCCCCGATCCGTTCGAGCCCGGCCGGGGAGGTGACGTCCAGGGCGAGCGGTCCGGCCCAGCCCGTGGCCGAGGCGCCGGTACGGACGACGGCTCCGGCCCGCAGCGCCTCCCGCACCGCGCGCCGCGCGTAGCCCGGTCCGTCCAGGGGCCGTCCCCGCGCGTCCGCGCCGAACCCCGGGCGCGCGCAGTGGCGCGGGGCCCCGCCCGCGGCCGGCTCCCGTTCCAGGACCTCGACGCGGCCCGCGCCCGCCGCCGCGAGCCGGGCGGCCGCGGCGAGCCCGGCGGGCCCGGCGCCCACGACGAGCACGTCGACCGTACGGTCCACCGTCCGCTCGCCCCCCTCCGTACGGTTCACCGGCCGTCTCCTCCGTCCTTGCGCGTCGGGGGGCCCGCCTCCTCGAACAGCGCCCGCACCTCCGCGCCGCAGAAGTTCCCCTGGCAGCGGCCGCCCCGGGCGCGGGTCCTGCGCCGCAGCCCGTCGAGGCCGCCCGGCGGGATCGTGGAGGCGAGCGCGGCCCGGATCTCGCCCCGGGTGACCCGCTCGCAGTGGCAGACGACCGCCCCGAAATCGGGGTTCCGGGCGATGAGTTCCGCGTCCCGGTACGGGCGGGGGAAGGCCTCCCCGAGGTTCGGCACGCGGACCGGGGCGAGCGGCCGTTCCGGTCCGGGGTCGAGCCCGCAGTCGGTCAGGAGGCCGAGCACGTGCTCGGCGATCGCCAGGGAGGCGCTGAGCCCGGTGGAGCGGATCCCGCCCACCGTGACGTACCGCAGGGCGGGGTGCGCGGCGATCCGGTAGTCCTCCTGTCCGGTGGCGGCCCGCAGCCCCGCGTAGACGGCCGTGACCTCCTCGTCGAGCAGCGCGGGCAGGACCCGGCCGCCCTGTTCGAGGAGCCCCGCGATCCCCTCCGCCGTGGTGCCGGTCGCCGTCTTGTCGTCCAGGTCCTCGGCGGTGGGCCCGAGCATGACGTTCCCGTACACGGTGGGGGAGACGAGCACGCCCTTGCCGAGCGGTCCCGGCACGGGGAGCAGGACGTGCCGGACCAGGGCGCGGGCGAACTTGTCGAAGACGAGCAGCTGGCCCCGGCGCGGGGTGACGGTGAAGTCCTCGCGTCCGACCAGGGCGTCGAAGGCGTCGGCGTACAGCCCGCAGGCGTTGACGAGGAGCCGGGTCCGGAGCGTGCCGCGCCGGGTGGTGAGCCGGTGGTGCGGATCGCCCGGACGCACTTCCTCCACCCGGCAGTTCAGGTGCAGGTCCACTCCGGAGCGGACGGCCTGCGTGGCGTACGCGAGGACGGTCGTCCACGGGCAGACGATCGACTCGCCCGGCACGTCGAGCGCGGCGAGCGCCCCGGGCCCCAAGTGGGGCTCGCGCGAGGCCAGCTCGCCGGCGCCGATGATCCGGGTGCCGTGGTGTCCGTTGCGCCCGGCCTTCCCGGCGAGGCCGGGGAGCGCGTCGCGCTGCTGCTCGTCCCGGGCGACGAGCAGGGCGCCGAGCGGCTCCACGGGGACACCGGTCTCCCGCGCGTACGCGGTGAGCAGCCGGTGGCCCTCGCGGACGAGCCGCGCCTCCAGGGTGCCGGGAACGGCGTCGAAACCGGTGTGCAGAATGGCCGTGTTGGCCTTCGAGGTGCCGTCGCCCACGTCGTTCGCGGCCTCCACGAGGGCGATCCGCAGCGGGTGGCGGGCGAGCGCGCGGGCGATCGCGGTCCCGACGACCCCGGCGCCGACGACCACGACGTCGTACGCGGCGTCCCCGCCGGAGGGGAGCGGCCCCGCCCGGGTGACCTCCCCGGGGGCCGCCGCCCGCGCGCTCCCTGTCACTGGCACGACCCTCACTCGCCCCCGGCCCCGGTACCGGCCCCGCCCCCGTCCGTCTCCGCCCCCGGTCGTTCCAGCAGCGCCGCGACCTCCGCGCGGAACCGGGCGAGGCGCGTCCCCGCCTCGTCGGCGGAGATCCGGGGTTCGTACACCACCGACGGCTTCCACTCCGGTACGGCCTCCCGGAGCGCGAGCCCCGGGAAGCGGCCGAGACGGGCGACCGCGCCGACCCCGAGGGCCGTGGCGTCGGGCAGGGCGGAGACCTCGACCGGCCGTTGCAGCAGGTCCGCCTGGGTCTGCATGAGCAGTGCGCTCCGGGTCAGGCCGCCGTCGGCGCGCAGCGAGGTCAGCGGCGCGCCCCGGTCGGCCGCCGCGGCCGAGGCCAGCTCCACGACCTGGGCGGCGATGCCCTCGCACAGGGCCCGGACCAGGTGCCCGGGCCCCGTGTCCAGGCCGAGGCCGGTGAGCGAGCCGCGCACGTCGCCCCGCCACCAGGGCGCGGCGAGCCCCGCGAACGCGGGGACGAACGTGACGCCGCCGCTGTCCGGGACCGCGCCGCCGACCGCGTCGAGCTCCCCGGCCCCGCCGATCACCCCGAGGTCGGTGAGCCAGCGCACGGCCGAGGCCACCGTGTACACCTGGCCGTCCAGGCAGTGGGTGACGCGCCCGCCGAGCCGCCAGGCGACGCAGCTCACCAGGCCCGAGGCCGCCCGCGACGACCCCGGACCGGTCTGCGCGAGCAGGAAGGCCCCCGTGCCGTACGTGCACTTGGCGGCGGCCGGGTCGTCGGCGCTCTGCGCGAGCAGCGCCGCCTGCTGGTCCACCAGGAGCCCGGTGAGGGGGAGCGGCGGGCCGAAGGCGCTCGTGGTGCCCACGGGCTCGTCGCAGTCCACGACCCGGGGCAGCGGCTCGTCGCCGAGCCCGTACAGGTCGAGGGCGGTCCGCGACCAGGCGGCCGTGCCGAGGTCGAGGAGCCCGGTGCGCCCGGCGGTCGCCGCGTCGGTGGCGAAGGCGCCGGTGAGCCGGTGCACGAGCCAGGCGTCGCTGGTGGTGACGGCGCCCGCGCCGGTGGCGTGGCGGCGGATCCAGGCCATCTTCGGCGCGGCGAAGTACGGGTCCACCGGGAGGCCGGTCAGGCGGCGCAACTCCTCCGCGTGCGGGGCGAGTTCCGCGCAGATCCCGGCCGCCCTGCGGTCCTGCCAGACGAGCGCGTCGGTGAGCGGTCCGCCGGTGGCGGGGTCCCAGGCGAGCACGGTCTCGCCCTGGTTGGCGAGGCCCACGGCCACGACCGGGACGCCCGCGTCGGCGAGCGCCGCCCGTCCGGCGTCGACCACGGAGTCGTACAGCTCGCGCGGGTCGACCTCGACCAGGCCGCCCGGCAGGTACCGGGGCCGGACCGGGACCGTGCCGCTGCCGAGGACACCGCGTTCCGGACAGAGGACGAGGGCCTTCGTGCCCGACGTGCCCTGGTCGACGGCGAGTACCGGGCCGCCCGTCATCCTGCCGCTCCCGTCCGTGGTCCCGTTCGGTGATCGTCCGGTCACCGAAAAGGGCCAGGGTGCCGCCGCCGGGGAGCCGCGTCAAGCCGCGCCGGCCGACCCCGTCAGGTCCACCGTGCTACCTGACGGTAAGTCAAATTCAGTCGTTGGCTGAATAGTTGCTGTCGAAGAAGAAAGTGGACCGGTCAAGTCCAGAGCGCTCTATAGTGATCGCCGATCAACGGGCTGTACACCCCCCGAGGGAGTGACCACCCCTTACCACCCACCGAGGAACCATGCCACCCACACCACGCCCCGCCCCCTGATGGCCGGCCGAGGCTTCCGGCCCGTCTACCATCCGGCGGGCCACGACCACGCCCTGCGCCACGCCCTCCAGGACTTACGCACCGGCCGCTGGGCCGCCATGGCGCGGCTGCTCGACGAGACCTCCGACTGGAACGCCTGGACCCGGCGCACCCAGGTCCTCGCCGCCGTCGCCGCCGGCACCGACGTCGTCCGCACCTGGCGCGCCGAGCAGCCCGGGAGCCCCGCCGCGGCCGTGATGCACAGCCGCGTCGCCGTCGAGCGGGCCGTACGCGCCCACCGCTCCGGCCACGCCCGCGCCGGACAGCTCTGCCAGGAGGCCAGGACCGCCTGCCACGAGGCCGGCGACCACTCGCCCGCCGACCCGGTGCCCTGGGTGGGACTGCTCGCCCTCGCCGCCCTCGACGGCCCCCAGCGCCTCCCCGAGCACCGGGCCGCCCCGCCGGCCCCCATGCTGCCGTCCGGCCCCTGGGGCCTGCTCGCCGAGTCGGAGAAGCGCCACCCGCACAACCGCGAGGCGCACCACCGCATGCTCCAGTTCGTCTACGCCCGGCGCACCGGACCGCTCTCCGAAGCCGTCAACTACTCCCACTGGGCCGTCTCCTCGGCGCCCGTCGGCTCCGCCCTGCACGCCCTCCCGCTCTACGTGCGCGTCGAGCGCTACCGGCGCGAGCGCGGCCACGAGCGCGCCCTCGACCTCCACTGGGTCGCCGAGGACGCCGTGCGCGAGGCCCGGCAGGCCCTGGACACCTGGTTCTTCTTCTGCGCGGTCGACGAGGCCTCCCTGCTCGACCTCAACCACCTGGCGCACGCCCTCTTCGGCGCCCTCCGCTTCGCCGACGCGGCCCGGGTCTTCGAGGCGCTCGGCCCGTACTACACGACGCTGCCGTGGGCCTACCGGACCGCCCGTCCGGACGACCGCGCCCTCGCCGAAGAGGTCTTCCTGCGGGCCCGCGACCGCTGTCTCGGCGACTGAGGCCCCGGCCCGCCCCCGCCGCCTCTCCCCGTACCTTCCGCCCGCCCCCGTCCCCGGAGGAACCATGTCCCGCACCGACGCCCCGACCGACGCGATACGCAAGCCACCGCCCGTCCAGGACGAGGAGGAGCGGCTGAGAGAACTCGGCTACCAGCCCGTCCTCGCCCGCCGCATGGGCGGCTTCGGCAACTTCGCGATCAGCTTCTCGGTGATCTCGATCCTCTCCGGCTGCATGACCCTCTACGGCTTCGGCCTGGGGACCGGCGGTCCCGCCGTCATGCTCTGGGGCTGGGCCGGCGTCGGCCTCTTCGTCCTCTGCGTGGGCCTCGCCCTCGCCGAGGTCACCAGCGCCTACCCGACCTCCGGCGCCCTCTACTACATGGCCGACCGGCTCGGCGGACGCCGCTGGGGCTGGTACACCGGCTGGCTGAACCTCCTCGGCCTGCTCGGCGCCATCGCCGGCATCGACTACGGCGCCGCCCTCTTCACCGGGGCCTTCCTCAACCTCCAGTGGGGCTTCCAGCCCACCGCCGGCTCCACCTTCCTCATCTTCCTGGCGATCCTGCTGCTCCACGCCGTCCTCAACCTCTTCGGCGTCCGCCTGGTCAGCGTGCTCAACTCCATCAGCGTGTGGTGGCACCTGGCCGGCGTCGCGGTCATCGTCGGCGCCCTCGCGATCATCCCGGAGCGCCACCAGTCCGCCGAGTTCGTCTTCACCGAGTTCGTCAACGACACCGGCTGGGCCAACCCCTTCTACGTCGCCGCCATCGGCCTGCTCCTGGCCCAGTACACCTTCAGCGGCTACGACGCCTCCGCCCACCTCTCCGAGGAGACCTCGAACGCCTCCGTCGCCGCCGCCAAGGGCATCGTGCGGGCCATCTGGGTCTCCTGGCTCGCCGGCTTCGCCCTGCTCACGGGACTGACCTTCGCGATCCAGGACTACGCCGCCACGCAGAACAGCGCCACCGGCGTCCCGCCCGCCCAGATCCTCCTGGACGCGCTCGGCACCGGCGGGGCCACCGCCCTGCTGCTCGTCGTGATCGTCGCCCAGCTCTTCTGCGGCAACGCCGAGGTGGCGGCGGCGAGCCGGATGGTCTTCGCCTTCAGCCGGGACAACGCCCTGCCGGGCTCGGCGCTCTGGCGGAAGGTCAGCACCCGCACCCAGACCCCCGTACCGGCCGTCTGGCTCTCGGTCGGCGTGGCCGCGCTCATCGCCGTGCCCTCGCTGTACTCGGCCACCGCCTACGGAGCCGTGACCGCCATCAACGTCATCGGCATCACGCCCGCCTACGCCATCCCGGTCTACCTGCGGCTGCGCGCCGGGAAGCGGTTCACCCCCGGCCCGTGGAACCTGGGCCGCTGGAGCAGGCCGATCGGCTGGACCGCCGTCGTCTGGGTGGCGTTCGTGACCGTCCTCTTCTGCCTGCCGCAGAAGTCGCCGGTGACGGTCGACACCATGAACTACGCCGTCATCGCCCTCGCCGTCGTCCTCGTCCTGGCCAGCGTCTGGTGGTACGTCGCCCGCCGCTCGTACGGCACGCCGACCGCGTACGGCACGGCGCGCGAGGAGGCGGACATCGCGGAGGGGATCGTCTAGGGCCTGTCCGGTCACGATCCGCCGGACAGGCCCTGGGGCGCGTCCGGTCGTACGGGAATCTCCGGACGCGCCCTGGGACCCCGTACGGAGTGCTCCCGTACGGAAACGCCCGGGTCGGCCCGTCGCCGCCCGGGCGCCCCCGTGCCCGGGTCCTCAGGCGCTGAACTCGTAGGTCCAGGCCGCCGAGCGGGCCGTGACATCGATGTCCGTGATCTCCAGGGCGCGCCCGTGCTGGTCGCTGACCACCCGGTGGACGAGCAGCCGGGGCGCGCCGCCGGCCGCCGTCCCGGGACCGGTCGGCACGCCCACCGACTCCCGGTGGACGACCCGCAGCCCCGCCTGGTGCATCCAGTGGTAGAGGAGCCGCAGATCGGGCTGCTGCCGGCAGTCCCGGCCCCGCCGGTAGCGGGCCAGCTGGGGGATCTCGGCGAGCGCCGACCGGGAGAACCACGACACCGCCCGCTGGAGCGCCGAGCCCCGCGGGTCGAGCACCACGTGCCGGTGGACGAGCGTCGGCTCGCCGGGGGCGAGCAGGAGGCGCGGGGCGAGCGGGACGGGCGGCGGCTCCCAGGCGAGCGAGGCCCGCACCAGCGTCCCCGCCGCGCGGGGCCCGCCGGGGAAGGTCGGCCGGTGGACCCTGGGGGCGGGGACCTCGGCGCGCGGCTCGGTCCCCGGTCCGGCGGCGAAGGTGCCGCGCCGGTCGGTGACGACGAGCCCCTCCTCGCGGAGGAGCTGGAGAGCGCTGCGCACGGTCTGCCGGTTGACGTGGTGGCGCTGGGACAGCGAACGCTCCGAAGGGAGCCGGCTGCCGGGGGAGATGCGCCGCTGGGCGAGATCCTCACGCAGGGCGGCGGCGACCCGGAGGTAGAGCGGCGCTTCCGCCGCCGCTCCGGAATCGGGCTCGGCCATGATCAACCCTCTCTTTGCTCAGCGTGACCGCATGGGCCGTATGGGTGATCAATTCCTATCATTGGTCTAAACCATTTTGCCAGTCCTGTCGGAAAGAGTGGCCGAAACGCGCGTTGCGCCTTGTAATGAGGTTCCAGGTGACGGGGCCGAGTCCGCCCCGGCGGAAGAGGCGGGTGAGGCCGGATGACGACGCCGTCGGAACGCGCCGCACGGGGCAGGGCGGCCCGCAAACGCGTCCCCCGGTCCTCCCACGGCCGCTGGATACCCAGCTCCCAGCGCCCCGACCCGCTGGAGGTCCTGGAGCGCCAGGCCCGGGACCGGCTGCCCGACCTCGTCCCTCTCCGGTACGGCAGGATGGCGGCCTCCCCCTTCGCGTTCCTGCGCGGCGCCGCGGCCGTCATGGCCGCCGACCTCGGCGCCCAGTCCGACACCGGCCTCACCGTCCAGCTCTGCGGCGACGCCCACCTCCTCAACTTCGGCGTCTACGCCTCACCCGAACGGACGCTCCTCTTCGACGTGAACGACTTCGACGAGACCCTCCCCGGCCCCTTCGAATGGGACGTGAAGCGGCTCGCCGCGAGCATCACCGTCGCCGCCCTCCAGAACGGCGGCACCGGGCCCAAGGCCCGCCGCGCCGCCCTCGTCGCCGTCGAGTCCTACCGCGCCTCCATGCGCCGCCTCGCCGGCCTCGGGGAACTCGCCGTCTGGTACGAGCGCATCGCCGCCGACGACCTCCTGGCCCTGGTCCACCGGAGCGACCGCGCCCGCCTGGAGAACCGGCTCGCCCGCGCCCGCCGCCGCACCAGCCTCCAGGCCTTCACCAAGCTCACCGAGGCGGACGGGACCGGGCACCGGCACCTCGTCGAGGACCCGCCGCTCCTCGAACGCACCACGGACATCGACCGGATCACCCTCGGCAAGGTCTTCAGCGACTACCGCAGCTCCCTCGCCGAGGAGCGGCGGCTGCTCCTCGACCGCTACCGCTTCCTCGACGCGGCCCGCAAGGTCGTCGGGGTCGGCAGCGTCGGCACCCGCTGCTTCGTCCTCCTCCTGGAGGGCCGGGACGAGGGCGACCCGCTCATCCTCCAGATCAAGGAGGCCGGTCCCTCCGTCCTGGAGGAGTACCTGGCGCCGACCGCCTACCCCCACCAGGGGCAGCGGGTCGTCTGCGGACAGCGGCTCATCCAGGCCGCCAGCGACATCTTCCTCGGCTGGATGACCGGCCCCGAGCAGCGCCACTTCTACTGGCGCCAACTGCGCGACATGAAGGGCTCCGCCGAGGTGGAGACCATGTCCCCGGCCATGCTGAGGGACTACGCGCGGCTCTGCGGCCGGGCCCTGGCCCGCGCCCACGCCCGCTCCGGCGACCGCGTCGCCATCGCCGCCTACCTCGGCGGCTCGGACGTCTTCGACCGCGCCGTCGCCGACTTCGCGCTCGCCTACGCCCACCAGAACGCCGACGACTACGCGGCGCTCGGCGCGGCCATCGCCGCCGGCGTGATCACGGCGGCCCCGGGTGCCTGAAGCGGCGGCCGGAGACGTGTGAAGCGGCGGCCCCGGGCGCCCGGACCGACCGGTGATTCCGGGCGCCCGGGACCGGTCGGCGGCTTCCACCGCCTGCCGGTCCCGGCCGCCCGGAGCCTCGCCCGGAAGGGCTATGCCTCGCGCCGCAGCGGCGGCTCGGCCGGCGTCTCGACGGGCGGTCCGAAGAGCACCGCCCGCGCCACCGACGGAGAGAACAGGGAGGTCAGGGGCGCGGTCAGGTTGAACACCGCGCGGAACGCCGCCCCCACGGCCGGATCGCCCGCCGCCCGCTGCTGCACCCGGCCCAGGTACCAGCCGACCGCGCGGTCCAGCGGACCCGGGCTCGCCGCGTCCCCCGTGGCCCCGGGCATCTTCTTGTCGGCGCCCGCCGAGATGTCCCAGGCCTGCCGCGAGGCGTCCAGGAGCGCCCGCTGCACCACCCGGGTCGTCGGCGTCCGCCCCGGGTCGGCGAGGGCCCGGCGCAGCGCGACCGCGCTGAGCGCGGCGACCGCCATGCCCTGCCCGTAGATCGGGTTGAAGGCGCACAGCGCGTCGCCGGTGGCGAGGAATCCGGCCGGCCGGCGCCCCGGACGGTCGTACCGGCGCCGGACGTTGGCGGTCTTCCGGAAGCCGTACACCGGGGACTCCGGCTCCGCCCGGGCCAGCCAGTCGCCGATCACCGGGTGCGGCAGCCGCTTGGCGTACTCCTCGAACGCGCCCTCCTCGACGGGCGGTTCGTCGCCGCGCAGCCCGGAGAGGGTGACCAGGTGCCGCCCGTCGCCGAGCGGCAGCACCACACCGCCGTACACCTGCGAGGGGTTCGGTACGACGTAGTAGCCGAGCGCGTCCGTGTCCGGGCCGCCGACCGGGGACCCGTAGACCCGGGTGGCGTACGCCAGGCCCGTCTCGAGGGTCTCCTCGTGCGGCGCCTCCGCACCGATGCCCGCCAGCCAGTCCGCGGCCTTCGTGGACCGCCCGGAGGCGTCCACCACGAGATCGGCCGCCAGGGTGCGGGTCTCCTTGTCCACCCCCGCGCCGCGCTCCCGCAGCCGTACGCCCCGCACGCGCGAGGAGTCCCCGGTCAGACCTACGGTCTCGACGCCCTCGACCAGTTCGACCCGCGGATCCGCGAGCACCCGCTGCCGCACCAGCCACTCCAGTTGCGCGCGGGGGCCGGTGAAGAAGTGCGCGGTCGCGGCCGAGCGGCGGAACCACCTGCCGTTCTGCCACTGGACCATGTCCCGCGGAATGCCCACCTTCGGCGCGCCGAGCTTCCCCAGCTCGTCCGTGAAGCCGGGCAGCAGCTCGTCGAGCGCCTGCTGCCCGCCCTCGATGAGCACGTGGAGGTGCCGGCCCTGCGGCACGCCGGGCCTCGCCTCCGGCCCCTCGGGGAGGCGGTCGCGCTCGACGACCGTCACCTTCTCCGCGTGCTCGGCGAGGACCCGCGCGGCAAGCAGCCCGGCGAGGCTTCCTCCGATGACCACCGCGTGACGTGTCGTGCGGTGCCCCAAGTCGTCGGCCATACCCGCCCTTTCGTTCGTGGAACCGGCGGCCCCCAGTATCGCCCGGCACCGGCCCCCGCCCGCCGGGGCTACTCCCCCCGATCCAGTTCCGCAAGGGCGCCGGTCAGCCATTCCACCCAGAACCGCTCCAGGTCGATCCCGCCCCGCAGGACGAGGTGGCGCAGCCGGTCCGGCTCGGCCCTCCGCCGCTCCGCCGGGAAGTCCCGGTCCTCGATCGCGAGGTACTCCTCCAACTGCTCGCGGTGCAGCGCGAGATGGCGTTCCAGCTCGGCCCGGAGCCCCGACGCGCCGACCATCGCGGCCGCCCGCATCCGCAGCAGCAGGGCGGACCGCATCGGCTTGGGGTCCTCGGGCCTGGCGACCCAGTCGCTCAGCTCGGCGCGGCCCGCGGGCAGCACCTCGTACTCCTTCCGCTGTCCCCGGACGGGCACCGGGGCGGGCAGGGCGCGGATGTGGCCCGCCTGCTCCAGCCTTCCCAGCTCGCGGTAGATCTGCTGGTGCGTGGCCGACCAGAAGTAGCCGATCGACTTGTCGAAGCGACGCGTCAGTTCGAGCCCGGAGGACGGCTTCTCGAGCAGGGCGGTGAGGATGGCGTGCGGGAGGGACATGCTCGCATCCTAGGTTCGGGGCCCGCCGTGATCACCGCGTCCGCGGCGGTCGCGGGAACGGTGGTCACGGCGGTGCGGTCACAGGGTGGCGGCGAGGCGGGTGCCCTGGTCGATGGCCCGCTTGGCGTCCAGCTCGGCGGCGACGTCCGCGCCGCCGATGAGGTGCGCCGTGCGACCGGCCGCCACCAGCTCCTCGTACAGGTCCCGCCGCGGCTCCTGGC
The DNA here is from genome assembly GCA_000716465.1 of Streptomyces bikiniensis. Taxonomy (GTDB): domain Bacteria; phylum Actinomycetota; class Actinomycetes; order Streptomycetales; family Streptomycetaceae; genus Streptomyces; species Streptomyces bikiniensis. Next base: position 24,921 of record JNWL01000014.1, read on the forward strand.
CCGCGCAGAGCACGACCGTGTCGACCGGGAGCACCTGCGACTCGCCGCCGATCGTGACGTGCAGGCCCTCGTCGTCGATCCGGTCGTACGTCACGCCCGCCACCATGGCCACGCCGCGGTGCTTGAGCTCGGTGCGGTGGATCCACCCGGTGGTCTTGCCGAGACCGGCGCCGACCTTGGTCTCCTTGCGCTGGAGCAGGTGCACCCGGCGCGGGGGAGCGGCCCGCTCGGGCGTCCGCAGCCCGCCCCGGTTCTCGTACGAGGTGTCGACGCCCCACTGGCGGAAGTACGTCTCGGGGTCCTGGCTCGCGCCCTCCCCGCCGTCCGTGAGGAACTCCGCGACGTCGAAGCCGATGCCGCCGGCGCCGATGACCGCGACCCGCTCGCCGACCGGCGCGCCGTCCCGCAGCACGTCCAGGTAGCTGACGACGCTCGGGTGGTCCACGCCCTCGATGGCGGGGGTGCGCGGGGAGACGCCGGTGGCGACCACGACCTCGTCGTAGCCGTCGAGGTCGGCCGCCGCGACCGGGGTGTTCAGGCGCACCTCGACCCCGCGCTCGGCGAGCTGGACGCGGAAGTACCGCAGGGTCTCCTCGAACTCGTCCTTGCCCGGTACCCGCTTGGCGACGTTGAGCTGGCCGCCGATCTCGGCGGCGGCGTCGAAGAGGGTGACCGCGTGGCCGCGCTCGGCCGCCGACACCGCGCAGGCGAGCCCGGCCGGGCCCGCGCCGACGACCGCGATCCGCTTGGCGCGGCGGGTGGGGGAGAGGACCAGCTCGGTCTCGTGGCAGGCGCGCGGGTTCACCAGGCAGGAGGTGATCTTCAGGCTGAAGGTGTGGTCCAGACAGGCCTGGTTGCAGCCGATGCAGGTGTTGATGGTGTCGGCGCGGCCGGCCGTGGCCTTGGCGACGAAGTCCGGGTCGGCGAGGAACGGGCGGGCCAGGGAGACCAGATCGGCGCGTCCGTCGGCGAGGATCTCCTCGGCGACCTCGGGGGTGTTGATGCGGTTGCTGGTGACGAGCGGGACGGAGACCTCGCCCATCAGCCTCTTCGTCACCCAGGTGTAGGCGCCGCGCGGCACGGAGGTGGCGATGGTGGGGATGCGCGCCTCGTGCCAGCCGATGCCGGTGTTGATGATCGTGGCGCCCGCCGCCTCGATCTCCTTGGCGAGCCGGACGACCTCCTCCAGGGTGGAGCCGCCGGGGACGAGGTCCAGCATCGAGAGGCGGTAGACCAGGATGAAGTCCTCGCCGACGCGCTCGCGGATCCGACGGACGATCTCCAGCGGGAAGCGGACGCGGTTCTCGTACGGGCCGCCCCAGCGGTCGGTGCGGTGGTTGGTCGCGGCGGCGACGAACTCGTTGATGAGGTAGCCCTCGGAGCCCATCACCTCGACGCCGTCGTACCCGGCCTCCTTGGCGAGCCCGGCGCAGCGGACGTAGTCCTCGACCGTCTGCTCCACCTCGGCGTCGGTCAGCTCGTTCGGCACGAAGGGGCTGATGGGGGCCTTGAGGGGGCTGGGCGCGACCAGGGCGGGGTGGTACGCGTACCGGCCGAAGTGCAGGATCTGCATCGCGATCCGGCCGCCCTCCCGGTGCACGGCGTCGGTGATGACCCGGTGGTCGGCGACCTCCTCGGCGGTGGTGAGCTTGGCCCCGCCGTCCCAGGGGCGCCCGGCCTCGTTGGGCGCGATGCCGCCGGTGACGATCAGGCCGACGCCGCCGCGGGCGCGCTCGGCGTAGAAGGCGGCCATGCGCTCGAACCCGTGCTCGGCCTCCTCCAGGCCGACGTGCATGGAGCCCATGATCACCCGGTTGGGCAGGGTGGTGAACCCGAGGTCGAGCGGGCTCAGCAGATGCGGGTACGGGGTCATGCGGGCGCCTCCTCGCGCAGGGTCGTCACTTCCTGTTGTAGGGGACCCGGCGGCGGTTCTGCAACTAGTTGCAGAAGAATCGGGGCGTGACGTCCACTACTCGGTGACCACTGGTGGTGCCAGAAGGCCGGAGACACCGGCGGTACCGGAAGGGCCGGAGACGCCGGCGGTGTCAGAAGGCCGGAGAGGGGCCGCGTCCGCCGCCCTCACGCCTTCCGATAGGAGTACGCCTCAGAGGCCGCCGCCACCACCGCGTCGAGGTCCCCGCCCGCGCTCGCCGTCACCACCGCCGCGACCGCGCCCTCCACGAAGGGCGCGTCCACCAGGCGGGAGTTTCCGGGCAGCTCGTCGCCCTCGGCCAGCAGCGCCTTCACGGTGAGCACGGCACTGCCCAGGTCGGCCAGGAGCGCCACCCCGGCGCCCCGGTCGACGGCCCTCGCCGCCGCGCCGATCAGCTCGGAACTCGTCCCCAGACCGCCGTCCGGGGTCCCGCCCGCGGGTAGTACCGGGGGCGGCCCCTCACCGCCTCCGGCGAGTCCCAGGGCCAGCTCGGCCACCGCCGCCGCGACCGCCGCGCTGTGCGAGACGAGCACGACGCCGACGGGCCCCGCCCCTTCCGCTCCCACCGGGCTCACCCCTCCTCCCCTTCCTCGGCCGCCGTGTCGGCGAGCGCCGCGAACAGCAGGGCCGACGAGGTCGCCCCCGGGTCCCGGTGCCCGACCGACCGCTCGCCCAGATAGCTCGCCCTGCCCTTGCGCGCCCGCAGGGGTACGGTCGCGAGGGCGCCCTCCTCGGCGGCGGCGCGGGCCGCCGCGAACGACTCCCGCAGCGCCTCCGCGGCCGGTACGAGCGCGTCCAGCATCGTCTTGTCGCCCACCTGGGCCCCGCCCAGCCGCGCCACGGCCTCCACGCCGGCGCCGAACGCCTCCGCCAGCCGCTCCCGCCCGACCCGCTCCTCGTCGCCCAGCGCCTTCCCCGCGCTCCGCAGCAGCGTCCCGTACAGCGGTCCGGACGCGCCGCCCACCGTGGAGATCAGCTGCCGTCCGGCAGTGGTGAGCACCGCGCCGGGCGTTCCCGGCGGCTCCTTCGCCAGGGTCTCGGCCACGGCGGCGAACCCCCGCTTCAGATTGGCGCCGTGGTCGGCGTCGCCGATCGCCGAGTCGAGGTCGGTGAGCCGGTCCGCCTCGCGGTCGACGTCCTCGGCCGCCGCCGTCAGCCAGCGCGCCAGGAACTCCGCGCCGTAGGTCTCCGTCATGCCGTCTCCCACTTCCGCACCGTCATCCGTCGCTCCACCCTCCGTCTCACATGCCCCAGCGCAGGGCGGGGGTCCGCACGGGCGCGTCCCACAGGCGCAGCAGCTCCTCGTCCGCCTCGCACAGGGTCACCGAACAGCCCGCCATGTCGAGCGAGGTCACGTGGTTCCCCACCAGTGTCCGGGCCACCGGAACCCCGCGCTCGGTGAGCACCCGCTGCACCTCCGCGTGGAAGCCGTACAGCTCCAGGAGCGGGGTCGCGCCCATCCCGTTCACCAGGGCGAGGACCGGCCCGGACGGGCGCAGGTCCTCCAGGACGGCGTCGACGGCGAAGTCCGCGATCTCCCGCGAGGTCATCATGGCCCGTCGTTCGCGGCCCGGTTCGCCGTGGATGCCGACGCCCAGCTCCAGTTCCCCGTCCGGAAGGTCGAAGGTGGGGCCGCCCTTGGCGGGGGTGGTGCAGGCGCTCAGGGCCACCCCGAAGGACCGGGACCGCTCGTTCACCCGGCGGGCGACCGACTCCACCCGCTCCAGCGGAGCCCCCTCCTCGGCGGCGGCCCCGGCGATCTTCTCCACGAACAGCGTGGCCCCGGTGCCGCGCCGCCCCGCCGTGTAGAGGCTGTCGGTCACCGCCACGTCGTCGTCCACGAGGACCCTGGCGACCTGGATCCCCTCGTCCTCGGCCAGCTCCGCCGCCATCTCGAAGTTCAGTACGTCCCCGGTGTAGTTCTTGACGACGAACAGCACCCCGGCACCGCTGTCGACCGCGGCGGCGGCCCGCACCATCTGGTCGGGCACGGGAGACGTGAAGATTTCGCCCGGACAAGCGGCGGCGAGCATCCCGGGCCCCACGAACCCCGCGTGCAACGGCTCGTGCCCGGACCCGCCACCGGACACCAGCGCCACCTTCCCCGCCACGGGCGCGTCCCGCCGCACCACGACCCGCCGCTCCACGTCCACGGTCAACTCGGGATGCGCGGCGGCCATGCCGCGCAACGCGTCGGCGACGACGGTCTCCGGAACGTTGATCAACATCCTCATGGGTACCTCCGGTGAGACGGGCGGACAAGCCACTGGTCAGGGTTTCCACAGGCCGGGACGGGCGAAGCGAAGGGGCGGCCCCCGCGGGCCGCGACGGCGGAAGACGGTCCCGTGCGGCACCGGCGCCGACTCCGCGCCACCTCTCCTGACGCCGCGTCGGCCGGGTGCCCGGCTGATCGGCTCTGCGGAGGCGCGGCATGGCGAAATCATCCGCGCCCGGCCGCGCATGCGCACGGGTGCGTACGCGGCCGTGGCGTGTCGGCGTCCGGCGACGCTGCCGGCCGTGGTGCGACGGTGACGCCCCGCCCCGATGTTGACCTTCGAGTGGGTCGAAGCCCCATGATGGCCAGGTGCCGAATTCCGAGCTGATGCCCATCGGAGCCTTCGCCCGGCGCACCGGACTGACCTCCAGCGCGCTGCGGTTCTACGCCGACTCCGGGCTGCTGCCCCCCGCCGAGGTGGACCCTGCCACGGGTTACCGCTCCTACGACGCCGACCAGCTGGAACGGGCGATCGCACTGCGCCGGCTCCGTGAGATCGCCATGCCCCTCGCCGCGGTCGAGGCGGTCCTCGACGCCGGGCCCGACGAAGCGGCACGCCTGCTCGACGAGCACGTCGCCAGGATCGAGGGAGACGCGGCGGCGGCACGGCGGAAGGCCGCCGTCATCAGGTCCGCGCTCGGCGGCAGCGCGCCCGGCCTCCTGATCGCCGCGCTGAAGGGCCCCGTGCTGGCGGACGCGGTCGACCAGGTCCTGACCGCGACGGCGACCGCGACCGCGACCGCGCGCGAGCCGGGGGCGGCGGTCCTCACCGGTCTGCACGTCGAGGCGGGTGACGGGGCGATCGCCCTCACGGCGACCGACCGGTACCGGCTCTCCACCCGGACCCTGGTGCCGGTCCGGCCGGCGGACCGGACCTGGGCGGGCACGGTCGACGGCGACGACCTCCGGGCCGCGGCCGCCGAGGTCCGGCGCAGCGCGCTGGTCCGCGTCGAAGCGGTGCCGTACGGGATCCGGCTGCGCATGCCCGGGCGGGAGGACCGGCACTGCCGGGCGCTGCCCGGGGAGTTCCCCGACCACCGGCTGATGCTCGCCTCCCTGGACGGGGCCACCACCCGCGCGACGATCCCGAAGGACCTGCTGCTGCGGGCCCTGGAAGAGCACCCCGGCGAGCGCGTCGCCCTGCACGTCACCGCTCGCGGCGTGAACCTCCGGTCCCCGGACGACGAGCACCCCGGGATCACGCTCCCCGCCACCGTGACGGGCGAGGACCTGCGGGTCCTGTTCGGGACGACCACGCTCTACCCCGCCGTGAGCACGGCGATCGGCCCCGACGTGATGCTCGACCTGCGGGGGTGCGACCGGCCCGTCACGATCCGCTCCGCCGACCGCGGCGACCTCACCACCCTGGCCATGCCCGTCGCACCCGACCACTCATCCTGACGACGACCACGAGGAACCCCATGACCACCGCACCCGCCGCTCCCGACCCGACCATGGAAGCCATCGGCCGGGCCGTGGCCGAAGGACAGAAGGGCGACGTCCTCTCCGCCCGCCGCAAGCTCCTGGACCTGTGGACGGCGATCGGCGTCACCGGGGACCCGCTGCACCGCTGTTCGCTCGCCCACTACCTGGCGGACCTCTACGAGGACCCCGCCCAGGCCCTCGCCTGGAACATCCGGGCCCTGGACGCCGCCGACGCCACGACCGAACAGCGCGCCCAGGAGCACCACGCGGGCCTCCACATCGCCGGGTTCTACCCCTCCCTCCACCTCAACCTGGCCGACGACTACCGCCGCCTCGGCTCCTTCGACGCGGCAGCCGAGCACCTCGACGCGGCCGGAGAACACGCGCCTCACCTCCCCCGGGACGCGTACGGGGACTCCCTGCGCACCGCGCTCCACGAGGTGGCGGAGGCCGTCTCCCGGCGGGACACCGGCAGACGGCCCTCCGCGCCCGGCCCCACCGCGTGACGCGCCGCGGCCCTTCTCCGCTCCGTGCGGAGGTTCCGCCTCGACCTTCGAGTCGACCGGAAGGTCTGCGGTCGTGACGTGACCTCCACGCGGATCTCCCGGCTCGCCGAGCGGCCGAACAGGAGGGGGAGCGGTGGCGCACGGCACCGGTGGCCTGCTCACTGACCGGGGAGGGCCTGCACGAGCGCACCGCCCGGTGGCACGAGGCGGTCGACGGCGCCGCACGTGCCGAGATGCCCGCGGGCCTGCGACTGACCCTGCCCGCCGACCGGACCGTACGCATCGCCGGACCGGCCGCCGCGGAGCAGCGGTGCTGCCCGTTCTTCGACTTCCGCCTCCACCTCGACGGCCCCGTCCTCCACCTGGAGGTCCGCGCCCCCGCCGAGGGCCGTACGCTGCTCGCCGGCCTCTTCGGCCCCACCGGCTGACCACCTCCCTCGAACCGCTCCCGCACCAGAAGGCCCACCACGTGCTCGTCGCCCGCTCCCTCGCCCTGTTCACCGTCGCCGCCCTGTTCGAGATCGGAGGCGCCTGGCTGGTCTGGCAGGGCATCCGCGAACACAAGGGCTGGATCTGGATCGGTGCCGGCGTCGTGGCGCTCGGCCTGTACGGAGTGGTCGCCACCCTCCAGAACGACGACAACTTCGGACGTGTCCTCGCCGCGTACGGCGGGATCTTCGTCGCCGGCTCGATCCTCTGGGGCATGGCCGCCGACGGCTACCGCCCCGACCGCTTCGACGTCGTCGGTGCCCTGGTCTGTCTCGCCGGCATGGCCGTCATCATGTACGCCCCGCGCGGCCACTGAGCCCCGGGCCGGCCGGCGCGGAGGAACCCACTCCGCCGGCACCGGCACGATCCCGCCGGGGTGCTTCCACAGCAGGCAGCCCGCCACCAGGCCCGGAACCCTGTGCGGATCCTCCGCGAACGGGCCGCGTCCCGACTCCGGGCAGGCAATCCGTCCTTGGCGGGCGAGACGGCGTCAGCCGGACACCAGCGCCCCGGGAGGCGGGTCGGCCGCGGTGAGCAGGGCCGTCAGGTCGCCCCGCGCGCGGGCCACCCGGGAGCGGACGGTGCCGATGGGACAGCCGATGGTCTCGGCCGCCTCCGCGTATCCCAGGCCGAGTAACTGGGTGAGCAGGAACGCCTCGCGCCGGTCGGGGGTCAGGAGCGCGAGCAGCTCCGCCAGCGCGACCCCCTCGTCGAAGCCGGGCACGCCGGTCGGCTGGCTCCGCTCGGCGGCCGTCTGCCAGTCGTGACGGTCCGACAGGCGGGGGCGGGAGGCCGTGCGCCGGAGGTCGTCCACCACCGTCCGGCGGGCGATCGACAGGAGCCAGGTCCGCGCGGACGAACGCCCCTCGAACCGGGGCAGCGCCGTCAGCGCGCGGACGAACACGTCCTGCGTCAGGTCGTCGGCCGCCTGCGGATCGGCGCTGAGACGGGTCACGTAGCGCCGCACGTCGTGGTGGAGGGCGCGGACGAAGTGGTCGGTCTTGTCCGGGTCGCCGCCCCGGGCGTCCAGGGCGAGGCCGGTCGTGACGGCGTCGGATTCGGGGCTGTGCCGGGGCGTCTTGCGCGCGCCGGGGCGCCACGGGGTGGGCGGGGCAGGGTTCATCGCCACAGGTCCTCACGGGTGAAGGAACGGTCCCGCACACGGCGGGGCCGGTGAAAGGGGTACGGCCCACCCGCCGGAAGGGGGGCGGGACCGGTGCCCGGGGACGACGGCCGTAGGTACGAGCCGTCGGCGGCCCCGGGGAGCCGGCTGTCAGACGACAGCGGTTCCGGCCGGAGGACCCCGTGAGGTGAGGGAGTGGGCGAGCAGCCGCCCCCGGAGGACGTGCGCGCCGAAATCCCGCGGCAGACGCGCGCGGGGGCGGCGGGGCACCGGTACGAACAGGGCGAACAGCAGGCGCAGGGGCACCCGCAGCCGGTGGGCGAGGGCGCGCAGCAGCCGGAAGGCCGCCCGTTCCGCGTGGGCGAGCCAGAGGCCGCAGAGGAGCGCGGCCAGGAGGTGGGCGGCGAGCATGCCCGTACCGGACGCGCTCACCATGTCGTGCCAAGCCGCCCCCGACACGCCGTGCGCGGTCATGTCGTGGGCGGTCATGTCGTGCCCGGCTGTGCCGTGGGCGGTCATGTCGTGCCCGGCTGTGCCGTGCGCGGTCATGTCATGCCCGGCCATGTTGTGCCCGGTCGTGCCGTGTCCGGTCGGTAGCGGCGGGCGGGTGTTCGGCTGCGTCAGGGCGAAGACGGTGTGCAGCAGAGCCTGGACGGCCACGGACACTCCGGTGACGGCCGGCAGGGACCGTTCCCGCGCGGTCAGCGGCCAGGCCGCCGCGACCGTTCCCGCGAACGCCGACAGCACGCCCCACCAAGGCAGGGCCGCCCCCGACATCAGGACGTGGCCGACGGCCGCGAGCAGGACGCACGCGACCGCGAACAGCGCGGCCCGTACGGCTCGGGAGCATCGGCCTGGGCTCATCGCGGCTCATCCTCGCACCCGGACGCGCGGCCCGGAACACCACCGGCGCCCTTGAACCCCCGTACGGACACGCGCCGTTCCCGATTCCCGGGAACTCCCGGGGACGCGCGTCCGACCATCTGCCGTGGAACCGATCCACCGCGACGCGCACGGCGCCCCCACCGCCCCGACCCCTGGAGCACCGCATGACCGTTCCCCCGCGCGACCTGCTGCCCGCCGGACTCCGCCGGTCCTGGGCGGTCGACGGCACCTGCCCCGACCTCGTCCTCTACAGCCTCTTCAGGGCCCGGCAGATCGCCGACCCCCACCACACCGCCGTCCTCGACGCCAAGGGCAAGCTCTGCTACACCGCCCTCGACCGCAAGGTCCGGTGTCTGGCCGTCGGCCTGCGCGGTCTGGGCGTCGGCCCGAGCGACGTGGTCGGCGTCCAGCTCCCGGACAACCGCAACGCCGTCATCGCCGACCTGGCCCTGGCCGCCCTCGGCGCCGTCGCCCTCCCCTTCCCCGTGGACCGCGGCGTTCCCGGGGCCGAGTCCTTGCTGCGCCGGTCCGGGGCCGTCGCCGCCATCGCCTCCGCCGAGCACCGCGACGTCCGCCACGCGGCCGGCCTCCAGAACCTCGTACGGTCACTGCCGGCCCTGCGCCACGTCGTCGCGGCCGGCCCCGGTGAGGTGCCCGAAGGGGCGGTCGCCTGGTCGGGGCTGCTGCGCAGCGACCCGGAGGCGTTCGTTCCGGCCCGCCCCGACCCGGACGGCGCGGCCCGCATCCTGGTCTCGTACGGCTCCGAGACCGACCCCGGCTCCGAGCCCGACCCCGGGCCCGCCCCCGAGTACGAGCCCCGGATGGTCGCGTACTCGCACAACGCGCTGGCGGGCGGCCGGGGCGACCCCCTCGCCTCGCTCGTCCCCGACCGGACGCCGCCGCGCTGTCTCCTCCTCGTGCCCCTGTCCTCGGCGTTCGGCGCCGGCGGCACCCCGGTCGTCCTCGCCCGGCACGGCGGCACCCTCGTCCTGCTCGACCGCTTCACCCCCGGCACCGCCCTCGCGGCCGTACGGGAGCACCGCCCGACCCACGTCCTGGGCACTCCGGCGTCGATCCGCGCGATGCTGGAACACCTCGACCCCGCGGACGAACGGCTTCCGGCGGCCACCGCCCTCGTCCTCGGCGGAGCGCCGCTCGACGCGGCCACCGCGACGGCCGCGGCCGAAGCCTTCGGCTGCCCGGCGGTCCGCCTGTACGACTCCGCCGACGGCGTCGACTGCCCTACCGGGCCGGCCCGTACGGTGCCGTCCGCGGACGGCGCGGCCGTGGTCGCCGGCCTGCCGGACCCGCGCGTCGCCGGGCTCCGGGACACCGGCGGGGACCGCGCGGAGCCCGCCCGGGTCGGCTGACACCGTGCCGGGTGCGGGACCGTGCCGCCCCGTACCCGGCTCCGTACGCGGTCGCCGGGCGGCGCGGTCGCCGGGCGGTCAGGACCCGCCCATGGCCTTCCGGAGCTCGGCCGCCGCGCCCCGGTAGACCGCCAGCAGGTCGAGGTCGTCCCCCGGTAGTTGACGATCGCCACCTGCTTCGCGCCGGAGCCGGGCAGCACGGTCCCGGTGGACACGTGGGCGTTGTCCAGGACCAGGTCGGGCTTCCCGGCGGACAGTTCGGCGAGCCGCGCCGGGGTCACCGGATCCGGCCCGTACGTCCCCGCCGGGTCGGTCCCGGCCAGTTTCGCCGCCCACGTGGTGAAGACCTGGGAGACCACCACCGGGCTCTTCCCGTCCGGCCAGGCCGCCCGCAGGTCCTTGTTCAGCTTCGCGTACTCGGTGTCGAACGCGGCCTTCCACCGCCCGGCCGCCTCCCGGGTGCCGAAGAGCCCGGCCAGCCTGTCCACCTCGGCCCTGACCTTGTCGGGGTCGTTGTCGAGGTCCACCTCCACCAGCTTCGCCGAGGAGCCCGCCGCCTCCTTGATCTTCGCCGCGTACGGCTCGAAGGGCGCGTAGAGCACGAAGTCGGCCTTCGCCACGGCGACCAGGTCGGAGGGCTTGGGATCGTGGTCGGGGGCGTGGTGGACGGAGCGCGGGACGATGACGGTCACGTTCTCGGCGCCCGCCGCCCTGGCGAAGGCGCCCTCCCACGTGGTGGTCACGACGACCACGGGCTTCCGCCCGCTCCCGGCACCGCCACCGCCCCCGCCCTCCTCGGCTTCCCGGTGCTCGCGGCCGGCGGCCTGCTGTGCGCGGCCGGCCTCCGCCTCGGCGGGCGCCGCGTCACCCGCACCGCCTACCGGCCCGGCCCTTGGCGGGCCGCCGAGTGGGCCGTCGCCGGCTGCGGGGTCCTCTCGGCCGTGCTCCCCTTCAGCAACGCGGGCTTCGACGCGGCCGAACCCAACCCCTCCGTCTACCCGCTGAGCCGGCCCACCCTGCCCCCGGTGCCGGCCGCCGCGATCCTTCTGGCGGGAGCCGCGGGATTCCTGTCCCCGCCCCCGGCCCAGCCCGTCCGGCCGTGCCGGCGCAGCGCACCGAGGAAACCGAGCGATCACCTTCGACCAGGTCACCGTCCGGTACGAGGACACGGCCGCACCCGTCCTGCGGGACGTGGACCTGACCGTGGAGGAGGGCGAACCCTGCCTCGTCGTCGGCCACACCGGCGTCGGCGGGTCGACCCTCCTCGGCGCGGTCAACGGACTCGTCCCGCACTTCACCGGCGGCACCCTGTGCGGACGCGTGACCGTGGACGGCCGGGACACCGCCGAACATCCGCCGCGCGAACTCGCCGACGTCGTCGGCGTCGTCGGACAGGGCCTCCTCGACGGCCTCGTCACCGACACCGTCGAGGAGGAACCGGCCTACATCATGGAGCAGTTGGCGGCCCCCCGGCCGCCATGCGCAAGCGGGTGGAGGAGACCCTCGACCAGCGGCGCGTCCCGCTGACCTCCGCGCCCGCGGGCACCGGCGCGTACACGGTGTCCCTCCCGGCCGACGAGGGTGTGGTCCTGCCGGGCACGTACATGCTCTTCGCCCTGGGCACCCCCTGGGTGTCCAGGGGGTGCCCAGCACCGCCCGCTGCATCACCGTCACCGACCCCGCGGCGGGATGACGGCAGAACCGCGTGACGGCCGAACGGCAGGACGGCCGAACGGCGGCTATGGGCGGCTTGATCACTCTTCGTTCACCTCGGGCTAAAACCCGGTCACTTTACGGCGCTAGAGTGCTCGTTCCCAGGTTCGAGGACTTCCGTCCGGTTCAGGTGCGGGACCGCCTGGCCAGCCGGGGTGCTCGCGCCGAGCCGGGCCCCGCGGCCCGGGCGGCAGGCCGGGGTCCCACCTGCCGTTCCGAGAGAGAGTGCCTCCTCCCATGTTCGACAGAGATCGCCGCAGCATGCGGCTGGTCTTCGCAGCCGTGGCCGCGCTCACGGCCGCGCTCGTCGCCTCCGTCCTCCCCGGGGCGGCCGTCGCCGCGCCGGGACCGCCCAACCGGCTCGGGCCGGTCCAGATACAGAACGCCATGAACGGCCTCGCCGTGGACGCCGAGGCCGGGGACATGGAGGAGGGCCGCGAGATCCTCCAGTTCACGTACGGCGGCCGGCACGGGCAGCAGTGGTGGTTCGAGGCCGCGACCGGCTCCTCGTACTACCTGAAGAGCAACGTCAACGGCGCCTACTGCATCGGCCTCGACGGCACGCTCGCGGTCCTGAAGCTGTGCGGCGGCGACGGTACGACCTGGGAGTTCGACCAGGTCCAGGCCGATACCTACCTGCTGAAGACGCCCGGCGGCGAGCAGTACCTCACGTCTCCCACCACGGCGGGCGGCAGGTCCAACAGCGGCGTCCAGCTCGCCCTCGGCAGCCGTGCCGAAGCCGGCACCGGCCGCGGCCACTGGCACCTGACCGACCTGGTGCTGGAGGAGCACACCCCGCCGGCCGACCCACGGCTCGACCAGGCGACGTTCCTCACCAGCCACAACGCCTTCAACTCCTACGGCGACGGCTACTCCTTCCCCAACCAGTCCCGCAGCATGGCCACCCAGCTGGACGAGGGCGTCCGCGGCATGATGCTGGACGTCTACGACGACGGAGCCACCGTCGAGGACCCGCTGCGCATGTGCCACGGCACGTGCTCGATCGGCGGCGACCGGCGCTTCGAGTACGGCCTCGGCGACATCGTGAAGTTCCTCCAGAAGGACACCGACGCCGTCGGCACCGTCTTCCTGGAGGACTACGTCGCCGACCGGGCGAAGATGGCCCGCGAGATGAGCGCCGTACCCGGCCTGAAGGAACTGGTCTTCGACCCCGTGGCGCAGGGGGTGGCCACCCACGGCTGGCCGACCCTGTCCCAGATGCGCGGGCTGGGCAAGCGGCTGCTGATCTTCTCCGACAAGGGCGACGTCCCCGAGGTCGGCGTCCGCGCCCAGCGCGACTGGACGGTCGAGAACTACTGGAGCATGGGCGGCCTCGCGGGCAACAAGGACTGCTACACCCGCTGGGACGAGATCCCGCTCACGCGGCAGGAGCCCGGCTTCACCCCGCTGTTCGTGATGAACCAGTTCCGCGACGCCCCCACCGTCATCACCGCCGCCATCGACAACGGCGACTCCCTGGTCGACCGGGCGCTGAACATCTGCGGCCCGGCCGCCCGCAAGACCCCCAACTACGTCGCCGTCGACTTCTACGAGCTGCCCCTCGGCGGCTCCACCCACCGCGCCATCGAGACCATCGGCCGCCACCGGTACACCTCCGAGGCCGCCGCGAACCCGAACCCGCCCTCCCAGCTCCTGAGCGCCTACAACCGCAAGGCGCAGCTGCCCGGCATGCCGAACTGGTCGGCCGCCGGCTACCGCGGCGGCAGCCCGCTGCCCGGCGAGGCGCAGCACACCGGTGACGAGGCCTGCCGCATCACCCCGGAAGAGCTCGACGGCACCTACGGCGTCAAGCCGGACGACGAGGCCGACGACTCCGCCGGCCTCCAGCGGGCCGTCGACGACATCCGCACCCGGTGCGGGGGCGCCGCTCAGTTCGAGCGGCTGTCGCTGATCACCCTGCCCGCCGGCAAGCTGAACGTCAGCCGCCAGATCTCCGTGGACGCCAGCTACCTGACCATCCGCGGCCAGGGCAGCGACCCGGCCCGGCCCGGGGGCACACGGATCGTGTTCCGCCCCGACGACGACACCAAGTACGACACCCTGACCTCGGACGGCAGCCGCTGGGACCAGGACGCCATGTCCTACGGGACGGGCGCGGACACCGGCAAGGGCGGCTGGATGTGGCCCGGCCGCGGCCTGTTCCGCGTCTCGACCCGCGAGGTCGCCCCCCGGTACGCGGACGAGCTGGCCGCCGCCCCCGCCAACCGCAAGGACCTCTTCGAGGGCTCGGTCAACCAGCACTGGGCCTCGGGCGTGAAGCTGCGGACCTCCGCGGCCGCGCCGGGCTTCTCCGCGAAGGAGGGCGACCGGGTCGTCCACCTCGACGCCAAGGCCGACCCGGCCCGCTTCCCGGTCGGCGGGCACGTGTGGGTGGGCGCTGCCAACAGCCGTAAGTTCTACGCCCTCCAGAGCGCCACGGACGAGGGCCGGTACGAGAACCTGCACATGCGCCAGCAGGTCTTCCGCATCAGCTCCGTCGATGCGGCGAACCGTACGCTGACCCTGGACAAGCCGCTGGAGTTCGACCTCCCGGTGGACTCCACCTCGGACGGCTCCGCCGCGATCGACGGCACCGTCTACCCCAGCAAGGTCACCCCGCTGAAGATGGTGGTCGGCGTCGGGTTCGAGAACTTCTCCTTCACCCAGGACATGCCCGGGACGACCCCCGAGCAGGCCCGGCACAACTACGGCAACCTGGCCCCCGCGTACGCCATGCACGGCCTGGTCTTCAAGTGGGCCGCCGACTCCTGGGCCCGCAGCGTCCGCGCGGAGATGACCGGATCGCACCCGATCGTCACCGAGGTCGCCAAGAACCTCCAGTTCGAGCGCAACCACCTCGACGGCGCCTGGAACAAGGGCAAGGGCGGCAACGGCTACTTCCGCGGCAGCCGCGTCTGGGACTCCCTCTACGCCCTCAACACCACCCGCAACCTGCGCCACTTCACCCTCCAGTGGTCGGCCTCGGGCAACGTGGTCTACGGCAACGACTTCGATTCCGACCTGAACCTCCACGGCGGCTGGGAGCGCCGCAACCTCTTCGAGAACAACACCGTCCGCGTGCCGTACGAGCACTACTCGGGCAACTGCACCGCCCGCTGCGGCGGCGAGGGCGGCGACGTCGAGAGCGGGACCTGGTACCCGATCTGGTGGGCCGCCGGGGCCAAGGCGCTCAAGTGGTCCGGCTCCTCCGGCCCGCAGAACGTCTTCCACAACAACACCCTGTCCAAGCAGCTCACCCCGGGCGGCCCGTACACGGACTACCTGCCGTACGGGAAGACGGGCGCGGGCGCCCAGCCGGTCCACCAGTTCGGCTCCGCGCCGGGCGACCCGTCCCGCTTCCAGCACCTGACCCAGGGCGGCAGCCCGATCGCCGACTGGAACGGCCGCGAGGAGGACGACTTCTCGGCGGGCGCGGGCGTGGACTCCACCCACACCGCACCGCTCACCTCCGTGTTCCTCAGGAACGCGGGGTAGCGGCAACCCGCTGAACGCGCGGCCCGGGCAGTCCGTCTGCCCGGGCCGTCGCGTTCGACACGGGTGCGTCCGCACCCGGAGGCTGCTGCATCGAACCGCCGATGGTCCGGTGCAGGTCAGGGCAGTGGACGAGGAGCTGGGACTGGAGATGGGGTTGCGCGGGAAGCTGGAGCCGCTGCGGGCGAAGTCGACCAAGCTCGCCGACCGTGGATGGTTGCACAAGCGGCCCGACGGACGGTTCGCCGCACGCCGCTCACGCTATCGGGACCGGGAGCGGTAGGGCGTAACCGGCCCTACTCCGGCAGCAGTTGAGTTCGGTGTGAAGAAAAACAACGCTCACGCCGAGGGCCCTGACGGCCTTGTTCACACCGCCCGCCTGCCGCTGTCGGGCGCCACCCTGAACCATCTCGCCACCCTGATACGCGGCCACTGCAAGAAGATCGGCTCACGGTGGCGGGCGCTGCCCGCGGGAAAGATCGCGGGGATCGTGCCGGCGGTGCTGCGCTGTGACCGGCGGCCCGGCGATCCGGCCGGCGGAAACGGGGTGCACCGCACCACCGTCGCCCGCTGGGTCCGCGAGGTCGTCGGACTGCTCGCCGCCCGGGCCCCGCGCCTGGACCGCGCGCTGAAGAGAATCACCCGACCGGGTGGCGGAGTCGTACTGCTGGACGGCTCGCTGATACGCACCCGCCACCGCACCGGAGCCGAGAACCGGAAGAACTGCTCCGGCAAGCACAGATGCCATGGCCTGCTCGTGATCGCGCTCACCGACGACAACGGCCGGCTGCTCTGGGTCTCGGCCGCCCGGCCCGGTCGGACCTCGGGGATCACCGCCTGCCGGCACGACAGACTCACCGCCCATCTCCGCGCGGCCGGGCTCGGCGCGATCGCCGACCTGGGCTTCGTCGGCCTCGACGACAGCGGCCCGGACACCGACCCGGCGGTGATCCCCGGCTGCGAGGCCGCCCGCAGCCAGCCCCTGACCCGCGGCCGGAAACTGTCCCACAAGGCACTGGCCGCGGTCCGGGCACCGGTCGAGCACGGCTTCGCGCACCTGAAGAACCGGCGCGTGCTCGGCAAGGTCCGCACCGACCCGAAATGGGCGACCGCACTGGTGAGGGCCCTGCTGGTCCTGACGAACCACGAAGTCGCACGCTGATCGACGATCTTGCCGGAAGTCATACGCCCCCGACCGGCGCTAGCACCCCGAAGTCCTGCACACCAGCCCCGTGACCTGCAACTTCACGATGCACATAACTGATGGGGGGACGGCCCTGCACCACCCGCCACAGGGTCGAGGGCGACCTCCGGCGGCAGGGGGTCCCGTGAAGAACGCCCGTGTCGCCGACGACGGGGACCTCGTCACCGCTGGCGGCATCACCTCCGGTCTCGAACCGGCCCTCCGGCCGGTCCGCCGTGAACTCGGAGCGGGCGCCGCGACGGCCCTGGAGGAGATGCCGGAGTACGAGGCGCGCGGCACCGCCCGGGTGCCGTCCACGGGCTGACGGTTCAGGCCTCCGCCGCGCCCGTGTACCGCTCGTGCTCCTCGGCGGAGACGCGCAGGCCGGAGGAGGGGAGGAGCTGCGGAATGCCGTCCACGATCGGGTAGCTGAGGCGCAGCCGGGGGTTATAGAGCACGTCCCGGCCGGCGGGGAGCGTGAGAGGCCCCTTGTCGAGGGGGCAGGCCAGGATGCGCAGCAGGGTCTCGTCGGCTTCCATCGGGATCCTCGTCGTTCGGTGAAGGGAGTGAGGGGAAGGGCGGGTTCCGGCGGTGCGCCGCACGCACCGGTGCGGTCGCGCCGCCGGCCGGGGGAGGGGCGTCGGCCGGGAGGGGGATGTCGGCCGGGGGCGGGGCGTCGTGGCGGGGCATGGCGAGCAGTACCGAGAGGGCCAGCGCCGTCCCCGCCACGCGCAGGAACAGCGGCAGCGGGTCCTCCGGAAGCCGCTCCCCGAAGACCGGCGTCCCCGCCACCGCCGTGAACAGGGCCGTCACCGTCGTGCAGACCGGCACGAGCAGGGACGCGCGGCACCGCTGGAGCGCGGTCTGCGACATGACGAGCCCGGCGCCGGCGGTGAACAGCAGCAGGTACGGATAGGGCGAACCGAGCAGGGCCCGCGCCACCTCGCCCGCCCCGCCGCCCGTGAGCCTGCCCGCCGCCCCTTTGACCGCGAGCGAGCTGACGCCGTACAGCAGCCCCACGGCCACGCCGTACCCGATGCCGTTGGTCGGCACCCGGTGGCGCCGGCGCGCCCGCCGCTCCACCTGCGCGTAGAGCGCCACCCCCGTCACGAGCGTGGGGACGGACACCAGCAGGACCAGGCCCCAGGGCGCCTCCCCGCCCACGACCTCGTCCTCCTCGCGCACCGACGCCACGACCATGAGCAGCGCCACGAGCACCGCGCCGAGCGCGCGGCGCTCCCGGCCCGTGGGCCGCTCGCCGAGGACGGCGGACGAGAGCAGCAGGAGCAGGACGAGACCGGAGACGAAGATGCCCTGCGCCGCGGCGATCGGCAGCGTCCGGTAGACGACCAGCTGGGCGCCGAACCCGGCGGCCAGCGCCACCGCGCCGACCAGCCACGACGGGCTGGTCACCAGCGTGACGACCACCCGCACCGGCCGCCCGGCGGAGAGCGCGGGCAGCGCCCCCAGCGCCCGCTTCTCCAGGACGAAGCCGACGCTGTAGAGGAGGTTGGCGACCAGCGCCGCGCCCACGCCCCACCACACGGGCCTACCTCCGCCGGGCGTGCGCGAGCAGGATGGACGCCGCCGAGGGCACCGCGCACGCGGCCCGGTCGATCAGGCGCAGCCCGCGCGGCACGCCGTGGAACGGCGCGGCGGAGACGCGCACGTCCTCGAAACCGGCCGACCGCAGGAACGAGCGCAGCGCCCGCGCCGTGAACAGGCGCAGATGCCCCACCACTTCCGTGCCGGGGCGCCCGTGGACGCCCCGGAGGCTCACCTCCGAGAACACCGGCTGCCGGCCGGCCAGCAGCAGCGCGCGGTTGTACCAGGCCGCGAGGTTGGGGGTGGAAAGCATCAGGTGGCCGCCCGGGCGCAGGACGCGCCGCAGCTCGTCCATGGCCCGGTCGGGGTCGACCAGGTGCTCGATGACCTCGCTGAACAGCACGGCGTCCGCGCACCCGTCGGTGAACGGCAGCCCGCCGCCGTCCACTTCGCCGCGCACGACGTGGGACATCCGCGGCCGGGCGCGGCGCAGCGCGTCGTGGGACCAGTCGACCCCCACGATCCGGTGCCCGGCGAGGATCGGCCCCGCGACGGCGGCCGCGGTGCCGTCACCGCAGCCGACGTCGAGGACGAGCGCGCCGGGCCGGTCGAGCGCGGCGGCCAGCAGCCGGGCCTGCCGCCGGCTCCGGGCGTCGCCGGAGGCCACGGGGACGGCGGGGTTCTCGTAGAAGTCCCGCAGCCCCGCGGGACCGCCCGCGCCGGTGCCGGTGCCGGTGCCGGCGAGGGTGCCGGTGCCTGAGGCCGTACCCGCGCCCGCGCCCGTACCTGTACTCGTGCCCGTACTCGCACCTGCGCCCGTACCCGTACTCGCGCCCATACCCGTACCTGCGTCCGTACTTGTGCCCCCGCCCGTACTCGTACCTCCGCCCTCACCCGTACCTGCGCCCTCACCCGTATCCGTACCGATACCGGTGTCCACGTCCGGGCCGTTCACAGCGCCTCCGTGTCGGTCGTCGCGAGCCGGTCGGCGAACATCCGGCCCAGCAGGCGGCCGTCCTCGTCGCCCAGGAGGGTCCGGGACCAGCGCAGCACCAGGTGGAGCCGCCCGCCGGTGGACGCCGTGGTGAACGTCAGGCCGCGCGGCATCGCCGCCGGCGCCGACACCCAGACCGCCCCGGCCCGGCCCGCCTCGCCGAAGTCCAGCGGGTAGGGGATCCGGCCGAGGTTGCTGAGCAGCGTGGTCGAGATCCACGGGGCCGCGAGGCGCCGTACGCCCCGCGTCAGGGCCGCCCGGGCGGCGACCGGGAGGACCGGCGAGGCGAGCAGCGCGGCACCGCGCCCCAGGGGCGGCCGCGCGACCGCCTTGAGGGCGCGGGTGCGCTCGGCCGTGAGCCGCAGCAGGGCGCCGACGTCCGTCCCGGGGCCCAGCTCGGCGGGCGCGAAGCCGACGTCCACCAGCCGGGTGCCGTTGCCGATCGGCATCGCGGGCCCTCGGGTCCGGTCGTCGACGGGCATGGTGATGCGCAGCGGCCGCTCGGGCGCCCCCTGCCGGCGGTTCCAGTCCGCGACCGTCAGCGCCGTGGCCACCATCAGCTGGTCGTTGACGGTGTGCGGGGCGCCCGGGGCGCGCCGGGGCACGGGCAGTTCGGTGACCAGCAGCGCGTTCCCGGGGGCGCCCCCGGGGTTCCCCGGCGCGACCCGCGCCACCGTCGCCCGCGACCCCGCCGGCCGCGGGACGGGGCTCCCGGCCGGCGGGCGGGCCGGTGCGGCGACCGGCGGCGCGGCGGAACCGCTGTAGATCTCCGCGGCGGTCGCCACGATCCGCAGACAGGCGGGCCCGTCGAGCGCCGTGTGGTGCACGGCGAGGAGCAGGACGCAGCCGTCGGTCCCCGGCTCCTCGACCACTTCGAGGCGCAGCGGCGGCGCGGACCGCAGCGACGGGGGCTCGGCCAGGGCCCGCTCCCGGGCACGGACGAGGGCCCCGGGCGCGCTCGGCGGGAAGAGCACCACATCGGTGCCGGGGCGGTCCGTCAGCTCCCACTCGTAGCGGCGGGCGAACGGCCCCCGCCCGCGCTCCCGCATCAGCGCCCGCGGATGCCTGGACAGCGCCCGGCCGAACGCCTCGCGCAGACGCTCCGGCCGGACCCGGCCCGGCAGGTGGATCTCGATGTGCACGGTGTTCGGCTCGCGCGCGTCGGCGCAGTGCCGGGCGATCTCGTCCGCGACCGCGAACGGCACGCGCGGCGGTTCGCGGTCCGGGGTCGGTCCGAAGACCTCCGTCCGCCGTCCGGTGGCCATCAGCGTCCCCCCTCCCCGTCCGGGGCCGGTCCGAAGACCTCAGCCCGCTGTCCGGCGGCCATCAGCGCCCCCCTTCCCCGGGGCGCCCCGGCCGGCCGGGCGGCCACGGGCCGCCGGCGTCCCGGCCCGCGGGTCCAGGGGCCTCCCGCTCCTCCCGCTCGCCGGACGGTGGTCGGGGCGCCGTTCCCACCCGGTGGGCGCCGGTCCGGGCGGTGCGCTCACCCCGTACGGTCACGAGCGCCGCGAACAGGGCGACCAGGGCGAGGACCTGGGCGGTGGCGCCGTAGGCCCCCCGGCCCAGGGCGGTCGGTTCCCCGCTGCCCGTCAGGGCGGCGATCCCGGCCCCGGTCATCGCCGCGAGGGCGAGGGGGCCGAGCACGGCCGGACGCAGCCGGGCGACCACGGCGAGCACGGGCACGACCAGCGCGAGCGGCCCCGCGATCACCACGCCCACCAGGGTCGGCACGACCGTGCCGAGCAGCAGGCCGGGCCCGGGCGGTTCCGCCTCCGCCCCGCTCTCCACCGGTACGGAGCGGCCCCGGCGCCCGACGAACGCGAGCCCGGCGAGCAGCACGAGCAGCGCCCCGGCGACGGCCAGCCCCGTGTCGTACAGGCGGGAGGGCTCGTACACCAGCGTCACCGAGCCGCCCGCGCCGGCGGGGACGAGCCAGGCCTGCTGCCAGCCGTCGACGCGCAGCGGCCGCAGCTCCCGCCCGTCGAGCTCGGCCTTCCAGCCCGCGTTGTGGTTCTCGTGGAGCTGGAGGTACGCGGCCTCGCCGGCGCCCACCCGCAGGACGCGCCGGTCGCCGCCGCCCGACACGGCCTCCACGGTCCGCGGGGCGGTGGCGGCGGCCCGCGGCTCGCCGGCCTTCAGGTCGACGCGGGTGACCGCGAGGGGGCCGGTGTCACCGGCCTCGACGGTGTGGGTGCCGCGCTCCAGGGGGACCCGCCCGCCCTCGGTGCACAGCGAGACGGCGATCGGGCGGCGCTCCGTCAGGTCCCGCACCCGGCCCTCGGCCCGAGTCTCCAGGAAACGGCCGTCGACCGACAGGACCGGGCCCTTCCCGCACGGCAGCGCGAACCTCTTCGCCGGGTCCGGCTGCGGCGCCCGGAACTTCTCCAGCGCCGGTACGTGCAGCTCGCTCAGGCCCACCGGGAGCTGCAACTGCGCGTCCGCCACCGGGTTGTGCAGGGTCAGCGGCGCGACGCGGGAGATCGTGATGTCCATCCGGTCGGTCACCATGGGGGCGAACCGCGCGACCCCGTTGTCGTCGACCGACGCGATCGCGGCGCCGTCGGGGGAGCTGATCCGGATCTGCTCCGGCCGGCTCGCGAGCCCGCCGGACGCGACGAGGACGATCTCGCCGACGGAGGTCTTCCCCGGCCAGGACAGCCGGAGCACGGGCCGGTCGCCGGCGACCCACGCCGTGGTCAGGTCGCCGTCCGTCAGGTTGCGCGGGCTCAGGTTCGTGCCGAGCCGCGCGGTCGAGTCCGCGCCCACCACGATCTTGTCCCGCCTGCCGGTGAGTTCGAACAGCAGGTCGTCGAGCTCCTTGCCCGGTACGGGCAGGGCGGTGGCCCGGACGGTGTGGTCGCCGGGGCCGACCGCCGTGAACTCCCGGTGCAGGCCCACCTCGGCGGGCGCGACGGACAGGCCGCCGGGATCGCTGCCGCGGTTGAGCGAGTACGCCGCCGGTCCGGTGGTCCCGCTCGGCGCGTCGGTCGGCAGGCGCAGCATCCGGGTGACCTGCACGCCGGGCACGGAGACCTCGGAGAACCCGGCCCCGGTCAGCCCCGGACGGCCCTGCTGGGACGCGAGGATCGTCACCTTCAGCCAGGTCGCCTCCCCCTCCGGCGCGGCGACCCGCTGGGTGCCGCCGTCGGGGCGGAGCGGGCTGACCCGGCTGCCCCGGTCGGTCTCGACCCGCACCACGGTGGGCGCGGCGCGCACCTCGCCGCTGGGCAGCGGGGTGAGGTCGAGGGACCCGGGGATCGCGGTCGGGCCGGTGAAGGCGATCCGCAGCCACTCGCCGCGGGGCGAGCCGGGGGACCCCTCGGCCCAGGCGGTGTCCGGGTTGCCGTCGAAGGCGTTGACGGGGTCGTACTGGGGGAGGTGGAAGAGCCAGTTGCCCACCGAGGAGGCCGTCACCGACTCCGCGCCCCGCAGGACGGCGGTGGTCTGGTGGCGGTCGCCGGAGACGGGCAGGATCTGGCGCGGCTCCGCCCCCGGGTCCTGGACCGCCGACTCGGCGTTGCGCTCCTCGACGGCGTACGTGTGGGACGTGCCGGAGTTCACCAGGCCGAACCGGGTGTCGGCGCGGCGCAGTCCGTCGCCGGCCGCGTAGAGCGCGGGGGCGTCCGTGCCGGGATGGGCGTCGCCGGCCAGGACCACCGGCCGGCCGGTCACGGCGCCCGACGCCGACAGGGGCAGCAGGGACTCGGGTCCGCCGCTGACCACCGCCAGGCCGGACACGGGCGTCGTCCGGGCCGGTCCGGGCCGCGGCGTGCCCGCCGGGGGCGCGTAGATCTCGACCGCGCGCTGGCGCGGGTAGAGGCCCTCGACCTGCAGGGGCGTGCCCTCGGGGATGCGGCCGTCGGTCAGGAGCGGGCCGAAGCCGGTGACCCGGCGGTATCCGGAGGCCTCCAGGGTCCGCTTCACCGTCGCCGTGGGCACGTGCCCGAGCTGGTCCGGGTCGAGGTCGTTGCGCACGACGACGTGGTACAGGCCCGCCCGGGCCAGGTACGCGGCGAGCCCGGGGACCTCGCCGCCGGACGCCAGGGCCTGCTCGACGGCGTCCAGGGCGCGCCGGTTGCCGGGGGTGCCGAACGGCACGTAGTCGCGCTGCGCCCAGGGGGACTTCGCGAGGACGTCCAGGGGCTGGTCGATCGGCGAGCCCCACGTGTAGATGCCGTGCGCGGTCGCCGGGACGACGAGGGCGCGGTCCTCGGGCGCGTGCTCGGCCAGCCAGTCGGCGGTCGCCTCCCAGTGCGAGGGCAGCTTCCGGAACGCCCCCGGCTGCAGGATCGTCCCGTTGAGGTACGGCCAGGCGAGGCCGGGCAGGACGAGGACGGCGACCACGGCGGGCCCGAGCCGGCGGGCCCGGGCGGGCAGCGGGCGGGGGAGGCCCGAGGCGGCCAGGTGCGCGAGGCCGAGGGCCAGCGCGAGGGCGAGGCCCGTCTGGAACTTGTAGACGTTCCGGAACGGCACCAGCGGCCCGTTCAGCCACTCCTGCACCGTCGCGTGGAAGGGGCCGCCGAACGCGCCCCCGTACCCGGCGAGCGCGATCAGGGCGGTGACGGTGACGGTCAGCACCAGCCAGCGCCGCTCCGGCAGGTCCCGGCGGGCGAGGCCCGCGAGACCGAGCGCCGCGGCGAGCGCCGAGCAGGCCACCACGAGGGCGGAGGCGGCGACGGTCCAGCCGGCCGGCAGCCACGGCTCGCCGAAGTTCAGATAGCCCACCCAGTTCCCCGCGCCGCGCAGCACCTCGGTCGCCGACATCGTCGCCGTGGTCGTCTGGGACGTCTCCACGTACGGCATGAAGTTCTCGCCGTACACCCCCAGGAGCAGCAGCGGGACGATCCACCAGGCCGTCGCGAGGACCACGCACGGCGTCCACCAGGCGATCAGGGCCCGCTTGCGGCGCCCCGGGGGCCGGGACAGCAGGTACAGGCCGACGGGCAGCAGCGACGCCAGCGTGGACGCGGCGTTCA
This sequence comes from Streptomyces bikiniensis, assembly GCA_000716465.1. GTDB lineage: Bacteria > Actinomycetota > Actinomycetes > Streptomycetales > Streptomycetaceae > Streptomyces > Streptomyces bikiniensis. Next base: position 48,830 of record JNWL01000014.1, read on the forward strand.
CCCCCCCCATCAGCGGGATCAGCAGCGCGGAGCGCGCCGCGGCCAGCCGTGGACTCGTCTCCGGGCGGGTGAGCGGCAGCAGCACCCACGGCAGCATCGCGCCGGGCAGGGCGGCGGCGGAGGTGGAGCCGACGACGATGGTGAACGTCGGCCACAGCGCGTAGACGGCCGCGCCGAGGAGCCGAGGCGCGGGCGCGCCGACGCCGAGCCGCTCGGCCAGCCGCAGGGCGCCCCAGAACGCGGTGGTGACCACGATCGAGAGCCAGAGCCGTTCGGCCAGCCAGACCGGCAGCCGCGCCAGGTCCGCGGCGGCGTGGAACGGCAGCATCGGGATCACGTAGCCGATGTACTGGTCGGCGATGCCGCCGAAACCGGCCCGGTCGTGCCACAACTGGCCCAGGTCGTTCAGGAACTTCCACGGGTCGGTGACGACGCCCAGCTTGGTGTCGAACGTCATCCGGCCCGGCGAGACGGCCAGGAAGGCGAGGAGGACCGCCGCCCAGAAGCCGAGCGGCCAGCGCCGGGACGCCTTCGGCGGCGGCGACGGCGCCGTCCCGGTCTCGGGGCCGGGCGGGGCCGGCGGACGGGCGTGGAGCGTGGTGGTCATGGGCACCGCCGAAGTAGGAGGAGGAGGTTCCACGTCGCGAACTCGCGGAGCACCGGCACCCGGGTGACGGCCCCGGGGAACACCGGCCAGTAGCGCGAGCGCGCGGAGACGATCTCGACGTCGCCCCGTTCCCTGACGTGGCGCAGGGTGGGGCCGACGCCGATCGCGAACAGGTTCTCGCCCAGCCGGTGCTTGGCCGTCCGGCCGGTGCGCCGCTCGTAGCGGGCCCGCGCCCGCTCGGCGCCCAGGTAGTGCCAGGGCGCCCACTCGTGGCCGCCCCACGGCGAGAGCCAGTTGGTGAACGAGACGTAGATCAGGCCGCCGGAGCGGGTGACCCGGACCAACTCGCTGAGGAACGTGGCGGGGTCGCGCACGTGCTCCAGGACGTTGGACGAGAAGCAGACGTCGGCCGCGCCGTCGGCCAGCGGCAGCAGATAGCCGTCCGCGACGACGGCCCCGGCCCTCCGGTCGGGCGCCAGTTCGGCGGGGTCGGGCTCGAACAGGTAGCCGTGGGCGCCCCGGCGGCGGAACTCCCGCGTGAAGTAGCCGCGCCCGCCGCCGACGTCCAGGACGATCCTGCCGTCCAGCCGGACGTGGCGCTCGATCTGGTCGGCGGCGTCCCTCGCCAGGAGTTCGTACGCGGTGTGCGGATCGTCCTGCTCGCGCAGGAAGGCCCGGAAGAGCGCCAGCGAGCGGCGGAACGACGGGTCCCTCACCTGCGCGCGCCTTCCGCCGGCCCGCCCCGGCCCCGCGGCCGGGAGCGTTCGACCGCTTCCGACGCGATGGCGCGGAACCGGCGCACGGTACTGCTCCACCGGAACGCGGCGGCGTGCCGGGCCGCGGCCTCGCCCATGTCCTCCCGGCGCGCGGTGTCGAGCGCCAGCGTGCACCAGGCGGCGGCGAAGGAGGACTCCCCGCGCGCCAGGACGCCGGTGACGCCGTCCCGGACGGAGTCGCGCAGCCCGGGCACGTCGAACCCGAGGGTCGGCGTGCCGCGCGCGCCCGCCTCGGTCACGACGAGTCCCCAGCCCTCGACGGCGGCGGGGTGCAGGAGCAGCCAGGCCTCGCACAGCAGCCGGTGCTTCTCCTCCTCGGAGACCTGTCCGGTGAACTCGACGCCGGCGCCCGCCAGTCGTTCGAGGCGGTCGCGTTCCGGCCCGTCGCCGACGACGACGAGCCGGCCGCCGGTCACCGGGCGGACCCGTTCCCACAGGCGCAGCAGGAGGTCGATGCGCTTGTAGTCGACGAGCCGGCCGAGGGCGACGAACAGCGGCGTCGCCGACCTCGGGGTCCGCGGCGCGGGCTCGTGGACGCCGTTGTGCACGACGCGGATGCGCTCGGGCGGCACCCCGATCGCGCGCAGCGCCTCCTCGGTGGAGGGGGACACGGCGACCAGGAGGTTGCCCCGGTGGGCCCGGGCGAGCGCCCAGTGCTCGAGCAGCCGGCCCGCGCGGGCGACGGGCCGGGGGAAGCGCATCCCCCACAGGTCGGTGTGCACGTGGTTGACCAGGCACACGGTCGGGCCGTCGTGCCACAGCGGCGCCAGGTAGGGCATGCCGTTGCACACCTCGACGAGCAGGTCGCACGACCCGACGTGCCGGGCGAAGGCGGACCGGGCGCCGGCGAAGTGCCCGAACGGGCCCCCGGCGGACACGACCCGGTAGGAGCGCGGTGCGGCGGTGCCCCCGCACAGCAGGGTCACGTCGTGGCCGAACCCGGTCAGCCCGGAGGCGATCCGGTCGATGAGGACTTCCGAGCCGCCCGCGGCGGGGTTGCCCAGGCCCCGGTGGGCGAGGAAGGCGATGCGCCGGGGCGGTTCGCTCCGCCGGGGACGCGTCTGGACGGGCCCGACCAGGGGCTGGGGGAGCGGTGGCGGAACGGGCGTGAGCCGTGGGGCGGGGACGTGCTGGGGCATGTGCGCTCCAACTCGTTCGGGTGGGGAGAAAGGGAGGAGGACGGAGGGCGGGGTGGGGCGACGGGGGGACGGGGCGGTGCGAAGAAGGACGAGGCGAAGGAGGGCGAGGCGAAGGAAGGCGAGGCGAAGAAGGACGAGGCGGAGGGTGAGGGTGAGGGTGGGGCAGGGGAGACCGGGGTGGGGTCGTGCTTGGTTGGGGACGCCAGTCTTCGGCAGGTGATCGACGCGAGGCTACTCACCGGTATGACAAGTTGGGGGCCGCTCAGACGGGCCAATGCATCGCCAAGTGAGCGTCACGGGCGCGCAGTCGGGACAATTCGCCCCCGCGCCACCAGGAGACCGCCGACCAGCGCGAGTACTCCGCCGAGGATCCCCGCCCCCAGCGGAAGGGTGCCGCCGAGCAGCCTCAGCCGGCCGCCGTCCGCCGACGCGAGCCGCACCTGCTGCCGCTGCGTGGCCTCGGTGAACGCGATCCTCCCGCTGGACAGCAGCACCACGGCGTCCTTGTCGGACCCCGGGGCGCGCAGGGTCTTCCGGGGGCCCGTCGCCGCGTACAGGATCCGCCCGGTGGGCCGGTCCACGACCAGCTCGATCGCGCTGTTGGCGTACCACTCCTCGGCGAGCACCTGCGGCCGGTCCGGGAGGCCCACCAGCCTGCCCGGCACCTGGCGCACGCCGGTACGGGTGGCGGGGACGCTGCCGGTGAAGCGCAGGCCACGGTGCCCCTGCACCGTGCCGGGGCCCGTGTGGCGGAGCAGGACGACGGCGCCGAGCGTGCCGTCCCACCAGCGGTAGTCGCGCTTCTCGACGTCGAAGGGGAACTTCAGATAGGCCTCGCCGTCGAAGACGGGCGACTCGCCGCAGCAGTGCGCCGGCTCGTTCGTGCGCCGGTCCGTCACCCACCGCTCCAGGGTCCACTGGAGGGAGTCGCGCGTGTCGGTGGCGGGCAGCGTGGCGTCGGTGTCCACCGACGTGGACACGTCCCACACGGCCTTACCGCTCCGCACGCCCTCGGCGACGTCGCCGCGGACCTGCCGCGTGATGGTGATCCGCCGGTCGTTCAGCGTTTCGAGCCGCGTGGTGTCGAAATAGCTGCCGCTGCCCTCGAAGACGGTCGTCGTGTCGACGTCGAGCGGGGTGCGCTTGGCCTGCGGCAGGACCTGGGCCACCAGCAACGGGGCCAGGACCAGCAGGAACACCCCCGCTCCGAGCAGGATCAGGGACAGTGGTGAAGCGGTACGGCGCATCCGGGACTCCTGTGGGACAACTCGCACGGAGACGCACGGACCTCAGGACCCGGTCAAGCCCTTGTGGCCGGAGACGCTAGGCAGCACTTGACGGAATGTCAATGTGCTGTCAAAACTGTCGGTCGGCGGTGGGGGCCGGCCGGGATGGGGCGTCTCCGATCGAGGAGCTGACCCGACGCAATGAGCAGACTGATCGCCGCAACAGGAACCGTCGTGATCGCCGCGGTGCTCGCCGTGGGCGCCGCCTTCGGGATCGTCGCCGTCCTCGACGCCGTGCCCGAGCAGCCGAACGTGCCGCTGGTCACCTATGACACGGCTCCGGCGAGCCGATGACCCGACTCGTCTGGGGCGACGTGCCCCCATCGAAGGTGGACCGGTTCGCGGCCATCGTGCTGTCCGAGTCGGCGGACCTGGCGGGGGAGATCCTCCGCGCGATCCGCTCCGAATTCCCCGGACAGCGCCCCGCGAAGGAGGAGACCGGCGAACCGAAGTCCCTCGTCGGCATCCGGCGGGCCATCGAGGGCTTCGTCCAGCAGCTCCTGTCCGGGGAGGCCGACCCGCGCGTACCCGACGAGGTCTTCCGGGAGTTCGGCCGGGCGGAGGGTCTGAAAGGACGCAGCCACGATTCGCTCCAGGCCGTCTACCGCCTCGGCGTCCGGCTCGCCTGGCGGCGGTTCGCCGAGGTCGGCCAGCAGGTGGACATCGCCGCCCCCGCCATGTACGAACTCGCCGAGGCCGGCTTCAAGTACCTGGACGGCCTGGTCGAGGAGTCGGTACGCGGCTACGCCGAGGCGGCGGCCCGGCAGGAGGGGGAGCGCCTGCGCCTGCAGCGGAGGCTGATCGACCGGCTCCTTTCGGGCCGGCACACCGACCCCGCCCAGGCCCTCGGGGAGCGCGCCGCCCGCATCGGCTGGGAGCTGCCGGCCACCGTCGCGGTGGGCGTCCTGATCCGGCCCGCGCGCGAGGCCGTCGCCCCCGCGCTCGGCCGGGGCGTCCTCCTCGACATGGAGAGCGAGCAGCCCCGCGTGGTCGTCCCGGACCCGGACGTCGCCGGCCGCGCCGACCACGTCCGCCGGGCCACGGCCGGATGGTCCGGGGCGATCGGGCCGACGGTGCCGCTCGCCGCGGCGGTGGAGTCCCTGCGCTGGGCGGAGACCGCCGTCCGGCTGGTCGAGGACGGCCTCCTGCCCCACGACGGGCTGCACCACTGCACGGACCGCGTCGAGGAACTGCTCCTGCTTCCCTCCCGGGAGCTCGTCGACGCGGCGGCCGCGCGCTGCCTGACCCCCCTGAACGGCGTCGCCCCCGCCCAGGCGCGGCGCCTCGCCGACACGCTGCTCGCCTGGATCGAGACCTCCGGCGGAGCACCGGAGGTCGCCCATCGCCTCGGCGTGCACCCCCAGACGGCCCGCTACCGCCTGCGGCAGATCCGCGAACTCTGGGGCGACGCGCTCGACGACCCCGACCACCGCTTCGAACTCCTCCTGGTCCTCCGCTCCCGCCGCCTGCGCGGCGAACCCTCCGACACCGGCGAACAGGAGTAGACGAGGGCGCCCGGTGCGGGGAGGGGGCGGCGGGAGGAACGCCGGGTGCGGGGAGGCCGGCGGGCTCGCGTCAGCCCGTGTCCGCCGGTCGCCCCGCCGGTCCCTCCCCCCGGTCGCGGACCGCCAGGAGTGCCGCGCCGATGGCCGCCGTCGCGCGTGGGTCGGAGAGGGAGCGGCCCGTCAGGTCCTCGATCCGCCGGAGGCGGTAGCGGACGGTGTTGGGGTGGACGAAGAGGCCCCGGGCCGCGGCGTCGGCCGAGCCGCCCGAGGCGAACCAGTGCTCCAGGGTGCGCAGCAGGCGGGACCGCTCCGCGGTCGGCAGGTCGAGGACCGGCCGGAGCGTCACCTCCACCAGCCGGGCCGCCTCGTCGGGCGCCGCGGCGACGACCATCGCCAGCGGGTCGTCGTCGAACCGGGCCACGCCGGGACCGGTCCCCGGCAGCCCGGACAGGGCCAGACGGGCGAAGCGCAGGTTCTGCGGAACGCTCCGCAGCGAGGGGAAGCAGGGGCTGAACCCCACCCGGGCGCGGCTCCGCCGCAGGACGCGGAGGCAGGTGCCCTCCGCCGTGGCGGTGGGCAGCGCGATCAGGGCGAGCTGCCGGTCCGGCAGCAGCCTCCAGGCCGAGGGCAGTTCCGCCCGGAGCAGCGCCGCCTCCACGCCCGCGAGGGGCTCCTCGCCCGGAGCGCCGGCCTCCGCGACGGCGACGGCGTACGGCCCCTGCTCGGGCAGCCCCAGCTCCCGCGCGGCCTCCCACAGGGTGTGGTCGGTGATGACGCCGGTGAACAGCGCCTCCGCCAGGGCGGAGCGCCGCGCCTGGCCCCGCGAGGTCAGCTCGGCGGCCGTCTCCCGGTAGGCGACCGCCACCGCCTCCGCGTACAGGCCGAACAGTGCCCAGAAGTCCGCGGACTCCGTCACGAGGAGGTCGTCCGAGACCTCGGGACGCGTGCGCGCCTCCGCGAGGATCTCCGTCCACAGGAGCTCCGAGCCGATGCGGTACGCGCGCAGGGTGTCGGCCAGCGGGACGCCCTGCTCCGCCCTGGCGCGCCCGGTCTCGCGGGCCGCCTCCGCGTCCGGGGCGTCCTTCCGGCGCAGGTGCGTCAGCACGAAGTCCGCGTTGGCGGCGCAGGAGCGCCGCACCGCGTCCGGGGAGACCAGCGACTCGTCCTCGTAGGCGTCGACCTCCGAGCGGATGCGGAGCGCCATGCGCCCGGCCAGCTCGGGAAGCCTCGCGTGGAGCGCCGCCGCCACGCCCGAAACGTCCATGCCCGCAGCCTAACCCCGCCGTTTTGTCGCCGGGGACAATCCGGGGACCCGAGCGCTGTCGGCCGGGCCATAGGACATGCGCGCGGACGGAGACAAGATGTCCGCGATGTAAACATCTGATGGCTTCGTGTGACGGAGGCGGGTCATGGCCAATCTGGCAGGGTTCCTCGAGGAGACGGCGCGACGGCATCCCGAGCGCCCCGCGCTGCGCCTGGGGGAGCGGGTCATCGACTACGCGGAACTGGACGACCGCAGCGCACGCGCCGCCGCCCTCCTCAGGGCCGGGGGCGTACGGCAGGGCGACCGGGTCGCCCTGATGCTGCCCAACGTCCCCGAGTTCGTCGTCCTGTACTACGGAATCCTCCGCGCCGGAGCGGTGGTCGTCCCGATGAACCCGCTCCTGAAGACCCGGGAGGCCGAGTTCCACCTCGCCGACTCCGGGGCGGTACGGCTCTTCGAGTGGCACCAGACGCCGGGCGAGGGCGCCAAGGGGGCCGCCGCCGCGGGGGTCCGGCACACCGCCGTCGAGCCCGCCGCGTTCGCCGAGGCGCTTGCCGGGCACGAGCCGCTGCCCGGCGTCGCCGACGCGGACGGCGAGGACATGGCCGTCCTGCTGTACACCTCCGGCACCACCGGCCGCCCCAAGGGCGCCGTCCTCACCCACGCGGGCCTGCGGCACAACACCGAGGTCAACGGCGTCGAGATCCAGCGGATGACGCCCGAGGACGTGGTGGTGGGCTGCCTGCCGCTGTTCCACATCTTCGGGCAGATCTGCACCATGAGCGCGGCCGTCCGCAGCGGCGCCTCCCTCGTCCTGATCCCCCGGTTCGAGCCGGGGGCCGTCCTGGACGCCGTCGCCCGCGAGCGGGCCACCGTCTTCGAGGGCGTCCCGACCATGTACGCGGCGCTGCTCCAGCACCCGTCCGGGGCGGACGTCTCGACCCTGCGGATGTGCATCTCCGGCGGCGCCTCGCTGCCGGTGGAGGTCCTGCACGGCTTCGAGCGGCGGTTCGGCTGCCCGGTCCTGGAGGGCTTCGGCATGTCCGAGACCAGCCCGGTCGTCACCTTCAACCACCCCGGCCGCCCGCGCAAGGCCGGCTCCATCGGCACCCCCATCCGGGACGTGGAGGTGCGGCTCCTCGACGACAGGGGGCAGGACGTGGCCCCCGGCGCGATCGGCGAGCTGGCCGTCCGGGGCCCCAACGTGATGAAGGGCTACTGGAACCGCCCCGAGGAGACGGCGGCCGCCGTGCCCGACGGCTGGCTGCGCACCGGCGACCTGGCCCGCGCGGACGAGGACGGCTACCTGTACGTCGTCGACCGCAAGAAGGACATGATCATCCGCGGCGGCTACAACGTCTACCCGCGCGAGATCGAGGAGGTCCTGCACGAGCACCCCGCCGTCGCCCTGGCCGCCGTGGTCGGCGTCCCGCACCCCGAGCTGGGCGAGGAGGTCGCCGCCGCGGTCGTGCTCCGCCCCGCCGCGCGGGCCACGCCCGAGGAGCTGCGGGAGTACGTCAAGGAGCGGGTGGCGGCCTACAAGTACCCGCGCCGGGTGTGGCTCGCGGACACGCTGCCGCTGGGACCGAGCGGCAAGATCCTCAAGAGGGAGATCGTCCTGCCGGCGGAGTGAGGGACGCGCGCCCGAGGCCGTCGGCCCACGGTCGGCGGCACGCGGGTGCGTGCGCGGGCCCCCGGTGTTGGAATGGAGGACGACACGCCACCGGCCGGCACGAAGAAGCCGCCGGCCGCCGGAGGCGGGAAACCGCCCGACGAGGAGCCGCCATGAGTGCCGACGACGTCGACGACGTTTCCGAGATGGGGCCCGTCGACTACCTGGTCCTGGAGTTCCCCGGCGACCGCATGACCGGGGAGGGACTGTCCCGCCTGCTCGACCTGGTCGACCGCCACATCATCCGCGTCCTCGACCTGGCCTTCCTCCGCAAGGACGCGGACGGCACCGTCACCGTCCTGGAGATCGCGGACCTGGACGGCGACGGAGAACTGGACCTCGCCGTCTTCGGCGGCGCCTCCTCCGGACTCCTGGACGAGGACGACCTGCGGGAGGCCGCCGCCGCCCTTCGACCGGACAGTTCGGCGGGCGTCGTCGTCTACGAGAACCTCTGGGCCGCGCCCCTGGCGACGGCGCTGCGGCGCAACGGCGCCCGCGTGGTCGCCGGCGGGAGGATCCCCCCGGAGGACCTCCTCGCGTCCCTGGAGGCCGCCGAAGCCGCCGCCTCCTGACGGCCCCCGCCACCACCCGACGACAAGGACCTCCGCCATGCCCGGACTTCTGCGCGGCGTCGCCCGCACCGCGGTCATCTCCGGTACGGCCACCGCCGTGTCCAACCGCGTCTCGCGCCGCCAGGCCGGCCGCTGGGCGCAACAGGACGAGGCACGCGCCTCCTGGCCGACCCACGAGCAGCCCCACGAGCAGACCCGTGAGCAGCCCTACGCGCCGCCGCCCCCGGCCGCCGTACCGATGGACGCCAAGATCTCCCAGCTCCACGAACTCGGCCGGCTCAGGGACCAGGGAGTGCTCACCGGGGAGGAGTTCGAGGAGCAGAAGCGCCGCATCCTCGCATCCTGAACCGTACGCCCGGAGGAGGCCGGATGCCCGACCGCATCGACGGCTCCGACCGCCCGGGCGGCCCCGCCCGCCCCGGGAAGCGCCGCCGCCGGGCCACACGGATCCGGCGGCCCCCGCGCGCCGTGCGCAGGGACCTGTCCCAGCTGCTGTGCGCGGTCGCCGGCCTGGGACTGGGGCTGCCGGCGCCCCTGATCACCGGAGGACCGCGGGTGGACGCGGGCCGGGTGGTCAGCGTGCTGTTCACCCTGGGCTTCGGCGTGATCAGCCTGGTGAGCGTCATCTACTCGGTGCTCTTCCTGGTCGTGCAGTTCTCCGCGAGCACCTTCACCCCGCGCCTCGGCCTGTTCCGCGACGAACCGGTCGTCTGGCGGACGTTCGCCTTCACCATCGGCCTGTTCGTCTTCTGCATCACCTCGGGCCTGGCCATCGGCTCCCGGGAGAGCGTCTCCACCCTCGTCCCCTCCGCGGCCGTGCTCCTCACCCTGGTCGCGCTCGCCCTGATGCGCACGCTCCAGATGAAGGCGTTCGACTCGATCCAGCTCGGACACTCGCTCACCGCGATCACCGTCCGCGCCCGCCGCCTGTACGACACCCTGTACCCCGACCCGTACGACCCGACCGGGGCAGTCCCCCCGCCCCCGGTGGCCGACGCGGGCGCGGACGTGCGCTGGACGGGGCCGCCGGCCGTCCTGCAGAACGTCGACGTACCCGCCCTCCTGGGCGCCGCCCGGGCACGCGACTCCGCGGTCGCCCTCCGCGTCGCCCCCGGTACGACCCTGTCGGAAGGCACGGTCGTCGCCCGGGTGACCGGGGACGGCGTGCCCGCGTCCGTACTCCTCGGAGCGCTGACGACGGGTGTCGAGCGCACCTTCGACCAGGACCCCGAACTGCCCTTCCGGCTCCTCGCCGACATCGCCCTGCGCGCCCTGTCCCCGGCGGTGAACGACCCGGCCACGGCGGTGGAGGCCCTGGACCACCTGGAGGCCCTGCTGGTCCGCCTCGCCGGCCGGGACCTGGACGTCGGCCGGTTCCACGACTCCACCGGGCGGGCCCGGGTGAGCGTCCCGGTCCCGGGCTGGGACCGCTACGTCCGCACCGCCGTCGACGACGTGCTCTTCGCCGCCGCCGGGTCCCCGATGACCCTGCGCAGAACGCGCGACCTCCTGCGCACGCTGGCGGAGCGGGCCCCGGGCGACCGGCGCGCCGTCGTGCTCGACCGGCTCCGGTGGGTCGAGCGGACCGGCGGCGAGGCGTACCCGCTCGTCTGGACGGACGGGGCCGGATGACGGACGGGGGCCGGGACGGACGGGGCCGGCCGGGCTCGACGGGGCCGCGACCGGGCCGGACGGGGCCGTGACCGGGCTTGACGGGCCCTTGGTGCGCGCACGCGTGGCGCTCCCGGACGAGGGAGCCGAGAATGGGAAGGCCGTACGGGATCTTCCCGGCGTCGTTCCCCGACCGCAGCAGGGACCCAGGTGATGACGCATGTGCCGATGGCTCGCGTACTCGGGCACGCCCGTTCTGCTCGACACCATCCTGTACAAGCCGGAGCACTCCCTGATCGACCAGAGCCTGCACTCCAGGCTCGGCGTGGAGACCACCAACGGCGACGGATTCGGCGTCGGCTGGTACTCGGAAGGCACCGACTCCCCGGCGCTCTTCCGGGAGATCGGTCCCGCCTGGAGCAACCGCAACCTGCGGGAACTGGCCGACCACGTCCGCTCGCCGCTGTTCTTCGCCCACATCCGGGCGTCGACCGGGACGGCGGTGCAGCAGTCGAACTGCCACCCGTTCCGGCACGGCCGCTGGATGTTCATGCACAACGGCGCCGTCGCGGAGTTCCACCGCGTGCGCCGCGCCCTCACGCTGCTCGTCGACCCGGGCCTGTACGCGGACCTCGAAGGGACGACGGACTCCGAGGTGATGTTCTACCTGGCCCTCACCTTCGGCCTCGACCGCGACCCGCCCGCCGCGATCGCCCGGATGGCGGGGACGGTGGAGCGCGTCGGCCGTGAGCACGGCGTGGAGTTCCCCCTCCAGATGACGCTGGCCGTCAGCGACGGCGAACGCCTCTGGGCCTTCCGCTACTCCAGCGAGCGCGCCTCCCGGTCCCTGTTCTACAGCAGCCGGGTGGAGACGCTGCGCAGACTGCACCCCGACGTCACGTTCCTGCAGGGCGCCTCCGAGGGGACGCGCCTCATCGTGTCCGAGCCCCTCGGCGACCTGCCCGGCGCCTGGAACGAAGTGCCGGAGGGCAGCTACGGCGTCGTCCAGCCGGAGGGCGACGAAATGCGCCCCTTCGCCCCGGCGGCCGTGTGACCGGCCCGCGCGGCGGTCCCGGGGAGGAGGCGCCGGACCCGGACGACCGCCCGGCCCGCCCGGTCCGCTCCCTCCGGCCGAACGGGTGGGCCCGGAGCGGCCTCACCGTCGATCCGCGTACCGCGTGCTAGACACCGGAGGTGTCCTCCGCCACCACCCTCCTCCTGATCATGTCCGCCGCGGTCCTCGCACCCCTGCTCGCGGACGGCCTCGCCCGCCGGGTCCGCGTCCCCCTGGTCATCTTCGAGATCGTCCTGGGCATCGTCATCGGACCGGACGTCCTCGGATGGGCCCGCTCGGACGAGGTGATCGACGTCCTGTCCCAACTCGGCCTGTCGATGCTCATCTTCCTCGCCGGCTACGAGATCGAGTTCGCGAACGTCCGCGGCGGCCTCCTGCGCCGCTCGCTGGGCGCGTGGCTGATCTCCCTGGCCGCCGGACTGGGCCTCGCGCTGCTGCTGAGCGGCGGGGACGTCTCCACGGGCTTCGTCGTCGGCACGGCGCTGACCAGCACCGCCCTGGGCACCGTCCTTCCCGTGCTGAAGGACAGGGGGGAACTGAAGGGTCGCTTCGGGGACGTGACGATGGCGTTCGGGGCGGTGGGGGAGTTCGGACCCGTGATCGCCATGGCGCTGCTCCTGAGCGGCCGCAGACCGGCGGAGTCCGCGGCCCTCCTCGTGGCGTTCGGGGCGATCACCGCCGGGGCGGTGGTCCTGGCGATGCGCCCGCCGCCCGCGTGGCTCCCGCGCCTGATGACCAGGACGCTGCACAGCAGCGGGCAGTTCGCCGTCCGCTTCGTCGTGCTGCTGCTCGCGGCGATGCTGGGCCTGTCGCAGGCGTTCGGCCTCGACGTGCTGCTCGGGGCCTTCGCGGCGGGCGTGCTCACCCGGCTCGTGCTCGACGGCGCGGCACCGGAGAGCGGTGCCGAGATCCTCGGCAAGGTGGAGGCCATCGGGTTCGGCTTCCTCGTGCCCCTGTTCTTCGTGGTCACCGGCATCGAGTTCCAGTTGGACGAACTCCTGGGAAACCCCGGGACGTCGGCGCTCGTCCCGCTGTTCCTGCTGCTGTTCCTCGTCGTGCGGGGGCTGCCCGTGTACTTCCTGGCGCCCCGCGACCTCGGCCGCGCCGACCGGTCGGCGCTGGCCCTCCACACCGCCACGTGCCTGCCGCTCGTCGTCGCGATCACCACCATCGGGGTGGACCAGGAACTCCTCGACGCGGAGAAGGCGGCCGCGCTGATCGGCGCGGCGATGCTCTCCGTGCTCCTCCTGCCCCTCGTGGCGGCACGGCTGAGGACGCCCGGTGGCGCGAGGCCCGCGGAACGCACCTCGACGGACACCGAGGCGTGGTGACCGGTCGGCCCGGGAGCGGCGCGCCTCAGTCGTCGGCGTGCCGGTCGATCCAGGCCAGGGCGGCCGTCCGCTCGGCCCCGGTCGGTGCGGGCCTCACCTGGTCCGGGCGGCGGACCAGGGAGTGCGCGCGGGCGGTCCGCAGGCCGATCGCGCGGGCCTCGGGGGAGAGGCCGGGGTGCTCGGCGACCTCCAGGGCGCGCTGCCACCAGCTCCGGCTGCGGCCGTCGACGGAGTAGTGCCACAGCGGCTGCGCGGGGTCGGCCACGCCGACCAGCACCTGCTGGAGCTTGTGCGGGGGGATTCCGGGGACGCCGATCAGCCGGTCGGCCACGAGCAGCGGATGCTCCCCGTCGAGGCGGGCCCGGACCAGGACCCAGGTCATCAGCTGACCCACGTCGTGGGCGGACGAGGTGACGAAGTCCCACAGCTCGGCGGCCTTCGCCTCGTCGGGGGCGCCGAGGTGGGTGAGGAGCCGCAGTTCGTCCTTCCAGAGCGGCCGGGCCCCGTTCCACCAGGAGACCAGCTTCCCCGCCGCCGGATGCCCCAGGTCGAGGGCGAGACAGGTCAGGGTGACCAGCGGGTGGCGCCACTCGGTGTACGTGGTCCGGTACTTCTTGGTGAGGTCCTTCATCCGGCGCGGCAGCAGCGCCCCGACCTCGGACTCCCCGGCCAGGCCGTGGGCCAGGAGGAGTTCCAGGCAGAACCCGAGCCCCTGCAGACCGGTCCCCGGGTCGGCCACCCGCTCCCGCAGCCAGCCCGCGTCGGCGTCGGTGAGCGTCCGGTACCGGTGCCACACGTCGCCCAGCACGCCCTCGTAGGCGGTGAGATCGGGCCCGGTGCCGGACAGGAGCCCGTCCCGGGCGGCCTCGTAGCGGTCCACGGCGGCCAGCACGTCGTCGGCGCCGGCGCCGGTGCAGGCGAACGCGCCGCCGCCGGGCCGGAGCGCCTCCTCCCGTACGAGCTCCACCCGGTCGCGGGCCGCGTCCGCGGCGAGGACGCGCAGGGCGCGCGGCAGCCGCTCGTCGGTGCTGAGGCGGACCGCCGTCAGGGCGGACCAGGACAGCCCGGCCCGGTGGTCCGCCCCCGTCTCCCGGCGCCGGTCGGCCGTGACGGCCCCGACCAGCGCCTCGTGGAGGCCGCGCAGCGACTCCTCCGGTGCGCCGTGCGCCTCCAGTTCGGCCGCGAGGGCGGCCGCGGCCCGTACCGCGTCGGGCTCGCGGAGCGCGCGGTGCAGCGACAGCCAGGCGTGGACCGCGCTCCGGTCGCCGGCGAGCGCGATCTCCCGCACGACGGCCAGACCCCGCTCGGACGGCACCCGGCGCAGCACGGGGGCGGTCCGGGTCCCGAGTTCGGCGACGACCTCCCACGCCTCCTCGAAGCCGTGGCGCAGCAGGGCGTGGAGCAGCTCCTTCCAGGCGCCCCACTCCGCCGGCCGTCCCTCGTACTCCTTCCGCCAGGCGCGCAGCAGCCGCTCCGTCTCGTCGGGCGCGAGCCCGTCCCGCCGCTCCAGCGAGACCGCGAACCGGGTCGCGGCGGAGAGGACCAGGGGACCGCGCAGCCGCTCGTGGAGCCACGCGGCCTCGACGGGGGACAGCGGCCGGTACGCGAAGGAGACGGCGGAGCGGTCCACCGGCTCGTCGAGCGCGTCGAGGAACTGGCGTACGCCGTCGGGGTCCGCCGGGTCGGGCAGCCCCGCCTCGTCCCGGCCTGTGACCCGGTCCAGGCCGAAGGCGCCTCCCGGTCCGTTGTCGGTGATCCGGAATCCGGCGGGCCCCTCGCCGAGCACGGCGGCGACGGCGGCGTGGTCGCCGCCCCAGTGCAGCAGCAGCTCGCCCGTCAGGGCGCCGGAGCGGTCGAAGGCCCGCCGGTGGGACTGCCAGTGCCAGTACGCGAAGGAGAACGGGACCGGAAGGCCCCGCACCGCGGCGAGTTCGGCGGCGTCCTCGTGGCCGTCGGACTGGGTGTAGCGGCCCCGGGTCGGCGGCGGGAGCGCGAGGAACCCGCCGCCGCCGAGCCCCCGCCACCAGGCCGTGACCACGGCGAGGTCCGATCGGCTCCGCGCCGCGCGGCGACCTTCCGCACCGGCGCCGTCCGGGCCGGCGCCGCCTGGGCCGATCCCATTCGTGCCGGTGCCGTCCGGGCCGGCGCCGTTCGTGCCGGCCCCGTTCGTGCCGATGCCGTCCGCGCCGGTGCCGTCCGGGCGGGCCCCGTTCGTACCGACCCCGTTCGTACCGACCCCGTTCGTACCGACCCCGTCCGGGCCGGTGCCGTCCGTGCTGGTGCCGGGGTCGTCCACGTGCTGCTCCCTGCGTTCTCCGGGTCCGTCGAGGACGGTTCCCCCGCCCGCGGCCCACCCTGCCACAGGGGTCCGACACCCCTTCCGGGCGGACCGCCGGAGGCCTCCCGCCCGGCTACCGCCGGCGCGCCTGCGCCCCGCCGTCCCCCCACCCCGCCGGGGCGATGTCGGCCCTGGACGCGGCGTTCAGCTTCCGCATGATGCGCGCCACGTGGTGCTCCACGGTCCGGGTGGAGAGCACCAGGCTCTCGGCGATGTCCCGGTTGGCGCGCCCCTGCGCGACCAGCCGCGCCACCTCCTGCTCGCGCGGGGACAGCCGGTCGCCGTAGCCGAGCCGGCCGCGGCGGTGGGTGGTGACGATGTCGTGGCGGCGCAGCAGCCGCCGGCAGCGGGCCACGTCCCAGCGGGCGTCGAGGCGCCGATAGGCCTCCACCACCTCCCGGACCTCGTCGGCCGCCGCCTCCCCGCGCAGACCGAGGAGGCAGCGGCCCCGGGCCTCCGCCGCCCGGGCCGCGTCGAAGGGACGGCCGAGCAGCCGCCACCGCTCCTCCGCGTCCGCCAGCAGCCCGACGGCCTCCTCCGGCCGCTCCCCGGCCTCGGCGAGCAGCGCCCGGCACACGGTCAGGGCGGCCCGCGCGGCGGGCGCGTCGCCGCCCTCGATCCCCGCCGCGAAGTCGGCGACGAGCCGGCGGGCCCGCGCGGTCTGCCCACTGCCGTGCAGGGCCTCCACGGCGACGGGCAGCACCTCCCCGGCCCACACCCAGCCACCGGTCAGGTCGAGGCGGTGCAGCACCTCCTCCACGGCCTCGCACGCCTGCCCGGGCCGCCCGGCCTCCAGATGGACGCGGGCCGTGGCGGCGGCGGACGCGGTGAGGATGAGACCGGTGTCGTAACGGGTGGTACGGGCGGCCTCCGCCAGGTCGTGGCGGGCCCGGGGGACGTCGCCGAGCACGTGCAGCGCGGTCAACCCGCGCACCAGCGTGGCCTCCGAGGTCAGGTCGGGTATCTCCCGGTAGAGCCGGGCGGTGCGGTCGGCGGCCTCGTACAGGCCCTGCCAGCGGCCCTCGTGCCAGGCGAGCACGAGCCGGGCGGTCTGGACCAGCCCCTCCAGGTAGGGGCTGGTGGTGTCGGCGAGCCCGTCGGTGGCCCGGCCCAGGAACTCCCGGGCCCGCGCGCCGTATCCGAGGGCGCTGGAAGCGTGCGCCAGATTGGTCCAGCCCCGGGCGTGGTGCGCGGCCTCCATCGCGGACCCGGCCGGGCCGCGCAGCGCCTCGGCGGCGGTCCAGGCCCGCGGGTCGCCGAGCAGCATCAGGGCGGTGGCGCGGTTGGCGGCGACGGCGGCCCGGGCGACCGGGTCGGCGACCCGGCCGTCGAGCGCCTCGCCGCGCTCCAGCCACTCCCGGTGGCGCTCGACCGGCCAGCCCTTGATGGAGGGGATGGCGGCGACCGCCATGGCGCGGGCGGCGGTCTGCGGGTCGGAGGCCTCCAGGTCGGGGACGGCGCGGGCGACCTCGTTGAGGCTGTCGAGCGCCCCTCCGCTCTGGTTGCGCAGGACGACGCTCAGGTGCAGCCGGATCTCGCCGCGCAGCCGGGGCGGCGGGTCGTCCTCGTCGAGGACCCGCCGCACGGCGGCCACCACCGGCTCGCCCGCGCGGGCCAGTTGCGCGGTGCGGGCCAGCTTCGCGGCGGTACGGATCCGGCCCTCCGCGCGCGGGTCCTCGGCGACGGCCCGGGTGTAGAGGCCGGTGGCGGTGGCGTAGTCGCCGGCGGCGGCCGCGCGGTCGGCGGCCGCGACGAGGCAGCGCAGGGCCTCGCGCACCCGTCCGGCCGCCGCGTACAGCCGGGCGAGGTCGGCCAGCGGCGGCGGCCCTCCGCCGTTCCGGCGCAGCGCGCGGGCGGCGCGCAGGCTCAGCCGGGCGAGCCGCGGCCCGGAGAGGAAGGCGAGCGCGGCCCGGCGGTCCAGCGGGTGCCGGAAGACGGGGTACGGGCCGGCGGCCCGCAGCACGGACCGGCGTACGCACGCGTCCACGGCCTCCTCGGCCCGCTCGGGCGCGAGGTCCGCGACCTCGGCGAGCACGTCGACGGGCACCGCGAGGCCGAGGACGGCCGCAGCCTCGACGACCCGCCGCGCGTCCTCGTCGAGCGGCGCGCACCGCCGGGCCAGCTCCCGCCGCACCCTCACGGGCACCCCGACCTCACCCACGGCGGCGCACACCGGCCCACCGACTCCCACCCACGCCTCCGCACCCCGGTCGCCCCCGTCCGCCCGGCGCCCCGCCGCGCGGTCGCCCCGGTCCGGGCGGGGACCCGGCGGTCCGTCGTCGGTCCTCCGGTGGGGGCCGTCCTCCCGCAGGAGTTCACCGGCACTCCGCAGCAGTTCCCCGGCGGTGCCGGGCAGTCCGCCGGTCAGTTCGTGCACGAGGGCGGCGAGTTCCTCCTGTTCGTCCGTCCGCTCCGGCCGGTGCGCGTCGAGCCATCGCCGGACGAACTCGCCCGTCTCCCCGGGCGTCCAGGGCCGTACCTCGATCTCCTCGACCCGTACCCCCTCCGGGACGCGGACGCCGAGGGCCGGCGGCCCGGCCGCGGCGTCCTCGGTGACCACGAGCCGCAGCCCGGCCGGCATCGCGCCCGTCAGGCGCCGGAGCAGGGCGAGGGTCGCGGGGTCCGCGCGGTGGACGTCCTCCACGACCAGGACGGCGTCCCCGACGGCCGCGAGGAGCGCCCCGATCGCCCGCGGCAGCAGCCCGCGCCGCACCTCGGGATCGGCCGCCGCGGCGGGCGGGTCCGGCAGCCGGCCGGCCAGTTCCGGTACGAGGAGGCCGACGGCCCCGGTCACCGCGGGCAGCGCCCGGCCGGGGAGCCCGGGCCGGCACGGCAGTCCGGCCAGCGCGTCGGCGACGGGCCCGAGCGGCACCGCGTCCGCCGCGTCGGGGCACGTTCCGCGCAGCTGCGTCCACTCCGCGAACTCCGCCCGGCCGAGCACCTCGTCCACCAGCCGGGACGTCCCCGTCCCCGCCTCCCCCCGTACGACGGTGAGGCCCGGCCCCTCCCGCAGCGCTTCCCCCAGCCGCCGCGCCTCCTCGGCCCGCCCGACGAAGATCCGCCCGGTGGAGGCCCGCCCGGTGGAGGCCCGTTCGGCGCACCCGCCCGCCGCGGCGGCCGCCTCCCCGCAGGGCCCCGTACCGAAGGAACGTCTCTCCACGGCTCCGCCTCTCACCGACCACGCATCCGGAAGGCCCCCGTACGACCGGGGTCGGCCCCGCCCGTCGAGCAGGTGGTCTACCCTCCGGACGGCCGAGGTCGCAATAGGGGTCCACCACCTAGGGAATGCGGGCGGTCCGCGACGGCCGCCGCTCCCACTCTTTGGGTAGCGCTACGGATTGCTGCGTTCCTCCCGGCCGGACGAAGCTCTGGGCGGTCCGGCGACGCCGTCCCGCACACCGCGGCCCCCAACCGGTGGGGTGCGGAGCGCGGCCGGACCCGCGCCGTGCGGAGCCGAATCCGTACGACGCACCGTCCCACGCCCCACCGCCGTGGGCGCCGACACCCGAAGGCGCCCGCACGTTCGCCACGTCCGGCTCATTGTCATGATCCGGACAGGATCGCGTCCGGCGATCCGGCGGCCGGTCTCCGGACGCGCCCTCCCCACCACCGGTGGAGCGCGTCCGGGGCCCACCGGGGCGACGGGTGTCCCCCCTCCGGGCCCGAGCCGGGCCCGGACACCTCTCAAGGGATCTCAAGGGAGAAACCATGGAGTTCGACGCTCGCGCCCTCCGGCGCCTGCTCGCCGTCGGCGCCAGTGCCGCCCTGCTCGCCGGGGCCGCCTCCACCGCCGGGGCCACGGCCGCCCCCGTACCGCCGGGCGGCGGCGAGGGCCGCATCGTCGGCGCGGACCGCCCCGGCGCGGTCGACGGCTCCTACATCGTCACCTTCAAGGACTCGGTCGCCCGCGCCGACGTACCCGCCTCCGCGAAGGCCCTGGCCGAGCGGCACGCCGGCAGCCTGCGCCACACCTACACCGCCGCCCTGCGCGGCTTCGCCGTGCGGATGACGGAGGCCGAGGCCAAGGAGCTGGCCGCCGACCCGTCGGTGGCCCGGGTGGAGGCCGACGCGGCGGCGTACGCCGCCGACACCCAGCCCAACCCGCCCTCCTGGGGCCTGGACCGCGTCGACCAACGCGACCTGCCGATCGACAAGGGCTACACCTACGGCACCACCGCCTCCACCGTGAACGCGTACATCCTGGACACCGGCATCCGCATGAGCCACCGCGACTTCGGTGGCCGCGCGGTCAGCGGCTACGACTTCATCGACAACGACTCCAACGCCTCCGACTGCCAGGGCCACGGCACCCACGTCGCCGGCACCGTCGGCGGCGGCGCGTACGGCGTCGCCAAGGGCGTCAAGCTGATCGGCGTCCGGGTCCTGAACTGCCAGGGCACCTCGGGCGACACCTGGGCCCCGGTCCTCGCGGGCATCGACTGGGTCACCAAGAACGCCAAGAAGCCCGCCGTCGCCAACATGAGCATCGGCGGCGGCAAGACCCAGTCCGTGAACGACGCGGTGGCCGCCTCCATCGCCTCCGGCGTCACCTGGGTCGTGGCGGCCGGCAACAACAACGCCGACTCGTGTTCCTACTCCCCGTCCTCCACCCCGGCCGCCATCACGGTCGGCGCCACCAACAGCCGGGACGCCCGCGCCACCGGCTGGTCCAACGGCCAGGGCTCCAACTACGGCTCCTGCCTGGACGTCTTCGCCCCCGGCGACAGCATCGTCTCCACGTCCAACTCCGGCGACACCGCCTCCCAGTCGATGAGCGGCACCTCCATGGCCGCCCCGCACGTCGCCGGCGCGGCCGCCCTGCTGCTCGCCGCCAACCCGACCTGGACCCCGGCCCAGGTCCGCGACAAGCTGGTCGCCGACGCCACCTCCGGCAAGGTCACCGACCCCCGCACCGGCTCCCCGAACAAGCTCCTGTACACGGGCACCGGCAGCACCACCCCGCCGCCCACCGGTGACAAGTTCGAGAACACCGACGACGTCCAGATCCGCGACAACGCCACCGTCGAGTCGCCGATCACCGTCACCGGCGTCACCGGCAACGCCCCCGCGAACCTGGCCGTCACCGTCGACGTCCGCCACACCTTCCGCGGCGACCTGAAGGTCGAACTGGTCGCCCCCGACGGCGGCGCGTTCGTCCTGAAGAAC
The DNA here is from genome assembly GCA_000716465.1 of Streptomyces bikiniensis. Lineage (GTDB taxonomy): Bacteria > Actinomycetota > Actinomycetes > Streptomycetales > Streptomycetaceae > Streptomyces > Streptomyces bikiniensis. Next base: position 69,172 of record JNWL01000014.1, read on the forward strand.
TACAACTCCTCCGACAGCGCCGACCACGTCCAGGGCACGTTCACGGTCGACGCCTCCGGCAAGGCCGCCAACGGCACCTGGAAGCTCCGCGTCACCGACAACTGGGTCAACGACACCGGCTACGTCAACGCCTGGTCGCTCCAGTTCTGACCGGCGCCCCGCGTTTCCCCCGTCCCGCACCCCCGGAGCAGAGCCGCTCCGGGGGCGCGGGCCGTGCCACGCGCGCGTACGACAGCCGTTCGGGCGCCCTCCGGCTGCGCGGACACCGGGCCACCGGGAGCGTGGGGGACATGAAACAGAGCACCCTGTCCGAGGTGAAGGACGCCGTCACTCCACGGGCCACCCTGCTGGTCATCGGAGTGATCGCCCTCCAGCTGCTGTTCGTCGCCTCCTACGTGGGCGCGCTGCACGAGCCCAAGCTCAAGGACGTGCCCTTCGGCGTGGTGGCGCCGCAGGCCGTGGCCGGCCAGACGGTGGCCCGGCTGGAGGGGCTGCCCGGCTCGCCGCTCGACCCCCGCGCGCTGCCCGACGAGAGGACCGCGCGGCAACAGCTCCTGAACCGGGAGATCGACGGAGCGCTCGTGGTGCGCCCGGCCGGCACCACCGACACGCTCCTGGTCGCCTCCGGCGGCGGCAGGGCCCTGTCCCTCGCGCTGGAGTCGCTCGTCACCGCCGTGGACAAGAACCAGGGGCGTACCGTCCGCACGGTCGACGTGGCCCCGTCCTCGCCCCACGACTTCAACAGCCTGTCCTCGTTCTACCTGGTCATCGGCTGGTGCGTCGGGGCCTACCTGTGCGCGTCGATCCTGGCGATCAGCGCCGGGGCCCGCCCGGCCAACCCGGCCCGCGCGGCCACCCGCCTGGGCACCATGACCCTGGTCGCCCTCGTCGGAGGCCTCGGCGGCGCGGTCATCGTCGGGCCGATCCTGGGCGCCCTGCCGGGCAGCGTGTGGGCCCTGTGGGGGCTCGGCGTCCTGCTCATCTTCGCGGTCGGCGCCGCCACCCTGGCCCTCCAGGGCCTCTTCGGCGTCATCGGCATCGGCCTGGCGATCCTGCTGGTCGTGATCGCGGGCAACCCGAGCGCGGGCGGCGCCTTCCCCGCGCCGATGCTGCCACCGTTCTGGGAGGCCATCGGCCCGGCCCTGCCACCGGGCGCGGGCACCTGGGCGGCCCGCTCGATCTCGTACTTCCACGGCAACGACATGACCTCCGCCCTGCTGGTCCTGTCGGCCTGGGCCGTCGTCGGCGTCCTGGTCACCATGCTCGCGGCGGTGCTCCGGCGACGCCGGGCCGCGGAAGCGGACGGCGCCCCGGACCCGGTGGTCCGGGCCCCGTGACGGCCGCCCGCCCGGGGGCGACTGGCGCGGCGGCGTCCGCCGGTGTGAGGATGACGCCATGTATGCGGTCCCCGAGGGAAAAGTGCACCTCACCCGACACGAGCAGGTCTTCCTGATCACGATGCGCGGCGAGATGGATCACGACGACGTGGAGGAGGTCGAGGCCGCCTGGACGGCGGCCGACGAAGCGGCCTCCCCGATGACGGCGGTGGACCTCTCCCGGGTGACGTTCGCCGACAGCATGCTCCTCAACACGCTGCTCGGAGCCCGGCGCCGCCACGAGGCGGACGGACGCGAACTGGTGCTGATCGGCCCCCTGCACTCCGCGGTGCTGCGTCTCCTGGACGTCAGCGGTACCCTGGACCGCTTCCGGATCGTCAGCACGGGCCCCTCCCCGGCCAGCTGAGCCCGTGACCGGTGGCGGGGAAGGGAAGCCGGTACCGGGGAGCGGCGGGGGCCGTTCCGTTCGGCGGTTCGACCGCGCACCGGCCCCGGCGTACTCCTCCTCGAACCGTCCCCCCGGGGGCTCCCCGCTGGACGTCACCGTCCGCGACGGCTCCCCCCGTCCGCCGGTCGTCCGGGAACGGGACGTCCGCCGCGCGGGAGGACACGGCCTCCGCCTGGTCGCCCTCCCGTACGAGCGGCTGCACCACGACGACCTGGCGACGGGCAAGGAGGTCGTCGCCCGGCTCCGCCCGCGTCAGCCCGCCGACCGACCGGACCGAGAGCCCGGCGGCGGGCCGGTGAGGTGGTCCAGGACGTTGGTGATGTGGAGCATGCGCTCCAGGAAGTCCGGACGGTTGTCCAGGTGGAGGGTGGCACCGAGGGCGCCGGCCCGGCGGTGGACGAGCAGCAGGGCGGACAGGCCCGAGGAGTCGATGTGCGTCAGGCCGTCGAAGTCGAGCCGTACGCACCGTGGCGGCGTTCCGTCGCCCGTCAGGTGCTCGGTGATCCCGTCGACCAGTTCGTCGCAGGTGTCGTAGTCGAGGTCCCCGGTCACGCGCACGAACAGCGAGTCGGACTCGCGAACGAGTTCGAGGGCGAACTCGGTGGAGGGGAAGCCGCTCATGAGCCGGAGCCGGAGCCGGAGCCGGTACGGACGGCGTGCGCGCCCAGGGCTGCCGCGCCCCGTTCGATCGCGCGCATCGTGCGGGGGAAGTCACGCAGCTGTTCCGCCAGGACGTCCAGACTCGCCACGAGGAAACGGGCGGGGACGCCGCGCACTCCGAGGACGTCGGCGGTCCAGACGAGGAACGTGGTGAACAGCTCGGGGTCGTCCACGTAGAGCGAGGTGGCCAGGAAGTCGACGATGTGCGCGATGTCCTCAGCCGTGCGCTCGCGCTGGAGGTCGTCGTACGCGCGCATCGGGGGGAACCGGTCCTCCAGGTCGGCCAGGGTCTGCTTGACCAGCCGGTGCCGGGACCGGACGACCATCGTGTACTCCTGGTCGGCCAGGTGCGGCAGGTCGTCCACGGCCTGTCGGCCGGCCGACGCGTTCGGCCGTGCCACGCCCCCGTCCAGGACCGCGAGCGCGCCCCGCGCGTCGGGCGCCCACCGGTCGGCGCACAGCGTGCGCGCGTACCGGCCGTCGGGACCGAAGGCGCGGCCGCCCGCCAGGACCGGGACGCCGACGGCCTGACAGGCGGTGATGGCGGCGTGGGCGGCCGGCAGGTGGGTGGGGATCGAACCGGACAGCAGGACGGCGTCGGGATTGCTCTGGTGCAGATGGGCGACCAGGTGCGGGGTCGGGGTCTGCGCCCCGAGGTAGTCGACCCGCCATCCGTGCAGGGAGAGGACCTCCGCGACGAGACGGGCGGGGAACGCGTGCCACTCGCCGTCGACGCAGCTGACCGTGACGCGGCCCCGGAAAGGCGCGGTGCCGCCGCCGGTGCGGCGGTGCGCCAGGGAGGCGACGATCCGCTCGTTGATGGCGGTGACGGCGTGTTCCTGGGCCACGGTGATGCGGTCGGCGGCCCACTCGACGCCGACCCGCGCCTGGACCCGCGCGAGCACGTCGAGGAGGAGGGTCTCCTCCGGCACACCCGCGTCGAGGGCCTCGTGGACGACCGAGGCGGCGGCGGGTTCGTCACCCTCCACCGCTGCCCTCCACAGCCGTTCCACCACCGTGTCCGTCGCGGTGGCCTGTCTCACGTGTTCCTCCAGCCGTTCCGGCCGCTTTCTTCGTCCCCGGCGTGCGACGAAGCCCTGGGAGCGGTGATCGCCACGACGGCCATGTCGTCGTGACGGCCCTCGCGGATCCACTGGGCGGCCAACATCTGTATCCGCTCCACGACCGCCTCCGCCTGCATGCCCGCGCACTCGGCCAGGGCCCTCTTCAGGCGTTCCGTCCCCAGGAAGTCGTCTCCGAGAGGGCCGCCCCGCGCCTCGACGATGCCGTCGGTGTAGAGCAGGCACGTCTCCCCGGGGGCGAGCACGGTCTCCACGGTCCGGGCCTCGACCGTCGGCAGCGCGCCGACCAGGGTGCCGCGGGTCGCGACCTCCTCCACCGTGCCGTCGGCGCGGGCGAGGAGCGGCGGCAGGTGCCCCGCGCTGGTCAGTCGCAGCCGCGTCCGGCCGTCCCGGTTGAGCACGGAGACGAGGACGAGGGTGGCGAAGCGGGTGTGGTGCGAGGAGAGCAGCGCGCCGTTGAGCAGGTTCAGGATCCGCCGGTGGTCCTCGGCCAGCGGGAGCAGGGCGTGCAGCGTGTTGCGGATCTTGCCGGTCAGGACCGCCGCGTCCAGGCCCTTGCCCGCGACGTCGCCCAGGACGACGAGGGTCTCCCCGGAGGGGTCGGCACTGGGATGGACGTCGTAGAAGTCCCCGCCGACCCGTTCGTGGTCCTTCGAGGCGCGGTAGCCGCCGGCGTATTCGACCCCGTGGACGTGGTGCAGCGCCGGCGGCAGCAGCTCGCGCATCAGTGTGGTGGTGATGGCCGCCTGCTCGGTGTAGAGGCGGGCCGCGGACAGGGCGGCCCCGGCACGCGCGGCGAACAGGCGCGCGAACACCTCCTCGCTCTCGCTGAAGGCCCGTTCGGTGCCGGAGCGCAGCAGGATGAGCGCTCCGGCGGGCACCCCGTGGCCCGGGAGCGGCGTGACGATGACGGAGCCGACCGGCGAGGTGAAGCCTTCGGGAACCACCCAGTCGGGAAGGTCGGCGGGATCGATCCAACGGGCCGGTACGGGCGGGAAGCCCTGCAGGGCCTCGGCGAGACCCGGCACGGCGGAGACGTCGACCTGCCGGACGGTCTGCGTGACGGGGCCGCCCCGGCGGGCGAAGGTCAGCGGGTGGCGCCGGCCCTGGGGCGGCGCCACGAGGACGGCGGCCTCGGCGAGGTGTTCCGTGGCCATCGAGGCGGCCATCTCCATGCATCGTCCCGCGTTCAGCGTCGACAGCAGCGCGCCGGAGACCTCGGCGAGGATCTCGGACCGCGCCCGTACGTCGAGCAGTGCCGTCTCGGCGAAGCGGCGGTCGGTCTCGTCGACCAGCCACCACACCACGTCACCGTCGTCGCCCGTCGTGGGGTGCGCCTCCAGGAAACGGTCGCGGATGCGCCCGGTCGGCGGCCCGGACCCCGCGTCCGACAAGCCGTCGCAGATGCGCCGGTGGGCGTCCGACAGCCAGGGCGGCACCCGTTCGTGCAGCCAGTCGCCGCTCGCGGCGTCGGGGAGGAGGAGCCGGGCGGCCTCGTTGATCCGCACGAGACCCCCGTGCCGGTCCACGACCAGCACGGGGTGGGGAGCTTCGATCCAGGCCGCACGGGCCCGGGGGCCGACGCTGGGCGGACGGGCGGGAGAACCGCGGGAAGCAGACACAAAAGGAGGCGCGCGACGCGCCTCACCACCTTCCTGCTATGGACGACAGTTGTCCGAGGGCAACCGTCTCGCATCCGGCACCGGGACCGCAACCCGTCGGGCACATGCGCATGGAAGCCTCACGATGTGAGGGATCGCCCTTTGCCGGTCAAACGCACCGCCATCAGGGCGATGTCGTCCTCCCCGTTCGGCGGGAACGCCTCCAGGAGGCCGTCGCAGACGCTCTCCACGTCCGCGGGGAGGCCGCCGAGGGCGGATTCGAGGCGTTCCAGGGAGACCTCCAGGTTCTCACGGCGGCGTTCGACCAGGCCGTCGGTGGTCATGACGAGGACGGAGCCGGGCGGCGGCGCCACCTCGGTGCTCACCGGATGGGGGAGGCCTATGCCCAGGAGCGGTCCGTGTTCGTCCAGGGAGCGGACCTGCCCGTCGGGGGTGCGCAGCAGCGGCGGCAGATGGCCGGCGTTGGCGATGTGCAGCAGACCGGTGGCCTCGTCGATGAGGACGATGCACAGGGTGAGGGTCAGTCGCGCCCCGACGGCCGTCAGCAGGTGGTCGAGCCGCCCGAGGATGTCGTGCGGCGGATGCCCCTCGATGGCGTAGGCGCGCAGCGCGTGGCGCACCTGCCCCATGAGCATGGCCGCGTCGAGGGAGTGGCCGGCGACGTCGCCGACGGCGAGCAGGAGGCCGCCCCGCGTCGGAAGGGCCTCGTAGAAGTCGCCGCCGATCTCCGCGTGGTCGCTGGCCGGCAGATAGCGCACCGCGAGGTCGGCGAGGTGCGAGTCGGGCAGCGTCTCGGGCAGGAAGCTCCGCTGGAGGGTGAGGGCCAGGTCGTGCTCCTCGGTGTAGCTCCGCAGGGCCTCCAGGGCGAGCGCGCACGCCTGGGCCAGCTGGGCGAGCAGCTGTTCGTCGTCGGACGTCGACACCGTCTCCGCGGGGACCGCGAGGCACACCGGCTGCCGGCCGGGCTTGGCGCGCGCCACGGCCACGACCAGCCTGTCGCGGGGCACGGGGCCGGACGGGAACCCCGGCCATTCGCGGGCGTGGACCGTGAGCAGGCGCGTCCCGGTACGGTCTCCCAGCTCGTGGTGCGGGGGCAGGTCGCGGGCGTCGAGCCGCGCGTCGGCGACGGCGTCCGGGGAGGAAGGGCCGCCCGCGCCGTCGCAGACCGCCGAGGCCGGTTCCCCGTGCGGGGAGATGATCGCCGCCACGGCGGGCGCCCCCAGGACGATGGACGCGCCCCGGGCGGCCGCCCGGGCGACCCCGGCGGCGCTGTCCGCGCTGTAGAGGAGCAGGGTCGCCTCGTTCAGGTGCAGCAGGCGGTCCGCGAGGCGCTCGGCCCGGCGGCGCGCCCGCGCGTAGCGCAGGGTGGCCGTGACGGTGGCGAGGAGCTCGTCCGGGGCTATGGGCTCCGTGAGGTAGGCGTCCGCGCCCCGGTTGAGGCCCTGGGTGCGGTCGTCGACGGTGATGGCGGACGCCGAGACGTGGAGGACGGGGATGCCCGCCGTCGCCGGGTCGGCCTTGATGCGCTCGCAGACCTCGAAGCCGGTCATGTCGGGCAGCCGCACGTCGACGACGGCCACCTCCGGCAGGGCGTCGGCGTCCTTGAGCAGCGCGAGCGCCCCGGTGCCGTCCTCCGCCTCCACGACGGTGTGGCCCGCGCGGGACAGCGTGGTCCGCAGGACGTAGCGGTTGGTCGGGTTGTCGTCCACGACCAGGACGCACGCGGGCGAGTGGTCGGAAGGGAACTGGCCTGCGATCACGGCGTGGCTTCTCCGGACGTGCGCTGCTCGCCGGCCTCCGCCGGCGGGGTGTGGTCGGGTCCGGCCGGATCGATGGCCAGGGACAGGGCGATGCGTTCGGGCGTCAGGTGCGTCTTGCCCAGGACGGCCCGCGCGTGGGTGAGCCGGGAGCGATCCACGTCTCCGGGGTCGGACGAGGTGAGGACCACGACCGGGACGTCCGCGGTCTCCGGGTCGCGGGCCAGGACCTGGAGGAGCACGTACCCGTCGGGGGCGGGCATCGCCAGGTCGATCAGGACCGCGTCGGGCCGCTCCGCGCGGATGACGTCGACGGCCCGCGAGCTGACCGACACCTCCGTCACCTTCCGTGCGACCCGGTGCAGGACCGGCCGGAGCAGTTCGACGAACGTCCGGTCGTCGTCCACGACGACCAGCGACCCCACCCGGGTGCCGTCGGCGGCCCCGGACTGCGGCGCGTCCTGTGCGGGAAGGTCGTGACGGGCCGGGATCTCGACCCGCACCACGGTCCCCGCACCCGGTTCGCTGGTCAGCGTGAGGACGCCGCCCAGCAGGCTGGTCAGCCTGCGGGCGTAGGGCAGGCCGAGGCCGGTGCCCGGCTGCCCCCGCTGGTGTGTGCCCAGGACCTGGTAGAACTCCTCGAAGACACGGTCCTGCTGGTCCTGGGGGATCCCGATGCCCGTGTCGGTGGTGGTGAAGACGAACCAGGGCCGTCCGGCCCGGTCCTCGGCCGTGACCGTGAGGCGGACCTCGCCGGCCGTGGTGAACTTCAGGCCGTTGGACAGCACGTTGCGCAGGACGCGTGTGAGCATGACCTCGTCGGTGACGAGTTCCGGCACGTCCTCCACGTCGGGGATGTCCAGCCGCACCCCGTCACGGGCCATGCTCCGCAGCGTCCCCCGCAACTGGTGCAGCAGGGTCCGCAGGTCGGTGGGCACCAGATGCGGTTCCAGGCGTCCCGATTCGGCCTTGGCCACGTCCAGGAGCTCCTCGACCAGGGCCAGGAGCGTACTGCCGGAGCCGGCGATCAGCGACATCTGCTGGCGCTGCTCCTCGGTCAGCGGATCCGCGTCGGGCGCGAGCAGGAGACGGGCCAGCGCGATGACCGAGTTGACCGGGGCCCGCAGCTCGTGGCTCACGTTGGCCCAGAAGCGGGTCTTGGCCTCGCTCGCCAGACGCAGCTGACGGGACTTGTCCTCCAGCTCGGCGTAGAGGGCCACCACGCCGGTGTTCGTCTCCTCCAGCTCCGCGGACAGCTCGCTGTAGAGGGCGACCACCCCCTTGTTGGTCTCCTCCAGCTCGGCGTTCAGCCGCTGCAGCTCCTCCTGCTGGGCCCTCGACTCCTCCAGGGCCTGGAGGAGCTGGCGGTTCTGGATCCGCAGCTCCTCGCCCATGCTGAGGTCGCCCGATTCGCGGAGTGCCGTACGGGCGCGCTCCGCCCTCTCCCCGGGGCCCCCCGAGGAGGCGGTCAGCCGCTGGCCGACCGTCAACGCGTTCTCTCCGGACGACGCGGCGTACCGGCAGTGGTCCAGGAGCCGCCCGGCGGCGTCGAGCGCATCACGGCCGGGGACGCGGGGACCGCTCCAGGTGAAGCGGGCACGGAAGAGATCGGAGTCCCGCAGGGAGCTCTCCACCTGCAGGTCCACGCGAAGCCCCGGGGCTCCCAGGAGATCACGTCCCACCTCGCTCAGTACCGTCACCACTCGCACCAGTTCGTGCCCCTCCAGACCCAGGGCACGACACACCAACTGTCCCCGCCTCCGCAGTTCAAACCCGTCCCGCTCGACGGCCAGCGGAAGGACGCAGAGACTGTCGACGTGCGGCTGCCTCATCCGCGGGCCGCCCGGGCGACGACGATGCCCGCGTCGTCGCGGCGCACTCCCGCCTGCCCGAGGAGCTGGGCCGCGACGACGGTCGGCTGCCGGGTGAACAGGCCGGGGAGATCGGCCGGTGACCAGCGGTCGCTCAGGCCGTCCGAGTGCATGACGAGGACCGCACCGGGTTCCAGCGCGGTCCGGAAGGGCCGGAGGGCGGGCAGCTGGTGGCCCACTATCCCGGGAAGGGAGAGGAGGGGGACGCGCTTCTCCCCGCCGACGACGAAAGCGCTGACGTTCCCGACCCCGCAGTGCTCCACCACCCCCCGGGAGAAGTCGGCCCGGGCGACCGTGATCGCCGCGCCCCGACTGCCCCGCAGCTCCGCGTGGAGGGCTCGCACGACGTCCTGGGGGCTCCTGTGGGCACTCGCCCGGAAGGCGGCCCGCGCGCGCTCGCCGGCGAGCGCCGCCAGCGGGCCGTGCCCCAGCCCGTCGCACATCATCACCGTGACCGCCCGCGCCCCGTCGGAGCCGTGCTCGGTGCGCGCGGCCCAGGTGTCCCCGCAGACCTCCTCGCCGCTGATCGGGCGGGTCAGACCGGCGACCTCGGGCTCGTCGGGGTCGGGGAGCGGGCCGGGGCCGTCCTCCGCCCAGAACCGCGCGAGCAGTGCCGTACCCCGGCCGGGCAGGGAGTGGACGTCGAAGACGTCGGCGAACCGCGCGATCGCCCCCATGCCCACGCCCAGGGTGCCGCTGCCGGACACGCCGTCCGTGAGCGCACTGCCCAGGTCGGTCATGCCCGGACCGCTGTCCAGGGAGAGGAGTTCGAGGGCGGCCCGGCCCCGGGGGGCGGTCACCCGCAGGGCCAGGGCGCCGTCCCGGGCGTGCTTCTGCAGATTGGTGGCCGCCTCGGTCACGGCGAGTTCCGCCTCGGCCACGCGGACCGGAGCCATGCCGATGCGCCGGGCCAGCCGCGCGGCCTCCCGCCGGGCGGCCGCGGCGACGGCGACGTCGAGGCGCAGCCACACGACGTCCCCGGCCTCGGTCTCGTCACCGGACACCGGGTTCACCGCGCCCACTTCAGCACCGTCACCGTGGTTCCGGCGCCCGGCGCCGAGTCCAGCTCGAACTCGTCGACCAGCCGCCGGGCGCCGCTGAGCCCCAGCCCCATGCCGCTGCCCGACGTCCAGCCGTCGGTCAGGGCCTGCTCGATGTCGGGGATGCCCGGGCCGGTGTCCGAGAAGCTCACCCACACGCCGACGCGCGCCACGTCGCGGACGATGACCGCGCGCGCCGTACCGCCCCCGCCGTAGATGAGGGTGTTGCGGCCCAGCTCGCTGGCGGCCGTGACCAGCTTGGTCTGGTTGACCAGGGACAGACCGGCCTGCTGGGCGAGGACGCGAACCGCCTGGCGGGCCTTGACGACGTCGCCGCTGGACCGGATCTCCACTTCCTCGCGGGAGGCCTCGTCGGCCGGATACTCCTTCACCGGCGCGCCGGAGGAGTGTCCTGCGCCCGGCGCAGGTAGCCCAGTCCGAGTTCGAGGTTGAGCGCGGTGCGGACGCCGCCCAGTGAGAGCCCGAGCTCCACCAGCGTCATGGCGACGGCCGGGCGCATGCCGACGACGACCGTCTCCGCGCCGAGGACGCGGGAGATGGCGGCCGTGGTGGCCAGCATGCGCCCGACGAACGAGTCGACGATCTCCAGGGCCGAGATGTCGATGACCACGCCGCGGGCGCCGGTCGCGACGATCTGCTGGGAGAGGTCGTCCTGGAGGTCGAGCACCATCTGGTCCTCCAGGTCCACCTGGATCGACACCAGCAGGATGTCACCGATCTTCAGGACCGGTACGCGATCGCTCACAGCAGACCCGCCGGACGGGCCGCGGCGGCCTTGTCGATCTCCATCAGGGCGTGGCGCAGGGCGTCGGCCAGGGTCGCCTTCGTGGGGATGTCGCCGAACTCGATGCCCAGGGCGACGATGGTCTGCGCGATCTGGGGCCGGATGCCGGAGATGGTGCACTCCGCGCCCATCATCCGCGCTGCGACGACGGTCTTGAGGAGGTGCTGCGCGACCTGCGTGTCGACGGCCGGCACACCGGTGATGTCGATGATCGCGTGCGCGGAGTTGGAGTCCACCAGGGCCTGGAGCAGCTTCTCCATCACCACCTGGGTGCGCGCGGAGTCGAGCGTGCCCACCAGGGGCACGCCCACCACGCCGTCCCACAGCTTCACCACGGGCGTGGACAGCTCGAGCAGCTGCTGCGACTGCGCGGAGATGATCTCCTCGCGGGTCCGGGCGTACTCCTCCACCGTGAACAGGCCGAGGTCGTCGAGCAGGCGGGCGAACTGCAGGTAGGCGCGCGCGTCCTCGACGGAACCCGCGAGGAGGGGCTCGAGGACCTCCTTGAGCGCGAAGATGCTCACGGCGGTCTCGGTCGGGGTGAACCCCTGCCGGGCCCGGGTGCGCGACAGCTCGACGAGAAGACTGCGCACGACGGCGAAGTGCTCGCCGCGCCCGGCGAGACCGCCCTTCGACACGGCGTCCACGACCGCGTCGTAGAGCTCGCCCAGTTCCCGGCCGAGTTCCGCGGTGCTCACGCGCCCGCGCAACGAGGCTCCGACGGTCTCCTCCCACTGCGCCAGCAGGTCGGCCCGCCGCGCGGTCAGCAGTTCCAGCAACCGCTTCGATTCCTCGTTGTCCATGGGCCTTCCCCTCACCTGTCCTGCCGTGCGAAACCGGCTCCGACGATACGTCACCGGTCGGGGGCGCCGATCACTCGCCTCCCGGCCTTCGCACCCCCGGCCACGCGTGCCCCCGATTCTCGTTCTCACACCTGTGCGGAGAAAACCGGGACCATGCGGCAATCGGCGCAGTCGGAAGGCGGCTCGCGAGGCCCGGTGGTGCCATGGAGGCGTCCCCGCGACCGGCGGGGAGGAGAACCGGGAAGGCCCGACCACCGCTTGGAGGAACATGTCCCACGACAACCCCCTGCGGGGGCGGACGGCGGTCGTGACGGGCGCGGCACGCGGCCTGGGAGCCGGGCTCGCCAGGGAACTGGCCGGCCGGGGCATGCGGATCGCCCTGCTCGGCCGGGAGCGCGAGACCCTGGAACGGGTGGCGCGGGAGCTGCCCCCGGGCAGCCGGTGCTACGAGGTCGACGTGACGGACGACGACCTCATGGAACGGACGGCCCGCCGGGTGACGCGCGACCTGGGGGAGCCCTCCGTCGTGATCGCCAACGCGGGCGTCGCCGAGGGCGGCCCGTTCGCCGCGTCCGACCCGAGGACCTGGAACCGCGTCGTCGAGGTCAACCTCATGGGCAGCGCGACCACGGCCAGGGTCTTCCTGCCGGGTCTGCTCGCCTCGCGGGGGTACTTCCTCCAGGTGGCCTCGACCGCCGCCTTCGGATCGGCCCCCATGATGAGCGCCTACTGCGCCTCGAAGGCGGGGGCCGAGTCGTTCGCCCGGTCGCTGCGCGCGGAGTGCGCCCACCGGGGCGTCGCGGTCGGCGTCGCGTACCTGCACTGGACGGACACCGACATGGTGCGGGACGTGGACGCCCACGACGTCCTGCGCGAGCTCCGCGCCCACATGCCCCGCCCCGCGCGCAGGGTGTACCCCGTGGAGACGGTGGCGTCCTGGCTGGCCGAGGCGGTCCGCCGTCGCTCCGCCACCGTCTACGCGCCCCCCTGGCTGCGCCTCGTGCAGCCCGTCCGCCCCCTCCTGCCCGCGCTCGTGGCGTGGTCCTCGGCGAGGACCCTGCCCCGTCTGGAGGAGGAGGGCGCCCTGCGCCCTACGGGGCTGCTCGGACCCGGCGGCCTCGCCGCCGGGGAGGGGCCGGACCGTGGCGGCCGTTGACCCGCGTCCCCGCCGCCCGGCGGGTTGACCCGGCCGGACCACATGCGATCCGGCCGGGTGTGCCCCTCCCGGGCCGGGGGCAGAGGGGGTACATGACCAACGATGATGATCACCGGGGCCGCCGCGTACGTCCCGAGAACGTCGACGACCTCACGGTGGAGGCGCTGGGCTCGCTCTCCAAGGCACTGGAGACCACCGAACGGGCCCGCGGCCACCTGTACTCCTTCCACCAGCTGACCGGCACCGCCGACCTGGAGCTGGACAGGGCGGTGGCGCTGCTCAGGCGGGCCGGCCACGAGGAGTGGGCCGCTCTCGTCGAACGGGAGGTCCTCGGCCGCAACGTCATCCCGGGACACTGGACGTTCCAGCTGGTCGAGTCCTACGACCGGACGTACTACGAGCCGTTCAAGAAGGTCGAACGCGACGCCGTCGCGGCCCTCGCCGAGGGCCGCCCCCACCTCTACGAGGCGGAGATGAAGGAGCGGCGGCGCACGCACGGCCACCGGGACCACACCGCGACCCCCGAGGAGACGCCCTAGCGGTACCGCCCTGTCCGGCACCTTCCCCGTGCCACCGGCCCCGTCCCGGCGTCATGGGCGTCGACCTCTTCGCAGGCGTCTCCGTGGGGACCGCGAAGGCCGGCCCCGCCGGCCGCGAGACCCGGGCGAACGACGTGCGCAGGGTGACGTACGAGGACGGGGACCGGATCGGGTCCGGGGACGCTCCGCTCCGATCACGCCCCGCGATCCGGAGGCGGCGGGCCGAAGAACGGGTAGGGCTGTTCCGTGCAGACATTTCTCCCCCATGCCGGATTCGCCGACTCGGCCGCCGTGCTCGACCCGAAGCGGCTGGGCAAACAGCGCGTCGAGGCCCTCCAGGTCCTCCGGGGGCTCACCGTCCCCGGATACGGGTGGCGCCGGCACCCCGCGGTGCGGATGTGGGCCGGTTACGAGGAGGCCCTGGTGCGCTACGGCCTCGACGTCTGCGGCGTCTGGACGGCCGGGGGCCGTTCCGACACCTGCGCCGCCACCCTCACGCGCGACTACCTCGCCCTGGCCCCCGGGCGAGGGGTGAGGGAACAGGACGAGCTCGCGGCGGCCGGCGAGCTGCCGCCCTGGCTCGGCGACCCCGCGTTCCACCGCAGTCACCGGTCCGCGCTGGTGCGCAAGGCCCCGGAGGTCTACCGCGACCTCTTCCCGGGAGTTCCCGACGACCTTCCCTACGTCTGGCCCCGGTCCGACCGGGAGGGCGGGTCCGCCCGCTCCTGAGCCGCCGCCCGCGGCCCTCCGGCGGACCGGCTCCCTACACTGGAGAGGACGCCGAGGCAGAGGCCCGGCCGCCGACAGCGCCCGCCCCGGCGGCGCGCGCCGGCCCAGCGCAGCGGAGTGGACATGCGAAGGCGTTCCGAAGGACCGGGGGAGGGGGCCGAGGGTCTGTTCGACGTGGGCGAGCTCGCGGCCGCCCCCGCCGGAGAGACGCACGACCGGCCGTTCCGCGACGGGGAGCGGGCGCGCCGAATGCTCGACGTGGCGGAGATCCACGCCGAACCCGCCGCCGCGGACTCCCTGCGGGGGCGGCAGATCATCGCGCGCTTCCCCGGGGCCCGGATCGTGGAGACGGAGTCCCACTGGCGCGTCCCGCACCTGCACGGCAACGCCGGGAACGTGGAGCGCTGGGTGAGGACCAAGCGCGACACCCTGGTCCTCGGGGAGCGGAAGTCCTTCGGCGTCCGGCCCAACGGCCGCTCCGCCGACTGGATCGCCCCCGGCCTCTCCAACGGCTGCGCCATGGCCTGCGCGTACTGCTACGTCCCGCGCCGCAAGGGCTTCGCCAACCCCGTCACCGTCTTCACCAACGTGGACCGCGTCCTGGCCGCCCTGGGCCGGCACGTCGCCGCCGCCGGACCGAAACGGGAACCCAACCAGTGCGACGACCGGGCCTGGGTCTACGACATCGGGGAGAACGGCGACTGCGCGGTCGACGACCTGATCAGCGACAACACCGCCGACCTGGTCCGGGCCTTCCGCCGGTGGCCCACCGCCAAGGCGTCCTTCGCCACCAAGTTCGTCAACCCGGACCTGCTGCGGCTCGACCCGCGGGGCCGTACGCGCATCCGCTTCTCCGTGATGCCGCCGGACGACTCCAGGCTCCTCGACATCCGGACGAGCCCGGTCCCGGACCGCCTGGCCGCGGCCGCCGACTTCCTGGACGCCGGGTACGAGGTCCACTTCAACCTCTCCCCGGTGGTGATCCGTCCGGGCTGGCAACAGGCATGGGACGAACTGCTCCGCGCCATGGACGACGTGCTCCCCCGCAGGGTGAAGGACCGGGCCGCGGCGGAGGTCATCATGCTGACGCACAACGAGGACCTCCACGAGGTCAACCTCGGGTGGCACCCCCGTGCCGAGGAGGTCCTGTGGCGCCCGGACCTCCAGCAGCCGAAGCGTTCCGAGAACGGCGCGCGGAACGTGCGCTACCGCACGGGCACCAAGGCGTCCGCCGTCGAGTCGCTGCGCCGCCTGATCGAGGCGCGCGCCCCGTGGCTGCGGGTGCGGTACGCCTTCTGACCGCGACGGGAGCCCGTGCCGCCGGCCGGTTCCTCCGTACGGACAGTCCCCCTGTCCGTACGGAGGGTTTCGGGGCACACGTACGGGGACGGCCGATGGGCGGCCGGACAGGAGGCGCAGCCATGGCACAGGCATCCCGACCCGTTCCGGCGGCGGACGAGGTCCGCGCGGCCCTGGAAGAGGTGTCCGACCCCACCGCGAGGGCCGTGGTCCTGGCCCTGCTCGGGGTCCGCGACGAGCTGAGGGCCGTGTCCGAGCGCGCGGGCCGGATGGACGCGCGGATGAAGCAGCTGAACCAGTACCTCGGGGCCCTCGCCAACAAGCCCTGAGCGGGTGGCGGTCGGGGGGCCCGGGCGAACCGCCCCCCGACCGCTCATCGGCCGGCGTCTCGTCGGCCGGAGCCGGCGGTCGGGGCCTCGTCGTCCGGGGCCTCGTCGTCCGGGGCCTCGTCGTCCGGGGTCTCGTCGTCCTCCAAGGGAAGGGCCGGGCGGAAGCACGCCGTGACCGTCTTGCCGTGCCGCTGGCAGCGCATGCTCCACTCGTCGGCGAGGGCCCGCACGATGCTCACGCCCCGCCCCGAGACCGCCCCCTCCTCCGCGACGCGGGGGCGGGGCAGCGTCGGGTCCTCGTCGTGGACGCTGATGTGGAGGCAGTCGCCGTCCCAGGTGAGCACGAGCTGCGCGTCGCTGTGCGCGTGGAGGTGGGCGTTGGTGAGCAGCTCGGAGACGGCCAGGACGACGGAGTCCACCGTCTCCGGTTCCCGCGCGGTCCACGGCAGGGAGGCCAGGTGCCGCCGCGTCCACTGCCGGCCGGCCCGCACACCTCCGGACACGGGAAACGAGTGCGCCCACCCCATCGCCTTGACCGTCACGCTCTTCACTCCTTCGAGGGTCGCCCGCGTCGTCCGTACGGGACCCGGTTACCCGGCAATCGCCCCGGCAGACACGGCGGGTCCCCACGGCCCGTGCCCGTTCCGGCCGCCCGGGGCCGGAACGGGCCGGTGGGTTCAGGCGAGGTCGAACCGGTCGAGGTTCATCACCTTGTCCCACGCCGCCACGAAGTCGCGCACGAACTTCTCGCCCCCGTCCCGGGCGGCGTACACCTCCGCGAGGGCGCGGAGCTGGGAGTGCGCGCCGAAGACGAGGTCGACGGGCGTGGCGGTCCACTTGAGCTCGCCCGTGGCGCGGTCGCGGCCCTCGAAGACGTTCTCCTCCGCGGCCGACGTCTTCCACTCCGTGCCCATGTCGAGCAGGTTGACGAAGAAGTCGGTGGTCAGCGCCTCGGGCCGGTGGGTGAAGCGGCCGTGCGGGGACCCGGCGAAGCCGGTGTCCAGGACCCGCATGCCGCCGACGAGCGCCGTCATCTCGGGCGCGGTCAGCGTCAGCAGGTTGGCGCGGTCGAGGAGGTGGGTCTCCGGCGACAGCTTCTCGCCCGCCCGCAGGTAGTTGCGGAAGCCGTCCGCCTTGGGTTCGAGCACGGCGAACGCCTCCACGTCCGTCTGCTCCTGCGAGGCGTCCGTACGCCCCGGCGCGAACGGGACCGTGACGTCGTGCCCGGCGTTCCGCGCGGCCTGCTCGACGGCCGCGCAGCCGCCCAGGACGATCAGGTCGGCGAGCGAGATCCGCTTCCCGCCGCCCTGCGCGCCGTCGAAGTCCTCCCGGATCCGCTCCAGGGCCTCCACGGTCCCGGCCACCTCGGGCAGGGCGTTGACCTCCCAGTCCTTCTGCGGCGCGAGCCGGATCCGCGCCCCGTTGGCCCCGCCGCGCTTGTCGGTGCCGCGGAAGCTCGCCGCCGCCGCCCACGCGGTGGTGACCAGCTGGGGGAGGGACAGGCCCGAGTCGAGGACCCGGCGCTTGAGGGAGGCGACGTCCTCGTCCGAGACCAGCTCGTGGTCGACCGCGGGGACGGGGTCCTGCCACAGCTGCGGCTCGGGGATCCAGGGGCCCAGGTAGCGCGAGAGGGGGCCCATGTCACGGTGCAGCAGCTTGTACCAGGCCTTGGCGAACGCCTCCGCGAGCTGGTCCGGGTTCTCGTGGAAGCGCTTCGTGATCGGCCCGTAGACGGGGTCGACCCTCAGCGCGATGTCCGTCGTCAGCATCATCGGGGCGTGCTTCTTCGACGGGTCGTGGGCGTCGGGCACGGTGTCCTTCGCCGACGGGTCCGTGGGCGTCCACTGCTTCGCTCCGGCCGGACTGGTCGTCAGCTCCCACTCGTACCCGTACAGGTTGTCCAGGTAGCCGTTGTCCCACTTCGTCGGCCGGGAGGTCCAGGCGCCCTCCAGGCCGCTGGTGAGCGCGTCGCCGCCCACGCCGGTGCCGTACGTGTTCCGCCAGCCGAGGGCCTGCTGCTCGAAGGGGGCGGCCTCGGGCTCCGGACCGATGTACGAGGGGTCGACCGCGCCGTGGCACTTGCCGAAGGTGTGGCCGCCGACGATGAGCGCCGCCGTCTCCTCGTCGTTCATCGCCATGCGGCCGAACGTCTCCCGGATGTCCCGGGCGGCGGCCAGCGGGTCGGGGTTCCCGTTGGGGCCCTCGGGATTGACGTAGATCAGGCCCATCTGCACGGCGCCGAAGGGCCCGGTGAGCTCCCTGTCGCCGCTGTAGCGCTCGTCCCCGAGCCAGGTGTCCTCGGGGCCCCAGAAGATCTCCTCCGGCTCCCAGATGTCCTCCCGCCCGAAGGCGAAGCCGAACGTCTTGAACCCCATGGACTCCATGGCGCAGTTGCCGGCGAAGACGAGGAGGTCGGCCCAGGAGATCTTCCGGCCGTACTTCTGCTTGACCGGCCAGAGCAGCCGGCGCGCCTTGTCGAGGCTCGCGTTGTCCGGCCAGCTGTTGAGGGGCGCGAAGCGCTGGGCGCCGGAGCCGCCGCCGCCCCGGCCGTCGGCGATGCGGTACGTGCCGGCGGCGTGCCAGCTCATCCGGATGAAGAGCGGCCCGTAGTGGCCGTAGTCGGCGGGCCACCAGTCCTGCGAGGCCGTCATCACCTCGAAGACGTCCCGCTTCAGCGCGTCGAGGTCCAGGGTCGCGAACTCCGCCGCGTAGTCGAAGTCCTCTCCCATCGGATCGGACAGGGGCGAGTGCTGGTGGAGGACCTGGAGGTCCAGTTGGTTGGGCCACCAGTCCCGGTTGGTCCGGGGCCGGGTCGGCGCCGGGGTGGGGGCGGGGATTGCCGGGTTCTCGCTTTCGCTGCCGGACACGTCCGTCCTTCTTCCTGTGTCGGTGTTCTTGCGTCGAGCACTGCGACCCGCGCCCGTCACGCGCCGTGGCGCCCGCCGGCCGGAATCGTCCGACCGGGCCCACGGGGCGGGGAGCTCGCGTCGGCGTCCGTATGCTCGCGCACCACCGACCGCGCGGCTGAGAGAACACGCAGGGCACCCGCGCTTTACACGTCATCACACCGGAGCGGTGCTCGTGGAGGAACGGAGGGCGCCCACCGGGAATCAGGACGTCCCCGTCACCCCCGCGGCGCCGTTCCGACGGCCCGGCCGTCCTCGTTCCAGGTGACCTCCAGGACCCGTACGACGGCCTCGCGGTCGAGCGGTCCGAACACGTGGGGGAAGAGGGTCCCGTCGGGAACCCCCGGTGGCGGGGCGGGGACGGCCGCCTCCCGCTCGGTCCGGGCGGACAGCCGGTCCTCGTCGAGGACGAGCGCCAGGAGGGGCCGGGGGGAGGCGCGGTAGAAGGCGTTGACGACGGCGAGGGCGGTCGCCTCGTCGGGCGCGCAGTGGACGAAACCCTCCTCGGCCAGGGACGCGGGCGCGTACGGCCGCTCCGGACGTGCGGACCATTCGGCGAGGGGGACGACGTGGTAGATCATGCTCCGGTTATACCGGCCCTCTTGTACCGGCCCCTTGTACAGGCCTCGTGCATGGACCTCGCGCACGGACCTCGCGCACGGACCTCGTACACAGGCCTCGCGCACCGGCCCCTTGCATCGGCCTCCGCCCGGGCCGTCCCGGGCTCACCAGGAGCGTCCCGCCGCGACCAGCGCGTCACGCACGCGCGTGACGTCGGGGTTGTCCGCCCGGCCCGGGCGCCGCACGAGGTAGCCGGTGTTGAGGGGCGGGTCCTCCGGCTCGTGGAGGAGGACGAGCGCCCCGGAGGCCAGTCCGGACGCGCAGAGGTAGCGCGGCAGCACGCTGAAACCGGCCCCGGCGGCCACCGCCGCGAGAACGCCCCGCAGATCGGGGACGGTGACGTCGGCGGGGCGGGACAGCCGCGTGCCGAAGACGTGGCGCCAGTAGCGGCGTGCGATGGGCAGGTCCTCCGCGTAGGCGACGAGGGGCACCGCGCGCAGGGCGGCCGGGACCTCCGCGGCCGGCCGGCCCCTCACCCGCCCGGCCCACGCGGGCGCGGCGACCAGGACGAACTCCTCGTCCATCAGGGGGACGGCGACCAGGGAGCGTCCGCGCGGCCGGAACGTGGCGATCACCAGGTCGTGGCGGCCCGCGCGCAGCCCGTCGAGGAGGGGTTCGGTCAGGCCCGGGGCGATCCGCAGCCGTACGCCGTCCTCCACGAGCGGGGCCAGGAGGGGCAGGACGCGGACGCAGAGCAGCTCGGCGGGGCCCGCCAGGTGGACGGGGGCGGCCCGCTCGTGGGGCGCGGCCTCGTGGCCGAGCGCGGCGGCGAGCGCGTCGAGCGGGGCCGCGACCCGGGCCGCGAGGTCGTCGGCCACGGAGGTCGGGGCGACGCCGCGCGGCAGCCGTTCGAAGAGCTCGCGGCCCGTCTGCCTCTCCAGGGAGCGGATGCGTTCGGTCACCGTGGGCTGGGAGAGGCCCAGGAGCCCGGCGGCGGCGGTGAACGAGCCGGAGCGGTGGACCGCCAGGAACGTCCGCAGCAGGTTCAGGTCCGTCACGGGCGTCGCGCCGGGTCGCCTCGTACCGCTGTCGTCGGGCTCCGTGTCGCTCATGGCGAAAGACCGTCCGCGTCCGTGTGCCGGTGTGTGGTCAGGCGAGGCGTGCGACGACCTCGGCCGCGAGCGGGGCGGACGAGGCGGGATTCTGGCCGGTGACCAGGTTCCGGTCCACGACGACCTTCGGCGCCCACGGCTCGCCCGCCACCACGTTCACGCCCGCGTCGGTCAGACGGGTCTCCAGGAGCCACGCGGCCCTGTCCGCCAGGCCGCCCTGGGCCTCCTCGGCGTTGGTGAAGGCGGCGGCCTCGTAACCGGCGAAGGCGTTCGTGCCGTCGGGCCGGGTGGCGGCGAGGAGCGCGGCGGGCCCGTGGCAGACGACGGCGACGAGCTTGCCGGAGTCGAGGGCGTCCACGAGCAGCCGGCCGGAGACGGGATCGACGGCGAGGTCCTCCATGGGCCCGTGGCCGCCGGGGTAGAAGACGGCGTCGTACGCGTCGAGGTCCACGTCGTCCAGGCCGATCGGGTGCTTGATCGCCTCGATCGAGGCGAGCGCGGCGGCGGTCTTCCCGGCGCCCTCCGGCCCGCCGTTGTGCTCGGGCGCCAGGCTGCCCTCGTCCACGGTGGGGACGACGCCGCCGGGGGTGGCGACGACGACCTCGTGGCCGGCCTCCGCGAACGCCTCGTAGGGGGCGACGACCTCCTCCGCCCAGAAGCCGGTGGGGTGCTCGGTGCCGTCGGCGAGGGTCCAGTGATCGGCGCCGGTCATCACGAAGAGGATCTTGGACACGGAAGTCTCCGGGGGAGTGCGGGGAAGCGGGGGTACGTCTCCGACCGTAGACCGGCGTCCGGAGGTCCACCAATGGGGAGACCCATGGCTGCCATCGGAACTCCTATGGCAGCCCGGGAACAGGGCCGCCCCCGCGCGCCGGGGCCCCCGCCGGTGGGATCCTGGAACCGTCGGAAGGGGTCGCGCCGGTGCGCACGGCCCGCTGCCGGACGGTGCGAGGAGGCAGACCATGACCCGCACTCTGGAGTGGACGGTCGGTGTGGAGCTGGTCGAGGACGGCGGTACGACCCGGGCCGAGGCCCGGCTGAGCACCGGGACCTCGACGCTCACGGGCCGCGGTTCCGCCCGCTGCAACCCGACGGACAGGGACGTGCCCGCGATCGGCGACGAGCTCGCCGCGAGCCGCGCGATGAAGGACCTGGCGGGCAAGCTGATGCGGGAGGCCGACCGGGAGATGGAGGCGGCGGGCGCGGGGACCGTGCCGCAGCGCACCGGCCCCGGCTACGGCTGGCCGGAGGCGGTCTCCTGACGGACGTCGAGGACGAGGCCGGCTCCCCTTCCGGGGGGCCGGACCCGGCTCTCCCGAGGACTGGCCTCGGTCTCCCGGGGGACCTGACCCGCCCCTCCCGAGGACTGGCCCCGGTCTCCCGGGGGACCGGACCCGGCCTCCCGAGATCCGGATCGGCCCGGCCCGCCTCTCAGGCCCCGCCTTCCCCCTCCTCGTACGTCAGCCTGTCCACGACCTCCACCACCCCGTCCACCGTCTCGCACAGCCGGACCAGGATCGGGCCGATCCCCGGCCGTTCCAGCGCGCCGCTCAGGGTCACCCGGCCCTCGTCCACGTCGATGTGCACGGCGGCGGGGGAGAGGCGCAGGATCCGGACGACCACGTCCTCGCGGATCTCCTCCTGGATGGAGCGGTCCCTGCGCAGGAACAGCTGGAGCAGGTCGCTCCGGCTCAGCACCCCGATCAGCCGCCCGTCCGCGTCCACGACCGGCAGTCGCTTCACCCGGTGCCGCTCCATCCGCCGGGCCGCCTCGACCGCCGTCCACGACGGCCGGGCCGTGACGACCGGGCTCGTCATCATGGCCTCCGCCGTGCTCGGCCCGTCCTTCGCCGTGTGCCGCCGCAGCAGGTCCGCCTCGGAGACGACGCCCACCGGCCGGTTCTCGTCGTCCACCACCGGGACCGCGGTGATGCCGTACTCGTCGAGGAGCCGCGCGATCTCCTTGAACGGCGTCCCGCGCTGCACCGCGACCGCGGTGGGCGTCATCAGGTCCGCGACACTGCGGTGCCTCATCGTCCGTTCCGTCCCTTCTGCGTTCCGGATTCCATGATCCCGCACCGGGGACCGCGGCGGAGCGAGGGGGTGGAGCGAGGACACAGTGGGAGAGGGCACGGCGAGGGCGAGGAAACGGCGAGGGAGAAGACACGGCGAGGGCCGGTCGGACCGCGTCCCGGTCCGACCGGCCCCACCCGTACGGGGTTCCCGGCGCCCTCAGGCCCGGTGGACCGCCACCTCGTGGAGCGAGTACCCCCACTTCGTCGCCCGCCGCTCGCCGTGGATCCGTACGTAACGGGCCGGCTGCGACGGGAACCCGGCCGTGTCGTACCCGCCGTCCCCGGTGGTCGTGGACCACACCGTCCGCCAGTCCGTGCCGTTGTCCGACAGCTCGATCCGGTAGCGGCTCGCGTACGCGCGCTCCCAGTCCAGGACGACCTTCCCGACCGGGCGGACCGACCCGAGGTCCACCCGCAGCCACTGGTCGTCCGACCAGTCGCTGGCCCAGCGGGTGCCCGTGTCGCCGTCGAAGGCCCGGCCCGGCGCGTAGCTGGTGAAGGGGTTCCACTCCGAGGAACTGGCCGACGCGGGCGCGCCCGCCGCCAGGTTCGCGCCCGGCTCGTGGTCCTCGGTCGCCTTCCACGTGGTCAGGTACGACTCCGCGCCCGAGGCCAGCTCGTCCACGACGCCCGGACCGCCGGCGGTGAGCCGGATCTGCTCGATCCAGTCGGGGACCATGCCGTGGTGCGCGGCGCCGTCGGTGTTGAGGTCCCAGACGCGCTGCCCGGTGACCTGGCGGTCGAGCACCGCGCCGCCGTCGAAGCTGCGGAAGGGGTACGTCACGGCGTTCGGCGCGCCGGTGCCGACCGGGCCCGGCCAGCCGCCGACGCCGTTCATGTCGGTGCCGTAGCCGAGGCCGACCCCGTACTTCGCCCGCAGCGCGGCCTTCTGCCCCGCCTCGCCGACGAAGCCCTCCGCGCCGTGCATGTACTGGGCGACGAAACCGCCCAGGCGGTAGAGCCGCTCGGTCCAGTCGAGGTCCATCCAGCTGTGGCTGGACAGGACGCCCGGGTACTCCTCGGACTCCAGGACGTCCAGCGCCCGGCCCGCGGCCTTGACGCTCATGTGGTCGAGCTCCAGCATCATCCCGCGGTCGATCATGCCCCGCAGGGCGTGCTCGCCGAGCCGGGTCAGGCCGCGGGTGTTGCACTTGGCGTCGGAGGCGTACGAGGGGACGCTCACGCCCGGCGGCAGCTTCGACGCCATCACCGGGGCCGCCGCGAGGCCGATCGGATTGTCGTGCTGCGGGCCCGCGCACTTCTCCGTGGTCCAGAAGGTGCCGGTCGACAGGAACTGGCCGATGTTGACCGCCGTGCCGATGGCGCCCTCGTCGAAGCGGACGCCGCACAGCGCGTTGTCGAACTTGTGGCACAGGAACATGCTGCGCACCCCGAGGCCGTACAGCTCGTCCAGGCCCCGGTCGATGTCCGCCTCGTCGCACTGGGCGACGTCGAGGATCTGCTTGCAGCCGAACGGCTCCGAGGTCTCCACGCCGAGGACGACGGCGAGCTTGCCCTGCTCGACCACCGAGCGGGCCTGGGCGGCGTCGGTGACGATCCGGAACCAGCCCTTGCCCGGGCCGCCGTACATCCGGTCGACGTAGTCCTGGAGTTCGTACGTCCTGCGGGCCTGGAGGCGGATCGAGTCCATCTCGTCGCAGCCCCGGTCGCGGGGCAGGATCGAGCAGATCAGGCCGTTCGTCACCAGGTCGTTGACGAGGACGCGCTGTCCGCCGCGCCAGGCGCGCTCGACCCAGGCGTAGTAGTTCTGCTGGTGGGTCAGGGAATCGTGGGCGGGCCAGTCCTCGAACGTGGGCCAGCCGACCGGGTCGTGGTGGCCGTCGGCGCCGCCCGTGATGTTCTCGAACAGGGCGCCGGAGCCGTCGGGGTAGTGCTCGGGGCAGTCCTTGAGCGCGTCGGCCGCGCCGGCCTCGGAGAACGTGCGGCCGCAGATCAGCCGCCCCCCGAAGCCCTCGTCGGACATGAGGTGGTTGTGCGCGTCGACGAAGCCGCGCACCTTCCCCCGGGCGTCGGTGCCGGTGAACGGCGCGCCCGTGACGTTGATCTGCGAGTCGGCGGCGGGACGGGACGTGGGCTCCCACCACGGGCCGCCCGCGGCGGCGGGGACCGGGGCGGAGCCGAAGAGGACGGCGGCCAGGGCGAGGACGAGCGCCAGGAGGGCGGATCCGCCGCCCCTCCCGCGCGAGAGGGGTCGAGTCATGGGCAGCGAGCCTCCGGTCGGTGGGGGAGTACCGGGCGTGCCGAGGATCGCGGTGCCGAAGGACCGAGTCAAGGGTCCGGGACGGATGACCCACTCACGCGTGAGGGAGGCCGCCTCCCCCTCAACCCTCCATCAGGGACACGAGTTGATCGGCCATCAGGTCGAGATGGCCGTCCGCCGCGTCCTCGTCGCCGAGGACGAGGAACTGGAGGGTGAGGCCGTCGATCACCGCCGCCAGATACCGCGCGACCACCTCCACCGGCACCTTCGGCTCGACCCCCCGCACCGCCCCCACCCGCTCGACCAGATCGGCCGCCGACGCCACGTACTGCTCGTACTGGGCCCGCGCCAGGTGCTCGAACCCGGGCTCGCGCAGCGCGTACTGGGTCAGGTCGTAGGTCAGCATGTGCTCGCCGGGACGGGCGGTGACGTGGTCCCAGTACGTCCGGAGCGCGCCCCGCACGGTCTCGCGCAGGGTCGCGCCCGGCTCCACCGCCGACATCACCCGCGCCACGTAGTTGTCGGTGATCGTCTCGATCGCGGCTTCGAGGAGCGCCTGCTTGGACTCGAAGCAGTAGTGGAAGACGCTCAGCGACACCCCCGCCTCGGCGCAGATCGAGCGGGTGGTGGTCCGGGCGACCCCGTCCCTGGTCATCGCCCTGATCGCCGCCTCGACCAGCTGCCTGCGTCGTTCGGCCGACGGCATCCGCGCCATGGTTCCTCCTCGCGTCCGGCGCCAGGGTAACCGCAGCCCCCCGGCACCGTGATCGCCCCGGCCCGTCCCCTCCGCCGGACCCTCAGGCCGCCGCCGGGCCCTGTGCCACCGGGCCCTGCGCCGCCGAGCTCCGCGTCGCCGCCGCGAGTTCCGACCGCAGGGCGGCGAAGCCGGGGTCGCCGCGCAGGGCGGCCACGTCCGTGCCCGGATCGCGGGGGAAGGGGACGGGGACCTCGGCGACCACCCGGCCGGGGCCCGCCGCCATCACCAGGACCCGGGAGCCGAGCAGGACCGCCTCCTCCGCCGAGTGCGTGACGAAGAGGACGGTCGCGCCGGTGGTCGACGCCAGGGCGCGGACCTCCTCCTGGAGGCGTTCGCGGGTGAGCGCGTCCAGGGCCGCGAACGGCTCGTCCATCAGCAGGACCTGCGGTTCCGCCGCGAGCGCCCGCGCGATCGCGACGCGCTGCTGCTGCCCGCCCGACAGCTCCCAGGTGCGCCGCCCGGCCATGCCCGACAGGCCCACCAGGGAGAGCAGTTCCTCGATCCGGGCGGCCCGCGCGGAGCGCTCCACCCCGTGCCGGGCCAGGGCGAAGGCGAGGTTGCCCCCGACCGTGCGCCAGGGGAAGAGCCGGGGCTGCTGGAAGACCACGCCGACCTTCCGGCGCACCTCCACGGTCCCGGCGGCGGGCCGCTCGAAGCCCGCCACGAGCCGCAGCAGCGTCGTCTTGCCGCAGCCCGACGGGCCGACCAGGACCACGAACTCGCCGGGGTCCACGGTCAGGGACACGTCGGAGACCGCGACGACGGGGGCCTTGGCCGTGCCGTAGCGGACCCCGACGCCGGACAGCACGACATCGGCGCCGCCCGGAGCCGTTTCCGTACCCGCCTCAGCCGGTGACACGGGCCAGCTCCTTCACCGCGAGGCCCTTCTCGAAGACCGACCGGTCCGGCACGGCATCGATGGCCTTCTGGCCCTTGAGGAAGACGGCGGCGTCGTACAGGTTCCCCGCGAGCGCGCCCGGGGCGCCGGGCCTGCCCAGGTACTGGGCCCCCCGCTGCTCCTCCGCGGTGAGCAGGACCAGCTCGGCGAGCTGCTCGCGGGCCTCCTCGGGGCTGAGGTTGAGCTCGGCGCCGATCGCGACGGCCGCCTTCGCGGGGTCGCTCTTGGCCAGTTTCACGGCCTGGTCCTCGGCCTTCAGCCAGGCGTCCACGATCTCGGGGTGCTCGGCCGCGAACGCGTCGGTGACCACGCCCAGGTCGGCGGTCGGCCTGCCCTCGGCCGCGATCTCCCGGCTGGAGACGAGCACCTTCCCGTCCTTCTTCAGCTCGGTCAGGCTCGGCGTCCACACGTAGGCGGCGTCGATGTCGCCCCGCTGCCAGGCCGCGAGCGCGTCCTGCGGCTGGAGGTCGACGAGCGTCACGTCGGACGCCTTGAGCCCCGCCGACTCCAGCGCCACGAGCAGCGAGTAGTGCGCGGTCGAACCGAACGGGGTCGCGATCTTCCGCCCCTTGAGCGCGGCGACGGACGCGACGTCCTTCTGGGCGACGAGCGCCTCGTTGTCCCCGATCAGGTCGTGGATCCACAGCACCTTGTACGGAATGTCCAGCGGCGCCGAGAGCCCCTTGGTGACCGGGCTCGAACCCAGCAGCCCGAGGTCCACCGACCCGGCGATCACGGCGGTGTTGACGTCGCCGCCCGAGTCGAACTTCACCCACGACACCTCGGCGTCCGGCAGTGCCTTCTCCAGGAGCTTCTGGTTCTTCACCACCAGATCGGCATTGGGGATCGCCTGGTACGCGATGCGCACCCGGACCTTCCCGCCCTTGCCCTCGCCGCCGGAGTCGGCACCGCCGCAGGCGGTCGTGGAGAGGGCTAGCAGCAGGGCGGTGGCGGAGGCGGCGAGCACGGCGCCGCGACGGGAGGAGGGCATGACGGTTCCTTCGGGGAAGAGAGGGTGGTGGGGAGAGAAGGGGGAGGGGGTGTCAGGCGCGGCCGCGCCAGGGGACCGCCGCCCGCTCCAAGCCCCGGAACAACGCGTCGAGGAGGATTCCGGAGAGGCCGATGGCGATGATGCCGGCGATGACGACGTCGGTCTGGTTGTAGCGCTGGGCATCGCGGATCATGCCGCCGATGCCGGGCACGCCGTTGATGGTCTCGGCGGCGACGACCGAGGTGTACGCGATGCCGACGGCGATCCGCACCCCCGTCAGGATCTCCGGCAGCGCCGACGGCAGCCGGATGGAGAACAGCAGCGCCACGGACCCCGCGCCCAGGGCCCGGCCCGCCTCCACCAGATCGGTGGGGACGCCCCGGACGGCCGCGGCGGTGGCCGCCGCGATCGGCGGGAGGGCGGCGATGAGCAGCAGCCAGATCTTCGGGGACTCGTCGATCCCGAACCAGATGACGAGCAGCGAGAGGTACGCCAGCGGGGGCAACGTGCGCAGGAAGGTGACAGCCGGCTCCAGGACCACGGCCAGCGGCTTCACCACCCCGATGAGGAGCCCCAGCGGGATGCCGACGAGCGCCGCGTAACCGGTGCCGATCGCGATCCGGCGCAGCGAGACCGCCAGGTGCTCGACGAGCAGGTGCCCGCTGATGCCGCGCACCCCGTCGTGGACGGTGGACGCCTTCACGAAGGCCTGCCACACGTCTCCCGGGGACGGGACGAGCACGCGCGGCCAGACGCCCGCCGCGACCACGGCCTGCCAGGCGGCGAGGAGGACCGCGAGCGCGAGGAGCCGCAGCGCGGTCCAGCGCAGGGCCGCGACCCCGGCCGGTATCCGGCGGGCGGGCCGCCCGGGGGGAGCGGGCGCGGGGGCCGCGCCGGCCTTCTTCTCGGCGGTGTCGAGGAGGGTCACGCCGCCACCTCCCCGGTCGTCGTCCCCGTGCCGTCCGCACGGACACCGGCCGCCGTCTGCGTACCGGCCGCCTCCGTGAGCGCCCGCAGCCGCGGTGCGACCTCCTCGCCGACCCGGTAGGCCTCTTCCAGGTGCGGGTAGCCGGACAGGACGAACTCGTCCACGCCCGCCCGCCCGTACTCGAAGAGGCGCTGCGCCACCTCGTCGTGCGAGCCGACGAGGGCCGTGCCCGCGCCCTCGCGGACGAGTCCGATGCCCGCCCACAGGTTGGGGGAGACGGTCAGGTTCTCGGCGGAGCCGCCGTGCAGCGCGGTCATCCGGGCCTGTCCGGTCGAGTCCATCCGGGCGAACCGTTCCTGCGAGGCGCGGACCGCCTCCGGGGCGAACCCGGCCAGGATGCGGTCGGCCTCCCGCCAGGCCTCGGCGGAGGTGTCGCGGGTGATGACGTGGAGGCGGATCCCGAAGCGCAGGGCGCGTCCGGCCCGTGCGGCCTTCTCCCGTACCCGGGCGACGCGTTCGGCGACGGCGGCCGGGGGCTCGCCCCACAGCAGCTGCACCTCGGCGTGGCGGGCGGCGACCTCCTCGGCCTCCGGCGACGCGCCGCCGAAGTAGAGGGGCACGGGCGACTCCACGGAGGGCTCGTGCAACCGGGCGTTCTCCAGCCGGACGTGACGCCCGTCCAGATCGACGGCGCCGCCGTCGAGCAGCGCCCGTACGACCCGCATGAGCTCGCCGGTCCTGACGTACCGCTCGTCCTTCGGCAGGTGGTCGCCGTACGCCCTCTGCTCGACCGGGTCGCCGCCGGTGACCACGTTCAGCGCGATCCGGTCGCCGAACAGGCGCCGGAACGTGTCGGCCTGCTGGGCGATCAGCGTCGGCTGGGCGAGCCCGGCCCGGAACGCCACCAGGAAGCCGATCCGCTCGGTCACCGCCGCGACGGCCGGGGTCAGCACCCACGGGTCCACGCAGCCGAGTCCGACCGGCGTCAACAACTTGGCGAAACCGGCCTGTTCGGCCGCCCGGGCCACCTGCGCCAGATAGTCGAGACCGGCGCCGCGGCGGGTCGCGGCGGCGGTGCGGCCCTGGACGGCGGTGACCCCGCCGGGGTCGCGGCCGTCACCGCCGGTGGGCAGGAACCAGTGCAGTACGGGGGCGGCGGAAGAGGACATGCGGGCGTACCTCGGGGGAAGTGCGGAGCGGAGGCGGGCGTACCACGGGAACGCCCGTCAGGCGTGGAAAGGATGCGCGGAGGGCCGGGAGTTCAGGGCCCGGGGCGTCGAACGCGGCGGAGGCGCACGGCGGCGGAGGTCCGCCGGCGGCGCGAAGGGAGAGAGGGGAGGAGCGCCGGGAAGGGGCTCAGCAACAGGCCGCGCGACGACAGGAGTCGACCCGACACAGCATCCCCGCGACACGCAGAAGATCCACGTGGCGGCGGGAGACGAGGGCGGGAGTCATGGGCGCATCCTTGCCGCGCGGACGCTCCGCCGACAAGTCTCGTCCGTCATGTGGACCGTGTGGTCTCAGTCGATGGGATCCGGGTCCTCCGGCCAGGCGCCCCGCCCGGCGATCCGCAGCACCAGGGCGGCGATGTTCCACGCGTCGTCCTCGCCCCGGTGGTGGCGCCCCTCCAGGGGCAGCCCGGCGACCTCCAGGGCCTGCGCCATGCCGGGGCGCCGGGAGAGCCCGTACGCCTCGGTGAAGACCGCCTTCGCGTTGGTGTGCCGCCGCCCGAAGGGGTACTGCGTGCCGGTGGTCCGGCACTGGTGGGTGAACTGCTTGCGGTCGTACTCGCCCCAGCTCGCCCAGGGCCGCCTCCCCGCCTCGTACGCGGTGGCGAGCAGCCGGCAGGCGGCGGCGAAGTCCAGGCCGGTGTCGACCTCCGCCTGGGTGAGGCCGGTCAGGTCGGTGCAGAACGCGCTGACCCGCGAACGGACCGGGCGGACCAGGATCCGGTGGCGGGAGAGCCGCTCCCGCGCGTCCAGGTCGACCACGGTCAGGCCGATCTCGATGATCTCGCTCACCTGGCCGGGCGGGCGCTGCCCCTCCCAGCAGGTCGCCTCGACGTCGACGACGTTGACCAGTCCCCGGTGTCCCCCGTGCTCCATGCGGGCGAGCGTAGGGCGCCCCGGCGCCGTCGGCACCTGGTTTTCCCGGGGCGTCAGTGGGGGAGGGCCCGGTCCGCTTCCCGCCCCAGCACCTCGCGCAGTGCCGCCACCGCGTGCGCCCGGTGCTCGTCCAGCCAGCGGACGGCGGCCGCCTCGTCACCGTGGCGGAGCGCGGAGATCACGGCCCGGTGCTCCCGCACGGCCAGCTTCCGGTGCGGGGCGTCGGCGTAGTACAGCGAGCGGTACGCGTCCGTGGAGTCCCACAGGGTCGCGACGAGGCGGACGAGGCGCGGCATCCCGGACGCCTCGATCAGGGTGAAGTGGAAGAGCCGGTTCGCCGCCGCCATCGCGGGCACGTCCCCGTCGGCGGCGGCCCGCTCCACCTCGCGCTGGATCCGTTCGAGCGCGCCGACCGTGCCCTCCGGCATCCGCCCCACGGCCAGGCGGACCGCCTCCGTCTCCAGGAGCTCCCTGATCCGGTAGATCTCCTCCAGGTCGGCGAGCGAGAGCTCCGCGACGAAGTAGCCCCGGTGTATGTGATGGACCACCAGGCCCTCGGCCTCCAGGGCCTTGAGGGCCTCGCGCAGCGGCACCCGGCTCACCTCGAACCGCGCCGCCAGGGCGTCCTGGCGGATCTGGTCGCCCGGCTTGAGCTCCCCGGTGGTGATGGCGCGCCGCAGTTCCTCCAGGACGAACTGCTGGGCGGTCTGCGGCCGCCGCTTCTGCACCGCGCTGCTCATCGCCTGTGACCTTCCGTTCCCTCGTACCGCCGCCGGACCGCTCCCCGTCGGACCGCTCCTCCGGCGGTGACCATCTTCCTACGGATCCTCCGGACCTTCCGCCGGGTCAGGGGGTGCGCGCGGTCCGTCCCTCCGCGCCGAGGACGGCGTCCGTGTGCTCGCCGAGGCGCGGGGGAGGGTACCGGTAGGAGGGCGGGGTGGCGCCGAGCCGGATCGGGTTGGCGACCTGACCGGGACCGGCGGCGGACTCGGGGACGCGCGGGGCGAGCCCCAGCCGGTCGGCCAGGCCGAAGGCGTCCGCCAGGTCGTTGATGGGCCCGCAGGGCACGCCGGCCACCGTCAGCTCCTCGAACCAGTCGTCGGCGGTACGCGTGCCGAGCGGCCCGGCGAGCACCGCCGCCAACTCCTCCCGGTGGGTGACCCGGGCCGCGTTGGTCGCGAAGCGGGCGTCCCCGGCCAGCTCCGGCAGGCCGATCCGCTCGCACAGCGCCCGGAACTGCCGGTCGTTGCCCACCGCCAGGACCAGCGGCCGGTCCTCCGCCTCGAAGACCTCGTACGGGGTGATGCTCGGGTGCCGGTTGCCCATCGCGCGCGGCACGACCCCCGCCCCGAGGTGCGCGGCGGCCTGGTTGGTGAGCGCGGAGAGCAGGGAGCCGAGCAGCGAGACCTCGACGCGCTGGCCCTCGCCGGTGCGCTCCCGGTGCCGGAGCGCGGCGAGCACGCCCATGCCCGCGTGCAGGCCGGTGACGACGTCGACCAGGGCCACCCCGGTCTTCGTCCCCGGCCCGTCCGGCTCGCCCGTCACGCTCATCAGGCCGCCCATGGCCTGGACGAGCAGGTCGTACCCCGGCAGCCGGGCGCCCTCCGCCGTCCCGAAGCCGGTCACCGAGCAGTAGACGAGCCCCGGGTTCGTCGCCCGCACCTCCTCGTGACCCAGCCCCAGCTTCTCCATCGTGCCGGGCCGGAAGTTCTCCACCAGGACGTCCGCCCGGTCCACGATCGCGCGCGCCGCCGCCAGGTCCCGGGGATCCGTCAGATCGAGCGACACGGACCGCTTGTTCCGGTTCACCCCGAGGAAGTACGTGGCCTCCCCGCCCGCGAACGGCGGCCCCCACGCGCGCGTGTCGTCCCCGGACCCCGGCCGCTCGATCTTGATCACGTCCGCGCCCAGATCGGCCAGGAGCATCGTCATGTACGGCCCGGCGAGGACCCGGCCGAAGTCCGCGACGACGATCCCGGACAGGGCACCGGGCGCGGGGGCGGGTGAGGTGCCGGACGGGTCCGGCTGGTCTGCGCGCATTCCGCTCTCCTCGGGGTCGGCGACCGGATGTCGGATCCCATGCATCGGATCCCATGCACCGGATCCAATACATCGAATCCAGTACATCGGATCCAATACATCGGATTCGGATATTGGATCCAGTCCACCGGACCGTAGGGCCGGGTCGGCGGATTTTCAATACTGGATCCAATATCCGATGTGCGGATACGCTTCGGCACGCCGAGTCGTCGCAGGCGCCCGTCACCACCCGTCACCGGCGCCAGTCGCCCACCGCCAGGAGGCCGTCCGTGAAGTCGTCGTCCACCCCCGTCCACCCCTTCGACCTGCTCGCCGTCGACGGACTCCTGACGGACGAGGAGCGCGAGATCCGGCGCACCGTCCGGGCCGTCGCCGACCGCGAGCTGCGGCCGCACGTCGCCGGCTGGTTCGAGGAGGGCGAGATCCCCGCCCGTGAGCTCGCCCGCACCCTCGGCGGCACCGGCGTGCTCGGCATGCACCTGGAGGGGTACGGCTGCGCGGGCACCAACTCCGTCGCGTACGGCCTGGCCTGTCTGGAGCTGGAGGCCGTCGACTCCGGGCTGCGCTCGCTGGTCTCCGTGCAGGGCTCCCTCGCCATGTACGCGATCTGGAAGTACGGTTCCGAGGAGCAGAAGCAGCGGTGGCTGCCGAAGATGGCGGCGGGCGAGTACATCGGCTGCTTCGGCCTCACCGAGCCGGACGCGGGCTCGGACCCCGGCGCCATGCGGACCAACGCCAAGCGGGACGGCTCCGACTGGGTGCTCAACGGCACCAAGATGTGGATCACCAACGGCTCCGTCGCCGACGTGGCGGTCGTCTGGGCCCGCACCGAGGACGGCGTCCGCGGCTTCCTCGTCCCGGCCGGCACCCCCGGCTTCAGCGCCCCCGAGATCAGGATGAAGCTGTCGCTGCGCGCGAGCGTCACCAGCGAACTGGTCCTGGAGGACGTGCGGCTGCCCGCCGACGCGATGCTGCCGGAGGCCCGGGGTCTCTCGGGCCCGCTCGGCTGCCTCAACGAGGCCCGCTTCGGCATCGTCTTCGGCGCGCTCGGCGCCGCCCGCGACTGCCTGGAGACGGCGATCTCCTACGCCCGGGACCGCACCGTCTTCGCCCGCTCCCTCGCCTCGTACCAGCTCACCCAGCAGAAGCTCGCGGACATGTCCGTCGAGCTGGGCAAGGGCATGCTCCTCGCCCTCCACCTGGGCCGTCTGAAGGACGCGGGCGCGCTCACCCCCGAGCAGGTCAGCGTGGGCAAGCTGAACAACGTGCGCGAGGCGATCGCGATCGCCCGCGAGTGCCGCACGATCCTGGGCGCCAACGGCATCACCCTGGAGTACCCGGTCCTGCGCCACGCCAACAACCTGGAGTCGGTGCTCACCTACGAGGGCACGAGCGAGGTGCACTCCCTGGTCATCGGCAAGGCGCTCACCGGCGAGCAGGCGTTCCGCTGAGCCGTCCCGCCCCGGAACGGTCGCGGCGGGACGCTCAGCCCGCCGTGACCCGCCGGACGAAGGCGTCGAGGTTGGCCGTCGTCCGGGCGATCTGCTCGTCGAGGGTGAGGGACTCCTCCTGGCGCCGGCCGCGCAGCTTCGGCTGCCGCTTGCCCCGGACGTAGAGGGAGCAGGCGAGGTCGGAGCAGAGGTAGATCCCGACCGTGTTCCCCTCGCGGCCGCGGCTTCCGGCGAGCGGCGCCACGAGGAGCGTCACGCCCGAGGAGGCGTGCCCGGTCAGGCAGACCTGGCACAGGCTCGACTTCACGGCGCTGGTCCGGCCGGCGGCCGGGACCCGCAGGGACACCCCGAGCGGTCCGTCCTCGCGCGGGACGACCAGGTGGGCGCGCAGGGGCGCTCCGGGGTCGACCCAGCCGAGGAAGTCCAGGTCCTCCCAGGGGAGCTCGGCGAAGTCGAGCGGCAGCTTGAGCCGCGCGGCCTCGCCCTTGGTGCAGTTCACGAAGGACGAGCGGATCTGTTTGTCGGTCAGCGGTTCCACTCGGTGGACCGTACACGTGTCGTCCCGGGCGGGCATCCGAATATGGCGGCGCCCGGTGGGGGCGCCTCGCTCGAGGGGGCGTGTCCGGGGCGGGCGGGCCCGGCTCAGGCCGGGACGGCCGCCGACCCGCCCGTGTTCGGGTTCGCCGGGGCGTTCCCCGAGGTCTCCGGGGCCGGCCCCGAGTTCGGGGCGGAGGAGTCCGGTTGCGGTTCGGGCGGTGGCGGTGAGTCCGGCTGCGGTTCCGGCGGCGGTGGGGAGTCGGGTTGCGGTTCGGGCGGTGGCGGTGAGTCCGGCTGCGGCTCCGGCGGCGGTGGGGAGTCCGGTTGCGGTTCGGGCGGCGGGGAATCGGGCCGCGGTTCCGGCGGCGGTGGGGAGTCGGGCCGTGGCTCCGGCGAGGACGTCGACGGTCCGGGGGAGGTGCTGCCGGAGGGACAGGGGGACGAGGCCGGCGGGCACGGCGCCGGGGAGGTCGACGTCGGCGGCGAGGTCGGCTCGTCCTTGTCGCCGGTGTCGCCGTGCTCCCGCGCGAACCAGTCGCCCTTCTCGGGGTCGTACACCACGAAGACGTTCACGACCTTCGAGGAGGGCGCGACGGCGACCACCTGGTCGGAGGAGTAACCGGGCCAGGCGGTGCCCGTCGTCCGGGGGTTCTTCTGGGGCACCGGCTCGGTCAGCGGGTTGCCGCAGGCGCAGCGCACCCGGGGCACCCCGCGGTCGTCGACCAGGACCGCCGTGCCGGACTGGAGGACCGCCTGGTAGGCGGTGGCGGAGCCGTTCTTGAAGCCGTGGTTCGTCACCCGGGTGTCGGCCCGGAGCTGGAGCGGGGTGAGGGAGCGCAGATAGCCGGGCACCTCGTTCGCCGAGACGCGCAGGACCGAGGCGAAGGCCGCGTTCTTCGCGGGCTCGCCGGAGAGGTAGCGCACCTGCTGCTCCACGTCGCAGCTCGCCACCGACCGCGTCCCGCCGTAGAGGCCGGGCGCCGAGCCCGAGACCTGGGGCGTGCCGGCCTCCGCCGAACCGGTGCGGGGCGGCAGCGAGGCCGGCGGGGCGGACTCGGTGGCGCGGGCCGTCGACCGGGTGAACGGGTCGGGACCGGTCGTGGAGGCGCTCTGCAGGAAGACCTCCCCGCCGGCGTTCGCGGTGCCGCCGTCGTCGCCCGAACGGCTGGTGAGCACGACGATCAGGGCGACGGCCGCCACCAGTACGGCGGTGATCGAGGCGACCTTGGGGACGGAGCGCCACCACGGGCCGCCGCCCCTGCCGCCGTCACCGGGGTAGCGGGACGAGCCCCCGCCGCCCCCGGAACCGCCGCCCGAACCCCCGGAG
This sequence comes from Streptomyces bikiniensis, assembly GCA_000716465.1. Taxonomy (GTDB): domain Bacteria; phylum Actinomycetota; class Actinomycetes; order Streptomycetales; family Streptomycetaceae; genus Streptomyces; species Streptomyces bikiniensis. Next base: position 104,558 of record JNWL01000014.1, read on the forward strand.
CCCCCAGAGTCGCCGGAGCCGCCGGAGGGCGGTCCCGAGGGCGGCGGGGGGCCGGCGGCGTTCGGGCGCGTGCTCGGGCCCGAGAGGGGGCCCGAGGGGGGACCCGTGGGGGGAACCGGTGGTGGACCGGACGGAGGGCCGGACGGCGGGTGGGAAGTCACGTTTTTCCCTTTCTTCCGTTCCGCGCCCATTGTGTGCGCCGACCCGTACCCGCCCGCAAGCGGAGACGCGCCGTTCCGAGCCGCCCGGCCCCGGCCGGCAAGCGCCCCGACACCGCCCCGCGCGCCCTGACCCCCTGCCCCGCGCGCCCTGACCCCGCTCCGGGCACCCCGGCCCTGCCCTGGGCACCCCCGCCCTGCCCCGGGGCCCCGTCCGCAAGCGCGCGGCCGTCCCCGGTACTAGCGTGGTCACCGTGAGCAGCAGGCCCCCCACCTCCACGCGGCCCGCCGCGACCCCGGCCGGGCTCTTCGTCCGGATCGCCCTCCAGGCCCTGGCGGCCGTGGTCGCCGGGTACCTCGCGATGGGCGTCGTCGCCGGGCTCGGCCTCTGGGCCGCGGGCGCCGCCGACCTGCCCGGCGGCTTCACCGCCGTCCTCGCCGCCGTCGTCGTCATGGCCACGGGCGGCAAGGTCGAACTCTCCGGCGACGCCGGCGCCCTCGCCGGAACCCAGGCCCAGCTGACCGCCATGCCCCTCACCGTCACCCTGGTGGGCGCACTGGTCACCGGCTACTGCTTCCTGCGCCCCCTGCGCCACCACGCGGTGGCCGGCGCCCGCGAACTCCTGCTCCGCGCCGGGGCCGTCGTCGTCCTCTGGCTGATCGCCCTCGCCGGGCTCTCCGCCCTCGCCCGCCACGACTTCCGGATCACCCTCGGCGGCCAGGAGACCGAGGACCCGCTCATGGACCTCTTCGGGGACCTCCTCGACTCGGTGAACCCGACCGTCGGCTTCCGCACCGACCTCGGCCCCACGCTCTTCCACGGCCTCCTGTGGATCCTCGGCGTGCTGCTCGTCGCCCTCCTCGTCTCCCGCAGGACCCCCCTGCCGTCCCGGCTCGTCCGCTACCAGGAGCCCGTCCGGCCCGCCGCCCGCGCGATGCTCCTGCTGCTCCTCGCGTACGTGCTCGCGGGCCTGGTCGTCGGGCTCGTCGTCGCCGCGACCAAGGGGCATCCGGCCGACACCTTCGCGGTCCTCCTCCTCGGCCTGCCCAACGTCACCTGGCTCGCCCTCGGCGTGGGCATCGGCGGCTCCTGGGAGGGCAGGGCGGAAGGCCCCTTCGGGCTGCCCGTGCCGCAGGTCCTCGACGCCGTCCTGCGCGACGGGAGCGGGGACGCCTCGAAGCTCTCGACCATCGACCTGTCCTCGCTCGCCGCGCAGGACGGACGGGCCTGGTGGCTGCTCCCCGTCGCCGCCGTCCTGGTGCTCGCCGCCGCCTTCGCCGCCGCCGTGCGCTCCCCGGCCCGCACCCGCCCGTGGCAGCACTCCCTGCGCCTCGGCGTCGCCTTCGCGCTCACCATGCTGGTCGTCGCCCCCGTCACCCTCGTCGAGGCCCGCTTCGGCCTCTCGGTCCTCGGCATCGGCGAACTCGACTCGCTCGGCGGACAGGTGCTGCTGCGCCCGCACGTCTGGGTGATCGCCGGCCTCGCGCTCCTGTGGGGCCTCGTCCTCGGCCTCCTCGGCGGCCTCCTGGCCTCCCGGGTCAGCCGGAAGGGCGAGGTCGAGCGGCCGGCCCGCGACAAGGACGGTACCGGCCCGCCCCGTACCCCGTAACCCCGGCGGCCTACAGCTCCCGGAACACCGGCCGCGCCCACGCGGGCGGGGCGGGCGGCGGGCCGAGCGGCCGGGGCGCTCCGGCCACTGCCGGGCCGGCCTCCCCCGGGGCGCCCGACGCCAGGGCGGCGCGCAGCTGGGTGACGAACTCCAGGCAGGTCCCGTACCGCTCCTCCGGCGTCTTCGCCAGCGCCTTCGCGAAGACCGCGTCCGCCGCCCCCGGCAGCTCCGGCCGCGCCTCGGAGACGGGCGGCGGCGGATCGTACTGCTGCGCCCACAGCACCGCCCAGTCGGTGTCCCGGCGGAACGGCGGCGCGCCCACCAGGGTCTCGAACACCACGCAGGCCAGTCCGTACACGTCGCACCGGCCGTCGACCGGCTTCCCCGAGATCTGCTCGGGCGCCACGTAGTCGAGCGTGCCCACGAACTCGCCCACCGTCGTGAACCCCGTCAGGGACAGCGACTTCTTCGTCAGGCCGAAGTCGGTCAGGTACACGTGCTCCGGATGGTCGCGGTCGGTCCCCTCGGCCACCAGGATGTTGCCGGGCTTCACGTCCCGGTGCACCAGGTCGTGCGCGTGCGCCGCGTCCAGGGCCGAGGCCACCTGCACGGCGATCCTGCCCGCCTTCGCCGGGGGCAGCGGCCCCTCGCGGTGCAGCAGGGCCACCAGGTCCTGTCCCGCGACGTACCGCATGGCGATGTAGAGCACGCCCTCCGTCTCGCCCGCCTCGAAGACCGGCACGATGTGCGGGTGGTCGATCGAGGCGGCGACCCGCGACTCGTGCGCGAAGCGCTTGCGGAAGGTGTCGTTGCGGGCCAGCTCGGGGGCCAGCAGCTTCAGCGCCACCGTGCGGTCGAGCCGCAGGTCCCGCGCCCGGTACACCACCGCCATGCCGCCGCGCCCGATCTCGCCCTCCAGGCGGTAGCCGGCGATCTCCTTGCCGACGAGCCCCGAGGGCCGCCCGGCCGGAAGGTCCGGGTCGGCGTGCGCCCCGCCGGCCATCAGCCCTCACCCGTCGGAGGCCGCTCCACGACCCGGGTCGGGGGCGGCTCCGGGGCCTCGGACGGCGACTCCACGACCTGTGTCGGCGGCGGTGGTTCCACCGTCTCGGGCGGCTGCTTCACGATCTGTGTCGGCGGTGGCGGCTCCACGGCTTCGGGCGGCTGCTCCACGACCTGCGTCGGGAGCCGTTCGGCCGTCTCGGGCGGCCGTTCCACGACCTGAGTCGGGGGCGGCGGCTCCACGGCTTCGGGCGGCTGCTCCACGACCTGCGTCGGGGGTGGCGGTTCCACCGTCTCGGGGAACTGCTCCACCACCTGCGTCGGCGGCCGCTCCGCCGCTCCGGCAGGTGGCCGGTCCACCACCCGCGTCGGGGTCGGGGCGGGGGACGGAGCGGGAGGCGGTGCCGGTGTCGGCGGATCGGTCGGGCCGGTCGGGCCCGCCGTCTCCGGGGCCGCCCGGGGCACCACCCGGGCGGGTTCGTGACCGCCGCCCGGGGGCGTGCCGGCCGGTGCCGGGGCGGTCACCGAGGGCGCGGTTCCGGCCGCGTACGTACTGAGCCCCGCGCCGTCGCAGTACACCCAGCGCTCGTGCTCCGCGTCGTACAGCCACACCGACTCGCCGTCCACGACCATGCCCACCCGCAGGCCGCGGGTCCGCAGCCGGAAGGCCTCGCCGTCGAGGCGGCCCGCGCCCAGCTCCTCGGCGGCCCGCCGGTAGCGGCCGAGGGCGTCCTCGGCGCGGGCGATCAGCGGGCGGGGGTCGGCGGTCCTGGTGAGGGGCCGGCCCGCCGCCGGCGGGTCGTCGGGGACGCTGACGAGCAGCCGCGCGTCGACCCACGCCGTCCAGCCGTTGGAGCACCGGATCCGCCCCCAGTCCCCGCTCCGCTCCTCCAACCGCACCGGCAGGAAGGCGTCCAGGGGCGCCGTGGGCAGCCCCGGGTCGGGCGCCTCCCAGGCGGGCAGGCCGTCGCGCGGTACGACGTGGGTGGGCCGGAAGTCCGGCACGTACTCGGAGAGGGGGACGCTCACGGGCCTACCTCCGCATGACGACCGGCTCGTGGCGGCGCAGCAGCCGGGCCACGACCAGGCCGAGGACCAGACAGAGCACCACCATCATGCCCATGTCGAACAGCCAGGCCTCCGCCGTGTGCCGCATCAGCGGATCGGTGGTCTTGTCGCTCGGCGCCACCTTCCCGAGGTCGATCGTCGCGCCCATCGCCGCGAACGCCCACCGCGAGGGGACGAGCCAGGCCAGCTGCTCCAGGACGGGCGTGCCCCGCACGGTCAGGAGCGCCCCGCAGAACACCACCTGCACGATGGCGAGCAGGACCAGCAGCGGCATCGTCACCTCCTCCTTGCGGACGAGGGCGGAGACGAACAGGCCGAGCATCATCGCGGTGAAGGAGAGCAGTGCGACGGCGAGGGTGATCTCCACCAGCGGGGGCATCAGGACCCCCTTGCCGCCGGGCACGTTCAGCGGCACGCCGATCAGGGCCACCAGGGTCAGGACCACCGCCTGCACGACCGTGATCAGGCCGAGGACCACCACCTTGGAGGCGAGGTACGCCGAGCGGGACAGGCCGACGGCTCTCTCGCGCCGGTAGATCGTGCGTTCCTTGACGAGTTCGCGCACGGCGTTCGCCGCGCCCGTGAGGACCCCGCCCACGCAGAGGATGAGCAGGACGTTCAGCGACGACTCGGGGTTGAGGCTGCCCTCGGACAGGGCGCGGGCCATCGCCCCCATCACGAACGGCAGCGCCACCATGATGACGATGAAGGTGCGGTCGGCGGAGAGCGCCGCCGCGTAGCGGCGCACCAGGGTCCGCAGCTGGGAGCCCCAGCTCTGCGCCTTCGGCGGCGGGGCGGGAACCTCGCCCTCGGGGGCGCCGCCGCCCAGGGGCAGGTCCGGGCTCGCCGTGGCCTCGGTGATGTACCGGCGCTGGAAGCGGGAGGAGCGGTAGCCGCCCGCCCAGTCGCGGTCCCGTTCCCGTTCGAAGGCCTCGAACGCCTCCGGCCACTCCGTGAAGCCGAAGAATTCTAGTGCCTCGGAGGGCGGGCCGTAGTAGGCGACCCGGCCGCCGGGCGCGAGGACGAGCAGCCGGTCGCAGACGTCCAGGCTGAGCACGCTGTGCGTGACCACGACGACCGTGCGCCCGTCGTCGGCGAGCCCGCGCAGCATGTGCATCACGGACCGGTCCATGCCGGGGTCGAGGCCCGAGGTGGGCTCGTCGAGGAAGAGGAGGGACGGCTTGGTGAGCAGCTCCAGGGCCACGCTCACCCGCTTGCGCTGGCCGCCGGAGAGGCTGTGGATCGGCTGGTCCGCGCGCTCCACGAGGCCGAGCTCCCGGATCACCTCGTCCACCCGGGCCTGCCGTTCCGCGCGCTCGGTGTCCTCGGGGAACCGCAGCTCGGCGGCGTACCCGAGGGCCCGGCGGACGGTGAGCTGGAGGTGCAGGATGTCGTCCTGCGGGACGAGCCCGATGCGCTGGCGCAGCTCGGCGTAGTCCCGGTACAGGTCGCGGCCGTCGTACAGCACCGTGCCCCGGTCGGCGGGGCGCTGGCCGGTGAGGGCGTTCAGGAGCGTGGACTTCCCCGCGCCGGACGGCCCGACGACCGCGAGCAGGCACTTCTCGCCCACCGGGAACGACACCTCGTCCAGGAGGGTCTTGTGCCCGTGGTCGACGGTGACGGCGAGCGACCGCACGTCGAGGGAGACCTCGCCGGTGTCGGTGAACTCGACCAGTTTCCCGCCGATCAGGCAGAACGCGCACCGGCCGATGCCGACGATGTCCTCCGGGGTCACCCGGGCGTCGGTGACGGGCCGCCCGTTGAGGAAGGTGCCGTTGTGGCTGCCCAGGTCGTGGATCCGGTAGGTGCCGTCGGGGTGGGCGCGCAGCTCGGCGTGGTGCCGGGAGACGACGAGGTCGGGGACGACGACGTCGTTGTCGGGGGCGCGGCCGATGCGGATGCTGTGGGTCGGCAGCGGCCGGACGGACGTCGGCTGCCGGAAGGTGCCGGTGGCGGCGGGGTGCGAGACGGAGGGGGGCCGGGGAGGGACGGAACCCCGTACGGGACCGGACACGAATTCCCGTACGGGTTCCCGTGCGGGTCCTCGTACGGGCCCGGGCCCGGGTTCCGGCAGCGGCTCGGCGGCGGGCCCCGGTCCGGTGGCCTCCGGCTCCTGTACGGGCTCCGGCCCCGGCTCCTGTACGGGCTCCGGTTCCGGGGCGGTCTCCCGCTCCCGTACGGGCTCCGCTACGGGTTCCTCCCGCACGCGCCTCTCTCGTGCGGGCCCCGGCTCCGGTTCCGGGGCGGTCTCCCGCTCCCGTACGGGTTCGGGTCCTGGCTCCCGTTCCCGTACGTGCTCGGGTTCCGGCTCCGGCGCGACCGGTACGGCCGGTGTGCCCGCCGAGCCCGGTACGGGCGGAGGCGGCGGCTCCGCCGGGCGGGCCCGGGCGGCGGTCGAGAGGACGGCTCGCGGGCCGTCCTCCGGGTGTCCGAACCGTACGACGGTCCCGGCACCGACCTCCCGCGAACGGTCCACCTTCCGGCCGTCCGCGAAGGTGCCGTTCGTACTGTCCTCGTCGGTCAGGGTCCACCGGCCGGCGGAGGCCCTGAGCACCGCGTGGTGCCAGGACGCCCGGGCGTCCGCGAGGACGATGTCGCTGGCGGGGTCCCGTCCGATGCGGTAGACGCGGCTCGGATCCATGAGCGTCGCGTCCCCGTCGATCTCGAGGACCAGGTCGGGCGCCGCGGGCGCGGCCGGCCACTCTCCCATGTCTGGAATTTTATCCGCCGGAGCTGATCCCCGCCCGGGCTGGAGGCGCCGGTAGGGTGGGCGCCGCCGCGGGAAGCGGCCCGGACGAACTGGAGGAACCACCCGTGCCGAAAGGCGTCACCAAGCGGCGGCCCCGCACCCGCGCGGCGCTCCTGGGGGCCGCCCTGGAGACCTTCGCCGAGCACGGCTTCCACGCCACGACGATCGAGCAGATCTGCGAGCGCGCCGGCTACACGCGGGGCGCGTACTACTCGAACTTCGCGAGCAAGGAGGAGCTCTTCCTCGCCCTCTTCGACGAGCACAGCGAGCGGACGGTGCGGCGGCTCGCCGAGTCGATCGACGCGCTGGCGGCCGAGGAGTACACCCTGGTCCGGCTCGCGGAGCTGGCCTCCCGCGTGGAGCCGGACGAGCGGGACTGGTACCTGGTGACCACCGAGTTCACCCTGCACGCCATCCGGGACCCGCAGGCCGCCTGGGTGCTCGCGCGCCACGACGCGCGGCTGCGGGCCGAGATAGCCCGCGGCCTCACGCTCGTCCTGCGCAGGGCCGGGCGCGAACTGACCGTGGACGCCGACCGGTTCGCGCGTCTGCTCATCGCCCTGCGCGAGGGCGGTCTCGCGCAGAGCTACGTGGAACCGGACGCACTGCCGCCGGGCAGCCTGGAGCGCCAGTTCCTCCCCGGGTTCCTGGAGGCCTCGACGCGCGAACTCCCGGAAGGCGGGACCCGGACGGACGGGGATCAGTCGAAGAGGTCCGGGTCGGACGCGGTGATCTGATCCCACAGCGGGCGCGCCTGGAACCAGCCGGCCAGGTGCCCGCCGATCTGCCCGCGCGTGAGCAGGGCGGTCTCCCGGTCGATGGACTGCGGGGCGCCCGCGGCCATCGCGAGGAGCTGGGCCTGGCAGGAGCGCTCCATGGTGACGAACCACCACACGGCCTCGGCGACGGACTGCCCGACCGTCAGGAGCCCGTGGTTCTTGAGGATCACGGCCTTGTACGAGCCGAGGGCCTTCGCGACCCGCTCGCCCTCCTCGGTCTCGTTCACCACGCCCCGGTAGTCGTCGTAGATCCCGTGGTCCTCGAAGAAGGCGCAGGCGTCCTGGGTGATCGGGTCGAGCGGGATCCCGAGGCTGGAGAAGGCCTTGCCGTACAGGGAGTGCGAGTGCGCGGCGGCGATCGCGTCCGGCCGGGCGGCGTGGACCCGGGAGTGGATGACGAAGGCGGCCCGGTTCACGGGCCGGCGCCCTTCGAGGACGACGCCCTCGTGGTCGACCAGGATCAGGTCGGAGGCCTTGATCTGGGTGAAGCTCATCCCGAACGGGTTGACCCAGAAGGCGTTCGGGTCGCCGGGGTCGCGGACGGTGATGTGCCCGGCGACCCCCTCGGAGAAGCCGAACCGTCCGAAGATCCGGAACCCGGCGGCCAGTTGCTCCTTGCGGTACCGCCGCTCCTCCTCGACGCTCTCGAAGGTGGGCGGCAGCGGCAGGACGACCCCTTCGGGCAGCGGCCCGACGGCGGCGGCGAGCGCGGGCGGCACGGTGCTCATGACGGCTCCTCCATGGAACGGGTGGCGGGGAACAGGGGACGGGCGGCGGGGGACGGGCGGGGAAGGCGCGCCAAAAGATACAGATGTGTATCCGATACGACAATGGATCAGTTCGTGCCTTGCGGTGCGCGGCACCCCGTGACTACGGTCGGCGCATAGGGAGAAAGCGCTTTCTCCGCTTCCTTCTCCTCCCCTCCCCTCCCGCCTCCGGAGTACGCAGCGTGCCCACCGCAGACGTCCTGATCTACACCCGCACCGCCGGATACCGGCACGACTCCATCCCCGACGGCGCCGCCGCGCTCACGGATCTCGCGGACGAGCTGGGGCGGACGGCCGAGACCACCGAGGACCCGGGCGCCTTCACGCCCGGACGGCTCGCCCGGTGCGCCGCCGTCGTCCTGCTCTCCACGACCGGGAACGTCCTGACGCCCGAGGGGCGTACCGCCTTCGAGGCCTACCTGCGGGGCGGCGGCGCCCTCCTCGCCGTACACGCCGCCGCCAACGCCGAACCCGACTGGCCCTTCTACGGGGAACTGCTCGGCACCCGCTTCGACGGCCACCCCGAGATCCAGCCCGGCACCGTCCTCGCCGCCCCCGGGGACCACCCGGCGACCGCCCCGCTCCCGGCCCGCTGGGAGTGGACGGACGAGTGGTACAACTTCACCTCCGCACCCCGGGGGGTACGGGTCCTCGCCCGGGCCGACGAGTCCTCGTACCGCGGCGGAACGCACGGCGACGACCACCCGCTCGCCTGGTGCCGGGAGGTGGACCGGGGGCGCGTCCTCTTCACCGCCCTCGGACACGCCCCGGAGGCGTACCGCGACCCGCTCTTCCGGGCCCACCTCACCGGCGCCCTGACCTGGCTGACCGCCTGAACGCCCGGGGCGCCCGCCCGGGTCACCCCGCCGTCCCGCCCCTGTTGCGCCGCGCCGCTCTTCACGGAAGGTTGGTGTCGGACGGGGGCCGAGGCAGGAGGAGACAGAGGCCATGGGCATCGCCACCGTGAACCCCGCGACCGGAGAGACGCTGCGCACCTACGAGGCCCACGGGCCCGAGGAGGTCGAGCGCCGCGTCGCCGCCGCGCACGAGACGTACCGGCAGTACCGCACCACCCCCTTCGCCGAACGCGCCCGCCTCCTGCGCGCCGCCGCGACCCTCCTCGACGAGGACACCGAGGACATCGCGCGCACCGTGACCGTCGAGATGGGCAAGCCGATCGCCGCCGCCCGCGCGGAGGCCGCCAAGTGCGCCAAGGCCATGCGCTGGTACGCCCGCCACGCCGAGGAGCTGCTCGCCGACGAGCACCCGGCGGAGAGCGACGTCCAGGACTCCGGCGCGGACACCGCCCGCGTCCACTACCGGCCCCTCGGCCCCGTCCTCGCCGTCATGCCGTGGAACTTCCCCCTCTGGCAGGTGATCCGCTTCGCCGCGCCCGCCCTCATGGCGGGGAACACGGGCCTCCTCAAGCACGCCTCCAACGTGCCGCAGACCGCGCTCTACCTGGGCGACCTCTTCCGCCGCGCCGGATTCCCCGAGGGCTGTTTCCAGACCCTCCTCATCGGCTCCCGCGAGGTCGAGGGCGTCCTGCGCGACCCCCGCGTGGTGGCCGCCACCCTCACCGGCAGCGAACCGGCCGGCCGGGCCGTCGCCTCCGTGGCGGGCGACGAGATCAAGAAGACCGTCCTGGAACTGGGCGGCAGCGACCCGTACATCGTGATGCCCTCCGCCGACGTCGTCGCGGCCGTGAAGACCGCCGTCACCGCCCGCGTGCAGAACAACGGCCAGTCCTGCATCGCCGCCAAGCGGTTCATCGTCCACCGGAACGTGTACGACGACTTCTCCGAGCGCTTCACCGCCGCCATGAACGCCCTCACCGTCGGCGACCCCCTCGACGAGTCCACCGACGTCGGACCCCTCGCCACCGAGAAGGGCCGCGCCGACCTGGAGGAGCTGGTCGACGACGCCGTGGAGCGGGGCGCCACCGCCCTCTGCGGCGGCCACCGGCCCGAGGGCGAGGAGCTGCGGAACGGCTGGTACTACCGGCCCACCGTCCTCACCGGCATCACCCCCGAGATGCGGATCCACCGCGAGGAGACCTTCGGCCCGGTCGCCACCGTCTACCCCGTCACCGACATCGAGGAGGCCGTGGCCGTCGCCAACGACTCGCCGTTCGGCCTCAGTTCCAACGTCTGGACCCGCTCCCAGGAGGACGTCGCCTTCTTCGTCCGCGAACTGGAGGCCGGCGGCGTCTTCGTCAACGGCATGACCGCCTCCCACCCCGCGCTCCCCTTCGGCGGGGTCAAGCGCTCCGGATACGGCCGCGAGCTCGCCGGCCACGGCATCCGCGAGTTCTGCAACGTCACCACGGTCTGGCAGCGCGCCTGACCCCACCGCCGGACGCCGCTCCCTGCCGAGGGCTCACCCGCCGCCGGACGCCGCTCCCTGCCGAGGGCTCACCCACCGCCGGACGCCGCTCCCTGCCGAGGGCTCACCCACCGCCGGGAGCGGCGTCGGCCGGCACCCGCGCCGGGCCGATCTCGCACCACACCGCCTTGCCCTCGCCGCGCGGCTCGACCCCCCACCGGGAGGCCAGCGCGTCCAGCAGGAGCAGCCCGCGCCCCGACGTGGCCGCCTCGCCCGGAGTACGCCGCCGGGGCCAGGCGCTCGACCGGTCCTGCACCGACAGGCGCACCCGCCGCACCGGCTCGGGCAGCACTTCCAGGGTCAGCACCGCGCCCCCCTCCGTGTGCAGCAGCACGTTGACGAGCAGCTCGCCCGTCAACAGCTCGGCGTCGTCCGCCAGTTCCCGCATGCCCCAGTCGCGCAGCGCCTGCCCCACCGCCGCCCGCGCGTCCGAGAGGCCCTGCGGATCTGCCTGGTGGATGTACTGGTGGATGCGCGGCGCCTTGGGCGTGCCCGGGTCCGGGCTGCGCCGCAGCACCAGGAGGGCCACGTCGTCGCCCGAACCCCACCGCTCCCACAGGCGGTCGGAGAGGTGGTCGGCGAGCGCCTCGGCCTGCGGCGGACCGCTGGCGATCGCCCCGGCGAGCGCGGCGAGACCGGACGAGATGTCCGAGTCCGGCTGCTCGACCAGCCCGTCCGTGCAGAGCACCAGGGTCTCCCCGGGCACCAGGTCGAGCCGCGTCTCCGGGAACTCCTCGTCCCCGAACACCGTCGCCAGGCCCAGCGGGAGCCCGCCCCGCAGCTTGGGCTGCCCCACCCGGCCGTCGTTGTGCCGGATCAGCGGATCGAGGTGCCCGGCCCGCACCGCGCGCAGGGTGCCGCTCGCCAGGTCCACCTGCGCGTACGTGCAGGTCGCGAACCGGTTCGTGTCCAGCTCCGCGAGGAACCGGGAGGCCCGTGCCAACACCGTCGAAGGGGCGTGCCCCTCGCCCGCGTACGCCCGCAGCGCGATCCGCAACTGGCCCATGATGGCGGCCGCGTGCGTGTCGTGGCCCTGCACGTCGCCCACCACGATCCCGACCCGGCTGCGCGGCAGCGGGATCACGTCGTACCAGTCGCCGCCGACCTGCCGCCCGCTCCACGCCGCGTGGTAGCGGACGGCGATCTCCCCGCCGGTGATCTCCGGGATCCGGCGCGGCAGCATCGCCGCCTGGAGCCCGGTCGCCAGCTCCCGCTCCTCGTCGAAGAGCATCGCCCGCTGGAGCGACTGGGCGACGATCGCCGCGAGCCCCAGCGCCAGGTTCCGCTCGTCGGGGTTGAACGAGGTGCGGCCCCGGTAGAACAGGGCCATCCCGCCCAGCGAGCGCGCCTGCGCCACCAGCGGCAGGTAGCAGGCGGCCCGGAAGTCCAGCCGGGGCAGATAGGGGGCCAGTTCGGGGAAGTCCCGCCCGAGCGACGGGAAGGACGACACGAACCGGGGCCGGCCGCTCAGCACCGCGTCGGCCAGCGGCAGCCGCCGGTCGAGCCGCCGGTTGCGCAGGCCGTCGAGCACGTCGAGGGTCTCCCCGCTGAGCGCGATGATGTTCAGCGAGCCGTTCTCCACCAGCCCGAGCGCAAGGCCGTCCGCGCCGAGCCGCGCCAGCCCGCCCGGGCCGGTCAGGGCCGCCGTCACGTCGTCCACGGTCACCGCGCGCGACAGCGCGTTCGTCGTCCGCTCCACGATGTTCGTCTGGACCTCGCGCCGCTTCTCCAGGTCCCGCACGAACGCGAAGTGCATCACCTCGGCGGTCGTGTCCCGCACGACGCCGACGATCCGCCGGGCCCGCCCGTCCGGCGAGCGCAGGATCCGCGCCTGCACGTGCGTCCAGTGGGGCGGTCCGTCGTCCTGCGGGATGGGGAAGTGCGCGGTGTACGAGGACGCACCGCTCTTGACGGCCTCGCGCACGACACCCCGGAGCTTCACCCGCTCCTCGGGGTCGAGGCGCGCGACGAGGGTCTCGGGACGCCCGTCGAAGGAGTCCGGGGACACGCCGAAGACCAGCAGCCCGGACTCGTCGGCATCGATGCTGCCCGTGTCGAGATCCCAGTCGAAGCTGCCGGTCCGGTTCATGGCGAGCCACTCGGCGGGCCCGATCTCGCCACTGCGCGCACGCGGGTCGTCATCGGTCATCCTCCCCATTGTCGAACCCGCGCCCCGGCGACGCCATGGCGGTGACACGGCGTGGCGCGAGTTCGCCGCGGGTTCGCCGCGGGTTCGCCGCGGAGGACGGAGCCGACCGGGCCCCGCCGGGGCGGGCACGGTTCCGGATTCCGGTGGTGCCCCGGGGCCGGCGGCACCGGTGATGCCGTCGGTGCCCCGGATATCGGTGGGGACCCGGAGCGCCGCCGGGGCAGAATGGGCCGGTGCAGCCGCCCTACCGTGTCCTCGGTCCGTGCCTGGCCCTCCGTACCGACGACGGGACGGAGGCCGTCCTGGGCGGCGGCAGGCTCCGGGCCCTGCTCGCCGCGCTCGCGGCGGCCGGCGGGCGCCCGGTGGCCCCGGACGCGCTGATCGCGCAGGTGTGGGCCGACGCGGACCCGGCCGACGACCGGGACCGCACGGCCGCGCTCCAGGCCCTCGTCGGCCGGCTGCGCCGGGCCGCGGGCCGGGAGGCCGTCGTCTCGGAACCCGGCGGCTACCGCCTCGCCGCCACCCGCGACGACATCGACCTGTACCGCTTCGAACGGCTCGCCGCCGAGGGCGCGGCCGCGTTCACCGCCGGGGACGCGGGGCGGGCGGCTGTTCTGCTCGACGAGGCCCTGGGGCTCTGGCGCGGCCCCGCCCTCGCCGACCTGCCGGGCCGGGACGAGGACCCCCTGGTCGTACGGGTCGAACAGCGGCACGCGCAGGCGCGCCGCGACCGGTTCGCCGCCGACCTGGCCCTGGGCCGGGCCGCCGACGTCCTCGCGCCGCTCGCCGCCCTCGCCGCGGAACAGCCCCTGGACGAACCCCTCCAGGCCCTGCGCGTCCGCGCCCTGCGGGCGGCCGGACGGCCCGCCGAGGCCCTGGCGGCGTACGAGGAGGTGCGCACGGCCCTCGCGGAACGCCTCGGCACGGACCCCGGTCCCGAACTGCGCGTCCTGCACGCCGAACTCCTCACGGAGCACCGGCCCGCCGGCCCCGGGGAGCGGACGAGCGCCCTGCCCGCCCGCCTGACCTCCTTCATCGGCCGCGACGCCGAACTGGGGGACCTCGCCGCCGACTGGGGCGCCCGGCGGCTCGTCACCCTCACCGGGCCGGGCGGCGTCGGCAAGACCCGGCTCGCCCTGGAGGCCGCCGAGACGTACGACGGCCCGGTCCACCTCGCCGAACTCGCCTCCGTACGGGACGGGTCCACGGTCGGCGCCGCCGTCCTCACCGCCCTCGGCGCCCGCGAGACGCAGCTCTGGCAGCGTCCGTCCGTCCCCGAGGCCGCGCCGAAGGACCGTTTCGCCGATCTCGTGGAGCACTGCGCGGGGCGCCGGATGCTGCTCGTCCTCGACAACTGCGAGCACGTCGTCGGTACGGCGGCGGAACTCGCCCAGGAGCTCCTGACGCGCTGCCCCGGAGTGACCGTGCTCGCGACGAGTCGGGAGCCGTTGGGGGTGCCGGGGGAGGTGGTGCGGCCGTTGGGTCCGTTGCCGGTGGGGGTGGCGTTGCGGTTGTTGGGGGAGCGGGGGGCTGCGGCGCGGCCGGGGTTCGTGGTGGGGGAGGACCGGGAGGCGGCGGAGGAGGTGTGCCGTCGGCTGGACGGGTTGCCGTTGGCGGTCGAGTTGGCGGCGGCGCGGTTGCGGATGCTGTCGTTGCG
>JNWL01000015.1 GCA_000716465.1 Streptomyces bikiniensis
GATGGTACTGCAGGGGGGACCCTGTGGGAGAGTAGGACACCGCCGAACAATCATTGTGGGAAAGCCCCGCACCTCCTGGTGCGGGGCTTTTCTGCGTTCACCCGCCTTTTCAGACCGGTGCGACCGGTCAGAGGCGGCCAGCCGCCTTCAAGGCGAGGTACGCGTCCGCCAGTGCCGGAGCCAGATTGTCAGGAGTCGCGTCGACGACCGTGACGCCGTGGCGTCGGAGCTGGTCCGAGGTCCGGGCGCGCTGAGACTGCGTCTGGGTGGCCGCGGCGGCCTCGTACATGCCCTCCAGCGTGCCGCGGTTCGCAGCCATGCGGGCGATGTGCGGATCGGCCACCGAAGCCACCAGGAGCGTGTGGCGCTGGGTGAGCTGCGGCAGGACAGGCAGGAGGCCTTCCTCGATCGGGGCGGCGTCCAGGCTCGTCAGGAGGACGATCAGGGAGCGGCGGGGAGCACGGGAGAGCGCGGTCGCGGTCAGACCGCGGGTGTCGGTCTCCACGAGCTCAGGTTCGAGCGGGGCGAGGGCGTCGACGACGGCGGGCAGCACGTCGCCCGCGGAACGGCCCTGGACCTGGGCGCGGAGGCGGCGGTCGTAGGCCAGGAGGTCCACCCGGTCGCCGGCGCGGGAAGCGAGCGCGGTCAGGAGGAGGGCCGCGTCCATGGAGGCGTCCAGGCGCGGGACGTCGCCGACGCGGCCGGCCGAGGTGCGGCCGGTGTCCAGGACGATCAGGACGTGACGGTCGCGCTCGGGACGCCAGGTGCGGACGGCGACCGCGGTCTGCCGGGCCGTGGCGCGCCAGTCGATCGAGCGGGTGTCGTCACCGGGCACGTACTCGCGGAGGCTGTCGAACTCGGTGCCCTCGCCGCGGGTCAGCACGCTGGTGCGGCCGTCGAGCTCGCGGAGCCGGGCCAGACGGGACGGCAGGTGCTTGCGGCTGGTGAACGGGGGCAGCACACGGACGGTCCAGGGGACCTCGTGATTGCCCTGGCGGGCCGCGAGGCCGAGGGGGCCGTACGAGCGGACCGTGATCCGTTCGGCGCGGCGGTCGCCCCGGCGGGTCGGGCGCAGGGTCGTGGTGAGGTGGCGGCGCTCGCCGGCGGGGATGGTGAGCCGTTGGCGCGAGGCGGACTGCTCGGTGCCCGGCAGCCAGCTGCTGGGCGGCCAGGCATCCCTGAGCTGGGCGCGGAGACGGCGGCGGGACGGGTTGGTGACCGTGAGGCGGACGTCCGCCGCGTCACCGAGTCGAACGGATGTGTCACCGCTTCGGGTGAATTGGAGCGTTCGCACTGGCGCGGCCAGGGCGTAGTCGCACAGTATTGCGAGTGAGAGGGGCGCGTTCACCGCGAGCATCCCCGTCCAGCTGGGGGCGAGGATGCCGACGGGGAGCGATCCGAGGGCCGCGAGCAGCGCGGTTCGTCCGGTGAGGGCCATGGGGCGCCGTTCTCAGCGGGGGACGGGGACGTGGGCGAGGATCGAGTGGATGACGGAGTCGGGGGTGACTCCCTCCATCTCGGCCTCGGGCCGCAGGTGGATGCGATGACGCAGGGTGGGAAGAGCGAGGGCCTTCACATCGTCCGGGGTGACGTAGTCCCGGCCGGTGAGCCAGGCCCAGGCGCGGGCGGTGGAGAGCAGGGCGGTGGCGCCTCGGGGAGAGACCCCGAGCGTGAGTGAGGGGGATTCACGCGTGGCACGGCAGATATCGACGACATAGCCGGCGATCTCGGCGGAGACCGAGACCTCGGCGACGGCGGCCCGGGCGGCTTCGAGCTCGGTGGGGCCCGCGACGGGGCGGACGCCGGCGGCCTTCAGGTCGCGGGGGTCGAAGCCCTCGGCGTGGCGGGTGAGGACCTGGACCTCGTCCGCACGTGAGGGCAGAGGGACCGTCAGCTTCACCAGGAACCGGTCCAGTTGGGCCTCGGGAAGGGGGTATGTGCCCTCGTACTCGACGGGGTTCTGGGTCGCCGCGACCAGGAACGGCTCGGGCAGCGGGCGCGGGGTGCCGTCGACCGTGACCTGGCGTTCCTCCATGGCCTCCAGGAGGGACGACTGGGTCTTCGGGGGCGTCCGGTTGATCTCGTCGGCGAGCAGCAGGTTGGTGAAGACCGGGCCCGGCTGGAAGGAGAACTCGGCGGTGCGGGCGTCGTAGACCAGGGAGCCGGTGACGTCGCTCGGCATCAGGTCGGGGGTGAACTGGACGCGCTTGGTGTCGAGTTCGAGTGCGGCGGCGAGCGCGCGGACCAGCAGGGTCTTGGCGACTCCCGGGACGCCCTCCAGGAGGACGTGCCCCCGGCAGAGCAGGGCGACGACGAGACCGGTGACGGCGGGGTCCTGGCCGACCACGGCCTTCGCGATCTCGGTGCGCAGGGCCTCCAGGGAGGCGCGGGCGCCGGCCGAGTTCGTAGCGGTCTCGGGGGTCGGGGCGCTCATGAGGTGCGTACCTCTCTTTCGAGGGCGTCGAGTTGGTCCGCCAGGCGGATGAGGGTGGAGTCGTCGGCGGGGGCCGGGCCGAAGAGAAGGTCCTTGGGGTCCGCGGTGGTCCCGGCGAGACGGGCGGAGAGCGCGGGAAGGAGGAGTTCGGGGGAGTGGGCGTTCCGGGCGGGGACGCCCAGGAGCGGGGCGAGCCGGGTGCGGGTCGCGGTGCGCAGGACGGAGGCGGCGCGGTCGCGGGCGTTCGCCTTGCGGTAGAGGCGGGCGCGGCCCTCGGTGGTCTCGGAGGCGCGGAGGGCGACGGGAAGCCGCTCGGTCACCAGGGGGCCGAGGCGCCGGGCGCGCCAGACGGCGGCGAGCAGGGCCGCGAGCGCGAGTTGGAGCGCGCCCCACAGCCAGCCGGAGGGGATGAGCGCGAGGAAGTTTCCGGTGGTGTCGTCTTCGGGCGCGTCGGCGGAGGCGTCGTACAGGGAGGGGAGGTACCAGACGAGATGGGGCCGGGAGCCGAGGAGTTGCAGGGCGAGGGAGGCGTTGCCCTGCTGGTCGAGACGGGCGTTGTGGAGGATGTCGGGCGAGCCGAGGAGGACCGTGTCGGTGGTGCCGGTGCCGGGGAGGCGGACCAGGGTCGGCAGTCCGCCGGAGGGGTAGCAGGAGTCGGCGGTGGTGCCGGGGGCGACCTCGTAGCGTTCGCCGCCCAGGTCGGCGCTGCCGGCGCGGGTGGCGGCGGGCAGGGTGCAGGCGGGTTCGAGGTTCGTGACGGCGGCGTCGGGGGCGCTGGTGATCCCCGGGGCCAGGATGCCGAGGGAGGGGGAGCCCGCGCCGAGGAGGACCGTGCGGCCGGCGGAGTTCTCCATGGTGGAGCGGAGCGTGGACTGCTGAGCGTCGGTCAGCAGGTCCGGGGCGGCGACCAGGAGGGTGGTCCCGGGGTTCGAGGCCGCCGCGGCCTCGTCGAGGGTGGTGGCGAGGGTGAGCGTGACGCCCCGCTCCTTGAGGAGTTCGGCGACGGCCCGGCTGCCGTGGGGGTCGGCGGAGCGGGGGTCGAGGGCGCCGCGGGGATCCGCGGACTGGACCGTCGCGAGGACGAGGCCGCCGATCAGGATCAGGGCGACGACGAGGGCCGCTCCGCGGGCCCGGGTCCAGATCTGGCGGGCGGAGAGGGCGGTGGAGGTGGTGCCGGGCGGGGTGGCGCCGGAGGGGGGTGCGGCGGTCGGCGCGCTGTCGGGGGTCGGGGGGCCGGGGATCGCGCCGCTCATGTGGGCGTCCCCGGGGAAACGGTGTCGAGGGTGGGGCGGGTCCGCTCCAGGGCGGTGTCCAGCTCCTCGATCCGGCGGTACGCCGGCTCGTCGGCGGTGCGGCCGCCGTATGTGACGTCGTCGAAGGCGCGGGCCGCGAGGCGCAGGTCGTCCGCGTGGGAGGGGAGGGAGCGGCCCGCCTCGGCGGCCGCCTCGTCGGCGGTGCGGCCGGGGCGGGGGTCGAGCAGGGCGCGCTCTTCGAGGGAGCGGACGACGGCCCGCATCCGTTCCTGGACGGCTTCGTTCCAGCGTCCGGCGGAGGCGTGGCGGGCGGCGGCCGCCCGGTGGTCGCGGGCGGAGCGGGGGCCGTCCGCGAAAAGGGAGTCGCCCGCGGTGGCGGGTGTCCTGCGGGGGGTGCCGAGGTGCCACCAGAGGGCGGCGACGAGCGCGGCCACCACCAGGACGATGACCACGAGGCCGAGCGGCCCGCCCGGGGTGGCGCCGGACGCGGAGCCGAAGAGGTCGTCGAGCCACTCCCAGAGGCGGCTCAGGCCGCGCTGGAGGAGGCTCGGGTCGTTCTCGTGGTACATCGGATCGGACAGCTCCCGCTCTGCCGCCTCGCGGGCGGGGACGCGGGAGATGTCCACCGGTACGTCGCCGTCGGCGCGCAGGCGCGCCGTTGCCGTGACCGTTCCCCCCGTGACCGTCACGCCATCAGCCCCCGACGGCCCGGGTGCCGGGCGCGGGACCGGGGTCGGGCCGGCCCGCGGCCCGGATCAGTTCGAGGTCCAGGGCCTCCCGGCGGATGCGCTGGTCCACGTAGAGGAGGACCGTCACTCCGGCGGAGATCGGGTAGGTGATCGCGCTGGTGATCACACCGCCGATGCCCGTGACGATGAGGAAGGGCCAGCCGGCGGCGTCGGGAGAGCCGGAGAGCAGTCCGGAGAGGGCCTCGCCGTCGACCATCAGGCCGATGACGGCGAACGGGATCGCAATGATCATCGCGAACACGAAGACCAGCAGCTGCGTGAGCAGGGTGATGCCGAAGATCCGCCACCACGAGCCCTGCACCAGCTTCGCCGAGCGCTTCAGGGACTGGACCACGTTCCCGCGCTCCAGTATCAGGGCGGGGGAGGAGAGGCTGAAGCGGACCATCAGCCAGATGTCCAGGACGAGGGCGCCGAGACCGCCGAGGAAGACCAGGGCCGCACCCGCGACGCCGCCGATCAGGAGCCCGGGGAGCAGGCCGACCGTCATGATGGCGGCGCCCAGCACCGCGAGCAGCAGGGTCAGGCCGAGCAGTCGGAGCAGGTGCGGGCGGGCCTCCCGCCAGGCGGCTCCCAGTGTGATCGGGCGGCCGAGGGCCGCCTTGCCGACCACGACGGCCAGCAGGGCGCTGCTGATCAGGAGCGCCGCCAGGGAGACGAGCATGCTCGGGCCGAAGCCGGCCAGGGAGGCCTGGATCGAATCGACGAGCTGCTTCAGCGCTTCGGAGGGGGTGGCGTCCGGGTCGACCTGCGGGGCCGGCGGGACGAGATAGCGCTGGACCAGGGTCTGGGTGACCTGGGTGAGCACCGCGAGCACGGCCATGACGGGCAGTACCGTGCGCCAGTAGGTACGAAGGGTCTTCACCGAGCTGTCGAGGATCTCGCCCATGCTCAGCGGGCGCAGCGGGATCACGCCCGGTTTCGCGGCCGGCGGCCTGCCCCACTGCGCGGGGGAGGACGGGGCGCCCCAGTTGCGGCCGGGACCGGGGGGCGGGGTCTGGCCGGTGGGCGGGGACCACCGGCCGGCGGGCGGCTGGTCCTTGGACCACTGGGAGGTGGAACCGTTCACGTCGGCCGGACCGGCGGGCCGGGGAACGCCGGAGCCGTTCTGGTCGCCGGAAGGGGCGGATCCGGGCGAGGTCCGGCCCGGAGTGTCGTTCACGGTCGTCCACCTCGTGGGAATGGTCGCGGTGCCGGATCGGCGAACCGGCTCGGTCACGGCGGCCGACACCTGAACACGGCGGCGGGCCGGGTGCCATCGTGCCACGTGGGGCCCGCCCGTGGGCGGGAGCGGTCTCGTCGTTCGTAGCTTCGTCCGGACCTTCATTGTGCGGGCGGCAGACGGCACACTGTGCGGATGCCCGATCCGGCCGCGCGAACCGTGCGGCGGCGGGCCGAGCGGGTCGTTCTCCACAAGATCACGACCCTGGCAGGGGGAGGCGCTGTGGGACAGGTCACGGCAGGTAACGATTGGCTAATGGGATGATGTCGATATGAAGGGACGCGTTCTTGTCGTCGACGACGACACCGCACTGGCCGAGATGCTCGGCATCGTGCTGCGGGGTGAAGGGTTCGAGCCGTCGTTCGTCGCGGACGGTGACAAGGCGCTTGCCGCTTTCAGGGAGGCGAAGCCCGACCTGGTGCTGCTCGACCTGATGCTGCCCGGCAGGGACGGCATCGAGGTGTGCCGGCTCATCCGGGCCGAGTCGGGGGTGCCGATCGTCATGCTCACGGCCAAGAGCGACACGGTCGACGTGGTCGTGGGCCTGGAGTCCGGTGCCGACGACTACATCGTGAAGCCGTTCAAGCCGAAGGAGCTCGTCGCCCGCATCCGGGCGCGGCTGCGGAGGTCCGAGGAGCCGGCTCCGGAGCAGCTCACCATCGGTGACCTGGTCATCGACGTGGCCGGGCACTCGGTGAAGCGGGACGGCCAGTCCATCGCCCTGACCCCGCTCGAGTTCGACCTCCTCGTCGCGCTCGCGCGCAAGCCGTGGCAGGTCTTCACCCGTGAGGTCCTCCTGGAGCAGGTGTGGGGCTACCGGCACGCGGCCGACACCCGGTTGGTGAACGTGCACGTCCAGCGGCTGCGCTCGAAGGTCGAGAAGGACCCCGAGCGCCCGGAGATCGTGGTGACCGTCCGTGGCGTCGGTTACAAGGCGGGACCGAGCTGACATGAGTACGGGCAGTGCTGCTCCGAAGCCCGGGGACCCGGGAAGCCGTACGGGGCGGGCTGCCGGACCGGGGCGGGGGGGCTCGCGTTCCGGCCGTCCGCCGCGTGGCGGGCGGCTCCTCCAGGACGGTTCGCGGGGAGGGCGGGTCTTCCGGCTCTTCGCGCGCTGGGTGCGTCGGCCCCTGCTGCCCGCCGTGCGCCTGTGGCGGCGCAACATCCAGCTGAGGATCGTCGCGGGCACCCTGCTGATGTCCCTCGGGGTCGTGCTGCTGCTCGGCATCGTCGTCATCGGGCAGGTCCGCAACGGTCTGCTCGACGCCAAGGAGAAGGCCGCCCAGAGCCAGGCCGCCGGCGGGTTCTCCGCCGCCCAGGACCGGGCGGCGACCACCCCCGCGACGCCCGGGCAGCCGGACGGCGGGCGGGACGGCGCCTCCGTGAACTGGCGCTCCACGCTGGTCGAGCAGCTCGCCAGCGGCGGGCAGAGCGCCTTCAACGTGGTCGCGCTCTCCCTCGACACCGGTGACACCGCGAGCCGTGGCGTCCGCGCCTCCGGCGAGGTCGACCCGGCGACGAGCATCCCCCGCGAACTGCGGCACTCGGTGGCGCAGAGCACCGAGACCCTCCAGAAGTTCACGCGGATCCACTACACCAGCAGCAAGGCGTCCGAGCCCGGCCTGGTGATCGGCAAGCGCCTGAACGACGCCGAGGGCACCCAGTACGAGCTGTACTACCTCTTCCCGCTGTCGCAGGAGGAGGACTCCCTCGCCCTGGTCAAGGGCACCCTGGCGACCGCCGGGCTCTTCGTCGTGGTGCTGCTCGGGGCGATCGCCTGGCTCATGGTGCGCCAGGTCGTCACGCCCGTGCGGATGGCCGCCGGGATCGCCGAGCGGCTCTCGGCCGGGCGCCTCCAGGAACGGATGAAGGTCACCGGCGAGGACGACATCGCACGGCTCGGCGAGGCCTTCAACAAGATGGCCCAGAACCTGCAGCTCAAGATCCAGCAGCTGGAGGAGCTGTCGCGGATGCAGCGGCGGTTCGTCTCGGACGTCTCGCACGAGCTGCGCACCCCGCTGACCACCGTCCGGATGGCGGCCGACGTCATCCACGAGGCCCGCGTCGACTTCGACCCCGTCACCGCCCGCTCCGCCGAGCTCCTCGGCGACCAGCTCGACCGCTTCGAGTCGCTGCTCTCCGACCTCCTGGAGATCAGCCGCTTCGACGCGGGCGCGGCCGCCCTGGAGGCCGAGCCGATAGACCTGCGGCAGGTCGTGCGCCGGGTCATAGGCGGCGCCGAGCCCCTCGCCGAGCGCAAGAACACCCGGATCGTGGTCGTCGGGGACCAGCAGCCCGTGGTGGCCGAGGCGGACGCCCGCCGCGTCGAGCGGGTGCTGCGCAACCTCGTCGTCAACGCCGTCGAGCACGGCGAGGGCCGGGACGTGGTGGTGAAGCTGGCCGCCGCCGGCGGGGCCGTCGCCGTCGCCGTCCGCGACTACGGTGTCGGCCTGAAGCCCGGCGAGGCGACCCGGGTCTTCAACCGCTTCTGGCGCGCCGACCCGGCCCGCGCCCGTACGACCGGCGGCACCGGTCTCGGCCTGTCGATCGCCGTCGAGGACGCCCGGCTGCACGGCGGCTGGCTCCAGGCCTGGGGCGAGCCCGGTGGCGGTTCGCAGTTCCGGCTCACCCTGCCGCGTACGGCGGACGAGCCGCTGCGGGGCTCCCCGATACCTCTGGAGCCCGAGGACTCGCGCCGCAACCGCGAGCAGGCGGCCGCCGGGCAGGCCCGGGAGGGCGCCCGCCGGACGGCGGTGCCGGCGCAGTCCGCCGGGGACCGGCAGCCGCTCCCCGTGCCGCCCGGGCTGCCCGGGGCGCCCCGGGCGACCGTCGACCCGACGGCGCTGCCCGGCAGCGGCGCCCGGGTGGTGGCGCGGACGGCCGCGGACACCGACGGCCGCGCGCCGGATACGGCGGCGGCCGGCCGCGACGGGGGCGGGAACGTGAACGTGAACGTGGAGCAGGAGGGCGGGACACGTGGGCGCTGACTCCCGAGCGGAGCACGCGGGGCGGGGACGGATCGCACGCTCGGCGATGCTGGCCGCGTGCGGCGCGCTCCTGGCGGGCGGCTGCGCCTCGATGCCCGACAGCGGGGAAGTCCAGACGGTGAAGGGCTCCAACACGGGCGACTCGCAGGTGAGGGTCTACGCCGTGGCCCCCCGCGACAACGCGGACCCTGACGAGATCGTCGACGGCTTCCTGGAGGCCATGACCAGTGACGACCCCGAGTTCGCCACCGCCCGCAAGTACCTGACGAAGAGGGCCGCGGCCACCTGGAGGCCGGAGCAGAGCATCACCGTGCTCGCCACCGCGCCCAACCGCAAGCAGGCCGACCGCAACGCCGACCCCGACAAGGAAGGCCGGATCTACCCGCTCGCCGGCCGCAAGATCGCGACCGTGGACGCCCGCCACGCGTACCAGCCGATCAGCCCCGCCGACTACCTGTGGTCGATCCAGGTCGTGCAGCAGCCCACGGCGGGCGGCAAGGGCAAGGAGTGGCGCATCGACAGCCTCCCGCCCGGCCTGGTCCTCGGCGAGGCCGACTTCCTCCGCAACTACCGGTCGGTCAACAAGTACTACTTCGCCTCCGGGGAGAACTGGGTCGTCGCCGACCCCGTCTACATCCGGCAGCGGCAGGACCCGGTCACCCGGATGGACCCGGTGACCCAGACCGTCAAGGCGCTGCTCGACGGTCCGACGAACTGGCTCAAGCAGGCCGTCGACTCCAGCTTCCCCTCCCGCACGCGCCTGAAGGAGGGCGTCACCACCCTGGCGACGGACGACCAGTCCACGCTGAAGGTGCCGCTCGAGTTCCCGGGGGACCGGGTCGACGGGACGGCGTGCCGGCGGATGGCGGCGCAGCTGCTGTTCACGCTGCGCGACCTGCCGTCCGTGCGCGTCGAGCAGGTGGAGCTCCTGAACGGGTCGCAGCCGCAGTGCCGGCTCGGCAGGGGGCAGACGGCCGAGTTCGCAGCGGTCCAGGAGGCCGACCTCGACGAGAAGCCGTACTTCGTCGACAAGCAGGGCAAGTTGAAGAAGCTGGTGCTCGCGGGCAAGGAGACGGCCGCGCCGGTCGAGGTGCCCGGCCCGTTCGGCAAGGGCTCGCCGGCGGAGCTCGGCTCGATCGCCGTCGACCGGGGGGAGACCCGGGCGGCCGGGGTCGACAAGTCCGGCCAGCGGCTGTTCGTCTCCTCGATCACCACGGAGGAGGAGGGCTCGCGGCAGCCCGTCCTGTCCAGCCGGGGCCCCCGGCCCGAGGACCGTCTCTCCGCGCCCAGCTGGGGCGGCCGGGGCGACCTGTGGGTCGCCGACCGGAACCCCGCCGAGCGCCGGCTGTGGATGGTGCCGGACGGCACCGGGGAGCCCGTCGAGGTCCGCACGCCGTGGCTGGAGGACGACCGGATCGAGTCGCTGCGGGTCTCCGCCGACGGCGTCCGGATCGCCCTGGTGGTCGAGCGGGGCGAGCGCACCACCCTCCAGATCGGCCGGATCGAGCGGCGGACGGAGGGCGGGGAGACCACCGTCTCGGTGGTGGACCTCCAGCCCGCCGCCCCCCGGATGGAGTCGGTCACGGCCGTCTCCTGGGCCGGGCCCAGCCGGCTCGTCGTGGTCGGCAAGGAGGCGGGGGGCGTGCAGCAGGTCCGCTACCTCCAGACGGACGGCTCGACCTCCGCGACCTCGGTGCTGCCGGGTCTGAACGGGGTGACCTCGGTGTCCGCGCCGCACACGGAGTCGCTGGACACGCCCATGGTGGCCGACTCCGAGGAAGGCATCGTCCGGCTGCCGCCGGGGACGAACTGGCAGCCGGTGGTGAAGGACGGGGACTCGCCGGTCTACCCTGGGTAGAGCACCCCTCCTCGAAGCCGTCCGCGCCCGCCCGCGCGGGGCGCACCTGACGTACTCCGGGGCGGGGGCGGTGGGCGGCGCGGGGTTTTCCACAGGGGTGGCCGGGGAGCGCGGGAAGGCGCACAGTGGAGCCATGCGGGGGTGGTGGCGCGAGATCGCCGGGCTGGTGCTGCCGGTCGCCTGCGGAGGCTGCGGCAGACCGCGGACCGAGCTGTGCCCGGAGTGCGCGGCGGCGCTGACCGGGACGGGGCCGCGCCGGGTGCGTCCGGCGCCCGAGCCCGCCGGGCTGCCCGCGGTCCACGCGGCCGCGCCCTACGCCGGTGTCGTACGGGAGGTGCTCCTCGCCCACAAGGAGCGCGGGGTCCTCGCGCTCGCCGGGCCCCTGGGCGAAGCCCTGGCCGGGGCCGTGGAGACCGCCGCCGGGGCCGTGGCGGGCGCCGGGGAAGGGCCGCTGCTCCTCGTACCGGTGCCGTCCTCGCGGCGCTCCGTGCGGGCGCGCGGGCACGATCCGACGCGCCGGATCGCCCTGGCCGCGGCCGCCCGGCTGCGGGGGGCGGGGCGGGACACGCGGGTGGTGCCCGTGCTGCGGCAGCGGCGGTACGTGGCGGACCAGGCCGGGCTCGGCGCGCGCGGGCGGCTCGCGAACCTCTCCGGGGCCCTGGAGGTCGTGCCGGGCGGCGCGCGGCTCCTGGCGGCGTGTGCGGGAGGGGCTGCGGAGACGGGAGGCCCGGCGGGGACGGTGGTGCTCGTGGACGACCTGATGACCACCGGCGCCTCGCTGGCGGAGGCGGGCCGCGCCCTCGGAGCCGTACACCTTTCGTTCATTCCTGAAATACCGCACGGTTTAGCGGCCGCTTCCGCGCAGCACGGATTCGAACAGCGGGTTGCGGCTGTGGTCGCATCCTCTCCCGCTTCGTTCGAAATAAACCGGAACTCTCCAAGATCTTGGATCGTTGCAGGTGGTGAGAGGTGAAAACGCCCGAACGGAGGTATGTCGCGGCAGCGGGTGCCGACACCCGTCCGAAGGGGCTATGTTCGGTTGTGAGGAATGGCGAAAGCCGTTTCCTCGACGAATACATGGTTGCGCCTCTGGACAGGAGTTCAGGGCGAATTAACCTCCTGGCGAAGGGGTGGGGATCTTCCCGACCGGGGAGGAGGAGGTGAAAGTCGCCGAGTCCGAGCTCCGGTAATCCATCCGGAGTCTGGTGCAAAGGGAGATGCCCGGCGGCCGAGGAGCCGATCCGGGCGATCCGGGAACGGAGTTCTGCGTGGACATCGTCGTCAAGGGCCGCAAGACCGAGGTGCCCGAGCGGTTCCGCAAGCACGTGGCCGAGAAGCTGAAGCTGGAGAAGATCCAGAAGCTCGACGGCAAGGTGATCAGCCTCGACGTCGAGGTGTCCAAGGAACACAACCCGCGGCAGGCCGACCGGTCCGACCGCGTGGAGATCACCCTTCACTCCCGCGGCCCGGTGATCCGGGCGGAGGCTGCGGCAGGCGACCCGTACGCAGCGCTCGACCTCGCCAGCGACAAGCTCGAGGCGCGACTGCGCAAGCAGCACGACAAGCGGTACACCCGCCGTGGCAACGGCCGTCTGTCGGCCGCCGAGGTCGGGGACGTCGTGCCCGGCGTCGCCCAGTTCGACGGGGACGGCCGGCTCGTCGCCGACGAGACCGACGAGGTGCCCACCAAGATGGTGGGCTCGATCGAAGTCCAGGGCGACGGCCCGCTGGTGGTCCGCGAGAAGACCCACAAGGCCGCACCGATGACGCTCGACCAGGCGCTCTACGAGATGGAGCTGGTCGGGCACGACTTCTATCTCTTCGTCGACTCCGACACGAAGCAGCCGAGCGTCGTCTACCGACGACACGCGTACGACTACGGCGTCATCCACCTGGAGAGCGACCCGCTCGCCGAGAGCGACCCGCTCGCCGACGGCGGCGCCGGCGGTGCGCTCGGCGGCTGACCGCCGTCCCGCACCATTCACACCTCACGGTGCCCCTGGAGCGCATGGCGCGTCCCCAGGGGCACCCCCGTGCGCCCAGGGATCGACCCGCATCCGCCGGGGCATGAAATCATGGCGTGCACGCCAACCGGTGCTTTCCGAGCACGGGTTGGGGACCGGAAACGAATTCAGGCCACGGCCTTCAGGGGGAGGAACGATGGCGGACAGCTTCGGGCCGGTGCTCAGCGGGCAGGAGCACGGTGAGGCGGTCCCGGAGGGATCGGATTCGGACAGCGGTGCGTTCCGCAAGGAACCGATCCGGGTCCTCGTCGTGGACGACCACGCCCTCTTCCGGCGCGGACTGGAGATCGTTCTCCTCCACGAGGAGGGCATTCAGGTGGTCGGTGAGGCCAGTGACGGGGCCGAGGCCGTCGAGAAGGCGGCCGATCTGCTGCCGGACATCGTCCTGATGGACGTGCGGATGCCCCGGCGCGGCGGCATCGAGGCGTGCACCAGCATCAAGGAGGTGGCCCCCAGTGCGAAGATCATCATGCTGACGATCAGCGACGAGGAGGCCGATCTCTACGAGGCGATCAAGGCGGGGGCCACCGGCTACCTCCTCAAGGAGATCTCCACCGACGAGGTCGCGACGGCGATCCGCGCGGTCGCGGACGGGCAGTCGCAGATCAGCCCCTCCATGGCGTCCAAGCTCCTCACCGAGTTCAAGTCGATGATCCAGCGGACCGACGAGCGCAGGCTCGTGCCCGCGCCCCGGCTGACCGACCGCGAGCTGGAGGTCCTCAAGCTCGTCGCGACCGGGATGAACAACCGGGACATCGCCAAGGAGCTGTTCATCTCCGAGAACACGGTGAAGAACCACGTCCGGAACATCCTGGAGAAGCTCCAGCTGCACTCCCGGATGGAGG
The DNA here is from genome assembly GCA_000716465.1 of Streptomyces bikiniensis. Lineage (GTDB taxonomy): Bacteria > Actinomycetota > Actinomycetes > Streptomycetales > Streptomycetaceae > Streptomyces > Streptomyces bikiniensis. The sequence continues at coordinate 13,370 of JNWL01000015.1, forward strand.
CGGTGGTGTACGCGATGAGGGAGAAGATCCTGGAGATCCGCTGAGGGTCCGGTACGAGGACATCCCTGCCGGGGGTCCGGGGGCCGCCCCCGGGGGATGCAGTGCGATGAGGGAGAAGGTCCTGGAGACCCGCTGAGGCTCCGGTACGGGGGCGTTCAGCCCAGTTCCCGCACCAGCTCCGGGGCCAGGGCCGGGAGGTTCACGCGGTCCGGGAGGACCGTCACCGTGTCGCAGCCGACCCACTCGGCCGCCTCGCGCAGGGCACGGGCCACCGCCGGGACCGCCTTGGGGCCGTCCAAGGTGATCTGGCGGGCCACCAGCGTGCGGCCCTCGCGCGCCGGGTCCACCCGGCCGACCAGCCGGCCCCCCGCGAGGACCGGCATCGCGAAGTAGCCGTGGACCCGCTTCTGCTTCGGCACGTACGCCTCCAGGCGGTGCGTGAAGCCGAAGATCCGCTCCGTGCGGGCCCGCTCCCAGATCAGCGAGTCGAACGGTGAGAGCAGCGTCGTGCGGTGCCGGCCGCGCGGCTCGGTCGCCAGGGCCGCCGGGTCCGCCCAGGCGGGCTTCCCCCAGCCCGCCACCGTCACCGGCACGAGCCCCGAGGCCTCGACCGCCGCGTCGAACTGCTCGCCCTTGAGCCGGTGGTAGTCCGCGATGTCCGCGCGCGTGCCCACGCCGAGCGCCTCGCCCGCCTGCCGGACCAGGCGCCGCACGCACTCGGCGTCGTCCAGGTCGTCGTGGAGCAGCGCCTCGGGGATCGCCCGCTCGGCCAGGTCGTACACCCGCTTCCAGCCGCGCCGCTCGACGACCACCACCTCGCCGTACATCAGCGCCCGCTCCACGGCGATCTTGGAGTCGGACCAGTCCCACCACTCGCCCTTGTTCTTCGCGCCGCCCAGCTCGGTCGCCGTGCGCGGGCCCTCGTCCCGCAGCTGGGCGATCACCTTGTCGTACGCGCCGGGCGACAGCTCGTGGCCCCAGTGCGGGCGGCCGCGGTAGGCGCGCCGGCGGAAGGCGAAGAGCGGCCACTCCTCGACGGGCAGCACGCAGGCGGCGTGCGACCAGTACTCGAAGGCGTGCGTCCCCGTCCAGTACGCGTCCTCCACCGTCGTGCGGCCCACGGCGCCCAGGCGCGCGTACGGGATCAGCTCGTGCGAGCGGGCCAGGACCGAGATGGTGTCGAGCTGGACCTGGCCGAGGCTCCGCAGCACCCCGCGCACGCCGGCGCGGCGGTCGGGCGCGCCCAGGAACCCCTGGGCGCGCAGCGCGATCCTGCGGGCTTCGTCGGCGGACAGTTCGGCGGCGGGGCGCGGCACAGTCGTCATGGACCGCACCCTAGGCCCCGGCACTGACAGCCCGGTACCGACGGCCCGGCGCCGGCGCCCGGAGCGCGATCCCCTCAGGTCACCGGGTGCTCGCGCGCGGGCAGGTACGGCAGGGGGCTCGGCAGCCCGAAGTCGGAAGGGAGCAGGGCGCCGACCCAGCAGTCCCGGAGCGTGCCGTTGTTGGCCAGGCCGGCGCGCTCGACGCCCTCCACGACGAAGCCGACGCGCTCGGCCACCGCGCGCGAGCCGGTGTTGCCCACCTCGGCGCGCCACACCAGGCGGGTGCAGCCGAGGCCGGTGAAGGCCCAGTGGGCCAGGGCGCGGACGATCTCGGTCATGTGGCCGTGGCCGCGGTGGTCCGGAGCCAGCCAGTAGCCGACCTCCCAGACGCCCGGGCCGCGGTTCCTCAGGCCGGCCGAGGCGAGCAGCGGGCCCCCGGCCAGCGGCTCGGCGGCGAAGGTGTACTCGGTGTCCTCGCGCCAGCCGTCGGGCACCAGACGGTTCAGGAAGAAGTCGGCGTCCTGCCGGGTGTAGGGGTCGGGGACGGTGGTCCAGCGCCGGATGGCGGGATCCTGGCAGATCGCGTGCACGACGTCGGCGTCGCCGGGGACGGGGTTGCGCAGCCGCAGTCGGTCGGTGGTGAGGGTGATCGGCTCCATGCGGGGATTGTGGTGACCGGGCCGGGCCGAAGCGAACACTTTTCGGATGGGGCGGCACCTTCCGCCCACCTCGTGCGTTCTCCTTCCGGGCGGGCGTACGGCTCCGGCACTGCGGGCCTCCCTGTGCGAGGGCGGTCTCGCTTACGATGGCCGTTGCGGTGGGGACCACCTGCCGTGCCCCGCGCTCGTGTCCATGACAAGACCTAGTGCCAGGCCCGACCGGCAAGGAGACCAGCCTCAGTGTCCGTCTTCAACAAGCTCATGCGTGCAGGCGAAGGCAAGATCCTGCGCAAACTGCACCGCATCGCGGACCAGGTCAACTCCATCGAAGAGGACTTCGTCAACCTCTCCGACGCCGAGTTGCGGGCGCTCACCGACGAGTACAAGCAGCGGTACGCCGACGGTGAGAGCCTCGACGACCTGCTCCCCGAGGCCTTCGCGACGGTGCGCGAGGCCGCCAAGCGCGTCCTCGGTCAGCGCCACTACGACGTCCAGCTGATGGGCGGCGCCGCCCTCCACCTCGGCTACGTCGCCGAGATGAAGACCGGTGAGGGCAAGACCCTCGTCGGCACCCTCCCGGCGTACCTCAACGCGCTCTCCGGCAAGGGCGTGCACCTGATCACGGTCAACGACTACCTGGCCGAGCGCGACTCCGAGCTGATGGGCCGGGTCCACCGCTTCCTGGGCCTGACCGTCGGCTGCATCCTCGCCAACATGACGCCGGCCCAGCGCCGCGAGCAGTACAACTGCGACATCACGTACGGCACGAACAACGAGTTCGGCTTCGACTACCTCCGCGACAACATGGCGTGGTCCAAGGACGAGCTCGTCCAGCGCGGCCACAACTTCGCCTGTGTCGACGAGGTCGACTCCATCCTCGTCGACGAGGCCCGTACGCCGCTGATCATCTCCGGCCCCGCCGACCAGGCCACCAAGTGGTACGGCGACTTCGCCAAGCTGGTCACCCGCCTGACCAAGGGCGAGCCGGGCAACCCGCTCAAGGGCATCGAGGAGACCGGCGACTACGAGGTCGACGAGAAGAAGCGCACCGTCGCCATCCACGAGGCGGGCGTCGCCAAGGTCGAGGACTGGCTGGGCATCGACAACCTCTACGAGTCGGTGAACACCCCGCTCGTCGGCTACCTGAACAACGCCATCAAGGCGAAGGAGCTGTTCAAGAAGGACAAGGACTACGTCGTCATGGACGGCGAAGTCATGATCGTCGACGAGCACACCGGCCGCATCCTCGCCGGCCGCCGCTACAACGAGGGCATGCACCAGGCGATCGAGGCGAAGGAGGGGGTGCCGATCAAGGACGAGAACCAGACCCTCGCCACGATCACCCTCCAGAACTTCTTCCGCCTGTACGACAAGCTGTCCGGCATGACCGGTACGGCCATGACCGAGGCCGCCGAGTTCCACCAGATCTACAAGCTCGGCGTCGTCCCGATCCCGACGAACAAGCCGATGATCCGCAAGGACCAGTCGGACCTGATCTACCGGACCGAGGTCGCGAAGTTCGCCGCCGTCGTCGACGACATCGCGGAGAAGCACGAGAAGGGCCAGCCGATCCTGGTCGGCACGACCTCCGTCGAGAAGTCCGAGTACCTCTCGCAGCAGCTCTCCAAGCGCGGCATCCAGCACGAGGTCCTCAACGCCAAGCACCACGAGCGCGAGGCCAGCATCGTCGCCCAGGCCGGCCGCCGCGGCGCCGTCACCGTCGCCACGAACATGGCCGGCCGCGGTACGGACATCAAGCTCGGCGGCAACCCGGACGACCTCGCCGAGGCCGAGCTGCGCCAGGCGGGCCTGGACCCGGTCGAGCACGTCGAGGAGTGGGCCGCGGCCCTGCCCGGCGCCCTGGAGCGCGCCGAGAAGGCCGTGAAGGCGGAGTTCGAGGAGGTCAAGGAGCTCGGCGGCCTGTACGTCCTGGGCACCGAGCGCCACGAGTCCCGCCGCATCGACAACCAGCTCCGCGGCCGGTCCGGCCGTCAGGGCGACCCCGGCGAGTCCCGCTTCTACCTCTCCCTCGGCGACGACCTGATGCGCCTGTTCAAGGCGCAGATGGTCGAGCGCGTGATGGCCATGGCCAACGTGCCGGACGACGTGCCGATCGAGAACAAGATGGTCACCCGCGCCATCGCCTCCGCGCAGTCGCAGGTCGAGACCCAGAACTTCGAGACCCGCAAGAACGTCCTGAAGTACGACGAGGTCCTCAACCGGCAGCGCGAGGTCATCTACGGCGAGCGCCGCCGCGTCCTGGAGGGCGAGGACCTGCGCGAGCAGATCCAGCACTTCATGGACGACACGATCGACGACTACATCCGCCAGGAGACCGCCGAGGGCTTCGCGGAGGAGTGGGACCTCGACCGCCTGTGGAACGCGTTCAAGCAGCTCTACCCGGTGAAGGTCACCGTGGAGGACCTGGAGGACGCGGCCGGGGACCGGGCGGGGATCACCGCCGAGTTCATCGCCGAGTCCATCAAGGACGACATCCACGAGCAGTACGAGGCGCGCGAGAAGCAGCTCGGCTCCGAGATCATGCGCGAGCTGGAGCGGCGCGTGGTCCTGTCCGTCCTGGACCGCAAGTGGCGCGAGCACCTCTACGAGATGGACTACCTCCAGGAGGGCATCGGCCTGCGCGCCATGGCGCAGAAGGACCCGCTGGTCGAGTACCAGCGCGAGGGCTTCGACATGTTCACCGCCATGATGGAGGGCATCAAGGAGGAGTCCGTCGGCTACCTGTTCAACCTGGAGGTCCAGGTCGAGCAGCAGGTCGAGGAGGTCCCGGTGCAGGCGGCCGCCCCCTCGCTCGACAAGGGCGACGCGGTGCCGGCGGGCGCCGGGCGTCCGGAGATCCGCGCCAAGGGGCTCGACGCCCCGCAGCGGCCGGACCGGCTGCACTTCTCCGCGCCGACCGTGGACGGCGACGGCGGTGTCGTCGAGGGCGACTTCTCCTCCGGCGAGCCGGACTCCGGCGACGGGCTGACCCGTGCGGAGCGGCGCAAGGCGCAGAAGAACGCGGGCGGCGGGCGCCGCCGCAAGAAGTGACGCCCTGAGCTTCGGCGAGCTTCGGCGTACGAGGGGCCGTCCACCCGGTGGGGTGGGCGGCCCCTTCGCCGTACCCGCTCCGTTGTCGTGTGGGGTGGGCGGCCCCTTCGCCGTACCCGCTCCGTTGTCGTGTGGAGTGGGCGGCTTCTTCGCCGTACCCACCCCGCCGTCACGTGTGGCGGGCGGGGCTCTTCGCCGTACCCGTCCCGCCGTCACGTCGTGCCCAGGCCGTCGAGTTCCACGGCCGCGCAGCGCCAGCGTCGGTCGGCGCCGCGCTCCAGGCGGAACGCCATCGCCCGGACGCGGGCGCCGGTGGCGATGGTCGCGAAGGCCTCGACGGCGTCCTGGGCGGGGTGCGTCTGGACCGAGCAGCGGCGCAGGACCGGGCGGGGGCCGAGCGAGCGCAGGGGCGTCTCCGGGGCGAGCCGGACGAGCTGCTCGTACGCCTCCCCGAGGGTGTGGCCGAGCATCCAGTGCACCGGCCGCTCTCCGCTCAGGACGGCGAGCAGGCGCTCCGCGAAGACCGTGTGCGGCGGGAGGGCGCGGGGCGCGCCGCGCCCGGGCGTACGCGGGCGCGTGCCGGCGGAGCCGCGCGGCCGGGTCCCGGCGGGACCGCCGGGGGCGGTACGGGGACGTGGGGTGCGGGGGCGGCGGGTGACCCCACCGAGGGGCGGAACGGGGAGGGCGTTTGCCGGGGGAGCCGCCGTGGAGGCGGCCGGGGCCGGGGCCGTGGCTGCGGCGCGGCCGGTGGCGGGAGGGGCGGCCGGGGGCGCGGTAGCCGCGGCGGCCCGGGGCGCGGGGCCGGGGACGGCCGCCGGGAGCGCGGGGGAGGCGGTGGTCCGGACCGTGCCCGGGAAGGCGGGCGCGTCGGTCGGAGGTGCGGTCCGGGTCGTGGTCAGCGGCGTCGTGGTGGTCGTGGTGAGCGTGGTGGCCATGGTGATCCCCTGTCGTTCCGTAACCGGTCGGTACCGGTCGGTAACTTCCGTTGGGGATCTTGTACGGCGGGGGCTCCGGGCGCCGCAAGGGGCCGACCGCCCCGGAGCGGTCCGGAACGGGATCACCTATCCGGGTGACGCGGCCGGAAATCGGGTCTCCGGGGGTCCGGCGCACGGGCTCCGGGGTGGACGGGCGGCGACTTCGGGCCGCCGCCCCGAAGGGGGACTCCGCACGTATCCTGGGGATCTCTCCCTCTACGAAAGCGGCCAGTCGATGCGCGTCTACGTCCCCCTGACCCTCCCCGGTCTCGCACAGGCGCACAAGGCGGGCGAGCTGGGCCCCGGCCCGCTGACCGCCTACGCCGTCACCCCCGCGCTGCGCGAGTGGTACGTCTCCGACGACATCGAGGAGCTGGAGTACGCGGCGCTCGGCCGGGCCGCCGCCGCCTCCCTGCGCCTGCTCGCCGCCGACTCCGGGGCGCCCCGCCGCCGGATCGTCGTCGCCGTCGACGTGGCCGACGAGGACGCGGTCGCCGACCCCGACCGGGGGCTCGACGCCGACGCGGTCGGCGAGGTCCGGATCGCCGGGGCCGTACCGCTGTCCAAGGCCGCGGCCGTGCACGCGGACGCGGACGACGCCGAGGCGGACGTCAGGGCGGCGGCGGAGGCGCTGGAGGCGGCGGACCGGGGCGACGACGACGCGCGGTTCACCGTGGACGGCGCCGAGGACCACGAACTGCTGTGGTTCGGGGTGCAGGAGATCCCCGCGCTGCTGGGCTGAGGCCCCGGGGGGCCGTGGAGAAGGCCTCCGGGCTCTTCGCCGTCCGAGGCTGCGGGTACCGTCCTTCCATGGGGAAGCACGGAAAGCACCTGGTCTGGGACTGGAACGGCACACTGCTCGACGACATCGACGCGGTCATCGGGGCGACGAACGCCGCCTTCGCCGAACTGGGGCTCGAACCGCTCACGCTGGAGCGGTACCGCGAGCTCTATACGGTGCCGGTGCCCAAGTTCTACGAGCGGCTCATGGGGCGGCTGCCCACCGACGCCGAGTGGACCCGCATGGACGGCGTCTTCCACCGGCACTACTGGGAGCGGGCCGAGAACTGCGGCCTCACCGCCGGCGCCGCCGAACTGCTCGCGGCCCGGCAGACCTCCGGCTTCACGCAGTCGCTGCTCTCGCTCGCCCCGCACGTCGACCTCGTCCCCCTCGTGCGGCGGCACGGGATCGCGGAGCGGTTCCTGCGCATGGACGGGCGGCCCGACACCTCCACGGACGGCAAGTCCGGGCACATGGTGCGCCACCTCGCCGCCCTGGAGGGGATCGGGGTCGAGCGGGTGGTCGTCATCGGCGACGCGGCGGACGACGCCCTCGCGGCGGCGCACGTCGGCGCGAAGGCCGTGCTCTACACCGGCGGCTCGCACAGCCGCGCCTCCCTGGAGCGGGTGGGGGTGCCGGTGGTCGACTCGCTCGCGGAGGCGGTCGCCGTGGCGGAGGAGCTGGTCTGACCGCCCCTCAGCCTCGTACGACCACCCGTACGGCCATCCGTACGACCGGAGCCCTCAGCCCCTCGACCCGAGGACCTTCAGGAACTCCCGCATCCAGACCGGGTGGTCCGGCCACGCCCGGGAGGAGACGAGCAGGCCGTCGACCACGGCCTCCGCGTCCCGGAAGGACGCCCCCGCCGCCTGCATGTCGAGCTCCAGGGCCGGATAGGCCGTGACCCGGCGGCCCTCCAGGGCGCCGGTCGCCGCCGTCAGGAGCGGGCCGTGGCAGATCTGCGCGACCGGCTTGTCCGCGTCGAAGAAGGCCTTGAGGATCTTGCGCAGCTCCGGGTCGTTGCGGAGGTACTCCGGCGCCCGGCCGCCCGGGACCACCACCGCCGCGTACGCCCCCGGGTCGACCTCGGAGAAGGCCAGGTCGGCGGGCCAGGTGTAGCCGGGCTTCTCGGTGTACGTGTCGAAACCGGGCTCGAAGTCGTGGACCACGAACCGCAGCGTCTTGCGGGCCGGGGCCGCGATGTCCACCTCGTACCCCTCCTCCAGAAGGCGCTGGTAGGGGTACAGCACCTCCAGCGACTCCGCCGCGTCCCCGGTCACGATCAGGATCCTCGCCATGGCTCTCCCAGCTCCAGAAGGTCGGATGCCGTGCCTTGAGGACATGTGTCGCTGTCCATAACGTCAAACTTCCACCCCCTCTTTTGTACACATACGGCTCATGACGGGTCGGGGGTCGGGAGCGATAGGCTTTCGTCGTGATCAGCGCGATACGCCGAGGGGGCAGTGAAGCCCCCGGCTGCCGCCCGACCCGCTCCGGCGGCCGGGCCGACCGTGCGTGCGCCGATCCCCTTCGCCCGGGCGCGCCACGGTCGGTGGCGGAGAACGACCCGGGCTTCTCTCATTCGGGCATGACGTCGTCTTCGGCGGAAACACGACGTGGAGGCGTTGTGCCCTTCCTTCCACCGATGTCGCGCAACGGCGCGCGGCCAGGAGTCAGAGGACATGCAGACCAAGCTGGACGAAGCCAAGGCCGAGCTGCTCGAAAGGGCCGCCCGGGTAGCTGAGCACAGCCCGGTCGGGGGGCGACTTCCGACGGGGCCGGACGGTTCGGGCGAGCGCCCGGACGGCGACACCGTGCTCGAGTACCTCCAGCGCTACTACCTGCACACCGCGCCCGAGGACCTGTCCGACCGGGACCCGGTCGACGTCTTCGGCGCCGCCCTCTCCCACTACCGCCTGGCGGAGAACCGTCCGCAGGGCACGGCGAACGTGCGCGTCCACACCCCGACGGTCGAGGAGAACGGCTGGACCAGCAGCCACTCCGTCGTCGAGGTCGTCACCGACGACATGCCCTTCCTCGTCGACTCGGTCACCAACGAGCTGTCCCGCCAGGGCCGCGGCATCCACGTCGTGATCCACCCGCAGGTCCTCGTCCGCCGCGACGTCACCGGTAGGCTCATCGAGGTCCTGTCGGCGCAGATCCACGGCGAGCTGCCGCACGACGCGCTCACCGAGTCCTGGATCCACGTCGAGATCGACCGCGAGACCGACCGCGCCGACCTCAAGCAGATCACCGCCGACCTGCTGCGCGTCCTGTCCGACGTCCGCGAGACCGTCGAGGACTGGGAGAAGATGCGCGACGCCGCGCTGCGCATCGCGGACGGCCTCGCCGACGAGCCCACCGCCTCCGACCTGCGCCCGACCGAGGTGGAGGAGGCCCGCGAGCTGCTGCGCTGGCTCGCCGACGACCACTTCACCTTCCTCGGCTACCGCGAGTACGAGCTGGTCGACGGCGACGCCCTGGCCGCCGTGCCCGGCACGGGCCTCGGCATCCTGCGCTCCGACCCGCACCACTCCGGCGACGACGAGGGCCACCACGCCCACCCCGTGTCGCCCTCCTTCAGCCGGCTGCCCGCCGACGCCCGGGCCAAGGCCCGCGAGCACAAGCTGCTGATCCTGACGAAGGCCAACAGCCGGGCGACCGTGCACCGCCCCTCGTACCTCGACTACATCGGCGTGAAGAAGTTCGACGCCGCCGGCAACGTCGTCGGCGAGCGCCGCTTCCTCGGCCTCTTCTCCTCGGCCGCCTACACCGAGTCCGTCCGCCGCGTCCCGGTCGTCAAGCGCAAGGTCCAGGAGGTCCTGGCGGGCGCCGGCTTCTCCCCGAACAGCCACGACGGCCGCGACCTGCTCCAGATCCTGGAGACCTACCCGCGCGACGAGCTGTTCCAGACCCCGGTCGACCAGCTCCAGTCCGTCGTCACCAGCGTCCTCTACCTCCAGGAGCGGCGCCGGCTGCGGCTCTACCTGCGCCAGGACGAGTACGGCCGCTACTACTCGGCCCTCGTCTACCTGCCGCGCGACCGCTACACCACCCGCGTCCGGCTGCGGATCATCGACATCCTGAAGGAGGAGCTCGGCGGCACCAGCGTCGACTTCACCGCCTGGAACACCGAGTCGATCCTCTCTCGGCTGCACTTCGTCGTCCGCGTCGAGCCCGGCACCGAGCTGGCCAAGCTCACCGACGCCGACGTCGAGCGCATCGAGGGCCGGCTCGTCGAGGCCGCCCGCTCCTGGGCCGACGGCTTCGGCGAGGCGCTCAACGCCGAGCTGGGCGAGGAGCGCGCCGCCGAGCTGCTGCGCCGCTACGGCAACGCCTTCCCCGAGGGCTACAAGGCCGACCACTCGCCGCGCGCCGCCGTCTCCGACCTGGTCCACCTGGAGGCCCTCGCCGGCAGCGACAAGGACTTCTCCCTCTCCCTCTACGAGCCCGTCCTCGCGGGCCCCGGCGAGCGCCGCTTCAAGATCTACAAGACGGGCGACCAGATCTCCCTCTCCGCCGTCCTGCCGGTCCTCAACCGGCTCGGCGTCGAGGTCACCGACGAGCGCCCCTACGAGCTGCGCTGCGCCGACCGCACCCACGCCTGGATCTACGACTTCGGGCTGCGGCTCCCGGCCACCAACGGCAACGGCGTCACCCTGGGCGACGACGCCCGCGAGCGCTTCCAGGAGGCCTTCGCCGCCACCTGGACCGGCGAGGCCGAGAACGACGGCTTCAACTCCCTCGTCCTCTCCGCCGGTCTGAACTGGCGCGAGGCGATGGTGCTGCGCGCCTACGCCAAGTACCTGCGGCAGGCCGGCTCCACCTTCAGCCAGGACTACATGGAGGACACCCTCCGCAACAACGTCCACACCACCCGGCTCCTGGTCAACCTCTTCGAGGCCCGGATGGCGCCGGAGCGCCAGCGCGCCGGCACCGAGTTGATCGACGCGCTCCTCGAGGAGCTGGACGCCGCCCTGGACCAGGTCGCCAGCCTGGACGAGGACCGCATCCTGCGCTCCTTCCTGACCGTCATCAAGGCTACCCTGCGGACCAACTTCTTCCAGAAGGACAGCGAGGGCCGGCCGCACTCCTACGTGTCGATGAAGTTCGACCCGCAGGCCATCCCCGACCTGCCGGCCCCGCGCCCCGCCTTCGAGATCTGGGTCTACTCGCCGCGCGTCGAGGGCGTCCACCTGCGCTTCGGCAAGGTCGCCCGCGGCGGTCTGCGCTGGTCCGACCGGCGCGAGGACTTCCGCACCGAGATCCTCGGCCTGGTCAAGGCGCAGATGGTGAAGAACACCGTCATCGTGCCGGTCGGCGCCAAGGGCGGCTTCGTCGCCAAGCAGCTCCCGGACCCGTCCGTGGACCGGGACGCCTGGATGGCCGAGGGCGTCGCCTCGTACAAGACGTTCATCTCGGCCCTGCTCGACATCACCGACAACCTGGTCGCGGGCGAGGTCGTGCCGCCGGTCGACGTGGTCCGCCACGACGAGGACGACACCTACCTGGTCGTCGCCGCCGACAAGGGCACCGCGACCTTCTCCGACATCGCCAACGGGGTCGCGGAGGCGTACGGCTTCTGGCTCGGTGACGCGTTCGCCTCCGGCGGCTCGGCCGGCTACGACCACAAGGGCATGGGCATCACAGCCCGCGGCGCCTGGGAGTCCGTCAAGCGCCACTTCCGCGAGCTGGGCCACGACACCCAGACCGAGGACTTCACGGTCGTCGGCGTCGGTGACATGTCCGGCGACGTCTTCGGCAACGGGATGCTGCTCTCCGAGCACATCCGGCTGGTGGCCGCCTTCGACCACCGGCACATCTTCCTCGACCCGAACCCCGACGCGGCCGTCTCGTACGCCGAGCGCCGCCGCCTCTTCGAGCTGCCCCGCTCCTCCTGGGCCGACTACGACACCTCGCTGCTCTCCGCGGGCGGCGGCGTCCACCCCCGCAACGCCAAGTCGATCCCGGTCAACGCCCAGGTCAGGGCCGTCCTCGGCATCGAGGACGGGGTCACCAAGCTGACCCCGGCCGAGCTGATGAAGGCGATCCTCCAGTCGCCCGTCGACCTGCTGTGGAACGGCGGCATCGGCACGTACGTCAAGTCCTCGGCCGAGTCGAACGCCGACGTCGGCGACAAGGCCAACGACGCCATCCGCGTCGACGGCCAGGACGTGCGCGCCAAGGTGGTCGGCGAGGGCGGCAACCTCGGCGCGACCCAGCTCGGCCGCATCGAGTTCGCCCGCTCCGGCGGCCCCGAGGGCCGGGGCGGCAAGGTCAACACCGACGCCATCGACAACAGCGCCGGCGTCGACACCTCCGACCACGAGGTCAACATCAAGATCCTGCTCAACGGGCTCGTCGCCGAGGGCGACATGACCGTCAAGCAGCGCAACAAGATCCTCGCGGAGATGACCGACGAGGTCGGCACGCTCGTCCTGCGCAACAACTACGCGCAGAACACGGCCCTGGCCAACGCCGTCGCCCAGTCGCCGTCCCTGCTCCACGCCCACCAGCGGTTCATGCGCCGCCTGGGCCGCGACGGGGCCCTCGACCGCTCCCTGGAGTTCCTGCCCAACGACCGGCAGATCCGCGAACTCCTCAACAACGGCAAGGGCCTGAGCCAGCCGGAGCTCGCCGTCCTCCTCGCGTACACCAAGATCACGCTGGCCGACGAGCTGATCGGCACCGCGCTGCCGGACGACCCATACCTGACCGGGCTGCTCCACGCGTACTTCCCGACGCTGCTGCGCGAGCGGTTCACCGAGGCCGTCGACCACCACCCGCTGCGCCGCGAGATCATCACCACCGTCCTGGTCAACGACACCGTCAACGCCGGCGGTTCGACCTTCCTGCACCGCCTCCGGGAGGAGACCGGCGCGTCGGTCGAGGAGATCGTCCGGGCACAGACCGCCGCCCGCGCCGTCTTCCGCCTCGGCCAGGTCTGGGACGCCGTCGAGGCCCTCGACAACGAGGTCCCGGCCGAGATCCAGACCCGGATGCGGCTGCACTCGCGCCGGCTCGTCGAGCGCGGCACGCGCTGGCTGCTCAACAACCGGCCGCAGCCGCTCCAGCTCACCGAGACCATCGAGTTCTTCGCCGAGCGCGTCGAGACGGTCTGGTCGCGGCTGCCCGAGCTGCTGCGCGGCGCGGACCTCGACTGGTACCGGTCGATCCTGGACGAGCTGACCGGGTTCGGGGTGCCGGAGGAGCTCGCGCGGCGGGTCGCCGGCTTCTCCTCCGCCTTCCCGGCGCTCGACATCGTCGCGATCGCGGACCGGACGGGCAAGGACCCGCTGGAGGTCGCCGAGGTCTACTACGACCTGGCCGACCGGCTGCGGATCACCGACCTGATGGACCGGATCATCGAACTGCCGCGCGACGACCGCTGGCAGTCGATGGCCCGCGCCTCGATCCGCGAGGACCTGTTCGCGGCGCACGCGGCGCTCACGCAGGACGTCCTGACGGCGGGCGGCGACGACGCCGGCCCGGAGGAGCGGTTCAAGGCCTGGGAGGAGCGGAACGCGGCGATCCTGGGCCGCGCGCGGACGACCCTGGAGGAGATCCAGGGCTCGGACACCTTCGACCTGGCGAACCTGTCGGTGGCGATGCGGACGATGCGCACGCTGCTGCGTTCGCACAGCTAGTACGCGCGCGTGCGAGGGGCCCCGCCGGAGGAATGAGACCGGCGGGGCCCCTCGCCCTTTCCCGGAGGCCTCACTCCTCCCGCGCGGCGGCGACCGTCGAGGTCCACAGGCGGCGGGCGGCGAGCAGGGCCGCCGCGAGCAGCAGCCCGTTGCGGAGCACCATGACGGCGAGGCCCGTGGGGGTGCCGTCGATGACGTCGAAGTAGAGGACGGGGTAGGCGAGCGCGCTCAGCGCCGCCGCCGGGAGCAGCAGCAGCGCCACCGGGCGCATCACGGTGTCCCGCGAGGTCAGGCAGACGGCGGCGAGCCCGAGCAGCCAGACCATGTACTGGGGGCTGATCACCCGGCTGGCAACGGTGAAGAGCAGGACGGCGGCGAGGGCCGTGTCGTACGGGGTGGCGGGGGTCCAGCGGTGCGCCCGGACGCGCCAGACGACCAGCCAGCCCAGGGCGGCGACGGTGAGCAGCAGGGAGAGGTGGCCGAGGGTGGAGACGTACGGGCCGACGTACTCCAGGGCGCCGTAGCGGAACTCGACGCTCCCCGGCCAGGCGCCGGCGGACCGGGCGAGCGCGAGGGCCGTGCCGCCCAGGGACTCGATCTGGATGCCCCGGCCGCCCTGCTGGCGCAGGAAGCCGAGCGACTCGGAGAAGAACAGCGCGAGGGTGGCCAGGAGCACGACGGCGGTGACGGCGGCGGCGGTCCACGCCTCCCGGGTGGTACGGCCCCGGGGCGTGCCCAGGAGGGCGAGGGCCGGCCACACCTTGACCATGGCCCCGATCCCGGCGAGCGCCCCGCCGAGCTGGTGGGCGGCGGTCCGGCGGGCGGCGAGGGCCAGCAGGGCGAGGACGGCGAGGGCGGTGGTCTGGACGTCGTACCGGGCGAGGGGCAGGTGGAGGAGGAGCGGGAGGCCGCAGACCCAGACCCAGGCGCCGTGGGTGAGGCGCGCGGCGTCGGCGCGGGCGAGCGCGAGGGTGACGACCGCGTCGGCGAGGAGGGTGAGGGTGACGAAGGCCTGGAAGTAGGTGAGCCAGGGGAGGACGCCCGGGGACATGATCACGAGCCCGGCGCCCGGCGGGTACTGCCAGGTGGCGTCGCCGGGCGGGAAGGTGCCCGCGGCGAACTTCCCGTACCAGTGCTCGTAGAGCGCCACCTCGCGGGCCACGCCGCCGATGCCGAGGTCGTCGCGGAGCAGCAGCAGGAGCATGCCGGCCCGGGTGAGGAGCCAGACGGCGGCGAGCGCGATCCGGGGGCCGCTGCCGACCGTGACGAAGGTGGCGGAGGTGAAGGTGTCCGAGGTGAAGGGGGAGCGGGTCAGGGCGGGGGGTTCGGTGCTCGTACTGGTGGGGGTGGTGGAGCTGGTGGGGCTGGTGGTGGGGGAGCCGGGGGGTTCGGTGCCGGCCGGGTGGGGGGTCTGCGCCGGGTGGGGGGTCTGCGGCTGATCGTTCGTCACCCCACCGCACTTTAGACCGTAATGCCCTTTTTGTCGGTGGTCCTCGCCCCGGACGCGGTGAACTCCTCGTACGCCGCCACCACCTCCCGCGCCGGGCCGTCCATCCGGAGCGTCCCCGCCTCCAGCCACAGGGCGCGCCCGCAGGTCTCCGCGACGGTGGAGTTCGAGTGGCTGACCAGGAAGACCGTCCCCGCCTCCGCCCGCAGCTCGTCGATCCGCTGCCGGCTGCGGCGACGGAAGCGCGCGTCGCCGGTGGCCAGGGCCTCGTCGACGAGCAGCACGTCGTGGCTCTTCGCGGCGGCGAGGGAGAAGCGCAGCCGGGCGCCCATCCCGGAGGAGTACGTCCGCATCGGACGGGAGATCGCGTCGTCCTTCTCGTTGACGCCCGAGAACTCCACGATCCCGTCGTAGCGCTCGCGGACCTCCGCGCGGCTCATGCCCATCGCGAGACCGCCGAGGACCACGTTCCGCTCGCCCGTCAGGTCGTTCATCAGGACCGCGTCGACGCCGAGGAGGGCGGGGCGGCCGTGGGTGTAGATCCGGCCGCGGTCGACGGGCAGGAGTCCCGCGACGGCCTTGAGGAGGGTCGACTTCCCCGATCCGTTCGAACCGATCAGGCCGATCGCCTCGCCCCGGTACGCGACGAAGTCGATCCCCTTGACGGCGTGGACCCGGCGGGCGGCCGGGGGCCGTCCCCATCGCCTGCTCCGTGCCTGCCCGTGCCCGCGGCCGTAGTCGTGTCCGTGCACGGTGTACGTGACGTGGACGCCGTCGGCCACGACGGTCGGGACCCTCTCCTGCTCGTGCGCCTCAGCCACGGCCGTACCTCTCCTCCGCCTTCCAGAACCAGACGAAGCCGCCCGCGAAGGACAGCAGGGCCCAGCCGCCGGCGAGCGCCCAGACGTACGGCGGCAGGCGGTCCGGGGTGTGGCTCCCGATCAGCGCGGAGCGCATCAGGTCGATGTAGACCGCCGCCGGATTGCACTGGAGGGCGAGCGTCGCGCCCTCGGGGAGGCGCCCGGTGCCCGTCGGGTGCCGGATCGACCACATGACGCCCGAGGCGTACATCCAGGTGCGGAGCGCGAACGGCATCAGCTGGTTGACGTCCGGGGTGCGGGCGGCGATCCGGGCCAGGGCGAGCGCCACGCCCGTGTTGAACAGGGTCTGGAGGGCGAGCGCCGGGACGGCGAGCAGCCACCTCCACGTGGGGAACTCGCCGCAGCAGAGCAGGATCGCGACGAGCGCGACGAGCGAGAGCAGGAACTGCTGGAGCTGCTGGAGGGCGAGCGAGAGCGGCAGGCTCGCGCGCGGGAAGTGCAGGGCGCGGACCAGGCCCAGGTTGCCGCTGATCGCCCGGGTGCCGGCCAGGAGCGTGCCGGAGGTGAAGGACCACACGAAGACGCCGGTGATCAGGAAGGGCACGTAGTCGGGGACGCCGTGCCGGGCGTTCATGAGGACGCCGAAGATCAGGTAGTAGACGGCCGCGTTGAGCAGCGGGGTCGCCAGCTGCCAGAGCTGGCCGAGGCGCGCCTGGCTGTACTGGGCGGTCAGGCGGGCGGTCGCGAAGGCGGCGATGAAGTCGCGGCGGGACCAGAGCTGCCGGACGTACGCGGGGAGCGGGGGACGGGCTCCGCTGACGGTCAGCCCGTGGCGGAGGGCGAGGGCGCGGAGGTCCTCGGGGGGAGGCGCTGTCCGGGGCGGAGGCGCGGACGGGGGCGGGGGCGGGGGCGGTGCGAGGGGCGTGGTCGCGGGTGTGGCCGTGGTCATGGGCGGGCTCTCGGTGCGGGTGGGGACGTGGGTGCGGGTGTGGTTGCGGCCGACCGGTCGGTGCGGGGCGCGGGCGACGGATGCGACGGGACGGGTCCGTATCGTCGCTACGGGGACACTAGGACGCTCCACGACGGAACGCAACCGTATCGTCGTCACGTACGCGTTGGTTAGGATGCCGTCCATGACCGAACCGACCCCCCGCCGCGCCCCCGCCGGAGCCGCCGTGCTCCGCGAGGACGTGACCGAGGCCATCCGTACCGCCGTCTTCGAGGAGCTCGCGGCCGTCGGCTTCGCCCGGATGTCCATCGAGGGGATCGCGCGCCGCGCGGGCGTCGGCAAGACCGCCGTCTACCGGCGCTGGAAGTCCAAGCTCTCCCTCGTCCTCGACCTCGTCGGCGCCTTCGCCGCCCAGGGCCTGCCGGCGCCCGCCACCGGCTCCCTGTACGGGGACGTGCGCGCCCTCCTGGAAGTGGCCGCGCACGCCCTGAGCCACCCGGTCGCCTCCCGGGTCGTCCCCGACCTCCTGGTCGAGGCCGCCCGGCACCCCGAGATCGCCGACGCCGTCAAGGCCGCGCTGCTCGACGGGCAGCAGGGCGTCGTCGCCCGGATCGTCCGCGAGGCCGTCGCGCGCGGCGAACTCCCCGGGGGCGCCGACCCGGACCGGGCCCTCGACCTGGTCGCAGGACCGCTGTACTGGCGCCTCGTCGTCGTCCGCACCCCGCTCCCCCCGGGGTACGTGGACGACCTCGCGCACTCGGCGGTGGCGGCGCTCAAGGGCTGACCCCACAAGCGCTCCCGGGCCGATCCCGCAAGCGCTCAAGGCTGACCCCGCAAGAGCTCCCGGGCCGATCCCGCGCAGGAGAGGTCACTTCACCGCGCCCGCCATCACCCCCGACGCGAACTGGCGCTGGAACGCGAAGAACACCACCAGCGGCACCACCATCGACAGGAACGCGCCCGGCGCCAGCACGTCCACGTTGTTGCCGAACTGCCGCACCTGCTGCTGGAGCGCCACCGTGATCGGCGGCGACTGCGAGTCCGCGAAGACCAGGGCGATCAGCATGTCGTTCCAGACCCACAGGAACTGGAAGATGCCGAGCGAGGCGATCGCAGGGCCGCCCAGCGGCAGCACCACCCGGGTGAACAGCCGGATCTCGCCCGCCCCGTCGAGCCGCGCCGCCTCCAGGAGCTCGCGCGGGATCTCCGCGAAGAAGTTCCGCAGCAGGAAGATCGCGAACGGCAGGCCGAAGGCCGTGTGGAACAGGACCACCCCGGCGGTCGTCTCGAAGAGCCCGACCACCCCGAACAGCTTCGCCACCGGGACCAGGGCGACCTGCACCGGCACCACCAGCAGGGCGACCACGCCCAGGAACCACCAGTCCCGGCCCGGGAACTCCAGCCACGCGAACGCGTACCCGGCGAGCGAGCCGATCACCAGGACGAGCAGCGTGGCCGGGACGGTGATCAGGACGGTGTTGAGCAGCGAGCCGGTGATCGTGTCGTTCGCGAGCAGATGGGCGTAGTTCTCCGTGGTCAGCCGGGCCGGGGCGGTGAACACCTCCCACCAGCCGCTCGCCGCGATGTCGGACGACGGGCGGAGCGAGGAGAGCAGCAGCCCGACCGTCGGCATCAACCAGAACAGGCCCGCCAGGACGAGGAGGACGCGGACCGCGCCGGACGCGGCCGCGGACGCGAGCCGCGCCGCCGGGGAGCGGGAGGGCCGCACCTGGGTTCCGTTCATCGGCGGGCCTCCCTGCGCATGCGGCGGATGTTGAGCACCATCACCGGGAGCACCAGCAGGAGCAGCAGCACGGCGATGGCCGAGCCGACCCCCAGGTCCGCGTCCGTGCCGAAGGACGAGCGGTACAACTGGAGCGCGAGCACGTTCGCGTCGTCCTGCGCCGAGCCCGGCGCGATCACGAAGACCAGGTCGAAGATCTTCAGCACGTTGATCATCAGGGTGACGAGGACGACCGCGAGGACCGGGGCCAGGAGCGGCACCGTGATCCGGCGGAACACCTGCCACTCGTTCGCCCCGTCCACCCGTGCCGCTTCGAGCAGTTCGCGCGGCACGGCCGCCAGTCCGGCCCCGATCAGGACCATCGCGAACCCGGCCCACATCCACACGTACGCCCCGATGATCGCGGGCGTGACGAGCGACGGGCCCAGCCACTCGACGCCGTCGTACTGCTCCCGGAAGTTGCTCGCGGGCAGCCGGAGCAGGGCCCCGTCCGCGCGGTCGGCGGGCAGCGCGAACGTGCCGTCGGCCGCCGCCGTCGCCGTGGCGACCACCTTCCCGTCCCGTACGGCCTCGATCCGCAGCCCCGCGAGGCCCCGTTCGGCCGGGTCGACCTCGTTCGGCCGCCCGCCGCCGCCCCGGGTGAAGTCCAGCCAGGCCGTGCCGGCGACCGTGCCCGGGTCCGTGCCGGCCGGCGGCGCGGCCGGGCGCGCACCCTCCGGCATCTGCGCCGGCGCCACCCCGACCAGCGGAAGGCGTACGGGCTGCCCGGCCCGCACCGGCTCCTTCGTCACGAACGCGCCGTCCCCGGCCGCCTCCAGCGGGTGCACGGGCAGCGGTCTGGCCTTCGGGAAGACGGAGGACTCGGCGAAGGTGTCGTGGACGCCGACCCAGACGGCGTTCGCGACGCCCCGGTCCGGGTCCTGCTCGTACACCAGCCGGAAGATGATCCCGGCGGCCAGCATCGAGATCGCCATGGGCATGAAGACGACCAGCTTGAACGCCGTTCCCCAGCGGACGCGTTCGGTCAGGACCGCGAAGACCAGGCCGAGGGCGGTGGCGACCGCGGGGGCCGCCACCAGCCAGACCAGGTTGTTCCTCACGGCCGTGCGGAGGGAGTCGTCGGTGAACAGGGCCAGGTAGTTGTCGAGGCCGACGAAGGAGGAGCCGGAGCGGTCGAAGAGCGAGCGCTGGACGGAGTACCCGATCGGATAGACGACGAGCGCGCCGAGCAGGAGGAGGGCGGGCAGCAGGAAGCCCGCCGCCACGATCCTGCTCCGTCTCCCTTCCCGGCGCTTCCCGGCCCCGTTCTTCCCGGTCCCGTCCGTTCCGGCCGTGCTCCTCGCGCGCTGTGCGGTGGTGGAGGACATGGCGGGACCTCAGCCCTTCGCGGCGGCCCGGTACGCCTTCGCCGCGTCCGCCTCCAGGCGCGCCTGGGTCCCGGCGACGTCCTTCGGGTTCTTCAGGAAGTCCTGGAGCGCCTTCCACTCGCCCTTGCCCGGCGTCCCGCCGAACGACTGCGGCATCTGGTCCGACATGTCGAAGCGGAAGTCGTCACCGGCCCCGATCAGCGCCTCGGCGATCTCGCGCTGGACGTCGTTCGGGTACGCCGCCGGGTCCAGGTTCTTGTTCGGCGAGAGAAAGCCGCCCGCCTCCGCCCAGATCTTCGCCGCGTCCGGGGAGGCGAGGAAGGCGAGGAGCGCCTGCGCGCCCCTGGTGTCCTTGAGGGCCACGGCCGCGTCGCCCGCCGTCACCACGGGCACGGTGCCGGCGTCCCCGACCTTCGGGAAGGGGAAGGCCTTCGCGTCCGTGCCGATCTTCGCCTCGGTCTGGGCGATGTTGACGGCGGCGAAGTCGCCCTCGAAGACCATCGCGCCCTTCGGCTCGGCGCCGCCCGTGAAGGTCTGCGTCACCGAGGCCGGGTACTCCGTCTGCAACGCGCCGCTCGTGCCGCCCGAGAGCAGCGACGGCTTGCCGAACAGCTCGGCGAGCGTGGTCAGGGCGGCGGCGACGGACGGGTCCGTCCACTTGATCTCGTGCTTCGCCAGCCGGTCGTACTTCTCCGGGCCCGCCTGGGAGAGGTAGACGTTCTCGAACCAGTCGGTGAGGGTCCAGCCGTCCGCGCCGCCGACCGAGACCGGGGTGACGCCGGAGGCCGAGATGGTCTCGGCGGTGGCCAGGAACTCCTTCCAGGTCTTCGGCTCGGTGGCGCCCGCGTTCTCGAAGACGGCGGTGTTGTACCAGACCAGGGACTTGTTGGCGGCCTTGAAGTAGACGCCGTACTGGGTGCCGTCCACCGCCCCGAGCTCCTGCCAGCCGCGCGAGTAGTTCGCGGCCAGCTGGGCCTTCACCTCCGGGCCGACCGGTTTCAGCCACTTCTGGGCGGCGGCCTGCTGGATCGCGCCCACCTGCGGCAGCATCGCGACGTCGGGCGGGGAGTTGCCCTCGATCTTCGTCCCGAGGAAGTTCACGATCGGGTCCTGGGCGGGCACGAACGTCACGGTCGCGCCGGTCCGCCGCTCGAACTCCTTCAGGACCTTGGTGAAGTTCTCCTGCTCCGGACCCGTCCAGACGGCGGCGACCTCGATCTTCTCCCCCTTCAGGGAGGGGTCGCCGGTGGGTTTCGCCTCCGGGTCCTTCGCGGTCCCGTCGCCGCAGCCCGCGAGGGCGAGCGCGGCGAGCGTCGTGAGTGCCGTGAAGGTCACCGCGGCCTTGCGTGGACGAAGAGTTGTACGCATCGCTGCCCCGTCTCTTTCGTGCGCTTAGCTGTCCCGTGCCGACAGGTCTACGCCCGGTGATGCGGGGCCGCAATACCGCCTTCCGTGTCAAGTGGACGATCGTGATTGCCTCGTGACGTGACGTCAGGAGTCTCTTCCGCCGTGTTTCAGGTGTGGGCCACGGGGGAGAGGGGCGCCACGGGAGTCGCCTCCACCGAGCGGGCCGCCCGGTCGAGCGCGCTCGCGAGGAGGGCCAGGTCCGTCGGCCCGTTGCCCAGCTCGCGGACCGGGCGGCGGGTGGGCGGGTCGCCCATCCGCTCCCACTCCAGCGGGACGACCGTCGGCCGGAGCGTCGCCGTCCGGGGGATCCGGCCGGTGACGCGGCCCGCCTGGAAGGGGGTCACCCGGCCGTCCGGGTGCCCGAGACGGCCCCGACCGGGCGCCGGGACGTCCGGTCCCGCCGCCACCGGGGGCGCGTCGAGCACGACCCGCAGCCGGGCGCTGTGGGCCGGCTCGGTGTCGGCCGTGCGGTCCGGGCGGGCGGAGGCCACGATCAGGTGCACGCCGAGCCGCTCGCCGTGCCGGGCGACGGCCTCCAGGGCCCGCACGACGGACCCGGCGGCAGGCCGTCCGGGGGCGCCGAGCGCGGGCGCGACCAGGGCGTCGAAGTCGTCGACGAGGACGACCAGCCGGGGCAGCGCCCCGGCGCCCCGCCCTCCCGCCGCCTCACCGGCGCCGGCGCCCGACCCCGGGGCCGTCCCGGAGGCGGGCCGGGGAATCCGGACACCGGAGTCCTCGGCCCGGAGGACGCGCCCGCTGGGCCGGTCGGCGAGATCGTCGGCCCCGGTGCGGGCCACGCGGCTGCTCGGGGAGCCGGTGAGATCTCCGTCGCCGGTGCGGAGGGCCCGGCCGCTCGGGCGGCCGTTCAGGTCGTCGGCTCCGGTGCGGGGCACGCGGCCGCTCGCGCGCGCGTCGAGGTCGTCCGTGCCGGGGTACGGGCTCCGCCCGCTGGCGCGTCCGCCGAGGTCGTCGGCCCCGGTGCGGAGGGTGCGGCCGCTCGGGCGGCCGTTCAGGTCGTCGGCCCCGGTGCGGGCCACGCGGCCGCTCGCGCGCGCGTCGAGGTCGTCCGTGCCGGGGTACGAGCCCCGGCCCGATGTGTCCTCCGTGCTCGGGTACGGCGTGCGGGCCGACGGGTTCGGGAGGGCGCCGATCGTGCCGTCGCCCGTGCGGAGGGTGCGGCCGCTCGGGTGGCCGCCGGTGTCCGGGAGCCGGACGGTCGCGCGGGCGCCCCGGGGTACGGACTCCGCCGCGCTCGGCGCGCGCTGCCCGATCAGCCGCTCGGCCACCTGCGGGGCACGGGCGCCCCGGCGGTCGGCGAAGGGCGTGTCGCCCAGGAGCTCGGCCCGCCGCTTCAGCTCGGCGCCCAGCGCCTGCGCGAACTCCCGCATCCGGACCGGGTCCGAGGCGACCAGGTGCTCGATGACGTGCGGCAGCTCCGTACAGGCCGCGAGGCCCTCGCCGCGCTCGCCGCCCGCCCCGTCCACCAGGAGCAGGCCGAGCCGGTCGGGGCGGCCGCCCGCCGCGAGCGAGGCGGCGATCGAGCGGAGCAGTTCCGTGCGCCCGCTGCCCGCCGGGCCCTCGATCAGCAGGTGCGGCCCCTCCTGGGTGAGGTCCACGGCCAGCGGACCGCGCGGGCCCGCGCCCAGGACGGCCGTCCCCTCCCCCGCGGAGGCCCAGCGGGCCATCAGGGAGGCGGGGGTCGCCCGGGCGAGGCCCAGCTCGTCGAGCAGCCGGGAGGACGGGGGCAGCGCGGCGGCCCGCCCGTGCGGCGCCGCCGAGGTCTCCGGCCGCAGCGGCGCGAGGGCCCGGCCGAACCGCTCGGCCCAGGCGACGGAGACCGCGTCGACCACGCCGACGGTCCCGTGGCCCGCCACGCGCCCGCCCGCGGTCCGCAGCAGCCGCAGCGCCGTCGCCACGTCCCCGCTCAGGAGCGCGGCGGCCCCGCACTCGCGGAACGCCAGGGACGCCGCGCACGCGGCCTCGTAGGTCGCGGCCACCGGCGAGACCGGGGAGGCGGCGGGCGCCTCGGCGAGGCAGAGCAGGTGGATGCCGGCCGCCGCCCCGGCCCCCGCGAGCCGCGCCACGGTCTCGCGCAGCGCCGCCGTGCCCGGGTCGCCGTCCACGACGACCACCGTCCGGGGCCCCTCGTAGCGGGCGGCGGCCTCCGCGACGGACGCGCGGTCGGCGCTGGGCCAGCCCGGACCGAGCGGGCCGTCGTCGAGCCGCCGGGTCAGTTCGGACGTACGCGCGTGGGCCTGCTCGCGGTCGTACGCCAGGAGCAGTCGGCAGTCCTGGCCGTGGGCCGGCCGGACGTGCGGGAGCCAGCCGAGCCAGCCCCAGGCGCGGCGGCGCTCCTCCAGGGAGCGGTTCCGGTCGGCGCTGACGAGGACGATCTCCAGGTCGGAGGGGGAGTGCAGGGCGGCGAGCTGGGCCACCACCGAGCGGGCGAACCCGGCGAGCCGGTCGCCGGGGCCCGCGAGCCCGAGCGAGCCGGCCTCGCGCAGCCCGACGGTGACCGGCACCCCGGAGAGCTCGGCGCGGTCCGTGGTGCCGAGCCGGACCACCAGGGACTCGGGATGGTCCGGGTCCCGCTCCCAGAGCCGGGGGCCGGGGCCCAGGGCGGTGAGCAGGACGGCGGCCGGGTCGGGCCAGGTGTCGGCGCCCGGCCCGGGACCCCGGGCGCCCGCGTCCGTGCCCGGGCGGGTGCCCGCGTGCGTGTCGGGGGCCGGGCGGGGGCCCGCGGCGGGGGCCGGAGGCTCCTCGCGGCCCCCGGCGAGGCGCCGGGCCCACGCGCCGAGCCCGCGCCTGCCGCCCGCCCGCGGCGCGGTCTGAGCCGTCGAGACCCCGCCGCCACTCCCGGTGCCGCCGTGGTCGTACGGGTCGCGGGAGTCGGCCGGGCCCTCGCGCCCGTGATCGCGTCCGTCGTGACCGTGATCGTGGCCGTGGCCGTCGTTCTCGTGCCCGTCGCGCGCGTGGCCGCCGGGAGCGTACGAGCGCGGGTCGCGGGCGGAGCCGCGCGCATCGCCGTACGGGTCCCCGTGACCGCCGTGCGGGTCGCCGTCGGCCGTACCGCCGCCCCCCGCGTGCGCGTGCCCGCCCCCGTGGGGCGTGTCGTCGGCCGCCGGGCCGCCCGGGGCCGCCCCGGGGCCGCCCGACGGGCCCGTCCGGCCGGCCCGGCCCGGCCCGTCGGCTCCGCGCGCGAGCCGCAGGTGGCCCTCGCCGTCCGGGGCCGTCGCCACCGCTTCCGTACCGCCGAGGAGGCCGTCGCCGGGGCCCGTCAGGCGCAGGGCGGACTCGCCGAGGCGCAGCAGCGCGCCGGGGCGGAGCCGGACCGGGCGCTCGCCGACGGGGGAGCCGTCGAGGGTCGTGCCGTTCGTGGAGCCGTGGTCGGCGACCGTGACCCGGCCGTCCGCGCCGACCGTCACCGTGCAGTGCGCGCGGGAGACGTCCGGGTCGTCGAGCGGGACGTCGGCGTCGACGGAGCGGCCGATCCTGACCGTCCCGCCGTGCAGCAGGTGCACCCCGCCCGCGTCCGGGCCCGCCACCACGTGCAGCCGGGCGGCCGCGGCCTCCCCGGCCCGGTCGTCGGGACCGGGGACCTGGAGGGAGAGCACGGCGCCGTCGACCAGCGGGGGCTCGCCGAGCACGCAGCGCCGGGCGTCCAGCCGCTCCGCGCCCGCGTGGAGCACGGTCGTGCCCGAGGAGGAGGCCTCGGGGCCCGTGACGGCGGCGGCCAGCTGGGAGGCCACGGCGGAGAGCGCCGTCCCGGCCGGGGCGGTGACGAGCACGTCGCAGGCGCGCGCGGCGCCGTGGCCGGCGTGCGGCGCGAGGACGGTCAGCCGGATCTGCATCGCCGTCAGCGGTCCCTTCTGCGCGACGTGC
Source organism: Streptomyces bikiniensis (assembly GCA_000716465.1). Lineage (GTDB taxonomy): Bacteria > Actinomycetota > Actinomycetes > Streptomycetales > Streptomycetaceae > Streptomyces > Streptomyces bikiniensis. Next base: position 38,424 of record JNWL01000015.1, read on the forward strand.
CCGGCAGGGGAACCGCCCGGTGCCTCCCCCCACCCGGCACGGACGCGTCGTCCGGTACAGGTCGGCACGGCGCGGGGCTCCCGACCCCATCGGTGCGACGTGCTGGAGGCATCCTCGCACCTGCCGCCGACAGCGCGCCCGCCGGTCGGCCGAAAGTGATCTTGAACGGTCGGCCGTGGGCGCAAAAGTGCCTGGTTGGGCATGCCTTCGGAACGTGCCCGGCAACCGTCCCGCACGGAGAAGCGTCTTCTTCCGGACAGGATCGGGGTACGTTCCGGACATCTTCGGTCAGGGCGCACCCCCGGGAGCACCCCGCGGACGCCCGGCCCGCGACCCGTCCGGACCGGCCATGATCGGCCGGGCAGGCCCTAAAGTGGGTCGGACACCCGGACGGGTCACAACAGAGCACAGGGACCGCGGGGACAGCACCGGAACCACCCCAGGACCACGATCAGCAGGGAGCGCGTGACGTGCGGCCTATCGGCAGCAAGTACCTGCTCGAGGAGCCGCTCGGCCGCGGCGCCACGGGCACCGTCTGGCGAGCCCGCCAGCGGGAGACGGCGGGCGCCGAGGCGGCCGTGGCCGGCCAGCCCGGCGAGACCGTCGCGATCAAGGTCCTCAAGGAGGAGCTGGCCAACGACGCGGACATCGTGATGCGCTTCCTGCGCGAGCGGTCCGTGCTCCTCCGGCTCACCCACCCGAACATCGTGCGCACCCGCGACCTGGTCGTCGAGGGCGACGTCCTCGCCCTCGTCATGGACCTCGTCGAGGGCCCCGACCTGCACCGGTACATCCGGGAGAGCGGACCGCTCACCCCGGTCGCCGCCGCGCTCCTCACCGCCCAGATCGCCGACGCGCTCGCCGCCAGCCACGCCGACGGCGTCGTCCACCGCGACCTGAAGCCGGCCAACGTCCTGCTCGCCGAGCAGAACGGCGAGATGCACCCGATGCTCACCGACTTCGGCATCGCGCGCCTCGCCGACTCCCCGGGCCTGACCCGCACCCACGAATTCGTCGGCACGCCCGCGTACGTGGCGCCCGAGTCCGCCGAGGGGCGCCCGCAGACCTCCGCCGTCGACATCTACGGCGCCGGCATCCTCCTCTACGAGCTGGTCACCGGCCGGCCGCCGTTCGCGGGCGGCACCGCCCTGGAGGTCCTCCACCGCCACCTCAGCGAGGAGCCGCGCCGCCCCTCGACCGTGCCGGGGCCGCTGTGGACGGTGATAGAGCGCTGCCTCAGCAAGGACCCCGAGCGGCGCCCGAGCGCCGTGAACCTCGCCCGCGGCCTGCGCGCGGTCGCCGCCGGCATCGGCGTGCACGCCACGCCCGCCCAGATCGAGGCGGCGGACGGCGTCGGGGCGCTCCTCGCCCCCGACCCGGCGCCCGCCCCGGTCCCGGAGACCCCCGGGGCCGCCGACCCGACCCGGGTGATGTCCCACGGCGCGCCCGGGGCCGCCGACCCCACCCAGGTGCTGCCCGCCGGGGCCGGGGCGCCGCAGTACGACCCCGCCGGCGCGACCAGCGTCCTGCCGGCCGGCGGCCCGGGCGGCGGCGCCGACCCGACGGCCGTCCTGCCCCCCGTACCGCCGAACCCGCCGCAGGCCGGAGGCGCGCAGTCCGAGGAGCCGCACCCCTGGCAGAGCCAGCTGCGCGCCGCCCGCGACCGCAACGAGCAGACGCAGGTGCAGTACCTGGACCCGACCGAGGACCCCCTGCGCCGCCGCCCGCAGCGCCGGCCGCAGCAGCCCCCGCACCCCCCGCAGAACCAGCACCCCCCGCAGAACCGGCCGCAGCAGCCCCCGCCATACCAGCAGCAGCAGCGCCCGGCGCCGCAGCGGCCCGCGCCCCAGCAGTACCAGCCGCAGCACCAGCCCCAGCAGTACGCGCCCCCGCCGCCGCCCGCCCCGCAGCAGCAGTACGCCCCGCCCCGGCAGCAGTACGCGCCCCCGCAGCCGCCGCCCCAGGCCCCCGCGCCCCGCGAGCCGCGCCCGCCGCGCGAGCCGCGCCGGCGCAGCGCCAACCCGGTGCGCATCCCGGGCCTCGGCTGCCTCAAGGGCTGCCTGGTGATGATCGTCCTGTTCGTGGTCGCCGGCTGGCTCGTCTGGGAGCTGACCCCGCTCCAGAGCTGGATCGCCGAGGGCAAGGGCTACTGGGAGGCGATCGGCGACGGCGTCTCGTCCTTCACCACCTGGGTCTCCGATCTGTTCGACAGCGCGAACACCGGCACCGGCTCCGGAAACACGGGTGCTACCGGCGGTACGGGACAGTAATACTGTTGATTTGTCGACTTCCGGGGGGTGTTTTCCCCTCGGAAGTGACGACCGGCGCCCGCGGACGCGTACGTTTGGCGTGAACCGCAGCCGCTGAGGGAGCAGTCTTGGCACGGAACATCGGCAGCCGCTACACCGCCCACCAGATCCTCGGGCGGGGCAGCGCCGGAACGGTGTGGCTCGGCGAGGGCCCCGAGGGGCCCGTCGCCGTCAAACTGCTGCGCGAGGACCTGGCCTCCGACCAGGAGCTCGTCGGCCGCTTCGTCCGGGAGCGGACCGCCCTGCTCGGCCTCGACCACCCGCGCGTGGTCAAGGTCCGCGACCTCGTCGTCGACGGCAACGACCTCGCCCTCGTCATGGACCTGGTGCGCGGCACCGACCTGCGCACCCGCCTCGACCGCGAGCGCCGCCTCGCCCCCGAGGCCGCCGTCGCGATCGTCGCCGACGTCGCCGACGCCCTGGCCGCCGCGCACGCCGCCGGGGTCGTCCACCGGGACGTCAAGCCCGAGAACATCCTGCTCGACATGGAGGGCCCGCTCGGCCCCGGCGGCGCCCACCCCGCCCTCCTCACCGACTTCGGCGTCGCCAAGCTCATCGACACCCCCGGCCGCACCAAGGCCACCCGGATCATCGGCACCCCCGACTACCTCGCCCCCGAGATCGTCGAGGGCCTCCCGCCCCGCGCCGCCGTCGACATCTACGCCCTCGCGACCGTCCTGTACGAGCTGCTCGCCGGCTTCACCCCGTTCGGCGGCGGCCACCCCGGCGCGGTCCTGCGCCGCCACGTCACCGAGACCGTCGTCCCGCTCCCCGGCATCCCCGAGGAGCTGTGGCAGCTCCTCGTGCAGTGCCTCGCCAAGGCCCCGGCCTCCCGGCTGCGCGCCTCCGAGCTCGCCGCCCGCCTCAGGGACGTCCTGCCGCTGCTCAAGGGCATCCCGCCGCTCGACGTGGACGAGCCCGACACGGAGCCGGCCCCCGAGCCGTACGAGGACGACGCGTACGCCACCGCGGCGGGCGCCGCCGAGCCCGGCCCCCGCCGGGCCGCCGTCCCGCTCGTCCCCGGCGCCGCCCCGGACTCCCACCGCGACACCCACACCTCCATGCGGGTCCCGGCCCCCGACGAGCTCTCCGGCGGCCCCCTCGGCACGGCCCGCGCCCCCCGCCCGGCGGGCGCCCCCCGCCCCGGCTCGGCCCGCCACAAGGCGGACGCGGTCCGCAAGCGCCGGATCACCCTCGCCGTCGCGGCGGTCGTCCTCGCGGGAGCCCTGGGCGCCGGCGGCTACCTCGCGGCCTCCGGCGACGGGGAGGCCCCGCCGCAGGACTCCAAGCAGTCCTCGCCCCTCCCGTAGGGCCCGCGGACCCGCCGGGACACCCCCCGGCGGTCGCGGGTTCGGCTCCCCGCCCGGAGCCGTTACGCTGGACGCGTGGCAGTCGTCGATGTATCCGAAGAGCTGAAGTCCCTCTCCTCGACCATGGGGTCGATCGAGGCCGTCCTGGACCTCGAGAAGCTGAGGGCCGACATCGCCGTGCTCGAAGAGCAGGCCGCGGCCCCGTCCCTGTGGGACGACCCGGAGGCGGCGCAGAAGATCACGAGCAAGCTTTCGCACCTCCAGGCCGAGGTCCGCAAGGCCGAGACCCTGCGCGGGCGGATCGACGACCTCGGGGTGCTCTTCGAGCTCGCCGAGGAGATGGACGACCCGGACACCCTCGCCGAGGCCGAGGCGGAGCTCGTCTCCGTCCGCAAGGCCCTGGACGAGATGGAGGTCCGCACCCTCCTCTCCGGCGAGTACGACGAGCGCGAGGCCCTGGTCAACATCCGGGCCGAGGCCGGCGGCGTCGACGCCTCCGACTTCGCCGAGCGGCTCCAGCGCATGTACCTGCGCTGGGCGGAGCGCCACGGCTACTCGACCGAGATCTACGAGACCTCGTACGCGGAGGAGGCCGGTATCAAGTCGACCACCTTCGTGGTGAAGGCCCCGTACGCCTACGGCACCCTCTCCGTCGAGCAGGGCACCCACCGCCTCGTGCGCATCTCGCCCTTCGACAACCAGGGGCGCCGCCAGACCTCCTTCGCGGGCGTCGAGGTCCTGCCGGTGGTCGAGTCCTCCGACCACGTCGAGATCGAGGAGTCCGACCTGCGCGTCGACGTCTACCGCGCGTCGGGCCCCGGAGGCCAGGGCGTCAACACGACCGACTCGGCCGTGCGCATCACGCACCTCCCGACCGGCATCGTGGTCTCCTGCCAGAACGAGCGCTCCCAGATCCAGAACAAGGCGAGCGCCATGAACGTCCTCCAGGCCAAGCTCCTGGAGCGCCAGCGCCAGGAGGAGCGCGCCAAGATGGACGCGCTCAAGGACAGCGGCAGCTCCTGGGGCAACCAGATGCGCTCGTACGTCCTCCACCCGTACCAGATGGTCAAGGACCTGCGGACGGAGTTCGAGGTCGGCAACCCGCAGTCCGTCCTGGACGGCGAGATCGACGGCTTCCTGGAGGCGGGCATCCGCTGGCGCAAGCAGCAGGACCGATAGTTCCGCGCCCCCTCCTCCCGGGCCCCGCACCGTGCCGGTGCGGGGCCCGGTCCCGTTCCGCCCCGGCCCGCCGCGCGCGCCGCGTATTCGCTGGCGCAAGCGCAAGACGGGCCGTCAGGACGCTTTGTCGACAAGGGAACTGACGCGGCGAGGCCCGTGGTTCGGGGTTTACGTCACAGTTGCATCAGCGCATGTCGGTCACCTGGTGATCTTTCGGGCATCGCACGCGCAACGACCTTGACGCTTCTTCGGAAACTCGGAAGGGTGGCGCACTGGCATGCGCATTTCTGGGGCGCGTGTGAACGGGGGCCGGTCCAGTCGTGACGCCGCCCCTGCCGCGCAGGCCCCGAGCGCTGCCCCATGACGAGATGAGCTACTGGGGGTAGCAGCCAGATGACCAAGCAGATGCGGATCCGTGTCGCGCGCCTCGCCGCCGGTGCGGTGATCGCTGCCGGCGCGTCTCTCACCGCGGCGGGTGCGGCCCAGGCCGTGGGAGCCTTCGGCCCCGAGCCGACCCCGAGTGAGACGTGCTTCCCCGGCGGTGCCGGTTGCGAGACCGAGCCGCCCGTGACGGAGCCTCCGGTCACCGAGCCGCCCGTGACGGAACCGCCCGTGACCCAGCCTCCGGTCACGGAGCCTCCGGTCACCGAGCCGCCCGTGACCCAGCCGCCCGTGACGGAACCGCCCGTGACCGAGCCTCCGGTCACCGAGCCGCCCGTGACGGAACCGCCCGTGACCCAGCCTCCGGTTACGGAGCCTCCGGTCATCGAGCCTCCGGTGACCCAGCCGCCCGCGACCAAGCCGCCCACCGGGCAGCCGACCGAGCCGGCCCCGGGTACGACCACCGAGCCCGGATCGACGGGTGTGCCCACAACGCCGGGCGGCGACTCCACCAACGGTGGTACCGCTGACTGCACCGTCGCCGTCGACGGCGTCGAGTGCGTCGACGGCAACAAGCCCGACACCAACAACGCCGGCTCGCAGCCCGTGCAGCAGGGGCAGGCCAAGGAGGAGCTCGCCGAGACCGGTGCGGCCGAGACCTCGTTCCTGATCATCGGCGCCGCGACCATGATCGCCGGCGGCATCGGCTTCCGCATGCTGCCGCGCCTCGTCGCCGGCGGCCGTACCGCCGCCTGACGGTTCCGCGCGTGAGCAGGGCATGACGAAGGGCCGGGGAGGCTTCCTCCCCGGCCCTTCGGCGTACTCCGGCTCGTGTGGGCCGTCCCGGCGGCTCCTAGGCCGTACGGACCGCCGCGAGCAGGGCGATCGCCGCGAGCAGGGCGATCGCCAGCGTCAGCAGCATGGCGGGGGAAAGACCCTGGGGGGTCAGTCGCTCCCGGTTCGCGCGGCAGACGGGGCAGCGGCCCTCGGCGACCGGGGCCGCGCAGTTGGCGCACACCAGTCGGTCGTAGGTCATGCGCTCTCCTCCTCCCGCACTGGGGTACCCACCAGGGCAACGACCGGAGGCATCCGGACGTTCCCCTACCACTGTGCCAGCTCCGCGCCGTTTCGGCGCGCCCCGCCGGCCCATCGTGGTCCGCCCGGAAGGGCGAAAAGGATATACCGCGCAAGCCAGGACCGCGACTGCGAGGGCCGTCCCCGGTCGCGTAAGGTCACGCACACCTACTCCCGGCCGACCGTGGTGCATCCGTGATCCGATTCGACAACGTCTCCAAGTCCTATCCGAAGCAGAACCGCCCCGCGCTCCGGGACGTCTCCCTGGAGGTCGAGAAGGGGGAGTTCGTCTTCCTCGTCGGTTCCTCCGGCTCCGGAAAGTCGACTTTCCTGCGCCTGCTCCTCCGCGAGGAGCGCGCCAGCCAAGGCCAGGTGCACGTCCTCGGCAAGGACCTGGCCCGGCTGTCCAACTGGAAGGTGCCGCACATGCGGCGCCAGCTGGGCACGGTCTTCCAGGACTTCCGCCTGCTGCCCAACAAGACCGTGGCCCAGAACGTGGCCTTCGCCCAGGAGGTCATCGGCAAGCCGCGCGGCGAGATCCGCAAGGCCGTGCCGCAGGTGCTCGACCTGGTCGGCCTCGGCGGCAAGGAGGACCGGATGCCGGGCGAGCTCTCCGGCGGTGAGCAGCAGCGCGTCGCCATCGCCCGCGCCTTCGTCAACCGCCCGATGCTGCTGATCGCCGACGAGCCCACCGGCAACCTCGACCCGCAGACCTCCGTCGGCATCATGAAGCTGCTCGACCGCATCAACAGGACGGGAACCACCGTCGTCATGGCGACCCACGACCAGAACATCGTCGACCAGATGCGCAAGCGCGTCATCGAGCTGGAAAAGGGCCGCCTCGTCCGCGACCAGGCGCGCGGCGTCTACGGATACCAGCACTGAGCCTGTAGCGAGTAGGAGAAAGCAGACCCATGCGCGCTCAGTTCGTGCTCTCCGAGATCGGCGTCGGCCTCCGGCGCAATCTCACGATGACCTTCGCCGTCATCGTCTCCGTGGCCCTCTCGCTCGCCCTGTTCGGCGGCGCGCTGCTCATGCGCGAGCAGGTCAGCACGATGAAGGACTACTGGTACGACAAGGTCAACGTCTCCATCTACCTCTGCAACAAGGCCGACGCGGCCACGGCCGGCAAGTGCCCCAAGGGGGCGGTCACCGGTCAGCAGAAGGAGCAGATCCAGGCCGACCTGGAGAAGATGGACATCGTCGAGACCGTCCACTACGAGACGTCCGACGAGGCCTACAAGCACTACAAGGAGCAGTACGGGGACACCGCCCTGGCCTCCGTGGTGACGCCGGACCAGATGCCCTCGTCGTTCCGGGTCAAGCTCAAGGACCCGGAGAAGTACCAGGTGGTCGCCACGGCCTTCGCCGGCCGGGACGGCGTCGAGTCGGTCCAGGACCAGCGGAACATCCTGCAGAACCTCTTCGACCTGATGAACGGCATGAACATCGCCGCGCTCGGCGTCATGGGCCTGATGCTGGTCATCGCGCTGATGCTGATCGTCAACACCGTGCGCGTCTCGGCCTTCAGCCGCCGCCGCGAGACGGGGATCATGCGGCTCGTCGGCGCGTCCAGCTTCTACATCCAGATGCCGTTCATCATGGAGGCCGCCTTCGCCGGACTCCTCGGCGGCGGCGTCGCCTGCGTCCTGCTGCTCGTCGGCCGGTACTTCCTGATCGACCACGGCATCGCGCTCGCCGACAAGGTCCAGCTGATCCAGTTCATCGGCTGGGACGCCGTCTTCGCCAAGCTGCCGCTGGTGATCGCCATCGGACTCCTGATGCCCGCCCTGGCGGCTCTCGTCGCGCTGCGCAAGTACCTGAAGGTGTGAGAAGAGACCCCCGCCGGTGGATGGCGTCGTACGGCCAAAGCCCGTGCGGCGCCATCGCCTTGTCCTAGAGTGGGCGACATGCCGGACGGCACCGACCTTCTCTGTACCCGGCCCCGCGGAGTGCTCCGCGGGGCCGTTCTGACGTTGGTCTTCACCGGCGTCCTCGCCACCGCCGCCGCCACGGGCTCGCTGCCCCGGCAGGAGCCGGCGGCCGAGCGGGCCGGGGCGCCCCCGGGCGCGGAGCGGGAGCCCCGGGACCGCGCGCCCGTCGACAGCGCCGCCCTCAACCGCGCCGCCGCCGCGGCCATGGCCGACGGCAAGTCGGGCAAGAAGGCCGCCGAGGAGTTCGTCAGCCGCAGCGGCGACCGCTGGGGCGCGGTGTACGACAAGCGGGAGTACGAGGAGTTCGAGCAGGCCCTCGACGGCGCCTACACGGGCGTCGGGCTCTCCGCGGGCCGGTCCGGCGGCGACCGGGTCCGGGTGACCCGGGTCCAGGCCGGCGGCCCCGCCGCCCGGGCCGGGCTCCGCGCCGGCGACCGGCTCGTCTCCGTCGACGGGCGCCCGGTCGACGGGCTCTCCGTCTCCGAGGTCGTCGCCCTGCTGCGCGGCGACGGGATGCCGGGCTCGTCCGTCGCCCTGCGGGTCGAGCGCGGTCGCGCCGCCTGGACGCAGACCCTGCGCCGGGCCCGGCTCGCGACGGACCCGGTGACCGTCCGCCGCCTCGACGACGGGGCCGTGCTGATCCGGGTCGAGGCCTTCACCAAGGGCGTCGGCACGCGCGTGCGGGACGCGGTGCGGAAGGCCCCGGCCGGCGCCGGCGTCCTCCTCGACCTGCGGGGCAACTCGGGCGGCCTGGTCGCGGAGGCCGCCACCGCCGCCTCCGCCTTCCTGGACGGCGGGCTCGTCGCCACGTACGACGTGGAGGGCGAGGAGCGGGCCGTGTACGCGGAGGGCGGCGGCGACACCGAGCGGCCCCTGGTGGCACTGGTCGACGGGGGCACGATGAGCGCGGCCGAGCTGCTCACCGGCGCCCTCCAGGACCGGGGCCGGGCCGTCACGGTCGGCTCCCGGACCTTCGGCAAGGGCGCGGTCCAGATGCCGAGCACCCTGCCCGACGGCTCGGTCGCCGAGCTGACCGTCGGCCACTACCGCACCCCCGCCGGGCACGCCGTCGACGGGCGCGGCATCACCCCGGACCTGCCGGCGGGGGAGCGGGCCGAGGAGCGGGCGAGAACGGTATTGAGTGGCCTCGGAGGGGGCTCGTAGTGCGAAAATGACCGCACTATGGCAAAGGGACTCGTGAACGTGCAGGGCAAGCCTGCCAAGAAGAACCAGGACAAGGCGCCGGAGCGCAAGCTCGTCGCGCAGAACAAGAAGGCGCGGCACGACTACCTCGTCATCGACACCTACGAGTGCGGTGTGGTGCTCATGGGCACCGAGGTGAAGTCGCTGCGCATGGGGCGGGCCTCGCTGGTCGACGGCTTCGTCCAGATCGACGGGGGCGAGGCGTGGCTGCACAACGTCCACGTCCCGGAGTACATGCAGGGCAGCTGGACCAACCACTCGGCCAAGCGGAAGCGGAAGCTGCTGCTGCACCGGGAGCAGATCGACAAGCTGGAGGCGAAGTCGCAGGAGACGGGTCACACGATCGTGCCCCTCGCGCTGTACTTCCTGAACGGCCGGGTCAAGGTCGAGATCGCCCTCGCCAAGGGCAAGAAGGAGTACGACAAGCGCCAGACCCTGCGCGAGAAGCAGGACACGCGCGAGACGAACCGCGCCATCGCGGCGGCCAAGCGGCGCCAGCGCGCGGGCCAGTCCCTCTAGCCGGCGACCCGGCCCCCGGGAATACGCTGGCGACGGCCGCCGTTGGTCACGTACGATGGGGCACGCACCCCACGGCGGGTGCGACCTTTGAAAAATCAACATGGGGATGATCGGTTTCGACAGCGGATACCGATGCAGAGGAAGCGTGTCGAGGAAGCGGCAATGATCTCGTAAACCATATGTCGCAACCAATAATCGCCAACTCCAAGAGCGATAACTCCCGCTTCGCCCTCGCTGCCTAATTCTTAGGTAACGAACAGAAGCCTCTGTGAGGAGCGTCAGCCCGGGGATGGTCCCGACCCGGATCCTGGCGTCATCTAGGGATCTAAACCTCCAGCCCCGGTCACGGGGGTTGGAGGGAAACCAAACAGTGACTGAGCCCGTCGGAGACTTGTCCGCGTGATCTCCGGGGCCGAGAAACTCGTAGCGGACTGCACACGGAGAAGCTCTGCTTCCGTACCGTTGGACGCGGGTTCGATTCCCGCCATCTCCACTCATCCCATGTGGGCGCAGGCCCGGTGGTCACCATGACCGCCGGGCCTTCGTCATGCCCGCGGCCGCGCACAGGGCCAGCGCCGTGGCCGCCGCCGTGAGCGGGAGCAGGAAGCCGAACGCCGGGAACGGGGCGTGGTCGGCGGCCCAGCCGCCGGACGCCGAGCCGGTCGCGATCCCCGCGAGGAGGGCGGTCACGGCCAGGGTCATGCCCTCGTTGAGCTGGGCCGGGGGCGTGAGACGCTGGACCAGGCCCATGCCCGTCACCATCGTCGGGGCCGTCGCCATGCCCGCCACGAGCAGGCCGGCGGCCAGGGCGAGCAGCGAACCGGCCGAGGCGGCGAGCAGCGGCAGCGCCATCAGGACCGTCATCGCCGCCAGGCAGGTGCGCAGGCGCGCCGTGCGGCGGACCCGGCCGTAGAGCAGGCCCGCGGCGCAGGAGCCCGCCGCCTGGAGGGCGAGGACCGGTCCGGCGACGGGCCCGTCCACGTACGCCAGGGTCACCACCTCCATGGAACCGAAGACCGCCCCCGTGGCCAGGAAGACCGTGAGCAGCGGGACCATGCCGGGCGCGCGCAGCGGCGAGCCCGCCGGGGTGCGCGGGGCGACCGGCGGCTCGGTGGACCGCTGGGCGGCGAAGAGGAGCGTCCCGCCGAGGAAGAGGGCCGCCGCGGCGAGCGTGCCCGCCTGCGGGAAGAGCGCCGAGCAGAGGACGGCGGCGAGCACCGGGCCCAGCATGAAGCAGAGCTCGTCGGCGGCCTGCTCGAAGGAGTTCGCGGTGTGCAGCGCGCCCGGGTCGTCCCGCAGGAGGTGCGCCCAGCGGGCCCGGGACATGCCGCCCGTGTTCGGGGAGGTGGCGGTGAGGGCGACCGTCGCGAAGAGCGCCCAGACCGGGGCCCGTTCGTGGACGCACAGGGCCAGGACCAGATGGCCCAGGGTGGCGTACGCGGCGGCCGGGACCGCGATCCGGGCCTGGCCGTGGCGGTCGACCAGCCGGGCGATCAGGGGCGCGGTGACGGAGCCGACGGCGAGTCCGGTGGCGGTGACCGCGCCGGCCAGGGCGTAGGAGCCGTACACCGACGCGATCATGATCACGGCGCTGACGCCGAACATGCCCGCGGGCAGCCGGGCGATCAGCCCCCAGGCGGCGAAGGCGCGGGCGCCGGGGCGGGTGAGGAGGCGGCGGTAGGGGGAGCGGGACGGTTCGGGGCGCCGGTCGCTCCTCCCAAGGGAGGGGGAAGGGGAGGGGGCGTCGTAGCGTGGTGCGAGCGCGGGGCCCGCGGGGGTCAGGGCGAGGTCCGGTTGCGGCATGGATCAAGGTTCGGGCGCGCGGCCCCGCCCGGTCCAACACCTGATCGGTGGCCATTCACGCACCCGTGTTGTTGAATGCGGCGGTGCCCCCCTCGTACGACACCGACCCCCGCCTCCTGCGCGCCTTCACCGCCGTCGCCGAGGAGCTGCACTTCACCCGCGCCGCCGCCCGGCTCTACGTCGCTCAGCAGGCCCTCAGCCGGGACGTCCGGCGCCTGGAGCGCGAGCTGGGCGCCGAGCTGTTCGTCCGGACCACCCGGCAGGTCTCCCTCACCCCCGACGGCGAGCGCCTGCTGCCGTACGCGCGCCGCGTGCTCGCCGCCCACGACGAGCTGCGCGAGGCCTTCCGGGCCGCGGCCCGGCCCCTCCTGGTCGACCTCAACAGCCCCGGCCTCGCCCACGAGCGCGTCCTGCGCCGGGCCCGCGAACTCGCCCCCGACCTCGAACTGATGGCCCGCTACGAGAGCGGCCTCACCGGCGCCGCGCGCGCCGTCCTCGCCGGGCACCTCGACACCTCCTTCGGCCGCTACGGCGGCCTCGCGGCCGACCTGAGGGCGGGGCTCGGCTCCCAGTTCGTGCGGTACGAGCCGATGGCCGTGATCCTGCCCGAGGACCACCCGCTCGCCGACCTCCCCGAAGTGCCGCTCGCCGCACTCGCCGGGGAGCGGATCTACGCCGGGGCCGGGAACGAGCGCACCCCCGAGTGGACCGACCTCGCCGCCCGGCTCTTCGCCGGCCGCGGCATCGAGCTCTCCCCGCCGGCCCCGCTCGCGGTCGGCAAGGAGGAGTTCCGCCGGATCATGGCCAAGCACCGGCACCCGGTCCTGGCCGTCGTCGAGTTCCCGCCCATGCCCGGCTGCGTCCTGCGGCCGCTGGTCGATCCCGTGCCCCTGTCGCCCGTGAGCCTGGTGTGGCGCAAGGGGCTCCGCCATCCCGGCCTGGACGCCCTGCGGGCCGCCGCCGCCGAGATCGGCGCCCGGGAGGGCTGGCTCGTCCGCCCGCCGGACTCCTGGCTGCCGGAGGACGAGCCGGGGCTGCCCGTACGGCCGTAGGGAGGGTCGGGGGTCCATACGGCCGTAGGGAGGGGCGGGGGCCCGTACGGCCGCAGGGAGGGACGGGGCCCGTACGGCCGCAGGGAGGGTCAGGGGCCGCCCGGGCCCGCTCACGGCAACCGCGCCCCCGCCCCACGGCGGCCGCCCCCGCTCACAGCAACCCCGCCCCCAGGGTGAGAGCAAGGTTCCGTCGCCGTCACCTCGCGGCACCGGACTGAAACGCGGCCTCCCTAGCGTCGTTCGCAGGAGGACCGGGGCTGTGGACGCCCCAGGACCCGACCCCGCGGAGGTGCGACATGGGCGGCCGGTGGATCGAACGGTGGGAACCGGAGGACGAGGTCTTCTGGCGTGAGGAGGGGGAGCGGATCGCCCGGCGGAACCTGGTCTTCTCCGTCCTCTCCGAGCACATCGGCTTCTCGGTCTGGAGCCTGTGGTCGGTCATGGTCCTCTTCATGGGACCGGAGTACGGCGTGGACCCCGCCGGCAAGTTCTTCCTGATCGGCACCGCCACCTTCGTCGGCGCGCTGATCCGGATCCCGTACACCTTCGTCGTCGCCCGCTTCGGCGGCCGGAACTGGACGGTCTTCAGCGCCCTGCTGCTCCTGCTGCCGACCGGCCTCGCCTTCGCGGTCATGGAGCCCGGGACGTCGTACACCACCTTCGTCCTGGTGGCGGCCCTCACCGGCGTCGGCGGCGGCAACTTCGCCTCCTCCATGACCAACATCAACGCCTTCTTCCCGCTGCGGAAGAAGGGCTGGGCGCTCGGGCTCAACGCGGGCGGCGGCAACATCGGCGTCCCCGTCGTGCAGCTCGTCGGCCTCCTCGTCATCGGGACCGCGGGCGCGATGCACCCCCGGATCGTGCTCGGCGTCTACCTGCCCCTGATCGTGGTCGCCGCCACGTGCTCCGCGCTCTTCATGGACAACCTCGCCCCCGTCAGGAACGACACCGGGGCCGCGAAGGAGGCCGTGCGGTCCCGGCACACCTGGATCATGGCCTTCCTCTACGTCGGCACCTTCGGGTCCTTCATCGGCTACAGCTTCGCCTTCGGCCTGGTGCTCCAGACCCAGTTCGGCCGCACCCCGCTCCAGGCCGCCTCGCTCACCTTCATCGGCCCCCTGCTCGGCTCGCTCGTCCGGCCCGTCGGCGGCTCCCTCGCCGACCGGCACGGCGGCGCCCGCATCACCCTGTGGACCTTCGCCGCGATGGCCGCGGCGACCTCCGTGGTGATCTACGCCTCCGTGATCGAGTCGCTCGCCGTCTTCCTCGCCGGCTTCGTCTGCCTCTTCGTCCTCAGCGGCCTCGGCAACGGCTCCACGTTCAAGATGATCCCGGCGATCTTCCTCGCCCAGGGGCACCGGAAGGGGCTCGCGGGCGAGGCCGCCGAGGCGTACGGCCGACGCCTCTCCGGCGCGTCCATGGGCATCATCGGGGCGGTCGGCGGGCTCGGCGGGCTCGGCATCAACCTGGCCTTCCGCCAGTCCTTCCAGACCTCCGGCACCGGCACCGCCGCCTTCGTCGCCTTCCTCGTCTTCTACGCGGCCTGCATGGCGGTCACCCGGGCGGTATACCTTCGGCGTCCGGCGGCCGTGCCCGAGACCGCCGAGGCCGTCACGGAGCCGGAGCCCCGGCCCGGTTACGCGAAGGTGTGATCCACGGTGCCCGGCACGGACCGTAACGACCAGGAAATACGGGCGAACCGCGTCCGTCACGCGTCCCCGTCAGGCTCTGCGTCCATGGACGAGCAAGAACACGGCCCCCTCGCCGGCTTCACCGTCGGCGTCACCGCGGCACGGCGCGCGGACGAACTCATCGCCCTGCTGCGCCGGCGCGGCGCCGCCGTCGTCCACGGGCCCGCCCTGCGGATCGTGCCGCTCGCCGACGACACCGAACTCCTCGCCGCCACCAAGGACCTCATCGGCCACGCCCCGGACGTCGTCGTCGCCACCACGGCGATCGGCTTCCGGGGCTGGGTCGAGGCCGCCGACGGCTGGGGGTACGGCGAGGAGCTCCTCGCCGTCCTGCGGGACGTCGAACTCCTCGCCCGGGGGCCGAAGGTCAAGGGGGCCGTACGGGCCGCCGGACTCACCGAGTCCTGGTCGCCGTCCTCGGAGTCCATGGCCGAGGTCCTCGACCGGCTCCTCGCGGAGGGGGTGGCCGGCCGCCGGATCGCGCTCCAGCTGCACGGGGAGCCGCTGCCCGGCTTCGTGGAGGCGCTGACGGAGGGCGGCGCCGAGGTCGTCGGCGTCCCCGTCTACCGCTGGATGCCGCCGGAGGACACCGGCCCGCTCGACCGGCTCCTCGACGCGGTCCTCGCCGGGGGCGTGGACGCGGTGACCTTCACCAGCGCCCCGGCCGCCGCCTCGCTGCTCTCCCGGGCCGGGGAGAAGGGCGTACGGGCGGAGCTCGTCGCGGCGCTGCGGCACGACGTGCTCGCGGTGTGCGTGGGGCCCGTGACCGCGCTGCCGCTCCAGGCGGAGGGGATCGACACGTACCAGCCGGAGCGCTTCCGGCTCGGGCCGCTCGTCCAGGTCCTCTGCACCGAGCTGCCCGCCCGCGCCCGGGTCCTGCCGGTGGCCGGGCACCGCGTGGAGGTGCGCGGCCACGCCGTCCTCGTCGACGGCGCCCTGCGCCCCGTCCCGCCCGCCGGCATGGCCCTCCTCGGCCTTCTGGCCCGCCGCCCCGGCTGGGTCGTCTCCCGCGCCGACCTGCTGCGCGCCCTGCCGGGCGCGGGCCGCGACGAACACGCGGTGGAGACGGCCATGGCCCGCCTCCGCACCGCCCTCGGCACCCCGAAGCTGATCCAGACGGTGGTGAAGCGGGGCTACCGGCTCGCCCTGGACCCGGCGGCGGACGACAAGTACGACGGGTAGGGGACGGGGCTCCGGAGCCGGGTGGCCCGCTACCGTACGCGCATGACCGCCGAAGGCCCCCGCATCCGCCCCGCAGTCCCCGCCGACGCCCCCGCCCTCGCCAGGGCGGTGGTGCGGAACCGGGAGTACATGAAGCCGTGGGAGCCGTACCGGGCCGAGCGGTACTACACCGTCGAGGGACAGGCCGAACGGCTCGCGGACGGCGGGGTGCGGTGGTTCGCCGTCGACGGGGACGAGATCACGGGCGTCGCCACGCTCTCCGGGATCGTCCTCGGGCCCCTCCGCAGCGCCTCCCTCGGGTATTGGATCGACCCGCACCACGCCGGGCACGGCCTGGCCACCGCGCTCGTCGCGGAGGCCTGCCGGGCCGCCCGAGACGACCTCGGGCTGCACCGCGTCGAGGCCGGGACCCTCCTCGACAACCACGCCTCCCAGCGGGTCCTCGCCAAGAGCGGCTTCACCCGGATCGGGACCGCTCCCCGGCTGCTCCACATCGACGGCGCGTGGCGCGACCACCACCTCTTCCAGCGGCTCCTGCACGACGACCCCCCGCCCGCCTGACACGGCGGCTTCCGGTGGCGTACGCTCGACGGCTGCCCAGTGCACGTGAGAAGGGGGCCTTAGGTGGCCGCGCAGGAAGCCGTGGACACGGTCAGGGACCGTGAGATCGGTGTCGAGCAGGAGCATCTTGACCAGGTCTACCGCCGGCTGGAGGAGAAGATCCACGAGGCGGAGTTCCTGATGGACGACGCCGCCAAGCGCGGACAGGTCGGCACGCCCGGCGCGCTCGCCGAGCGCGACGCCCAGGTCTTCCGGGCCGGCATCCACCTCAACCGGCTCAACAACGAGTTCGAGGACTTCCTCTTCGGACGGATCGACCTGCTGTACGGGAAGGACGGGAAGAAGGGGCCCGACGGCGCCTACACCTCCGTCGAGCCCGCCGAGGACGCCGTACGCCCCGACAACACCGCCGACATCGGCGAGACCCTCCACATCGGCCGCATCGGGGTCCTCGACTCCGACTACGCGCCGCTCGTCATCGACTGGCGCGCGCCCGCCGCCGCGCCCTTCTACCGGTCCACCCCCGTGGACCCCGGCCGGGTCGTGCGCCGCCGGGTCATCCGGTCCAAGGGCCGGCGGGTCCTCGGCGTCGAGGACGACCTGATGCGCCCCGAGCTGCGGGCCACGCTCGGCGGGCGCGAGCTGCCCGTCATCGGCGACGGCGCCCTGATGGCCGCCCTCGGCCAGGCCCGCGGCCACACCATGCGGGACATCGTCTCCTCCATCCAGGCCGAGCAGGACCTCGTCATCCGGGCGCCCGCCGCCTCCGTGACGTACGTGGAGGGCGGCCCCGGCACCGGCAAGACCGCCGTGGCCCTGCACCGGGCCGCGTACCTGCTCTACCAGGACCGGCGGCGGTACGCGGGCGGCATCCTGATCGTCTCCCCGACCCCGCTCCTCGTCTCGTACACCGAGGGCGTCCTGCCCTCCCTCGGCGAGGAGGGCCAGGTCGCCATCCGCGCGGTCGGCTCGCTGGTCGACGGCGCCGAGGCCACCGCGTACGACGATCCGGCCGTGGCCCGGATCAAGGGCTCCTCCCGGATGCTCGCTGTGCTCCGCAAGGCCGCCCGGGGCGCCCTGGAGACCCCCGCGCCGAAGGACCGGCAGCCCGGTGCGGGGGAGGACGCCGGCACCCCGACCCGGCTGCGGGTCGTCGCCTTCGGGCGCCGCCTGGAGCTGGAGGCCGACGAGCTGCGGCGCATCCGCCACAACGTCCTCGGCGGTACCGCCCCCGTCAACCTGCTCCGCCCCCGCGCCCGCCGGCTGCTGCTCGACGCGCTGTACGCCAGGTCCGGCGCGGCCGGCCGGCACAGCGACCCCGAGCTGGCCGCCGAGCTGCGCTCCTCCTTCGACGAGGACGTCTCCACCGAGGACTCCTTCCTCTCCTTCCTGGACGCCTGGTGGCCCGAGCTGACCCCCCGGCAGGTCCTCGGTGCGATGGCCGACGAGCGGCGGCTCGGCCGCTGGGCCCGCCGGATCCTCAACCCGGGCGAGGTCCGCAGGCTCGCCCGCTCGCTGCGCCGCCCCGAGCTCTCCGTCCACGACGTGGCGCTCCTGGACGAGCTGAACACCCTGCTCGGCGCCCCGGCCCGGCCCCGGAGGAAGCGGGAGTACGACCCGCTGGACCAGCTCACGGGTCTGGAGGAGCTGATGCCGGTGCGGGAGGAGAGCCAGCGGGAGCGGGCCGAGCGGCTGGCGGCGGAGCGCACCGAGTACGCGCACGTGATCGTGGACGAGGCCCAGGACCTCACGCCCATGCAGTGGCGGATGGTCGGGCGGCGCGGCCGGCACGCCACCTGGACGGTGGTCGGGGACCCGGCCCAGTCCTCCTGGTCCGACCCGGACGAGGCCGCCGAGGCCCGGGACGAGGCGCTCGGCTCCCGGCCGCGCCGCCGCTTCGAGCTGACCGTGAACTACCGCAACCCGGCCGAGATCGCCGAGCTGGCCGCCAAGGTCCTCGCCCTCGCCATGCCGGGCAAGGAGTCACCGCGCGCGGTCCGCTCGACCGGCGTCGAGCCCCGGTTCGTCGCGGTCCCGGAGGGCGCCGGGGACGCGGATCTGGCCGAAACCGTACGTTTCGAGGCGCGACGGCTGCTCGAACAGGTGGAGGGCACGGTCGGCGTCGTCGTCGCCATGCGGCGGCGCGAGGAGGCCGCCCGCTGGCTCGCGGAGCTGGGCGACCGGGTGGTGGCGCTCGGCTCCCTGGAGGCGAAGGGCCTGGAGTACGACGCCACGGTGGTCGTCTCGCCCGCCGAGATCGCGGACGAGTCCCCGGCCGGCCTGCGGGTGCTCTACGTGGCCCTGACCCGGGCGACGCAGCAGCTCACGGTGGTCGCGGGGGCCGGCGACCTGCCGGACGCGGAGGGCGTGCCGGACCTGCTGCGGGACTGAGACCCCCGGCCGGCCGTCCCCGGGGCGGCCGGCTCCCCCCGTGGCAGGCCGGCCGCCCCATGGCCGGTTTCAGGTCAACCTGTGGCGCTGGAATCACTATCGGGAGTGGTTTGTTAGCCTGGGTGTGGCACCGGCCCGATCCAAGCCCCCGGGCCCAACCTTCGTCCCTCAGAGGGACCACTTGCCGCGAGGCGAGCATGGCGGGTCGGTGCCACCTAGTACGTAGCTACGAAGTTGAGGTCCCCGTCACCCCTGGTGGCGGGGACCTCTTCTGTTTCCCGGATCCCTCTCGTATGGTGGAAACTACTTTCCGAAAACAAAATGACCGCATTACCTGCTACTCGCCGGTAGGTGCGACCATCGGAGGGCGCCGCCGGGCAACCAGCCGGGGCGGCGTAGCAACGAAGCTCAGGGAAAGCAGAGGAACTCGGCCATGGCAACGGCGCCCAGCGTCTCGTACTCGATGACGGTCCGGCTGGAGGTTCCCGCGAGCGGGACCGCGGTCTCCCAGCTCACCACGGCGGTGGAGTCGTCCGGCGGTTCCGTCACCGGCCTCGACGTGACCGCCTCCGGCCACGAGAAGCTCCGCATCGACGTCACCATCGCCGCGACCTCCACGGCCCACGCCGACCTGATCGTGGAGCAGCTGCGCGGCATCGAGGGCGTCGTCCTCGGCAAGGTCTCCGACCGCACCTTCCTGATGCACCTCGGCGGCAAGATCGAGATGGCGTCCAAGCACCCCATCCGCAACCGCGACGACCTCTCCATGATCTACACCCCCGGCGTCGCCCGGGTCTGCATGGCGATCGCCGAGAACCCCGAGGACGCCCGCCGCCTCACCATCAAGCGCAACTCCGTCGCGGTCGTCACCGACGGCTCCGCCGTCCTCGGCCTCGGCAACATCGGCCCCAAGGCCGCCCTGCCCGTCATGGAGGGCAAGGCCGCCCTCTTCAAGCGCTTCGCCGGCATCGACGCCTGGCCGATCTGCCTGGACACCCAGGACAGCGACGAGATCGTCGCGATCGTCAAGGCCATCGCCCCCGGCTTCGCGGGCATCAACCTGGAGGACATCTCCGCGCCCCGCTGCTTCGAGATCGAGGCCCGGCTGCGCGAGGCCCTGGACATCCCGGTCTTCCACGACGACCAGCACGGCACCGCCATCGTCGTCCTCGCCGCCCTCACCAACGCCCTGCGCGTGGTCGGCAAGGGCATCGGTGACGTACGGGTCGTCATGTCCGGCGCCGGCGCGGCCGGTACGGCCATCCTGAAGCTCCTGATCGCGGCGGGCGTCAAGCACGCCGTCGTCGCCGACATCAAGGGCGTCGTCCACGCCGACCGCGAGGACCTGGTCGAGGCCCCGGCCGACTCGCCGCTGCGCTGGATCGCGGACAACACCAACCCGGAGGGCGTCACCGGCACCCTCAGGGAGGCCGTCGCGGGCGCGGACGTCTTCATCGGCGTCTCGGCCCCGAACCTGCTCGACGGCGAGGACGTCGCCGCCATGGCGGAGGGCGCCATCGTGTTCGCGCTCGCGAACCCCGACCCGGAGGTGGACCCGGCCGTCGCCCGCCAGACGGCCGCCGTCGTCGCCACCGGCCGCTCGGACTTCCCCAACCAGATCAACAACGTCCTGGTCTTCCCGGGCGTCTTCCGCGGCCTGCTCGACGCCCAGTCCCGCACGGTCAACACGGACATGATGCTGGCGGCCGCCGCGGCCCTCGCCGACGTGGTCACCGAGGACGAGCTGAACCCGAACTACATCATCCCGTCGGTCTTCAACGACAAGGTCGCGGGCGCGGTCGCCGGGGCGGTCCGCACCGCGGCGAAGGCGGCGGGCGGCGGCGCGTCCCCGGCCGCGCTCTGACGCTGCCCCCCGGCCCCGTTCCGACGCTGCCCCCGACCCCGCTTCGACACGTACCCCGGCCCCGCTCTGACGGCGCGTCGCGATTCGCGGTGGCGTAAACCCGCCTTTAGGGTTGCTTTTCGACTCCGCGTGGTTCGCGGGGAGTCGACAGAGCGTCACCGCCGCGGGGTTCCGGGGCTTTTCCCCCGACCCGCGGGGGTGCCGGATTGGCGTTCCCGCCGCTGGTGGGGGCAGGATGCGTGTTTGGGCGCGAGGGTCTGTCCATGTGACCCGGGTCCGGGGACTGTCCGAAGGCCCTGGCAGCATCGGCTTCGCTGTACCCAATCGCGCGGCTTCCGCCGCGTGGCACGCCTCACAGGCAAGAAGAACACGGGAGTAACAACATGAACCGCAGTGAGCTGGTGGCCGCCCTGGCCGACCGTGCCGAGGTGACCCGCAAGGACGCCGACGCCGTGCTGGCCGCTCTCGCCGAGACCGTCGGCGAGGTCGTCGCCAAGGGCGATGAGAAGGTCACCATCCCCGGCTTCCTGACCTTCGAGCGCACCCACCGTGCCGCTCGCACCGCTCGTAACCCGCAGACCGGCGACCCGATCAACATCCCGGCCGGCTACAGCGTGAAGGTCTCCGCGGGCTCGAAGCTCAAGGAAGCCGCCAAGGGCAAGTAAGCGGCCTGTAGGCGAGCAAAGGGCGGCCACCCCGGTCCAGGGGTGGCCGCCCTTTCGTTCGCCCGTCAGATGCCCTCCGACGCCCTCGGACGCCCGCCGACGCCCTCGGACGCCCTCGGATGCCCTCGGATGCCCTCCGGAACGCGCTGTACGGCCCCACGCGTGTGCGTGGGGCCGTACAGAGGTCCGTGGGGCCGTCGCTAGACCAGCGCGCTGCCCGGCAGCTCGACCTTGGCGCCGAGCTCGACCAGCTTCTCCATGAAGTTCTCGTAGCCGCGGTTGATCAGCTCGATGCCGTGGACCCGCGAGGTGCCCTGGGCCGCCAGCGCCGCGATCAGGTACGAGAAGCCGCCGCGCAGGTCGGGGATGACCAGGTCGGCGCCCTGCAGCCGGGTCGGGCCCGACACGACCGCCGAGTGCAGGAAGTTCCGCTGGCCGAAGCGGCAGTCCGAGCCGCCCAGGCACTCGCGGTACAGCTGGATGTGCGCGCCCATCTGGTTCAGCGCCGAGGTGAAGCCGAGCCGGGACTCGTACACCGTCTCGTGGACGATGGAGAGCCCGGAGGCCTGCGTCAGGGCCACGACCAGCGGCTGCTGCCAGTCGGTCTGGAAGCCGGGGTGCACGTCCGTCTCCAGGGCGATCGCGTTGAGCGAGCCGCCCGGGTGCCAGAAGCGGATGCCGTCGTCGTCGATCTCGAAGGCGCCGCCGACCTTCCGGTACGTGTTGAGGAAGGTCATCATCGAGCGCTGCTGGGCGCCGCGCACGTAGATGTTGCCGCCGGTGGCCAGCGCCGCCGACGCCCAGGAGGCCGCCTCCAGGCGGTCCGGGAGCGCCCGGTGGGTGTAGCCGTCGAGCCTGTCGACACCGGTGATCCGGATGGTCCGGTCGGTGTCCATGGAGATGATCGCGCCCATCTTCTGCAGGACGCAGATCAGGTCCTCGATCTCGGGCTCCACGGCCGCGTTGGACAGCTCGGTGACGCCCTCCGCGAGCACCGCCGTGAGCAGCACCTGCTCGGTCGAGCCGACCGAGGGGTACGGCAGCCGGATCTTGCAGCCGCGAAGGCGCTGCGGGGCCTCCAGGTACTGCCCGTCCGCCCGCTTCTCGATGGTCGCGCCGAACTGGCGCAGCACGTCGAAGTGGAAGTCGATGGGCCGGCCGCCGATGTCGCAGCCGCCCAGGCCCGGGATGAAGGCGTGGCCGAGGCGGTGGAGCAGCGGGCCGCAGAAGAGGATCGGGATGCGGGACGAGCCGGCGTGGGCGTCGATGTCGGCGACGTTCGCGGACTCGACGTGCGTCGGGTCGAGGACGAGCTCGCCGGGCTCGTCGCCCGGACGGACCGTCACTCCGTGCAACTGGAGCAGTCCGCGGACCACGCGGACGTCACGGATGTCTGGCACGTTGCGCAGGCGACTGGGTCCGCTGCCGAGCAGGGCGGCGACCATCGCCTTGGGCACGAGGTTCTTCGCGCCGCGGACGCGGATCTCGCCCTCCAGCGGGGTGCCGCCGTGGACAAGCAGTACGTCATGGCTGTCTGTGCCGGTCATGAATCTCGCGTTCCGAAAGTGGGTCCGACGGGTGGCCAGTGAAAAGGGTAAGGGGCCATGGAACCTCGTTCGGATGCTCGGGGGGACCCCTCAGACGTAATGAATCCGGCACAACACCCTCCGTTCGCGCGCTCTTGCGGAGCGTCACCGTCCGGTTGCCCCGGCGGCCCACCCGCGCCGCCCCGCCCCGTCCCCTCTGAACTGCGGCGGCTCGCGGCCTTGCGGCGTTCGCGCCCGACGGGCCACGCGAACGCCGAAGATGCGGGATCATGTCTCGCATGACCGAGGTGTCCTCGCTCACAGGACGGCTGCTCGTGGCCACCCCCGCCCTCGCGGACCCGAATTTCGACCGCGCGGTGGTGCTGCTGCTCGACCACGACGACGAGGGCTCGCTCGGCGTGGTCCTCAACCGGCCGACGCCGGTCACCGTCGGTGACGTCCTCGCCTCCTGGGCGGACCTCGCCGGCGAGCCCGGCGTGGTCTTCCAGGGCGGTCCCGTCTCCCTCGACGCGGCCCTCGGCATCGCCGTGATCCCCGGCGACGAGGGGCCGCTCGGCTGGCGGCGGGTGCACGGGGCGATCGGCGTGGTCGACCTGGAGACCCCGCCCGAGCTGCTGGGGCCGGCCCTCGGCTCGCTGCGGATCTTCGCCGGGTACGCGGGCTGGGGGCCCGGCCAGCTGGAGGCGGAGCTGGGCGACGGGGCCTGGTACGTGGTCGATTCGGAGCCCGGCGACGCCTCCTCGCCGACGCCCGAGACGCTCTGGCGGCAGGTGCTGCGGCGGCAGCGCGGGGAGCTCGCCATGGTCGCGACGTATCCGGACGACCCGTCCCTGAACTGAGGGCGACCCGTCCCCGCGACCGGGTGCGACCCGTCCCCGCAGTCGGGTGCGACCCGTCCCGCGACCGGGTGCGACCCGTCCCGCAAACGAAGGCCCGGCTTTCAGTACCCTTGGCGGTTATGAGCACTCTTGAGCCCGAGCGCGGGGCAGGTACGGGGACCCTCGTCGAGCCGACGCCGCAGGTGTCCCACGGTGACGGCGACCACGAGCGCTACGCCCATTACGTCCAGAAGGACAAGATCATGGCGAGCGCCCTGGACGGCACGCCCGTCGTGGCGCTGTGCGGAAAGGTCTGGGTACCGGGGCGCGACCCCAAGAAGTACCCGGTCTGTCCGATGTGCAAGGAGATCTACGACTCCATGGGCGCCGGCGGCGGCGACAAGGACAAGGGCGGCAAGGACAAGTAAGTCAGGTCCCGACGCCGGGGAGATCCGGTGACGGCCCCCGTCGTGCGTGCTTCGGCGCGCGCGGCGGGGGCCGTCCCGTTTTTCCGGGTCGTCCGGGGGTCCCCCCGTTGCGCAGGGTGCTTTCCCCGGTCACGGAGTGGTTGAGGTGGTCGAGACCTCTTGTCGGCCCGCCCGGAGTCCGCCTAGCCTCACGCGTGTTGTGCAGCACGAAACGCTCATTGCGCATACTGCAACGCACGCACCTGGAGGGGAACCGCCATGAAGCTTCCTGTTCGCGTCACCGCCCCGGCCGCCGCGCTCCTGCTGGCCGGTCTGACCGCCACCGCCTGCGCGCCCCAGACCTCGGACGGGAAGGCCGCGACGGACGAGAAGAGCGGCACCCTGCGCGTCTGGCTCTTCCAGGAGGTGAGCAACAAGCCCAAGGAGAAGGTCGTCGAGGAGGCCGTCGCCGCCTTCGAGCAGCGCAACAAGGGCGCGAAGGTCGAGGTCGAGTACATCCCCGTCGAGACCCGCGCCCAGCGCGTCAAGGCCGCCTTCAACGACCCCGAGTCGGCCCCCGACCTCATCGAGTACGGCAACACCGACACCGCCGGGTACGTCAAGGACGGCGGCCTCGCCGACATCAGCGCCGAGTTCGCCGCCTGGGACCAGACCGAGGACACCGACCCCACCGCCCGCCAGTCCGTCACCGTCGGCGGCAAGGTCTACGGCGCCCCCTTCTTCGTCGGCATCCGCGCCCTCTACTACCGCACCGACGTCTTCCGGGAGCTGGGCCTGACGGCCCCCAAGACCCAGGCCGAACTCGTCGAGACCGCCAAGAAGATCCGCAAGGCCAGGCCCGAGCTGTACGGCATCGCCGTCGGCGGCGCCTACACCTACGGCGCCATGCCCTTCGTCTGGGCCGCCGGCGGCGAACTCGCCACCGCGCGGGGCGACTCGTACAAGGCCGCCGTCAACAGCCCCGAAGCCCTCAAGGGCATCACCACGTACACCTCGCTCTTCGGCGACGACAACTGCCCGGCCGCCAAGTGCGCCCAGATGGGCGGCAACGCCACCGTCACCGCCTTCGCCTCCGGCAAGGCCGGCATGGCCATCGGCGGCGACTTCAGCCACGCGGCCGTCGAGGCCGGCACCGTGAAGGGCAAGTACGCCGTCGTCCCGCTGCCCGGCACCACCCCCGGCTCGATCGCCCCCGCCTTCGCCGGCGGCAACAACATCGGCGTCCTCAAGAGCACCTCGCGCCGCACCCTCGCCGTCGACCTCCTCAAGTCCCTCACCGGCAAGGAGACCCAGGGCCGGCTCTTCGACGCGATGGGCTTCCTGCCCACGTACACCGACACGCGCGCCGCCGCCGCCCAGCGGCAGCCCTTCGTGAAGCCCTTCACCGACACCCTCGCCGCCGGCACCAAGTTCGTCCCCGCGTCCCCCGGCTGGGGGCAGATCGACGCCTCCCTCGTCCTGCCCACGATGTTCCAGGAGATCGTCAGCGGCCGTAAGGACGCCAAGGCGGCGGCGGACGACGCCGCGAAGAAGATGGACGCGGCCTTCGCGCCGGCCGGCTGACCCCCATGACCACCCAGCTCACCCCGCCCGTCGAGAAGCGGCCCGCAGCGGCCGCGGGCCCCGCACCCGGGACCCGCGGCCCCCGGCGCCCCGGCGCCTGGACCCCCTGGCTCTACCTGCTGCCCGCCCTCGTCGTCCTCGGCGCGCTCCTCGTCTACCCCGTCTACCAACTGGGCCTGATCTCCTTCCTGGAGTACACCCAGGCCCAGGTCAGCGGCGGCGAACCCACCTCGTTCCAGGGGTTCGGGAACTACGCGACGCTCTTCTCCGACCCCCAGTTCCGGCAGGTCCTCCTCGCCACCGTCGTCTTCGCCGCCGCCTGCGTCGTCACCACCCTCGCCGTCGGCTGCGCCCTCGCGGTCCTCCTCACGCGCGTGCGTGCCCTGCCCCGGCTCGTCCTGATGCTGGCCGCGCTCGGCGCCTGGGCCACCCCCGCCGTCACCGGCTCCACCGTCTGGGTCTTCCTCTTCGACCCCGACTTCGGCCCCGTCAACCGGCTCCTCGGACTCGGCGACTTCTCCTGGACGTACGGGCGGTACAGCGCCTTCGCCCTCGTCCTGCTCGAAGTCGTCTGGTGCTCCTTCCCGTTCGTGATGGTCACCGTCTACGCGGGCATCCGGGCCGTCCCGACCGAGGTCCTGGAGGCCGCCGCCCTCGACGGCGCCTCGCAGTGGCGGATCTGGCGCTCGGTCCTGGCGCCGATGCTCCGGCCCATCCTGGTCGTCGTCACGATCCAGTCGATCATCTGGGACTTCAAGCTCTTCACCCAGATCTACGTGATGACGAACGGCGGCGGCATCGCCGGCCAGAACCTCGTCCTCAACGTGTACGCCTACCAGAAGGCCTTCGCCTCGTCCCAGTACAGCCTGGGCTCGGCGATCGGCGTCGTCATGCTGCTGATCCTGCTGGCCGTGACGCTCGTCTACCTGCGCCTGCTGCGACGCCAGGGAGAAGAACTGTGAGTGCCCTCCGGACACCGGGCGTCAGGCGCCCCGGGCGCCTCGCCGCCGAGGCCGCCGCGCTCCTCGCCGCCGCCGCCACCGCCTTCCCGCTGTA
The DNA here is from genome assembly GCA_000716465.1 of Streptomyces bikiniensis. GTDB lineage: Bacteria > Actinomycetota > Actinomycetes > Streptomycetales > Streptomycetaceae > Streptomyces > Streptomyces bikiniensis. Next base: position 64,954 of record JNWL01000015.1, read on the forward strand.
CTGGATGGTCCTCTCGGCCCTCAAGCCGGCCGGCGAGATCCAGTCCACGAACCCGCGCCCGTGGACGCTCTCGCCGTCCCTGGACTCCTTCCGGCGCGTCTTCGAACAGCAGGACTTCGGCCGCTACTTCCTCAACTCGCTGATCGTGGCGGTCACGGTCGTCCTCGCCTCCGCGCTCATCGCCTTCCTCGCGGCGACCGCCGTCACCCGGTTCCGGTTCAGGTTCCGGACGACGCTCCTGATCATGTTCCTGGTCGCCCAGATGGTGCCCGTCGAGGCGCTGACCATCCCGATGTTCTTCCTCATGCGGGACTTCGGGCAGCTCAACACCCTCGGCTCACTGATCCTGCCGCACATCGCGTTCTCCCTGCCGTTCGCGATCTGGATGCTGCGCGGCTTCGTGCGGGCGGTTCCGGAGGCCCTGGAGGAGCAGGCGCAGATCGACGGCGCGAGCCGCACCCGGTTCCTGTGGCAGATCCTCTTCCCGCTGGTCTTCCCGGGCCTGGTCGCCACCAGCGTCTTCTCGTTCATCTCCACCTGGAACGACTTCCTCTTCGCGAAGTCGTTCCTCATCAGCGACACCTCGCAGTCGACGCTGCCCATGGCCCTGCTCGTCTTCTTCAAGCCCGACGAGAACGACTGGGGAGGCATCATGGCCGGTTCGACCGTGATGACCGTCCCGGTGCTCGTCTTCTTCGTACTCGTACAGCGCCGCCTGGTCTCGGGCCTCGGCGGGGCGGTGAAGGACTGACGCGATGACCCACCCCATGGACCTGATCCCGGCGCCCCTGTCGGTCGAGGGGCCGTACCGCTGCGGCTTCCTCCTCGACCGCCGGACGACCCTGTGCGCCGCCCCCGGCACCGAGGACACCGAGCGCTGGCTGCGGACCGCGCTCGGCGCCGCCCTCGCGCTCCCGCTGCGGAGCACCGACGACGGGAACGCCACCAACAGCGTCCGGCTGCGGATCGACGACACCCTCGCCCCCGAGGCGTACCGGCTCGACGTCCTGACGAACCGGGTCGCCGTGATCACCGGAGGCGGTCCGGCCGGCGTCTTCTGGGGCGCCCAGACCCTCCGCCAGCTCCTCGGCCCCGAGGCCTTCCGCAAGGCGCCCGTGAAGGAGAAGCCGGTCGCGGCCCTGGTGGCGCAGACGATCGAGGACGCCCCGCGGTTCGGCTGGCGCGGCCTCATGCTCGACGTCTCCCGGCACTTCACGGCCAAGGACGACGTCCTGCGCCTGCTCGACCTCCTCGCCGCCCACAAGCTGAACGTCTTCCACTTCCACCTCACCGACGACCAGGGCTGGCGCATCGAGATCGAGCGCCACCCCCGGCTCACCGAGGTCGGCTCCTGGCGGGCCCGCAGCAAGTGGGGCCACCGGGCCTCGCCGCTCTGGACCGACACCCCGCACGGCGGCTTCTACACCCGGGACGACATCCGCGAGATCGTCGCGTACGCCGCCGAGCGGCACATCACGGTCGTCCCCGAGATCGACCTCCCCGGCCACTCGCAGGCCGCCATCGCCGCGTACCCCGAACTCGGCAACACCGACGTCGTCGACACCGCCGCGCTCACCGTCTGGGACACCTGGGGCGTCAACCCGAACGTCCTCGCCCCCACCGAACAGGTCCTCCGCTTCTACGAGGGCGTCTTCGAGGAGGTCCTGGAGCTCTTCCCGTCCCCCTTCGTGCACGTCGGCGGCGACGAGTGCCCCAAGGACCAGTGGAAGGCCTCCCCGGCCGCCCAGGCCCGCATGAGGGAACTCGGCCTCGCCGACGAGGACGGGCTGCAGTCCTGGTTCGTCCGCCACTTCGACCGCTGGCTCACCGCCCGCGGACGCCGTCTGATCGGGTGGGACGAGATCCTGGAGGGCGGACTCGCCGAGGGCGCGGCCGTCTCCTCCTGGCGCGGCTACGCGGGCGGGATCGCCGCCGCGGAGGCCGGGCACGACGTCGTCATGTGCCCCGAGCAGCACGTCTACCTGGACCACCGCCAGGCGCCCGGCGAGGACGAGCCGATGCCCATCGGATACGTCCGGACCCTGGAGGACGTCTACCGCTTCGAGCCCGTCCCGCCCGGCCTCTCCGCGGAGGCCGCCGCCCACGTCCTGGGAACGCAGGCCAACGTCTGGACCGAGGTGATGGAGAACCGCTCCCGCGTCGACTACCAGGTCTTCCCCCGCCTCGCCGCCTTCGCCGAGGTCGCCTGGTCCGCGCTCCCCGCCCCCGAGGAGCGCGACTACACCGGTTTCGAGCGCCGCATGGACACCCACTACCGGCGCCTGGACGCCCTCGGCGTCGACTACCGGCCCCCCGCCGGACCCCTGCCCCGGCAGCGGCGCCCCGGGGTCCTCGGCAGGCCCCTGGAGGGAACGCCCCCGAACGTGTGAGGCCCTTCGCGGCCCCGTCACCCGGGAGCGGCGAACCCCGCCGCCCAAGAGCGGCGAAACGGAACTCCCCGCCGCTCCCGGGACGTCCCGGACGGAACAGTCCTTCGCGGACCCTCGCGCCGGACGGCTCGGAAGATGTGCCAGAGTTGCCACGTCCGGCCTGTGAGCACGTACGGTACGCCCACACGCAGGCGCGACGGCCGGGCACAGTCGGGGACCGCCGGGACACCGGGAAGGGGCAGCGGGTTGACCACGCACGCACCACAGACGGCGCAGGCCGTGACGCTGCCCGCCTCGCTCGACGAGGCCGTCGCGGCGCTCACGGCCATGCCGGCGGCCGTCCCCGTCGCCGGCGGCACCGACCTCATGGCCGCCGTCAACAAGGGCCAGCTCAGGCCCGCCGGGCTCGTCGGCCTGAGCCGCATCAACGAGATCCGCGGCTGGCAGTACCAGGACGGCCACGCCCTCCTCGGCGCCGGCCTCACCCACGCGCGCATGGGCCGCCCCGACTTCGCCGCCCTCATCCCGGCCCTCGCCGCCGCCGCCCGCGCGGCCGGGCCGCCGCAGATCCGCAACGCCGGCACCCTCGGCGGCAACGTCGTCACCGCCGCGCCCACCGGCGACTCGCTGCCCGTCCTCGCCGCCCTGGAGGCCGACCTCGTCGTCCTCGGGCCGCTCGGCAGCCGCGAGATCCCCGTCTCCCACCTGCTCGCGGGCCGCGACCTGCTCGCCCCCGGCGAACTCGTGGGCTTCGTCCGGGTGCCGCTGCTCCACGCCCCGCAGGTCTTCCTCAAGGCCACCGGCCGCACCGGCCCGGCCCGCGCCACCGCCTCCGTCGCCGTCGTCCTCGACCCGGCCCGGCGCGGGGTGCGCTGCGCGGTCGGCGCCGTCGCGCCAATGCCGCTGCGCCCCCTGGAGGCCGAGCGCTGGATCGCCTCGCTGGTGGACTGGGACAACGACCGGGGGCTCGCGCCGGAGGCGCTGACGGCGTTCGGCGAGTACGTCGCCGCCGCCTGCATCCCGGACCCGCAAGGGGGCGAGCAGCTGCCCCCGGCCGTACTGCACCTGCGGCGCACCGTCGCCGCACTCGCCCGACGGGCACTGGGGAGGGCACTCGCGTGAGCAGCGACGAACAGCAGGGCAACCAGGGCGGCTGGGAGCCGATCCCGAAGAGCGAGGGCTACGACGGCGACGCGACCGCCTTCGTGCAGCTCCCGCCGGACTTCATGCTGGACGGCGTCCCCCTGGAGGCGCCCGGCCACGACTACGTGCCGCCGATGATCACCCCGCTCCAGCCGCTCGTCCCGCCCCCGGCGACCGACCCGGCGGCCACCGGCAGCTGGCCGGCCCACCCGCCGGTGGAGGCGGAGCCGGTACGGCCGTACTTCGAGCACGCGCAGGGCCAGGACCGGAGCCACGAGCCGGAACGGGGTTACGGGCAGGGCCGGGACCAGGGGTACGAGGCCGGGCAGCCGCAGGGCTTCGAGCAGCCCCAGGACTACGAGCGGCCCCAGGGCTTCGAGGGCGACCGGAACGGCTTCGAGTACTTCGAGCAGCAGGGCGAGCCCTTCGTCCGGCCCGAGCCCTTCGACCGGCCCGAGTACGGCGGGCAGGACCCGCACGCGACGGCCGAGTGGCGCTTCACGGAGCCGGCGGAGCCCGCCCCCGTCCCGGAGCCCGCCCCCGGTGATACGGGCCAGTGGCAGATCCCCGCCGAGGCCCCGGCGACCCTCCCGGGCGGCGCGCCCGCGCCCTGGGCGCTCCCGGAGGAGCCGGAGCCCGGGGCCGGGCCCGAGCCGGAGGCCGCCGAGGCCGCCGAGGACGCGGCCCCGGAGGCCGTACAGGACGCTCCCGGGGCCCCGGACGCCCCCGGGGCGGACCCGGCTCCCGAAGCGGCCACGGAGGCCGTGCAGGACGCCCCCGGAGCCGTGGAGGACGCCCCCGTACCGGACGCTCCCGAAGCGGACGCCGCCCCCCGTGCGGACGCCGGTCTCCGCGCGGAGACCGTCCTGGACACGGACGTTCCCGAACCCGTGCCCGCCGTCGCGGCGGAGGTGCACGCCTCCACCGACAGCGACGAGCACCCCCACACCTCGTACGCCCTCCGGGTCAACGGCGTGGACCGGCCCGTCACCGGTTCCTGGATCGGGGAGTCGCTGCTCTACGTCCTGCGCGAGCGCCTCGGGCTCGCCGGGGCCAAGGACGGCTGCTCGCAGGGCGAGTGCGGCGCGTGCAACGTGCAGGTCGACGGGCGGCTCGTGGCCTCCTGCCTGGTCCCCGCGGCGACCGCCGCCGGGAGCGAGGTGCGGACGGTCGAGGGCCTGGCGGTCGACGGCGAACCCTCCGACGTGCAGCGGGCCATGGCCCGGTGCGGCACCGTCCAGTGCGGCTTCTGCATCCCCGGCATGTGCATGACCGTGCACGACCTCCTGGAGGGCAACCACGCCCCCACCGAACTGGAGACCCGCCAGGCGCTCGCCGGCAACCTGTGCCGCTGCTCCGGCTACCGGGGCGTCCTCGAAGCCGTGAAGGACGTCGTCGCCGAGCGCGAGGCCGGTGCCGCGGCCCATGCGCCCGAGAGCGCCGACGACGCCCGCATCCCGCACCAGATCCCGCACCCGCACGACGGAGGCAAGGCGTGAGCAGCGACGCGACCACCGCCGTTCCCACGGCCACGGTCACGGACGTCCCCGGACCCCTCGGTCCCTTCGGGCAGGAGCCGGCCCCCCACGGCCTCGGCACCTCCCTCCCGCAGGCCGACTCCCGGGCGAAGGCGGAGGGCACCTTCCCGTACGCCTCCGACCTGTGGGCCGAGGGCCTGCTGTGGGCCGCGATCCTGCGCTCCCCGCACCCGCACGCCCGGATCGTCTCGGTCGACACCTCCGCCGCCGTCGCCATGCCGGGCGTACGGGCCGTGGTGACGGCCGCCGACGTGCCGGGCGCGGCCACCTACGGGCGCCGGGTCGCGGACCGGCCCGTCTTCGCCTCCGACCTGGTCCGGCACCACGGCGAGGCCCTGGCGGCCGTCGCCGCCGACCACCCCGACACGGCCCGGCTCGCCGCCGCCGCCATCGCCGTCGAGTACGAGGTCCTCGAACCGGTCACCGACCCGGAGAAGGCGTTCGCGGCCGAGCCGCTGCACCCCGACGGGAACCTGATCCGGCACATCCCGCTCCGCTTCGGCGACCCGGAGGCGACCGGCGAGGTCGTCGTCGAGGGCCTGTACCGGATCGGGCGCCAGGACCCGGCGCCGATCGGCGCCGAGGCCGGTCTCGCCGTCCCGCGCCCCGACGGCGGCGTCGAGCTCTACACGGCCTCCACCGACCCGCACACCGACCGCGACCTGGCCGCCGCCTGCTTCGGCCTCCTGCCCGAGCAGGTCAAACTGGTCGTCACCGGCGTCCCGGGCGCCACCGGCGACCGCGAGGACCCGGGCTTCCAGATCCCGCTGGGCCTGCTCGCGCTGCGCACCGGCTGCCCGGTCAAACTCACCGCCACGCGCGAGGAGTCCTTCCTCGGCCACGCCCACCGCCACCCCACCCTGCTGCGCTACCGCCACCACGCGGACGCGGAGGGGCGGCTGGTGAAGGTGGAGGCGCAGATCCTGCTCGACGGCGGCGCGTACGCCGACTCCTCGTCCGAGTCCCTGGCGGCGGCCGTGGCCTTCGCCTGCGGCCCGTACGTCGTCCCGCACGCCTTCGTCGAGGGCTGGGCCGTCCGCACGAACAACCCGCCGTCCGGCCACGTGCGGGGCGAGGGCGCCATGCAGGTGTGCGCCGCGTACGAGGCGCAGATGGACAAGCTCGCGGCCAGACTGGGCGTGGACCCGGCCGAGCTGCGCATGCGGAACGTCATGGCGACCGGCGACCTCCTGCCCACCGGCCAGACGGTCACCTGCCCGGCCCCGGTCGCGGAACTCCTCTCCGCCGTACGGGACTTCCCGCTGCCGCCGCTGCCCAAGGACACCCCCGAGGGCGAGTGGCTGCTGCCCGGCGGCCCCGAGGGCGCGGGCGAACCCGGCGCGGTGCGGCGGGGCGTGGGCTACGCGCTCGGCATGGTCCACATGCTCGGCGCGGAGGGCACCGACGAGGTCTCGACGGCGACCGTACGGGTCGCGGACGGGGCGGCCACGGTCATCTGCTCGGCCGTGGACACCGGTTCGGGCTTCGCCACGCTCGCCCGCCAGATCGTGCAGGAGACCCTGGGCATCGACGAGGTCCACGTCGCGCCCGTCGACACCGACCAGCCGCCCGCCGGACCGGCCGCCCACGGCCGGCACACCTGGGTCTCGGGCGGGGCCGTCGAGCGGGCCGCGAAGATGGTCCGCACCCAGCTCCTCCAGCCCCTCGCCCACAAGTTCGGCATGTCCACCGAACTGCTCCAGATCACCGACGGCAAGATCACCTCGTACGACGGCGTCCTGTCCACGACGGTCACCGAGGCGATGGACGGCAAGGAGCTGTGGGCCACCGCCCAGTGCCGCCCCCACCCCACCGAACCCCTGGACGACGCGGGCCAGGGCGACGCCTTCGTGGGCCTCGCGTTCTGCGCGATCCGCGCGGTCGTGGACGTGGACGTCGAACTCGGCGCCGTACGGGTCGTGGAGATGGCCGTCGCCCAGGACGTCGGCCGGATCCTCAACCCGGCCCAGCTCGCCACCCGCATCGAGGCGGGCGTCACGCAGGGCGTCGGCGCGGCCCTCACCGAGAACCTGCGCACCGCCCGCGGCCTGGTCCGCCACCCGGACTTCACCGGCTACGCCCTCCCGACCTCCCTGGACGCCCCGGACGTCCGGATCGTGAAGCTGGTCGAGGAGCGCGACGTGGTGGCCCCCTTCGGCGCCAAGCCCGCGAGCGCCGTCCCCGTCGTCACCTCGCCCGCCGCGGTCGCGGCGGCGGTCCGCGCGGCCACCGGCCGCCCGGTCAACCGCCTCCCGATCCGCCCCCAGGCGGCGGTGGCGGCGCCCAACGCGTAGGACCCGCCCGGACCTCCTCCGTACCGGCACCGGCACGGAGGAGGCCCGCTCACTCCCCGTACACCGGCATCGCCGCGATCCGGCCGCCCCGGACGAGGAAGACGCGGTTGCCTCCGCTCGCCATCCGGTAGGTGCCCCCGCCCGGCATGGTGACGGAGAAGAGGGGGGTGCCGGTCTCCTTGTAGACGGCCCTGAGGTAGCTGCTGTCGGGGGCGTGGAGCCAGACCGTCGCGCCCTCCACGGCCGGGGGAGCGAGCGTGCCGGGGCCCTTGCCCTCCAGGTCCACCTGCCACGTCTTGTCGTCGCCGAGGTAGGCCGACGAGCTGTTGTAGCGGTGGGCGCGGGCGGCGTTGACCGCGAAGACGGTGAAGCCGTCCGCGACGGGGGAGCCCCAGCCGACCCCCTTGTCCGCGGCCTCCTCCTTCCAGAGGAGGTCGCCTCGGTCGACGCGGCGGGCGATCAGCGTGGGGCCGCCGAGGTAGACGATGTTGCCGCTGAGGGACGGGAACTGCCCGCCGGTGCCGTGACCCGTGAACTCCCAGGCCTTCTCGCCCGTCTCGGTGTCGAGGGCCGTGACCCTGCCGTCCCTGCCGTGGACCACGAGCCGCCCCTCGCCCACGAGGGCCCGCGCGGGGCCGTTCGGGGAGCGGGGCGAGGCCATGGGGCGGGTCCAGGCGGTGGCGGGGGTCCAGGCGTCGACGGCCCGCACCTCGTTCTCCTTCGTCACCAGGTAGACGCGGGTGCCGTCCGACGCGAGAACGGCGGCCGCGTCGGACCCGCTCCGCCAGACGGACCGGCCGGTGGAGGCGACGAACGCGCACAGGGCGCCGCTCCCGTCCACGCCGACGACCATCCGGTCCGCGACGGAGACGAAACCGGCGCCCGCGTCGACCTCCTCCGCCCGCCACCGCTCCGTCCCGTCCGTGACGGACAGGGCGAGCAGGCCGCCGCCCTTCGCCCGTACGACCACCACGTCCCGTACCGGCAGGGGCGGTTCGTCCCCGGGCGCCGGCCCGTCGACCGGGCCCCACAGGGGGTCGGGGGCCTCGCCCGGCCCGAGGTCGACGGCCGAGACGAAGGCGGCCTCGGGGGTCGCCGCGGCCGGGGGCACGTCCGCGGTCGACACCTCCCCGCCCCGGTTCAGCCACCAGGCGCCCGCCCCGCCGCCCGCGCCCAGGACCGCCACGCCCACGGCCGCGCCGGCGAGGAAGCGCCGCCGGGACGGCCCGCCGGACCCCGGTGCGGTGGCGTCGGCGGGCGCCGCCAGGCGCTTCACCTCGGCCTCGCGCCGCTTGACGTCCTCCGCGAGCGGCCCCTTGCGCCACACCCGGTCCGCGCCCTTCGGCGGCGCGAAGGCCGCGGCGATCCGCGCGGACGCCGGACGCAGCGCCGGGTCCTTCGCCAGGCACGGGGCGATCAGCTCCCGCAGCTCCGGCGGCACCCCGCCCAGGTCCGGGGCGCCGTGCACCACCTCGTACTGGAGCGCCGCCACGTGCGCGCCGTCGAAGGCGCGCCGCCCGCTCGCCGCGTACACCAGGACCGCGCCGAGCGAGAAGACGTCGGCGGGCGGACCGACGCGCTGCCCGAGGACCTGCTCCGGGGCCCCGTACCCCGGCGTGACCGGGATCTGGCCGGTGGTGGTGAGGGTGAGGCCGTGCTCGGGGCGGGCGATGCCGAAGTCGATGATCCGGGGGCCGGTCGCGGTGAGCACGATGTTCGCGGGCTTCAGGTCGCGGTGGACCAGCCCTGCGGCGTGGATGTCGTACAGCGCCCGGGCGAGCCGGTCGGCGAGCGCGCGGACCGCCGGCGGCTCCATCGGTCCGTACGCGCGGACGGCGTCGTCCAGGGTCGGCCCGGCGAGGAACTCGGCCGCGATCCACGGCCGCCCGCCCTCCGTGTGCGCCCCCAGGATCCGCGCCACGCCCGTGCTCGTGACCGCCCGCGCCATGTCCGCCTCGCGGACGAACCGCCGGGCGAGGTGCGGGTCGTGGGCGAGCTCGGGGTGGAGGACCTTGACGGCGGCGGGCGTCCCGGCGCCGTCCCGGCCGACGTACACCTTGCCCATGCCGCCCTCGCCGAGGACGCCGAGGAGCCGGTACGGGCCGAGCCGGAGCGGGTCGCCGGGGGCGAGGGGCCGAGGGGTCATGGGGATGCTTCCGGGTAGGGGATCTTTTTCGGGGAGGGGGCGGACGGGTCCGGGTCCGGGTCCGGGTGCGTCAGGCGAACGGGAGGGAGACCACGGTCGTCCCTCCCGCCCCGAAGAGCCGGGTCCTCCCCTTGTCGGTCACGAAGCGGCTCGCCTCCGTCCGGAACACCCAGTCCGAGCGGTAGCCGTCCAGGGCGACCGCGTTCAGACCGCCCCGCACGGGCGTGTACACGTACTTCTCGCCGACCACGGGCGTGGCGAAGAAGTACGGGGCCAGGGGGCGCCCGGACGGCGCCTCCGCCCGGTGCCTGCGGCCGTTGTCGGCCCCGACGGACACCAGGCCGGGGGTCTCCCTCTTCTCCTGCGCGTGGACGAGGCCGTTCGCGACGGCCGGCACCCCGTACGAGGTGGTGGCGGAGCCGGAGCCGTAATCCCAGGCGACGGAGCCGTCCGTGAGGCGCAGGGCCCGCAGCCGGTCGCCGCCCAGGTAGACGTGCCGCTCGTCGGTCACCAACTGGCCGGGGATGTACGAGGCGGAGTCCTTCAGGGGCAGCCGCCGCCGCCACAGCTGCCGGCCGGTGCGCAGGTCGCGCGCCTGGACCAGGAAGGAGTCCCCGTCGTCGCTGTTCTTGCCGAGGACCAGCCGGTCGCCGACGATCCGGGAGAGCCAGGGCCGGACGTTGCCCCAGGCGTACGGCTGCCGCCACAGCTCCCGGCCCGCGCGCACGTCGACGGCGATCAGGTGCCAGCCGGTGTCGTCCCGGTCCCCGGAGACGTCCCAGTCGCCCCGCCGGGAGGACGCGAAGAGCACGCCGTCGGAGGCGGCGAGGAGTTCCGTCCCCTTGTAGGAGCCCTCGAAGCCCTTCAGGTCGACCGTCCGGGCCGTCTCCGCGCCGGTGCGGGCCGCGCGCGTACGGAGGTGGAGGACGCCGGGACCCTCGAACTCGCCGCTCGACAGGTAGAAGACCGTGCCGTCGGTGGTGATCTGGGAGGGCTCCATCACCGCGCTCTCGGACCAGAGCACGGTGCCGTCGCGCATGTCGAGCGCCCGGAACTCCGTGGTCTCGGCGAAGCCGACGACGCCGTCCGCGACCAGCGGGGTGATCCGCTGCTCGCGGTCGAACGCCCTCCCCTGCCACAGCGGCGCGGGCGCCCCGTCCGCGGCCGTCGGGGCGGGGACGGCGGTGGGCCCGCCGGAGCCGCCCCCGGTGCCGGTCCCGGCGCCGCCGTCCCGCGTGCTCCGCCACGCCCAGAGGCCGCCGCCCGCGCCCGCCGCCCCGAGCAGGACGGCGCCGCCCGCCGAGAGGAGCCGGCGGCGGGAGAGCGGGGTCGCGGCGGCGGGCACGGTCTGCGCCGCGGCGGCCCCCTCCGGGGCCGGGAGCCGGTGCGGGGCGTGCAGCCACACGTCGGTCGCCCGGCGCCCGATGTCGGCGAGCACCAGCGGGGGCAGGTGGTCCGCGAACTGCCCGTGCCCGTCGTGCAGGCGCTCCACGAGGACGGCGGGGGCGGGCCGGGCCGCCGGGTCCTTGGCGAGGCACGCCGCCAGGAGCGGCAGCAGCGCCTCCGGCACGCCGGTGAGGTCGGGCTCGGCGTACCGCACGCGGTACAGCAGGTCGGCGGGGGAGCCCGTGCCGAAGGGGCCGCGGCCGGTGGCCGCGAAGACGAGGACGCCGGCGAGCGCGAACACGTCGCCCGCCGGGGTGTGCTCCTGCCCGCTCGCCTGCTCCGGGGACATGAACGCCGGGGTGCCGGCCGCCGCCCCCGTGCGCGTGAGGCGGTCGTCGCCGGCCGCGCGGGCGATGCCGAAGTCGATGACCTTCGGGCCGTGGGCGGTGACGAGGACGTTCGAGGGCTTCAGGTCGCGGTGGACCACGTCCGAGGAGTGCAGCTGGGCGAGGGACCCGGCGAGCGCGGCGCCCAGGGCGCGGACGGTCGGCTCGGGCAGCGGGCCGCCGAGCGCGACGGCGTCGTCCAGGGGCGGCCCGAGGACGTACTCGGTGGCCAGCCAGGGGGTTTCGGCCAGCGGGTCGGCGTCCACGACGGCCGCGCCGTGGCGCGCGCCGATGATCCGCGCGGCGTCCGTCTCCAGCCGGAACCGGCTGCGGAAGACGGGATCGGCCGCGAGCCGGGCGTGCACGGTCTTGAGGGCCACGGTCCGGCCGCCCGGGGTGCGCGCCAGGTAGACCGTTCCCATGCCGCCGGAGCCGAGGCGGGCGAGGAGACGGTACGCGGCGACGGCGGCCGGGTCGTCGTGGGTCAGGGGCGACAGCATGAGGTCGGGTCCGTGCGATCTTCAGGCGTGTACGGGGACGGTGGCGGCCTGCCCGGGGAGCGGCGGCAGTTCGGCGGCGAGGAGTTCGGCGGACTGGCGGGCGAGCGCGGCGACCACCCGGCCGGGCAGCCATCCGGGCGCGAGCGGGGAGGTGCCGGGCACGGGCGGGGCGAACGCGGCCGCCAGGGCGGCGGCGGTGGGCCGCTCCGCGGGGTCGCGGGCCAGACAGGCGGCGACCACCGGCCGCAGCCCGGGCGGGAGTTCGTCACGTTCGGGCACGGTGTGCCCGGTGGCGGCGTACGCGAGGACGGCACCGAGCGCGAACACGTCCCCCGGCGGGCGCGGCCGCCCTCCGGCCGCCTGCTCGGGGGCGAGGGCGCCGGGGTCGATTCCGGGGCGTCCGGCGCGCGGCTCGCCGTCGGGCCCGGCGGCCCGTACCGCCCCGAAACAGCCGAGGAGCGGCCCGCCGGCGGCGATCAGCACGGCGGCGGGGGAGACCCCGGCGTGCGCGAGGCCCCCCGCGTGCACGCCGGCGAGCGTCTCGGCGAGCACGCACCCGAGCCCCCGCACGACGCCCTCGGGCAGCGGCCCGCCGTGGACGGAGAGGGCGACGGGGAGGGGGAGGACGGGGAGGTAGGGGGTGGCGTACCAGGCGAGGGTGGGCCCGGCTCCGGCTCTGGGCAAGGGCCCCGACACCTCCGCCACCGGAGCGATCCACGGCCCCGCCACATGGCGCCCCGCCTCCGCCTCCGCCGCGAAGCGGGCCGGGTCGGCGCCCGGCAGCGGGGTGCTCAGCAGGACCGTGCGCCCGTCCCGGCCGCGGGCCACGAAGCGGCGGCAGGGGGCGGTGGAGCCGGGCGGATCGAGGCGGGTGATCAGCCGGTACGGCCCGATCTCCCGCGCGGACTCCCGCTGCGTGCGCGCCTGCTCCACCGGCTCGTCTCCCCCGTCGCTCCGACGCCCCGGGGCCACCGGGGCGGGAACGAGCCTACCGAGAAGGCCGACTCCGGCCACGGGAGGGTTGTCATGGAGCGGCGGTCAGAGCCGAAGAGACGCGGTCACGGTGTCCACTTCTCCAGCAGGCCGCCCGAGCAGGCCGGGCAGGGGATCTTGAGCGCGCGCCCGCATGTTCCACACCCGGCGAAGCCGCCGCAGTCCGGGCACCAGACGGAGCGCTTGCCGCAGCAGTAGCCGCACAGGTCCCCGAACGACCAGATGGACCAGGGCTTCTCACCACCCGTACGACCGGCCCGGGGGACCCGGTGCTTCCGTTCAGGCGGGGCCGTCATACGGCTTCGTCCTCGGCGCCGCCGGCCTTGGCCGTGATCTCGGGCTCGAAGACCCGGCGCAGAACCAGGCTGATCGCGCACTCGGCCTCGTGGTTGCACTCCCAGCAGTCGGCCGCGTGGAAGAGCCAGAGGATGCGGGCGCCGAGCGCGCTCATGTACCGGGGCGCGCACGTGAGGCACGCGTACAGGCTCCAGCCGATCCCGTCCCGGGGCTCGATGCGCCGGATGACGATCGGCTGGTCGGTGATCTGCCCGCAGTCCGAGCACATCCGAACCGGCTTCTGACGACGCCGAGGGCTTCTGCTCATGCCCAGGCTCCCTGGAAGTCGATGCCGACCGTGGCGAGGAACAGGGCGGTGCGCCGGTCACGCTGACGCCGGCGCTCCTGGTCCTCCTCGAACCGGACGTAGTACGGACGAACCAGCGCCACGTCTTCACCACGCAGGTACCGGGGCTCACGGGGGGAGCGGAGGGCGGGGAGCCCCACAGGGACGGGCTTGCGCGTGATGAGAAGCCGCCGCGTCGGGGAAGCCGCGGGAGGGATAGGGCCATTCGCCGGCCTGTCGGCGCAGGCCCGGCGCGTGCCCGTGGAGGGCATGAGCCAGGCCAGGAAGAGGGCAAGTACGCTACGCACGTCGGTCACTCCTTGGGTGATCGGCCACGCCCCCGGACCGGTCGCACGGTCGCGGGGGTCTTCTGTTGTCACTCCCCAGAGCATACGCGTGTATGCGTATTTGCGTATACGCGGTCGCGTGGAAACGCAGATACGCGGACGCTGCCGTTATGGATCTCGACCGCAGCAAGCCCGTATGGCCCCAGGTGGCAGACGAACTGCGCCGCCGACTGGACGCCGGGGAGTGGGAGCCCGGATCGCGCTTCCCTCCCGTGAACCAGTTGGCTGCCGAGCTGGACGTGGTGCCGTCGACCGTTCAGAGGGCCGTGGTCGCCCTGCGCGAAGAGGGACGCCTGCGTACCGAGCTGGGCCGGGGCTCGTTCGTGACGGGCGGCAAGGAGTAACGGCGGCGCGCTCAGTGCCCCTCGGGGTGCCTGCGCATCAGGACGTTGCAGTCGGACACCGTGGTCATGTCGCCGCCTCGCCGAGCACGAGCGCGCACATCGGCCAGCTCGGCGCATCCGGCGCATCCGTCGACGGGGGCGGGCTCCGGCTCGTTCGTGCGGTCCGGCAGTACCACCGGAGCACTCGGGTAAGTCTTGGGTGTGGTGATCGACTTGGCCATGCCCGCTCCTAGCGTCGTCTGGGTGACGACCACGCTAGGAAGCCGGAGAGGCCGGATCCAAGCGAGTTCTACGTGGTTGCACGCGAGTTCTCAGCTCAGCGCTTTCAGGGCGTTCGTGATCAGAGCACGGGCCTCTGCCCCGTACACCGCCATCTTGTGCAGCTCCGTGAACGCCTTGAGGTAGAGGGCGATCTCACTGGGCGCGGTGACGGTGATCTTTGCCGACAGGAGTTCCACCAAAACCTGCCGGTCGTCGTAGAGGTTGAAAGACTCCAGCGTCCACATACCGGTCCTGGGGCGCCCGGAAGGGATGATCCCGAGGGAGACGGCGGGCAGCGACATGACCGACAGCAGGTGTCCGAGCTGGCCGGCCATGCACTCGGCGTCCCCGATCTGGTACCGGAGGACGGACTCCTCCAGCAGCATGGTGAAGCGGTGGTCTCCTTCGTAGAGGACGCGGGCACGCTTCATGCGGCTTTCCACGGCAGCTTCGAGGTCATCGGGGATGTCGTGGAACTTTCCGACAGTACGCAACAGCGCCGTGGCATACGCCGGCGTCTGGAACAGGCCCGGGACCAAGAAGGACGCATACGCACGTCGGCGCCTGGTCCGGTCGTTGAGCTTGCGGGAGGCTTCCTGCATGGGCAGGAGACCACCACGTTGGATTCGCTTCCACTCCACGTACGCGGCCTCGGCGGTCCGGGAGCGTGCGATGAGGTCGGCGGCCTGGTCGTCGGTGCCGCATGCCGTACACCAAGCGCGAATGTCCTGGTCCGAAGGGGCCGTGACGCCGTTCTCCACCCGCGACACCTTGGACTTGTGCCACCCGCACCGGGCGGCCAGTTCGTGGCCGTGGAGGCCGGCGTCCTTCCGAAGCTCCTTGAGCCGCTCAGCCACGGCGGTACGAGCCTGAGCGGCGCTGGAGGACTGGGGGATGGGCATGGACTACGTCACCGTGCTCAGATCGCGAACTCCTCGTGCGGGATGGCGAGTTTCCAAACCGCCTTGAAGGCATCAGAGCAGAGCCGCACGGTTGCCGGGTCGTCGTTCAGCTCGTGTCCGATCACGGCTCCGTCCCCGGACAGGTGGCCGAAGCGGATCAGGCGGTCATCGAAGAGCCAGAAGTCCGTTCCGGGCAGGGCCAGGCCGGTAGCCAGCCGACGAGGGAGCCAGCGAACTTCCTCACCGGCCGCCAGGTTCACGAAGGTGCTGGCGTGCTCGAACCGGATGTACTCGGAGGGCGGGAGGGACACGATCCGGGCCCGCTGTACCCGTACGCCCCGCCGAACCGCCGACTGGATCATCTCCGTCCAGGGCCGCGCGTTCTCCACAGCGTCGGGCGCGATGGTGCGGTGCTCCCGCCATGCGGCGAACTCCGCTGCCTCCGACTCCACCCCGTAGTGATCCCGCATCTCCACGCGAACCACGGAGTGCCGGGCATCCGCGAGGAGGTCAGAGAACGCGGGCACGTTCCTCTGCGTCATCGAGGGCCTTCCTGATCAGCGGCGCCATGCGGGCCGGAATCCTGACGACGGCCTCCGTGTCGGGGATGCTCCCCACCTGTCGGCATTCCGCTTCGGTCGCCTCATCGGCCTTCCAGCCCTGGAAGACCAGGTCTGCCGTTGCGTCGTCCACGAACACGGACGGGCAGTCCTCCAACTTACTGTTGGGGTCCTTGCCGAAGAAGGTTAGAGCCATGGTCTTGCTCCCTGACTACTCGGTTGCGTCTGGTTGCACGAGCGTCGTCCGCTCCACCAAGCACGGTCAAGAGCGCTCTCGGCCAGTCCAAGCACCGCGCACGGCGTCACCCGTCGGCACCGGTGTGCGCCGGCCCCGAGTCGTAGCGGTCGAGGAACTCGTCCGGCGGGACGTCGAGCGCGTGCAGGCGGGAGAACACCTCTGTGCCCGCGCCCACCTCCTCGTCGCCGTCGGAGATCCGGTAGACCTGCACCATGTCCAGGATCTCGTAGCCGCCCTCCCCGGCGTACCCCTCCGCCTCCCGCTCGGCCAGCTCGACGGCCTCGTCGAGGGACCGCGCCCGGAACAGCACGACGCGCTCCTCGTAGGGGCGGCTCTCCGGGCTCGGCCACCGGTAGAAGGTCCTGGCGCCGTACCACGCCATCGGTTCTCTCCTCATCGCCGGTCCGCCGCATCCCCTCGCACGAAACCTTGATCATCGTCCAGGGGGTCCGCCCGCGCAACGAGTTTCGCCCCGGCCCGCGCACGACGACGGCCCCGGACCGAAAGGACCGGGGCCGTCGAAGGGACGTGGAGACCGTGGCGGGAATCGAACCCGCGTAACTCGCTTTGCAGGCGAGTCCCTGAACCACTCGGGCACACGGTCCTGTGACGAACTGGTACGACCGTAGGGGGCGGTCCGAGGAGGGCTCAAGGGTTCGCGGGGCCGTGCCACGCGACTGCCACACTCCCGCAACACTCCGTTCGCGGTCGTAGGACCGAGGACCGAGTGATCGCCGGACTTCCGACAGGGGTCATTCAGGTCTACACCTCTTACTCTGGGGGGATGAGCGCCCTCGAACCCCGAGACGCCGGCACCGACGCCGCCGTCGTCCCGAGCCCCGGAACCGGACCCCGTGCCGACCAGCCCGCCGACAGGGGGTCCGTCCTCGACCCGGCCCACCGGGCGCTCAGCATCGGCATCGTCTCCGTCGTCCTGCTCATCGCCTTCGAGGCGACCGCCGTCGGCACCGCCATGCCCGTCGCCGCCCGCGAGCTGAACGGCGTGTCCGTCTACGCCTTCGCCTTCTCCGCGTACTTCACCACCAGCCTCTTCGGCATGGTCCTGGCCGGCCAGTGGTCCGACCGGAACGGCCCGCTCGCGCCCCTCACCGCCGGCATGTCCGCCTTCGCCGCCGGGCTGCTCCTCTCCGGGACCGCCGGCGCCATGTGGACGTTCGTCCTCGGCCGGGCCGTGCAGGGCCTCGGCGGCGGCCTCGTCATCGTCGCCCTGTACGTGGTCGTCAGCCGCGCCTACGACGAGCACCTCAGGCCCGCGATCATGGCCGCCTTCGCCGCGAGCTGGGTCGTCCCCTCCGTCGTCGGCCCGCTCGCCTCCGGCACGATCACCGAGCACCTGGGCTGGCGCTGGGTCTTCGTCGGCATACCGGCCCTCGTCGTCCTGCCGCTCGCCCTCGCCCTCCCCGCGATCCGCCGCACCGCCTCCGGCCCCGCCGACCCGGAGGCGCCCGCCGCCCCCTGGGACCGGCGCCGGATCCGGCTGGCGCTCGGCATCTCCGCCGGTGCCGGGCTCCTCCAGTACGCCGGGCAGGAACTGCGCTGGCCGTCCCTGCTGCCCGCCGCCGCGGGCGCCGCGCTGCTCGTGCCCGCCGTGCGGGGGCTGCTGCCGCGCGGCACCTACCGGGCCGCCCGCGGCCTGCCCTCCGTCGTCCTGCTGCGCGGGATCGCCGCCGGGTCCTTCATCGCCGCCGAGTCCTTCGTGCCCCTGATGCTGGTCACCCAGCGGGGCCTGAGCCCCACCCTCGCCGGGCTCTCCCTGGCCGTCGGCGGCCTCACCTGGGCGCTCGGCTCCTGGATCCAGTCCCGGCCGTGGACGGAGCCGTACCGGGAACGCCTCGTCGTCCTCGGGATGGTCCTGGTCGCGCTCGCGATCGCGACGGCCCCGAGCGTCCTGATCACCGCCGTGCCCGTGTGGACCGTCGCGGTGGCCTGGGCCTTCGGCTGCCTCGGCATGGGCGCGGTGATCTCCTCCACGAGCGTGCTCCTCCTGAAGCTCTCCGCCCCCGAGGAGGCGGGCGCGAACTCCGCCGCCCTCCAGATCTCCGACGGCCTCTCCAACGTCCTGCTCCTCGCCTCCGGCGGCGCCGCCTTCGCGGCCCTCGGCGGCGGCGCGGTGGGCCACGCGGTCACCTCCCACACGGCCGCCACCGGCTCCCACCCGGCCGCCTTCGCGGCGGTCTTCCTGCCGATGGCGGGGGTGGCGGCGGCGGGGGCGTGGGTCGCCACGCGGTTGCACGGGGAGCCGGTACGGTCCGGAGACCCGAAAGCCCCCTGACACCACGTGGTACCGCGCGGTACCATGGCGTCATGGCTGGTCTCAACGTCAGGTTCACCGAGGAAGAGCTGGACGCCCTGCGCGAGCGGGCCGAGGCGGAAGGGCGCAGCATGCAGTCCTTCGCGCACGACGCCGTGATCCGGGCCATAAACGAGCACTCCCGCCTCTTCAACGAGGCGGCCGAGCACGTGCTGAAGGTCAGTGAGGAGCTGAACCGGAGGCTCGCGTGACGTACTACCTCACGCTTCCCGAGGTCCTGAACCTCGCGCAGCGGCTCGGCGCGGACGAAGTGCGGGACTACGGCCTCCTCGACTCCGCCCTGGCGCGTCCGCAGTCGAGCGTATTCGGCCAGGACGCCTACCCGGACGTCTGGCAGAAGGCCGCGGCGCTCATGGAATCGCTCGCCCGCAACCACGGACTCGTGGACGGGAACAAGCGCATCGCCTGGTACGCGACCTGGGTCTTCCTCCACATGAACGGGCATCCGCTGGACTCGGCCTTCGACGTCGACGAAGCGGAGGCGTTCGTCCTGGACGTCTGCCAGGGCGCCCTCGACGTCCCCAAGATCGCCGCGCAGCTGCCCCGGTTCGCGCGCTGACCGCTCCGACGTGAGCTGAATCGCACCCGGAGGGGAGACCCCCCGGTCGGGTACGAGGTCCGGGCCGGGCCGCCGGTAGGGTGGCCCGGTTGTCATATCTGGACGAGCGTCGAACCGGAGATCGTGACTACCACCGCCCCCTCCTCACACCACCTCTCTCCCGCCTTCCCCGGCCGCGCCCCCTGGGGCACCGCCGGCAAGCTGCGCGCCTGGCAGCAGGGCGCGATGGAGAAGTACATCCAGGAGCAGCCCCGCGACTTCCTCGCGGTCGCCACCCCCGGAGCCGGCAAGACCACCTTCGCGCTGACCCTCGCCTCGTGGCTCCTGCACCATCACGTCGTGCAGCAGGTGACCGTGATCGCGCCCACCGAGCACCTGAAGAAGCAGTGGGCCGCGGCCGCCGCGCGCATAGGGATCAAGCTGGACCCGGAGTACAGCGCCGGGCCGCTCAGCAAGGAGTACGACGGCGTCGCCCTCACCTACGCGGGCGTCGGCGTGCGGCCCATGCTCCACCGCAACCGCTGCGAGCAGCGCAAGACCCTCGTCATCCTGGACGAGATCCACCACGCCGGAGACTCCAAGTCCTGGGGCGAGGCCTGCCTGGAGGCCTTCGAGCCCGCCACGCGCCGCCTCGCGCTCACCGGCACCCCGTTCCGCTCCGACACCAACCCGATCCCCTTCGTCACGTACGAGGAGGGGAACGACGGCATCCGCCGCTCCTCCGCGGACTACACGTACGGCTACGGCAACGCCCTCGGCGACGGGGTCGTCCGGCCGGTCATCTTCCTCTCCTACAGCGGCAACATGCGCTGGCGCACCAAGGCCGGCGACGAGATCGCCGCCCGCCTCGGCGAGCCGATGACCAAGGACGCGATCTCGCAGGCCTGGCGCACCGCCCTCGACCCGCGCGGCGACTGGATGCCGAACGTGCTGCGCGCCGCCGACCAGCGGCTCACCGAGGTCCGCAAGTCCATCCCCGACGCGGGCGGCCTGGTCATCGCCTCCGACCAGGAGTCGGCCCGCGCGTACGCCAAGCTGATCCGCGAGATCACCGGCCACCGCGCCACCCTCGTCCTCTCCGACGACGCGGGCGCCTCGAACCGCATCGACGAGTTCAGCGAGAGCGACGACCGCTGGATGGTCGCCGTCCGCATGGTGTCCGAGGGCGTCGACGTCCCCCGCCTCGCGGTCGGCGTGTACGCCACGACGATCTCGACCCCGCTCTTCTTCGCCCAGGCCGTCGGCCGCTTCGTGCGTTCGCGCAGGCGCGGCGAGACCGCGTCCGTGTTCCTTCCCACGATCCCCAGCCTCCTCGGCTTCGCCAACGAGATGGAGGTCGAGCGCGACCACACCCTCGACCGGCCGAAGAAGGCGGGCGAGGACGAGGACCCGTACGCCGAGTCCGAGAAGGAGATGGCGGAGGCCGAGAAGCAGCAGGACGAGGACACCGGGGAGCAGGACATGCTGCCCTTCGAGGCCCTGGAGTCCGACGCCGTCTTCGACCGCGTCCTCTACAACAGCGCCGAGTTCGGCATGCAGGCCCACCCCGGCAGCGAGGAGGAGCAGGACTACCTCGGCATCCCCGGCCTCCTCGAACCCGACCAGGTCCAGCTCCTCCTCCAGAAGCGCCAGGCCCGGCAGATCGCACACAGCCGCAAGAGGCCGGACAGCGAGGCGGACCTCCTGGAGCTGCCCGCCGAGCGGCGGCCCGTCGTCTCCCACAAGGAACTGCTCGAACTGCGCAAGCGGCTCAACACGATGGTCGGCGCGTACGTGCACCAGAGCGGCAAGCCGCACGGCGTCATCCACACCGAGCTGCGCCGGGTCTGCGGCGGCCCGCCGAGCGCGGAGGCCACCGCCGGGCAGATCCGCGAGCGGATCAAGAAGGTCCAGGAGTGGGCCACGCGGATGCGCTGAGACCCGCGCCGCCCCGGGTACCGGAGGCCCGTACACCGCTGTGTACGGGCCTCCGCCGTCCCGTCCCGCCGTCCCGTCCCGCCGTCCCGTCCCGCCGTCCCGCCGTCCCGCAGTCCCGGCCCGCCCCGCCGCGCCGCGGAACCGGGCAACGGCCGACCCCCGCCGCGCCGCGGAACCGGGCAACGGCCGACCCCCTCCGCGCGCCCCGCACGACATAGCCGCTCTTGTCCGCCGAAGTCCTTCCTCCGGCCGACCAAGGCCCCGAACCGTCTTCATCCGGTCGCCGGCGCCCGGATTCTGGACGAGGTCTTCCGCTGAGCGGAGCGGGTCGCTACTGTCCCGGCTCAAAAGCATTCGCCCCGTGGCAGCGCCGCCGCGGAGCGCAGCCGGTGTACCCCTTCCTGCCGGCGGCCTCTGACGTGCGTCGCCGCGGGACCGGCGAGGCAACCCCGTGAGAGTCCCGCCTCCATCTCACTCCGAAGGAGAGGGCGTCGTGACCGCGGAGACCTCCCAGACGCTCGACCGGGGACTCAGAGTCCTCAAACTGCTCGCCGACACCGACCACGGCCTGACCGTCACCGAGTTGTCCAACAAACTCGGCGTCAACCGGACCGTGGTCTACCGCCTCCTGGCCACGCTCGAACAGCACGCCCTGGTCCGCCGCGACCTCGGCGGCCGTGCCCGCGTCGGCCTCGGCGTGCTGCGGCTCGGGCGCCAGGTGCACCCCCTGGTGCGCGAGGCGGCGCTGCCCGCGCTGCGCTCGCTCGCCGAGGACATCGGGGCGACGGCCCACCTCACCCTGGTCGACGGGGCGGACGCGCTCGCGGTCGCGGTCGTCGAACCGACCTGGACCGACTACCACGTCGCCTACCGGGCCGGTTTCCGCCACCCGCTGGACCGGGGCGCGGCCGGCCGCGCGATACTCGCCGCCCGCCAGGGCGGCCTGACCGAGCCGGGCTACACCCTCACCCACGGCGAACTGGAGGCCGGCGCGAGCGGCGCCGCCGCCCCCCTGGTCGGCGTGACGGGCGTCGAGGGCAGCGTCGGCGTCGTCATGCTCGCCGACGCCGTCCCCGAACGCGTCGGCCCGAGGGTGGTGGACGCGGCCCGCGAGGTCGCGGACGCGCTGCGCTAGGGCGCGCGGCGGCCGGTACGGGCGTACGGCGACGGTACGGGCACGGGCGTACGGGGCGGGCTCCGTCGCCGCGGCCGCCCCGGTCGCGTCCCGGCCCGTGCGGCCCTGTCCGCCCCTCCGGTACCGGCGCCGGTACGGGCTGCCCCCCGGCCCCGTACCCCCGCCCCGGCGCCCCCGGCCCCGTACCCCCGCGCGTCCCAGTAGATTGGGGGCGTGCTCTCCCGTCTCTCCCGTCCCCGTGCCCTCGCGCTCTGTGCGCTGCCCGTCGCCGCGCTCTTCGCCGTCGTCGGGTTCGCGCCGCTGCCGTTCGCGATCGCGCAGCCCGGTACGACCGCCGACGTACTGGGCGAGGACAAGGGGAAGCAGGTCATCACGGTCACCGGCGCCCCGGTCCGGGAGACCGAGGGGCAGTTGCGGATGACGACGATCCTGGCGACCGGCCCGTCCGCGGACATCCGCTTCGGGGACGTGGCCGACGCCTGGTTCCGCACCGACCGGGCCGTCCTGCCGAAGGGCTCCGTCTACCCCTCGGGGAAGTCGGACGCGGAGGTCGAGAAGCACAACCTCGGGCAGATGAAGCAGTCGCAGGACGCGGCCGCCCTCGCCGCCCTCGGCTATCTGAAGAAGGACCCCGAGCAGGTGAAGGTGACCCTGCACCTCGCCGACATCGGCGGGCCCAGCGCGGGCCTGCTCTTCTCCCTCGGCATCGTCGACAAGCTCGACGGCGACGGGGACGGCGGCGACCTCACCGGCGGCCGGACCGTCGCCGGCACGGGCACGATCGCGCCCGACGGGAAGGTCGGCGCCGTCGGCGGGGTCTCCCTCAAGACGCAGGCCGCAGCCCGGGACGGCGCCACCGTCTTCCTGGTGCCGAAGGCGGAGTGCTCGGACGCGGAGGCCGAGCTGCCGAAGGGGATGCGGCTGATCCCCGTCACCGCCCTCGGCGACGCGGTGGCCTCCCTCAGGGCCCTGGAGCAGGGGCAGGAGTCGAAGGTCCCGTCCTGCTGACCCCCTCGGGCGGGGTGGGCGCGGGCATGGCGTCCATCTCCCGCCACGCCGGGAACACCAGCGGCGAGAGCGTCGCCAGGAAGTAGAGCGCCCCGATCCCGAGCAGCGTCGCCGCCAGGCCGGCCCGCTCGACCAGGAGGCCCGCCGCGAGGCCGCCCAGCGGGGTCGTGAGCAGCACCCCCGCCGTGCTCGCGCCCATGACCCGGCTGCGCAGCCCCTCGGGGACCCGTTCGTACATCACCGTGGACAGGATCGGGTTGAGCACCCCGACGCCGAACCCGGACGCCGCGAGGGTCACCAGGAGCGGGGCGGTGGTGTCGGTGAGCGCGGCCACCACGTACGGCGGGGCGCCGCCGACCAGGAACCCGGCCGCGAACACGGCCCGGCGCGGGAAGCGCTCCCCGAACGCCCCGTACAGCAGCGCCCCGACGAGGGCGCAGCCGCCGAAGACCGAGACCAGCAGGCCCTGCGCGGCGGGACCGCCCAGCTCCTCCCGGGCGTGCACCGGGAGCAGGACCGAACTCCAGCTCTGGCTCAGGCCGTTGGTCACCATCACCATCACGGTGATGCCGAGCAGCAGCCGGGAGCGGAACAGGAAGGAGTACCCCTCGCGCAGGTCGGCCCGGTAGCGGGCGGGGGAGAGGGGCGGGCCGTCGCGCACCGGCTCCGCCGCGGGCACCCCGCGCAGCCCGGTCAGGACGAGCAGCGCGGAGAGGACGAAGGTCGCGGTGTCGAGGAGCAGGACCGTGTCGGCGCCCAGGAACGCGACGAGCAGCCCGGCGACGGCGGCACCCGTCATCCAGGCCCCGCGCGACACGGCGTCGTACAGGCCGGCGGCCCGGGTGAGCGGGGTCCCGGCGCGCCCGGCCAGGTCGGGGACCAGGACGCGCCGGGCCATCTCGCCGGGCGCGTGGCACAGGCCGTTGACCGCCATCAGGGCGCACAGCATCCAGAACCGCAGGACCCCGGTGTGGTGCAGGAGAGGGATCGCGGCGAGCGCCAGGCCGCAGACCAGGTCGGAGACGACGCTGACCCGGCGGCGGCCGAGCCGGTCGACGACCGGGCCGCCGGCGAGGGCGGAGACGAGGACGGGCAGGGCGGCGCAGAAGGCGACGAACCCGGCCTTGCCGGGGCTTCCCGTGGTCTCCAGGGCGAACCACGGGACCCCGATGAGGGTGAGCGAACTGCCGGTGATCGAGACGGCGTTGGCGGCCAGGACGGTGGCCAGTGGCCGTACGTCCCCTTTCTCCCTGCCTCCCCTCGGAGCGGTCATGCGGCCAGGCTGACCGGGCGGTCGGCGGGCGTCGCGAGCCGCAGCCCCAGCTCGACCAGGTGCCAGCCGAGTTGGACGCGGAGGGCGGGGGACTTCCTCACGGGGTGCGGGCGTTCGGCGGCGCGGTGGGCCTCGGCGGCGGTCAGGGCGTGCAGCTGGAGGTGGATGTCGGCGTGCATGTGCGTGGTCCTTCCGTGTGCGTACGGGGGATTCGGCGGGCGGTGCTCTCAGTCCTCGCGCTGCGGGAACGCGTGCAGGTGGACCCGTACGCGCTCGGCGTCCGGCGCGTCCTGCTCGGGGGCGGTCCGGTACTCCTCCATCAGGGCGTGCACCTTCTCGCTGAGCTCGCGCAGCTTCGCGGGCGGCAGTCGCAGCGTGAAGTCGCTCATGTCGGCGGAGCCGAGCCACTTCTGGTCCCAGTCCTCCCGGGTGCCGAGGTAGGTGTTCAGCTCCTGGGTGTGGATGTTCGCGATCTCGTGCATGTAGACGTCGACGGCGCCCCGGACCTCCGGGTCCTCGTTCCGGTACAGCGACTCGTCGAAGAGCGTGCCGCCCGCGACCGCCTTCCACCACCGCTCCCGGCCCTTGCCGCGCTCCGGGTCGTCCTCCACGAAGCCGTGGGCGGCCAGCTGGCGCAGGTGGTAGCTGGTCGCCCCGCTGGACTCGCCCAGCCGCTCGGCCAGTTGGGAGGCGGTGGCGGAGCCGTGGCGGCGCAGGGAGCGGAGGAGCTGGATGCGGAGGGGGTGCGCGAGGCCGCGCAGGGAGCGGGGGTCGAGGGGGTGGACGACGTGTTCGGCGGGGTTCTCCCCGGGGCGCTTCTCGGGCTCGGGCATGTTCTGAGAGTAGACATGCAAAGGAATGCTTGCAAGCGTTTCTTTGCAAGCATTCCTTTGGATGTTGGGGCCCGTTACGCCGGCGGCTCCCCGCTCGCCGCCTGCTCCACCAGCGGGATGATCCGCAGCGGCACCGGGTTCTCCATCACGATCGCCGTCGACGCCCGGACGATCCCCTCGAACCCCACCACCTTGTCGATCACCCGCTGGAGGTCCGCGTTCGAGCGGGCCACCAGCCGGCAGAGCATGTCCCCGTGGCCCGTGGTCGTGTGCAGCTCCAGGACCTCCGGCACCGTCGCCAGGTGCCCCCGCACGTCCGCGCCCTGCCCCTGTTTGATCTCGAGCGTCGCGAAGGCCGTCACCGGGTAGCCGAGCGCCGCCGGGTCCACCTCCGGCCCGAACCCCCGGATCACCCCCGACGCCTGGAGCCGGTCGAGCCGCGCCTGCACCGTCCCCCGGGCCACCCCGAGGCGCCGGGACGCCTCCAGGACCCCTATGCGCGGCTCGCGCGCGAGCAGCGCGATCAGCCGCCCGTCCAAATGATCGATCGCCACAGCGGCTCCTCCGTGGTCAGGATGTACAAGTCGCCCGATCATCCTGGCGTGTCGCTGTGCACATTGACCAGGGAAAAACCAAACTCTTGCGCACCTTGCCGAACGACGGGACATTGCTGCCATGACTGAGACCATCCACCACACCCCCTCCACGGCGCGGCAGGCCGACCCCTTCCCCGTGAAGGGAATGGACGCGGTCGTCTTCGCCGTCGGCAACGCCAAGCAGGCCGCCCACTACTACTCCACCGCCTTCGGCATGAAGCTGGTCGCCTACTCCGGACCGGAGAACGGCAGCCGCGAGACGGCGAGCTACGTCCTCACCAACGGCGCCGCGCGCTTCGTGTTCACCTCCGTCATCAAGGCCTCCACCGACTGGGGCCGCTTCCTCGCCGAGCACGTTGCCGAGCACGGCGACGGCGTGGTGGACCTGGCGATCGAGGTTCCGGACGCCCGCGCCGCCTACGCGTACGCCGTCGAGCACGGCGCCACCGGCATCACCGAGCCGCACGAGGTCGAGGACGAGCACGGAACCGTCGTCCTGGCCGCCATCGCCACCTACGGCAAGACCCGCCACACCCTGGTCGAGCGCTCCGGCTACAGCGGCCCGTACCTCCCGGGCTTCGTCCCCGCGAACCCGATCGTCGAGCCCCCGGCCAAGCGCACCTTCCAGGCCATCGACCACTGCGTCGGCAACGTCGAGCTCGGGAAGATGAACGACTGGGTCGGCTTCTACAACAAGGTCATGGGCTTCACGAACATGAAGGAGTTCGTGGGCGACGACATCGCGACCGAGTACTCGGCGCTCATGTCGAAGGTCGTCGCGGACGGCACCCTCAAGGTGAAGTTCCCGATCAACGAGCCCGCGATCGCCAAGAAGAAGTCCCAGATCGACGAGTACCTGGAGTTCTACGGCGGCGCCGGCGTCCAGCACATCGCGCTCGCCACCAACGACATCGTCGCCACCGTGCGCTCGATGCGGGCCGCCGGCGTCCAGTTCCTCGACACCCCCGACTCGTACTACGACACCCTCGGCGAGTGGGCCGGCGAGACCCGGGTGCCCGTCGAGACCCTGCGCGAGCTGAAGATCCTGGTCGACCGCGACGAGGACGGCTACCTGCTCCAGATCTTCACCAAGCCGGTCCAGGACCGCCCGACCGTCTTCTTCGAGATGATCGAGCGCCACGGCTCCATGGGCTTCGGCAAGGGCAACTTCAAGGCCCTGTTCGAGGCGATCGAGCGCGAGCAGGAGAAGCGCGGCAACCTCTAGGGAACCTCTGGGAGCCGCCCGCGCGCGCAAGGGGGTCCGGGGCAGCACCCCGGACCCCCTCGCCGCGCCACCGACCGGGCCGGCCCGGGCCCGGCCACCCACCGGCCCGGGTCCGGCCCCGGCGTTCCGGCGGGACACGGGGCCCGCCCGGGACGCCACCCTTCAGGACGGCCGGGTACGCGCGCGCACCTGACCGCACGCGCGCGTACCCGGCGCACAGGCCCTCCGCGTCACCGATGCCATGGACCACCTGACCGCACGCGCGCACACCCGGCTCCCCGCCTCCCCGTACGCCGTCCCGAACCGCACGGCACGGCCCGCCCGTTCCCCCGCACCGCGCCTACGCGCGCGTACCCGGGCCCGCGGCCATCCTCTCCGTACGCGCGGCCCCCTCCCGCCCCACCCCCTCCGGCAGTTCGTCCGGCGGCTCACCCACCGCCGCGAGGGCCGCCGCCGCCCTCGGGGCGTGCAGGGGCGAGAAGGACGGGTGGATCCGCAGGGCCTCCGCCAGATGGCGGCGGGCCGGGCCCCGCAGGTCCAGCGCCCGCTCGATCTCGCCCCGGTGGTACGAGAAGAGGGCGCTCCGCAGCCCCTCGTCCGTGGCCCGCTTCGCGTACTCCAGGGCCTCCTCCGCCCGCCCCGACCGGAACAGCGCCCAGCCCAGCGCGTCCGCCACGCCCACCGAGCGGTGCCCGCGCGCCCACTCCGCCCGCAGCCGGACCACCGCAGCCGCCGGGTCGCCGTGGTCCGCGCCGAGCAGCCCCAGGGGCACCGCCGCCCGCGCCCACGTGCCCGTCCGCAGCCGCTCGTACAGGGCCCGCGCCTCCGCGTCCAGGCCCAGCGACTCGTGCAGCTCGCCCGCCTCCAGGACGTACTCCGGCAGCGGCAGCCGGGCCAGCGCCGCCCGCCACTCCCGCACCGCCTCCTCCGCGCGCCCCAGGGCCGCGAGCGCCCGCGCCCGGCCCGCGAGCGAGGGCCCGTGGCCCCGGACGAGCCGCAGCGCCGCCCCGTGCCGCTCCAGGGCCTCCTCCGGCTCGCCCCGCTCCCACGCCAGGTCCCCGAGCCTCCCCAGGGCCGCCGCCTTCTCCGCGTCCGCCTCCGCGAGCGCCACCGCGTCCAGGGCCGCCGCGTCCGCGTCCTCGCGCCAGCCCCGGTCGCGGTACGTCTGGGCGGCCCGCGCCCGCACCACCGCGCCCGCGTGCAGCTCCTCCAGCCGCTCCATCGCCTTGCGCGCCGACCCGTACTCCCCGAGGCCGTTGTACGCGTCGATCAGGACCGGGTACACCGGCCAGCGCCCCGGCTCCGCCTTCCGCACCCGCTCGCCCCACTCCCGGGCGGTCCGCCAGTCGCCCCGCGCCCCCGCGAGGGCCCCCAGGCCCAGCTGCGCGGCCGTGTTGCCGCGCGCGGCGGGCCGCTCGGTCAGGGAGCGGCGCAGCGCCTCCTCGGCCCGCCCGTAGTCCCGTACGTCCCCGAGCCGCGTCCCGCGCTCCGTGTACGCCGCGCCCAGCTCCGCCCAGGACGCCCCGTCGTCCGGGTGGGCCCACAGCCACTTCTCCCGGTCCGCGATCAGCGCGGCCAGGTCCGGGAGCGCCGCCTGCGCGCCCGCACGGGCCGCGATCACCGCCCGCTCCGCCGGTCCCGGCGGGGGCGGCGTCCCCCGGCCGAGGATTTCCGGTGCGTACAGCAGCGCCGTCGCCGCGAGCACCGCGCCCGCGCCGGCGGCGAGGACCGTCCTCGACACGTTCTGGCTCTCCACGGCACTCACTGTGCTCCCGGCCCCGCCCGGACGAAGAGCACACGGAGCGCTCGCTCCGGCAGGTTCACACCGATGGCCCCGGGTGCCACGCTGAACGCATGGACGATCTCCAGACACCGCAGAAGGACGACCTCCGGTCACGGCTCCACGCGCGCCTGCTCGCCGGACTGCCCGCCGAGGCCCTGCTCACCGACCCGGACGTGACGGCCTCCTACGCCCACGACATGGCGAGCTTCTGCACGGCCGGCGCCCCCGCGGCCGTCGTGCTCCCGCGCACCGTGGAACAGGTCCAGCACGTCCTGCGGACCGCGACCGAACTCCGCGTCCCCGTCGTCCCGCAGGGCGCCCGCACCGGCCTGTCCGGCGGCGCCAACGCCTCCGACGACTGCATCGTGCTCTCCCTGGTCAGGATGGACCGCATCCTGGAGATCGATCCCGTCGACCGGATCGCCGTCGTCGAACCGGGCGTGGTCAACGCCGTCCTGTCCCGGGCCGTCGCCGAACGGGGCCTGTACTACCCGCCGGACCCCTCCAGCTGGGAGACGTGCACCATCGGCGGCAACATCGGCACCGCCTCCGGCGGCCTGTGCTGCGTCAAGTACGGGGTCACCGCCGAGTACGTCCTCGGCCTCGACGTCGTCCTCGCCGACGGGCGGCTCCTGACCACCGGCCGCCGCACCGCCAAGGGCGTCGCCGGATACGACCTGACCCGGCTCTTCGTCGGCTCCGAGGGCAGCCTCGGCGTCGTCGTGAAGGCCGTCCTCGCCCTCAAGCCGCAGCCCCCGGCGCAGCTCGCGCTCGCCGCCGAGTTCCCCTCCGCCGCGGCCGCCTGCGCCGCCGTCTGCGCCATCATGGAGCGCGGCCACACCCCCTCGCTCCTCGAACTGATGGACCGTACGACCGTCCAGGCCGTCAACAGGATGGCGCGCATGGGTCTGCCCGACACCACCGAGGCGCTCCTCCTGTGCGCCTTCGACACCCCCGACCCGGCCGCCGACCTGGCCGCCGTCGGGGAGCTGTGCACGGCGGCGGGCGCCACCGAGGTCGTCCCGGCCGCCGACGCCGCCGAGTCCGAACTCCTCCTCCAGGCCCGCCGGCTCTCCCTCACCGCCCTGGAGACCATCAAGTCCGCCACGATGATCGACGACGTGTGCGTGCCCCGCACCCGGCTCGCCGAGATGCTCGACGGCACGGCGGCCGTCGCGGAGAAGTACGGCCTGACCATCGGCGTCTGCGCGCACGCGGGCGACGGCAACACCCATCCCGTCGTCTGCTTCGACCACACCGACGAGGACGAGTCGCGCCGGGCCCGCGAGTCCTTCGACGAGATCATGGCGCTCGGGCTCGCCCTCGGCGGCACGATCACCGGCGAACACGGCGTCGGCGTCCTCAAGAAGGAGTGGCTGGCGCGCGAGTTGGGGCCGGTCGGCCTGGAGCTCCAGCGCGGGATCAAGGCGACCTTCGACCCCCTCGGCCTCCTCAACCCCGGCAAGCTCTTCTGAACCCTCCGAATCCTCCCGGAAGGGCGCGCGCACCGGATCAGCGCTCGCCGTCCTGCGACTCGTCCGACGGCCACGGGTCGCGCAGCCACAGGTCGTCGGCGGCCACGGTGGCCGCCAGGAGTTCGGCGAGCCCGTCGTCGATGCCGAGCCGCTCCGACTCGGTGCCCGGCGGCACCGCGCGCAGGGTCCGCTCCAGCCAGGCGGACACCTGCGCGGACGGGGCCTCCAGGAGGGCGTCGCCGTCCGGGGAGGAGAGCGCCATCAGGACGACGCTGCGGTGGTCGACCTTGGTGGGCCAGATGCGGACGTCCCCGTGGCCGCAGGCCCGGAAGACGCCCTCCACGAGCAGTTCGCGCGCGAAGGTCCAGTGGACCGGGTGGTCCGTGCCGATGTGGAAGGTGACGTGGACGGCGTACGGGTCGTCGGTCCGGTAGGCGAGCCGCGCGGGCACCGGCACGGCGCGCTCGGGAGAGAGCACCAGCTTCAGCTCCAGCTCGCGCTCGACGGTGGTGTTGTCCGTGTTCTGCATGGTCGTACTCCTTCTCGCGGAAGGCCCCGGGTGGGCCTTCACCAGGAGAGAGCGGGGTGCCCGCGACTCATTACGCGACTTCGGGAAGTTTTTTCGGGAAGTTTTTTCGGGAAGTTTTTTCCGGCCCGTGTGCCCGTGGAACTCCCGGGCATGCTTCTCGGGACGAGAGAGCCGCAGGCGTCGGCCCGAGCATCACGGAGAGTGATCGATTCCGGGGCGTGTCGCTCGAAGGCGGCCTTTCTCGCGGGCTCTTTCTTCCCTCGGCGACGTTCTTCGTTACTGTCATCCCTGGGCGCGGCACGCCCGGCGCGCTGCCGTGCGGATCAAAGGCGTTGTGACTGAACGGAGTCGGGGCAGTGGCTACTCCTCCTGGAGGCGGCGGAGAGGTACCGCAGGCGGGGTACTACCCGGACCCGTCCATTCCCGGATACATCCGGTACTGGAACGGGGGCGCGTGGGTCCCCGGCACGAGCCGGCCCGCCCCCTCGGACGGCGACGTCCCGGCCCACCCGCCCGCCGCCGCGGTCCCGGCCGGCCCGGTCCTGGCCCCCGGCCCCGCGCCCGCCCCGACCCCGGCCGCCGCTCCCGAACGGCCCGCCGCCTCCGTACCGGCCCAGGGACAGGCCCCGGCCCCGACTTCGAGCCGACCGCAGCCACAGCCGCAGGCCCCGGCCCAGGAGCAGCCCCGGGCGCACGTGCCCGCCCAGGCCCAGGCGCCCGCTCCGGCCCCCGCGCCCGTGGCCGCGCAGCCCCGGTCCGAGTCCCCGGCACCCGCCCGGACGCCCGCGCCCGCCCCCGTACCCACCGTGGAGGAGACCGGCCCCGTCTTCCTCGACGAGGAGCCGGCCCCGGCGGAGCCCGCCTCGGCCTGGCAGGCGGACACCTCCCGGCAGACCGGGTTCGGCGGCGACCGCGACCGGAAGGTCTCCTGGGGCGCGCCCCGCACCCCCGACCCGCGCACCCCGGCGGAGTGGCCGGTGGCGGGCGAGCAGGCCGAGGCGCCGGCACCGGTCCAGGAGCAGCCCCCGGCGGACCCCCGCCCGACCGGGGGAGCCGCGCGCCTCGGCGGCATGCCGGTCACCCCGATCCCCACCCCGGCGCCCCAGCCCCGGCCGACCCCGGAGCCCGCCCCGGCTCCCGCTCCCGCCCCCTCCTGGGCCCAGGCGCAGGCACAAGCCCAGGCCCAGCAGTCCCAGGCCCAGGCGCAGGCACAAGCCCAGGCCCAGCAGTCCCAGGCCCAGGCGCAGCCTCAGTCACAGGCACAAGCTCAGGCCCAGCAGCCCCAGGCTCAGGCGCAGCCCCAGCCGCAGGCACAAGCCCAAGCCCAGCAGCCCCAGGCACAGCCCCAGCAGCCCCAGGCACAGCCCCAGCCCCAGCCCCAACAGCCCCAGGAGCAGCAGCCGGTCGTCCCCTGGAAGCCGCCGGTCGAGGACCCCTTCCTCCAGGCGGCCCGCGCGCAGGCCTCCGCGCGCCCCGCCGGACTCGGCAGGCGCCTGGTCGCCCGCGTGATCGACTCCGTCGTCACGGGCGCGCTCGCCGGCGCGGCCGCCTACCCCTTCGTGACCGCCGCGCTCGACCACATCGAGGGCAAGATCGAGGCGGCCCGGCAGTCCGGGACCACCGTCCAGGTCTGGCTGGTGGACTCGACCACCTCCGTCCAGTTCGGCACCGTCCTCGCCGTGCTGCTCGTCATCGGGCTCCTGTACGAGGTGCTGCCGACCGCCAAGTGGGGCCGCACCCTCGGCAAGAAGCTCTGCGGCATCCAGGTGCGGGACATCGAGGCGCACGAGCCGCCGACGTTCGGCGGGGCCCTGAAGCGCTGGCTGGTCTACGGCGTCCTGGGCCTCCTGGCCGTCGGCGTCCTCAACGTCCTGTGGTGCGTCTTCGACCGTCCCTGGCGCCAGTGCTGGCACGACAAGGCGGCCCGCACCTTCGTGGCGCGCTGAGCCGGCGGGGGCCGGGCCGGTGCCGGGTCCCCCGAACGGGCGGTGATTCCTTGCGGGGGCGTCCCGCCCGGGATGCACTGCCCCCATGAGCACCGACCAGCCGCCGCCCGGTCCGCCGCCCGACGACGACCCGTTCCGCAAGAGGCCGCAGGAGCCCCCGCCGTCCGCCGGCGGCCAGCCGCCGCCCGCCGGTCCGCCCCCCGGGGGCCCGCCGCCGGGCGGCCCGCCCCCGCCCGGGAACCCGTACGGCTCCCCGTACGGCGGCGGAGGCTCCCCGTACGACAACATGCCCCCGCCCCCGCCCCCGTACGGCGGCGGGTACGGCGGGACCGATCCGCTCGCCGGGATGCCGCCGCTCGCGGACTCCGGCCGGCGCATCCTCGCCCGGCTCATCGACTGGATCATCGTCGCGGTGCCGCTCGCGATCATCGGCATCCCGTTCAAGGTCTACGACCGGGTGTCGTCCGACGAGGACTTCGGCGACGCGGTCAACAGCTTCAACGGCGGGGGGCAGCTGGTCTTCCAGCTCATCACGATCGTCGCGTACGTCGCCTACGACACGATCCTGACGGCCAGGAACGGCCAGACCCTCGGCAAGAAGCTGATGAAGCTGCGGGTCGCGATGCTCAACGACGGGTCGACGCCCCCGATGAGCCAGTCGCTGCTGCGCGCCGTCGTGCTGTGGCTGCCCGCGCTGATCTGCTGCGCCTGCCTGTGGCCGCTGCTCCTGCTGATCCTGATCCTGGTGGACAAGCCGTACAAACAGGGTCTGCACGACAAGGCGGCGAAGACGGTGGTGGTCTCCGCCCCGCGGTAGGGCCCCGCGCCGCCGACGTCACGAACCGATCCGGGTCCCGGTCCTCCCGCCCACGCGCGCGGCCGGCACCCGGATCTCCTCTTTCCCGGGGACCTCGCCGGCGGACCGAACCGGTGCCGAGGTCTTGACGGACCCCGTCCGCCCCGGCATCGTCACCGCCACGAGGACGCCGAGCAGCAGTCCGGCGGCGCAGGACGCGGCGATGCCGGGGAGCGCCGTCGCACCGGAGAGCAGCAGCAGGGCGACGGTCGCGAGGACGACGGTGGCCGAACCGTAGGTGAGCTGTGCGGCGTTCGGACGCTGCATGACGAGTACCCGCCCCTCAAGACATCGCTGCGACTCTACGACGGTGGATGCCCGGGGGGAACGAGGGGTAAGCGCGACCTCACCCGGCGCCGGTGCACGGGGGGCGCACAGGGTCATGTGATCGTCAAAAATCCTTCGCGGTGCGCCCGCCGGACGTCCGATTACCGGAAAACCGCTCCCGCATAGTGCAGTTGGTGTGCGCAAGTCAAGATCTGTCTTTTCTCGGCTCACTCCGGTCGAATGTCGTCACTTGTGACGCGCGACCCGCCGGGCGGACACCCCACCTTCGGTCCGTGAGTGCGGGCGCCGGGGAGGACTACATCAAGTGACCAACAGACGACGGGCGATCAGAACGTCCGCAGTCGTCGTGGCGCTCGCGGCCACCGCCGCCACCGCCTCGACGTTCACCACCGCGTGGGCCCACAACGACGGCAACGTCACGCCGGCCGACGTCCGCCACGACCCGGCGCCCAACGCGCCCGGCGCGGGCATCGACAAGACGGCGGTCGACCACGACCTCGAGGGCCCCTTCAGCGAGCAGCAGCAGAAGCAGCGCAAGGCCGCCCTGGAGCAGGTGCTCAGCGGCAAGAAGAAGGTCGAGCGCCGCGGTGGTTCCCAGGTCGTCAAGCTCGACAGCAAGAAGTACGTCGAGCTGGGCCGCGAGAAGACCGACAAGATCTTCACGATCCTCGTCGAGTTCGGCGACAAGGTGGACAACACCACCCTGGTCGACCGCGCCGACGACGACACGACCGAGCCGAAGCCGAAGTTCGGCGGCACGCCCGGCCCGCTGCACAACAAGATAGCCAAGCCGAACCGCAAGAACGACAACTCCACGGCCTGGCAGAAGGACTACAACCAGGCGCACTTCCAGGACCTGTACTTCGGGACCGGCAAGGACGCCAAGGGGCAGCCCAAGCAGTCGCTGAAGACCTACTACGAGAAGACCTCCTCCGGCCGTTACTCGGTCGAGGGCACGGTCTCCGACTGGGTCAAGGTCGAGTACAACGAGGCCCGTTACGGCTCGAACTACTGCGGCAACAGCAACTGCGCCAACGTCTGGGACGCCGTCCGCGACGGTGTCACCGCGTGGACCGCCGACCAGAAGGCCAAGGGCCGCACCGACGCCCAGATCAAGGCCGACCTGGCGCAGTACGACCAGTGGGACCGGTACGACTTCGACGGCGACGGCAACTTCAACGAGGCCGACGGCTACATCGACCACTTCCAGATCGTCCACGCGGGCGAGGACGAGTCGGCGGGCGGCGGCGCCCAGGGCGGCGACGCCCTGTGGGCCCACCGCTGGTACGCGTACGGCACCGACGCGGGCAAGACCGGCCCGGCGAACAACAAGGCCGGCGGCACGCAGATCGGCAACTCCGGCATCTGGGTCGGCGACTACACGATGCAGCCGGAGAACGGCGGCCTCGGCGTCTTCGCGCACGAGTACGGCCACGACCTCGGCCTGCCGGACCTGTACGACACCTCCGGCCTCCCCGGCGCCGAGAACTCGACCGGCTTCTGGTCGCTCATGTCCTCCGGCTCCTGGCTCGGCCGCGGCAAGGACGCCATCGGCGACCTGCCCGGCGACATGACCGCCTGGGACAAGCTCCAGCTCGGCTGGCTGAACTACACCAAGGTCGCCGACGAGGCCCGCAAGTGGAACTCCACCCACAAGCTGGGCGTCGCCGCGTACAACACCAAGAACCCGCAGGCGCTCGTCGTCGAGCTGCCGAAGAAGCAGGTCACCACCGAGATCGTCGCGCCCGCCGAGGGCAACACGCAGTGGTGGAGCGGCATGGGTGACGACCTCAAGAACACCCTGACCCGCTCGGTCGACCTCACCGGCAAGACGTCCGCCTCCCTGGAGCTCCAGGGCTGGTACGACATCGAGCTCGACTACGACTACCTGTACGCCGAGGTCTCGACCGACGGCGGCTCCAACTGGACCGCCCTGGACGGCACCGCCGACGGCAAGCAGATCCCGCGCGACGCCAGCGGCGCCCCGGCGCTGACCGACGTCTCCGGCGCCCACAAGAAGCTCGTCTACGACCTGAACGCGTACGCGGGCAAGAAGTTCGACCTCCGCTTCCGCTACCAGACGGACGGCGGCGCGGGCGGCAAGGGCTTCACCGCCGACGCCGTCACCGTGAAGGCCGACGGCGCCGCCGTGTTCTCCGACAACGTCGAGAACGGCGACAACGGCTGGGCCGCCAAGGGCTTCTCCCGCGTCGGCAAGGGCTTCACCAAGGCGTACGAGCAGTACTACATCGCCGAGAACCGCCAGTACGTCTCGTACGACGAGACCCTGAAGGTCGGCCCGTACAACTTCGGGTTCACCGGCGAGAAGTCCACCTGGGTCGAGCACTACCCGTACCAGAACGGCCTGCTCATCTGGAAGTGGGACCTCTCCCAGAAGGACAACAACACCGCGGTCCACCCGGGCCAGGGCCTGATCCTTCCGGTCGACGCCCACCCGGCCCCGCTGAAGTGGAAGGACGGCACCCTGATGCGCAACCGCGTCCAGGCGTACGACTCCACCTTCGGCACCTTCCGGACCGACGCCCTCCAGCTCCACAAGGCGGACGTCGCGACCTTCGTGCCGTCGCTCAAGGGCAACCCGGTCTTCGACGACCGGAAGGGCACCTACTGGTACAAGGAGACCGAGCGCGCCGGTGTGAAGGTAACTGACACCAACACCAAGATCGAGGTCGTCAAGGAGCCGAAGAACGGCGAGACGATCACGGTCCGCGTGGGTCCGTCCACGAAGTAAAAGGTAAAACAGCAGGTCAAAGCATGATCGGCCGTCGCCCTCTAGCGGGCGGCGGCCGATCGTGTTTAGGTGCGTCTGACGCTTTTCCTATTGACACACCGACCACGGGGGAGTGGTTCCGCATGCCCAACGGAGGGTTCTGCAAGCTGCCGGGAGGCAGCGTGGTCGTGGCCATAGGGCTGCCCAGCCCGGCCGGCGACGGCGCCACGGTCCGGTTCCTGGTCCACGCGGCGAACCGGGCCCGCGCCCTGACCCGGCTGCGGAACCTGGGGCTGCGCGCGGTCTACCTCCGGGGGAACACCGAGCCGCCCACGCCGGACGAGGTGACCGCCGTCCTGCACCACCCCGACGGCCTGCTGTGGAAGTCCACCCCGGGCGCCGCCCAGGAGCTCTGGCACCCGGCCCGCTCCCTGCCCCGGGGCCGCGCCGCCTAGGACCTGTCCGGCGGAGCCCCGGTGGACGGTCTCAGACGACCGGCTTGCCGGTCAGCCGCACGCCCGCCGCCCGCAGCTCCTCCAGGGCCCGCTCCGTCGTCGCCCCGGCCACGCCGGCCGTCAGGTCGAGCAGCACATGGGTCCGGAAGCCCTCCCGGGCCGCGTCCAGGGCCGTCGCCCGGACGCAGTGGTCGGTGGCGATGCCCACCACGTCGACCTCGGCGACGTCCCGCTCGCGCAGCCACTCCGCGAGCGTCAGGCCGTTCTCGTCCCGCCCCTCGAAGCCGCTGTACGCGGCGTCGTACGCGCCCTTGTCGAAGACGGCGTCGATCGCCCCGCTGGCGACGGCGGGCGCGAAGTTGGGGTGGAAGCCCACGCCCTCCGTGCCCGCCACGCAGTGCACGGGCCAGGAGGTGACGTAGTCCGGCTCCTCGCCGGGCGCGGCGAAGTGCGCCCCCGGGTCCACGTGGTGGTCGCGGGTGGCGACGACGTGCCGGTAGGAGGTGCCCGCCGTCTGGCCGACCAGGTCGGTGATGGCGGCGGCGACGTCCGCCCCGCCCCTCACCGCGAGGCTGCCGCCCTCGCAGAAGTCGTTCTGAACGTCCACAACGATCAATGCGCGGTGCATGGCGGGTGTCCTTCGGCGGGTCGGAGGGGGTGGGATCGAGCCTAGAGACTTCCCCTCCCCTTCGGGAGGGGGCGCCCCGGGCCGACTACGGCGGCTACGCCGTCCTGCGGAGGCGTACGGACCGGACGCGCGGGCGTCAGGCGTACTCGGTCGGCAGCACCGGCTCGCCGCGCGAGAGCTGGACCGCCGACATCGGCAGCCCGGCGCGGGCCGCGATGTGCCGGGACCTCGCGGCCTCCAGCGGCTCGCGCCCCACCACCTGCCCGCTCTCGACCAGTCGAACCAGGAGCTGCCGGTCGGCGAGGTCCGCCGGGACGGCCCCGGTGCCCACGACCTCCGCCTCGGCGACGCCGGCCGCGTCGGTCCTGCGGGCCGCCCACTTGCGCCCGCCGACCGAGGCCTTGCCGCCCAGGGACTTCTTGGCCACCGGCACCAGCGGCGCCTTCGGGTCCGCCGAGGCGGCCCGCGCGACCAGCTTGTAGACCATGGAGCAGGTCGGGTGGCCGCTGCCGGTGACCAGCTGCGTGCCCACCCCGTACGCGTCGACCGGGGCCGCCGCGAGCGAGGCGATGGCGTACTCGTCCAGGTCCGAGGTGACGACGATCCTCGTGTTCCGGGCGCCCAGCTCGTCCAGCTGCGCCCGCACCCGGTGGGCGACCAGCAGCAGGTCGCCGGAGTCGATCCGGACGGCTCCGAGCTCGGGCCCGGCCACCTCGACGGCGGTCCGGACGGCCTCGGCCACGTCGTAGGTGTCGACGAGCAGGGTCGTACCGCGCCCCAGGGTCTCGACCTGCGCCCGGAAGGCGTCCTTCTCGCTGTCGTGGAGCAGGGTGAAGGCGTGGGCGGAGGTGCCGACGGTCGGGATGCCGTAGCGGAAGCCGGCCGCCAGGTCCGAGGTCGAGTCGAAGCCGCCGACGTAGGCGGCGCGGGAGGCGGCGACGGCCGCCAGCTCGTGGGTGCGCCGGGCGCCCATCTCGATCAGGCCCCGCCCGCCGGCCACGGCCGACATGCGGGAGGCGGCGGCCGCGATGGCCGAGTCGTGGTTGAGGATCGAGAGGATCACGGTCTCCAGGAGCACGCACTCCGCGAAGGAGCCCTCGACCCGCAGGACGGGGGAGCCGGGGAAGTACACCTCGCCCTCGGGGTAGCCCCAGACGTCGCCGGTGAAGCGGTAGCGGGACAGCCACTCCAGGGTCGGTTCGTCGACGATGGAGCGCTCGCGCAGGAACTCCAGGACGGCCGGGTCGAACCGGAAGTTCTCGACGGCGTCCAGGACCCGCCCGACGCCCGCGAGGACTCCGTAGCGCCGCCCTTCCGGCAGCCTCCGGGTGAAGACCTCGAAGACGGAGCGCCGGTCGGCGGTGCCGCCCCTGAGGGCCGCCTGGAGCATGGTCAGCTCGTACTGATCCGTGAAGAGCGCCGTCGACGGAACGTCCACCGGCAGCCCAAGGTCCGCAGCGTTCATGGCAGTGATGCTAGCGCAGAAATCGTCAGAGTGACGATTTCTAGGTCCGCCGCCGGTTCCGCGCCCGCCCCGGAGGCGCGGCCCCGTTTGTGCGAGGGACCCCCCGGGGTGGCAGCATGGGGTGAGTGAGCGTCGCGCCTATTGAGATCGAACGTACGGAACCGGCCGAGGGGGTCTCCGCGGTCGTCGAACCGGACGTGCCCTGGGTGACCCTCGTGCACAACGATCCGGTCAACCTGATGAGCTACGTGACCTACGTCTTCCAGTCGTACTTCGGATACTCCAAGGACAAGGCGCACAAGCTGATGCTCGACGTGCACCACAAGGGCCGCGCGGTGGTCTCCAGCGGCACCCGCGAGGAGATGGAGCGGGACGTGCAGGCGATGCACGGCTACGGACTCTGGGCGACCCTCACCCAGGACCGCGGCTGATGGCCGGCCGCTTCGAGGCCCTGGCCGGCGGTGGCGCGGCCGTCGCCCTCGACGACGTCGAGATCTCCATCCTCCGCTCCCTCGCCGTGCAGCTCATGGAGCTGATCGGGCCGGGCGACGAGCCCGCCGCCGACGCGGACCCGCTGGCCGCGCTCTTCGCCGAGGGGCCCAGCGAACCCCCGTCCGACCCCGCCCTGCGGCGCCTCTTCCCCGACGCGTACGGGGACGACACCGAGGAGTTGCGGGCGGCCGCCTCCGACTTCCGCCGCTACACCGAGAACGACCTGCGGGCCCGCAAGCGCGAGGACGCCCTCGTGGTGGTGCGCGCCCTGGACTCCCTCTCCGCCGAGGCGGCGGGGGAGGGCGGCGCGGTCCTCAAGCTCGGTCCGGACGAGTCCCGGGCCTGGCTCGGCACGCTCAACGACCTCCGGCTGACCATCGGCACCCGCCTGGAGGTCTCGGACGACGAGGAGAGCGAACGGCTCTACCGGCTGCCGGACTCCGACCCGCGCAAGCCGATGGTGATGGCGTACCTCTGGCTGGGCGCCCTCCAGGAGTCCCTCGTGGAGACCCTGCTCCCCTCCTGAGGGGACCCGCCGGAACCGAGACGACACGGGCCGTTCGCTCAGCGGACGCTCAAATCCGGATAACGAATGCGTTATGCGAGCGTCCGCTTGGCCCTCTTGAATCCGGTACGTCCGTATTTTTATGTGACCCGCGCCACGCGCATCTCCCTCGATCACCCCCCGGCCCGTGATAAATCTTCACGACCGCTCGGGGACGCCACCCCTGTTCCCGAGGGCGCTCGGGCCGGCTGACCGCCGGTGGCACTCCATCCACATCCGGGGGGATCAGGATCTGGTCCGCGGCAGACGCACTCGCAGTCGCGCGGATCAGCATGGAGAAAGGCGCACCACCATGACCTCTGTGCAGGTCGACAAGCAGCACGACGGCACCGACGGGGCCGTGGGCGGCGGCGAGGGCTACCAGCGTGGCCTCGGCGCCCGGCAGATCCAGATGATCGCGATCGGCGGTGCCATCGGCACCGGCCTCTTCCTCGGCGCGGGCAAGGCCATCCACAAGGCCGGACCCAGCCTCATCCTGGCCTACGCGATCGCGGGCCTGGTCATCTTCTTCATCATGCGGGCCCTGGGCGAGCTGCTCATGTACCGCCCCGTGTCCGGCTCCTTCGCGGAGTACGCGCGCGAGTTCATCGGCCCGTTCTGGGGCTTCGTGACCGGCTGGACGTACTGGCTCTTCTGGGTCGTCACCGGCATCACCGAGGTCACCGCCGCGGCCACCTACATGACGTACTGGTGGAACATCCCGCAGTGGGTCTCCGCCCTCGTCTTCACCGTGATCCTCTACGGCGCCAACCTGATCTCCGTGAAGCTCTTCGGCGAGCTGGAGTTCTGGTTCTCCATGGTCAAGGTCACCGCGATCATCGGCATGATCCTGATCTGCGCCGGCATCCTGACCGTCGGCTTCTCCGACGCCGGCGACACCGCGACCGTCGCCCACCTGTGGAACCAGGGCGGCTTCTTCCCGAACGGCGTCGGCAGCACCCTGATGACGCTCCAGATCGTGATGTTCGCCTTCCTCGCCGTCGAGCTGGTCGGCGTCACCGCCGGCGAGTCCAAGGACCCGAAGACCGTCCTGCCCAAGGCCATCAACACCGTGCCGTGGCGCATCGCCGTCTTCTACGTCGGCGCCCTGATCATGATCCTGTCGGTCGTGCCGTGGACCGAGTTCCAGCCGGGCGTCTCCCCGTTCGTCGCCGCCTTCGAGAAGATGGGCCTCGGCGTCGGCGCCGCCATCGTCAACTTCGTCGTCCT
This sequence comes from Streptomyces bikiniensis, assembly GCA_000716465.1. Taxonomy (GTDB): domain Bacteria; phylum Actinomycetota; class Actinomycetes; order Streptomycetales; family Streptomycetaceae; genus Streptomyces; species Streptomyces bikiniensis. The sequence goes on from JNWL01000015.1 coordinate 106,304, forward strand.
GACCGCGGCCCTGTCCTCCTGCAACTCGGGCATGTACTCCACCGGCCGCATGCTGCGCGACCTCGCGCTCAACGGCCAGGGCCCGAAGGTCTTCACGAAGCTCACCAAGAGCGGCACCCCGCTGCTCGGCCTGACCTTCTCGGCCTCGCTGATGCTCGTCGGCGTCTGGATCAACTACGTCGCCCCCGGCAAGGCCTTCGAGTACGTCGTCTCCTTCGCCACCATCTCCGGCATGTGGGCCTGGATCATGATCCTGGTCTGCCAGATCCGCTACCGCGCCAAGGCGAACCGCGGCGAACTCCCCGAGTCCACGTTCAAGGCCCCCGGAGCCCCCTTCACCAGCTGGTTCGCGCTCCTCTTCATCGGCATGGTCATCGTGATGATGGGCATCGACGAGGGCGCCCGCGTCTCGCTCTACTGCGCGCCGGTCTGGGGCCTGATCCTGGGCGTCTCGTACCTGGTCCTGAAGTCCCGCAACCCCGAGGGCGCGGCCTTCGCCAAGCGCTCCTAGCGCACACCGTCCCAGCATGCGGGCCCCGCCGTACCACTCCTCGGTACGGCGGGGCCCCTCTGCTTATCCTGTCGCCATGCTGACCATCACCCGGGCCCTGTACGACCAGATCGTGGAACACGCGCGCGCGGACCACCCGGACGAGGCCTGCGGCGTGGTCGCGGGCCCGGCCGGCAGCGGCCGCCCCGAGCGGTTCATCCCCATGCTGAACGCCGCCCGCTCGCCCACCTTCTACGAGTTCGACTCCGCGGACCTGCTCAAGCTCTACCGCGAGATGGACGACCGGGACGAGGAGCCCGTGATCGTCTACCACTCGCACACCGCGACCGAGGCCTACCCGTCCCGCACGGACATCACGTACGCCAACGAGCCGCACGCCCACTACGTCCTCGTCTCCACCGCCGACACCGACGGCGCCGGACCCTTCCAGTTCCGCTCCTTCACCATCGTCGAGGGCGTGGTGACCGAGGAGGAGGTCGAGGTCGTCGAGGCGTACGCCGCCTGAGACACTGACCCGGAACCCGGGCGGCAGGACCCAGGAAGCCGGTGCGAATCCGGCACGGTCCCGCCACTGTGACCGGCGTCCCAGGACGCCGGGAGCCAGGAACTGGCCTGCCGCCTCCCACCACCGAACGGGGACGTGGAAATCCCCGGAGGAGGCACACCGCCATGTCCTGGCCCCGCCGCGTCCTGCTGCCCGCAGCCGCCCTCGTCCCCCTGCTCGCCGGCTGCTCGGCCCCCGCGGAGCAGAAGCCCGCGGCGAAGGCCGCCCCCGGCTTCCCGTACACCGTCACCAACTGCGGCGTGAAGGACACCTTCCAGGCCCCGCCGAAGCGCGTGGTCACCATGAACCAGCACGTCACCGAGATCATGATCGCCCTCGGCCTGGAGAAGTCCCTCGTCGGCACCGCCTACCTGGACGACGCCGTCCTGCCCGCCTACAGGAAGGCGTACGACTCCGTCCCCGTCCTCGCGAAGGAGTACCCCTCCAAGGAGGCCCTGCTCGCCGCGAACCCCGACTTCGTCTACGGCGGTTACGCCTCCGCCTTCGACGCCAAGGACGGGCGCAGCCGCGACGACCTGAAGAAGGCGGGCATATCCACCCGCCTCAACACCGAGTACTGCCCCTCCGGCAAGACCTCCGTCGACGACCTCTACCGGGAGGTGACCGAGGTCGGCCGCACCTTCGGCGTCCCCGACCGCGCCGAGAAGTGGATCGCCGGGGCCCGCGCCGCCATCGCCGCCAACGAGAAGCGCCTCAAGGGCGTCGAACCCGTCTCCGTCTTCGTCTACGACAGCGGCGACAAGACCGCCTTCACCGCCGGCGGCAAGGGCATGGGCAACGAGCTGATCACCCGCGCCGGCGGCCGGAACGTCTTCTCCGACCTCGACAAGCCCTTCGGCGACGCCGCCTGGGAGGAGGTCGTCGCCCGCAGGCCCGAGGTCGTCGTCATCTACGACTACGGCTCCACCACCGTCGAGCAGAAGAAGAAGCGGCTCCTGGACGACCCCGCCCTCAAGGACGTCCCCGCGATCAAGAACCGCCGGTTCGCCGTGATGCCCCTCTCCGACGCGGTCCTCGGCGTCCGCGTCCCCGCCGCCGTCGAGAAGCTGGCCGCCCAGCTCCACCCGGCCGCCGCCCGATGAGCACCGGGACCCGCGCCCCCGGCCCCACGGAGAAGCAGACGGTTCCGGCGCGGGTCCCGCGCCCCCGGCCCCCCGCCGGCCGCCTGCGCCACTCCGCCGTCGTCGCCGGGCTCCTGGTCGCCCTGGCCGCCGCCGTCCTCGCCTCCCTCGCCCTCGGCTCCGTCCGCATCCCGCCCGGTCAGGTGATCGACGCCCTGACCGGCCGGGCCGGCCCCTCCCCGTACCGGACGATCGTCCTCGACGTACGGCTGCCCCGGGTCCTGCTCGGCGTCGTCGTCGGCGCCGGACTCGCCGTCGTCGGCGCCGTCCTCCAGGCCCTCGTCCGCAACCGGCTCGCCGACCCCTTCCTCCTCGGGATCTCCTCCGGCGCCTCCGCCGGAGCCGTCCTCGTGCTCGTCGTCGGCATCGGGGGAGGGGTCACCACCACCCTCGCCCTGCCCGCCGGGGCCTTCGCCGGAGCCCTGGCCTCCCTCGTCCTCGTCTACGGACTCGCCCGCCGCGGCGGCACCATGACCGGCCCCCGGCTCGTCCTCGCCGGCGTCGCCGTCTCGTACGTCCTCTCCGCCCTCACCACCCTGATCCTGGCCGCCGCCGGCCGCCCCGAGCACTTCCGCGAGGCGCTGTACTGGTCCCTCGGCGGCCTCGGCAGCGCCCGCTGGGACACCCTCGTCCTGCCCGCCGCCGTCCTGGTCCTCGGCCTCGGCCTCCTGCTCGCCCTCGCCCGCCCGCTCGACCTGCTCCTCGTCGGCGAGGAGGACGCCACCGCCCTCGGCCTCGACACCGCCCGCTTCCGCGCCGCCGTCTTCGTCCTCGTCTCCCTCGTCACCGCCGTCATGGTCGCCGCGAGCGGGGCCGTCGGCTTCATCGGCCTCATGGCCCCGCACGCCGCCCGGCTCGCCGTCGGCGCCCCGCACCGCCGCCTGCTTCCCGTCGCCGCGCTCGGCGGCGCGGTCGCCCTGGTCCTCGCCGACCTCGGCGCCCGGACCCTCATCGCCCCCCAGGACCTCCCCGTCGGCGTCCTCACCGCCCTCATCGGCGGCCCGTTCTTCCTCTGGCTGATGCGCCGCCGCCCCGAAGGAGCTCCCCTGTGACCGAACTGCGCCTGGAGGGACTCGCGTACGAGGACCGCCTCCGCTCCGTCGACCTCACCGTCCGCCCCGGCGAGACCGTCGGCCTCATCGGCCCCAACGGCAGCGGCAAGACCACCCTCCTGCGCTGCGTCTACGGCACCCTCGCCCCCACCGGCGGACGCGCCCTCCTCGACGGCGACGACCTGCGCGCCCTCGGCCCCAAGGCCCGCGCCCGCCGCGTCGCCACCGTCCCCCAGGACACCGGCACCGACTTCGAACTCACCGTCCGCGAACTGGTCGCCCTCGGCCGCTCCCCGCACAAGCGCTTCTGGGAGGGCGACACCGCCCCCGACCGCGAGCACGCGGACGCCGCCCTCGCCCGCGTCGGCCTCACCGGCTTCGCCGACCGCCCGTACCCCACGCTCTCCGGCGGCGAGCGCCAGCGCGCCCTGGTCGCCCGCGCCCTCGTGCAGGACCCGGCCCTGCTCGTCCTCGACGAGCCCACCAACCACCTGGACATCCGCCACCAACTGGACGTCCTCGCCCTCGTCCGCGCGCTCGGCACCACCAACCTGCTCGCCCTGCACGACCTCAACCTGGCGGGGGCGTACTGCGACCGGATCTACGTCCTGGAGCGCGGCCGGGTCGTCACCGGCGGCACCCCCGCCGAGGTCCTCACCCCGGCCCTCCTCGACGCGGTCTACGGCGTGGACGCCGAGGTCGTTCCGCACCCCAGGACCGGCAGTCCGACCGTCGTCTACCTGCACGGTCCGGCAGGCGGTCAGGAAGCATCCACCATGTGAGATCACATTCCGGAACCCGGACCGGGAATCGATACGATGAGCCCATGGTTTCCCACGACGTGAGCGAAGAGACTCCGGGCACGCCCCTGCTCGTAGCACGCCTGCACGTCGACCTGGGCCGCCTCGCCAGCGCGATCTGTCCGAGCGGAACAGCGGTCCGCCCGGTCCGCGCCGCGCTCTGAGCGGCCGGCCGAGCGCCCTCACCGTACGACCCCCCTCCGCGCGGGGCCCCAGCAGCGCGCCCAACACGCCACTTCCGACAGGAGCCCACGCCATGGCCATCGAGGTCCGCATCCCGACCATCCTCCGCACCTACACCGACGGCGCCAAGGCCGTCGAGGGCAGCGGCGGGACCCTCGCCGAGCTCTTCGCCGACCTGGAGACCCGCCACACCGGGATCGAGGCCCGCATCGTCGACGGCGACAAGCTCCGCCGCTTCGTCAACGTCTACCTGAACGACGAGGACGTGCGCTTCCTCGACGGCATCGACACCAAGCTCTCCGACGGCGACAGCGTCACGATCCTGCCGGCCGTCGCCGGTGGCATGGTCTGATCCATGCGCTACGACTCCCCGCTGGCGGCGGTCGGCAACACGCCCCTGGTCCGCCTCCCCCGGCTCTCGCCCTCGGACGACGTCCGGATCTGGGCGAAGCTGGAGGACCGCAACCCCACCGGCTCGGTCAAGGACCGCCCCGCGCTCCACATGATCGAGCAGGCGGAGAAGGACGGCCGGCTCACCCCCGGCTGCACCATCCTGGAGCCGACCAGCGGCAACACCGGCATCTCCCTCGCCATGGCCGCCAGGCTCAAGGGCTACCGCATCGTCTGCGTCATGCCCGAGAACACCAGCGAGGAGCGGCGCCAGCTGCTCGCCATGTGGGGCGCCGAGATCGTCTCGTCCCCCGCGGCGGGCGGGTCCAACACGGCGGTGCGCGTCGCCAAGGAGCTCGCCGCCGAGAACCCGTCCTGGGTGATGCTGTACCAGTACGGGAACCCCGACAACGCCGGTGCGCACTACGCCGGCACGGGCCCCGAGATCCTCGCCGACCTGCCCTCGATCACCCACTTCGTGGCCGGGCTCGGCACCACCGGCACCCTGATGGGCGTCGGCCGCTACCTGCGCGAGCACAAGCCCGACGTGCGGATCGTGGCCGCCGAGCCGCGCTACGACGACCTCGTCTACGGCCTGCGCAACCTCGACGAGGGCTTCGTACCCGAGCTGTACGACGCCTCCGTCCTCACCACCCGCTTCTCCGTCGGCTCCGCCGACGCGGTCACCCGCACCCGCGAACTCCTGCAGCAGGAGGGCATCTTCGCGGGCGTCTCCACCGGCGCGGCCCTGCACGCGGCCATCGGCGTCGGCAACAAGGCCGTCAAGGCGGGGGAGAGCGCCGACATCGTCTTCGTCGTCGCCGACGGCGGCTGGAAGTACCTGTCCACCGGCCTCTACACGGCCGCGACGACCGAAGAGGCCATCGAGACGGTCCAGCGCCAGCTCTGGGCCTGAGCCCCCTCCTGGGGCGTGTGTCGAAAGTCCCGCCTGCCCGGCGGCGCCCGGCACGCACTCCCCCGTAGCCCTTCGGGCACGGGGGTGCCCCCAGCCGCGTTGTCGGGATCCCGGGCCGCTCCTCGTGGTGCTTGCTGGTGATCTTGGCGACGAGCGCGCCGCCGCTCCGTACCGCGAGCACCAGACAGGGCCGGTCCTTCGACCCGGGCCCGTCCTCGAAGGGCACGTCCGCCCACCAGATCTCCCCGGCCTTCGGCCCCCGGCCGGTCTTCCGCGGTTCCGACGGCCGCGCGGACGGCCGGGCCGGGGGCCGGGTCCGCCCCGGGGGACGCTGTGAGGAGGGGCGCCGGGAGGAGGGGCGGCGCGGCGACCGCTTCCGCCCGTCGACGACCGCCACCACCAGCGCGAGCACCACGACCCCGACCAGCGCGGGCCACCACGACGTGTCCATACCTCATGACGGTACCGGCGCGCGGTTCCCTCCGCCGTGGCGGGCCGGCATCCATCCGAACCGGTGACAGAGCCCGTGAGTTCGCCCACAACCGGCCACCGCGAAGGAGCGACGGGCCCCGGTGCGCCTTACGCTCGACAGACCGCACAGCCTCCCCTCCCCTGCGTATTCCCGCACCCGTCCACGGAGGTTCACGCTCCATGAAGCTCACCGTCGTCGGCTGCTCCGGGTCGTTCCCGTCCGCGGACTCGGCCTGTTCGAGCTACCTCGTCGAGGCCGACGGCTTCCGGCTGCTCCTCGACATGGGCAACGGCGCCCTGGGCGAGCTGCAGCGCCACATCGGTCTGTACGACCTCGACGCGATCTTCCTCAGCCACCTGCACGCCGACCACTGCATCGACATGTGCGGGTACTTCGTCGCCCGCTACTACCGGCACGAGGGCGGGCGCTGCGGCGCGATCCCCGTCTTCGCCCCCGAGGGCGCCGAACAGCGGCTGACCACGGCGTACGCGGACACGCCGTCACCCACCGCGATGGGCGAGGTCTTCGACTTCCACACCCTGAAGTCGGGCGGCTTCGAGCTCGGCCCGTTCTCCGTGCGCACGGAGAAGGTGTGCCATCCGGTCGAGGCGTACGGCATCCGGATCGAGCACGGCGGCCGCTCGCTCGCGTACTCCGGGGACACCGGCACCTGCGAGGCGCTGCACGAGCTGGCCGAGGGCGTCGACCTCTTCCTCTGCGAGGCCTCCTTCACCCACGGCAAGGAGGACATCCCGGACCTGCACCTCAACGGCCGCGAGGCCGGCGCCCAGGCGGCCCGCGCCGGGGTGGGCCGCCTCGTCCTCACCCACATCCCGCCGTGGACGGACGCCGAGCGGAACCTGGCGGACGCGCGCGAGGTGTACGCGGGGCCGTCGGAGCTGGCGCGGTCGGGCGCGGTGTACGAGGTCTGAGGACGCGCCGTACGGGCACGGGTCCCGTACGGGCACGGGTCCGCGTACGGACACGGGGAAGGCCCCGGAACCTGGACGGTTCCGGGGCCTTCCCTCCGTACGGGCGGGACTCACGCCTTGGTGAGGTCCTCGACCTCCTCCTCGGGCTCGCGGCCCGGGGTGGGGAGGTTGAACTTGGTGATCGCGAAGCGGAAGAGCACGTAGTAGACCGCCGCGAAGACGAGACCGATCGGGATGATCATCCACGGCTTGGTCGCGAGACCCCAGTTCAGGAAGTAGTCGATCGCACCGGCCGAGAAGCTGAAGCCGTGGTGCACGCCCAGGGCCCAGGTGACGGCCATGGCGACCGCGGTCAGGACCGCGTGGATCGCGTAGAGCACCGGGGCGATGAACATGAACGCGAACTCGATCGGCTCGGTGATGCCGGTGACGAACGAGGTCAGCGCGAGGGAGACCATCATGCCGCCGACGACCTTGCGGCGCTCCGGGCGGGCGCAGTGCGTGATGGCGAGCGCGGCGGCCGGGAGGGCGAACATCATGATCGGGAAGAAGCCCGACATGAACTGACCGGCGGTCGGGTCGCCGTGGAAGAAGCGCGGCAGGTCGCCGTGCCAGACCGCACCGGCCGAGTCCTTGTAGGAGCCGATCTCCTGCCAGGCGACGGTGTTGACGAACTGGTGCATGCCGATCGGGAGCAGACCGCGGTTGACGACGCCGAAGACGCCCGCGCCGATGGCGCCCAGGCCGGTCATCCACTCGCCGAAGTCGGTGATGAGGTTGCCGATCGGCTCCCAGACCAGGCCGAAGAAGACGCCCATGACGGTGCCGACGAAGGCCATGATGATCGGGACGAGCCGGCGTCCGTTGAAGAAGCCGAGCCAGTCGACCAGCTTGGTGCGGTGGTACCGCTGCCATATGACGGCCGCCAGCAGACCCATGACGATGCCGCCGAGCACCTTGGGGTCGTTGTAGGTGGCGGCGACGTCGACGCCCTTGTTCTCGGTGGTGTTGACGACGGCCTCGGTCACGGGGAACGCGGTCAGCACGTTCTTGTAGACCAGGAAGCCGACCAGGGCGGCGAGGGCGGTCGAGCCGTCGGCCTTCTTGGCGAAGCCGATGGCGATGCCGACGCAGAACAGCAGCGGCAGGTTGGCGAAGACCGCGTCGCCCGCGGTGGCGAACACCTTCGCGACCTTGTCCCAGCCGAGACCGTCCTTGCCGAAGACGTCGTCCTGGCCGAGACGGAGCAAGATACCCGCGGCCGGCAGTACGGCGATCGGCAGCTGCAGGCTGCGACCGACCTTCTGCAGGCCCTGGAACAGGCCGGATCCGCGCTTCTTCGCGGGAGCGGCGGCCTGGGCGGTGGCCGTACTCATCAACTTCCTCCAGTAAGGCAAGGCGCCGCCAGAGGACAGTGAAAGGGGGTGACGGCGGCGTCTCGTGGAACGCGGTGGTCTGGACCGCGTGGTCTACACCAATGAGTGGTGTAGACCAGTTTTAGCACGCGCGACTTAGATAAGGAACCTGTGAATTCTCACCCGCCCGGACACGCTCCGTAGCGGGCACGGAAAGGCCCCCGGACCACGGGGTCCGGGGGCCTGGTGCGAGCCTCGCCGCGCGCGACGCGGCTACCGCGGGCTCACTTCACGTTGTCCCGCTCCATCTCCGCCTCCACCTCCTCCGGCTCGCGGCCCGGGGTGGGGAGGTCGAACTTGGTGATCGCGAACCGGAAGACCACGTAGTACACCACCGCGAAGCCCAGACCGATCGGGATGATCAGCCACGGCTTCGTCGCCAGGTTCCAGTTGATCACGTAGTCGATCAGACCGGCCGAGAAGCTGAACCCGTCCTTCACCCCGAGCGCCCACGTCACCGCCATCGACACACCGGTCAGCACCGCGTGGATCGCGTACAGGACCGGGGCGATGAAGAGGAACGAGTACTCCAGCGGCTCCGTGATGCCGGTGACGAACGAGGTCAGCGCCACCGACAGCATCAGACCGCCGACCTCCTTGCGCCGGTGCGGCTTGGCACAGTGCGTGATCGCCAGCGCCGCGGCCGGAAGCGCGAACATCATGATCGGGAAGAAGCCCGTCAGGAACTGCCCGGCGTTCGGGTCGCCCGCCAGGAACATGGGGATGTCGCCGTGCACCACCGTGCCGTCCGGCTTCGTGTACGTGCCGAACTGGAACCAGATCGGCACGTTGAGGAACTGGTGGAGACCGATGACGAGGAGCGCCCGGTTCGCCACGCCGAAGATGCCCGAACCCCACGCGCCGAGCCCCACCAGCCAGTCGCTGAAGCTCTCCAGGGCGTCGCCGATCGGCGGCCAGACCCACAGGCAGAGCGCGGCGAACGCGATCGCCACGAACGTCATGATGATCGGGACGAGCCGGCGCCCGTTGAAGAAGCCCAGCCAGTCGACCAGCTTCGTCCGGTGGAACCGCTGCCACAGGTACGCGGTGAGCAGACCCATGACGATGCCGCCGAAGACACCGGGATTCTGGTACGTGTACTCGGCGAAGGCGTCGTCCGGGCCCAGGCACCCGCCGCCGATGTCCCGCGTCCCCTCCGGGCAGTCCTTCGGGAACTGCTGGAGCACCGTGTAGTAGACGAGGAAACCGACCACCGCCGCGAGCGCCGTCGAACCGTCCGCCTTCTTCGCCATGCCGATGGCGACGCCGATGCAGAACAGCAGCGGCAGACCGAGACCGCCGTCGAGCAGCGCGCCGCCCGCGCCCGCCATCACCTTGGCGACGTTGTCCCAGCCCAGGCCGTCGGCGCCGAACACGTCCGGCTGCCCGAGTCGGTTGATGATGCCGGCGGCGGGCAGGACGGCGATGGGCAGCTGGAGGCTGCGGCCCATCTTCTGGAGCCCCTGGAAGAGACCGCTGCCCCAGGACTTCTTCGGCGCGGCCGCGGCGCTGTCGCTACTCATGGGCGTCCTCCCTGCCCGGAACAAGCCGGGTGCGCGTCTCGTTGCACGGTGGTGTAGACCAGTTGAGGTAGGCTCCGGGGGCCCGCTGGGGACAGGCCACCGGTGATCGTCATCATTCGGCAGAACGGCGGCACTCGCTCGCGAAGTTGGGCCAACCGTGGGTTACCGTGTCAAAGCGGACCGCAGGTGCGCCGAGATTCGCGTCCCCGCGAACGGAACGGACAGGGAGAAACACATGGCCACCAAGGCTGAGAAGATCGTCGCCGGGCTCGGCGGCATCGAGAACATCGAAGAGGTCGAAGGCTGCATCACCCGCCTGCGCACCGAGGTCGTGGACCCCGCCCTCGTCGACGAGGCCGCCCTGAAGGCCGCCGGCGCCCACGGCGTCGTGAAGATGGGCACCGCCATCCAGGTCGTCATCGGCACCGACGCGGACCCGATCGCCGCGGACATCGAGGACATGATGTGAGGACCTGACGCGAGCGACCGGCTCGCGTCGGCGGGGCCCGTTCCGGCAGGGGAACGGGCCCCTCGCCGTATCCCGATACGCTCCTCCCATGTCTCGCATCGACGGCCGTACCCCCGAACAGCTCCGCCCCGTCACCATCGAACGCGGATGGAGCAAGCACGCCGAGGGCTCCGTCCTCATCTCCTTCGGCGACACCAAGGTCTTCTGCACCGCCTCCGTCACCGAGGGCGTCCCGCGCTGGCGCAAGGGCAGCGGCGAGGGCTGGGTCACCGGGGAGTACTCCATGCTCCCCCGCTCCACCAACACCCGCGGCGACCGCGAGTCCGTCCGCGGCAAAATCGGCGGCCGCACCCACGAGATCTCCCGCCTCATCGGACGCTCCCTGCGCGCCGTCATCGACTACAAGGCGCTCGGCGAGAACACGATCGTCCTCGACTGCGACGTCCTCCAGGCCGACGGCGGCACCCGCACTGCCGCCATCACCGGCGCGTACGTCGCCCTCGCCGACGCCGTCGCCTGGGCCCAGTCCAGGAAACTGGTCAAGGCCGGTCGCAAGCCCCTCACCGGCACCGTCGCCGCCGTCTCCGTCGGCATCGTCGACGGCGTCCCCCTCCTCGACCTCTGCTACGAGGAGGACGTCCGCGCCGACACCGACATGAACGTCGTCTGCACCGGCGACGGACGCTTCGTCGAGGTCCAGGGCACCGCCGAGGCCGAGCCCTTCGACCGCAAGGAGCTCAACGCCCTCCTCGACCTGGCCTCCGGCGGCTGCGCCGACCTGGCGGAGATCCAGCGCGAGGCCCTCGAAGGAACCCTCTGAGGGGCCACGGCGTCCTGACGGGCAAGGGGCGCACGGACACGACCCGTGCGCCCGCCCGCCCGTCACGCCCGTCCCGCCCAGGGGGAGGACCCACCTTGAAGCGCCGCATCGCACTCGCCGTGGCCACGGCCGCCACGCTCACCGCCGTCCTGAGCGGCTGCGCGGCCCTCGACACCGCCATGGACTGCGTCAAGACTGCCGACGCCATAGCCACCTCGGTGAGCAAGCTCCAGCAGGCCGTCTCCAGCGCCTCGAACGACCCGACGCAGATCGAGGAGGCCCTGACCTCCATCTCCACCGAGCTGGGCAACCTCAAGGACACCACCGACAACGCGGACCTCTCCAAGGCCGTCGACGACCTCACCAAGGGCGTCGAGACCGTCCGCACGGCCGTGAAGAACGGCGACACCACCCCGGACATCACGCCGGTCACAGACGCGGCGAGCGAGGTCACGAAGGTCTGCACCCCGGGCTGACCGACCGGGCCGACGGGCCCGGGATAATCGACCCCATGACCCGTCTGATCCTCGCCACCCGCAACGCGGGCAAGATCACCGAACTCCACGCGATCCTCGCCGACGCGGGCCTCGACCTCGAACTCGTCGGCGCGGACGCGTACCCGGAGGTGCCCGACGTCAAGGAGACCGGCGTCACCTTCGCCGAGAACGCCCTCCTCAAGGCACACGCCCTCGCGCGGGCCACCGGCCTGCCCGCCGTCGCCGACGACTCGGGCCTCTGCGTCGACGTCCTCAACGGCGCCCCCGGCATCTTCTCCGCCCGCTGGTCCGGTACCCACGGAAACGACCGCGCCAATCTGGACCTGCTCCTGGCCCAGCTCTCCGACATCGCGGACGAACACCGCGGCGCCTATTTCGCCTGCGCCGCCGCCCTGGCCCTCCCGGACGGCACGGAACGCGTCGTGGAAGGCACCATGCCGGGCACCCTCCGCCACGCCCCCACCGGCACCAACGGCTTCGGCTACGACCCGATCCTCCAGCCGGAGGGCCACGACGTCACCTGCGCGGAACTGACCCCGGCGCAGAAGAACGCGATCAGCCACCGCGGCAAGGCGTTCCGGGCGCTGGTACCGGTGGTACGGGAGCTGTTGGGCTGAGCCCGGAACGGGAAACGGCCTGCGCGTCGGTTGCTCGACGTGCAGGCCGTTCTGGTGCGGCCGGAGGGACTCGAACCCTCACGGGATTTCTCCCACGGGCTCCTAAGGCCCGCGCGTACTGCCAATTTCGCCACGGCCGCGTACACAGCCATGGTAGCGGTCACACGGTGTCCGTCCGCGGGGTGCTTCGACGCTTCCCCCGGCACCAGGTCCCAGTCATCGAGTGGCAGTTGGGGCAAAGATAACGAAGGTTCTCCTGCCGGTTGTCGAGCCAGTCCCCATTGATGTGGTCGATCTGGAGAGTGAGGGGCTCGTCCAGCCACTCGCCGCCGTTCCCACACCTGGCACAGCGGTACGGAACGCCCACCTCGGCGAGGGCCCGGTGCAGCCGGTCCCGGTTCTCCCGTGACGACCCCTCGGGGCGGACCCGGAAGACCGTGTCCGCGATGCTTCTGGGAGCGGTGGCCCGCACCGTGCCCCACGTCCGCCGCTTGAAGTGCGAGGTGTCGAGGGCGAGCCCGGCCGCCCACCGCCTGACCCGCCGGTGGTTCTGGTCGTTCACCGTGAGCCCGAGGGTCCGCATCACGTCGGCGAAGCTGCTGGCCCCGGCCACCGCTGCCCGCAAGTCCTCCTCGGGCACATGGGCGCGCCTGTAGGTGAAGTGGGCGATGTCGACGCCCCGCTCGCGCAGCATGTGCCTGAGCGCGGCACGGGACCGGCTGTCGTCGGCCACGCCCAGCAGGCGGGCCGTCTCTCTGACGCTGCGAGCGGACGCCGCCGCCGTCCGGAGCTCGTCCGTGGTGAACGGCAGATCCGTGGTCGAGCGGTTCAGCCCCGGAAAATGGCTGACGTCAATTCCGGCCGCCGCGATACGGCGGCGGATGTGCGAGAGGGTCCCGGTCGCCGGTGGCACCCCGAGCTTCTGCACGACTTCGCGCAGCGTCGCCGAAGCGGCGACGGCTTCGGCGATGGCATCGTCCGTGTACTTGCGCCATGGACTGCGCTGCTTGAAGTGGCCGGTGTCGATGCCGTACTCGGCGACCTTCGCCTGCAGTGTCCGGCGCCGCCCGCCACTCTCGGCGACGCCGAGCCGCCGCATCAGGTCGGCCCATCCCTTCGACTCCGCCACAACAGCGCCCAGCCGTTCCCTCGTGTACGCGCTCGTCCCCACCCGGCCCCCTCCTTGTACGGCTCTCGTACGGAGTAACGAGCCGAATATCGGACGGTCACGTCATATCGCGTACGAATGTCGCGACCGGCGGGAAAGGCGAACGGCCCGCGCCGGAAGTGACCGGTGCGGGCCGTCCATGTGGAGAGCAGGGTCAGAACTTCGGTTCCGGGGCCCGGGCCATCACCATTTCCGCCGCCTCCTCGTGGGTCTCCACCGACGGGGGCGAGCCCTCCAGGGGCTGTCGGGCCGTTTCCTTCATGCAGGCGACGGCGACGACGCCGACGAGGGCCGCGCCCATCGCGTAGTACGCCGGCATCAGGTTGTTGCCGGTCGCGCCGATCAGGGCCGTGATCACGAGGGGGGTCGTGCCGCCGAAGAGGGACGTGGAGAGGTTGTAGCCCACCGACAGGGACCCGTAGCGGACGTCCGTCGGGAAGAGGGCCGGGAGCGCCGCCGACATCGTGCCGAGCATGCAGACCAGCGACAGGCCGAGCATCAGCATGCCCGCCGTGATCGCCGAGATCCCGCCCCGACCGATCAGCAGGAACGCCGGCAGGGAGAGGAAGAGGAAGCCGAGCATGCCCGCCATCAGGACCGGCTTGCGGCCGAAGCGGTCGTTCAGCTTGCCGACCCGGGTGATGACCAGCATGAGCAGGACCATGACCAGGAGCAGGATCAGCAGGCCGTGCGTCTCGCTGTAGCCGAGCTCGTCCGAGAGGTACGTCGGCATGTAGGAGAGGACCATGTAGTCGGTGATGTTGTACGCGCCCACCAGCGCCACGCACAGCACCAGCATCGGCCACTGCTGCCGGAAGATCTTCGCCAGGTCGCCCTTGGTCGTGGTCTCCACCGCGTCCGCCGCCTCCGACGGGTGCGCCGCGTCGGACTCCAGGCGCTGGAAGGCCGGCGTCTCGTCCAGCCGCATCCGCAGGTAGAGGCCGACCAGGCCCAGCGGCCCCGCCACCAGGAACGGCACGCGCCAGCCCCACGCCTCCATCGTGTCGGAGCCGAGCCACGCGGTGAGCGCCGTCACCAGACCGGCCGCGCCGACGTACCCCGCCAGGGTGCCGAACTCCAGGAAGCTGCCGAAGTAGCCGCGGCGCCGGTCGGGCGCGTACTCGGCGATGAAGGTCGAGGCCCCGCCGTACTCGCCGCCCGTCGAGAAGCCCTGGAGCATCCGGAAGGTGATCAGGAGGACCGGCGCCCAGAAGCCGATGGAGGCGTACGACGGGATCAGGCCGATCGCGAAGGTGCCGACCGCCATCAGGATCATCGTCAGCGCGAGGACCTTCTTGCGGCCGATCCGGTCGCCCATCGGGCCGAAGAACATGCCGCCGAGCGGGCGGACCAGGAAGGCGACCGCGAACGTCGCGAACGACGACAGGAGCTGGACCGTGTCGTTCCCGGACGGGAAGAAGACGTGTCCGAGGGTGACGGCGAGGTAGGCGTAGATGCCGAAGTCGAACCACTCCATGGCGTTGCCGAGCGAGGCCGCCTTCACGGCCCGCCTGACCGCCGCCTCGTCCGTCACCGTGATGTCGGTCCGCCGCAGCCTGGGCTGTTTGCGCCGGCTGACCGCCCTGAAGAGCCGGGGGTGGCGTCTCAGGGCCTCGGGGTCGGCCGTGGGTGCGTTGTCGGTGGCCGGCATGACCGTCGGTCCTCTCTGTGGGAAACACACAAGAGGCTCTTCTGCGCGGTCGTGGCGTTCGCAAACGGGGATCGGCCGCAAGTGCGATCCCCGTCACACCTCAGGGGGGTGTCAGGCCTCGACGCCCAGGTCCCGGATGATCTTGGCGACGTGGCCGGTGGCCTTCACGTTGTAGAGGGCGCGTTCGACCTTGCCCTCCTCGTCGACGACCACGGTGGAGCGGATCACGCCGGTCACCGTCTTGCCGTACAGCTTCTTCTCGCCGAAGGCGCCGTACGCCTCCAGGACCTTCTTCTCCGGGTCGCCGACCAGGGTGACCTCGAGGGCCTCCTTCTCGCGGAACCTGGCCAGCTTCTCCGGCTTGTCCGGGGAGACGCCGATGACGTCGTACCCGGCGCCCGCGAGCAGTTCCAGGTTGTCGGTGAAGTCGCAGGCCTGCTTGGTGCAGCCGGGGGTGAGGGCGGCGGGGTAGAAGTAGACGATGACCTTGCGGCCCCGGTGGTCCGCGAGGGAGACCTCGTTGCCGTCCGCGTCGGGCAGGGTGAAGGCGGGGGCGGTGTCGCCGGGCTGCAGTCGCTCGCTCATGGCTCTCCTCGGGAAACGTTCGCGTACGCGTCCAGAGCCTAATGGGGGTGTGGGGCGACCCTTCGGCGGCGGAGCTGACAGACTGTCCACCAACGACCGGATCACGACGATCACGGCGATCACGACTACGGAGGCAGTGCGGTGTCGGACGCCAGGACCCCTGCGCAGATCGAGGCGGACATCGTCCGCCGGCGCGAGCAGCTCGCCGTCACTCTCGACGAGATCGGCATTCGAGTGCACCCGAAGACGATCATCGGGGACGCGAAGGCGAGGGTGGCCTCGACGGTCGACCAGACCGCCGGGCGCGCCTTCGTCGCCGTCAACCGGGTCGTCTCGGACGTGAAGGCCCGTTTCACCCACGCGGACGGCTCGCCCCGTCTGGAGCGCGTGGTGCCGGCGGCGCTCGCGGTCGTCGCGGTCGTCGGGCTGATCGCCACGGCGGGGCGCAAGGCCGGGAAGTGACGGCTCCGGGCGCGACCGTTGCGGGCGGGCCCGGCCCGTCGTGCGGCTCCCGTGCGCGGGCGACACGCCCGGCCGGGTAGGTTCACCCCGTGAGCGAGAACACCCACGACAAGCTGCCCATCCGGATGCTCCACGACCGGGTCCTGGTCCGTACCGACTCCCCGGAGGGGGAGCGGCGCTCCGGCGGCGGCATCCTGATCCCGGCGACCGCCGCCGTCGGCCGTCGCCTCGCCTGGGCCGAGGTGGTCGCGATCGGCCAGAACGTGCGTACGGTCGAGACCGGCGACCGGGTCCTGTACGACCCTGAGGACCGCGCCGAGGTCGAGGTGCGGGGCGTCGCGTACGTCCTGATGCGGGAGCGCGACCTGCACGCGGTGGCGGCGGACCGGTTCCAGGGGACGTCGGACTCGACCGGGCTCTATCTGTAGGCGTGCGAACCCTGTGAGGCCCCGGTGACCATGGTCACCGGGGCCTCCGTCCTTCTTTTGCTAGCCTGGAGGGACCCCGACGAGACGCGCCGTACCGGGCACACGACAAGACGACGCACCCCTGTTGTTCCGTCTCACGGAGGTGTCGTCATGGCCTGGGTCCTTCTCGTCGTCGCGGGTCTGCTGGAAGTCGCCTGGTCGATCGGGATGAAGTACACCGAGGGCTTCACCCGTCTGTGGCCGAGCGTGTTCACCGGTGCCGGGATCGTCGTCTCCATGCTGCTGCTTTCGCAGGCGGCCAGGACGCTGCCGATCGGTACGGCGTACGGCGTGTGGGTCGGCATCGGCGCGGCCGGTGCGGCGGTGTTCGGCATGGTGGTGCTGGGGGAGCCGGCGACCGCCGCCCGCATCTTCTTCGTCTGTCTGCTGCTGGTGGCCGTGGTGGGTCTGAAGGCGACCTCGGGTCACTGACCGTCCGGCCGGTGGGCGAGCGTGCCCCGTTCGGCGGTACGGGGGCCGGTCTCCCGTCCGGGGGCGTCCGGGCCGGTGCCGCGGCCCGGTGCCGGTGGTGGGGCCGGGGCCGCCTCCGGGCCCGCCTCCCCGGTCGTGTACTCCTCCGTGCCGTCCGGCGCCGGCGCCAGTACCGAGGTCGGTGCGGGCGTCGGTGCCGGCGTCGCGGACGACGGCTCCCCGGCCTCGGTCCCCGGCATCGGCCGGAGGTCGAACGCGCGCGGGGGCGTCCCGGCCAGGGCCTCGCGGGTGAACCGGCCCCAGATCTCGGCGGGTGCCCCGCCCCCGGCGACCCGTTCCGCGCCGAGCGCCCCGTAGAGCGGTTCCTGGTGTCCCGTCTCGGGGTCCTGGCCCATCAGGGCGACGACGGTGGCGAGTTCCGGGGTGTAGCCCGCGAACCAGGCGGCCTTGTCGTCCTCCGCCGTGCCCGTCTTGCCCGCCGCCGGGCGTCCGGCGGTCTGCGCGGCCGTTCCCGTGCCCGCCTCGACGACGCCCCTGAGGACCGAGGTGGTGGTGTCGGCGGCCTCCCGGCTCACCGCCTGGCGGGGGCGGAGGGCGGGCAGCGCCAGCTGCTCGCCGCCCCGGGTGACGCCTTCCACCAGGGTGTACGCGCCGAGTCTGCCGTGGGCGGCGAGGGTGGCGTACGCGGTGGCCATGTCGAGGACGCTGGCGGTGGCGGCGCCGAGCGCGATGGAGGGGGAGGCGGTGAGGTCGGGGGTGGAGCCGGGCAGGCCGAGGGAGATCGCGGTCCGGCGTACGCGGGCGGGGCCGACGTCGACGGCCATCTGGGCGTAGACGGCGTTCACGGACAGGTCGGTGGCGGTGCCGACGGGGATCACGCCGTAGCTCGTGTCGTCCTCGTTGGCCGGGTCGTACGGGCCGCCGTTCCAGCCCTCCACCGGGCGCCGGTTGGTCCCGTCGTACAGCGTGGAGGGGGTGATGGGGCGGCCCTGCTGGGTGCGGGCGCCGTTCTGGACGGCGGCGGTGAGGACGAAGGGCTTGAAGGTGGAGCCGACCTGGTAGTCGCGGCGGGTGGCGTTGTTGACGTACTGGCGGGTGTAGTCGATCCCGCCGTACAGCGCGAGGACCCGGCCGTTCGCCGGGTCGACGGCCGCCGCCCCGACGCGCACGAAGCGGTCGGCGGGGTTGCGGTCGGGGTCGAGGCGGGAGACGACCCGGTCCTCGACGGCCTCGGTCAGGGCCTCCTGCTTGGCGGGTTCCAGGGTGGTGGTGATGCGGAAGCCGCCGCCGGCGAGGGTCTTCTCGTCGACGATGCCGCGGCTGGTCAGGTACTCCTCGACGGCCTGGACGACGTAACCGCGCTGCCCGGACAGGGCGCTGACGGCGCGTGCGGTCTGCGGGTCGGGGAAGCGGAGGGCGGCGCGGTCGGCCCGGCTCAGCCAGCCCTCGGTGACCATGCCGTCGAGGACGTAGTGCCAGCGGGCGACGGCCTTGGCCCGGTTTCGGGGGTGGGCGGTGACGTCGTAGGCGCTGGGGGCCTTGAGGAGGGAGGCGAGGTAGGCGCCCTCGGCGGTGTCGAGGCGTTCGACGTCCTTGCCGTAGTAGGCGCGGGCGGCGGCCTGCACGCCGTAGGCGTTGCGTCCGAAGTAGCTGGTGTTGAGGTAGCCCTGGAGGATGTCCTGCTTGCTCTTCTCGCGGCCGAGCCGGATCGCGATGAAGAACTCCCTGGCCTTGCGGCTGAGGGTCTGCTCCTGGCCCAGGTAGTAGTTCTTGACGTACTGCTGGGTGATGGTGGAGCCGGACTGGCGGCCCTTGCCGGTGACGGTGTGCCAGGCGGCGCGGACCATGGCCTTGGGGTCGACGGCGCGGGAGGTGGCGAAGTCGCGTTCCTCGGCGGCGAGGACGGCGCGCTGGAGGGCGAGCGGGATCCGGTCGAGCCGGACGCTCTCGCGGTTGACCTCGCCGTCGCGGGCGAGGGGGGTGCCGTCCCGGTAGAGGTAGACGTTGGACTGGGCGGTGGCGGTGGCGTTGGCGGGCGGGATCTCCACCAGGAGGTAGCCGGCGGCGAAGGCGCCGGCGAGCAGCAGCGTGCCCAGGAGCAGGGTGCCGAGGAGGTGGCGGAGGAAGCGCCGGAAGGGGCCCCGGCGGCGGTGGCGGGGTGCGGGCGCGGTCACCCGTCCGGCCGGGGCCAGGGTGGGATCCCTCGGCTCCCAGCCCGGGCGGGACGTCCGGGGGGTGCCGTTCGGGCCGCTGGCGCCGGAGTCCGCGCCGGAGCCCGTACCGGAAGAAGGGGACGAGGAGAGGGACATGGCATCACATATTGCCCGTAATGCTTCAAAAGTCATGAAAACGACTCGAAGGGAACGGAGGCAACGCGGCGACGCGCCCCGAGCACGACGGGAAAACGGGTCGCGGCGGACCCGCTCCTCCCACTAGGGTCGTGCGCTTCGCCTCCGTCCACCCCTTCCCGGAAAGGGAGCTCCATGCTGCGGCTGTACGCGACGGTGGCCGCGGGAGGGTTCCGGCGCTACGCCACCTACCGGGTGGCCACGGCGGCGGGCGTCTTCACCAACAGCGTCTTCGGCCTCGTCCTCTCCTCCACGTACATCGCCCTCTGGGACGAACGGCCCCACCTCGGCGGCTACTCCGTGGACGACGCCCTCGCCTACGTGTGGATCGGGCAGGCCCTGCTCACCGTCTGCGGCCTGATGGGCGGCGGCTTCGAGGAGGAGCTGATCGAGCGGATCAGGACCGGGGACATCGCCGTCGACCTCTACCGGCCCGCCGACCTCCAGGCCTGGTGGTTCTCGGCCAACGCCGGCCGGGCCGCCTTCCAGCTCCTCGGCCGGGGCGTCGCCCCGATGCTGATCGGCGCGCTCGTCTTCGGCTTCACGCTGCCGTCCGGGCCCGGCGGCTGGGCGGCGTTCCTGCTCGCGGTGGCACTGGGCTCGGTGGTCGGCTTCGCGCTCTGGTACCTGGTGGCGATGAGCGCGTTCTGGCTGCTCGACGGCCAGGGGGTGATGCAGGTGGCCTGGCTGGCCGGTCTGTTCTTCTCGGGGATGCTGCTCCCGCTGAACGTCTTCCCGGGCACCCTGGGGGAGGTCGCCCGGATGCTGCCCTGGGCCTCCCTCCTCCAGGTCCCGGCCGACGTCTACCTGGGACGGTACGAGGGCCGGGAGCTCGCGGGGGCGTACGCCTTCCAGGCCTGCTGGGCCCTGGTGCTGCTCGCCGCGGGCCGGGCGGCGCAGGCGCTGGCGACGCGGAAGGTGGTGGTGCAGGGTGGCTGAGACGACGACCACGACGCCGGTCGCGGGGGACGACCCGCCCCGTCCGGACGGCCCCTCCCGTACGGACGACTCCCGTACGGACGGCTCCCGTACGGGCGACTCTCCTGCGTACGGCGTCCTCGGTGACTCCCTCCGCACCTACCGGATGGTCGCGGCCATGTGGATCCGCTCCACGATGGCGTACCGCGTCTCCTTCGCCCTGACCCTCTTCAACAGCTTCTGCGTCACCTTCTTCGACTTCGTCGTCATCCTCCTGATGTTCGGCCAGGTGAAGGGGCTCGGCGGCTTCTCCTTCGCGGAGGTCGCCTTCCTGTACGGGACGGCCGGCACCGCCTTCGGGATCGCGGACCTGACGATGGGTTCGCTCCAGCGGATGGGGAGGCGGGTCAGGGACGGCTCGCTCGACACCTTCCTGATGCGCCCGGCGCCGCTGCTCGCCCAGGTCGCGGCGGACAAGTTCGCGCTGCGCCGCTTCGGCCGGGTCGTGCAGGCGCTGCTCGTCCTGGTCTGGAGCCTGTTCCTGCTCGACGTGGACTGGACGCCGGTGAAGGCCGTGCTGCTGCCGGTGACGGTGGTCTGCGGGGCGGTGATCTTCGGCGCGGTGATGGTGACCGGTGCGTCCGCGCTCTTCTGGCTCCAGGACGCGGCCGAGGTCACGAACGCCTTCACGTACGGCGGGAACACCCTCCTCCAGTACCCGCCGACGATCTTCGCGCAGGAGCTGGTCCGGGGCGTGGTGTACGTGGTGCCGCTGGCGTTCGTGAGCTGGCTGCCCGCCCTGTACGTGCTCGGCCGGCCGGCCCCGGCGGGGGTGCCGGACTGGGCGGCGTTCGCGTCGCCCCTCGTGGCGCTCGTCTGCTGCGGGGTCGCGGGCCTCGCCTGGCGGGCGGGGATCCGCTCGTACCGATCGACGGGAAGCTGAGGACTCCGGGATGTCGTCCACCGAACCCTTCATCCACCTGGACGGGCTGGAGAAGACCTTCACGGTCCGCCGCAGGGCGGGCCTGATCCGCCGCGAGAAACGGGAGGTCCGGGCGGTCGACGGGATCTCGTTCGGGGTGGAGCGCGGCGAGATGGTCGGCTACATCGGCCCCAACGGGGCCGGGAAGTCCACCACCATCAAGATGCTGACCGGCATCCTCACCCCCAGCGGCGGCCGGCTGCGGGTCGCGGGCATCGACCCGTCCCGCGAGCGCACCCGCCTGGCCCGGCGGATAGGAGTGGTCTTCGGGCAGCGGACCACGCTCTGGTGGGACCTGCCGCTGAAGGACTCGTACCGGCTGATGCACCGCATGTACCGCATCCCGGACGCCCGCTACCGCGAGAACCTGGACCGCTACGTAAACCTCCTGGACCTGGGGGACCTCCTCGACGTGCCGGTGCGGCAGCTCTCGCTCGGCCAGCGGATGCGCGGCGACATCGCGGCGGCCCTCCTGCACGACCCGGAGGTGCTGTACCTGGACGAGCCGACGATCGGCCTGGACGTGGTCTCGAAGGCGAAGGTGCGGGAGTTCCTGAAGGACCTGAACGGGGAGCGGGGCACGACGGTCCTCCTGACCACCCACGACCTGACCGACATCGAGCAGCTCTGCTCCCGGGTGATGGTCATCGACCACGGGCGTCTGATGTACGACGGCGAACTGGCGGGCCTGCACGGGGTGGGGGAGAGCGAACGGCTCCTGGTGGTGGACCTGGAGCGCGAGCTGCCCCCGATCGAGGTGCCGGGGGCCCGCTTCGTACGGGCCGAGGGACCCCGGCAGTGGCTCGCCTTCCCGGCGGCGGATTCGGCGGCCCCGCTGGTCGCCGCGGTGGCCGCCGCGCATCCGCTGGTCGACCTCTCGGTGCGGGAACCGGACATCGAGGCGGTGATCGCGAAGATGTACGGGGGAACTCGGGAGGAGCGCCGGGAGTCCCTGAGGTAGGAGGTCGACGCATGGTGGGTTTCTCGTACACGGCCGCGGACGAGGAGAAGAGCAGGGGCGTCCGGCGCATGAAGGCGCTGGCGACGTCCCTGCTGCTCCTCGTGGCGGTGGTCTACGCGCTCGCGACGTGGGCGCGGAACTCCGGGGCGGGGGCCTGGGCCGGCTACGTCGCGGCGGCGGCGGAGGCGGGGATGGTGGGCGCGCTCGCGGACTGGTTCGCGGTGA
This sequence comes from Streptomyces bikiniensis, assembly GCA_000716465.1. GTDB lineage: Bacteria > Actinomycetota > Actinomycetes > Streptomycetales > Streptomycetaceae > Streptomyces > Streptomyces bikiniensis. The sequence goes on from JNWL01000015.1 coordinate 128,786, forward strand.
CGGCCCTCTTCCGGCACCCGCTGGGGCTGCCGATCCCGCACACGGCGATCATCCCGAAGAAGAAGGACCAGCTGGGCACGTCGCTGGGCACCTTCGTCGGCGAGAACTTCCTCTCCGCCGACGTCGTACGGGGCAGGCTGAGCGCCCTGGGCGTCGGCCGCCGCCTGGGCGCCTGGCTGGCGGAACCGGCGCACGCCGACCGGGTGGTCGCGGAGCTGTCCACGGCCCTGCGGGGCGCGCTGACGGTGCTGCGGGACTCGGACGTGCAGGCGGTGGTGGGGGAGGCGATCACCCGGCGGGCGGAGGCGGTGGAGATCGCGCCGCCCCTGGGCAAGACGCTGGAGAAGGTGGTGGACGACGGGGCGCACCGCCGGGCGGTGGACCTGATCTGCTCCCGCGCCCACGACTGGCTGGTCACCCACGGCGGGGCGGTGATGGACGCGGTCCAGGGCGGGGCGCCGGGCTGGACGCCCCGCTTCGTGGACAAGCGGATCGGCGAGCGCGTCTACAAGGAACTGCTCCGCTTCGTCACGGAGATGCGGGACATGCCGGGGCACCCGGCGCGCGGGGCGATCGACCGCTTCCTGGCGGACTTCGCGGTCGAGCTCCAGTCGGACACGGACACCCGGGTCCGCGTCGAGCGCCTGAAGTCCGACCTGCTTGCCCGCCCGGAGGTCCAGGACGTCATCGCCTCGGCCTGGTCGTCGGTCCGCTCCCTGATCATCGCGGCGGCGGAGGACGACCACAGCCAGCTCCGGCTGCGCGCCCGCGCCTCCCTGATCTCCCTGGGCCGGCGCCTCTCCTCGGACGCCCGCCTCCAGGCGAAGGTCGACGGCTGGGCGGAGGACGCGGCGGCGTACCTCGTCACCACCTACCGCGCCGAGATCACGTCCCTGATCACGGACACGGTCGCGAGCTGGGACGCCACCCAGACGTCGAGGAAGATCGAGGCGAACATCGGCCGCGACCTGCAGTTCATCCGGATCAACGGGACGGTGGTGGGAGCGTTGGCGGGCTTGCTGATCTATACGGTGAGCCACGGGTTGGGGGGCTGAGCCCCCCCGCTGTGTGGGCTCAGCCCTTGTCGCGGGTGACGGCAGGGGCGCGGGTGCCTCGGCCCTTGCCCCGGGTGCCTCAGCCCTTGTCGCGGGTGACGGCCCAGGAGGCGGCGGCGACGGCCCCGGCGACGGAGAACACGGCGGGCCAGGCGCCGATCTTCTTCGCGAGCGGGTGCGACCCGGCGAACGCGGCGACGTAGGCGGACGTCAGCCCCACGGAGGCCTTCGCCCCGCCGACCCGCTGCCACTCCCGGGCGGCCACCCCACCGGCCACGGCGAGCACGGCCCCACCGAGCGGCCGCTTCTTGGTCCACCGCGCGACGGCGTACCCGCCGACGAGCCCGGCGGCGGCGGTGAGGGGGGAGGGGATGCGGGGCATGGCGGGGCCTTTCGGGTCGACGGGTCGTCCCGTACGAGGGTACGGGGGGACGAATCCGGCCCGGTCAAGGCCCCGCCCAGGCTCCTGCCGGGGCCCCGCCAAGGGGAGCCGCGCACCCGCGGGCCTCAGCGTTCGGAGGCGTCCCGCCAGTAGTCCGCCAGCATCTCGCCCGGCCACGCCGGCTGGGTGACGGGCCCCCGGGGCAGCATCTCCTGGAACACGGCCACGAGATCGATGATCTGGGTCCCCTCGTCGGCGTCGAGGTCCGTGACGTGCAGATCGAGCCCGTCGACCCTGAGCAGCCTCGGGAAAGAGGTCGCGAGCCGGGCCGGACGCCGGTGGTTGTGGTGCACGAAGGTCCCGGTCGCCGGCCAGGCGGGGTTGTCGCGGGGGCTGCGCGCGTGGAGGGCGACGTCGTCCGGGGAGCCGAGGTTGAAGAACCAGGTGACCTGGAGGTGGGAGAACTCCTCGATGCCCCGCAGCGTCTCGGCGGGGAACTCCGGCCGCAGACGGATGATCGACTCCACCCCGCCCTTGAAGTCGTCGAGCTTCCCGGTGTGGCCCCCGACGACGTCGGCGATGACCGGTACCTCGATGAACTCTGTTGCCACGACTGGCCCTTCTTCCTTCTGGCGGCGTCAGACTACTCGCTGGAGTACGACGCGGGCCCGCGCGTCCACCTCGGAGGCGGAGGGGATGCCACGGTGGCGGAACGGGGAAAGCACCGTGCGCATGGTGACGGCCGCCTCCCGCGCCCGGCCGGACTGGACACCGTCCATGGCGTCCAAGGCGCGGGACCAAGTCCGGCAAGCGGCGTCGACGTTGCCCTGTCCGGCTTGGACCGTGCCCATGTAGCCGAGGGTGACGGCGTGGGTCCTGCTGAAGGATCCGGCCTCGCGTCGACGCACGCTGTCGCGGAAGTGGTGCAGGGCGCCGTCGAGGTCGCCCAGGGCCCACAGGGTGCGGGCCGTTTCGTGTGCCAGGGACGCCTCCTGGAAGAACCAGACCCGCTTGGGCTCGTCACCGTCGGTCGAGGCCCGGTCGAGGTCGGCCTCGGCCTGGCGGATCGCGGCGACGGCACTGCTCCGCCGGCCGTCCAGGGCCAGGGCCCGCGCTCGTACGATGCCGATCAGAGCCCTTTCGCGCGGGGCGGCGCGGGCGTACCTCTCGCGCTCGACGGAGGCGGTGGCGAGGTCCAGTGCGGCCCTGGTGTGTCCCAGGTCCATGGCCTGGTGCGCCATCGCCCGCAGGACGTGCCCGGCGAGGGGGGGCGTCGTCGGCCTCGGCGGCCAGCTTGAGGGCGAGGGTGAAGTGGCGTCGGGCGGCCTCGTGCCGGGAGGCGTCGAAGCCCATCCACCCGGCCACGTACACCGCTTCGGCGGCGGCCGAGTACAGCGAACGGCGCGCCTCCTCGCTGCTGAAGACCCCGCCGACGTACTTGGCGACGTCATCGACGATGTACTGGTGGAGCGCGGTCCGGCCGTCGACGCCTCCATGCCGCTGGTCGCGTCGGGAGAAGAACTCCGTCATCTCGCGAACGGCCCGCACCTCGGTCTCGCCGACCCTGCGGCTCGGGCCTGCCACACGGGACCGCGCCCGCTCCGGGGCTTCGTCCCACCACGGCTCCCCGGGGAGGGCGAGCCCTCCGACGGAGTAGGCGGCACCGGCGAGGAGTCGGCGGCGTTCGCGGTCCATGCTGTCTCTCCCCAGATCGACCAGAGTCGTCAGAGTGTCCGTGTCCCACTCGGAACCGGCGACCGCGTCCGGGACCTTCCCCACGAGGCCGATCTCCGCGAGTGTCACAGGGCGCTTCAGCCGTCGCGACAGGGTTTCACGCAGGATGTCGCCCGCCCGCCCCCGGGGTCGGGTGCCGGAGATCCACATGGCGATGTGCGAGCGCGTGACGGTGAGGAGTTCGTCGGCCCCGGCCTCCGCCGCCACGCGCACCACGGCGGCGGCCAACGCCGGCTGCGACCAGCCCGTCTCCGCGATCACCGCGGCCAGTCCATCGTTCCTGCGCGCCATGCTGCGCCCCTGTTCACAAGAGAACAATCTTTGACGGGTTTGACGGCGTCGAAGCCGGGACGGGGATGTCCGCCCGCCGCGAATCACGGTTCGCTGAGAGAACAAGAAACCACCGATCAGCGACGACGGGAGGGCAGTTGGCGACTTTCAGCCACGCGGGTGACGAGGAGGGGTGGAGCGTGTCAGCCCTGTCTCCGGCGGTACCGGAGGCACCGGGGCGGCGAACGGAATCCCGAGCCTCCCGATCTCCGCGCCTTCAAGCGAGCGCCGCCCCAGACCCGCGTGCGGGCGAGAGGGCGACACCTCCGGCCGAGTACCCGACGAACGAGCCCGCGGCCTCCCGCCCCACGGGGCACCCCGCCTACTCCCAGACCCTCCCGCGCGAGCCGCGGAGCGCCGCCGTCGCCCGCCGCCTGGTCCGTACGGCCCTGGCCGTCTGGGGTTTGGAGCCCTTGACCGAGGACGCCACCCTCGTCATCACGGAACTGGTCTCCAACGCGGTCGACCACGGCCGGCTCCCGTCGATTCGCGTGATCGTCTCCAGACCCTCCACGAACGTGATCCGCTTGGGTGTGGTCGACCGCTCCAAGACCGTTCCCACCCCGAGGACAGACGTCACTGCCGACCAGCCGCGAGGCCGAGGCCTACTCCTCGTCGACGCGCTCACGGAACGCTGGGGCACGGAGCTGTACCGCTGGGGCAAGCAGGTCTGGGCCGAGCTGGGGGAGGTGGCGGCATGAGCGAAGAGGGTTGCATGGTGCGTGAACCGTGGGAGCTGTCGTTCCCGGCGGAACCACGAGAGGTTGCCGCGCTCCGGCGTGTGCTGCGTCTCCACATGAAGTTCTGGGGGCTGTCGCGACAGAGCGAGGCGGTTCAACTCTGCGTGAGCGAACTCGTCTCTCTGGTGATCCGACACGTAGGGGTGGGCACCCTGACATCGCTTCGCCTGTCGATGAACGGCATTCATGTGCGGATCGAGGTGAAGTACGCCGGAGACCGAATGGCACCATCTCCCGCCGCCCCCTTGTCCGACGTTGAGACAGACATGGGTCTGGCACTGGTGGACAGGATCGCGGACCGTTGGGGCGTCCTGGTTCGACCGGATCACAATGGCATGTGGTGCGAGATCGCTACCGATCTCACGACACCTCATGGGCACAGCGGCAGCCCGCGCGTCGCACGGGCGGAATCCATGCTCTCCCTCTACGGCGTCGTCAGTCCTCCTCGGGCGGTCAACGCGAGCCGACTGGCCGCCACCATGGCGAAGGAGGCGGTGATCGAAGTGATCGCGGATCTTTTGTACTGGGTGGACGCCCACGGATACGACGCAGACGATGTCCTGGACGCGGCCCAAGCACGCTTTGACGTCGGGTTGTGAGAAGCCGGGGCGAGGTGACGAGGTAGCGGAAGCCCGTGTCCCTTACAAAGCGCCGTGATCTAGATTCCTCGCATGGGGATGCGAGATTTGCTCGGCGAAGTCGCGAGCACGTACGACCGCACGGCTGGTTCGACGCGTGAGGTAAAGGGACAGCAGATACTGCGGGGGGTCGCGAACCGCACCGACCTCACCCTCCCACCGGGCTTTAAAGCCGAGGGACACGGGGGACAGACCACTCCGGCCGCGACGCCGTGGATCGGTGTCTTCGACGAGCGGGGGATGCGGGATCCCAAGAAGGGCCTGTACCTCGCCTACATCTTCAGCGCTGACCTGAAGAACGTGACGCTGACCTTGCAACAGGGGATCACCTGGCTGGAAGAGCGCTTGGGTAGAGGTCGCACCCGAGAGGACCACCTCCGTCATCACGCGGCGCGACTTCGCCGAGCCGTGCGACGGCAAGAATGCCTTGATTGGGTGGACGAGCCGCAGCTCAGGGACAAGGCGGCTCGCCCGAAGGCGTACGAGGCGGCCAGCGTGATCGCGAAGGTGTACGACACCGCCGCGCTTCCGAGCGATGCCATGCTGTTGGGAGACCTCTACGTGGGCGTCGAAGCCCTGAGGAGGGCCGAGGAATTTGACCGCGTGTGGTGGATGAGCAATGACGTGGACGCGATCCCATGGGCCTACGAGCTCAGCGGCCACGCTCCGCGCGCCGCCGTGTCACCGGCTGACTTCGACCCGCTCGCTGACTTCCATCCGAAGGACAGCGGTGAGTACAAGGTGCAGATCAGCGCTCGGCAGCAGATCAAACAGCGAACCCACGAGGATCTCGTCAAGGACTTCGGTCTTCACGTCGTGAAGCGTGGATACGTTCCGGTCACGCTGGGGCAGCACCCCAGGGACTTGGTTCTCAGGCGGGAAGAGGCCGTGGGAGGGCGAGACCCCGAGTGGATTGTCGAAGCGAAGATCGTTCGCAATGGAAACGCGACGATAGCGGTCCGTGAAGCACTTGGGCAGCTCTACGAGTACCGCCACTTCCTCTACCAGCGGCGGCCGAGACCCTTCCTCGTAGGCCTCTTCTCAGAAGAGATCGGCGTGTACGCCCCGTACCTGGAAGAGCAGGGGATCACCTCGGTCTGGCGGGACGAGGGCGGATGGGACGGATCCCCCCAGGCGCGAGACTGGGGGCTGACGACGAAGTAGTGCCGACTCAGGTCGTGCCGCCCCCGTGACACTTCCCGTACGTCTCTCCCGACCCGCACCAGCACTCCACCCCTCGCGCCGGCGGCCAGGCCGTCGCTCGGCCTCGGGCGGCCAGGGTGGTGGCGTACTGGGGGAGGAGGTCCGCGTTCGAGGGGTGGGTGGATTCCGAGGCGGCGAAGGCCTCGTAGGAGGGGACCGTGGCGCGGACGATGCCCAGGTTGGGGGTGCCGGCGGTCGCCAGTTCGCGCAGGGACGCCTCGATGTCCGTCAGGTGTGCCTCGTACGTCGGGTACTCGGTCTCCAGCTCCGGGTACGACGTGAGGAGCTCATCCAGTTCCCGCTGCGGCCAGTGGAGGACCGCGACCGGGAAGGGGCGGGAGAGGGCCGTGCGGTAGGTGCCCAGTTCCGAGCGGAGGCGGGCGATCTCGGCCTGGAGCTCCGCCGGGTCCTCCGAGCCCAGGGACCAGAGGCGCTTCGGGTCGTGGAGCTCGTCCAGCGGGACCGACCCCGTGTGCAGCCGGTCCGCCAGGGCGTCCCAGTCGTCGTGCGGCAGCGCCAGCATGCGGCGGACCCGGTGCCGGGTCGTGATCAGGGAGCGGGTCGCGTGGGGGAGGTCGTCCGGTGAGACCAGCAGGAGTCTCGCCGCTTCCGTCAGGGTCGACTCCGCCTCCTCCAGCTCGTCGTGGGCCTCCAGCGTCTCCGCCGCGATCTCCCACGGCGCCGCGTCCGACGGCCGGGCGCCCCGGAGCCCCTCGATGATCGCCCGGGCCTCGGCCTCGTGCCCGTACTCCCACAGGTTCGCCGCTTTCAGCGCCCTGATCAGGTGCGGGTTCGCCGGCTCGGACGACAGGAGGTCGTCGTAGAGGGCCGTCGCGCCCGGGCGGTCGCCCGCCAGCTCCAGGTGGGCCGCCGCCCGGAGGCAGAGGGGCTCCCGGTCGCCCGGGTACTGCGCGGCGGTGCGCAGCAGGCGCTCGGCTTCGGTGGTGTGGGCTGCAGGCGTGTCGGGGCGCATGCGTCCCACCGTACTGCTGTACCGCCCCGGAGAGTTGGTGCGGCCGTGCTTGTCGTGTCCCGGGCGGGAAAGGGCGTGCCGCCTCCTTCCGCTTCACCTGCGGGGTCTTTCCCCTCGCCCCGCTATCCCTTCCGGGGGAGTGGTCGATCTCTCTTTCCGGGGCCCTGTCTCCTCGCCAGTACGAGCGTCAGCCCCGCCCCCGTCAAGGCCAGCGCCGCCGACGCCGTCAGGGCCGCGTCCGGGCCCGCCGTCGTCAGGGCGAGCGTCAGGGCCACTCCGGCCGAGGAGCCGATGTAGCGGGCGGTGTTGTTGGCGCCCGAGCCCATCGCCGCCCGTTCCGGCGGCACGGAGTCGACCGCGAGACGGGGGAGCGCCGCGTTCAGGAGGCCGCTGCCCGTGCCCGCCACCAGCAGGCCCGGGAGGAGGCGCCACGCGCCCGCGTGGTTCTCCAGGGCCCCCAGGAACGTCAGTACGCCCGCCGCCGACAGGACGAACCCCAGGGTCAGTTGGTGCGCGGCCGAGAGCCGGGTCGCCAGGCGGCGGGTCTGGAGGGCCGCCACGAAGGCCGTTCCCGACCAGAGGAGGAACAGCCAGGCCGTGCCCAGGGGTGACATCCCCGTGCCGGTCTGGAGCAGTGCGGGGACCACGCTGAACAGGCCGATCACCGCCAGGCCCGTGAAGAGCGCCCCCAGCGTCGACGCCAGGAACGCGGGCCGCCGCAGCAGCGCCAGGTCGACCATGGGGTTCCTCCGCCGGGTCTCCACCACCGCGAACAGGGCCGTCAGGGTGGCCGACGCCAGGAGCAGGAGGCCCACCCGGGGGCGCAGCCAGCTGTCCCTGCCCAGGGTGAGCGCCGTGAGCAGGGCCGCCAGGGCCAGGCCGAGGGTCAGTGCCCCCGCCATGTCCGGACGGGGTGTTCCGCCGACGTCCGGGCGGGGTGTTCCGGCCATGTCCGGGCCCGGCGTCCCGGTTCCGCCCCGGGCCGTCGTCGACCCCGGCAGCCACCGCGCTCCCGCCGCCGGGCCCGGCAGCCATCGCGCTCCCGCCCCCGCCGTCACCAGCGCCCCCGCCCCGAGCGCCCCGTACGCCAGCCGCCAGTCCGCCAGGCTCAGCGCGCCCGCGAGGAGGGGGCCCAGGGCGATGCCGCCGCTCACCGACGCGCCCCAGATTCCCGTCGCCCTGATCCGGTCCCGGCCCGCCGGGTACGCGTGGGCGAGTAGGCCCAGGCTGCCCGCGAGGACGGCCGCGCTCGCTGCGCCCTGGGCGATCCGGGCCGCCGTGAAGGTGGCCGTGGAGTCCGCGAGTGCGCCGAGCGCGGTGGTGAGGCCGAGGGCGAGCGTGCCGAGGAGGAAGACCCGGCGCCGCCCGTACGCGTCGGCCAGACCGCCGGCCAGGAGGAGGAGGGCGGCGAGGCCGAGCGGGGTGCCGTTGAGCAGCCAGGCCTGGGCGGAGGGCGGCGTTCCGAAGGCGGCCGCCACGGCGGGCAGGGTCGGCATCGGGGCCGTGTAGTTCATCAGCGCGACGGCGGTCGCGGTCGCCGTCACGGCGAGGACGGCCCCCGGGCGCCCCTCCCGGGACGGGGCGGGGGAGGGGGCCTGGGGCAGGGGCAAGGGTGCTCGGCGTGGCACGGGGCGTCCTCCACCCGTCGACGGCTCGGTCAGTTCAATGAACGAACTCAACCTAGCAGCTCGGTTCGTTCAATGAACCCCCTTCGGTACGATGGATCCCATGGCCCTCGGCAAGGACTACGCCCAGCAGCAGTGCTCCATCGCCCGCGCCCTCGAGGTGGTCGGCGAGCGCTGGACCCTCCTCCTCGTGCGCGACGCCTTCTACGGAGTCCGGCGCTACAGCGACTTCCTCGCCCACCTCGGCGCCCCCCGCGCCGTCCTCGCCGCCCGCCTCCAGGCCCTCGTCGAGATCGGCGTCCTCGAACGGCGGCGCTATCAGGAGTCGCCCCCGCGCGACGAGTACGTCCTCACCGAGCGCGGCCTCGCCCTCTGGCCCGTCCTGTGGTCGCTCGGCTCCTGGGCCCGGACCGAACTCCCCGGCACCCTGCCGATGCGCCACTTCCACCACGCCGACTGCGGCACCGAACTCGGCCCCGGCGGCGCGTGCCCCGCCTGCGGCCTCCCCGTCCCGCCCGCCGACGTCGAGATGCGGCCCGGCGCCGGACTCGACCCGGACCCCGCCGATCCCGTCGGCCGCGCCCTCCTGCGACCCCGGCGCCTCCTCGTACCCCTGGAGACCGCCTGGACCGACCGCCTGGATCGAGGGGCGGGGCCGCGGGAACTTTCCCCTTCCGCCGTGCGTCTTCAAGGCGGAGAGACCGGCGGTACGGAGGAGGTGACGGGATGACGGGCAGGACCCCCGCCCCGCGGCTCCTCGCGCCGCTGCTCTTCCTGCTCGCGCTCGCCGGGCTGCTCCTGTCCGACGGGGTCGGCGGGCTCGCCGGGGCCGGTGTCTCCGCCGCCGTCGCCCTCGCCGCGGCGACCCTCGTCCACGCCCTGTCCGGCGCCCGTACGGCTCCGGCCGTGCCGCCCACCGCCGTCCGCACCGCCATACGCGACCGCGAGCGGCGCACCGCCTTCCTGCCGCAGCGCGACCCCGACGCCGCGGGCCGCCGCAGACCCCGGGCTCCCGGCCGTCCCCTCCCGACGGCCGTGTAGGGAGCTCCCCACCCCCTTTTCCGGGACCCCGCGCGGATCCGTCATGCCGAGAAACACCTCTCCCCGGCACGACGAGACCCCACGGAGGGCTCCTCCATGTCCACTCTCACGTCCCTGTTCGCCGCCCTGGTCGAGCGGCTCGCCGAGCTGCTCCAGCCGCTCTTCGCCACCACCGCCACCGCCGCCGCGATCGTCCTCTTCACCGCGCTCGTACGGCTCGCCGTCCACCCGCTCTCCCGGGCCGCCGCCCGCGGCCAGAAGGCCCGCACCCGCCTCGCCCCGCAGCTCGCCGCGCTCCGGAAGAAGCACGCCAAGAACCCCGAGCGGCTCAAGAAGGCGATCCTCGACCTGCACGCCAAGGAGAAGGTCTCGCCCTTCGCCGACATCATGCCCAGCCTGCTCCAGGCCCCCGCCTTCCTCCTCATGTACCACCTGTTCGCCGGCGACCGGATGGCCGGGCACGCCCTCTTCGCCGCCCCGCTCGGCGACCGCTGGGCCGACGCCCTCTCCCACGGCGGACCGTTCGGCCCGGCCGGGCAGGTCTACCTCGTCCTGTTCGCGATCGTCGCCGCCGTCGCCGCCTTCGGCTACCGCCACGGCAAGCGGCAGCTCGCCGCCCAGCCGCTCGACCTCGGGCAGCCCACCCCCGGCGCCGGCGCGATCACCAAGGTGATGCCGCTGCTCTCCTTCGCCACCCTGATCACGGTCGCCGTCGTCCCGCTCGCCGCCGCCCTCTACGTCGTCACCAGCACCGCCTGGACCGTCGTGGAGCGGGCCTTCCTCTTCCGTACGCCGGAGGAAGGGGCGTCCGGCGGCGCCGTCGCTACTCGCGCGTAAGGGTCCACTGCGTGGGCGGGGTCTTGCAGAGCGGCCCGTTCTCTTGGAGGATCGACCAATCCTCCGATGGCCGCACTCCATCGGCCGGGGCACCCCAGGGCCCTCCCGGGCCCACCTCGACCACAGGGAGAAGACCATGAAGCTGCTGCGTGTCGGCCCGCCCGGAGCCGAGCGTCCCGCCCTCCTCGACCAGGGCGGCACCCTCCGCGACCTCTCCGCCCTCGTCGACGACGTCGACGGCGGCCTGCTCGCCGACGCCGCGGCCCTCGACCGGATCCGCGCCGCCGCCGGTGCCGGGGTGCTGCCCCCGCTCGACGCCACCGGGCTGCGCGTCGGCCCGCCCGTCGGCCGGATCGGCAAGGTCGTGTGCATCGGCCTCAACTACCACGGGCACGCCGCCGAGACCGGCCAGGCCATCCCGGCCGAGCCCGTCGTCTTCCTCAAAGCCGCCGACACCGTCGTCGGCCCGGACGACACCGTGCTCGTACCGCGCGGCTCGGTGAAGACCGACTGGGAGGTGGAGCTGGCCGTCGTCATCGGCCGCACCGCCCGCTACCTGGAGACCGACGAGCAGGCCCTCGCGCACGTCGCCGGGTACGCGGTCGCCCACGACGTCTCCGAGCGCGAGTTCCAGATCGAGCGCGGCGGCACCTGGGACAAGGGCAAGAACTGCGAGACCTTCAACCCGCTCGGGCCCTGGCTCGTCACCGCCGACGAGGTGCCCGACCCGCAGGCGCTCTCCCTCCGCCTCTGGGTCAACGGCGAGCTCAGGCAGGACGGGCACACCTCCGACCAGATCTTCCCGGTCGCGGAAGTCGTCCGGTACGTCAGCCGGTTCATGACCCTGTACCCGGGCGACGTCATCAACACCGGCACGCCCGCCGGCGTCGCCATGGGACAGCCGGACCCCAAGCCGTACCTGCGTCCCGGCGACGTGGTCGAGCTGGAGGTCGAAGGGCTCGGCCGGCAGCGGCAGGAGCTCAAGGGCGCCTGAGGCCGGGGAGGGCGGGCCGCTCCCGGCCCGCCCGCTCTCCCCGGAAGGCTGCTCCCGGCCCGCCCGCTCTCCTCGGACGGCTGCTCCCGGCCCGCCCGCTCTCCTCGGACGGCTGCTCCCGGCCCGCCCGCTCTCTCCGGACGGCTGCTCCCGGCCCGCCCGCCCGCCCTCCCCGAACGGCCGCTCCTGACCCGCCGTCAGGGGACGGGCCTGGGCCCTTCCGTTGTGAAAACGGCGACGTCCCGCGTGGGGCGTCGCCATTTCCATGCGCATTTTGCATATTGCCCGATATGGAACGAATTGTGCACGCGCAGAGGCGGGACCGGCGCCGCCTCGCCCTCATCGCCGCGTCCACCGTCGCGGCCACCGCCCTCGTCGGCACCCTGGCCGTCAGCGGTCACGCCGACCCGCTTCCGGGCGGCCTCGGGCCCTGCCTGCCGGGCAACTGCCCGGCCACGTACCCCGACCTCAACAGCGGCCCCGTCCAGTACCGCGACAACAACATCAACATCTTCGTCGGCGGTGACTTCCTCGTCCGCGAGGCGGCGGCCGAGGCCGAGGGCAAGGTCGTGGTCCTGGGCGGCTTCGACATGAACAAGCGCGTGGGCGCCTCCGCCGTCTACAACGTCGGCATCGTGGGCGGCGGGTCCCGCGTCCCGCCCGACAACGGCACCGACTTCCTCACCGTCGGCGAGGACGTGACCGTCGCCGCCGGGCAGCGCCTGCTCACCGAGGAGGGCACGGTCAGCGGCGTCACGCGGTACGGGGGCGCCCTTTCCGGCACGGTGATCCCGGCCCCGGTGCAGGACGACGACGCGGCCGCCCCGTACCTCTCGCTCCGAGACCAGCTCACCGACGCGAGCCAGTGCTACGCCTACGTCGACGGCGCCCACCGCGCCACGACCGGCACCGCCGTCAACAGCGGCTCGGAGACCCTCTTCACGGGCGACGGCGCCTCGACGCTCCAGGTCTTCGACGTCGACTTCGACATGGAGTCCACGAGCGGCGGGCAGCAGAACATCCGCTTCCAGGGCGTTCCGGCCGGGGCGACGGTCCTCGTCAACGTCTACGGCGCCGACCGCACCGTCGACACGTACATCAACCAACTGCCGGACGGTCTCCGCGAGCGGGTCCTGTGGAACTTCCCGGACGCCACGGCGGTGACGTTCGAGGGGACGGCCCAGTTCGCGGGCAGCGTCCTGATCGGCAACCAGGCCAGCACGGCGACCGTGACCATGCCGGGCACGAACGGCCGCTTCTTCACCACCGGCAACCTGACGCACGCGTCGGAGACGACCGGGGGCGGCGGGCAGGAGATGCACGCCTACCCGTTCAACGGGGACCTGCCGTCCTGCACGGACCCGACGCCCACGCCCACCCCGACCGAGCCGACGCCGACTCCCACGGACCCGACGCCGACTCCCACGGAGCCCACCCCGACCCCCACGGAGCCGACTCCCACACCCACGGAGCCCACCCCTACGCCCACGGACCCGACGCCGACTCCGACCGAGCCGACGCCGACTCCGACCGAGCCCACGCCGACCCCCACGGAGCCGACTCCCACACCCACGGACCCCACTCCCACACCCACGGAGCCCACGCCGACCCCGACGGAACCCACTCCTACGCCTACGGAGCCCACCCCGACCCCGACCGAGCCGACCCCGACCCCGACCGAGCCGACGCCGACCCCGACCGAGCCCACCCCGACTCCCACCGATCACACGGACGGCGGTTCGACGGACGGCGGTGGTGACGGTGGCTACGGTGACGACACCGGCGGTACGGGAGACTCCGGCGGCACCGGTGGGCCCGGCGGTCCCGGTGGACACGGTGACTCCGGCGGGACGGGAGGCCCCGGCGGGCACGGCGACTCCGGTGGTTCCAACGGAGCCGGTGGCCACGGAAACACCGGCGGTCACAGCAGCACCGGCGGCCACGGGAGTTCCGGCGGCACCGGTGGTTACGGCGACTCCGGCGGCGACCACGGCCCCCACGGTTCGAACGGCGAGCTCTCCGAGACCGGTGCCGGCACCGGGAAGATCGTCATGGGCGCCCTGGCGGTCGTCCTCGCCCTCGGCGGCGGCGTCCTCGTGATGATCAGCCGGCGTCGGAGCCGTACGAGCTGAGCAGTCGCTCCAGTGCCTCGACGACCAGGGCGTGATCCTCGGCCTGCGGCAGCCCCGAGACCGTGACCGAGCCGATCACTCCCGCGCCCTCGACCCCGATCGGGAACGACCCGCCATGGGCGGCGTACCGGTCGGGGTCGAGGCGCGAGGACGCCTCGAACGTCGTCCCCTTGGCCCGGAACCGGGCCCCGACCAGGAACGAGCTCTCCCCGTACCGCTCCACGACCCGCCGCTTGCGGTCGATCCAGGCGTCGTTGTCCGCGCTGGACCCCGGCAGCGCGCAGTGGAACAGCTGCTGCGCCCCGCGCCGTACGTCGATCGCCACGGGCGCCCGCCGCTCCCGGGCCAGCGAGACCAGGAGCGTGCCGAGCGTCCAGGCGTCCTCGTACGTGAAGCGGGGCAGGGTCAGCCGGGCCTCCTGGGCCTCCAGTTCCCCGACCTCGGAGCTGCTCACAGCGCCACCGTGATCCCCTCGCGGGCCGACCGCCGCGCCGCCTCCAGGACGTCGAGCGCGTCGGCGGCCTCGTGCGCGGTGACCGGGTTCGGGCCGGTGCCGCGCAGGGCGGCGGCGACGGCCGCGTAGTACGCCGGGTAGTCGCCGGGCAGCGACTCGACCGACGTCCCGCCGCCGGTCAGCGGCGACTCGCCGGCACCGAGCCGGCCCCACAGCTCCTCCGGCTCCGCGCCCCAGACCGCGCCGCCGGCCCCGGGCCGCAGCCCGTCGCGCAGGGCGGCCTCCTGGGGGTCGAGTCCGTGCTTCACGAAGCCCGCGCGCTGCCCGAGCACCCGGAACCGGGGGCCGAGCTGGGCGGTGGTGGCGCTCACGTACAGGTGGGAGCGGACCCCGTTCGCGTGGGTGAGCGCGAGGAAGGTGTCGTCGTCGGCCTCGGCGCCCGGCCGGCGCACGTCCGACTCGGCGTACACCGAGACCACCGGACCGAAGAGGACGAGGGCCTGGTCCACGACGTGGCTGCCCAGGTCGTACAGGAGACCGCCGATCTCCTCCGGCGCCCCCGACTCGCGCCAGCCGCCCTTGGGCTTCGGCCGCCACCGCTCGAAGCGGGACTCGAAGCGCTGGACCCCGCCGAGCGCGTCCTCGTCCAGGAGGCGGCGCAGGGTGCGGAAGTCGCTGTCCCAGCGGCGGTTCTGGAAGACCGAGAGCAGCAGGCCCCGCTCCTCGGCGAGGGCGGCGAGTCCGCGCGCCTCGGCGGCGGTCCCGGCGAGCGGCTTGTCCACGACGACCGGGAGGCCCGCCTCCAGGGCGGCCGTGGCGACCTCGACGTGCGTCTTGTTGGGGGAGGCGACGACGACCAGGTCCAGCTCCTCCGCGCCCGGCGCCCACAGCTCCTCGGGCTTCGCCGCCACCCGTACGCCCGGGTGGGCGGCGCGCGCCTCGGCGGCCCGTTCGGGGTTGCCGGTGGTGACGGCGGCGAGGGCGAGGTCCTCGGAGGCGGCGATCAGGGGGGCGTGGAAGACGGAGCCGGCCAGGCCGTAGCCGACGAGTCCGACGCGGAGGGGGATGCGGGGGGTGTCGGTGCCAGTCATGTTCCTCACTTAAGCAACGCTGTTGCCAAAGTGCAAGCGGCGGCGACAATGGGGGCGTGAGGAAAGACCAGGGCGGAGTGAACGTACCGGCGCTGCGCAGCCACAACACCGCGCTCGTGCTCGACCTGCTGCGCGGGGCGGGGGAGGGCGGGATCAGCCGGCTGGAGCTGGCCGAGGGGACCAGGCTCACCCCGCAGGCCGTCAGCAAGATCACCGCGCGGCTGCGCGCGGACGGCCTCGCGGCGGAGGCGGGCCACCGGGCCTCGACCGGCGGCAAGCCCCGTACGGTCCTGCGCCTGGTGCCCTCCGCCGCGCACGCCGTCGGCGTCCACCTCGACCGGGACGAGCTGACGGTCCTCCTGACCGACCTCGCGGGCACGGCCGTCGCCCTCCGCCGCCGCCCGGTGGACCTGGGCGCGGGGGCGGGGCCGGTCCTGGACGCGGTGACGGAGGAGGTACGGGGGCTGCTGGGGGAGGGTGGCGGGAGCGGGAGCCGGGGCGGAGGCGGCCGGGACGAGGATGGCGAGGGCGGCCAGGGCGGGGGTGGCGAGGGCGGCCAGGGCGAGGGCGGCGGGTACGGAGGCGGGAGCGGTCGGTACGGCGCCGGGGGCCGGGCCGTCCTCGGCGTCGGGGTCGCCATGCCCGGGCCCCTGGACCACCGGGCCGGGGTGCCCGGCCGGGTCACGGGCTTCCCCGAGTGGGCCGGCCATCCGGTCCGCGACGAGCTGGCCCGGCGCCTCGACCTCCCCGTCGTGCTCGACAAGGACACCAACGCCGCCGCCCTCGGCCTCGCCCTGCGGCCCGGCGCGCCCGGCTCCTTCGCCTACGTCCACCTCGGTACGGGCCTCGGCGCCGGCCTCGTCCTCGGCGGCGCGCCGCTGCGGGGGGACAGGACCGGGGCGGGCGAGCTGGGCCACCAGACCGTCCAGCTCGACGGGCCGCCGTGCGGCTGCGGCGGGCGCGGCTGCCTGGAGGTCCTGTGCCTGGCGGCGGTGGCGCGCGGCGAATCCGCCGGGGCCGCGCGGATTCTGGGCGCGGGCGCCGCCAATCTCGTACGGCTCCTCGACATCGACCAGGTCCTCCTGGGCGGCCGGGTGGTGCTCGCCGCGCCGGAGGTCTTCGCGGACGGGGTGCGGGCGGTCCTCGCCGGCCTCGGTCTGACGACCCCGGTGGGCGTCGTCGCGGAACGGGACGCGGTGGCGGAGGGCGCGGCGTGGCTGACCCTGGCGCCGGTCTTCGGGAAGGAGCCGGGGCGTTTTTACGGGGGCGAGCCGGTGGGGACGACCTGATCCGGTGGGCCTGATCGGCCTGATCGGCCTGGTGGGCCTGGTGGGACCGTTCGGCCTGGTGGGCCTGGTGGGCCTGGTGGGACCGTTCGGCCCGGTGGGCCCGTTCGGCCTGGTGGGCCTGGTGGGACCGTTCGGCCCGGTGGGCCCGTTCGGCCTGGTGGGCCTGGTGGGCCTGGTGGGCCTGGTGGGCCCGGTGGGGCCGTTCAAACCGGTGGGCCCGGTGGGCTCGGTGGGCCCGGTGGGACTGTTCGGCCCGGTGGGACTGTTCGGCCTGGTGGGACTGTTCGGCCTGGTGGGACTGTTCGGCCTGGTGGGCCTGGTGGGCCTGGTGGGCCTGGTGGGCCTGGTGGGACCGGTGGGCCCGTTCGGCCCGTTCGGCCCGTTCGAACCGGTCGGCCCGTCCGGTCCGATCATCGGAAAGTAGGCTGATCGGGCGGATTCCTGGCCCTCCCGGAGCAGCCCCCGGTGTCGCCGCCCGCCCCGCCCCCTCCCGCGTGGCAGCGTCGCGGCCGTCCCCCTGCCCGCGAACAGCAAAGGCACCGGCACCATGGCATCCGCACCCCTGCGACTGCGCAGCGTCCGCGCCGTGACCGTGGCGACCGCCGTGGCGGCCCCCTTCGCGCTCGCGGCCCCCTCCCCGGTGGGCCTGGTGGGACCGTTCGGCCCGGTGGGCCCGTTCGGCCTGGTGGGCCTGGTGGGCCTGGTGGGCCTGGTG